>DATKPP010000023.1:0-40238 GCA_035524075.1 Steroidobacteraceae bacterium | reverse complement strand
GGAACGTTGTCGATGTACCCGCCCTGGTGATCCGAGAAGATGACCGCTCGCAGCGCGAACGTGCCGGGGATGATCGGCACGTTCAGCACGGCGTTCAGATTGTTGTTGGGATCGCCGTGCGCCGTGACGCCGTAGCCGGCGTTGAACTCGCCGCTGGTCTCGTTCAGATCGGGCTTGTTGGTGATGTAGCGGATTGCGCCGGCCTGGGCGCCGCCACCGAACAGGGTGCCCTGCGGGCCTTCGAGCACCTCGACGCGATTCATGTCGACGACATACACATCGACGTTGCGCGCCGGGAACTGCATCGACTGGTCATCGAGGTACACCGCCACGTTCGGAAACGACGCCGTGGTGGACTGCGATTGATTGCCCGAGCCGACTCCGCCCAGGCCACGCATGAAGATGTTGCCCGTGCCCGGGCCGTTGCCGCTGTAGGTGACGTTGGGCGTGTATTTGAACAGGTCGTATTCGTTGACGATGTTGAGCTGGGAGAGCTGCGCACCGGTGATGGCCTGCACGGTCAGCGGCACATCCTGCACCGACTCCGAGCGGCGCGTGGCCGTCACGGTGACTTCCTGGAGTCCCCCCTCGGCAGGCGCCGCGTTGGCAGCAGCCTGTGGCGCAGCGCTCGTGGTTTGCTGCGCATCGGCCGCGAGCGGCTGCGCAGCGGCAACCAGCATCTGTGAGTCAGCCGCGACGGGCTGCGCGCCGGCTGTGACCTGCTGGGCGTGCACTGCGCGCGCATAAGCGCATGCAGTGAGCGCGGCGGAAATCGCGCAAGCGATCTGAGTATTGCGTTTCAAGCCGACCTCCCCGGAGGACTCGTTGTTGTATCAAATGACCAACGATCGCCATACGGACGTGCGACACCGGGTGTACACCCCGCTCGCGCCGACGCGCGACGCGGCGCCGGATCCGATGACAATATGCAACGTTAGCCACAATCCAGTGGCTGTTGCAACCATATGCGCGCCTTGGATACGTGGATTTGCCTTGCGCATCAAGTCGGTGCAGAGGTCCATTTCCAGCACATTGAATACGTGCGACACGTCGCTTGTAAGCAACGGACATCCTCATCGCCAACCTTGTCTGCGATGCAGCAGCCAGCGCAAAGCGCTAATGCAGCCCGTCATCCTCAGCGAGCAAGCCCTCGATCAATTCCTCGCCAATGGCGAAGCCTGTCGACGCTCCGGCGCCCGATGTGACGATCGCAATACGCACGTTGGGCTCGGGCGCATCGATCAGCACGGGCCGATCCGTGGCCGATGCGTATGTGCCGATCCAGCGCTCGATCACCGGCGGTGGCTCGATGCCGAGCGCTCTGCGAAACTCATCGAGGATCAGCTCATCCACCTCCTCGTGCGCAAACGGGTCCGGTGTTGCCGCGTAATGGTGGCTGTCGCCCACCACGAGGCTGCCGTCCGCGCTTTGCACGACGATCAGATGCACGCCCTGTCTCAAATGCTCCGCCTGCTCCTCGGCAAGCCGCGCCTTGAGTGCTTGCGCGGCGGGCAGCTGCGCATAGCCCAGGTATCGTCCCAACCCAAGATCCGACATGAGTGCCGCCGGCAGCCGGAAGCCCGGGCTTGCGAGTCTCAGCATCTGGAGCTTGCAGCGGGTGAGCGCGTAGTGCGAGAGCCGCCCGGCGTAGAGCCCGTTGAAGTCATCCCCAGGGCACACCGCGACTCGCTTTGCGTACACGACGCCGCGCGAGGTGTGCACGGAGGGCAGCGCGATCGAGAGCACAGTGGTGCTGCGCATGAAAGATAGGCCGTGCGTGGCGGCCAGCCAGGCGGCCAGGCGCGGGATCGCCTCGCGCGATTCCACGCGCACCTCGCTGGTGCTCTCCAGCACAGCCCGCATGTGCGGCGCCGGCAACTGCGGGCACAGCGCCCGCGCCTGCGCCGGGGTGAGCAAGCGGCAGCCAGCGGCCATATCCGTCGCGAGGAACTCCCTCAAGACCTCGAGCGACTCGGCTCGGCGCACGATCATCCACAGGCCACGGTGCACGATCGGGATGTCGGCGGCCGCCGCCACCTCGCACCACACCTCGCGGGTGCGTCGCGCACGCATCCACATCGTTGCGCGCTCGTGTCCGCTCACCGTGACGAAGCCGAAATTGCGCAACGATGCCCCGTTCGCCTGTGCATCGCGATCGATGACCACGACGCGCAAGCCGCGCTTGACCCCCGCAAGCGCGGCGGCAAGCCCAACGATCCCCGCCCCAACCACCGCCAGATCGAATCGTTCCGCCAACCGTCCAGCCCCTAATGCGCGGGCACCCGGAGGGGCACGCGCGCCAGCTCGAGCCCATGACCTTCAGGACCGCTCTCGCGCCGCCACAGCAGCAGCACCGAGGCGAGCGCTGTCAGGCTCAGCAGACCGAAAAACCACAGCATGACCGCATAGCCTTCCGGATGCGCGGGCCCCGCACCTGCGCGGTCGGCGAGCCAGCCGGCCATGCGGTTGGAGCCCCACAGTCCGACGTTCTGCACGAGTGTGATCACCCCGAGCGCGACACCCAGGCGGCGCGGCTCCACGATGAGCGTGGTCGCCGGCCAGATGATCGCCGGAACGAGCGCAAAGCTCACGCCCATGAGGACGGTGGAGATCCACGGTGTGAGCTCCGTCAGCCCGAGCACCATGAAAGTCACGGGCAGCAGCACGGTGCCGGCGGTGAGCATCATGGCGCGATGTCCGAAGCGATCGGCGAGCAGGCCGAAGAGCGGTGTGGCGAATATGGCCGCGGCAAACACACCCGAGTTCACACTCCCCGCCTGCTGCAACGTGAGCCCCTTCACCTGCTGGAGGTACTCGATGGCAAAGGTCTGGCGGAAGGGGAAGAACACCGCCGCGTACAGCACGTGCAGTCCGAGGATGTACCAGTAGGACAGATCGAAACTCCAGATCGACGACCAGTCGAATGGCTGGCGAGCCGCCCGGTGCGCCGACCCGCCGCGCCGGCGGCCAGGATCGATGAGGCGAAGCCCAAGCGCAGCGACGAGGCCCACTGTCGTGACGCCGGCACCGAGCCAGAGCGGTGGCTGCCAGCCTGCATCGTAGAGCGAGCGCGCCCAGGTCGGCGAGACATCGAGTGAGAAGGATCCCACGCGCGCGAGGCTCAGGAACAGCGCAGTCGCAAGCGCAATACCGCTCCTTGAGAACCACTGGGCGAGACCTGCGACGAGGGAGATGAAGATCGCACCATCGCTCACACCGAAGACCAGCCGGCCGCACCACATGAGGGCGTAGGGGGATCCGACCGCCGTCAGGACGGCGCCGACGAAGCCGACGATCGCTGCCCAGAAGCTGACACGCGCGGCACCGTACCGGTCGATCAGGAGGCCGCTGAAGATCGCAAGCGGGATGTTCGGCAGGCTGATGACCGCGGTGAGGTCGCCGATCTGGGACTGCGTGAACCCGCGCTGGCGCACCAGCAGATCCGCGATCGGACCGATCGCATCGGCCTCGTAGTAGATGCTGAAGATCGCGAGCGCCGAAAGGCCGAGCGCCACCCAGCGCAGAGGCGAGCGTCCGATGTCCTCCGGAGCGGCTTGCGCGGCGCCGCGAGTCAGGGCTTATTCTCGAGGTTCGGGTCGGTGTGCCAGGCGGCCGCGCTCTTCGGAACGCTGTCCCAGTGCTCGGCGATCTTGCCGTCCTGGATCCGGAACAGATCGAAGTGCGTGCCCGCATATTTGTGGCCTGGCACCTCGGGATCGGGCGAATAGCTGACCGTTGCGACCATCACCAGGTCGCCCTCCGCCATGATCGCCACCACGGGGAAGGTGATCGCCGGCTGGATGGGTCGAGCCGGGCGAGTCGCCTTCATGTACGCGACCATCGCGTCTCTGCCCGTTGCAACATTGGGGTTGTGCTGAATGTACTCCTTGGTGAAATAGCGCGGCGCAAGCTCGACGTGCCCGCCCTGGATGATCGCGCGCCACATGTCGAACACGAGCTTCTTGTTCGCCGCGAGCTTGGGATCCTGACTCTCGAGGAGCCGCTGCTGGTCCGGGGCTGCCGTGGGGGGTACCCCGGTTTGGGCGGTGCACGCCCAGGATAAGGTGATCACGAGGCTCAAGGCACGGATGTTCAGTCTCACGATGTCACTCCTCAACGCAACCGGCGAATCAAGCTCGACGTGTCCCAGCGACTGCCGCCTTGTGACTGGATATCGGCATAGAACTGATCCACGAGCGCGGTGAGCGGCAGGCGCGCACCGTTGCGGCGTGCTGCGTCGAGCACCAGGCCGAGATCCTTGCGCATCCAGTCCACGGCGAAGCCGAAATCGAAGCGATCCTCGAGCATGGTCCTGCCGCGGTTGTCCATCTGCCAGCTCTGCGCTGCGCCCTTGCTGATCACCTCCAGCACGAGCGCAACGTCGAGGCCCGCCTTCTGGCCGAATGCAATCCCCTCGGCCAGCCCCTGTACCACCCCGGCGATGCAGATCTGATTGACCATCTTGGCAAGCTGGCCCGCCCCGGCCGGGCCGATGCGCGTGACCGCCCGCGCGTACGCCATGCACACCGGCCGCACCGACTCGAAGGGCGCCGCATCTGCACCGCACATGATGGTGAGGGTCCCGGCCTCCGCCCCCGATTGGCCGCCGGAGACCGGAGCGTCCACGAATTGCAGCCCGCGCGCGCGCGCGTGCTCGTACAGCTCGCGCGCCAGCTGCGCCGAGGCGGTGGTGTGGTCCACGAAGATCGTATCGCGCTTCATGCCCGCGAGCGTCCCTTGCTCCCCCAGGGCGATTGCCCGCACATCATCGTCGTTGCCAACGCAGGCGAAGACGAGCTCGGAATCCTCGGCGGCCTGCCTCGGGGTCGCTGCCACGCGCCCCCCGTTCTGCGCGACCCAGCGCCGCGCGCGCTCCGCCGTGCGGTTGTAGACCGTGACCTGATGGCCTGCAGCGGCCAGGTGGCGCGCCATCGGCCCGCCCATCACTCCAAGTCCGATGAATGCCACGCGACGAGGTGGGATCTTCTCGTAAGCCCTGTTGCTCAAGGATGCGCTCCGCGAAGCCCCCGGCGATCCCCAGGCGGCGTGCACGGATCATAGCGCGAGGCTCGAGCCGTGCCACAGTCAACCGCGAACCGCAGGCTACCGAAACGATTGGACTTGCGCCGGCGGCGCTCAGGCGCGCTCGTCGGAGACTGAGCCGAGCTCGCCCGCGCGCTCGCGCCCCGCCACGGCGCGGCGCCGCGTCCAGTAAACCAGCACCCCGGCCACGAGCCACGCTGCGCCCACGATCCGCGCCGGCAGCGCGCTCTTCCACAGGGCATAGACCAGAATCGCAAGCCCCGTGAGCGGCGAGATCACATGCGCGAACATACGGCGCCGCGTGCCCTGGCCCCCGAAATGCCTCATCACGGCCACATGCAGCAGGCAGTAGGACGTGAGGCAGCCGAACGTGACGATCGAGGTGATGAAATCACCGCTGTTGATCGCGAGCAATCCAATGCACGCGGAGAGCGCCGCGACCGTGAGGATCGCGCGCACCGGCACCTTGCGGCGCGGGTCGACGGCGGCGAACCACCGGGGGATCTGCCGGTCCCGCGCCATGCTGAAGATCAGGCGCGAAGTCGTCGCCTGCGAGACGATGGCGTTCGCGAGGATTGCAATCAACGCCGAGGTGAGCGTGATGATCGCCTTGAAGACCGCGCCGGATATGACGCCCGCGATGTCGTAGAACGCCGTGGCCGCCGAATCGGCGGCGAACGTGGTGCCGGTCGGCACGAAGAGCGCGGCAAGGTACACCTGCAGCACGAACATCGCCGCCACTGCAAACAGCACGATCATGGTGGCTCGCGCAACCGCCTGGCCGCCACCCTTGGCTTCTTCGTTGAGCGTCGAGATCGCATCGAATCCGATGTAGCTCAGGGCGGCAATCGGCACCGCCGCGAAGACCAGCGGCAGCGAGAAGGTACCGTTGCCCAGTATTGGGGCCCAGCTGAGGTGCGTACGCCCCGAAAGGAGTGCCAGCACGACGTAGCCCACGAACCCGGCGAGGACTGCCAGCTGCAGGTACAGGCACGCGAGATTCACTCCCGCGGTGAAGGTAATGCCCCGGAGGTTGATTCCCGTTGAGATCACCACGAACAAGGGCACCCAAATCCACTCCGGGAGCGAGGGGACCTGCGCGTGCATGGCCGCGGCCGCGAAGATGCACAGCAGGCCGGGCAACAGCAAATAATCGAGCAGGATGGACCAGCCGCTCATGAAACCCGGGAATTCCCCCGCCCCGAAGCGCACGTACGAGTAGACCGAGCCGGCGACCGGAAACTCCCGCGCCATCTCGCTGTAGCTCACCGCGCTGAAATACATCGCGACCGCCGCGACGATGTACACCATCGCCACCATGCCCCCCGAGAGGTTGTAGGTGAACCCGAAGACCGCCAGCGGGGCGAGCGGCACCATGTAGATGAGGCCGTACACCACCACGTCGAGGAGACTCATCGCGCGGTGCAGCTCTTGTTTGTAACCGAGCGCCTCGAGTCGCTCTTGCGAGGCGCTGCCCGATGCGGGGGCGGTGGTCTGTGAGTCGCTGCGGCTCGCGGATGGCATGCGGTGGTCGTAGCGTTGCATCAATTCACAAACGTAATCCGATGAGACGGTCTAGCCGCGCGGCATGACTTCGGAGATGATACGCGTAACAACGATGGTTTCGCAGTCAACGCACCGCGTACGTGCGCGCTCGTGCGAGCCGGCTCCGGGGGCCTATCAAGAATGAAAGCATCAACACGAGTATCGCTCATCCTTTCGGTTGCCGGTGCGCTCCTGGCAAGCGCCGCGGCAGGCGCTGCATCGGCGGATGAGGCAACATCCGGATCGGCCGCTGCATCCAGCGCAACCACCGCCCCGCCCGGAACCGCAAGCACGAGCACGCCCCCCGAGGGGAACGAGGTGCTTCAGGAGGTGGTCGTGACCGCCGAGAAGCGCGCCTCCACGGTGCAGGACACGCCGATCAGCATGACCGCGCTCTCGGGTGCACTCATGCAGCAGGAGGGGATCGCGAATCTCGGCGACGTGATTCAGACGGTGCCCGGCATCTCGGTGCGCACCGCCGGCCCCGGCCAAGTGGAGCTCGAGATGCGCGGTCTGTCCTCCTCGGGCGGCTCATCCCCCACGGTGGGTTTCTATCTCGATGACTTTCCGCTCAGCCCGCCCGCGGCCGCTCTGAACGGCAAGGTCGTGATCGACCCCGATCTGTACGACCTCAACCGGGTGGAGGTGCTGCGCGGCCCTCAGGGAACTCTCTATGGCTCGGGGTCCATGGGCGGCACGATCAAGCTCGTGACGAACGCGCCGCAGCTCGATCAGCTCAGCGGCGCAGTCGAGGGCATTGCCTCAGGCACCGTGGGCGGCGGCTTCAATCGCGGCGGCAACCTGATGTTCAACGCCCCCCTCGTGCACGACACGCTCGCCCTGCGCGTGGTGCTGACGGATAAGTTCAGGGACGGATGGATCAACCGCTATGTGCTGGGTGAGGACTTCCCCGTGCCCACGAACCCGGGGCCGTGCGGCCCGGCATGGCCTGCCGGGTGCACCCGCGGAAACGTCCTGGCGGTGACTCCGCAGCAGGTCGTGCCGCGCGTCAACTGGGAGCATCTGCAGGGCGGCCGGGCGAGCCTGCTGTGGCAGCCGAACTCGGACCTGAAGATCGACACCACCGTGATGTATCAGAAGATCAACATGGGAGATTACGACGAGTTCGATCTGCCCCCCGGGATTCCCGATGCGCGCTACCAGCCCTTCGATCAGGGCGAGCCGATCTTCGATCTCTTCCACCTGTATGGCCTCACGATCACCGACAATCTGGGGTTTGCGCAGCTCACCTCGGCGAGCTCGTATTACGAGCGCACCGAGAGCCAGAACCAGGACGACTCCGAAGCGCTCTACAGTGTCGTGGGCGAGTTCGGCGCATCGATTCCCGAGTTCTACGACATTCCGTTCAACGAGACCGACACCACACGCGTGCTGAGCGAGGAGGTGCGTCTCGCATCCACCACGAGTGGTCCGTTCCAGTGGATCGGCGGCTTGTTCTACACCGACTTCGAATCCGTCTTCGCCGAATACAACGCCTCGGTGCCCCTGGCGTTCATCTCCACCGGTGGCGCCGCGGCCAATCCGCTCGGCATCATCTACCAGTCGCACAACCCCTACCACATCAAGCAGTACGCGATCTTCGGGGAGGGCTCCTACTCATTCACCGACGAGCTGAAGCTCACCGCCGGCCTGCGCCTGTACAAGTTCGACAGCCACGCCAATGAGGAGACTGCCGGCTTTGGCTCGGCCTCCGGGAATGCGGCCCCGACATTCAATTCCTACTCGCAAGCCAACAGCGGCGCCAACCCGAAGATCACCCTCTCGTACGAGAGCAATCACGATCTCACGCTCTACAGCACCATCGCGCGAGGCTTCCGCCCGGGCGGCATCAATCAGCAGATCCCCGCGAGCATCTGCGCCATCAGCACCGAGACCTATGGCCCCGACAGCACGTGGAACTACGAGATCGGCGAGAAGGCCCGGCTGTTCGACAACACCGTGGTCATCAACTCCGATGTGTATTACATCCAGTGGAAGGAGGTGCAGCAGATCGTGAACCAGCCCTGCGGCTATCCGCTGACCGAGAACGCGGGCGACGCCCATTCCTACGGCCCGGAGCTCGAGGTGAGCGCCGCCCTGACACACGAGCTGAGCGTCACCTTCAGCGGGGCCCTCACGCACTCGGACCTCACCTCCGTGAATACCGCGATCAGCGCCGCCGACCCATCCCTCGTCCCCGGTCTGCCGATCCTGAACATTCCGAAGTACACCGAGACCACCTCGATCAACTACACCCGAGCCGTCCTGGACGGATATGACTTCACGGGGCGGCTCAGCAACTCTCTCGTCGGGCCGGAGACCGATATCGAGTACACCTACGCGCAGCTACCCTCTTATGATCTGCTCGGCCTGCGGTTCGGGCTGGTCGGTGATCGCCTCTCGGCCTACCTCTTCGGTGACAACCTCGCCGACAAGCGTGCCGAGCTCGGGATCAACACCACCGCCTTCGCATGGACGATTCCCTCCGTCGAGCGCGTGGTGACCAACCAGCCGCGCACGATCGGCATCGACATCAACTACAAGTTCTAGGATCCGGCCACCCGAAGACCGGGTGGCGGAAGCCGCGGTGCGGCACCCGCCACCGGGGGCTAGTATCATCGCGGCAGCACGCTCAGGAAGATTGCGAGCTCGGCGAGCGTGGCGGTTACTGCGACGGCGACCTGTGTCAGTCGGACCAGTGCATTCTTGGCGTTCATGGGGCTCTCCTTCAGTGAATTCCTCGATGCAGCAACCCTGCGCTCGGGCCACCGGCCGAACAAACGGAAGAGCTGACCGACTGTTAAGGAGAACTTAACGTGCCCGCGGCGTATGAGCGCCTGCCACTTGGCGCACTGCGCGTGTTCGAGGCGGTGGCATCGCACTTGAGCTTCACCGCCGCTGCCGACGCGCTCAATGTGACGCCGGCCGCCGTGAGTCAGCAGATCAAGACGCTCGAGGAGTATCTGCGGGTTCCGCTCTTTCGCCGCAGCGGGCGCCGCGTCGAGGTGAGCGACGAGGGGCTCGAGCTGCTGCCCCGAGTGCGAGCCGGGCTGCGCGAGCTCGAGGCGGCGGTCCAGTACATCAAGCAACACCGCAGCGGCGGACCGCTGCAGATCACACTCTTTGCCTCGTTCCTGCAGCTATGGCTGCTGCCGCGCATCCGCGCATTCCGGCGCAAGCATGCGGACATCACGCTGCGGTTTCACACCTCGCGCGAGATCGTGGACTTCTCGCGCGCGCCGGTGCACGTCGCCCTGCGTTTCGGGCGTGGGGATTACCCTGGGCTGCATGTCGAGAAATTTCTCGATGAGTGGACGGTGCCGGTCGGCCATCCCGAGCTCGTCAAGCGCCACGGATTGATCGATCGCGATTCGGATCTGGAGCAGCTGCCGCTGCTCGACAGCCAGGACTCGCCGTGGCGGATGTGGCGTCGCGACGATCCGCCGCGCGAGTGGCGCGCGCGAGCACCCTCGATCGACGACTCCGCGGGCCTGCTTGCCGCCGCGGAGGAAGGGCTGGGATTCGCGCTGATGAGCTGGACGCTGGTCGCGCGCGCACTGCGGCGGGGCACGCTCAAGCTGGCCGGCAAGGATGTGCTGCGCGACGAATCTGCGTACTACTTCGTCTGCCCCGAGTCGTATCTCGCGATGCCCAAGGTGGCGCACTTTCGCGAGTGGCTGTTCGCCGTGGCCAAGGAGTTTCCGCGACCGCCCGGCCTGGGGAGGAATTGATCGCGCAGGGAGCCCTCGGGCGAGCATCGGTACCGGGCCGGCGCCGGCACCCGGTTCAGCCGCCGCGCCGCTCGAGATACTCCCGCGCGAGCTGCCGCAAGCGCGCACCGCCGAAGCTCGGATCGTGTCCGGCGTGCACGATCCGCGCCGGCAGGCTCTCCAGCCGCCGCATGGTTGAGAGGTAGTCGGGAATGTGGCTGCCGGCGATCTCATCGAGCAACGGTCCGTCATAGATCGCATCGCCCGAGAAGAGGATGCCGCTCGCGGCTTCCCAGAGTCCGATGCTGCCGGGCGAGTGTCCCGGCAGGTGCAGCACCTCGAAGACTCGATCTCCGAGATCGATCACGTCGCCCTCGCTCACACACCGGGTGGGCGGCGCCGATGGCCGCTCGAAATGTCGCAGATCGAAGTCGGCGTGAGGCAGGGCGGTGATGAAGCTCGGGCCCACCTCGTAGCCCGCGCGCTCGAGGGCGGAGATGAACTCCACCGGATGATCCTGGCGCAGCATGCTGAAGTTCCCGGACGCCCGGACGAGCTCTTCGGCTTCTGCCTCGTGAACGATGCGATCACCGAACTCGTGCAGGGATCCGACGTGATCGAGATGCGTGTGAGTGGCGACCGCAGTGAGAGCCTTGTCGAATATCTCCTGGGCCGCGGTGCGCAGGCTCGCGATCCCCATGCCGGTATCGATGAGCAGATCGCGCTCTCTGCCGCGCACATGCCAGATATTGCACTGCTCCACCCGGATGACATGCGGCTCCCAGATCCGTGTCACATCATCTGCGAGCCGCTCCCATTCGAACCAGCGATCGGCAACCTTGAGCTGCATGAGCTTCTATCGGCGACGCGCCCGCGGCGCAGCTTGGGCCATTTTACTGTAAGCTCCCTGTAACAATGAGTCGAGAAGTCGACCTGCTCGTCGTCGGCGGCGGCATCAACGGGGCGGGTATCGCGCGCGATGCTGCGGGACGCGGCCTCTCCGTATGCCTCATCGAGCAGGCAGACCTTGCCTCGTTCACTTCCTCGGCGAGCACCAAGCTGATTCACGGCGGATTGCGCTATCTGGAGTACCGCGAGTTCCGCCTGGTACGCGAGGCTCTCGCCGAGCGGGAACGGTTGCTCGCCATCGCGCCGCACATCATCCGGCCGTTGCGCTTCGTCCTTCCTTTTGCGCCGGGGCTGCGCCCGCGCTGGCAGATTCGTCTGGGGTTGTTCGTCTACGATCACGTTGGAGGCCGCAAGCGCCTGCCAGCATCCCGATCGCTCGATCTGCAGCGCCACCCGAGCGGCGCGCCTCTCAAATCAGCCTTTGTGCACGGCTTCGAGTACGCCGATTGCAGGGTGGATGACAGCCGCCTGGTCGTGCTCAATGCGCTCGATGCGGCATCGCGCGGCGCCACGGTCCTCACGCGCAGCAGACTCGTGCAGGCGCACGACCACCACGGCGCATGGCGTGCGGCGTGCGTCGATCAGGCCGGCCGGCCCTTCGAGATGCGCGCTCGAGCGATCGTCAACGCAACGGGAGCCTGGGTGAACCAGGTGCGCTCCGCGGCGGCAATGCAGGCTCCGGAGCGCATGCGGCTCATCCAGGGTAGCCACATCGTCGTGCAGCGGCTCTTCGAGGGCGAGCAAGCCTACATCTTGCAGAATCCAGATCGGCGCATCGTATTCGCCATTCCCTTCGAGCAGCGCTTCACGCTCATCGGCACGACCGACATTCCTTACGAGGGTGACCTCGCAAGCGTCCGAGTCTCCCCCGATGAGATCTCCTACCTCTGCGAGAGCGTCAACCGCTACTTCGAGCGGCCCGTCGGCCCCGCCGATGTGGTTTGGAGCTACTGCGGCGTACGTGCCCTGCGCGACGACCAGGCGGCCGACGCCGCCGCAGTCACGCGCGATTACGAGCTCGATCTCGAGCGCTCTGCATCTGGAGCACCGCTGCTTTCGGTGATCGGAGGCAAGATCACCACTTTTCGCAGGCTGGCAGAGGCAGCCATGGGCAAGCTGCAGCCGCTCATCGGCGGTTCCGCCCATCGATGGACGGCGACGGTACCGCTGCCCGGCGGCGCACTGCCCGCATGCGACCTCGAGAGATTTCTGAGGGAGGCGGAGCGGCGCTGGCCCTCGATGCCCTCGGGACTCATCGCGCGCCTGGCTCGCGCCTACGGCACTCGCATGGAGTTGGTTCTTCGGGGGGCATCCAGGCCGAGCGAGCTCGGCGAGAGCTTCGGTGCCGATCTCACGGCGGCCGAGGTCAGCTATCTCATCGAGCACGAATGGGCGCGAACGGCGGAGGATATTCTCTGGCGCCGCTCCAAGCTCGGCCTCACCGTGGGTGCCGAGGCCGCCGCAAGGCTCGAGGACTACTTGGGCGTGACCGCGTGAAGGGGGCAACGTGACACAGTATGTCGGAGCCATCGATCAAGGGACGACGAGCACGCGCTTCATCGTATTCGGGCGCCGCGGCGAGATCATCTCCACCGCGCAGAAGGAGCACCGTCAGATCTTTCCGCGGCCGGGATGGGTCGAGCACGATGCGTTCGAGATCTGGTACAACACCCAGGAAGTCATCGAGTCTGCGCTCACGCAGGCAGGCCTGGTGCCCGATGACCTCGCCGCGGTCGGCATCACCAATCAGCGTGAGACCACGCTGCTGTGGAGCCGGCGCACCGGCCGACCGCTGCACCACGCGATCGTCTGGCAGGACACGCGCGTCGGGGACCGTGTCGCCGCCTACGCCCGCGAGGGTGGACAGGATCGGTTTCGAGCACGCACCGGCCTGCCGCTCGCAACCTACTTCAGCGCGCTGAAGCTTCAGTGGCTCCTGCACGAGGTGCCCGAGGCGCGCGCAATGGCCGAGGCCGGCGACGCATTGTTTGGAACCATGGACGCCTGGCTGGTCTGGAACCTCACGGGCGGGGCGACCCGTGGTGCGCACGTGACCGATGTCACCAACGCAAGCCGTACGCAGCTGATGGATCTCGCGACCCTCGCATGGGACGACGAGCTGCTCGCGGCATTCGACATACCGCGCGCCTGCCTGCCCCGTATCGTCCCCTCGAGCGAGGTCTACGGCCAAGCGAGCGTGCCGGCGCTCAAGGGAGTGCGCGTCGCCGGCGTTCTCGGCGATCAGCAGGCAGCACTCGTGGGCCAGACCTGTCTGCGCCCCGGCGAAGCGAAGAACACTTATGGAACCGGCTGCTTCCTTCTCATGAATACCGGCGAGACTGCCGTTCCGTCCACCGCCGGCCTCATCACGACGGTCGCCTACCAGCTGGGCAACGAGCGCGCGGTGTATGCGCTCGAGGGATCGGTCGCGGTGGCGGGCGCACTCGTGCAGTGGCTGCGCGACGGCCTGGGGCTCATTCGAAGCAGCGGCGAGATCGAGGCGCTCGCGGCCGCGGTGACCGACAACGGTGACGTGTACTTCGTGCCCGCGTTTTCCGGGCTTTACGCCCCGCACTGGAAAGCGAGGGCGCGCGGCGTCATTGCCGGACTGACCGCGTACGCCAACCGCGGCCACCTCGCACGCGCCGCGCTCGAGGCCACGGCGTATCAAACGCGCGACGTGCTCGCCGCCATGGAGCGCGACTGCGGCACCGCGCTCAAGGAGCTGCGCGTGGATGGCGGCATGGTCGTGAACCAGCTGCTGATGCAGTTCCAGGCCGACATCCTCGACGTCCCCGTCGTGCGGCCACGTGTGACCGAGACCACCGCGCTCGGGGCAGCCTACGCGGCCGGGCTCGCAGTGGGGTACTGGAACGGCCGCGAGGATCTGGTGCAGAACTGGCAGGTCGATCGACGCTGGGAACCGGCGATGGATCCGCAGCAACGCGCGCGGCTGTACGGCTCCTGGCAGAAGGCTCTCGATCGCTCCCAGGACTGGGTGGATACCTAGAACATCCCGTTCGAGTTGGCCGACTCCGCCGGCACGGGCTGCGCCACGTCCCAGTGCTCGGCGATGCGCCCGTCCCGCAGGCGAAAGATATCCACCACGGCATTGCCGCGCTCGCCGGGGTGGATGATCACGTGAACGTGTGCGATCGCGTGATCCCCATCGACGAACACACGCTGGATGCGGTGCTCCGCGTGCGGACTCGCGCGACGCGCCCAATCGAGGAATTCCTTCAGTCCGGCTGCGCCGGTGCGGGCGAGCGGGTTGTGCTGGATATAGTCGGGGGCGAAGTACTCATCGACTCGTGAGGAATCGAGCGGCATGAGCACGTGCGCGTACATGTCGAGGATCAACCGGCGATTCGCCTCCTCCTGCGGTGTGTAGCTCAAGGCCGCCCCTTTCTAATCGAGCACGGTCGCAATCCGCGCGTTGACCGCAATGTTCTGCGCAGAGAGCCCCGGCTTCTGCCCGTGATGGTCGAACTCGACCTTCAGGCCCGGTCGCAGAATCAAACAGTAGGTCGACCCACCGAAGTGGAACATCCCGATTTGCTCGCCTTTGCGGAGCCGCTGCCCTTCATAGACGGTGATCTCGCAGCTGGAGACCTCGGCCATGCCTACCGCAAGCACACACGCCAGACCGAGCATGGGATCGTCCGCCTGGATGAAGACCAAAGCGCGCGCTGCAAGCGCAGTGATGTAGCCCTGAGAGTCGTTCGGGCCCGCAGGGTCGAACCCGTGCGAGGCGGCCTCGGCGAAGTAGGTTCCATCCTTCACATAGGCCTTGACGACCGTTCCGCCGATCGGGCTGTGCCAGCGGTGATAGCTGAGGGGGCTCAGGTAAGCCTGGTAGACGGTCGCACCGCTGAACAGAGGAGCGAGCTTGTCGTTCGCGAGCATGTGCGCGATCGAATAGGGCTGCGACTTGATCCAGAACGTATCGCGATAGCTCACGTGGCGCGCGATCCGATAGGGAGCCGATTCGCACACGTTGACGATCACCCGGTCGTCATCGGGAGAGGCGACGGGTCGCACGCCGGGACGAAACTCACGCGTGAAGAACTCGTCCCAGGAGCGAAATCCCCAGTGCGGCCGCTCGGGCTGACAGACGTACTCCTGCTCGAAATGCGGCATCGCCTCGCGTGCGTCGGCGCCGAACCACCCCTTGTGGGGATGGTCGCTGAGCACGCGGGCAGAGTCGCTCGACCTCAAGAACCGGCCCCAGGCGTTGAGGATCTTCTTGAGCTGCGCGTTGACTCGCTCGTTCAGGAATACGGCCGTCCCCGCCGGGGTTCCCATCGGCCAGTCGAGAATTGCATTGATGGGACAGCCCACGAGACCGGACCGGTCAAACTCCGGTGCGTGCGTCATGAGCGTGTTGAGCAGCCGCAGCATCTGGCGATAGTCCCTGACCTGGGCCTTGCCGGTCGGATCGTTCCGGAACGGCGTGCGCCTCGGGACCTGCTCGAACATCTGGTTGAACAGCATGTAGAGCTGCGCGTCCGACTCGATGAGCTCCTGGAGCTCCGCGATTTCCGGGTGCAGCGCCTTCTGCTCCGCGCGACTCCTCTCGAGCATGGCTTCGAGCCATCTCGTCAGGAAAGCCTCATCCGAGGGCAACCATTCGCCCACGCGATAAGGGATAGGCCGATCACTCCCGGCTTCCACGTTGCTGTCTCGAGCGAGGAGTGCAGCTCGCAGCGCTGCGCCTAGCGGCGCGCTGCGCTCAGGCGACCCAGGGTGAGGGCTCCCGAGGCCGTAAAGAGCTCCGTGAACGGATCGTCCGGGGATACGGGCGCCGCCCCTTCGCGCACCGTGGTTCGTCGCATGTCGCGACGATGTTTGAGCTCGTCGAAGTCGCCGCCGCGATGCATCGAGCACAGGTTGTCCCAGATCACCATGTCTCCCGGGCGGTAGGCAACATTGAAGACGTATTGCGGCTGAGTCGTGAACTCGATCAGCTCGTGGAGCAGCGCCCTACCCTCCTCGCGCGGCATCCCGACGATGTCGCGAGCGTGTGCGGCGATGTACAGCGCCTTGCGGCCGGAGCCGCGATGCACGTGCACCAGGGGATGGATCGCGTGCGGCCTCGCGTCGATCTCCTCCTCGGTCAGTGGAAACCCGGCACGGCTGCGTGACCACCACAGTGAGTGGCGCGCCTCGAGGCCCTCCAATCGATCCTGCATGGCTCGCGGTAGATCCTCGTACGCCGTTCGCGTGTCGGCGAACCAGGTCTCGCCTCCCTCCGGAGGCGCCTCGTGGCACAGGAGCAGGGACTGCGCCGACCGCAGCTCCATGAACGAGGAATCGGTATGCCAGAGCCGGTCGCCGCGCTTGTGCAGGCGCACGAGCTCGTCCTGGATGATGCGACCGTCCGCATCGAGGTTGCTCGCATCGAACAGCTCCCGGTGGGCGTGACGATACGGACGACCCGCGATCCTGGGTGCAAGCTCGATATGCCCGAAGATGCGGCTGAAGGCGATGTGCGTCTCGTCGTTGAGCCCCGTATCACGCCACACCGTCACGCCATAGGTATTCTGTATCTCGATGATCGCGGCGCGCGTTTTCTCATCCAGCGGCGCGCCGATGTCCACGCCGGACACCTCGGCGCCGAATCTCCGCAGGATGGGGTTGACGGTCAGGTTCATGCGATCCTCGGTAGCGCCAGCAGGTGCGTAAGCCATTGTCCGCTCAATAGAATAGCGCCCGCCCGACCCGGGCGAAACTGCGCTTCCCGGCGTTTGAAGAATTGTAAAGGTGCGGCTCCCGTTCCCCAAACCGCCGCTGCGCGCTATAGTCGGGCGAGGAGATCGCTTGTGCCGCAGGGACAGTCTCTCGAGGAAAGCAGCCTTGACGAGCAACGGCAGTGACAGCCAGCGAATCGTAGCTGTCGGGATCGCCATTGGAATAGCGGTGGGCACACTGGTGGGCCTCGCGCTCCGCAATGTGGGGCGCGGGATCACCCTCGGAATCATCATCGGCGCAGCCATTGGCACGGCGTGGGCAATGCTCGCCCGGCCGCTCGGTACATCCCAGAAGCGCAGCGATTGAGCTTGGCGCCCTTCACGGCCGCGAGAGTTTGCGCTCTGACCTGGCTCGGCGCAGCGGCGTTGCAATCCGTCGCGGCAACGCCCGAGCGCGTGGTCCTGCCATCCGAGGTAGTGCCGACCCACTACGAGGTTGCGATCACCCCGGATGTGGCCCACAAGCGCTTCGAAGGCTCGGTTGAGATCTCGCTCGATGTGCTCGAGCCCACCCGGGCGATCGTGCTGAATGCAGCCGAGCTGCAATTCACGGCGGTCCGCTTGGCAGGCCGCACGGATGTGCCTCGCATCGCCTACGACGCCGCGCGTCAGACCGCCACGCTGTGGTTTGCGGCACCTCTGCCCCAAGGCTCCCACGAGCTGACGATCGCCTACACCGGACGGATCAACTCCAATGCGGCCGGGCTGTTCGTGCTCGACTACGAGGCGCGCGGATCGCGCCGCGAAGCGCTCTTCACTCAGTTCGAGAACTCGGATGCGCGGCGCTTCCTGCCCTGCTGGGACGAGCCCGCTCGCAAGGCAAGCTTCACGCTCACCGCGACGGTGCCGGCCGGGGACATGGCGGTTTCAAATATGCCCGTTGCCAGCTCCGAGAGTCTGCCCGGCGGGCTCAAGCGAGTGCATTTCCTCACCTCGCCCCGGATGTCCTCCTACCTGCTGTTCTTCGCAGCGGGTGACTTTCAACGCATCTCGAAGGTCGTGAACGGCGTGGAGCTGGGCGTCGTCGTCAAGCGAGGCGATCTGGGCAAGGCGCGTTTCGCGCTCGATGCAGCCGCGCACCTGCTCCCCTACTACGAGAGTTACTTCGACGTGAAGTATCCGCTGCCGAAGCTCGACCTGATCGCAGGGCCGGGGGCGAGCCAGTTCTTCGAGGCCATGGAGAACTGGGGCGCCATCTTCTTCTTCGAGCAGGACCTGCTGGTGAGCTCCGACTCGGGCGGTGCAGATCAGCGCGATGTGTACGTGGACGTCGCGCACGAGATGTCACACCAATGGTTCGGGGATCTGGTGACGATGGCCTGGTGGGACGACCTCTGGCTCAATGAGGGATTCGCATCCTGGATGGAGATCAAGGCGACCGACCACTTCCATCCGGAGTGGCACCTGTGGATCGATGCGCAGAACGAGAAGGACGAGGCGATGGGGCTCGATGCGCGCGCGGGCGCACATCCTGTCATTCAGCCGATCCTCGATGTGATCCAAGCCAACCAGGCCTTCGACACGATCACCTACCTCAAGGGCCAGGCCGTCGTGCGCATGCTCGAGAGCTACGTCGGCGAGGAGACCTTCCGCAACGGGGTACGCGCATACATCAAGGCTCACCTCTATGGCAACACGGTCTCGGACGATCTCTGGCAGGCGCTCGATCGAGCCTCGGGCATGCGCATCATCGATATCGCCCACGACTTCACGCTGCAGCCGGGTGTCCCGCTCATCCGCATCCGCTCGAGCGCGAACGGGCTCGAGCTCACTCAGGATCGGTTCGCCGAGGACGAATCGGGCAGGCAGCCCTCCGTTTGGCACGTCCCGGTGAGAGTCCAGCCCTTGTCCCCGGCGGGCGCATCGGCCTGGCAGGCCGTGGTGAGCCGAGCGACTCCACAGCAGGTTCCCGTTGATGCGTTGCAAGGCGCCGTCGTCAATGCCGGCCAGGCGGGCTACTTCCGCAGTCTCTACACGTCCGAGTGGCTGAAGCCGCTCATGACCAGGTTCTCGCGGCTGAGTTCCGAGGATGAGCTCGGGCTCGTCAACGACAGCTACGCGCTGGGCGCCGCGGGATACGAGCCCTTGACCGATTTCGTCGCACTCCTTGCGCAGGCGCAGCCCGGAATGGATCCAAGCGTGCTCAGAGCATGCGCAGAGAAAGTCGCGAGCCTGGATCTGCTGTACCAGGAGCTACCGGGCCAGCCGGAGTTTCGGGCCTTCGCGCGTCGGCTGCTGCATCCGATCCTCGCAAGGGTCGGATGGACGGGTCCCGACGATGAGAGCCAGAACGCAAGCCTGCTGCGCCAGACGCTGCTCGCAACGCTCAGCGAGATCGACGACCCGGAGGTGATCGCCGGCGCCCGCGGGCGCTTTGCGACCTCCCTGCGCGATGCGGCCACTCTGTCGGGCGATCTGCGCAGCAGCGTACTGTCCATCGTGGCCGAGCACGCCGACGCGCGCACGTGGGAGCGGCTGCACGGCATGGCAAGGCAGACGGACAGCTCCCTCGAGAAGCAATTCCTGTATCAGATCCTCGGCAGCGCCCTCGATCTGAGTCTTGCCCGGCGCGCTCTCGAGATTGCCGTGTCGGACGAGGCACCCGTCACCATTCGGCCAGAGATCATTGCGAGCGTTGCAGAGCGTCATCCCCAGCTCGCCTTCGACTTCACGCTCGCCCACCTCGGCAACGTACTCGAGGCGATCGAGCCCGACAGCCGCACGATCTTCGTCCCGCAGCTCGTGTCTCACTCCTCCGACATTGAATTGATCCCGCGCCTGCGCGCCTATGCGGATGAGCACATTCCCCCCACGGCGCGCGCCGCCGTGCTGCAGGCCGAGGCGGAGATCGCCTTTCACGCCAGCATCCGCGCACAGCGCCTCCCGGAGGTGAGCCGTTGGCTCACCCAGAGCGGGTCGGCTGCCTCACCCTCCGCCTGAGAGCTGCACCTTCAGCCGTCCGAGCAGATCCAGCACGGCCTTGGCAACATCCTTCTCGCCGACGACGCTCACATGGTCGGCGCGCGGGTAGAGAATGTGGGTGACCCCGGCCGCCCCGCCCAGCTTCCCGAGGAGCTCCTGTTGCTCCTTCAACCAGCGATCCGCGTCGCGCGGCGACTCGATCGGCCATCGACCGTCGGGTTTCATCGCGCTGATCAGCACGCTCGGAATGGCAGGAAGGGGCCAGGAGGCACGTACCTCATCGAGCGTCGTGGGGAGGGCGGCCCACTCCTGGCGGGCAGCTTCGGACGGATTCTTCTGCGGGGGCCCACCGCTCAGGCCGGCATAAGCGGCCTCGGTCGCCGGATCGATGAAGACCATGCCGGCGACCTCGCTCGGATGCTCATGCGCGAACACGCGCGTGAAGAGACACCCGGCAGAGTAGCAGACGAGCACCACGGGGCGCCGAATGCCGAGCACGGCGAGCAGTGCGTGCAGATCCTCGGCGGCCGCCTGGCCGGTGCGCGGCTGGGGTCCCGGGTCGGAGCGCCCGTAGCCCGCGCGGTCGTAAACCAGTGTCTGCGTGTGCTCCGCGATGCTGTCCTGGAGCGGCGCGAAGAGGCTCATCGCATCCTCGAGCCCTCCCTCGAATACGACCGGCGGAGCCCCCGTCCCCTTGACGCGCGCCTCCAGACGGTGCCCCCCAACAGGCACCAGAGGCGGTCTGGAGAGGAACCACGCGCGCCACAGCAAAGCCGAGGCGATGAGCGCGAGGATCAGAAGAGTGATCGCCCGTGCTCGAGTGAGTCGAGCCACGCGCAATCTACGAGCAGGCACCGCCGAGCAATCCGGTCTTCAGTTCGGGATTGGGCGGGTGCTCGCCCAGCCAGATCGCAAGCAGCGCGCGGCTGAAGTCCTCCCCTTCGAGGATCCCCTTGGGTCTGCCTGCAAAACGGAACTCCACGCCGCGGCCCGGGATGCCGATGAAGCTCATGCGCTCACCGGCGCGGATGTCCTCGATCCAGGCATCCAGGGTCGCGATGCGTGGCCTGAGCGCCGCGCTACCCTCGGAGCTTTTCGCAAAGCCCTCGTCGAATGCGTTGCGGATGGCCTTCGCCCCGACCCCGCGCACGAATGACAGATCGAGCTCGAAGGGCCGGCTCGAGTGGATGATCGTGCGCGGATCGGCCGTGCGACGCGGAACGTACAGCGCGGCCACATAGACCTTGACCTTCAGGATGGTCGCCCGGCGCACTGCGAGCCCATTCAAGGGGAGCACAGCGCCTTGCAGCTGAACTCGGTCGGGAACCTGAACATCGACGCATTGAGCCGCCCAGGCGCCCGAAGTGCTCGCCAGGAAGGCTGCGGCCAGAGCCATTTTCCGGATCATCCGCGGAGGATACCGCGAACCACATGTGTGCGTGGGTTCTCATGCCGGACGCTTCTATGCTTAGAGAAAACCACCTTTTCTCGGCGTCCGAGCGAGATGCTAAGTTCACTGGCATGGGAAGTCCTGCCCAGGCGCTCGCTCCGCTCTCCCCGGCTCTCATGGCCGAGGTGCGCACGCTCGTGGGCAGGCTCGATCGCGATCAACGGCTGTGGTTGAGCGGCTTTCTCGCAGGCCTCGAGTCACAGCCCGCTCTCGCGCCCGTCTTGGAAGCTGCAACCGGCGCAGCCTCCGAGGCGCGACCCGGGGTCACCGTGCTCTTTGGCTCCCAGACGGGCAACTCCGAGCGCCTCGCCAAGCGCCTGGCAGACCAGCTGACCGCGCGCGGTGTGCGCTTCACCATGCTGGATATGCTGCGTTGCACAAGAGCGCACCTGCAGGATGCGCAGATCCTGCTGCTGGTCGTGAGTACCCACGGCGATGGGGATCCGCCCGAGCGCGCGCTGGCCTTGAGCGAGATGCTCGCCGGCCGGAAGGCTCCACGGCTCGAGCACCTGCGCTACTCGGTGCTCGCGCTCGGGGATTCGAGCTACGAGAGGTTCTGCGAGGCGGGCCGCCAGTTCGATGCCCGCCTGGAAGCTCTGGGCGCCCAGAGACTTCTGCCGCGCGAGGAGTGCGACGTCGACTTCGAGGCACCCGCACACCGCTGGATCGATGCCGTGCTCGGCAAGCTCGAGCCCGTGGCCTCCGCCTCCGTACGGGCGCTATCTGCCGGCCCCGAACGGCGCACGGCTTCGGTCTCGAATGCCCATACGCGCAAGAATCCGTATGCGGCTCAGGTCCTCACGAATCAGCGGCTGACGGCCTCCGGCTCCTCCAAGGACGTGCGCCACATCGAGCTTTCCCTGGCAGGCTCGAGCATTCGCTACGAGCCCGGGGACTCGATCGGCATCGTGCCGCGCAATCGGACGCAGGACGTGGACGCGCTGCTGCAGAGCTTGACGTACGCGGCGGAGACGGCCGTCCCTGCAGATGCACAGTCGGTGCTGCCTCTTCGGCAGGCGCTCACCGAGCGGTTCGAGATCGGGCCGATCAGCCGCGTGTTCCTCAAGCGCTATGCCGAGGCAGTCGGTGCCGCTGACCTAAAGCCGCTCGCCCTTGCGAGCGATCGCGAATTTGCCCGGTATGCGCGTGGCCGGCATCTCCTCGATCTGGTGAGTGAGCATCCTCCCGTCGGTCTGGATGCTGCGGCGTTCGCGCGGCTGCTGCCACCGCTTGCGCCGCGCCTGTATTCCATCGCCTCGAGCCAGCAGGTCGCTCCCGATGAGGCGCACCTGACGGTCAGCGTCGTGCAATACGAGGCCTTCGGACGGCAATCCTGGGGTGTGGTCTCGGGCGCTCTCGCCCAGCTCACCCAGGACGATGCGGAAGTACCGATCTACCTGCACCGCAATCCGGCGTTTCGTCTACCGGAGGACCCCGCGACCGCGATCATCATGATCGGCCCCGGGACGGGCGTCGCTCCCTTTCGCGCCTTTCTCGCGGAGCGCGAGTACGCCCAGGCGAGCGGGCGCAACTGGCTCTTCTTCGGCGACCGTACCTTCGAGCGCGACTTTCTCTATCAATCCGATTGGCTGGAATGGCGCCGGCGCGGCTTGCTCACACGGCTCGATGCAGCGTTCTCCCGCGATCAGGAGGCGAAGATCTACGTGCAGCATCGCATCCTCGAGCACGGCGCCGAGCTGTGGCGATGGCTCGAGGACGGCGCCTACCTCTACGTTTGTGGCGATGCGCAGCAGATGGCGCCCGATGTGCACCGCGCGCTGCTCGAGGTGGTTGCGGCCCACGGCGGACGGGGCGCGGAGGATGCCGCCGAGTATCTTCTGCAGCTGCAGCAGGCGCGGCGTTATCAGCGCGACGTGTATTGATGGGACCGCAGGAGCGCCCGCACGACCTGTCACGGCCGCTCGAGGAGCTTCACCCGAACGAGCGCATCAAGCAGCAGAGCCGGTATCTGCGGGGGACGCTCGCGCAGGGGCTTGCAGATGCGGTGACCGGCGCGGTGAGCGACCCCGACACGCAGCTCACGAAGTTCTTCGGCATCTACCAGCAAGATGACCGGGATCTGCGCGAGGAGCGGCGCCGTGCCAAGCTCGAGCCGCGCTACCAGTTCATGGTGCGCGTGCGCTTGCCCGGCGGCGTATGCACACCCGCGCAGTGGCTCGCGCTCGATGCCCTCGCGCGCAGCACCGCCGACGGCACGCTGCGGCTGACTTCCCGCCAGACCTTTCAATTTCACGGGATTGCAAAGCGCAACCTCAAGCGACACATTCGCGGCATCGTCGCCGCGGGGCTCGATACGATCGCCGCGTGCGGGGACGTGAACCGCAACGTCATCGCCACGGCCAACCCGCTGCTCTCGCCCGCACACGCCCAGGCGAGCGAGCTTGCGCGCCGCATCGGCGCACATCTGCTGCCACGCACGCACGCCTATGGCGAGATCTTCCTCGATGAGCCGGCGGGCTCCGAGGCCGGCGAGGATGAGCCGATCTACGGGCGCACCTACCTGCCACGTAAGTTCAAGATCGCGATCGCCGTGCCGCCGCACAACGACGTGGATGTCTATGCCCACGACCTGGGGCTCGTCGCAATCCTCGAGCAGGGACTCATCGTGGGCTACAACGTGCTCGTCGGTGGGGGCATGGGCATGACTCACAAGGTCCCCGCGACCTTTCCGCGCCTGGCGGATGTGGTCGGCTTTTGCTCAGCCGGCGATGCCGTTGCGGTGGCCGAGCATACGCTCGGCATCCAGCGCGATTACGGCGACCGCCACGATCGCGCACGCGCACGATTCAAATACACGATCGAGGATCGCGGGACCGATTGGTTCTGCGCCGAGCTCACCCGGCGGCTGGGGCGCGCGCTCATGCCCGCCAGACCCTTCGAATTGGACTCCTCCGGCGATCGGATGGGTTGGTTGCAGGGCGCGGACGGGCTCTGGCACTACACCCTCTTCGTCGAGAACGGTCGCGTTGCGGATTATCCGCGCCGCAAGCTCCTGAGCGGGCTGCGCGCACTCGCCACCGGCCATCGCGGCCTCCTCGCGCTCACGACCAATCAGAACGTCACCCTTGCCGGAGTCCCGGGCGGCGAGCGTGCGGCAATCACCGCCACCCTGCAGGAGTACGGGATCGACAACGACTCCAGCTGCACGAGCCTGCGACAGCATTCGATCGCCTGCGTAGCCCTGCCCACTTGCGGGCAGGCGATGGCCGAGAGCGAGCGGTACCTCCCGACGCTCCTCGACAAGATCGATGAAATCGTCACGGCCTGCGGGCTCGAGCGTCAGGCGATCACGATTCGCATGAGCGGCTGCCCGAACGGCTGCTCGCGACCCTACGTCGCGGAGATCGCGCTGGTCGGCAAGGCGGTCGGCAAGTACAACCTCTATCTCGGAGCGAGCCTCATCGGCGACCGCTTGAACGCGCTGTATCGCGAGAACATCGGTGAATCGCAGATTCTCGATGCGCTCCGGTCGGTCCTCGAGCGATACGCTAAAGAGCGCAGCCCAGGGGAAGCCTTCGGCAACTTCGTGCTGCGCGCGAGGATCGTCCGCGCGATGCAACATGGGCGGGACTTCCAGCGCGACTGATCCGGCGGGCGCCGCGGCCGGCGCTTTCAGTTGCGGATGTGCGAGTCGGCGAACTGCTCGGCGGCCTCGAAGCGCGTGCCTGCGAGCGAGCGATATGTGAGGTGCACGGTTGCCCTCGGGAGCCCCGCCTGCAGAAGCTCGGCCTGATGGGCATAAAGCTGCACGCTAAACAAATCGAGTCGTCCACCCACCTCGAGCGCGCGCGTGCTGTCGGTGAGCGGGGCAAGCGTGAGTTGCGCCGCGAGCGTCTGCATGTCCGTGCCGGCCAGGCGCTGGAACACCTCACGATCGAAGTCCTCCGCCAACCGCTCGAGCCCCTCGCCTTCGGCCTGCGAGTACTCGAGCCGCACGGCTCCTTGGGTGAGGATTCGCACGCGCTCGATGATGGCCGTGCCGTGCCCGACATTGGCCACGGTCGCGGCGAATACGACGGGCGAGTGACCGACATCCGGGACGTGACCGCGAACCTCCCACGAGAACCTCAAGGCAGGCCGGAAGGCAAGCTCCTGTGCGAAGCGCGCAGATTCCAGTGTGATGCGCAGCGTCTCGGCTGCGGCGTGCTGGCTCGCCGCGGCGCGGCTCGCCGCCTCGATCGACTCGCGCTGCAATAGCGCACTCTCCCGCCATGCCCGTAGCGCATAGGTGAGCATTGCGACCACTGCGACGAGGCTGAGCACCTGCACGGCGGCGAGCGCTGCAATGAGCGTCATGGATTCGCGCCGCGAATCACACCGCCCGCAGCGCGGTTGCCACCGGGAGCCTTGCGGCGCGGATGGCCGGCAACAGCCCGCCAATCAGCCCGACGATGCACGCCCACACGATGCCGGTCGCGATCAGCGCCCGTCCGATATGCAGGTGAAACACGACCTGCGCGATGCCGCCGCCGCCTGCGATCGTGCTGACGGTGTTCCCATCGAAGAATGCCCAGGCGAGGGCTGCCCCGGCCACCGCCCCGATCAGCGCCAGCACGAGAGCCTCGACGATCACCGAGACGACCACCGCGAGCGGTCCAAACCCGATGGCGCGCAGCGTCGCAATCTCCACGGTACGAGCGCTCACGGCCGAATACATGGTGTTGAGTGCCGCGAAGATGGCGCCGATCGCCATGATGACGCCGACCACGTGCGCGATGAGGGACAGCACGGCGGCGAACGAGTGCGACTGCTGCTCGTAGTAGGCGGTCTCCCGGTTCACCACGACCGACAAGGTCGGGTCCTTGGTGAGCTTGCTGCGCAGCGCCTCCAGTGCTCCCGGGTCCGCGAGCTTGACGGTCACGGAGTTGTATGCCGTGCGCTGATAAGCAGACAGTACCGTGTTCGCATCCGCGAGCAGCTCCGAGTCGTGCGCTCCGCCGCCGCTGTCGAACGTGCCCACCACCAGCCAGTCGTTGTTGTCGAACAAGACATGGTTGCCGACCCCAAGTCCATGAAAGCGCGCCTGCGCTTGGGTTCCCGCGATCAGCTCGCGCACTCCCGACCGGAACATCCTTCCCTGGGTGAGGTGCAGCTCCGGGCGCAGCTCGAAGGCCTCGGGGGACACCCCGCGTAGCGTGAGCGAGCCCAGCAAGCCGTTGTCCGCCCGCGGGACGTTGACCGTCGCCAGCATCTCCGCCGATGCGAGCGGCCGTCCATCGCGCGCCCTGGCGATCCCCGGTGCATCCAGGATGGTCGGAATCGTATCGGCCGCGAGGTTGCTGCCCACCTCGTCGGTTGACTGAGCGTGCAGGATGATGGCCCGGTCGGGCCGTCCGGTCGTGGTGAGCGCTCCAGAGAGGCCCAAAGACAGCGAAAGCACGGACAGCAGCACGGCGACCACACCGGCAATTCCGATCACGACCACGAGCGAGGGAGCAATGCGCTGAGGCAGGCTGCGGAGGTTGATGGACGATACCGCCAGGATCTGCTCGAGCGTTCTCATCCGCAGCTCCCGTCAACGCCCTGACAGGGCCGCGACGATCGACAAGCGTCGGGCGCGCTGCGCCGGCGGCAGTCCGCTCAGCAGCGCGAGCAGCGCCGCAATGGCGAGGCCATACCCAAACACGCTGCCCGGCACATGCATGGCGCCGATGCCCTGCGACTGCAGCAACGCCGTGTTGGTCGCCCGAGGCAGCTCCCAGGAAGCGAGCAGCAGGCCGGCCGCGGCCGCAACCAGCGACAGCACAAGCGCCTCCACGATCACCAGCCACTGCACGATGCCATCCGTGAATCCCAGCGTCTTGAGCACCGCCAGCTCCCCGGTGCGCTCGCGTACCGACTGCGACATGGTGTTCGCCGTGAGGAACAGCAACGTGAAGAGCACGGCGCCCACGATGCCGTTGAAGAGGAAATTGATGTCGCCAACCTGCCGCAGCACCGAGTCCATGAACTCCTTCAGGTTCTGGGTGCGCGTCTGGTCCGGCGAATTCGCGAACTCATCGTCGATCGCCTGGGAGATCTTCGCCGATTTCGACGAGTCGGTGATGCCGACCTGAAAGCCGATCGTCTGATTGTGACCGGCCTCTCCCAGGGCCTCGTTGATGTAGTCATAGTTCGCCAGAATGCGCGTGGCCCAGTCCGGCTGAGACAGCGTGTAGGTGCCCACGATATCGAACACCCAGTCGGAGCTGCCGTCCTTCTTCGTACCGGAGATACCGTTGATCGAGAAGGCGTGCAAGGGGATGCGGTCGCCCACCTTCCAGCCCCTTGCCTTCATCATGGATTCGCCGACGATGACGCCGGAGCGTGTGCGCTCGACGGCCGCCACCTGCTCGGGCGCCACTTTCATGTCCGGGCTCATGGCCAACAGCGCCGGAAGATCCATACCGATGACGACCAGGACGTTGGTGGGCGACTGGTAGGTGCCCACCAGGGCCGTCATCGGCGATACCGCGGTCACGCCGGGTATGGCGCGGATACGTGCGGCGTGGGCCAGCGGCAGCGGCGCATCCATCCGGACGCGGCTCATGACGAGCAGCGCCGGGATATCCAGCAGCTTCTCCATTTGGGCGATGCCGGTGTTGATCCCCTTGAGCGCCCCGAACAGGAAGAAGGCGGTCGCGATGGAGAACGCCGTGAGCAACGTGCGCGCCTTGCGCCGCCGCAGCGCGGCCCATATCAGGGGAAAGTACTTCACGATTTGCCCCGGCCCGGGACTCCCCCGCTCAAGCCGCGGTGCGCTCCTCGTGCGCCGTGAGCCGCCCCTTGTCCACATAGAGCTTATGCGAGGCGTGCGCGGCCGCGAGCGGATCGTGCGTCACCATGATGATCGTCTTGCCCTGGGTGCGATTCAAGATCTCGAGCAGCTTCAGAATCTCCTCCGCGTTCTCGCGATCGAGATCGCCCGTCGGCTCGTCGCACACGAGCAGCGTCGGATCGGCAATGAGCGCACGGGCGATGGCCACTCGCTGCTGCTGTCCGCCCGAGAGCTCCGCCGGCTTGTGCTTGGCGCGGTCCGCGAGGCCCACCAGCTCGAGCGCCGCGTGCACATTGCGCTTGCGTTGCGCGCGTGACAGCTTCGTCAGCAGAAGCGGCACCTCCACGTTGCGCTCCGCGGTGAGCACCGGCAGCAGGTTGTAGAACTGGAACACGAACCCGACGTGCCGGGAACGCCAGCGCGCCAGCTCCCCGCTGGAGAGCTGATCGATACGCTCCCCGGCGACGGTTACCTCGCCCGAGTCAGGCCGGTCGAGGCCGCCGATCAGGTTCAGAAGAGTGGTCTTGCCCGACCCCGAAGGTCCCATGAGCGCGAGGAACTCCCCGCCTTCGACCTCGAGATTCAAGCCGTGGAGCACCTCCACTTGCTGCTTGCCGCGCGTGTAGCGCTTCACGACGTTCTTGATCGAGACAACCGCCGCCATAGGACTCCCCCATCATTCTTGAATCGAGATCCTGCCGTGGTCGGTGAGGTGGCTCAGATCGCCGGTCGCAACGCGCGTCCCGGCCTCGAGTCCCGTCACCATCAACTGACCCTCGCTCGTGTGTCCTCCGACATGCACGCTGCGTCGCTCGACGCTCGTTCCGTCGATGACGAAGACGGCCCCGGTGTCTCCATCGACCTGCACCGCATCGCTCGGCAGCACGATCGCCCGCGGCTCGCCGGAGCCAGCGAGAGCTGCAGGCGCGGAATCCAGGAACGAGACGCGCGTGCCCATCTCGGGGAGGATCCGTGGATCCTTGATCTTGAATCCGACGCGCACCTTGACGGTGGCTTTCGAGCGATCGGCCGTCGGTATGATCGCGAGCACGCTCGCGGGGATCTGCCAGTCGGGATACGCGTTGAGCCGCACGATGGCCGCCTGCCCAGCGTGCACGCGATTGATGAAATTCTCGCTCACGTCGATCTCGGCCTCGAGCGAGTCCATGTCCACGATGGTGCAAATGCCGGTACGCGTGAAGCCACCGCCCGCGCTGACGGGCGAGACGATCTCCCCGGGCTGCGCATTCTTCTCGGTGACCACGCCCGAAAACGGAGCACGCAGGGTCATGTCATCCTCATAGCGCTGCGCCACCTCGACGGCCGCGCGGGCCGAG
The DNA here is from genome assembly GCA_035524075.1 of Steroidobacteraceae bacterium. Taxonomy (GTDB): domain Bacteria; phylum Pseudomonadota; class Gammaproteobacteria; order Steroidobacterales; family Steroidobacteraceae; genus JASHUC01. The sequence goes on along the minus strand of DATKPP010000023.1, from coordinate 10,794 downwards.
ACGACCCCTTCGCGCTGCACCTCGTAGTTGGTCTCGGCGGCGTTGTACGTCGCCTTGGCGGCATCGAAATCCTGGGCGCTGATGACCTGCTGAGCGCGCTCCTTCTCGTTGCGCGCATAGATCGGGCGCGCATCGTCGAGCGCGACCTTGGCGGCGTTCAAGGCCGCCTCGGTCTGGGCGAGCTGAGCTTGAGCCTGGACGAGCGCCGCATGCGTGTTCGAGTCGTCGAGCCGCGCGATGATCTGGTTCGCGGCAATCGACTGACCCTCCTCCACGCGGACATCGACCACGCGTCCGGTCGCCTTAGCCGATACCGTCGCCTCACGCCGTGCCACCACATAGCCCGACGCATCGAGGGTGGACACTCCTGCGCTCGCAGCGCTCCCCCCACCGACCTCGCGAGCGACGGCGACATGCACCGGAATCCCCGCCGGACGCAGGAGAGCCCAGGCGGCCACCGCGACTCCAGCCAGCAGGAGCGCGCCAGCGACGCCGAGGAGCCACCGCATGCCAGTGCGCCCACCCGTTGCACGGTTCGAGCCGATTTGCCCCGCGGGACCCCGATCGATGCGGAGCTGCTCTAGCAGCGAAGCCTTCTCGTCCATGTACGACCGACGCGAGCGTCCCCCACCGCGCGAGCGCGGCTATGCATCCACAAGATCCGGTGAGCGGGAGCGGTCGCACAAGGCCGCTCGTTTGTAATGGTGTTATATAGAACTACATCAGCTGCCGGCCGTCAAGGTTCGCAACAACTACTGCGGGACACCGCGTCCCGCGGAGAGGAGCGCGTCGACTTCCTTCTCGGCCGCGAGCCAATCCTCATCCTCGAACCCCGGGACGAAGCCGCGCCGCTCGGCGCGCAGATAGGCGGCCTTGGCGATCATCCCGCGGCGCGCGTCCGCCGAAACACTGACATGGGGGGGAGCTGGAGCCGCCGCGGTCCTGGTGGCCGTGGCAGCCCGGCGCACCGGAGGCGCCTCGCTCGACGGGGCTGAGCTGCCGGCACCCACGGCGCGGGAGGTTTGCACCGAGCTCTCGGGCACTGCGGACTCACCGATGCGACGGGAAGGGTTGCTGCGACGAGTGGCCATTTGAAATTCCTCCTGAAGTTCATGATGGTGAGCCCACCCCCCATGGAGCGTTCCGCACACCGTGACCGCACACGGAGGGGGCGCTCGCGGGCTCGCAAGCAGGCTACGCCGTCATCGGCGCGAGCGCATGGCTGGCGAGCGTATCATCCCTTGAAGATACTTGCGAAAGTCGCGGCCCAGCGAGGGGTGGCCGAGCGCGTATTCCACCGTCGCCTGCAGGTAGCCGAGCTTGCTGCCGCAATCGTAACGCTTGCCCGCGAAGCGGTACGCGTACACCGCCTCCTCGCGCATCAGCGCGGCAATCCCGTCCGTCAGCTGAATCTCCCCCCCGCTTCCGCGGCCGATGCGCTCGAGGTGCTCGAAGATCGCCGGGGTGAGCACGTACCGCCCCACCACCGCCAGTGTCGAGGGTGCCGAGGCGGGCCGCGGCTTCTCGACGATGCTGCGCACGCGGCTGGTCGCCGACTTGTCGGCCTCGACCGCAACGATGCCGTACTTCTCGGTATCGCGGCGCGGGACGACCTCCACCCCGAGAACGCTTGCACGCTTGGCGTCGTAGACCTCGGCCATCTGCTCGAGGCAGCTCACCTCGCCGCGGATCAGGTCATCGGCGAGATGCACGAAGAAGGGTTCCGAGCCGACTGCGGGCTGAGCACAGAGCACCGCATGGCCGAGCCCGAGCGGGGCGGGCTGGCGGATGAAGATGCACGCCGCGTAGGACGGCAACACGCTGCGAATCTGGTTGAGCAGATCGCTCTTGCCCTGAGCCTCCAGCATGTGCTCGAGCTCCTGGTCCGAGTCGAAATGGTCCTCGATCGCGCGCTTGGAGGCACCCGTGATGAACACCAGGCGGCTGGCCCCGGCGGCCAGGGCCTCCTCGACCGCATACTGAATGAGCGGCTTGTCCACGACCGGAAGCATCTCCTTGGGGCTCGCCTTGGTCGCCGGAAGGAAGCGCGTGCCTCGACCCGCGACGGGAAATACCGCGGTGCGAATCACCGAATGCGAGTGAGACCTCATGAAACGCTCCTCAACCGATTTGGACATTACGTTGTACCGCACTCGCACCCGTGCGCTCCGCCCATTTGAATACCGCAGGTCGCATACCGTCCCAGGAGCGGCACTTCGGGCACCGCCAGAACCAGCCGACGCTCAACAGCCCACACTCCTCGCACTGGTAGCGCCCACCGGCCTCACCCATGCGCGCCAGAAGCTGTCCGAAGGAAGGCGCCGCCGCCGCCTCGATGCCGAGGAGATCCCCGGCGATGCGCTCGAGCCGCGCGGCATCCTCGAGCGGCAGAGCCGTCGCGAGGAGCCAGGTCAGCTGGCGCCCGGTGAGTCTCCCGGTGCGCTTCAGGCGCGCGCCGAGCTCCTCGATCAGGCGCCGCTCCCCGAGCGGCTCGGCCAGCTGCAGCAGCCGCGGAATCACCTCGAGCGCAAGTCCGGGCGCCGCCTCGAGCGCCCCGAGATAACGCTCAAGCGCGCCGCGGGTATCCCCGGCGGCCTCCATCATGCGCGCCGTGAGAATCTCCGCCCGGGGGAGCGTCGCATCGTGGTTGCGAGCCTGTCGCACCAGAGCTCGCGCGCGCTCCGCCTCACCCTGCAGCAGCGCATGCTCGGCGAGCTCGCACAGGTAGTGCGCCGCAACACTCCGGCGCTCCTGCTGCAGGTCGGCCGGCAGCTCATGAAAGATCTTCAGCGCGTTAGCCCAGTCGCCCTGCTGCTCGTAGATTCTCAGCAGATGCTCGAGGGCGTCGCGGCGGTGCTCGCGCGATGCGGCGAGCTCCTCGAACAGCCGCTCCGCACGATCCATGAGACCTGCGCTCAAGAAATCCAGTGCCAGCGCGAACGCGGCGCGATCGCGAATCGCAGCCGCTCCCTGATCCTTCAGCCGCGTGTGGATCGCGATGGCGCGGTCGACCTCGCCGCGCTTGCGAAACAGGCTGCCGAGCGCAAACTGAATCTCCGCGGTGTCCTCGTTCGAGGCCGCAACGCGTGTGAACACCTCGACCGCACGGTCGAAGCGATCGTTGATGAGATGATCGAGCCCGACGTAGTAGTCGCGCGGCAAGCGCACGGTACGGGCTCCGCCGTGCCGTCCGAGCAGCCACGCGGCGATCCCCACGGCGATGAAGGCAAGCGCCAGCAGCAGTGGAGGAAGCTCGAACACATCTAGTCGCGGATGGGCCGATCGGCGCCGTCGTTCACCCGCTCGCGCAGGTCCTTACCCGGCTTGAAGTGCGGAACATACTTCCCCGAGAGCGCCACCGCCTCGCCCGTCTTGGGATTGCGACCCTGGCGCGGCGGACGGAAATGCAGCGAGAAGCTGCCGAACCCGCGGATCTCGATGCGCTCTCCCTGGGAGAGCGCATCACTCATGATCTCGAGGATCTGCTTCAGCGCAAGCTCCACATCCTTCGCCGGAAGGTGCTTCTGCTTCGCGGTGATGATCTCGATGAGCTCCGATTTGGTCATGTTCTTGAGCAGCTCTCGAGCGCTCCGGACAGGCCGCGGGGCGCTGCAGATACGGTTCAGCTTCGATCGCCGATCTGCTCCTTGAGCAGCTCGCCGAGGCTCGTCCCCGTTGCACTCTGCTCGGAGCGGTAACTCTGCACCGCCTCGGCCTCCTCGTGAGCCTCCTTGGCCTTCACCGACAGCGTGATCGTGCGGGACTTGCGATCCACACCCGTAAACTTCGCCTCGATCGGATCGCCGACCTTGAGGACCGCGCGGGCATCCTCCACTCGATCGCGCCCGAGCTCCGAGGCGCGCAGCTGTCCGTCCACGCCGTTGCCAAGATCGATGACCGCCCCGCGCGCATCCACCTCCTTGATGGTCCCGCGCACGATGCTGCCCTTGGGGTTCTCGGCGATGTAGGCGGAGAACGGATCCTTGGCAAGCTGCTTGATTCCGAGGGAGATGCGCTCGCGCTCGGGATCGATCGACAGCACCATCGCCTCGAGGGCTTGAGCCTTCTGATAGTTGCGCACCGCCTCCTCGCCGGGCTGATCCCAGGAGATGTCCGAGAGGTGCACCAGGCCATCGATGTTCCCTGGAAGCCCGATGAAGATGCCGAAGTCCGTGATCGACTTGATCTGACCGGTGACACGATCGCCGCGGTTGTAGTTCTCGGCGAACTCCTTCCAGGGATTGGCCTTGCACTGCTTCAGGCCCAGGGAGATGCGACGGCGCTCCTCATCCACATCGAGCACCATCACCTCGACTTCCTGGCCGGTGTGCACCACCTTGGCAGGGTTCACGTTCTTGTTGGTCCAGTCCATCTCCGAGACGTGCACCAGGCCTTCCACGCCGTCTTCGATCTCGACGAACGCGCCGTAGTCGGCGATGTTCGTCACCTTGCCGAAGACACGGGTGTTCGGCGGGTAGCGCCGCGCGATGTTCTCCCACGGATCGGCACCGAGCTGCTTCAAGCCGAGCGACACGCGCGAGCGCTCCCGGTCGAACTTGAGGATGCGCACGTCGATCTCGTCGCCGACCTTGACCACCTCTGAAGGGTGCTTGACACGCTTCCAGGCCATGTCGGTGATGTGCAGCAGACCGTCGATTCCGCCGAGATCCACGAACGCGCCGTAGTCGGTGAGATTCTTCACCGTGCCACGCACCACGGCCCCTTCCTGCAGGTTCTCCATGAGCGCGGAGCGCTCCGCGGAGAACTCCTGCTCGACCACCGCACGGCGCGAGACCACGACGTTGTTGCGCTTCTGGTCGAGCTTGATGACTTTGAATTCGAGCGGCTTGCCCTCGAGATAGGAGGTGTCGCGCACCGGACGCACATCCACGAGCGATCCGGGCAGGAAGGCGCGCACGTTATCGATCTCGACGGTGAAGCCACCCTTCACGCGTCCGGTGATGATTCCCGTGACGATCTCGGAGTTGTTGAAGGCCTGCTCGAGCCGGGTCCAGGTGCGCGCGCGCTTGGCCTTCTCACGCGACAGCCGGGTCTCACCCGTCCCATCCTCCACCGAGTCGAGCGCGACCTCCACTTCGTCGCCGGCCTTGACCTCCAACTCGCCGCGCTCGTTCTTGAACTGATCCACCGGAATGACCGCCTCGGATTTGAGGCCGACATTGACGATCACGTTGTCCGGGGTCACATCCACCACCAGCCCCGTGAGGATCATCCCCGGGCGGATGCGTTGATTGGCGAGGCTTTCCTGAAACAGTTGAGCAAAACTTTCGGTCATACCTTCACATGCACGGCGCATCGCACGTGCTCAAAAAAGTGCTCCGGCCCACTTCGTCGCGGTCCGAGTGTTGTCGCTGCGACCGCGGCATCCTTGCCACGGCATCCGTTTCTTGCGCGCATGAGGCAACCGCTCAGGGCCATAACGACCGACTGCGTCCGAGTACGAGCACGCGATCGACCACCTGCTCGATCGTGAGGGCGGTGGAGTCGATCACGTGGGCGTCGGGCGCGGGCTTCAAGGGAGCGACCGCACGCGTCGAATCCCTCGCGTCCCGCTCGGCTATCTCGCGCGAAAGGGCGGCAAGGCTAACACCTGACCCCTTGTCTTTCAACTGGTTATAGCGCCGGCGGGCCCGCTCCTCGGGGCTCGCGGTGAGGAAGATCTTCAGCTCCGCGTCGCGGAAGACGACGGTGCCCATGTCACGGCCATCGGCGACCAGCCCGGGAGGCTGCGCAAAGGCCTTCTGGCGCTCGAGGAGGGCCTGGCGCACCTGCGGCCAGGCGGCCACGCGGGAGGCCCCCGAGCCTGCCGTCTCGGAGCGCAAATCGAGCGTCACGTCGCGGCCCCCGAGCAGCACCCGCTCGTCCTCGAGCCGCTCGCCGAACTCGAAGCGCACGTCCATGCCCTGCGCCGCCTGAGCATGGGATTTGACATCATCTGGAGCCAGGCCGAGCTGTCGTCCGGCAAGCGCCACCAAGCGGTAGAGGGCTCCGCTGTCGAGCCAGTGCCAGCCTGCGGCGCGTGCGATCGCACGCCCGATCGTGCCCTTCCCCGACCCGCTCGGGCCATCGATCGTCACGACGGGCGTCTTGGCTGTGGTCATCATTCGCGGCTAGCTCTCTTCAAGGGTCAATCCCGCAGCGCGCGCCGTGGCGACGAATCCCGGGAAGGAGGTCGTCACGTTGGCCACGTCGAGTATCTCGAGCGGCGCCGTGGCTCGAAGACTTGCGATCGCAAACGCCATCGCGACGCGATGGTCCCCGTGGCTGTCGATCGTTGCGCCCCCGAGCTCGTCGCGACCGCGTATCCAGAGCCCATCGGGAAGCAAGTCGTGCTCCACCCCGAGCCGCCCGAGGCCCTCCGCCATCGCAGCGAGCCGATCGCTCTCCTTCACGCGCAACTCGTGCGCACCGCGCACCAGTGTCTCCCCTTGCGCACACGCCGCCGCGATGAAGAAGACCGGAAACTCATCGATCGCGAGCGGCACCATGGCCTCGGGCACCTTGATGCCGTGCAGGCGGCTGCCGCGCACCTCCAGATCCGCGACCGGCTCGGCCGCAGCAGCGCGCGCGCTGCGGTGGTGCACGCGGATGTCGGCCCCCATCTCGCGCAGCAGCTCGATCAGCCCGGTGCGCGTGGGGTTCACACCGACGTTCTCGAGCATCACAGGCTCGGTGGCCGCGAGGCAGGCCGCCACGATGAAGAACGCGGCCGAGGAGAAATCCCCGGGAATCTCGATCCGCGTGGCCTGCAGACTCTGGCCACCCTCGAGCGCGACGGCGCCTGTGCTGCGCACCAGCTCCACCCCGAACGTGGCAAGCATGCGCTCGGTGTGATCGCGCGTGGGGGCGGGCTCGCTCACTCGCGTGCGGCCGTCGGCTCGCAGCGCGGCGAGCAGGATCGCCGATTTGACCTGGGCACTCGCCACCGGCAGGGCGTAATCGATCGCCGTGAGGGACTTCTCGGCCAGAATCTGCACCGGCGGACGGCCCGCGTGTGTCAGCACTCTCGCGCCCATGAGCCTCAGGGGCACGGCCACCCGCTCCATCGGGCGGCGCATGAGGGAGGCATCCCCGATCAGAGTTGAATCGAAGGGCCGCCCCGCAAGCAACCCCATGGCGAGGCGCATGGCGGTGCCCGCGTTGCCCATGTTGAGCGGTCCCGCCGGTGCGCGCAGGCCGGCCATTCCGGTCCCATGCACGATCACGCGCTCGCGCTCGGGTCGCTCGATGCTCACCCCGAGCTCGAGCAGCGCCGCAAGCGTCGCTAGACAATCCTCGCTCGCGAGGAATCCGCTGATCTCGCTCGCGCCCTCGGCAATGCCGCCCAGCATCAGGGCGCGGTGCGAGATCGACTTGTCACCCGGCACGCGCACGACGCCACTCACCCGCGCCCCGGGGAGCAGGCGGTACGCTCGCGTGTGCAGCGGGGCGCTCATGTCACGGCGCGCGGATATGCGCCGAGAACCCGAAACAGCGAGGCGCGCTTGGCAAGCGAGGCGAGCGCCCGTGCGACATTCCGATCCTGCGGATGGCCCTCGACATCGATGAAGAACACGTAGTCCCACTTGCGCCGCTGCGAGGGACGCGACTCGATGCGGGTCATGCTCACCCGGTGGCGCGCCAGCGGCTCGAGCAGTCGAAAGAGCGCCCCGGGCGCATCGGTGTGAACGCCCGAGACGAGCAGCGTCGTGCGATCGCTGCCGCTTGGCGCCAGCAGCTTGCGTCCCAGGATGAAGAACCGGGTGGTGTTGTCGGCGCGATCCTCGATCTCGCTCGCGAGCAGATCGAGGCCGTAGACCTCGGCGGCGGTGGTTCCGGCGATGGCGGCAGTACCCTCCTCGTCGCGCGCCCGGCGCGCCCCCTCGGCGTTGCTGGTCACGGCAACGCGCTCGATATCCGGCAAATGCGCATCGAGCCAGCCGCGGCACTGCGCGAGCGCCTGCTGGTGGGAGCAAATCCGCCGAATCTGATCGAGCGAGCTCATCCTTCCCATCAGATATTGATGGATGCGCAGCTCGACCTCGCCACAGATGTTCAGGGGCGAAGTGATGAATCGATCGAGCGTGTTGATGACCATCCCCTCGGTGGAGTTCTCGATAGCCACCACCCCGAAGTCGACCCGGCCGGCCTCGACCTCCTGAAACACCTCATCCACCGAGGGTAACGGCAGGGCACGGACGGAGTGGCCGAAATGCTTGAGCACTGCGGTCTGTGTGAAAGTGCCTTCCGGTCCGAGAAACGCGACCTTGAGCGGCTCCTGCTGCGCGAGGCAGGCGGACATGATCTCGCGAAAAAGCCGCAGGACCTCCTCGTCCCGCAGCGGCCCGCGGTTGCGCTCCTTCACGCGGCGCAGCACCTCGGCCTCGCGCTCCGGACGATAGAAATCCACGAGGTGCCCGCGCGCGTGCTTGGAGATGCCGACGAGCTGGGCGAGCCGCGCGCGCTCGTTGAGCAGCTCCTGGATGCTCTCATCCACCGCATCGATGCGCGCGCGGACTGCATCGAGCGACAGCGACGGTGCCGCGGCCTGCGCGCCTGCGCCCTGGCTCTTGCGCCGCGCCGATCGAGTGTTTCCAGATCGCTGAACCATACCGAAGAACCTCAGCCCCCCTGCCCAGTGGCCCTAGATGACCCGGGCCGCGAGCACTCCCCCGATCCGCCGTATCCTGCCCAGCAACTCCTCGCTCACCGTGCCGTCGGCATCGACGAGCGTGTAGGCGAGCTCCCCGCGCGACTTGTTGAGCAGGTCGGCGATATTGAGCCCCGCCGTGGCAAGGTGGGTGGAGATCTGGCCGACCATGTTGGGCACGTTCAGGTTCGCGATCGCCAGGCGCGTGGCGCCCGGCGCGCGCGCCAGTACTGCCTCGGGATAGTTGACCGAGTGGCGAATGTTGCCGCTCTCGAGGTACTCCCGCAGCGTATCGATCACCATGACGGCGCAGTTCTCCTCCGCCTCGTGCGTGGAGGCGCCGAGGTGCGGCAGGGTGATGACCTTGGGATGATCCTTGAGCGCATTGTTTGGGAAGTCGCAGACGTAGGCACGCAGATGACCGGCATCCAGCGCCGCGATCACGGCCGTATCGTCCACGATGTGGGCGCGCGCGAAGTTGAGAATCACGCCGCCCGGGCGCATGAGCCGCAGGCGCGACTCGGCCACCAGCCCGCGCGTCTGGTCGTTGAGCGGGACGTGAACGCTGACCACGTCGGCCCGCCCGAAGAGGTCCTCGAGCGAGAGCGCCTGCTCGACGCTCGAGGAGAGCTGCCAGGCGCGCTGCACGGTGATCTGCGGGTCGTATCCGAGCACGCGCATGCCGAGCGCGAGCGCGGAGTTGGCCACCTCCACACCGATCGCCCCGAGCCCCACGACGCCGAGCGTTCGTCCGGGCAGCTCGAAGCCGACGAAGTTCTTCTTGGCCCGCTCCACGCGCTCCTCGATCGCCTCGTCATCGCCCGTGAGGGAGCGCGCGAATGACCAGGCTGCACAGATATTGCGCGCGGCGAGCAGCAAAGCGGCGAGCACCAGCTCCTTGACGGCATTCGCGTTGGCTCCCGGGGCGTTGAACACCGGGACGCCGCGCTTGCTGAGCGCCGCCACCGGGATGTTGTTGACGCCCGCTCCGGCGCGTCCGATCGCCAGGAGCGATGGCGGAAACTCCATCGTGTGCAGATCGGCAGAGCGCACCAGGATGGCATCCGGCGCGGCCACGTCGGTGCCGACGATGTAGCGCTCGGGTGGCAACCGCTCGAGGCCGCGCGCGCTCACCTGGTTCAGAAGAAGGATGCGATGCATGCGGAGAGGACCGTTGGCGAGGCGGCGCCTCAACCGTTGCGCCGCTCGAACTCGCGCATGAACTCGATGAGCGCCTGCACTCCGGCGAGCGGCATCGCGTTGTAAAGGCTCGCGCGCATGCCTCCGACCGAGCGGTGGCCCTCGAGATTGGTGAGCCCCGCGGCCGTGGACTCGGTCAGAAATTTCTTCTCGAGCTCGGCATTGCCGAGGGTAAAGGGAACGTTCATCCGCGAGCGGCAGTGCTTGGCAACCGGATTGCGATAAAAGCCGCTCGAGTCGATCGCCCGATACAGCGTCTCGGACTTGGCGCGGTTGCGCTCCGCCATGGCTGCAAGGCCGCCCCGGGCTTTGACCCATCTGAGCGTCAAGGCAGCGACGTACCAAATGAAGGTGGGCGGGGTGTTGAGCATCGAGCCGTCCCGGCTGGCGGCCCCGTAGTCGAGCACCGCAGGAGTGCCTGGTCGGGCGCGACCCACGAGGTCCTCTCGCACGATGACGATCGTGAGCCCCGCGGGCCCGATGTTCTTCTGCGCTCCGGCGTAGATCAGCGCGTACTTCCTCACATCGAGCGGCTGCGAAAGGATCACCGACGACATGTCTGCCACGAGCGGGACCGACCCGCTCTGCGGCACATAGGGAAACTCCACGCCGCCGATGGTCTCGTTGGGCGTGTAGTGCACATAGGCGGCGCCGGGTGTCAGATCGAGCGTCTCGGGCGCCGGCACAGTCGTGTAGCGCGAGCCCACCTCGTCCGCGGCGCAATGTACCGTGCAGAAGCGCGCGGCCTCGGCGATGGCGCGGGTAGACCACGCACCGGTGTTGATGTAGTCGGCGGTTTCCTGCGGCCCCGCGAGGTTGAGCGGCACGCCCGCGAACTGCGCGGTGGCACCGCCCTGCAGCAGCAGGATCCGGTAATCGCTCGGGATCGAGGCGAGCTCGCGCAGCAGGGCCTCGAGCTCCGCGGCGACGCCGAGGAAGGCCTT
>DATKPP010000022.1:0-94623 GCA_035524075.1 Steroidobacteraceae bacterium | reverse complement strand
CGAGGCCGCGGATGGGTTTCCGGAAAAGGTCACCGCGTTTCGCGAGGGAATGGCGGTGCATGGACGCTTTGGCAAGCCCTGCCCGACCTGCGGCACGCCCGTGCAGCGCATTCGCTACGCCGACAACGAGACCAACTACTGCGCACGCTGCCAGACGGCCGGCCGGCTGCTGGCCGATCGCTCGCTCTCACGGCTTTTGAAAGAGGACTGGCCGAAGAGCGTTGACGCCCTGGAGCGTGGGATTTGACGATTCGACTGTTGACGGGCTGCGACAGTCACAAACGTTGATCGTTCAGACAGTTGCGAGTTTTACCGCACTGGGCTGTTTCCCGGCGGCGACACTTCCGAGCGCCCGCCACAGCGCGCCGCGCGCTGTGTGCCGGCATTCGGCGCCTTTCCTATCAAACAGTTACGCCCGTCCTGAAGCGCTCTGGGCGCTCCTGGCACGGGTATTGCTCAGCTCCCAGCGCTTGGCTTGCCGGCGCTATGTGGAAGCGAGGCGAACGAGGTCATCCAGAGCTTCAATGCGCTGCCCGGGCGCGATCAGCAGGACTTGATCAATTTCCTGCGCTCGCTGTAGCGCAGAAAGGTCAGTCGCGCCGTGGGGGCAGTGACGCCCCTGCGGCGGGACATGGCAAGCCCGTCCCCCAGGCCTGGGCGAGGATCAGCGAGGGGCGCTCGCGCCCGGCGCCGCGCCGCCCGGGGCGCCCGGAACGTGGAATGCGACTTCCTGGCCGTTGGCTGCGACGAAACCGTTCACGAAGCCCCCGTCGGCTCCATCCTTGCGGGGGTTGTACCGCACCTTGATCTTGTCACCGACCTTGAGAAGGCCGGGGCGCCATCCGGCGCGATAGAAGTTGTTGACGCTGTGGCCCTCGAAGTGGATATCGCGGCCGGCGGCGCCGGCATCGGGCACGGCGAGCGTCAGGGTCATGTGGGGGTTGATCACCCTCACGTCCTTCACCACGCCCGAAACCCAGACGTTCTTGGTGAAGTCGTACATGGCTGCCGAATGGTGCGCGAGCGCCGTGGAAGCGCCGCACGCGACGAAGGCGAGCGCAACGAGCGCTGAAGTGGCTGCTTTGGTCATGAGAGTCATCCCGGCGTCAATGGTGGTTGCGGAGCGCCTCGAGGTGATCCAGCCAGGCCTCCTCGTTGCACTCGTAGGGCAGCAGGATGCCCTTCGGATCGTAGGCCCAGACCTTCTGAACCGACAGCGGCCTTGTGTAGAAGAGCGGGTCCGTCAGGGTCCAGTCGTTGATGAGTAGCTTCTCTCCCTTGGCACCCGTGCCAAGGTGGTAGCGCTCGACGATCCGCGCTTCGGCGCTGTGCGGATAGGTCGAATCCTCCTGCTCCTTGAGCTGGGAGGTCTCCACGACCAGCGTGTCGCCTTCCCACCGAGCGGTCGAGTAACCGTTGCGGTCCGGGATGCGATCGCCCACGGGGATGATCTTGTCTCCGAGATAGAGGTGCCGGATCTCCGTCCATGCCTCGTAGATCACGAGGACCACGCCGGGGCTCTGCACGATCTCCATCGGATAGCCGCCGGAGAACATCATCGAGGTGGGCATACCGGAGCCCAGACAATGCGCCCCCGGATTGTCGCTCGTTTGGTCCACGAGGCCGTGATAGGCAGCCACCTTCTGCATCGCAAGGGCAGTGAAGGGCAGATCGGGACGCCCACGCCCCCTGCCACGCCCCAGCCGCACCTGGCCAGGTGCGATATACGTGGTCCACACGCCCGAGAAGTCGGGGTGCGGATCGGCCCGCGCCGCGGAGGCGAGCGCGAAGCCCGAGCACCAGAGGAGCCCGACAGCAGTGCTCAGCATCAGCGCGCTAGGCTTCCTCCACTGGCGCACGCTCTGCTCCTCGAGGGCTACCGGCCCGATGCCGAAGACGATGACTGGACGTGACTGTTCTTCTCAGCCTCGGAATGGCCCTGCTCGGTGCTCGGGAGATTGGCGTTCAGATTGGGCAGGCACTCATTCTCGGGGATATCGCTATGGTCCTCGCGGATCCATCGCTTGGTGCTCTTCCACTCGCCCTGCCACATGTCCGGATCGGTCATGGTGAACTCATCCACGAGGGTTTGCCCACCGTCGGCAAGGGTGATGCGCTCCTTGATCTGCAGCTTGTCCGAGACGGGGATTCCCATGTCGATATAGTGATGGTCCGTCGCGAAATAGCGCGTATCGACCAGGAGTGCATCCCGGGTCCAATGCCCGATCGACTCGCCGTTGTAGGTGTCGATCGAAATGTCGAAGGGCGTGTGCTCGCGGTCGAGATAGATGACGCGCAGGCTGTCGAAGAAGCTGTCGATCATGTAGACCGCCGTGGGCATCTGGATGATCGCGATGGGCCAGACACGCGTGAGGATCATGGGCATGCCGATCGGCCAGCACTGTCCGCTCGCGTCCCGATAGGACTTGTGCGCCGCCCTGGCGGCGGCCGCCTCCTTCATGGCCTGCTGCCCGGCCGCATAGAAATGCGGATAAGGCGGTCCGAACATGAAATCCGCGAATGAGTGGCGCAGATTGATGAACCAGGTCCCGGTCAGATTGAACGGTGGCTTGGGGCGCGGCTTGGCGAGATTCTCCGGCGCCAGCGCCCCCCAGTACGCATCGTGCTTCTGCGCAAGCTCGTTCTCGCGCTCGGGACTGAGCCCGCGATTCAAGGTTTCCTGCGCGCCGGCGCTGGTCGCGGCCAGGACCAGCACGAGGCAGCCCACGCGGCAGAAAGCCAAGCCGCCCAACGGTCGAATCATGCTAACCCCCGATCAGCTGCAGAGGCGGTGCGGATCAGCGTTTCTGCTCACCGCCAAGATGAGTGCCGTCCGGTAAAACGATGGATACGTACTGGCCGCCGGGCGCCCCGTCACGCAGCGGCCTCACCGTGACCGTGACCTTGTCCCCCGGCTTGATCGTGGTGCGCTTCCAGCCTGCCCGCACGAGATTGTTGGGACTGTTCATCTCCACGCCCCAGATCGAGTGGGTGCCATCGGAGTTCGGCACGCTCACCTTGAAGCTCGAGTGGGGGTTGGTCCAACTGAATTCCGTGACCGTCCCCGTGATCTGTACGGACCGGCTCAGGTCGAACATCGCGCCGGAGTGATGCACATAGGCCGGCGTGGAGAACAGGAGGAGCACTCCGCAGCAGATTACGGTGGCAGTCCAGCCTGCCGGTGGGGCAAGCCGCGCTCCAGCACTTCGGACTTCCCCGCGGGGCTCCGGCGGGCAAATGATCATCGTCTTCACTCCTCGACAATTCTTGCGGCCGCGCCACAGTGCGGACGGGTATTCGGGCCGCGAACCGGCCTCCAAGCGTTGGAGGCTCTCGGTCGCGACACTACGAAAAAACAGCAACTTGTGTCCAGCGTGTTCGTAGATTGCACGAGCGATTTGACTTAGGCAAGAATCCGACACAAGCTTGTAATGGTCCAGTTGAGAGGTCAACGGGCAGTTGCGACCGAAGCATCCGCGCTCAGACGCTGACTTCGAATCTCGCAGAAAGGGGGGAATCCATGAAAGAGCGGCTGCCGCCGCACCGCGTGTCGCGTCTCGCGCGTGCGATCGTGCTCCATGTGTCTGCCGTGATGGGCGTCCTGTGCGGGATCGGCCACGCGGCGCTTCCGCAGGCCACGACCCAGCCTCAGGCGAACATCGCCACGCAAGCCCAGGCAGGTGCCGCCACGCAGTCGCAGGTGAATACCGGCGCGCAGCCCCTGGCGAACACCGCCACCCAGGCGCAATCGTCGGGAAATGCGAGCGGCCAGGCGCAGGCGCAAGGGAGTACCTCCCCCTCTCAGGCGCAGGGAAATGGCTCGGACCAGCCACCGGCCCCCAAGCAGCCTCCCACCGCAGTCTCGGAGATCGTCGTCACAGGTTCGCGCATCGGGCGTTCGACCTTCACGACTCCCAATCCGGTGACGGTGCTAAACGAGAAGGACATTGCCAATCTGGGCATTACGAATGTCGGCGAAGTCCTCGGGGAGCTGCCCGCGAACTCGAACTTCTTCGCCGCAAACAATGTCGGTCTCGGAAACTTCAACGTGGGCGCGCAGCTCGCGAACCTTCGCGGCCTGAATCCCTTCTTCGGAACTCGCACGCTCACCCTGGTCGACACGGAGCGTTTCGTCGAGCAGGCCACCGGAGGCGGCGTGGACGTGACGCTCATTCCCTCGATGCTCGTGGCGAGGACTGAAGTGGTCACGGGTGGCGGATCCGCACTCTACGGATCTGATGCCGTCGCCGGCGTGGTCAATATCATCCTCGACAAGAAGCTCGACGGGTTCAAAGGCCAAGCCGACTATGGCCAGACTTACTACCACGACGGCGGAGACCCACATTTCTCCGTGGCCTACGGCACCGATCTGGGCGAGCGCGCGCACATCATCGCGGGCGTGGAGTTCGAGAACTCGGAGGACATCGGCATCTGCGCGCAGGTGCGCGACTGGTGCGCGAGCAACGAGGCGCTGTACACGAACCCGGACTATGCCACCAACGGACAGCCCCACTACATCATCGGCCCCAACGGCACGCTCGCCAATCAGAGCCTGACCGGCGTTCTGACGCCTTGCACGGTTCCGCTGGGGGTCTGTATCCCGGTCGGCCCGCAGTACATTTTCAATTCCGCGGGCACCGCGGCCACACCCTTCAACCCCGGCAAGTACGCCGCGGGTGCCAGCACCTTCGGCTACAGTCAGGGAGCCGGCGCGACGGGCATCGGCGCCTACGACGGCACGACGCTCAAGCCATCCACCAAACGTTACACGGGGCTCACGGATCTCGAGTACAAGATCACCGACCATCTGAACGGCTTCCTGCAATTCGACTACGCACGCAGCGAGTCGGTGAACCCGGTCGCGAACGGCGCCATTGGGCCTATCTCGCTCGAGGTGGCTGACGGCGTTTATGTGCCCCTCAGCAGCCAGATCAACTACAACAATCCCTACCTGCCGGCCCAGTTTAAGCCCGGCGGAGCAGACGCCTTGTCCCCGTCGATAGGGATCCCGCCCCCGCTCTGCGCTCCTAATCCGTTTCCCTGCGGAAACTCACTCGGCGGGGCGCTCCTCGGGTTCGACATGAACGACATCGACCCGGCGCGCAATGTCACTCACGACCACGTCGAGCGCTTCACGGGCGGTCTCAATGGTGACATCGCCGGGAGCTGGACGTGGGATTCGTACTTCGAGTACGGGCAGAACTACAACGCCCAGGCCCTGTATAACAACGTCGTCGGTACTTACCTGCAGTTCGCGCTCGATGCGGTCACAGATCCCGCCACGGGGCAGGTCGTTTGCGCCGCGACGTTGCCCGGTCCTCAGTACAACGCAGCCGCTGCCGGGTGCTCCCCGCTCGATCTCTTTGGCGCCCACAACGCCAGCCCAGAGGCGCTCGCTTATGCGTTCCGGACACTCTACGAATTCTCCACCCTGAAGCAGTACGTTCTGTCGGGCAACATTCGTGGCGAATTGTTCGACGGCTTCGGCGCCGGGCCGGTGAAGACGGCGCTCGGTATCGAGGCGCGCCGAGATACTGCCGATGTGACTCATGACCTCGCCAACCAGCCCTGGTACGACGAATACTTCCTGAGCTACGGCCTCGATTACGCGGGCAAAATCGATGTCATCGAGGGGTACGGCGAGCTCGATGTACCGGTGCTCAAGGACCTGCCGTTCGCCAAGTACCTCGATTTCGACGGTGCCATCCGCGAGACCAGCAACACCAATACCGACCAGACGTCCGGTGCCGCGGACGACGGCGAGTCGGTGACCCACCGAATCCCGAGCTGGAAGTTGAGCGGTATCTGGGATGTGACCGACTGGCTGCGGTTCCGAGGCACGCGATCGCGCGACGTGCGTGCGCCGTTCTTCCGCGAGCTGTACGAGTCCTACGCCGTAACGGCGGGTGGACCGTTTGGAACGGTCGTCAATCCGGTCAATGGAGAGAGCGAGGTCGTGACCGCTCTTACGGGCGGCAACATCAATCTGGAGCCCGAGACCGCCGACACCGAGACGTTCGGCGTTGTGTTCGCGCCAAAGTCCGGACCGCTCAACCGGTTCCAGTTCTCCGCCGACTGGTACCGCATCGTCATCCACGACCCGATCACCGGTCCCCCGTTTGGGCTCGGTGTTCAGAACATCGTGAACCTTTGCTATGCGGGCCAGCAGACGTTCTGCGATCGAATTGTCTTCGGGACACCCGGCAACTTCGGCACCATCGAGGAGGTCAACAACACGGCGGTGAACCTCGGCCAGTACGAGATCCGGGGCGTGGACTTCGAGAGCGACTACGATCTGCCGCTGCCTGATATCTACCAGAGCCTGCGAGGCGACCTCAGCTTCCGGTTGCTCACCTCGTTGCTCTACAACATGACGATCGACGACGGACTGGGTAGCGCGCCCGTCGATTATGCGGGGCAGACGGGCCCCACTGCGGCATTCGGCGGCTTCAATACCTCACCGCGCTGGCAGTCGAATTTCTTCACGACCTACTCGACAGGCCCGTGGACAGCAACGGCGCAGATCCGCTGGATCGGGCATGGCACGTATGAGGCCATCACGGCCTTCGGCGGCGCACCCATCCAGCCGGGCGACCCCGGCTATTCAACGACCAACCCGAATAGCATCAACACCAACGATGTGCCGTCCGCCTGGTACCTGAACCTATCGGCGTCTTACGCGATAAACGATCACGTTGCGCTGTTCTCAACAGTCAACAACGTGCTGAATAAGTCCCCGCCCATTGCACCGGGTGGCAACGGCTATCCGACCAATCCGGTGTACTTTGACACTTACGGCCTGTTCTGGAAGGCGGGTATCCGCGTCCAATTCTAAAGGTCCGCAGCGCGCACGCTCACTGGCAGTGCACGACGTGCTCCAGCACGTTGCGCCACTCGCACTGGGCGTGCGTCAGAGGCCAGTGGAACGTGAGCGGTGCATAGAACACGAAGCTCGTCCACGTCAGCACCATCATGAGACCCGCGAGCGGCACCTGGCGTGCTCGCAGCGCGGGCCAGCGCTCGGCCACCTCGCCCGCAAGGAGCGGGATGAGACAGAAGCTCATCACCAGAGCGATGAAGTAGTGGTAGAGATACACCACGCGCTGCTGGCCGATGTAGGCGTGGACGGCCATGAAGACCAGGTACTGCACGAGCAGCATGCCCATGAGCGCACGGCGCTCGGGGTGCGCGCTGGGCCAGCGGCGCACGCGCGCAACGGCCAGCCAGACAACCGAGCCCACCAGTGCCGCAAGCGCCAGCATCCAGTCGAAGAGATTTCCCGTGAGCTGAACGTAGGCGGTGTGGTTGTCGTTCGAGTCCCAGCGATAGTTGATCGTGCCGCGGTGGAACGGCCAGCCAAGCGCTCCGGAGCCGTTGGGATCGGCGCGTGGCACGCCCTCGAAGTCATCGTGCATGAACCTCACATAGTCCTCGCCCGCGGCGAGGAGCACTGCGAGGGAAAGCGGCCGACGGTGCTGAAGATAGGCGAGATAGCTTCCGGACATGAACGAGAGATCCTTCTCGCCGGCGGGACTGGCAGCCACGGGCGGCACCCGATTGAACACGACGTGGAATGTCAGTACGGCAGCGATCGCAACGAAGCATCCTCCTGCCATCACGGCGCCGTCGCGCAGGCCGCGGCCGATGAGCTGGGCGCGATGACCGCCCGCCCATTGAAGGCCAATGCGGCGCACCACCAGCATCACGCCGAGCAGCCCGAGCACGATCGCGTTCACCTTGACCATGATCGCCAGACCGAATGCGACACCGTAGAGCAGCTCGATCCAGGGTGAGCGGCGGACCCCGCGCTGCGCACTCAGGGCGAAACACAAAATCGCGGCGATCACGAAGGCGATCTGGAAGCCATCGAGCTGGCCGGCGCGGAAATGCACGATGAAGGCGTTCTCGAAGATGTAGAGGTTGCTGAACACGAGCGCGGCCAGGGCCGAGCGCGTCAGGACGAACATCAGCCCGAAGAACAGCAGCGCGCCGAGCACGCCAAACACTCCCGAGGCGAGCCGGACCCCCGCGAAGGAATAGTCCTTCGGTATCTGATCCCCCGCGATCTTCTTGTCCCAGCCCATGTGCCGGGTATCGATGTGGCTGTTGGGATGCAGCAGGGCATCTCCCGCTGCGATCAAGGCAAGACCCAGCGGCGGATGGCTCGCGAACTGCGCGATCCGCTCCTCGTAGCGCACGGCGGCGGTCAGGTAGTAGCTCTCGTCCCAGATCGGCGCAGCAGGCTTGCCGAGCTCACCGAGGAAGTTGACCGCGGCGACCAGCGCGACCACGAGTGCCGCGGGCCACAGGCCGACCCGGTAGCCGCTCGCCGGAGTCGAGGCTGCGTGAGAGGTGTGCGGTGGAGCGCTGCTCCCGGCAACCCGGCTCATCGCCAACGTTGATCGGCAACCGGGCCGACCAGCCGGATCAGAGGACATTTTCCGAGATCGTTCATCTGCGGGCGCTGCACTGGAGAATCAGTGACGGAGGATAGCATCCGGCACCGCCCCGATCGCGCGCGGTACGGCGCAGCCGCAGGCTACGCGACAGCTTGTTCGGCAGGTGTGCTGGAGGGCGGGGGCGCGCCTGACGGTGCAGATGCGGTCTCGGGCGAGATCTCGGGTTGCAAGTCCGCCGATTCCTCGGCAGCAGGCTTCGCCTCGGACGAAGCTGTCTCGGAGGGCTGTCCCAAGGCAGACCGGGGCTGCGCCTCGCGCGGCGAGCCGCCCTGCCCCTGGGGGAGCGGGCCATGCCTGCGGATGACCTCGACGCTGCCCTCGATCGTGAAGACGAAGCCCTCCGGGGCGATCTCGATGCGCTTCGAGCCGTGACGAGGCAGGGGAATCCGGCACTTCCAGCAGTACCGAATGAATGCGGCAGCAAGCACTGGAAGGGTGAACTTGCGCCTCTCCACCGACTCGGAGCCGCGCCGCTGCACGGCGAGCGTCAGTCCCGGCTCCGGCTCGGAGTCGATCTGGGCCTCGACGATGACCCCAAAGGAGAGCGACCCGCCCTGCTCGATGTCGAGCTCGAGCACGGCATCGACCGCTGTCTCGAGCGGCAGGATCAGCTTTCGGAGCTCGTGGACGGGGACCTTTGCCATTGGACGTTCTTAATCCTCGCGCTCGGGGTAGCCGGAAACGCCCCGAGGCTGGCTGAGTTAGACGTTAGATGTGAAATTGCAGCGCGCGAAGCGCCACGTCCGTGAGCCAGGTCACGGCTACGCACACGCGCCCGCTGCCCAAGGCCGTAATCGCGACGTAGACGGCATTCTGGCTGTCGCGATGCATCATTTCGGCGGCTGCTAAACTTGCCTCCGCGGCACGGAGAATCGCGATGACGACCTACTCTGAACTGAAGCTCTACATCGACGGGGAATGGATCGGGGCGGGCCAGCGCCGCACCCAGCGGGTGGTCAACCCGGCCACCGGCGGCACCCTGGGTGAGTTACCGCTGGTGGACTCCGCAGATCTCGAGCGCGCGCTTCAGGCCGCGGAGCGCGGCTTTCGTCAGTGGAAGCGCTCCACCCCGGAGGACCGGGGTCGCGTACTGCGGGGCGCCGCGCAGCTCCTGCGCCAGAGAGCCGATCACATCGCACGCGTCGCAACGCTCGAGGAGGGCAAGACACTCGCCGAGGCGCGCCTCGAGGTTCAGATGGTGGCGAACCTCTTCGAGTTCTATGCCGAGGAGTGCCGCCGCACTTATGGCCGCGTACTGGTGCGCCCGACCGGCACGCGATCGGTGGTCCTGAAGGAGCCGGTTGGACCGGTCGCAGCATTCGCGCCGTGGAACTTTCCGGTGGCCAATCCGGGCCGCAAGCTCGGAGCCCCTGTGGCAGCCGGATGCTCGGTCATTCTCAAGCCGGCCGAGGAGGCACCCGCATCTGCGATCGAGGTGGTTCGCGCCCTCGTGGATTCAGGAGTGCCGGCCGGAGTGGTGCAGCTGGTCTTCGGCGTACCCGATGAGGTTTCCCGGGACCTGCTTGCCTCTCCGATCATCCGCAAGCTCTCTTTCACCGGCTCGATTCCCGTTGGCAAGCACCTGCTCGCCCTGGCGGCAGCGACGGTCAAGCGCACGACCATGGAGCTCGGCGGACACGCACCGGTCATCGTTTTCGATGACGCCGACCTGGACCGCACCGTGGAGCTGCTCGCCGCGGGCAAGTGCCGCAATGCCGGCCAGGTGTGCGTTTCCCCGACACGTTTCTATGTGCAGCAGGGCATCTACGACCGCTTCGTTCCGGCGTTCAACGAGCGCATGCGCAAGGTCCGGGTGGGAGATGGCCTGCTCGAGACGACACACATGGGGCCCATGGCCAACCCGCGCCGCCCGGCGGCGATTGAGAAGTTCGTGAGCGATGCGGTCGCTTGCGGAGCAAAGCTGCACGTGGGTGGCGAGCGTCATGGGCGCGAGGGGTTCTTCTGGCAGCCGACCGTGCTGTCGGATGTTCCACACACCGCGCGCATCATGAACGAGGAGCCCTTCGGGCCGGTCGCGGTGATCAGCCCCTTTGCGACCTTCGACGAGGCGGTCGAGCAGGCGAACCGCCTGCCCTACGGGCTTGCTGCCTATGCCTTCACCGAATCGGCCAAGCGCGCGCTTCTGATCGGCGATGCGATCGAATCCGGGATGGTGGGGATCAACACCGTGGCCATGGCCGCCCCCGATGCGCCCTTCGGAGGAGTCAAAGAAAGCGGTCACGGCTCCGAGGACGGACCCGAGGGACTCCACGCCTGCCTGGTCACCAAGACCATTCATCAGACCTGAAGCGCCTCGGATGGCGCACGGTTCTCCCCAGAACGGCGGCTCTCACGACTTGCGGGCGGCAACCGCGTCGCTCATCACCGGCTGCTGGAGCACGCAGGTGATACACGCCGCGGTGGCACTCGGAATTCCCGACCGGTTTGGGCCCGGGCCCACGAGCAGCGCGGAGATTGCGCGCGCGGCAGGAACTCACCCGCGCGCGACGTTCCGCCTCTTGCGGGCGATGGCCACCCTCGGCCTGTGCAGCGACCTGGGCGACTCGCGCTTCGAGCTCACGGAGGCCGGCCGATTCCTGCGCTCCGATTCAGCCCACTCGCTCGTTGCCCTCGCCCGGCATTGGGGCACGCGCACGTGGACCGCGCTCGCGCATCTCACCGAAACCGTGATGAGCGGTGCGCACTGGGCGAACGGAGGCCGCGAAGGGTTTCTCTCCATGGCGCAGCGGCCGCAGGAGGCCGCGATTCTCAACCGCTCGATGGTCGAGCAGACCTTGCAGATGGCCGATGCCATCGCCGATGCGTACGACTTCTCGGGGCTCCACCGCGTGCTCGATGTCGGCGGGGGCTATGGCGCGCTCCTTTCCGTCTTGCTCCGGCGCTATCCTCACCTGCAAGGGGCCACGGCCGATCTTGCCTACATGGAGGCCGAGGCTACGGCCTTTCTCAAGAGCAGCGGCATTGCCGAGCGTGCGCGCTTCATCCCGACGGACTTCTTCGATTCCGTCTCCCCGGGCGCGGACTGCTACCTCCTCAAGTACATCATCCACGATTGGGACGATGCCGATTGTGTGACGATCCTGCGCAACATCCGCGCCGCCGCGAGCGCGGCCACGGTGCTGATCATCGAGCGAATCGTCCCGGAGCACATCACGTCCACCCCCGCCGCGGGCAACGTGATCTGCGGGGATATCAATATGATGGTCGCAACCGGTGGCCTCGAGCGGACGGAGAGCGAGTACCGCCAGCTCCTGCAAACCGCAGGCCTCGAGCTCACGCGGGTCATTGCAACGCGCTCGCCCTTCAGCATCATCGAGGCGCGATCTGGAGCACCCGCCCGCTAGCGCTCAGGCGTGCTGCGGTGGCGAGTTAGGCGCGCGCTTTGCGCGCGGGATTCCCGCGTGGCGCTGCGCCCTCTCGCTTTGTCTCCCAGGACTGCACGAGCGACTTCGGCGCCGCGCGCCTCCAGGCGCGCTCGAACAAATCCGAGAGCGCATCCGCGCGAATCTTGTCCAGCCGCACGAGGATCATCGGATAGTTGAGATAATGGTCCGTCACGAAGAATACGTCCGGTTGTGCCTGCAGCAGCATCTGCCGGTCGAGAAAATCGCAACGAATGGCGAGCGCCCCCTCCGCCTCGGTTCGCCATCGCGAGATGAATTTCCCGCGGACCCTCACGGCCGGCGTGCCAAAGCCGGTCGACTCCTCGGTTCCCGGTAGCGCGAGCGCGATCTTCAGATACCGCTGATAGCCGCGCACGATGGCACGCGGCTGGATCTTCCGGGAGGCTCGCGCGGAGCGGCGTGGCGCCGGGGTCATGGGCAGCTCGCGCGCATCGGCCGCTGACTGCTCATCGGCCCCGCGCGCTCACATCGATCGGCGCACAATTGGTGCGTCCGGACATCACGCAGTCCTGGAGTCGCGCCGCACGCCCGAGCACGTGCACCAGCACGACCCCTCCGGTGACGAGCAGCAGGGTCACGATCAGACCCACCAGTGCGGCGCGCCGCGAATCCCGGGGTGCACCCGGCTCCTCGCCGCCGCGCGGCAGGAAATGGCTCGTGTAGCCTCCGAAGAGCTTGTCAAGTATGACGAGACCCAGCATGGGGAGCCCCTGCGCACGAGTGTACACCTCCGTTGCGCGCGAGTACCCGTCGAGCTGCCGGGGGCGTACGATACAATCATGATGAGCATACTCGGGCGCATGAGCGTCATGGTGCCTGTGCTGGCGGCCGCATCGGTCCTGCTGCTCGGCGATCGCGCGCTGGCGGCCGAGCCGCCCCCGCTCAAGGAGGGCCTCTGGTCCATCCACAGCCGGGGGGTTCAACATCCCGGCGACAAGAAGAACGACTCCACGTCCACCTTGTGCCGCACGCACGCCTATGACGCGCAGGCGCGCGAGCGCGCGAAGAACATGAAGGACTGCTCGACGGTGAAGGAAGAGCTCGAGGGCAACAAGTACTCGATCGAGTCGCGCTGCATGATCGAGGGAAGCACGGTGGTGAGCCGATCGACCACCGTCTTCCGGGGCGAGACCACTCACACCGAGGCGCATATCACCTACATGCCTGCACTTCGCGGCGTGCGCGAGTCCACGCTCATTCAAGATCAAAAGTATCTCGGCAGCTGCCCCGCTGGCGCCGAGGGGGGCGACCTCATGACCCCCAACGGCACGATGCAGCACCTCGGACGCACCGAGCAACAATGAGCGGTGCGCGGGGCGCGCCGCTGAATCGAGCTCATACAGTGGCCGTGGTCTTCAGAGACTGAATAGACGAGGAGCTTGCCCGGTAGCACGCTACCGGGATGGCGTTTCCCACCCACAAGATCCGCAGCCTTGGAGATTTCGACGGCCTGTGGACGCTCTCGGTCCACTGCCGATGCTGCGAGCACAGCCGCGAGATTCCCGCGCGGTTCTTCATTCAAATCTATGGCACGCGCAGCCGTCTCACCGCGGTTGCGGCCAAGCTGTACTGCTCGCGGTGCCGCGTGCGCAGATGCCGCTGCGAGGGAAAGGACTTCGAGACGGCGGTGCGGATCCCGCGGTAGCCCTTACCGCGATGCATGCCCTTTCAAGAGCTTGTCCATGCACACCTCTTCGGGGATCTCGTATCCCGGCCGCTTGATGAATTGCGCGCGGGTGGTCCACGGGTGCGTGAACGTCTTGGGATCCTCGATCGTGAAGCGCGCCTCGAGGTGCGTGCCATCGGGGCTCAGCTCGTAGCGCTCCGTCAGATGCAGGTCCTCGGAATGCGGCATGCCGGCATCGTCGAGCACGGTCAGGTCATTGAATCCCGCCGAGTCGATGACCAGCGCATTGCCATCCCAGTGCGCCACGGAGTAGCCGAGCCAGTGTGGATCTGGATCGGCCGGCAGCTGCTCCCCGAGGTATACCCGCCGCGGCAGACGGTTGAGCTGGAAGATGAAGTAGATCACCTTCGGCTTCTGCAGGATCTCGAAGGGCTCCTTCACGAGCAGCAGCCGCGGCAGCCCCGGGGGCAAGCAGCGAATCGTGCCGTCGAAGGATCGATCACCCTGCGCCGCCGCCTTCATGTGCTGGTCGTAAATCGCTTGCGCTGCGGGCGTGAGCGGTGGGGCCTCGCCGTCGATCGTCTTGAGCGCATGAGGCGGGTTCACGACCAACCACACTCCGGAGAGATCCGGCGGCTCGCCGGCCACCGCCCGCATCGCAGACCCCAATGCAAGGCTCAGCAGGAGCGCCGTGAGCTTCCCTGCACCTCGCAAGGCTGCGCCGCTCATTTGGCCACCGTGACGCCGTTCACCGGCGCATTGCGATTGTTCTCTTCGCAGATGTACTCCTGGGGTCGCACGTCGGGGCGCCAGTGATAGATGCGGTGATAGCTGTAGGGATGCTGCATCGTCACGGGATCGATGACCGTGACGGTCAGCTCGAGGTTGGCTCCCCCGTCGGTCTTGCGATAGTGCTCGATGATGTGCAGCTGGGTCGAATGTGCGCTGCCCTCATCGTCGAGAAACGGCCGGTCATCGAGCCCAACGGTGTCGACGACCAGCGTGTCGCCCTCCCAGTGCCCGACTGAGTCGCCCAGAAAGGACAGCCGGACATGCTTGGGGTGCGGCCGGCTCATGTAGATGCGGCGCACCTCGTGCGCCACCTCGTGAAGGAAGGTGATCCGGCCGGGGGTCTGCACGATCTCGATCGGATAAGGACTCTCCATCAGACGCGGCATGCCATGCGAAAGGCACTGTGTCTCGGTGTCGGCCTCGGGGGTGCCGCGGTTCTTGGCGCGAATGCGCTCCTCCAGCAGCTTGATGTACTTCGGCTTGAGCGGTGGCGGAACCCCCGGCTCCGGGCCGATGAGATATTCATAACCTTGCAGCCACCACACGCCCTCGAGATTGCGCGGATCGGGATTCGGCGGCGTGGACCCGCGAGGAGCCTGACGCGATCCGAGGAGCGGCGGCGTGAGCGCCAGCGTGGGGTCACCGCTGTTGAACAGCGTCGTGGGCCTGCCGGGCGGGAAGCGAGAGCGTGTGCCCCCACTGGAGGAGGAGGACGCGCCGCCCGCACCCGTTGCGGGGGTGCCGGCGACCGGCGCAGAGCTTGGCTGAGAGGTCGGGAGGGCCTGAAGGGCCTGCGCCCCGCCTGTCAGTGCCCAGGCCGCCGAGGCGCAAAGGCCAACTCGAAGAATACGCAGGCCCGCGGTTCGACTGAACATTATCCCCTCCCGAACGAGCCTGCGTTCCGGCCCCTCCGCTTCACCGATCGTACTAAGCGTTTGTCCTTGTGAGAATGGCTTTCCCTCGCGCACCTGTTGTAACCTCGATCAGCCTTGACAGCGAGGAACGTCTTTCGCTGGTCGCCTCCGGCGATTACGTTCAGGGGGGCTTTCGCAGCCAGCTGGAGCTCGCGTCACACCCGCGTGCTTCGAGAGGTGTGAAGTTGAGGTGTTTCGAGGGGAAACACGCGCTCGTCTCGTCCGCTCTGGCGTGGCGAACGATGGCTCTGTTGCTGATCAGCTCCGCCGCGGTGGCGCCCCGCCTGGCGCTTTCTGCGCCCTCGGAGCTCTCGATTGCTGCAGAGCAGCATCTGCTGGATCAATACTGCCGCGTCTGCCATAACTTCGACGACTGGGCGGGCGGCATCGACTTCGAGACCTTCAACCCGAGCCAGCCATGGCTCGATCCGCAGCTCACCGAGCGCATGCTTCGCAAGCTGCGCGCCGGCATGATGCCGCCCGCGGGCAAGCCGCGCCCCGACATCGCGACGGTCCGTGCCTTCGCCACGAATCTCGAGGAAGAGATCGACAGCCACGCCAAGCCCAATCTTACGATGCCCCGGCTGCATCGGATGAATCGGTCGGAATACCAGAACGCGATCCGCGATCTGCTCGCTCTGGATGTGGATGCCTCCAAGCTCCTGCCGACGGACGATTCGAGCCACGGGTTCGACAACCAAGCCGGCACGCTCACGCTATCTCCGGCGCTGCTCGAGGCCTATCTTTCGGCCGCTGCCCGCGTCAGCCGCGTTGCGATCGGCACCGAGACGGCACCCACGCAGGTGACCTACGCAGTCGCCGCCGATGCGACACAGAATTATCACGTCGAGGGGTTGCCCTTCGGCACGCGTGGCGGCCTGCTCATCCGCCACGAGTTCCCGGCGGATGGAACCTACACCTTCAAGATCTTCTCGGTGAACCTCGGGAACATGGGCAACTTCCGGCCCTTCGGTGAGATTCGCGGCGAGCAGCTTCTGGTCTACGTGGACGACAAGCGCGTGGCCCGGGTGGACTGGGACAAAGCGCTGCACGTCACCCGCTTGTTCGAGGAACCCGATGAGGTGCAATCCGATCCCCAGGCGGGTCAGCTGCGGACGATCGACGTGACACTGCCCATGACGGCGGGCCCGCATCGCATCGGGGTGACGTTTCTCGCCACCGATTACGCGCCGGGACTGGACATGAACCGGCACTTCGACCGCAGCACGATCGAGACAGGTGGGATCCCCGGCTTCACCTTTTATCCGCACATTGGTCGCGTGCGCATCGACGGCCCCGCCCATGCCGCGATCCCCACGGACACCCCCAGCCGGAAACGGATCTTCCTGTGTCATCCGCGGCAACCGAGCGATGAGCTGCCTTGCGCGCAGCAGATTGCGGGAGCACTCGCGCGGCGCGCCTATCGCGGCTTCGCCAGCACCGCCGACGTCCAGACGTTGATGAAGTTCTATGCCCTCGGCCGGCAGGACGGCTCGTTCGACCAGGGCATCGAGGCGCTGGTTCAAAGAGTGCTGGCCGACCCGAAATTCATCTTCCGCGTGGAGTCTGCGCCGGCGGGGCTCGCCCCTGGTACGCCCTATGCGGTGAGCGACCTCGATCTCGCCTCGCGGCTGTCCTTCTTTCTCTGGAGCAGCATTCCGGACGAGGAGCTCTTGGGGCACGCGGATCGGGGAGATCTGCATCGCGACCCCGTGCTGCGAGCGGAGATCCGGCGCATGCTGGCCGATCCGCGCGCCGCGGCTCTCACGAGCAACTTCGCAGACCAATGGCTGGGGCTGCGCGCCCTGACCTCCTTCGACCCCGTCGTCGATCGGTACCCGAACTTCGATGACAACCTGCGACAGGCGATGAGACGCGAGGTGGAGCTGCTCTTCGCGAGCTTCATCGCCGAGAACGGCAGCGCCCTCGACCTGCTGACGGTCAGATATACCTTTCTCAACGAGCGGCTCGCGATGCTCTACGGCATCCCGGGCGTGAAGGGCAGCTACTTCAGGCGAGTCGAGCTCGATGATTCACAGAGTGCGCGGTGGGGCCTGCTTGGCAAGGGCGCCATCCTCGCCATCACGTCGCACCCGGATCGCACCTCGCCGGTGGTCCGCGGCAACTGGGTGCTGCGGACCATGCTCGGCTCGCCAGCGCCCGATCCACCGCCCAACGTGCCGGTCCTGATGGCCAAGCCATCCGACCCCGCCGGCAACACCCACCAGCCGACCATGCGCGAGCTGCTCGATCAGCATCACGCCAACCCCACCTGTGCGAGCTGCCACAAGATCATGGAGCCGGTCGGCTTTGCGCTCGAGCCCTTCGATGCGATCGGCAGCTGGCGCGCCGACGACAACGGCAGCCCCATCGACACCCGCAGCACGCTCTACGACGGCACGACCGTCGATGGACCCGCCGGCGTGCGCGAATTCCTGCTGCGCCACCAGGAGCAGTACCTGCGCAACGTGGTGGTGAACTTGATGACCTATGCCCTGGGGCGTGGGATCGATTACAGCGACATGCCGACGGTGCGCCATGTGCTGCACGAGGCATCTGCGGAGGGCTACGGCCTGAGAAGCCTCATCGAGGCGATTGCGATGAGCGATGTCTTTCGGATGAATGTCACCGCGGGACCGCCTGGGGGTCTCAGGGTCGCATCCTCGGACGGGGCGAGCGCAGGTAGCGCAGGAGACTGACGATGCCATTCATCACCAATCGCGCGCTTCCGCGCCGGACTTTTCTCAAGGGGGTCGGCACGACTCTCGCGCTACCTTTTCTCGAATCGATGCTGCCGGCGCGAGGTGCGAGCGCGTACGCCGCGCAGATCCTGCCCACGCGGTTCGTGGGTGTCTTCATCCCGCATGGCGCCGCGCCCGGATGGTGGACCCCCAAGTCGAGCGAGCCCGGGTTCCAATATCCGTTCATCTACGAGCCGCTCGCCCCCTTTCGCAAGCAGGTGGTCCTGACGAGCGGGCTGTGGTCGCAGTCCTCCGAGAACCCGCCGGGCGTCACCGGTGCGGATCACTTCGTCGCAGCCGCCTACCTGACCGGCGTGAAGCCGAAGAAGACCGACGGTGCGGATATCCACGTCGGCCCATCGGTCGACCAGGTGATCGCCCAGTCGATCGGAACCACCACGTTGCTGCCCTCGCTGCAGCTGGCGGTGGAGGATCCGGGCGCCAACTCGAGCAGCTGCGGCGAGGGCTACAGCTGCGTATACACGAACACGATCTCGTGGGAGTCGGCCACCCGCCCGCTACCCATGGAGATCAACCCCCAGACCGTGTTCGAGCGCATGTTCGGCGATGGCAGCTCACCGGCGGTGCGGCTGGCCCGCCGCCAGCGCGAGGCCAGCATTCTCGACTCCGTCACCGGCAGCATCCGCTCCCTTGTGACTGAAGTACCGCATGCCGATCGAGTGCGACTCGAGCAGTATCTCGACGACGTGCGCGAGATCGAGCGACGGCTCGCGATCGCTGCGCATGCCTCCACCGAGGTGCCGACCAACGTGCCGGTGCCTTACGGGGTCCCCGAGTCGTTCGACGATCACGTCCAGATTCAATTCGACCTGCTGGCGCTGGCATTCCGCGCCGACATCACCCGCGTTGGCACGATGCTCTTCGCACGCGATCTGACGAGCCGCGTATACCCGAAGAGCGGCACGACGATCAGCTTCCACCTGGGCTCGCATCACGGCGAGGATCCGGGGCAGATCGCCGTCTACGCGAAGCTCAACCGCTACCATGTGCAGATGTTTGGCTACCTCGTTCAGAAGCTTGCCGCGATGCCCGAAGGCGATGGCACGCTGCTCGACCATTCGCTGCTGCTGTACGGCTCGAACATGGGCAATTCCAATCAGCACGTCCACTACGACGTGCCGCACGTTCTGGTGGGGGGTGCCTCCGGGCGCCTGAAGGGTGACCGCCACCTGGCTTATGCCTACAAGACGGTGCCGACCGGCAATCTGCTGCTGAGCATCCTCGACACGTTCGACGTCAAGGCCGACAGCTTCGGCGATAGTACCGGGCGGCTGCCGGGCGTTTGAATCACGATCTCGTACAGGGAGACGACATCCTCATGAAAACTCGATTCCTCGTGACCTTCACGCTTTTGGCCTGCGGAGGGCTGGGGACCGCCTCGGCACATCACTCCTTCGCGACCTTCGACCAGAACAACACCAAGACCCTGGTCGGCGTGGTGAAAGAGGTCCAATGGACCAATCCCCACATCTGGGTGCAGGTGCTGGTCAAATCCCCGGACACGGGCGCGCAAGTGGAGTGGTCCATCGAGGGCGGCAGCCCCAATGGCCTGAATCGCGCCGGCTGGAAGCGCTCCTCGATCAAGGCGGGGGACACCGTCGAGATCGTGATCCACCCGCTCAAGGATGGCTCGCACGGCGGAAGCATGATGACCGTCAAGGTCAATGGGCAGCCCGTAGGTCGGCGACTGTGACGCGGGTACCCGAGGCCATCACCGCGTGAAGGCGATTGTCCAGCCGCTGCTGATCGCCCTCGCCCTGATCGCAGGCCCGCTGGCTCTTGCCGGAAGCGATCTGGCGGACGCGGTGATGCAGCAGGATACCGCGCGCGTGCGGGCGCTGCTGGCCCAGCATTCCGACGTGAACGCCCCGCAGCCCGACGGCAGCACGGCGCTCCACTGGGCCGCCTATCGCGGAGATGCGCGCACGGCTGCGCTGCTGATCGCCGCGGGCGCGCACCCGGATGTCAAGACCGACACCGGCATGACCCCGCTCGTGCTGGCGTGCCAGTCGGGCAATGCGCAGCTCGTGAAGGTGCTGCTCGAGGCGGGCGCCGACGTGAACCAGACGCTCGCCCACGGAGAGACTCCTCTCATGATGGCGGCGCGCACGGGCAGCGTGCCGGTGCTCGAGCTGCTCCTCGCGCACGGTGCGCCGATCGATGCGCGCGAACAGCTGCGCGGGACCACGGCGCTCATGTGGGCCGCCGAGAACTCCAATGCAGACGCCGTGCGGCTGCTCATCGCCAAGGGCG
Organism: Steroidobacteraceae bacterium; assembly: GCA_035524075.1. Lineage (GTDB taxonomy): Bacteria > Pseudomonadota > Gammaproteobacteria > Steroidobacterales > Steroidobacteraceae > JASHUC01. The sequence continues at coordinate 74,391 of DATKPP010000022.1, read as the reverse complement.
CGGACATCAGCGCGCGCTCGGGCGCGACCGCGCCCGGTCGCAAGCCCTACCTGGCAGAAACCGGACGCAGCCGCATCTCGCAGTTCGCCTTTGGCTATGGCCTCGCAGGCGTGATCGTCAAGCAGGACTCGGTCGAGTCGCAGAAGGAAGTGCAAAAGCAGATCGATACGGCGCGCGGAGTGCTCGCACGCTATCCCCTGCCGAAGCTGCCCCAGGCGAGCAAGGACAAGTGGGGCGGGCTCACACCGCTCATCTTCGCCACGCGCCAGGGGGACCTCCAGATCGTCAAGATCCTCGTCGAGGCCGGCGCGAACGTGAACCAGACGAGCGAGTTCGACTGGACGCCGCTGCTCGTGGCCACGCAGAACAGGTTCTATCGAATCGGCCAGTACCTGCTCGAGCACGGGGCCAACCCCAACCTTGCGAACGGCGGCGGCTGGAATCCGCTCTACATCGCCACGCATAACCGCAACATCGAGCGCGGCGACTATCCGGTGCCCAAGCCGGACATGGATCACCTGGAGTTCATCAAGCTGCTGCTTGCGCACGGCGCGAATCCCAACCTACGCATGCTCTCGAGCACCGAGACGCGCACGGTGTTCACGAACGAGTGGCTCGACGGCTCGGGCGCCACGCCATTCCTGCGGGCTGCCCAGTCCGGCGACCTGGTGCTGATGAAGCTGCTGATGGCGCACGGAGCCGATCCGCGCATTCCCACCTTCATCAATGTCACACCGCTCATGGTGGCGAGCGGCATCGGCTGGGTGGAGGGCGTCACCTACGAATGGTCGCCCCAGGAGACCTACGACACGGTGAAGTTCCTGCTGGATCTCGGCGCCGATGTGAATGCTCAGGACCTGGTCGATCGGCGCACCGCCCTGATGGGGGCCGCGCACAAGGGCCGAAACGACGTGGTCGAGCTCCTCGTGGAGCATGGCGCAGACCTGTCCCTGCACGACATCGGCAGCCGCGATACCGTTCACAAGCTCTCCGGAGTGTCGTGGCAGGCGATCGACTACGCCGACGGGCTGGTGCGCGTCGGGGTCCAGTCGGCCATTCCCCACCCCGAAACGGCCGCACTCATCCGGCACCTCATGACGGAGCGCGGGCTCCCGGTGCCGCCTCCGGGACGCACGCTCGCCTCCATCTGCATCACCGATATCTGCAAGGGCGCCGGCGGCTGACGATTTAAACGCTCCCTTCTTCCGCTCCCTCTAATCCTCCGGGCGGCCGCGCGCGTTGCGTGCGACCTTCAGGGCCAGCGCTGCATCTGTAGGGTGGCGAGCGCCCGCTGCACCCTGCTGCGTGTCCGGCGGCGTATGGGTATGTCAGGAAGGCTAGGAGGCGTGGTTGAGCATCGGTCCCGTCCGCAAGCCCGTCATTCGGGATACCTCTGCGACCGACGTTCGCATCGACCCGCGCCCGCAGCGCCTCAGGCGGCGGCGCTGGATGATCGGCGCGGCGGCGGCCGCGGTGCTATTCGCGACGGCGGCGGCCTTTGCAGTGCATGGGTGGCTCTCGAACACCGTGGTGATCCCGCGTGAGCGGCTGCGCATCGCGCAGGTCGTCCGCGGACCCTTCGTGCGCGATGTGGCGGCCGAAGGCACGGTGATCACGGCCAACAGTCCAACGCTGTACGCACCTTCGGCGGGCACCGTCACCTTCAGCGTGCGGGCGGGCGATGCGGTCCGCAAGGGCCAGGCGCTCGGCACGCTCGACAGCCCCACTCTCGTCAATCAGTACGCCCAGGAGCGTGCGACGCTCGATAGCCTCAGCGTGGCGCTCGAGCGGCAGGGCATCGAGGTGCGGCGCCAGGAGCTCGAGAACAAGGAGCAGGCCGACCTCGCACGAGTACAGATCCACGCGGCCGAGCGTGAGTACAAGCGCGCATCGAGCGCATGGAGTCTGCACGTCATTCCCGAGCGCGACTATGCGCGTGCCTCCGATGATGTGGACACCGCCAAGCTCACCTACGAGCATGCGGTCGCTAACGCTCAGCTGGCCGATGAGAGCCTCGAATTCGAGCTGCGCACCAAGCACCTGGAGCGCGATCGTCAGCAGCTGCTGGTGGAGAATCTTGCGCGCAAGGTCCGCGAGCTCACGCTGCGCTCGCCCGTCGATGGAGTGGTCGGCGGGCTCATCGTGAGCCAGAAAACCGCCGTGACCGAGAATACGGCGCTGCTCTCGGTGGTGGATCTGTCTGCGCTCGAGATCGAGTTTCGGGTGCCGGAGACCTACGCGAGCGGCCTGAAGCCCGGGTTCGCCGCGGAGATCGGCTATGGCGGGGCCACCTATCGTGGGGTGGTCGCCGCGGTCTCCCCGGAGGTGCAGGACAGCGAGGTGAAGGGACGGGCGCGCTTCGTGGGCCCGGTCCCCGCCGACCTGCGCGAGAACCAGCGCGTCAACGTTCGGATCATTCTCGAGTCCCGCCCGGATGTTCTCCAGGTCGAGCGCGGCGGGTTCGCGGATGCCGGCGGGATCGCCTACGTCGTGGAAGGCAATCAAGCCATTCGCCGGCCGATCCGGCTCGGTGCGATGAGCGTGAGCGAAGTCGAGATCCTCTCCGGCCTCTCGCCCGGAGAGCGCATCGTGGTGTCGAGTCTCGGCGACTTCGCGGATGCCCCGCGGGTTCGCCTGAGCGACTGAAAAGGAGAACGCATGATCGAGATGCACAATGTCAGCAAGGTCTTCCGCACCGACACGATCGAGACCCACGCGCTCAAGCGCTTCCACGTGAACGTCGAGCCCGGAGAGTTCGTCGCTGTCACGGGTCCATCCGGATCGGGCAAGACCACCTTCCTCAATGTGGCCGGGCTCCTCGAGGAGTTCACCGCGGGCCGCTACATCCTCGATGGCGAGGACGTAAGCCGGCTCACCGACAACGAGCGCTCGCGCATCCGCAACGAGAAGCTCGGCTTCGTCTTCCAGAGCTTCAATCTCATTCCCGATCTCGACCTCTACGACAACGTCGATGTCCCGCTGCGCTATCGCAAGATGGCGGCGCCGGAGCGCCGGCGCCGCATCACCACGGCGCTCGAGACGGTAGGCCTCGCCGCGCGCATGAGGCACGTCCCGGCGCATCTCTCCGGCGGCCAGCAGCAGCGCGCCGCGATCGCCCGCGCCATCGCCGGCGACCCGCGCGTCATCCTCGCGGACGAGCCCACGGGCAACCTGGACACGACCATGTCCGAGCAGATCATGGAGCTGTTGGAGGAAATCAATGCTCGAGGCACGACAGTCATCATGGTCACGCACAATCTCGATCTGGCGCGGCGCGCACGCCGCCACATCGAGATCATAGACGGGGAGATTGCCGGTACGGCTGCGCGCCCAGTTGGCGCCGCGGCCGCACGCCCGAGCATCTTCCCCGCAGCCTGAGCGCGCTCAGGTGTTGCTGCACGACCTGCGGCTTGCCGCGCTCAGCTTCCGCCGCACTCCGGCGCTCACGGCGCTCATGGTCGGCGCCATCGCCGCAGGCATCGGTGCCGCGATGATCACCATCACGCTGTATCACGCGCGGGCGGGACATCCGATCTGGTGGAAGGCGGATCGGCTGTACGCCGTGACGCTCGACGCCCGCAGCACGGACCCTGAGTTCACGCAGTACGAGCGCCACCCCGAGTACCCGCCCTTTCAGCTCACCTACCGCGACGCGCAGGCGCTGTATCGCTCGAAGATCCCCGAGCGCGCCGTGATGATGTTCAAGGTGATGCGGGTGGTGGATCCAGGACGCAGCGGGATGCAGCCCTTCGGCATGATCGGGCGGGTGACGACCGCGGACTTCTTCGCAATGTTCGACGTGCCGTTCCTGTACGGCTCGGGATGGTCGCGCACGGCCGATGACACTCCGGAGCCCGTCGTGGTCCTGGGCAAGCACCTGAACGAGAAGCTGTTCGGCGGCGCGAACAGTGTCGGACGATCGATCACTCTCAGCGGGCGCCACTACCGGGTCGTCGGAGTGATCGATGAATGGATGCCGCAGCCCAAGTTCTACGATCTGAACAACAGCTCCTTCGATGTTCCAGAAAGTTACTACCTCCCCTTCGGCTGGGGCACGACGCTGCAGCTGCAGAGCTTTGGCAACATGAATTGCCTGTCGAAGGACGTGAAGCTCACGACCTACCGCGACATGTTGAACGCCGAATGTGCGTGGCTGCAGTACTGGGTCGAGCTGCCAACGCTCACCGATCGCCAGCGCTTCCAGGACTTCGTGGACAACTACGTCACCGATCAGAAGCGCTACGGCCGCTTCCCGCGTCCGCTCAACAATCGCATCGTGAACGTCGATCAATGGCTCGTGATGAACAACGTGATCGGCGATGAGAGCCGCATGGAGGTGGCGCTCGCGCTCATGTTCCTCGGCGTGTGCGTGCTGAACACCTTGGGACTGATGCTCGCCAAGTTTCTCGGTGCGGCGCCCATCACGGGCTTGCGGCGCGCCCTGGGTGCCACCCGCGCAGACATCGTGCGCCAGCATCTGACCGAGGTGATCCTCGTCGGCCTTGCCGGCGGCTGCGTCGGGCTCGCCCTGGCATGGCCGAGCCTGCAGATGGTGCGGGTCCTCACCTACAGGCCCGGATACGACGACAATCCCGATCGGCTCGCCATGGCTCAGGCTCTGGTTCACATCGACTACCGGATGCTCTGCGCGGCGCTTGCGATCTCGCTCACCACCGGGGTGCTTGCAGGCCTGTACCCGGCGTGGCGGATCGGCCGGCTGGCTCCAGCAGCGTTCCTCAAGTCACAGTGAAGGCGGGAGAGGCCATGACCGGCATCGATCTGGAGATTCGACCGCTGCTCAGCGCGCTGTGGCGCACCCGCACCGGGCCACTGCTCGTGGCCGTGCAAGTGGCGATCGCGCTCGCCGTGCTCGTCAACGTCGCATACATCGTGCAGCAGCGCATCGCAACCGCACGCGCGCCCACGGGCATCGACCTTGCCAACATCTTCTGGATCGCAAGCCAAGGGTATGCGCCCGATTACGATCAGGCGACGACCGTCAGGGCGGATCTTGCGTACCTCAACTCGGTTCCCGGCGTGACGGCGGCGGCGATCAGCAGCAATCTGCCGCAAATATTCTCCGAGAGCGACTTGCCCTTCGCCACCACGCCACGCCCGGATGCGAAGGCCGAGGACGCGATCATCTACATGATGAGCGAGCGCGGACCCCAGGCTCTGGGACTGACGCTGCTTGCCGGCCGGGCACCCCTGCCCGAAGCGGTCTTGCCTCCCGCCAAGGACTTCAACGAGGCCTTCGGCCGCTGGGCGCCGGAGGTCGTCATCACGGAGGATCTTGCGGAGCGGCTGTTCCCCCACGGCGATGCGCTCGGCAAGACGCTCTACGCGCAGATGATCAACCGTCCCGCCAAGATCGTCGGCATCGTGCAGCATATGCAGGCCATGCCCTCGGCTCCTCCCTTCACCGACGTTGTTCAACGCATCGTCCTCGTGCCCGGGATCCCGCCCGGTCCGGGCGCACTCTATCTCGTGCGCACCCAACCCGGCCGGCGCGCGGCGGTGATGGCCAAGGTGGAGAAGGAGTTCGGGCCGCTCGAGCCCGGACGCTTCGTTTCAAAGATCGAGGCGCTCGACAAGACCGCTGCGCAAACCCGTGGCGCCCTGCGCGCAACGGCCGTGATCCTCAGCGTCGTCGGCCTGCTCGTGAGCGCAGTGACCGCCATCGGAATCTTTGGCCTCGCTGCGTTCCATGTGGCCACGCGCACCAAGCAGATCGGCACGCGACGCGCGATCGGCGCGCGCAAGCTCGACATCCTGCGGTACTTTCTCGTCGAGAACGGCTTGATCACCACGACCGGCGTCGTAGTCGGGTGTGTCATTGCCTTGATCGTAGGCTCCCGGCTGAGCCTGATGTTTCGCGCCCCACGGCTGCCGCTGCTTTATCTCGTGGGCGGCGCCCTGGCGCTGTGGGCCCTGGGCCTTTGTGCCGTGCTCCTGCCCGCCCGCCGTGCGGCCAGAATCTCACCCGCGATCGCCACGCGGACGGTCTAGGTGAATCGGTCTTTTGGTTGCATTGCAGCAGGCGCGGCGAAACCCCTCCCTCGAGGGGGCCTCCCCGGCGTGGCCGAGTGCGCTAACATATTGGGATGACCAAGCTAGAAAAGCCTCTGAAGCGCGAGGTGGCCATCGACGGCCACGCGTACGTCCTCACCATCGCTCCGGAGGGCCTGAAGCTCACGCTCAAGGGCCACCGCAAGGGACACGAGGTTGCCTGGCGTGACCTGGTGAGCGGGGATGCAGCCCTGGCCAGCGCGCTCAATGCATCGGTCAAGACTGGCGAGTCGCACGAGGCCTAGCCCCTCAGGCACCTCGGCAGCCTGCGCGCCGCGGTAGCATTTCTCCAGGAGAGGGGGGAAGACGCTGTGCCGCTCATTGCCACGCGAGTCGCGGGACTTACGGCTGTCTGGACGCTGATCGCCGCGGCTGCAACCGCACAGGAGGGGGCCCCGCCACCGCCGGGTGCCCACCTCACTCCCCAGCAGATCGCCGCGCGCGAGAAGCGCAACGCCGAGCAGGCCGCGGAGTGGAACAAGAATCCCGCACCGAGCGATCCGCGCGATTTCTCGGGCGTCTGGTGGACCCGCGGCTATGACCGGACTTTCCGTCCGGTCACCACCACGCCGATGTCGCCTGCAGAGTCGGCCAAGCTCTTACCGCTCACCCCTGCCGAAGCTGCCAGCCGCCAGCACCACCTCGACATGGAGAAGGCGGGCACACCCATCGCGGATGCCCCGACGCGGTGCTTTCCGCACGGAATTCCCCGGCTCATGGCCTCGCCCTACCCCATCCAGTTCGTCTATTCACCGGGGCTCATCACGATCCTGCACGAGGTGGCGCACAACGTGCGATTCATCCATATGGATGGCCGGCCACCGCCGCCGGATACGCCACGGACCTTCCTCGGCTACTCCGTGGGTCACTGGGAGGGCAACACGCTGGTCATCGTGACCGACCACTTCAATGATCGCACCCAGATCGACGAGGAGTCGCTCTCGCACGGACTGAAGCTGAAAGTGACCGAGCGATTCACGAAGTTCACCAACAAGTACGGCGGGGTCGAGCTGCGCAACCTCATCAGGATCGAGGATCCCGATCATTTCACCCGGCCGTGGACGGCCCAGCGGCTGTATCCCTGGCGCGGCGACATCCGCATCGCGGAGTATTCGTGTGAGGAGAACAACCGTAACGCGCCCGTCAACGGTGTCACCGTCGCGAAGTGAGCTACGAGGATTGCTCATGAAGACCTGGCGCGCTCGCCTCAAATCGCTGGCGCTGGCGACATCACTCGCTGTGATGGTCGGCACATCGTCCTTGCTCGCGGCAGCGCCCGATGCGCCGCTCTTCGAGCAGCCGCCACCGGGGACCGCGAACTTCACCGGCAAGTGGATCATGACGCGCAAGATCACCCACCTGCTGACGGCCGATGGCAAGGAGCCGCCGCTCAATGCCGCCGGAAAGGCTCTGTACCTGCAGCGCCAGGCCGCGTTGAAGGCGGGTAACAAGACGATCGATCCAGTCAGCCGCTGCCTCATGCACGGCACGCCGCGGCTGCTGTATGCGCCCTACCCGTTCCTCATCCTGCAGACCACGCGCAGCATCGATTTCGTGCACGAAGCGAATCACACGTTCCGCATCATCTACTGGGACAAGATGCTTCCCGAGGATCCCGATCCGGATTACCTCGGCTACTCGATCGCGCGGCTCGACGGCCACACGCTCGTGATCGACACCATCGGACTGAACGATCTGACATGGCTCGATTACTCAGGTCTGCCACACGGGGAGAAGCTCAAGGTCGAGGAGCGGTACACACTCGTGGGTCGCAACCGCATCGATGGCACCGTGACCCTCACGGACCCGGACTATTACTCGGCGCCCTGGACCAGTACCTTCGTGCTCAAGAGACTGCCTGGGATGGATCTCGCCGAGAACGTCTGCATGGACACGCATCGCATGTGATCACGCCGCACTTTCTGGGTGATCCGCCCAGGAGTGCTCGCCATCGCGCGTCGGACGGATCCCCGCGAGCAAGCGCCATCTCCTCCTGAGAGATGGTGGCCAGGACGGCATTCACATCGCACGCCTTCATCCCCTCGCCCTCTGCATGCGCGCTTGCAGCTCCGCCTCCGACAAGTCCTCGAGGTGGGTGGCAAGCCACCACTGATTGCCCTGCGAGTCCTCGAGGCCTGCACTTCGGTCTCCATACCACTCATCGGTGGGCTCACGCAGCGACTTGCCCGCCCCCGGGGCCCCCATGGCGCGCCGGTACACCGCATCCACGTCGGGAACATACAGATAAAGCATGTTCGTTCGGCTGACGGTACTGCGTCCCACCATCAGCACGCTGTTGCCGATTCGCGCCTCGGCATGGTGGATGGCTCCATCGGGGCCACGCATGGCGAGGGTCACCTCGGCCTCGAATGCGACCTTGACGAACTCGAGCAGCGCTTGTGGCTCGGCCACGGCGAAGTACGGAATCAACGATTGATAGCCTTCGGGTACCGGCTTGGCAGTTTTCATGGCATCGCTCTTTGCTTGGGAGGAGGCAGATTCGACTCCGGTGCAATGACACCGGATTTGCGCCGGGAATGATTGGAAAAAACGGACGGCTGGCGAACGAAAGTGGTGAGCCCTCAGCGGAGCGGCACGTGGTTGCGATGCTCGCTCTTCAATGCGAAGTAAGCCGTCGGGGTGAAGCCCGAAAACGCGCGGAAGTCGTGGATGAAGTGCGCCTGGTCGAAATATCCGCACCGAGTCGCCACATCCGCCCAGTCGACCTCGTGCAGTGCATGCACGGCCCCGACTACCGCCTGAAAGCGCTGTACCCGTGAAAAGAGCTTGGGTGTCATGCCCACCTCGTTGCGGAACCGCTCGAGGAATCTGCGCTGTGACAGTCCGATCGCATCGCTCACTGCAGCCACGGGACGAGCCTCCCGGGGATCCGACAGTGCTTGCAGCGCAAAGCTCACGGCTCGATGGCGGCTCAAGGTGCGCGCGGTGCCCAGGAGCGCCTTCTCCAGAACGTCGAACTTGTCATCCGGCGTCGCTGCCGCGAGCACCTGCTCGACCAGCAACTGCGCCCTGGCGCCCCACAGAGCATCCAGCGAGATGCACACGTTATGCAGCTCGCCCGCAGGGAATTCGAAGAACGGAAAGGCTCCGCCCGGCCTGAAGTGCACGCCGATGACGGAGGCAGCCGAGGCGGTATCGAGCAACCAGTACTCCGAATGCGGTCCTGCAACGGTTGCGGCCTGTGAGGCGCGCGTGCCGCTGCGAAGGTCGATCACGAGCTCGGTCGTGGGCATCGGCAGCAGCCTCTCCTGCGCATGAGGCTGCACGTACCCGTCGTAGAGCCAGAGCAGCTCCACGAACTCCCCGAGGACACCGCGCGGGGTGCGGTAGTGGCTAGTTCTGGGAGTGCCCATTCTGCGGGGGCGCCCCGAAGGGCCGCATCGCCTGCGGGTGCTCCTTCAGAAAATGGGCGCGCGAGATGAGGTAGGCGCGAATCGCAACGGCGTCCGTGGGCGTGAGGTCCTGGGCAAAAGAGCCCATGCCCTTGTCGGCCCTGGCACCCTGCAGCACCACCGCATCGAAGCCGGTCTGCGTCCACAGGAGCGGTGTGACGGTGAGGTTGGGAAAGCTCGTGCGCGCCTGAAAGCCATCGAGGCCATGGCAGACCGAGCAATTCCTCGAATACAGATCACCCCCGTGCGCGATCACGTCCGCGGCGGCCGTCGACGGCGGCGGATCGAGCTTCGGAGGCGTGTAGGGCTGGGGCTCGGGCAGCACGGCCTTGCCATCGAGTGCAAACACGAGCATGCGTGCATGGGTCGGCGCGAAGTAGCCGCCCTGGGCGGCACCACCCACGCTGGCTGCAATGTACTGCACGCCATCGAGACGGTACGTGATGGGCGCGGCGAACACCGCAGTCTTTGCATCGAAGCTCCAGAGCTTCGTGCCGTTCTTCGCATCGTACGCAGTGAGCACCTTGCCGACGCCGTTGCCCATGAAGACCAGGTTGCCCGCCGTGGCCAGCACACCGCTGGTAGGGAGGCCGCCGGAGAACGCATCGCCCTCCCACACGACCTTGCGTGTTACCGGATCCCAGGCCTTGAGTCGGCCGCTGACTCCCTGGCGGTCGTATGGCTTGAGCGTACCGGGCTGGATGCGAGCACCCATGTCGATCCCGAGCGTGAATCCGCCGGGAGCCAGTGCCATTCTTCGACCGGGTGGCAGCCCCGCCAGCGTGAAATACGCCTCCCAGGCCGGGATGTACACCAGACCGGTCTGCGGGCTGAAGGCATTCGGATGCCAGCTGTGCCCACCCTGCACACCGGGCGCCAGATCCCATGGAGCCTTCTCGTAGCGCGCCGCCGGCACGACCATGGGACGGCCGGTCTTCATGTCCACGCCCGTGGCCCAGTTCACCTCGGTGAATGCATCGGCACTGAGCAGCTTGCCGGTGGCCGCCTCGAGCACATAGAAGAAGCCGTTCTTCGAAGGCTGCAGGATGACGTGTCTCTTCACCCCACCGATCGTGAGGTCTGCAGTCATCATGGGACTGACCGCATCGTAGTCCCAGGTATCGGCTGGGGTCTCCTGGTAGTGCCAGACGTACTGGCCGGTGTCGGGATTCAGCGCGAGGATGCAAGCGGTGTAGAGATCATCGTCGCGGCGCGGCTCGCGGACGCGCGCATTCCACGGCGTTGCATTGCCGGTACCGACGTACAGCAGATCGGTGACCGGATCGTAGATCACCCCATCCCACACCGTACCGCCGCCGCCGAACTTCCACCACTGTCCGCTCCAGGTCTTGGCGGCCCTCTCGAGCGCCTTGTTCTCGAAGCCCTTCGAGGGATCTCCGGGCACCGTCCAGAAGCGCCACACCTCGTTGCCCGTGTCCGCGTCGTACGCAGCGATGAAGCCGCGCACGCCGTACTCGCCTCCCGAGGCTCCGATGAAGACCTTCCCCTTCGCCACGCGCGGGGCCATGGTGATCGAGTACCGATTCGTCATGTCCCCCAGGCCAAGGCTCCGCGGAACCGTGTCGGTCGACCAGACTTCCTTGCCGGTCCTGGCATCGATCGCGACCAGCCGCGCATCGAGCGTGCCCATGAAGATCTTGCCGTGCCACGCTGCGATGCCGCGATTGACGAGACCCAGGTTGTAGCGCAGCCGCTCGCCCCGGATCATCGGATTGTATTTCCAGAGCTGCTTGCCGGTGCGCGCATCGAAGGCGTAGACGACGTTGCGCGCCGTCGAGACGTAGATGACACCGTCGATATAGAGCGGTGAGCCGTACTGGTTCTGGTTCGTCTCGTAGTCCGCGAACCACGTGAGGCCCAGTCTCGCCACGTTGCTCGCGTCGATCTGGGTGAGCCTGCTGTAGCGCTGCTCCGAGTACGTGCCTCCGTAGGTCATCCACTCGCCCGGCTCCCGGGCAGCATTGTCCAGCCGTTCGGCCGTGACGTTCGCCGGCTCAGCTTGAGCCGGGCTCGCTCGCGCGGAGGATGGCGCTTGGGAGCTCTGGCGTACCGCGCAGCTGGCCATGATCACGGCAATGAGCAGCAAGCCCACGCCCAGGACGCGCTTATCTGTCGTCACGGCAACCCCTCGTCGATGTTCTTGTCGCTGGAGACAGTACCATCCGAGATTCCTTTCGACGAGGGGGGCCGCATCCAGGCGTAGCAGCGGACATCCTGGGGCGCCTCGCAGAGATTGGGAAACACGATCTGCCGCTCGAGTATGGCCTCCAAGCGCATCCCGGACTTCTCGAGCACGCGGGCCGAGGCGGCGTGACAAACGTGACAGTGCGCTTCGATCCGCGCGTATCCGAGCGTGCGCCCGAGCCGAATCATCGCCCGGCAGGCCTCCGTGGCGTAGCCGCACCCCCAGGCATGGCGCGCCAGGATGTACCCGGTGGTGGCGCCCCCGTGCCCTTGCAGGTCCAGGCCGGTCGATCCAATGACCGTGCCCGCAAGCTCGATGAGGTAAACCCCGATGCCGTGCTGCTGCCAGTGCGCGAGCGCCAACTCGACGAAGCGCGCCGTGTCATCGAGTCCGCCGTGCATCGGCCAGCTCATGAACCTCGTGGCCTCGGGATCACCCGCGTACGTGAAGATCGCCGCGACATCGCCGCGCGTGGGCGGCCGCAGGCTCAGCCGAGCAGTGGCTATCGTCGGTGGTGCGGCAAGCATCGCCGCTCAGGACTCAGCGCTTGACAGAGCCTCGTCCTTGCCGAGCTTGACGAACTCGCGTACCTGATCGGCGTACTGCTGGATCTGCGCGTGGTGCCCGGCAACGAGTGCTCCTGCCATGCGCACCGGGTCGCCGAAGAAGAATCGCTCGTAGAGCACCTGGCGCGCGCCGAAGGCCGACAGGGCCACATCCCAGGCCAGCCGAAAGAGCGGAATCCGATCGAAAGCCTCGGCCCGCGCCGCCTGATAATACTTCTTGATGTCCTCGGCGAGTGGGCCCGTGAGGTCCTGCCCGGTCGGCATCGCGACCAGCCCGCTGGCCCCGATCTGCTGAATGATCTCCACCATTCGCGGATACAGCCGTGGATAGAGATTGCGAGCGGCATCCAGGGGGTTCCAGGCGGGCCGCATCACGCCCCACTCATCGAGCGCCGCATCGGCCTCCGAGGCGCGCAGGAAAGCCCGCATCGTCTCGAGGCTGACCCAGATCTCGGCCAGCTTCTCCTGGATATGCTGGAACCCCTCCGCTCCGATCGTGCTGACGAGCAGCGAGGCGAGTCCCAGCACGAACTCGGTCTTCGCAATGTTCTTCACGACGACCTGATGGGTCATGTGCACGATCGCGCCCGTGCGCGCGTAGGCTTGATTGCAATGGGCGATGTCCCGGTACAGGAACACATTCTCCCACGGCACTTGCACATCATCGAACACGACCACCGCGTCCATCTCCTCGAACCGCGATCCCAGGGGGTGATCGAAGTGTGAGCGCCCGTAATCGACGCTCTCGCGGCAGATGAACCTCAATCCCGGCGTGTCGTTCGGGATGGCGAGGCCGAAGGCGTAGGGGGCATCCTCCTCGGGACTTTTGAGCAGCGTCGAGGGGAATACCATGATCTCATCGGAGATCGGCAGCGTCGCGAGCATGCGGCAGCCGCGGATGACGATGCCCGCATCGGTCTCCTCCTTCACGCGCGCCGTGAGGAATGGATCGGCCTGCTTCGCGGAGCTCACCGCTCGGTTCGCCTGCGGTGGGATGAGCGTGTGCGTCAAGCACAGGTCGTGCTCGCGCAGGTACTCGTAGTAGCGAACCGCGTTGGCGCCAAAGCGCGGGTCGGCCTCGGCGAGAAAGGCGGCGCCCGCCGCATAGCCGGTCATGGCGCGGTTGAGGTAGCTCGGAACGCGACCCATCATGCCATGCGTCGCATCCTCCCAGATCTTCATCGCCGCGCTGATGCTGCTGAGGTCCGCGTGCGTCTTCGGCATCATGAACGAGCGGGAGACCTTGTGCCCGCTCGTCGGTGAGTCGTAGAGGGAAGTTTCGGGCCGTTGCCACTGCAGGTCATACAGCCCCGCGAGGGTGTGCACGCCTCGTGCGAAGGCCGGATGCGTCGTGGCATCGCGCACCGGCTGGCCGCCATACCACAAAGCCGGCGGCCGCTGTCTCAGGCGCGCAAGAACCTCAGCGCCCCGGCGCGCGCCCGCGGCCGGCTCTCGCCCGGTGTGCCCCCCTCCCGCAGAAGACTCGTCCCGTCGCGCCATGGCCCCTCCCGCAAAGCGATGCGGGAAGCATACAACGGGCGCGAATGCCCGGGAGCGCAGCGCGAAGCGACGGCACCGCGCTCCTTCCCGGGCGGGGAGTGGGCCGGAGGAAAGGTGCGGTGCCGTGCTGGGGGCGCTTGTCGGCTAGTTTGCCGGGGTGCTCACCGTCCCCGCATGCTGCGCCTGCCAGGCCGCACGGCGCGCCTGCGCTCGCGCCTTGAGGTTCGCAAGAACCGTGGGCAGCTGCTGCTTCTGCTCCGGTGTGAGCACGTTGTAGATGCTGCTCGCAAGCTCGCTCTGCTCCTGAATTCGGCTGGAGGCGCGGCTCTCGAGGCCCTGCACCGCGGTTGCGTAGTTGGCATCGCCCGGATTGCCGAGCACGGTCATGTCGGGCGTCGTGGCCACAGCCGCGCGATGCGCGCTGCGCGCTTGCATCAGCAGCGTCTTGATGCTCTGCTTCTGGTCAGCGCTCAGGTTCAGCTGGTGCGAGGCGCGCAGCAGCATGCCCACCGGTCCCGCGCCGCGCATGTGACGCCAGTGTGGTCGGGCCGTCACCGCCGGTGCACCGCTCGATGGGGAGCTCGAGCTCGACTCCTGAGCCGCGACCACGGTCCCCAAGCCAACGCTTGCCAGGGTCGCGGCCAATACCGCATATCGAGTGTTGAATTTCATGAGGGGTTCCTGTTTGAAAGTGACTCAAAGTGTTACGGATTGTTGCGTCAATCAAGCGCTGTCTTGAGTGCAATGATGTACGCATGTTGACAGACTCGCAACGCTCTTCGTTCCCGAAATCTGTCATCACGATCCTCAAAGCGTGCGACATCCGCCGCGGTTGACGCTCGGGCGTGTGGGGCGTGTGCCCACGCATGCGATTGGTCACAAGTGCTTACACTTGTATGTAAAAATAAACGTAGTTACACTTAATGGAGCGCGCCGGATCGCACCGGCGCACTGTTTGAATGCCACGCCGCAGCAGTGCGCGTGTGGCCGAGGAAGCGCCGATGCGCAAGCCAAGAGCCGCCAGAAATCGTGCACGCCGCGGCCGACCGCCCGGCTCGGGACACAAGACCCAGACGACCGTGCGCATCTCGAACGAGGTGCTCGCGTTCTTCCGGGCCTCCGGCCGGGGCTGGCAAACGCGTTTGGATCAGGCGCTGAAGAGGTACGTCGCCGCGCAGCGGCGCTGAGTCACAACCGGTTGCGATCACACATGCAAAGCGAGTGTTCCCGAGTATGCAGCCACGAGATTCTCTGAGGCTTTTGCCCCTCATATTGGCCACTCTCATCACGCTTGGCAGCGCCTCGTGCGCCACGGTGCCGACCGGTCCCGTGGTCGTGCTGCCGAACGGCTACTACCTGGAGCCGGACAAGAGCAACCAGTCCGAGATCGTCAAGCGCAGCGGAGGTCGCATCCTCGAGGATCCGGTTGCCGCCTATGCCGTGTCCGGCTATATCGTCGCCGGGGCCGAGGGGCCGGCTCCCGCATCCGCCCGCCTGTACTCGGATCTGGCGTTCACCGGGAGCGCGGACACGCGGTATTTCGTTCTCGACACCACCTCCGGCAAGCTCGAGTCGGGTCTGGATGCCGCCGCATGGCAGAAGCGTCTGAAGGAGCTGGGGGTGCCCTCCGACTTTCAGATCTACCCGCCGCTGCCCTGGCAATCCTGAGGCTCGCTCCCCGCGCGCGGTCGCTCAGCCGCGGCGGCTCCTGCGTCGAGCCGAGGCAGCCTTCGCGGCCGGCTCCGCCCGCATGCGGGGCTCCTGCGCACGCGATGGCACGCTCGCGCCCGCCGGCACGCCCATCCGTCGGGCGTGCTCCAGAGCGCCTCCACCGGCCGTCATGAGCGGCCGGCGCTTGTCCGGCGCGAGGCAGACCGACAGCACGCGGCACGGCCCCTCGCTTGCGGCGATGTAAGCATGTCCCATGTCACTGTCGAAGTAGATCGAATCGCCTGCCTTGAGCCGTACGGGCGCGTACAGACTGGTGTAGAAATCGACCTCGCCCTCGAGCACGAAGGCGTACTCCTCGCCCGGATGCCGGATGAGCTCGCCGAACTCCTCGATGGTGCGGGCGCGCAGCTCCGCGACGATCGGAATGAGGCTCTTGTTGAGCAGATCCCAGGCGGGATACAGGTGCCCGTAGTTCGGCGTCTTGATCGCCTTGCCCTCACCGGCTCGCGCGATGCTGCGCCGTCCTCCGGCGCCGTTCACCGCGCCCACGCCGGCATCGCCGCTGAAGAGCGCTGAGATATCCACCTGCAAGCCCGTGCTGATGCGCACGAGCTTGTCATAGTTCAAGGACATCTTGTCGTTCTCGATCTTCGAGAGCGTCGAGATCGGCAGCCCGGTGCGCCGTGCGATCTCGGCGAGCGTCCAGCCGTGCTTGCGGCGCAGTGCCTTGAGCGCCGCGCCCGGACGTGCGAGCGAAGTAGCGCGCCTGGCCTGATCGCTCATCGACTCCTCTCTCCGCGCGCCGACCCCCGGGGCGCGCCGTGTTGTCTCATCGTACCGCGCCGGCACCCCTCACAGGCAATTTGCTAAATCTGAAAAATTGTTGTCATACTGGAGAACATTGGGGGCCGACACCCCGTCCGGGGAGAAGAAAATGCACAGGTCGCCACGCGCTCCATCCTGCCTTGCGCTCGTGCTCGGACTTTCGCTGGCGGCCGCACCGCTGGCGCACGCCGACGATGCGCCGCAGAACGCATCGAGCACCTCGCAGGTACAAGAGGTGGTCGTCACCGCGCAGAAGCGCGAGGAGAAGCTGCACGATGTGCCGATGGGCATCTCTGCGATCACCTCCGAGGAGCTCTCCTCGGAGCAGATCGTCGATTTCGCCGACCTCGAGTCCAAGGTGCCGGGCCTGTCGGTGGAGCTGATCGCCCCGGGCGAGGACCGTCTGACCCTGCGTGGCGAGAACGTCGGCGGGGTGGGATCCACGGTCACCACCTACCTCGATGACACTCCGTTCGGCTCGAGCAACGCGCTCGCAAATGGCGCGATCAATGCGGGCGACTTCGACACCTGGGACCTGCAGCGTGTGGAGGTCCTGCGCGGACCGCAGGGCACGCTCTACGGAGCAGGCGCCGAAGGCGGATTGCTCAAGTATGTGAGCAACCCCCCCGATCCCACCGAGTACGCAGGCGCACTGCAGGTCGGGGACGAGGACGTGGACCATGGCGGGGATGGGGCCTCCGTCAAGGCAATGGTGAATGTGCCGCTTGCGAGCGTCGCCGCGTTTCGGGTCAGCGCTTTCGACACGAGGCTCCCCGGCTTCATCGATGATCCGCAGCTCGACGAGCACGATGTCAACCGCGGCTATCGTACCGGCGTGCGCGCGTCGTTCCTGTTCAAGCCCTCGGAGAGATTCTCGATCCGGCTCAACGCCTTCGGGCAGACGCTGCACACCGATGGGACGCCCTATGTCGATGCCGTCGGTGCCGTGCTGACACCGCTCACTCCACCGCCCGATCAGCTCGAACCAACGCACGGCCCGTACGATCAGGACCGCTTCATCAACGAGCCTGGCTCCTTCATCTACCGGCTCTACAGCGCCGAGCTCAACTGGGATGTGGGCTGGGCCACGGCGACCTCCATCACCAGCTACGGAACGACGGATCAGAACCTCTTCAGCGATGCAACCTCCATGGTGCTCGCGCCCGGCGGCATCACCATCGGGGACATTGCGGAGAGCGTCACGGGTGTTCCAACCGGCGTTGCCGAGGTCAACTCACTGGGGATGAAGAAGTGGACCGAGGAGGTGAGGCTCGCGTCATCCTCCGCACAGTTGCTCGAGTGGCAAGTCGGCTTCTTCTACACGCACGAGTCCTCGAGCCTGCAGCAGGCGTTGCCGACCTTCTCGGTGCCGGACGCGATCTTCACGACCCTGCCGGCGCTGGAGCTCGTCGGACTCGATGCGCTGTACCGCGAGTGGGCCGGCTTCGGCCAGCTCGACTATCACATCCTGCCGCAGTTCGACTTGGCCTTCGGCGGGCGCTGGTCCGAGAACAAGCAATCTGCCGATGAGACGCTCGGCGGGTTGCTCGTGTCCCCGTCTGAAAACCTTCCCGGCAGCTCCACCGGTACCGATTTCACCTATTCGGTCGCGCCTCGCTGGCATCTCAGCAACGAGACCATGCTTTACGGGCGCGTCGCGACCGGCTATCGCCCGGGTGGACCGAATCCGCTGCCGCCTGGAGCGCCGGCGAGCGTTCCGACTCAATACCAGTCGGACACGACGGTGAACTATGAGGTGGGCACTCGCACGAGCCTGCTCGACAACCGTCTCTCGCTCGATGTGGCGGGGTTTCTGATCGACTGGCACAAGATCCAGCTGCTGGAGGACATCGGGGGTTTCGGCATCGACGCGAACGGCGGCACCGCACGCAGCAAGGGGATCGAGTGGACGTTCGGCCTCACTCCCCTCGGCGGTCTCACCTTCTCGCTCACCGGTGCGTACGTGGACGCATACCTCACCTCACCGGCACCTGCGGCGGGGGGCAACACCGGAGACAGCCTGCCCTACGCACCCAAGTGGAGCACCTCCCTCGATGGGTCTTATCAATGGCACGCGTTCGGCAGCTTCGATGCACTCGCCGGAGCGACCTGGAGCTACATCGGATCGCGCATGAGCGACTTCTCGGTGAGCCCAGGGTTCACCCTGCCGACTCCGCAGGCCGAGCTGGGCGGATACGGTAGCCTGAACCTGCGCGCGGGCCTGCAGAACCCGAACTGGATATTCAGCCTCTACTGCAAGAATGTCGGAGACGTGCGCGGGATCACCTACTATGTCAACTCAGGAACGCCCGACCTTGGCGGCTTGATCGGCCTGGTGCAGCCGCGTACGGTCGGAGCGACGCTCACGGTTCGATTCTGATGCACGCATCTTCAGCCGCGGATCGCGGTTCGCTCTTGGCCCGCAGAACACCGCGGCTGGCGGCGCTTGCGGTAGGCGCAGCCGCGTTGCAGGTGCACGGACCACCTGCCTCAGCGCATCCGCCAGCCTTCTCGCTCGAACAGGTGCTACAGGCGCCGTTTCCCTCCTCCCTGATCGCCGCGAGCCGCGCGAAGGCCGTCGCATGGGTGTTCGACGATCGCGGCTGCCGCAATGTCTGGGTGGCCGATGCGGCTCACCAGATGAAGGGCCGCCCCCTGACGATGTTCACCGGCGATGACGGCTTCAACATCGGCGAGCTTGCTTGGTCTGCCGATGCGCGGCTGCTCGCGTTCACCCGCGGACAGTCGCTCGATGATGATCGTCCTGCAAATACGGACAGCTCCTACGAGGCGCCCAGGCCACGGGAGATCTGGATCGTTCCGAGCGATGGGCGGGCGCGCAGGCTACGCAGCGGACACTCGGCGGTGTTCTCGCCGGATGCCACCCGGCTCGTCTTCCTCGACGGCGGACAGATCTGGTCCTACCCGACGAGCGGTGCGAGCGATCCGCAGACGCTGCTCGTCGACGAAGGCCAGGTCAGTTTTGCCACTTTCTCCCCGGACGGACAGCGGCTCGCGTTCGTCAGCAATCGGTCCGCTCACAGCCTCATCGGCGTCTACGACTTTCAGTCGCGGCGGATCACATGGTTGAGCCCGAGCATCGATCAGGACAGCTCGCCGGCCTTCTCCCCCTCGGGCTCGCAGATCGCCTTCATTCGCGTGCCCACGGAGGCCACCGCCGCCTTCGTCGCGCATCGCACGGGGGAGCCGTGGTCGATCTGGGTCGCCGATGCGCGAACGGGCGCCGCGCAGCGCGTCTGGATGGCCGACGTGGGCGTCGGAAGCGTCTTTCATCCCACGGAGTCGGACCAGAATCTTCTCTGGGCTCGCCATGACCGGCTGGTGTTTCCGTGGGAGAGAACCGGGTGGCTGCAGCTCTATGCCGTTCCGGCAAGCGGCGGCCAGGCGCTGCGGCTCACCTCGGGAGCCTTCGAGATCGCACACCTCGCATTGAGCCCGGATCGCTCGCAGATCGCGTTTTCCTCGAATCAGGAGGATCCGGACCGACGCCACGTTTGGTCCATCGATCTCGACGGCGGGGTTCCACTGCGCGTCGGCCGGGATTCCGCGATCGAGGACTCCCCGCAGATGAGTGCCGACGGCACACTCTATGCCCTGCAGAGCGATGCCACTCGGCCGCTCCAGCCCGTCATCCTCGCCGGCAAGCGCTGGCAGCCACTCGCACCCCAGAGTCTTGCGGCGTCCTTCCCCGAGGCTGCGCTCGTCATGCCCCAGAGCGTCGCCTTCCCGGCGCGAGATGGGCACCTGGGGCGCGGCCAGCTCTTCCTGCCGCGGCAGCGCGCAAGCTCGGAGAAGCATCCGGCGCTGCTTTTCTTTCACGGCGGCCCGCAGCGGCAAATGCTCCTCGGATTTCACCCGATGGATGCATACAGCTTCATGTATGCCGCCAATCAGTACTTCGTCTCCGAAGGCTACGTCGTGCTGTCGGTCAGCTATCGCGGCGGCACGGGCTATGGACTCGACTTCCGCGAGGCCTCCGGCTTCGGGCCCGGTGGCGCCAGTGAGCTCAACGACCTTTTTGGTGCCGTCGCATTCTTGAAAGAGCGACCGGACGTGGATGCGCGGCGGATCGGAATCTGGGGCGGAAGCTATGGCGGCCTCATGGCGGCGCTGGGTCTCGCGCGCGCCTCGGCCGACATCGCAGTGGGTGTGGACTATGCGGGGATCTACAACTGGGCGACCGCTCTCACGGCTTGGGGACTCGCCCCACCGAACGCCGAGGCCGCGCGCCTGGCGGAGCAGTCCTCGCCCATCGCCACGATCAACGCCTGGAGATCCCCGGTGCTCGTGGTGCACTCCGACGATGATCGTGACGTTCCCTTCGCCCAGTCCGTGGATCTGATCGAGGCGCTCAGGTCGCGCCATATCGACCACGAGGAGATGATCCTGCCCAATGAGATTCACGACCTGTCGCGCTACGGCTCCTGGGTGAGGTTCTTCCAGGCCGCCGACCGCTATTTCGGGCGGTACCTTCAGTCACCCGATGCCGGAGCGGCTCACCGTTGATCGAGTTGCCGCAGCCGTATCTGCTCTTCCTCGGCGACATCACCGAGCCCGCGTTCGCCAAGACCGCGTTCGGCCTGCGCGATTGGATCCCGGAGCGCTGCGTGGGCGAGTGGGCCAGCAAGGCCGCCACGATATCGACGGGGCTACCCCGCCTGACGCCTGAGCAAGCGCACGCTCGAGGAGCGCGTGGTCTGGTCATCGGCATCGCCAACGTCGGCGGTGTCATCGCCGCGGCCTGGATTCCCCTGCTCGTCGAGGCACTCGAGGCAGGGCTCGACATCGTGAGCGGACTGCATGCGAAGCTGCACGAGGTGCCCGCGCTTGCCGCCGCGGCCGCCCGCTGTGGCCGCAGGCTCATCGATGTGCGCATCCCCCCGCCCGACATTCCGATTGCCACCGGCCGGAAGCGCTCGGGCAAGCGCCTGCTCACCGTCGGCACCGACTGCGCACTCGGCAAGAAGTACACCGCGCTTGCGCTCGCGCGCGCATTTGCCCGGCGCGGGCATGCGGTGGATTTCCGCGCGACCGGTCAGACTGGGATTCTCATCGCCGGTCGCGGCATCCCGATGGATGCGGTGGTTGCCGACTTCGAGGCGGGGGCGGCGGAGCTGCTCTCCCCGGACGCCCCGGCGGATCACTGGGACGTGATCGAGGGCCAAGGCTCACTGTTTCATCCGGCCTACGCAGCCGTCTCCCTGGGGTTGCTCCACGGCAGCCAGCCCGATGTGTTCGTGGTGTGTGACGAGCCGGGGCGCGAGCACGTCCTGGGGCTCCCCGGGTATGCGCTCCCGAGCGTTCCGGAGACCATCGACCTCACGCTGCGGCTGGGTCGCCGCACGAATGCGGGGATTCGATGTGCGGGGGTCTGCCTGAATACCGGACGGCTCACCCCGAGCCATGCCCACGAGCTGCTCGCACGCGAGTCGCGCCAGCTCGCGCTCCCCGTGGCCGATCCGATGCGCGGCGGACCCGAATTCGAGCGATTGGTGGATGCATGCCTCGGCTAGCTCATCGATGAGGAGGGGTGTCAACGTGAATACACAAGGCAGGCGGGGCTTGCTCCGACGCGCGCGCGCTGCGGGCACGGCGCTGATCGTGGGCGTCGTGGGCACGATGCTCGCGAGTGTCACGGTGGCCGCACCGGCATCCGCTCAGGAAGCCGCGCCCGTCCCGCCGAACGGTGTGCCCCTCACCGCCTCCGATGCGAATGCCTGGCTCGATGGGTACTTCCCCTACGCGCTCAAGTCCGACGATATCGCCGGGGCCGTGGTCGCGATCGTCAAGGATGGGGAGATCCTCACCGAGCGCGGCTACGGATTTTCGGACGTGGCCCAGCGCACCCCGGTCGATCCGAAGCTGACGTTGTTTCGGCCGGGCTCGGTGTCGAAGCTGCTGACCTGGACGGCCGTGATGCAGCTCGTCGAGCAGGGCAAGATCGATCTGGATGCCGATGTCAATCGGTACCTGGACTTCAAGCTCCCCGAGCACGCCGGCAAGCCGATCACGATGCGCAACCTCATGCAGCACACGGCGGGCTTCGAGGAGCATGCCAAGGGCATCATCTCGGCGAAGAACGATCTGCCGAGCTTCGACATGCTGCTCAAGTCAGGCATACCGGAGCGCATCTTCGCTGCAGGGACCACCCCGGCCTATTCGAACTATGGCGCATCGCTCGCCGGCTACATCGTGCAGCGCATCTCGCACGAGCCCTTCGATGAGTACATCGAGCGGCACATCCTCGCTCCGCTTGACATGGAGCACTCATCGTTCCGCCAGCCCCTGCCGCCAGCGCTTGCACCGCTCATGTCGAAGGGCTACGCGGTGGCCTCCGGCGAGGCGCACCCGTTCGAGTTCATCGGCCCCGCCCCAGCCGGCGCACTCTCATCCACGGCCGACGACATGGCGCGCTTCATGATCGCCCACCTGCAGGATGGGGAATATCACGGCCAGCGCATCTTGAGTGCCGCCACCGCGCAGATGATGCACGATAGCGCGGTGACCTTCCTGCCCCCGCTCAATCGGATGGAGCTCGGCTTCTTCGAGACCAACATCAACGGGCGCGAAGTGATCGGGCACCTCGGCGACACGGACTGGTTCCACACCTCGCTCCACCTCTTCCTGAAGGAGCACGTCGGCCTGTACGTTTCCTTCAACAGCATGGGCAAGGATGAGGCCGTGCAGGGTCTGCGGTGGGCGCTCTTCCAGGATTTTGCAGACCGCTACTTCCCGGCCGCCGTTCCCGCTCCGGTCGTTGCGCAAGTGGATGCGCGCACGGCGCGCCACGATGCCGCGCTCATGAGTGGCACCTGGGTGAACTCTCGCAGTGTCCAGTCGAACTTCCTCGCCGTGCTCAACCTGCTCGGGGATGCGAAGGTCGGCGTCGACGGCAAGGGGGATCTGCAGCTGCCCTTCACCGGCCTGAACGGCAAGCCGCGCCACTGGGTGGAGGTGGCACGCTTCGTGTGGCAGGACACCGGCAGTCACGATCGTGCGGCCGCAAAGCTTGCCGACGGCAGGCCCGTGCGCTTCAGCTTCGATGAGTTCTCGCCATTCATCGTCTTCGACCGCGCGCCGTGGTATGCCAACAGTGCGTGGCTCTTGCCGCTCACGATCGCCGGCTTTGCAGCGCTGCTGCTCACTGCGCTCTTCTGGCCCGTCACGGCGATCGTGCGCCGCAGCTACGGTGCGCGCCTGATGCTCGATGGGCCCTCCCTGCGCGCCTACCGTCTGAGCAAGATCGCCGCGGTCGCAATGGTTCTCGGGCTGTCCTTGTGGGGACTCATCCTCGCCATGATCCTGCAGGACACCGGCGCGCTTGGGGGACGTCTCGATCCGCTGCTGTGGCTCGCGCAGATCCTCGGGCTGGCCGCCTTCTGGGGAGGACTGGCGCTCATCCTGTGGAATCTCATCGTGGTGTGGCGCGGGGCGCGGCGCTGGCCCGCGCGGCTCTGGAGCATCGTGCTCACGCTCTCGGCGCTGGGCATCGTGTGGGTGGCCTGGGTGTTCAAGCTCTTTCACCTGGGGACGAGCTACTGATGGCCGCGCTGCGCCTGACGGTCGCCGTGGAGAAGCTGCCATTCTCCGCGCCGTTTCGCATCGCGGGCTTCGTCTTCGAGCACCAGGACGCCGTCGTCGTCACGCTCGAGCAGGGCGGCTTCCGCGGCCGCGGCGAGGCCTCGGGCGTCTTCTATCTGGACGATAACGTGCCGCGGATGGTGGCGGCCATCGAGGCGCAGCGCGCCTCGATCGAGCGCGGGATCGATCGCGCGACCCTGCAAGCACTCCTGCCACCCGGGGGGGCCCGCAACGCGGTCGACTGCGCATTGTGGGAGCTCGACGCGCAGCGCGCCGGCAAGCCGGTCTGGGCGCTCGCCGGGCTCGAGGAGCCCCGTCCGCTCGTGACGACATTCACGCTGGGTGCCGACCAGCCCGAAGTGATGGTCGCCGGCGCCCGCCGCTTCGCGCACGCGCGTGCCTTGAAGGTGAAGCTGACCGGTGAGCCCGATCTGGATCGGGCGCGGGTCACGGCCATACGTGCCGCGCGACCCGATGTTTGGTTGGGCGTGGATGCCAACCAGGCCTACACCACAGATCGCCTGCCCGGCCTACTCGATGTGCTGATCGGCGCACGCGTCGAGCTGCTCGAGCAACCGCTCGCGCGCGGTCGCGAGGCCGACCTCGAGGGCCTCGGGTCGCCGATCCCGATTGCGGCCGACGAAAGCGCACTGAGCCTGCGCGATATTGCAGGCCTCGTGGGGCGCTTCGACACGGTGAACATCAAGCTGGACAAGTCCGGAGGCCTCACCGAGGCTCTGGCGATGGCCTACGAGGCGCGCCGCCTGGGACTCGAGGTGATGGTCGGCAACATGATGGGCTCGAGCCTCGCGATGGCGCCGGCATACCTGGTCGGCCAGCTGTGCGACGTCGTCGATCTGGATGGTCCCATCTTCCTGGCAGGGGATCGGCAGCCGGCGGTCGCCTATCGCGACGGCATGATCTGGTGCGACGAGGCCGTATGGGGCGGCACTCGCGGACGAACTCCCTGAGGCGTCTGCCGCATCCGCGCACCCTGACGCCGTGCCCTCCTGGTTCCGTCGGCTGCTGCTCCCGGGCCTTGCTTTCAAAGCGGTGGTCATCGGGGGTGGCTACGCGACAGGGCGCGAGCTCGCCGAGTTCTTCCTGCCGGCGGGCCCGTGGGGAGGCATTGCCGCGATGGCCCTCGCGACCGTCATCTGGAGTGTCGTCTGCCTGACGACGTTTCGCTTCGCGCGCGCCAACGCCGCATGGGATTACCTCACGTTCGTGCGCGCGCTGCTGGGTCCGCTCTGGATCGTATTCGAGATCTCCTATCTGCTGTTCGTGGTGCTGGTGCTGGCCGTCTTCGGCGCGGCGGCGGGGGCAATCGGCGCCGCAGTTCTGGGAGTGCCGACCTTTGTCGGCACACTCGTGCTGGTGGCCGCCATTGCCCTGGCGACGGCGTACGGTAATCCGTCGGTCGAGCGCGTCTTCACCTGGGTCTCGTTTCTTCTGTACGGCGTGTATGCGCTCTTTCTGCTGCTCGCGCTGTCGCACTTTGGCGCTCGCATTGCTCACGGCTTCGCCGCTCATGTGCCGGCGCACGGCTGGGCGCTCGATGGTGTGACCTATGCCAGCTACAACATCGTCGGTGCCATCACCATCCTGCCGGTGCTGCGCCACTTGAGCAGCGATCGCGACGCCGTGGTTGCAGGCCTTCTGGCGGGTCCCCTGGCGATGCTTCCGGCGCTGCTCTTTTTCTCCTGCATGATGGCGTACTACCCGCAGATCGGCGCCGTGACGCTGCCGTCGGACTTTCTCCTGCAGCGCCTGAATCTCCCGCTCTTCCGGCTCCTGTTCCAGCTCATGATCTTCGGCGCACTGCTCGAGAGTGGCACCGGGTCGGTTCACTCGATCAACGAGCGCATCGGGACCGAGTGGCGGCGGCGCCGCGGCGAGCCCCTCCCGCACGGGGTGCGCCTGTGCATGGCGCTCGTCATTCTCGCCACGTGCATGTTTCTCGCGCAGCGCTTTGGCCTCGTCACGCTGATCGCGCGCGGCTATCGAGCCCTCGCTGCGGTGTTCCTGCTCGTGTACGTCGTACCGCTGCTCACGATCGGGGTGTTTCGGCTGTGGCGGCGCAAAGGTGGGCGGCAGGAGGCCTCTTGAGCGTGCCCGCTCGAGGCTCGAGCGAGAATCGAAAGGCCCCCGGCCGCTCGTCCGGTTACAGCGAGGGGATGCTGCGTTGCGGTGCGAGGGCCGAGGGCCAGAGCAAACATAGAGAGTTCCTGCGATCTTGAACAACGAATTTTTCTGACTCGAGGCATGACTACATTTCATGCAAGGCCGACGCGCGCACGCGCGATCACCGACGTGCGCGATGAGCTCCTCGGGCGGGAAGGCTCGAGCCGATTGCGCCTCAGACCGGGCCCGGGTTCAGGAACTGGTGAATGGCCTGCACGACGACCGACCCCTCGCCCACACCGGAGGCCACGCGCTTGACCGAGCCGGATCGCACATCCCCAACCGCGAAAATGCCCGGTAGATTGGTCGCGAAGGGAGACGCGAGCCGCCGCCCGTCCTCGCCCACACCCGTACAGACGAAACCCTTGGGGTCGAGCGCCAGGCATCCCTCGAGCCATTCGGTGTTCGGCTCCGCGCCGATCATGACGAACAGATTGCCAATCTGGTGGGCTTGTGTGGTCCCGTTTTTTCGATCGGTCCAGCTCACCTGCTGCAGCGAGCGCTCACCGTCGAGCCCGGTGATCTCGCTGTAGGGGTGGACACTGATCCGCGGTGAGCTCTCGATTCTTCGCACCAGGTAGTCGGACATCGTGGCCGCAAGCCCCGCCCCACGCACGATGATGTAGACGTGTTGCACGGTGCGCGCGAGAAACATCGCCGCCTGACCTGCCGAGTTGCCCCCGCCCACGATCACCACCTCCTGTCCCTCGCACAGGTGAGCCTCCATCGCGGTCGCCGCATAGTGAATGCCCTGGCCCTCAAAGCGCGCGTAGTTCTCCAGGCGCAGCTTGCGGTAGCGCGCCCCGGAGGCCACGACGATGCTGCGCGCGCAGACCGATTCCTGCCCGAGCTTGATCCGATAGGGGTGTGCCGTGCAGTCGATGCCCGTGGCTGTACGGGCAATCGCGAGCCGCGCCCCGAACTTCTGCGCTTGACTCTGCGCGCGCCCGGCGAGCGCCTGGCCCGAGATGCCGGTCGGAAACCCCAGATAGTTCTCGATCTTGGATGAGGTGCCCGCCTGCCCACCCGGCGCCGTGCTCTCGAGCACGACCGTCTTCAGCCCCTCGGATGCGGCGTAGACCGCCGCGGCGAGTCCCGCGGGTCCCGCCCCCACCACCGCCACATCAAAGACCGTCGCGGGGTCGAGCGCCTCCACCAGTCCGAGCGCATCTGCGAGCCGCACTTCATCGGGATTGCGCAGGATGACCTTGCCGGGCAGCAGCACCACCGGCAAATCGGCCTCGCACACATCGAAATGCCGCAGGAATTCGCCCACATCCGGCTCGGTCTCGGTATCGAGGAGGCGGTACGGGTAGGCGTTGCGCCGCATGAAGCGCTGAATGCGCAGAGTGTCCCCCCCATGGCCGGGGCCCACGAGCTCCACGGCGGCGTATGCATGCGTCACGAACAGCACCCGGCGCAGAATGAACGCACGCATCATGATCTCGGCGATATCCGTCTCTCTCGAGATCAGCTGCCGAAAGTCAGCGCGGCGCACACGCACCAGGCGCGTTGCCCGCCCGGCACGCGCCGAAACGAGCGCCTGGCGCTCGTTGAAGAGATTCATCTCGCCGGTGAACTGGTTGGAGCGGACCAGCCGCAGTACGTGCGGCTCGCCTTCCCGGTCGTGCTCGAGCACCTCGAGATGGCCGCTCAGCACCAGGAAGAAATCGGTGCCGCGCTGTCCGCGCTCGAAGAGCAGGCTCCCCGCAACCGGGGATTCCTCCTGACCATAGCCTGCGATTCGCCGCGCCATCTCGTCGCTGAGCCTGGGGAAGGTCTGGGCCTCTCGCGCGAGGGGATCGGAGGGGTCGAGCAGGGCCGCTTCGGTCGTGGCGTTCATGACCCGCATACACTACACGATCGACCCCGCAGGTCCGCGGGAAGTACACTAGCCTCCCCTATCCCGCGGGAGCAGCCCATGGCGGTCGATCCAACCGGCAATATCGGCACGGTCTTCCGGCAGACCATTCGCCACCATTGGGTACTGTTTCTGTCGGAGGGCATCGCGCTCCTCATCCTGGGCATGCTCGCGATCTTTCTGCCCGCCCTGGCCTCGCTCGCTGCCGCCGTGCTCTTCGGCTGGCTGTTGCTGCTAAGCGGCATCATCGGGTTGATTGCCACGATTCGCGCCCGGCACGCCCCGGGGCTGTGGTGGTCGCTGCTGTCTGCCCTGCTCGGCATCGTTGCCGGGGCGCTGCTCCTCGGGTGGCCGATGCAGGGTGTGTTCTCGCTGACCGCCGTGCTCATCGCCTTCCTGCTCATCGAAGGCGTCCTGTCGATCCTCTATGCGCTCGAGCACCGCAGGGGACTTTCCGCTCGCTGGGGCTGGATGCTGGCAAGCGGCCTGGTCGATCTGGTCCTCGGCATCATTCTGTTCGCGGGCTTGCCGGGCACGGCCGTTTGGGCGCTCGGGCTTCTGATCGGCGTCAATATGATCTTCGGCGGCTGGGCACTCATCGTCATGGCGCTCGAGGCGCGTGCGCCCACCACGAGCGCAACGGCGTAGTGTGCGGTCGATACATTCTGCGCGAGGTGACGCGCGCCGAGCACTATTTCGGGATTGAGCGGCTCGCCTGGCACTTCACTGCCAGCTACAACATCGCCCCGACGGATGAGGTCCCCGTCGTGCGGCTCGGCAAGGACGGTGCGCGGGAGGGCCTCATGATGCGCTGGGGGCTGATTCCGTTCTTCGCCCAAGGCGAGCCGCCCAAGTACTCGACCATCAACGCGACCGTTGAGAAGCTTGCGACCGCGCCCGCCTGGCGCGGCCCGTGGGAGCGCAGACGCCGCTGCATCATCCCGGCCGATGGCTTCTACGAGTGGCATCTCGAGCCCGACGGTCGCAAGCAACCCTATCTCATCGAGCTCTCCGATCAGCCCCTCTTCGGGTTTGCCGGACTCTGGGACGGCTCGCGACGCGAGGATGGGACGGTGGTTCGCAGCTGCACCATCGTGACGTTGCCTGGCAACGCCCTGATGCGTGACATTCACAACACCGGGGCCAATCCGTACCGCATGCCTGCGATCCTGCGGCAGCAGGATCACGCGACGTGGCTGTCCGGCAGCCCCGCAGAGGCGAAGGGCGTGCTGCTTCAATATCCGGACGACCTGATGCACGCCTACCGGGTGAGCACGCGCGTGAATACGCCGAAGAACAACGATCCGCAGCTCATCGAGCCCGTCGAGTCACCCACCGGCACCTAGACCCGCTCGAGAGCGCGTGCCTCACGCAGCCTCCGGTGCGAGCGGACGGATGCGCCGGCTGGCCAGCGTTGCAAGCAGTCCGCAGAGCGCTGCAATCGACAGCCAGAGCCCAGGCATGGCGCGGTTGTGGGTCACATGAATCAGGAACGTGCTGACTGCAGGTGTGAACCCCCCGAAGAGGGCCGTGGCCAGGCTGTACGCAAGCGCGAACCCCATCGTGCGCACGTCGGTGGGAATGATCTCGGTCAGGTAGACCACCATGGCACCGTTGTAGCTGCCATAGAGGCACGACAGCCACAGCTGCGTTGCGAGGAGCCGTCCGAACGAGGGCGCCTGATCCAACCACACCATGACTGGATAGGCTGTCAGCAGCATGAGGCTCGTGCAGGCGAGAAGCAGCGGCAGGCGCCCCAGCCGATCGGACACCGCTCCCATCACGGGCAGCCAGAAAAGGTTCGACGCTCCGATGCAAAGCGTGACGATCAAGGTGTCCCGGGTGCTCAGATGCAGCACCCCGTGGCCGAAGGTGGGGGCGTAAACCGTGATCATGTAGAAGGACACCGTGGTCATCGTCACCATCAAGGCTCCGGCGAGCACGATCCTCCAGTGGCGTGCCAGCGAGCTCATGAGCTCCGATCGACTCGGCTTTCGCGGCCGGCTCATGAACGCCGGCGTCTCCGGAAGTGATCGACGCAGCTGAAAGAGCACCGGGATGATGAGACAGCCGAGCAGGAGCGGAATGCGCCACCCCCAGCGCCTCATCTGCTCCGGCGAGAGCATCGAGCCCAGAGCGATTCCGATGAGAGCGGCGAGCATCGCCGCCACTTGCTGGCTGCCGGATTGCCAGCTGACATAAAAGCCCTTGCGGTCGGGTGGCGCGATCTCCGCCAGATAGACCGAGACGCCGCCGAGCTCCATGCCGGCGGAGAATCCCTGCAGCAGCCGGCCCACCAGGACGATGAAGGGGGCGAGAAGCCCGATGCTCGCGTAACCCGGCACGCATGCGATCGACAGAATGCCCACGGACATCAGCGTCAATGTCACGAGCAGTCCGGCGCGCCGACCGTGACGATCCGCATAGGCGCCCAGCACGACCGCGCCCAAGGGGCGCATGAGAAAGCCGGCGCCGAAGGTGGTGAACGCCAGCATCAGGGCGACGAACGCATTACCCCCTGGAAACAAGGCCTGACTGATCGGGGCGGCGTAATACCCGAAGATGGTGAAATCGTACATCTCCAGGAGGTTTCCGCTGCAGACGCGGAAAACCGCGGCAGCGGGAAACCGACGCCTGGGGTCACGCACGCGGCGGCATCAAGTCCGCACTGAGGGCGGATCGGCCGCATCCGGGTTCACGATCCCGAAGTGCGCCGGGATGTGCGCGTAGAAGAGGCGCACCTTCTCCCGATGCAGCAGGTCGAGGAGCTTCTGAGCCTCCTCTTCGGTCACGATGAACTCCACCTCGACTGCAAGCTGCCCGGCAAGATCAAAGAAGTGGGCTTCGTGCAGCCTGTGGTGGCGGCCAAAGCCGGCCATGGCCTTGAACGCCGAGCCCCCCCGGATCCCGAGCTTGTTGGCTTCCTCGAGCAGCCACTCCCAGACTAGGCGGTGCTTGTACTTGTGATCCTCGTGCACGTAGAACCGGACGAATGAGCCTTGCATGTCGTACCTCGTGACGTAGGTATACCACCCCTTGCCCCCTTCGGGGGCGATCCGTATATTGCGGAACAGGGAGATGGCATTCCTCCTTGTGACCGCCGCAGATCGGCTGATGATGCCTACCGTCTATCGCCCCCCCATCGGAGGGAGGTTGTGTTGGCATCGACCGTTGGCTGATCTGTCGTGACGCGGGACATCCTCCTCCAGATCGCTCAAGTCCTCACCGTTCTCGCTCTTTCCCCTCTTCTGCAGGGAGTGATCCTGCAATGGGAAGAGCGCGTTCAGCGGGCACAGGGCCCAGGAGTCCTGCAGCCCTACCGCGACCTGTGGAAGTGGTTTCACAAGCAGCTCGTGGTACCCGAGACCGCGAGCCTCATCTACTGGATCGCGCCGGTCGTGGCATTCACCTGCATGCTCACGGTACCGATCCTGATCCCCGTGCTCACCAACTTTCCTCTGCCCCTCTCGGATATGGGAGACATCCTGGGCGGCGGGTTCATCCTCACTTTGGGCTCGTTCTTCATCACGCTCGCAGGACTCGATTCGGGTAGCGCCTACGGTGGCATCGGCTCCTCGCGCGCCGTGATGCTGGGTATCCTCGCGGAGCCCACGTTGATCCTCGTCTTTGTCGGCATCACGTTGCTTGCAAAGGCCATGCTGCCCTTCGTGGTGAATCATCTGCTGGTCGCACAGCCGGCCGTCTACTGGAGCCCAGCGCACCTGTTGCTCGTTGCGGCGTTCTTCATCCTGCTGCTGGTCGAGACCGATCGCCTGCCGATCCACTCGAGTACGCACGTCGAGGTCTACATGATCGACGAGGCGCGCATTCTCGAGTACTCCGGCCCGCTGCTCGGGCTGCTGAGGTGGGCCTCGATGATGAAGCAGTTCATTCTCTACACGATCTTCTGCAATGTGCTGCTGCTGCCCTGGGGCCTGTCGATCCGAGGGCTGGCCTCGGGAGCTCTCGGCGCCGCCATCGCGCTGCTGCTGAAGTTCCTGGCCGTCGCCCTGGCGGTCGTCGGGGTCGAAACCGCGCAATCCCGGCTGCGTTACTACCGCTACCAGGAGCCGCTCGCGGCATCCTTTCTTCTGGCGATCCTCGCGATCGTCGCCAATCAGCTGAGATGAGGATGTTCGCCGCACAGCTACCGCCGCTCGCCGGCTCGCTCTTCAGCCTGCTCGCAATCACGAGTCTGCTGCTCACGTTCGTCATGCTCGGCTCGCGCTGGCTGATCCAGTATCTGTTCGCGTTTGCAGTCCAATCCTGGCTCATCGCGCTGCTGTCGGCGACCGTCGGCTATTACGGAGGCTTTCCCGAGCTCTTCGTGATCGCAGCTCTCACGGCGTTGTTTCGCGGCCTGGTGCTGCCGTACCTGCTCCTACGCATCATTCGCCGGTTGAACGTCGACCGCGAGCTGCACGAGCGCCTGGCCCCGAGCTCGAGCCTCGTGGTCGGCGCCCTGTTGGTGCTGTTCGCGTTCGTCGTATCAGCGCACCTGGGCCAGTCGCTGGGACTCGCCGGAACCGTCGCCGTGCTCGCGCTGACCGTGATGCTGTCCATGAAGCTCATCGGGTTCCTGATGCTCATGGTGCGCAGCGAGGTCCTGAGCCAGATCCTCGCGATCCTGGTGCTCGAGAACGGGATCTTTCTCGGCTCGCAGATCCTCGTGCCGGGAATGCCGCTGCTCATCGAGCTGGTGATCCTGTTCGATCTGCTCATTGTCGTCGCCTGCTTCGGCGTTCTGGTGCGCTACCTGGTGACCCACGCCGGCACCTCCAGCACGCGGGAGCTCACGAGGTTGGCCGGGTGAGCGCACCGCGCCTTGCAATGATCGGGGTGATGACCCTGCTACTGGCCCCGCTTGCCGCCGCGGCAGGCTGCCTGCTCGTTCGGCGGGCTCGGGCCGCGGAGCTCTTGAACCTCGCCGCGGCCCTGATCGCCTTTGCGGCTGTCGTGGGCCTGGTGCCGTTGGCGCTGCGCGGACCGTACACCTTCTGGGGAGGTTATCTCATCGTCGATCCGCTCGGCGCCTGGGTGCTGCTATCCGTGGCCACCGTGTATCTGCTCGCATCGATCTACGCGATCGGATACATGCGCTCACCCGAAGCAGATCCCCGTCTGCATCACTTCTATGCGCTGTTCGCGGGCTTCGCGCTGACGACGCTCGTCGGACCTCTCATGAACAATGTCGGTGTCTACTGGATCGCCATCGAGCTGACGACCCTCGTCAGCACGTTCCTGGTGGGCTTCGAGCGTACCCGCGAGAGCGTGGAGGCCGCGTGGAAGTACATCGTCATCGTCTCGGCCGGGATCAGCCTGGCGCTGCTCGGCATCGTCTTCTACTACTGGGCAGGAAGCTTCAGCCTCGGACCCAGCTACGATCTCACCTGGTCGGCGCTGCGCGCGGTTGCGCCCCACCTGAACCCGACGCTCGCCCTGGCCGCCTTCCTGCTGGTGTTCATCGGCTTTGGGACCAAGGTCGGCCTCGCACCGATGCACACCTGGCTTCCGGATGCTCATAGCGAGGGCCCGGCGCCGGTCTCTGCGATGCTCTCGGGGGCGCTGCTCAACACTGCCATGATCGGCATCGCTCGGTTCATCCACGTCGCCGACTCGGCCCGCCTGGGCATGATGCCGCGCACGGTCGTCGTGATCGTGGGCAGCCTGTCGATCGCCGTTGCGGCGCTGTTCATCACTCGTCAAACGGAACTCAAGCGACTGATGGCGTACTCGAGCGTCGAGCACATGGGCGTCATGACAGTGGGCTTCGGCTTCGGGGGACCTCTGGGGGTGGCCGGCGCCCTTTATCACATGCTCAACCACTCGCTGAACAAGTCGCTCATGTTCTTTGGTGCGGGGGAGGCCGTGCATGCATTCCACAGCAAGCGCATGGGCCGGATGCATCACGTCCTGACGATGATGCCGGTCGCGGGTGTCCTCTGGATTGCAGGTGCAGTCGCGATCACCGGGGCTCCGCCCTTCGGCCTGTTCTTGAGCGAGGTCACGATCTTGCGCGCGGGTATCACCGGTCCCAACGCGTGGGCCGCGTTCGTGATGCTCGTGCTGCTGGTGGTCATCTTCGTCGGATTCCTCAACCACTTCCGTGCGATGTACTTCGCGGAGACTTCCGCGGAGAGCTCCGCGGAGAGCTCCGCGGCGAGCAACGACCCCGCCGCGCTCCCCAAGCCTCGCGCGCGCGCCACGAGCCTCTGGTGCACCTTGCCCATGTGGCTGGCACTGCTCCCGCTGCTTGCGCTGGGGCTCTGGTGGCCTCACGCGCTCTCGAGCTACCTCGCGGCCATTGCCGCGCAGCTGAGCGTGGGCACAGCTCCGTGACGGAAGAAGCGTCCACTTCCGTTGGCCTCCACCCCGGCGCGAGCCGCACGCCGCTGGAGGATGTGACCGTCTCGGAGCTCGAGGAGCGCTGCCGCGCAGCCCTCCAAGGGGGCGCGCGCATGCAATTCGTATATGCGTGGTTTCCGCACGGACCGCACGATCCGGAGGTCCGCTACATCGTGCACCCTGCTTCCGCCCCGGCTCCGCGCATCTGGCGGTGTCGCCCAGGGCTTGCCCCTTTGCCGAGCCTCGCTCCCATCGCACCGCTCCTGTCCTGGTACGAGCGCGAGATGACGGATCTGTGCGGGCTTCGCTTCGAGGGTCAGCCCCAGCCCGACCCGCTCGTATTGCTGCCGGGAGCAAGCCTACCGCGAGCTCCGCTCCTGCCGGGAAGCGCGGCGCCCGTGCACTATGCTCCGGCCCCGCATAACCTGCCGGTGGTCGCAGGCGCAGCTCCTCAGGACGTTCAACTGCTCCCCTTCGGTCCCATCCGCGCAGACGTGCTCGAGTCCGCCGAGTTCCTCTTCTTATACATCGGCGAGGCCATTCTGCATTACCAGCCGCAGCTCTTCTTCAAGCACCGCGGGATGGAGAAGCGCTTCGAGGGACAAAATCCCGACCTCGCCGTTGTGCTCGCGGAGCGCGTGTCCGGCATCGGCAGCGTGGCGCATGCGATCGCCTTCTGTCATGCGATCGAGAGCGCTGCCCGGTGCGAGGTGCCGCGCCGCGCCATGTGGCTGCGCGTGCTGCTCGCCGAGCTCGAGCGTATCTACAATCACCTGCACTATCTGGGCCACCTGTGCAATACGACGACACTCAAGGTGGCCGATGCGGAGGGCAAGTACCTCGAGGAGCTCGCCAAGCAAATCAACTGCCGCGCGACCGGCAGTCGTTTGCTGCGCAGCCTCATCGCACCCGGCGGCCTGCGCCGCGAGCCGCAACTGGATCAGATCGCCGCACCGCTCGGGAGGCTCCGGGCGGAATTTGAGTCGTATGCGGAGCTGCTCGAGTCGAGCACGTCCCATCTCGACCGCCTGATCACCACCGGGATACTCGGGCGAAGGCTGGCATTTGATCAGGGCGCAACCGGTCCGATCGAGCGCGCCTCGGGAGTCGACCGGGATTCCAGACGCGATCAGCCCTACGAGGCCTATGCGGAGATGCCATTGCGCGTCGCCTTGGAACAAGGAGGTGATGCGCACGCACGCCAGCAGGTGCGCATCGCCGAGATTGCAAACAGCATCGAGATCGTCACGCACATCCTCGATGGGCTGCCAGCGGGTGCGAGCCGCATCGATTGCCATGCAGAACCGGGCACCGAGGGACTCGGTTGGTCCGAGTCGCCGCGCGGCACGCTGTACTACGCGGCTCATCTGGATGAGAAGGGGGCCCTCGCCCGCGTGAAGATCAAATCACCGAGCTTCTCGAACTGGCGCGTGTTCCCCTACACCGTGCACGACAGCAACATGATGGACTACGCGATCAACGAGGCGAGCTTCGGACTGTCGATCGCAGGCTGCGATCGCTGAGGTACTGCAGATGGCTCTGAAAACCATTCCGCTGTGGACACTGTACGGCCTGCGAGGCGGCAAGGTCTCCACGCGCTGGCCGCACGGGCCGCACGACGGACAGGACGGGTACATGGGTATGCCGCGCTTTGACCCTGACCGCTGTCGGGAAGGCTGCCGCAGATGTGCCGATGCGTGCTTGCCCGGTGCGATCCAGGTCTCCGACGTGACCGATGCCACGGAGCGCGTCACCGTGGACTACGGGCGCTGCGTCGTGTGCCAGATGTGCGTGGAAGCGTGCCCGACGGGAGCCTTCGCCCCCTCGAATGACTGGGCATTTGGCGTGCGTCGGCGCGAGGATCTCCTCTGGGACCGGGCCGAGGCATCCGCGGAGGGGGCGGCAGTCAAGGATGGGATCCGCCGCATCTTCGGCCGCAGCCTTCACGTGCGCCACGTCGATGCAGGCTCGTGCAACGGGTGCGAGTCGGAGCTGCAGGCGCTCAACAATCCCTTCTACAACCTGCATCGCCTGGGCATCTTCTTCACGCCGTCGCCGCGATTCGCCGATCTGCTCCTGGTCACCGGTCCGGTCACCTACGCCATGCATGGGCCGCTCCAGGAGGCCTATCGATCCCTGCCCGAGCCACGCTTCGTGATGGCGATGGGGACATGCGCCGTATCGGGCGGAACCAACGGCGGAGGCTACGCGTGCGGCAACGGTCTCGAGGGCGTGCTCCCCGTTCACGTCCTGGTCCCCGGGTGCCCGCCGAACCCGGCGGCGATGATCCACGCGCTCTTGATGCTCCTCGAGCGGATGCCACAGCGCGTACATGGGGGCCGAATCCAGGACGGCGCTAGTGCCTGAGCTTCTGATCGCGGCCTTCTGGCTCTGGGTTGCGGGCCTCACGTGCGCTCTGCTGCGCTTGCGGGTGCTGGCGAGCGGGCTCACCGCGATCGGGGCCGTGCTGGCCATCGGCGCAATCGCCTCGACGTTGCCTCAGGGAAGCGGTGTCCTCGACCTGCCGATCGCCCTCGCCGGCGAGCCGGTACGCGTGCACTACACGCCCGAGGCGCTCTGGCTCATGGGCTTCGGGCTGCTGCCGGCATTTCTTGCGGTTGCTCTGGGCAGTCCCATCGGGGGCGAGCGCGGGGGCTGGCTCGTGGGAGCGGCGCTGTCCCTGCTCGGCGCGCTGGGCGTCTTTGGGTTGCAGGACGGTTATTCCTTTCTCATTGCCTGGGAGCTGATGAGTCTCGGAGGCGCCGTGATGCTTCTCTCCGAGCGTGCTTCGCCCGCGACCGACCGCAGCACGCTGTATATGCTGTCGATGCTCGAGGTGGGTGCGGTCGCGATTCTGCTGGCGTTACTGTTGATCGCTCGCGCGGCAGGCGGCGCGATCGGTTTCGGCGCGCTGGGCACGGCAGCCGCTGCACTTCCGAGCGGCGTGCGGTTCCTCGTCGGACTTTCCCTGCTCGTCGGCTTCGGAGCGAAGCTCGGGCTGCTGCCCTTTTATGAGTGGTTCCCCGGCGCGTATGCGAGCGGGAGCGGTGCAACCGGAGCCATCATGTCCGGGGTCGTGCTCAACGCCGCATTCTTCGGTCTGTCGCGCGGCTTGATCGACTGGTTGCCATCCTCGGGGGCCTTCGGCCTCGGCGTCCTCGTCACGGTCGTGGGTGTGCTCTCCTCGATCCTCGCCGTGCTGTATGCCTTCCAGCAGGACGACTGGCGGCGGCTCCTGTCCTTCTCCTCGGCCGAGAATGCCGCGATTGCCGTGACGGGAGTGGGCGCCGCACTTCTGTTTCGAGCGGACCGGCAGGACAGCCTCGCCGCTCTTGCATGGACGGTCGCCGTGCTACACCTCTCGGGTCACGCCCTGGCCAAGGGCGGGCTGTTCCTGTGCGCCGATGGCCTGTACGTTGCAGGCGGAACCTACCGCCTTGCGCAACACGGATGGCTGCGTGCCTCGAGCTCCATCTTCGGCATCGGCGCTCTGTTTGCGGCGATGAGCCTTGCCGCCATGCCGCCCCAGATCGGCTTTGCCACTGAATGGTTCACCTTTCAGGTCGTCTTTCAAGGCTTTCACCTTGCAACACTCACAGGCCGCCTGACGCTGTCGCTCGCCGGAGCCGGACTTGCGCTCACGGCGGCCGTGGCCTTCGCAACCTTCGTCAAGGCGTTTGGAATCGGTTTGCTCGGCAGCGGAGCCGGGCAGCGGCGGCCGCCCGTCAGCATCGCTCACGACCTTGCGGTGCTCATCCTCGGTGTCGCCGTTCTGGGGGCGGCCGT
Organism: Steroidobacteraceae bacterium; assembly: GCA_035524075.1. Lineage (GTDB taxonomy): Bacteria > Pseudomonadota > Gammaproteobacteria > Steroidobacterales > Steroidobacteraceae > JASHUC01. Next base: position 36,363 of record DATKPP010000022.1, on the reverse strand, counting down.
CGGTCTGCCGGTGTGGCTGCGAGGACTGAGCGTCGCGGACCTTGCCCAGTTCGGCGCAGATGCCGCCCAGGCCATGCACAGCGGCTGGCTGCTGGTACCGCTCACCGACCGGTTCGCGTTCATCTCACCCTCGAAGCTGGTCATCGTGATGCCACTGCTCTCGATCCTCCCGCTGCTGCTGTTGCTCAACGCGCGAGGCCATGCCGTCCGCCGGGTACCCGTTTGGTATGGAGGCTTCCGGGAGGATCCGCAACGAGCGGCCACCACCACACTCACCTTTGCGAATGCCATGCGCACCTTCTACAGCTTCATCTACCGGCCGACGCTCGACACCGCACGCGAGCATCGTGCTGTCGCCTACTTCATCCGCAAGCTCGAGTTCGAGCACGACATCGCCGATGTCTTTGGACCCCTACTGTTCACACCCATCCGCCGGATCGTGTGGAATCTCGCGGGGTGGCTGCGCGCGCTGCAGTCGGGGGACCTGAATCTCTATGTGGCGCTGATCGGCGGCCTGCTGGTCATGATTCTGGCGCTGACACTGCGCTGAGGCTCACGTCCGGGCGCGGGCCGAGAATCCGCGCGAGTTCGGCAAAGCCCACGGTCTCCTCCGCGAGCAATCGATTCGCGAGCGCATCCAGACGCTCTCGCGCCTGGCTCAGCAGCCGATGCACCGTTTGTTGCCGGTCGGTCAATAGCTGCTGCACCTCCCGATCGATGCGGGCACCAGTCTCCTCGCTGTAGTCGCGTCCCTGTGAGATCTGATAGCCGAGAAACGGCTGCTCCTCCTGCGAGTCGAACGCGACCGGTCCGAGGCTGCCCATTCCCCAACGTGAGATCATCCGTCGCGCCAGGCGCGTCGCCTGAATGAGGTCATTCTCGGCGCCGGTCGTGATCTCTCCGATGACCAGCGCTTCGGAGGTGCGCCCACCCAGCATGACATCCAGTCGCGCCAGCAAGTCAGCGCGGCTGAGATTGTAGCGGTCCTCGGTCGGAAGCTGCTCGGTGACTCCGAGCGCACGACCGTGAGGGACGATGGTCACCTTGCGGACCGGATCGGCGTTCGGAGTCAGCCACGCGACCACCGCATGACCGCCTTCGTGATAGGCGACGACGCGGCGATCCTGCGGCGTGAGCACGGTGGTGCGGGCGGCACCGAGCACGGTCTTGTCCCAGGCCTCTTCGAAGTCGCGCATCGTGACTTCGGTGCGATTGGCCCGAGCGGCGCCCAGCGCTGCCTCGTTGCACAGGTTCGCCAGGTCCGCCCCGGAGAGTCCGGTCGCAGTACGGGCGAGCTGCTCGAGATCCACATCGGATGCGACATTCAGGTGGCGTGTGTGAATGCGCAGTATTCCCTGCCGGCCGCGCCAGTCGGGCAACGGAACGAACACCTCGCGATCGAAGCGCCCCGGCCGCAACAGCGCCGGATCGAGCACGTCGGGGCGATTGGTGGCCGCAAGCAGGATCACCTGCTGACGCTCATCGAAGCCGTCCATCTCCACCAGAAGCTGGTTGAGCGTTTGCTCGCGCTCATCGTTGCCACCACCGAGCCCGGCCCCTCGACGGCGGCCCACGGCGTCGAGCTCGTCGACGAATATGATCGCAGGCTGGGCCTCCTTCGCCTGCGAGAACAGATCGCGCACACGGCTTGCGCCCACTCCGACGAACATCTCCACGAACTCCGAGCCGCTGATGCTGAAGAAGGGCACGCCCGCCTCCCCCGCAACGGCTCGCGCGAGCAGCGTCTTGCCGGTCCCGGGCGGCCCAACCAGCAGCACGCCGCGGGGTATGTGCGCGCCGATCTGGAGATACTTGGAGGGGTGGCTAAGGAAGTCGACGACCTCGGTGAGGTCCTGCTTTGCCTCATCGGCACCTGCCACGTCGGCGAACGTGACTTTCGGACGATCTTGCGTGTATCGACGCGCTTTGTTGCGAGACAGCCCGAATATCCCGCTCTGCGTTCGTGATGCCTGGCGTCCCATCCACACGAGAAGCGCCACCATCAGCACCAGTGGCATCCCATCGGTGAGCGCGATCAAGAACCACGGCTGTGATGGCGTCGAGACATCGATGGTGACGTGGTGGGTACGCAGGAGGGGCATCAGTGCGCCATCGCCCACCACCTCGGGGTAGGTCGTGCTGAAGCTTGTATACCGGGTGATCTGCGATGCAGACGAATGCGCCGAATGCGCCGCAGCAGCAAGGTGTGCGCTGGAGCTGGCGCTCGAGCTTACGGGTGGCGCTTGGGCTCCTGTGTGGCTCGAGGAGGCGGCGTGCGCACCGGCGGGGTGCGATTCAGGCTGTGCGGGCTCGCGGGCCGGAGAAGGTGGCGTCTTCGGCCACAGGATTGCATGCCGAAATGTGCCGCTGATCGCCGCCCCGACGATGTGGACCTTTTCCACGTTGTCGGCCGCGACCTGGGCGACGAACTCGCTGTAGGGCAGCTTGGCGGGCTCGTTCAGCCGCGGAAGGAACGACCAGAAATTCCACAGCAGAAGCAGCGCGAAGAAGATCCAGTACCAGCCGGGAATGCCCGGCCTGGTGGGGGTGCCCGGCGTTGGCGGCCGCGGCGCTGGAGGCTTGGTATCGATCCTCTCCGGCATCCGCGGGTCCTTCTCGTGCCGTGCCGAACAGCAGCGCTACCGAGCACTTTGCGTTCCCGTGCCAGCAGCGCTGTGGCTCGAGCCTGCCCGCTACGCTATCGCATCCTCGGGGCGGCGCTCGGAGCGTTTGCGGACGTGTGGATCGAGGAATCTTTTGCGCAGCCGCACGGCACCGGGGGTCACCTCGACCAGCTCATCATCCTGGATGTAGGCGATCGCCTGCTCCAGGCTCATGCGGCGTGGGGGAGTCAGCAGCATCGCGTCGTCCCTGCCGGCGGCGCGAATGTTGGTGAGCTTCTTCTCCTTGATCGGATTCACGTCGAGGTCGTTGCCGCGGTTGTGCTCGCCCAGGATCATCCCGACATAGACCTTGTCGCCCGGGCTCACGAACAGAGCGCCGCGCTCCTGGAGGTAGAACAGCGCGTAATGCACGGCCTCGCCATCGGCATTGGAGATCAACGTGCCAAAGCGGCGGCCCTCGGTCGGTCCCTTCCAGGGACCGTAGCCGGCGAACAGGCGATTCATCACACCGCTGCCGCGGGTGTCGGTCAGAAACTCCCCGTGGTACCCGATCAATCCACGGCTGGGGACCAGGAAGGTCAAGCGCATTTTTCCTGCCCCGGAGGGCCGCATGTCGCGCAGCTCGCCCTTGCGCCGACTGAGCTTCTCCACCACGACGCCCGAGTAGGGCTCATCCACGTCGACCAGGACTTCCTCCATGGGCTCTTCGCGCTCCCCCGTGGCCTCGTTCAGCCGGGTGAGCACACGCGGTCGGCCGATCGTGAGCTCGAACCCCTCGCGTCGCATGGTCTCGATCAGCACGCCCAGCTGCAACTCACCGCGTCCTGCAACCTCGATCGCTTCGGTCTCGTTGCTTTCGCTCACCTTGATCGCAACATTGCCCTCAGCCTCGCGGAACAGCCGCGCGCGGATCTGCCGGGAGGTCACCTTGCTGCCCTCGCGCCCTCCCAGGGGCCCATCATTGATGCGGAAGGTCATCGCCAGGGTCGGGGGATCGACCGGAATGGCCGGCAGCGGCGCCGGCAACTCGGGGGCCGCGATCGTGTCGGGCACCGTCGCCAGGGCCAAGCCGGCGACCGCAATGATGTCGCCCGCCTCGGCCTCCTCGACCGGCACCCGATCGAGGCCGCGGAACGAGAGCAGCTTCGTCATGCGCCCGGTCTCGACCACCGCACCGTTGGCGTGCAGGACCTTGACCGGCATATTGATGCGCGCGCGACCCTGCTCGACTCGCCCGGTCAGCACCCGGCCGAGGTAATTGTCGTAATCCAGGATCGTGGCCACCATGGCAAACGGCGCATCGGGCGCGACCGTGGGCGGCGGCACATGCCGCACGATCAGCTCGAACAGCGCCGTGAGGTCCTGGCGCGGTCCCGCGAGCGTCGTGTCCGCCCAGCCATGGCGGCCCGAAGCGTACAGCATCGGGAAATCAAGCTGCGCGTCGGTTGCACCCAGCGCGGCGAACAGATCGAAGATCTCCGTGTGGACCTCTTCCGGGCGAGCATCGGTGCGATCCACCTTGTTGACCACGACGATCGGGCGCAGCCCGCGGCCGAGTGCTTTGCCGACCACGTACTTCGTCTGCGGGAGAACGCCCTCGGCGGCATCGACCAGCACCAGTGCGCCATCGACCATGTTGAGAATCCGCTGGACCTCGCCACCAAAATCAGCATGGCCCGGTGTATCGATGATGTTGATACGCGTGCCGCTCCACAGGACCGAGGTGCACTTGGCGAGGATGGTGATTCCGCGCTCGCGCTCGAGCTCGTTGCGGTCCAGTGCGCGCTCGGCGACCAGCTGGTGCTCGCGAAACGCGCCTGACTGGCGCAGCAGCTGATCGACCAGAGTGGTCTTGCCGTGATCGACGTGTGCAATGATCGCAATGTTGCGGAGGTCCATGCATTTCCCTGGCGTACGCGCTTGCGTCACGGCCGCCCGGCGGCCGTTCGATTCTCGAGGTGGAGGCAGGTCTCTAGACGTGGGCTGCGCTGGCGATCGGCTTCGCAACGCGACATGCCCCGGCCCAAGTCGGAGCCAACACACCATGATACCAGAAGTCGGCCCACGTGGTTGGCCGGCGCTCGTGCGCGAGCGTTCGCGGTCCGCGGCACTGCTTCGTTCCGCGTTACCCCAACTTACAACCGCTCTGTGACCGCTGCGCGACTGACCGCATAACCGCTACCCCCTGAGAATCGTTTCCGCGAGCACGACATCGGGAACGACAGCTTCGAGGGTACGGCGTACATGGTTAGCAAGATTCTGGGTCGCAGTTATGTACTGCTGGCAATCATCGCGCTGGGCGCCTCTGTCCAGGCGCTCGCTCAGCAGAAGACGGGGCCTGGTATCACGGGTGAGGACAGCCTCACCTGGCACGGCATCACGCTCTACGGCGTGGTGGACCTCGGCGTCCAGTACGATACCAATGGTGCCCCGTTCACCCCCTACCGGCCGGCCGCCAGCGGGAACATCGTCCGGCAGAACAGCCGCGAGTCGGTCTTCGGCGTGACCCCGAGCAACATGGGTCAGTCGAGAGTCGGTCTGCGCGGCATCGAGCCCTTGAACGAGGAGCTATCCGGCATCTTCCAGGTGGAGAGCTTCTTCAATCCACAGTCAGGCGAGCTCGCCAATTCGCTGAAGTCATTGGCGGTCAACAACGGCCTGCCGCTGGACAAGCAAAGCGTCGGCGTGGATGGCAGCTCGGCGGGCCAGCCCTTCCAGACGGCATACCTTGGCCTGAAGTCGCAGCACTTCGGTACCTTCACCTTCGGTCGCCAGATCTCGCTCCTTCAGCAGGGCGTCATCAAGTACGACCCCAATTACAATGCTTCGGCCTTCGGCCTGCTCGGCGCCTCGAATACCTATTCCGGCGCAGGCTCGCAGGAGACCAACCGCATGGATTCCACGGCCGAGTATCTCGTGAGCTTCAGCGAGCTCGTGCACGTCGGCGCTCTATACAAGCTCAACGAATCCACCGGAGCGGCCAACACGGTCTTCCAGGCGGACCTGGGCGCTGCACTCGCCGGAGCATCGGTCGACGCCTACTACTCCAAGGCCAACAGCGCGATCACGGTGACATCCCTCACGACCGCCCAAGTCGCCGAGCTTCCGAAACTGGGTTATTCGGTGTCGAATTCACTCGCCGCGACAATCTCCAACAATACTGCCTTTGCTCTGATGGCCGCATACGAGCTGGATCCGCTCAAGCTCTTTGGCGGCTACGAGCACATCAAGTACGAGAACCCATCGACGCCGCTCAGCGCCGGGTTCACCGATATCGGCGGTTACATTCTCGCCTTCGTCAACAACACGGCCTACGACAACTCCAAGCAGCAGCAGGTGTACTGGACCGGCGTTCGCTACTCGATCATCCCCAAGCTCGACCTCACCGCCGCCTACTACGGCGTCCACCAGAGCGCCTACGGCAGCGGGACGCAGGCGGGTTGCGTGACGAGCGCGCACAGCGTCTGCAGCGGGGACCTCACGGCGACCTCCTTCGATGCCGATTACCGCTTCAACGTGCACCTCGACGCCTACGCCGGCGCGATGTACAGCAACGTGCACGGGGGGCTCGCGAGCGGCTATCTGGAGACGAACAATTTCAACCCAACGATCGGCGTGCGCCTGAAGTTTTAAGAGCGAAGCTCACCGGGCCATGAGCGCCGTGATCACCTTCTCGAGCAGCGGCCGCAAGGCTTTCGCGCTGAGCTCCGGAGAGCGCACCACGCGAAAGGCCAGACCCTCGAACAGGCATTGCAGCAGGACCGCGCGTCCAGAGGCCGCCTCCGAGGAGAGCGCCCCGCCCGCCGCGCGAGCCGCACGCTGAATCGCAACCGTGAGCTCCTCACTGACCACCCGGTCCTTGCTACGCACCACCTCGCGGATCTCCGGATCGCGAGCGGCTTCGGCCGTCAGCTCGAGAATCAGCGCGGCGTTCACGGCAGGGTCGTCGCGGCGGCGCCAGCGCTCGAACGCCTCGAGTATGCTCGTGACGAAGTCCTCGCGCGTATTGAGATGTTGCATCGCCCGGCACCCGTCGGTCTCCAGGTGGCGCTCCACGATCGCCCGGACGATCTCGTTCTTGCCGGCAAAATAGCGATAGATGAGTCCCGGGCTCATGCCGGCGGTCGCGGCGATGTGCGCCATGCTCGCCGCGTGAAACCCGTGCTCGATGAAGCAGCGCTCCGCGGCGTCGAGTATGCGCGTGCGCTGGCGTTGCGCGCGCGTGGCCGGCGGCGCGGTCGCATGGGGGGAGACTTCCGCAGAACGAGCGCGTCGTGCCGGGCGCGGATCCGAGCTCATCTGGAGGTCTCCCGCCACCCCCCGCCGAGGGCCTTGTAGAGGCTCACGCGGTTGTCTTGCTGGGCAAGCTCGGTGGCGATCAGGCCCTGCTGAGCCGCGTAGTAGCTGCGCTGAGAGTCGAGCACGTCGAGATAGCTGTCGCGCCCGGCCTTGTATCGCTCGCGCGAAAGCTCATAAGCACGGCCGGTGGCTCCGACGAGCGCCTGCTCCGCCTCGCGCTCGCGCTCGAGCGTGCCGGTCAGCGCCAGAGCATCGGCCGCCTCGCGAAAGGCCGTCTGGATGGCCTTCTCGTATTGCGCGAGCGCGATGGCTCGGTTGACCTTCGCCTCGGAGAGGTTTCCGATCAGCTGGCCACCATGAAAGATGGGCAAACTGACTTGCGGTGAGTAGGCCCACGTGCCCGTGCCGCCCGAGAACAGGGCCGAGAACTGCGGGCTCAGGCTGCCGATGTTGCCCGTGAGGTTGATGGCCGGAAAGAAGGCCGCCCGCGCAGCGCCTATGTCGGCATTCGCCGCACGGAGGGTGTACTCCGCCTGAAGCACATCCGGCCTGCGCAACAGTACCGTCGAGGGGAGCTCCGCGGGGAGCATCGCGATGCCGAAGGCGTGATCATCCAGAGCCTCCGGAATATCTGATGTGTCCACCGGTGCTCCGACCAGGAGGCTGAGCGCATCGATGTCCTGAGCGATGTTGCCCTCGTAGCGCGCTAGATCCGAACGGGCCGACTGCACGGTAGTCTCCGCCTGCGCGACATCGAGGCCCGACACCTGACCGTGCTGATGCTCCTTGACCGTGATCTCGTAGGAGGACTGCTGGCTGTGCAGCGTGTCCTCGGCGAGCTTGAGCAGCTCGCGGTCCGAGACGAGCGTGAGATAGCCCTGCGCCACCTCGGCGATCAAACTGAGCTGGGTGCTGCGCCGACCCTGGGACTGCGCGAAGTACCGATCGAGAGCCGCATGGTTGAGGCTCCGAACCTGGCCGAACAGGTCGAGCTCGAACGAGGACAGCGCGACGCCCGCCTGATAGTACGCCGCGGTGATCGGAAATCCGAACTCCGCGGGCGGCAGCTTCTCTTTCGTGTAGCTGCCGTTCGCATCGATTTGGGGAAGACTGCTCGCGCGCTGCACGAGATATTGCGAGCGCGCCAGCTGGATATCGAGCACCGCTACGCGCAGGTCGCGGTTGTTTGCGAGCGCTGCGGCAACGATCTCCCGCAGATGAGGGTCGGAGAAGAAGTCGCGCCAGCCGATATCCACCGCGCTGCGCGTGCCGCCGATTGCGCCGGAGCTGGGCGCCGGCCCCGGTAAAGTGTTGAGGTCAGCCGCCTTGATCGCTGGGACCGTCGGCGGAATCGGCCACTGAGTGGGCACCGGCAGTGGCGGCGCGTGATAGCGCGGCTCGAGCGTACAGGCGGCCACGAGGCAGGCCGCTGCGCCAGCAGCCGCGAGCGCCCGCAGGCCGGGCAAATGCGCGCCCGATCGGCGAGTTGCGCAGCGCGCGCTCATGAGCTCGGGGCCTCGGGCTCCGGCACCGGGCTCTCGCGCAAGCTGTGGAACACCCGCTGCACCACGACGAAGAACACCGGGATGAAGAAAATTCCGAGGAAGGTCCCGGCAAGCATGCCGCCGAAAACGCCGGTGCCGATCGCATGCTGCGCGCCGGCGCTGGCGCCCGATGCCACCGCCAGGGGCAGCACGCCGAGCCCGAAGGCGATGGAGGTCATGAGTATGGGGCGCAGCCGGTCGCGCACCGCGTGCAACGTCGCCTCGATGACTCCGAGGCCGCTCTCGACGTACTCCTTGGCGAACTCGATGATCAGGATCGCATTCTTGCAGGACAGGCCGATGGTCGTGAGCATGGCAACCTGGAAATAGATGTCGCGCTCGAGGCCCCGCAGCGCCGTGGCGATCACGGCACCGATCACGCCCAGCGGCACGGCCATGATGATCGCGGTTGGAATGGACCAGCTCTCATAGAGCGCGGCAAGGCACAGGAACACGACGGCGAGCGAAAGGCCGTAGAGGATCGGCAGCTGCGCGCCCGCGGCCTGCTCCTGATAGGACTCCCCCGCCCAGTCAACCGAGTAGCCCGGCGGTAGCTTCGCAACGAGCTTCTCGATCTCGTTCATCGCGGTTCCGGAGCTCACCCCCGGCCCCGCCTCGCCGTTGATCTCCACCGCCGAGGCATCATTGAAGCGCACCAGCTGCGGTGGGCCGTAGGTCCAGTGGGTCGTGATGAGCGAGGCCATCGAGACCATCGAGCCCGCGGCATTGCGCACGTACCAGCGCCCGAAGTCCCCGGGCTGCATACGGTAGGGTGCATCGGCCTGAATCATGACGTGCTTGACTCTGCCACGGTCGACGAAGTCATCGATGTAGCGTCCTCCCCAGGCGAGCGACAGTGTGTCGTTGATCGCTGCGATGGACACGCCCAGCGAGGCGGCCTTCTGCGCATCGACGTCGATGCGAAACTGCGGTGCATCCTCCTGGCCACTCGGACGGACGTTGGCGAGCAGCGGGTCCTTGGACGCGAGCGCCAGCAGCTGGTTGCGCTCGCCGATCAAGGCGGCATGCCCCTGGTCCTCGTTGTCCTTGAGGTAGAAGTCGAAGCCGGAGGAGTTGCCGAGCTGCTGGACCACGGGCGGTGCCACTGCAAACACCATCGCATCCTTCAGCCCGAAGAGCGCACCGTTGGCGCGTCTCTGCAGGGCCTGGGCGCTCTGATCCCGACCCGGCCGCTGGCTCCAGTCCTTGAGCAGGATGAATCCCATGCCCGCGTTGGGGCCCTGGCCCGAGAAGCTGTAGCCGGAGATGGTGAAGATCGAGCTCATCGCCTTGCGCTCGTAGGTGGCGAAGTAGTTGCGCACCTTGTCGAGCGCCACCTCCGTGCGCTCGACACTCGCGTTGACCGGGGCCTGCACCAGCAGCATCATCGCACCCTGATCCTCCTGCGGCAGGTACGCGGTGGGGAGCCGGAAGAACAGGAGCGTCATCAGCGAGGCGAGCGCGACGTAGACGAGTAGATAGCGTCCTGGCCGGCGCACCATGCGACCGACGACGCCCTGGTAGCGCGCATTGTTCTCATCGAACACGCGATTGAACCAGCGGAAGAAGCCTCGATGGCCGTGGTGCTCGCCCTTCTTGACCGGCTTGATCAGGGTCGCGCAGAGTGCGGGACTCACGACGATCGCGACGATCACCGAAAGGACCATGGCGGAGACGATCGTGATGGAGAACTGACGGTAGATGACGCCGGTTGACCCCTGAAGAAACGCCATGGGCACGAACACCGCCGAGAGCACCGTTGCGATTCCGATCAGCGCGCCGGTGATCTGATCCATCGAGCGGCGGGTCGCCTCGCGCGGTGAGAGCCCCTCATCCGTCATCAGCCGCTCGACGTTCTCCACGACGACGATGGCGTCATCGACCAGCAGACCGATCGCCAGCACCATCGCGAACATCGTGAGCATGTTGATCGAGTAACCGGCGATGGCCAGCACGCCGAAGGTCCCCAGCAGCACGACCGGCACGGCGATCGCGGGGATCAAGGTCGCGCGGATGTTCTGCAGGAACACGAACATCACGAGGAAGACCAGCGCAATCGCCTCCACCAGCGTCACGATGACATCGCGGATCGACTTGCGCACGAACGGGGTCGTGTCGTAGGGGTAAACGGCCTCGAGGCTGTGCGGAAAACTCGGCCTCAGGCGCTCGATCTCCGCCTTGACGTTGCGAACCGTATCGAGTGCATTGGCACCGGGCGCGAGAATGACGCCCATGCCGGCGGCCAGCTGGCCGTTGAAGCGAACGTGATAGCTGTAGTCGGCCTGGCCGATCTCCACGCGGGCCACGTCCCCGAGCCTGAGCGTCGAGCCATCGGTGTTGCTGCGCAGAATGATGTCGCGGAACTGCTCGGGCGTGGACAGCCTTCCCTGCGAGGTGACGGTGACGTTGATCTGCTGACCGCGAACAGCCGGCTCCCCGCCGAGCTGCCCAACCGAGATCTGCGCGTTCTGCGCCTGCACCGCTGCGACCACATCATCGGGCGTGAGGCCATAGGTATTCAGGCGATCGGGATTGAGCCAGATGCGCATGGCGTACTTGGGACCGAACTCCTGCATCGAGCCCACGCCCGGCACCCGGCTCACGGGGTCTGCGATGTTGGTCGCGACGAAGTCGGCGATGTCGCTCTCGCTGATGCTGCCGTCGGAGGAGATGAAGCCCGCAGCCATCAGGAAGTCATTGTTCGCTTTTGCGACCTTGATGCCCTGTTGCTGCACGATCTGCGGCAGCAGCGGCAGCGCCTGCTGCAGCCGGTTCTGAACCTGCACCTGCGCGATGTCCGGATTGGTACCGGTCGCAAAGGTGAGCGTGATGCTCGCATTCCCAGCGTTGTCGCTCGTGGATGCCATGTAGAGCAACCCATCGAGCGAGGTCATGTTCTGCTCGATGATCTGGGTGACCGAGTTCTCCACGGTCTGCGCATCCGCCCCGGGGTACGATGCGCTGACCGACACCGCGGGCGGGGCGATGTTGGGATACTGCGCGATCGGCAGCCGCGTGATCGCGACCGCACCAAAGAGCATGATGATGAGCGCGACGGTCCAGGCGAAGACCGGCCGGTCGATGAAGAAGTGTGACAGGGACATGGGCTTTCGGCGCGGCGAGAGCGTGCCTACCGCGGCTCGGCCTCCTGAACTGCACGCACCGGCATGCCGGGCTGCACCTTCTGTATGCCCGAGACGATGAGGAGATCACCGGCCGAAAGCCCGCTGTCGATGAGCCAGCGAGCACCGATCGCACGGGTGATTCCCACGCGGCGCTGCTCGACGCGCCCCACCGAGTCGACGACCAGCGCCGTCGCATTGCCGCGCGGATCGTGCTCGATGCCCCCTTGTGGGGCAAGAACGCCGTGCGGCAGTACCCCTTCGTCGATCACGGCGCGCACATACATCCCCGGGAGCAGCAACCCCTCGGGATTCGGGACCAGCACGCGCAGCAGGAAGTTGCCGGTGGTTGGATCGACCGTGACATCGGTGAACAGCAGCTTCCCCCGGTGGGGATAGATCGCACCATTCTCGAGCACAATGGTTGCCGGGGTCCCCGCACCGCTCGAGCGGATGCGTCCCGAGTCGATCTCCTGCTTGAGCTCCAGCCAATCGGCGCTCGATTGGTTCACATCGACATAGATCGGATCGAGCTGTTGAATGGTTGCAAGCGCCGTGGACTGGTCGGCGGTCACCAGTGCTCCAGCCGTGACCGAAGAGCGGCCGATCCGCCCCGTGATCGGAGCGGTGATGCGGGTGTAGGCAAGATTGACCGCTGCGCTGTCGAGTGCGGCATGAGCGGCCGAGACGTCGGCCAGCGCCTGAGCCTTGGCTGAGATCGCGTTCTCGTTGTCCTGCGCACTGATCGCATCGATCTTGATGAGCTCGGCGGCACGCCGCGCGGCAAGATTGGCTGCCACCGCGTTGGCCTGTGCCTTCTGCAGCGCTGCGTTGGCGTTGTCGTACTGAGCGCGGTAAATCGAATCGTCGATCTGATAGAGCTCCTGCCCCGCGCGTACGAGGCCCCCCTCGGTGAACAGGCGCCGCTTGACGATCCCCGACACCTGGGGCCGCACATCGGCGACCAGATATGCACTCGTGCGGCCCGGCAGCTCGCGCGTGAGCGTCACCGGTTGCGCCTTGAGGGCTACCACGGTGACCTCCGGGCGGAAGCCTTGCGCAGATGGCATTGCCGCGTGATCGTCGCACCCGCACAGCGTGACGCCCGCGAGGAGCGCGACAGTGACCCACAGCCCGCGCGAACGCGCGATCATGCGTGAATGATCCTCATCTGAAAGGAGAGCCAGACGGGTGAGGCACAGGCTCGCGCTGCGCCCCGCTCCGAGTGAATGAACGTTCATTCTAGCGGCGGAGGTCCGGCGCTGCAAGGATCCGATTGCCCTCATGAGGCCTGCGCCGCGTCTGGAAAGGATTGGTGCCAGTCTCAAGCGCATGGGCGGCCAGGAGGAACGCGGCGGCGCTCCACGACTGTCCGGGCATCCCACGTAGCGCCAGTGTGCGCCCGTCCAACCACTCGCTGAATCGCCAGCCCCCGAGGCGGCATGAGCTTGCAAGCTGCACCAGGTCGCGCCGCGCCTGAGTCATACGGTCACCGGCGACCATGGCCACGACCCAGAAGCCGCCCAAAAGAGGCCAGATGCCTCCGTTGTGGTATTGCCAGCTGAAGTTCTGCCTGTGGCGTGCCATGTAGGGTCTCCAGAGCCGACTACCGGGCCGGATCGGGCGCGTGACCGTACGGGCGGGATAGGGGTCGTTCGCGCGGGTGGCCAGCAGCGCGCGCAGCGTGCGTGCGCTTGCCGCTGCATCCGGCAGGCCGAGCACAACCGCGAGCAGATTGCCGAAGACATCATTCTCGTCGCCGAAGAATGAGAAATTGACGAAGCTCAAATACAGCCGGCGGCGCGCCGCGCGCCGCAGCACATAGTCGGCCAGCAGGTGTGCACGGCGATACTTCGAGAGCTGCGCGCTGAAGGGATGAAAGAGGCCGTTGAAGCTCGATCGCGTGGCGGCGGCGTGTGAGATGGAGTAAAGCCGTTTCACGTAATACCAGAGCGCGTTGGTATAGAGCACGAACCCGGAGCGCGGCATGATGTCTGCCCAGTCACTCGCCTCGTTCTGTTGCAGCAGGTAAAAGCGCTGGTGCTCCTGGGCACGCAGCCACCCGAGCGCCCGCTCGATGACCCCGCGGTACCTGTGCCGCAAACCCGCCGGAGCACCCCATGCATCGAGCAGCGCAACGGCGATCAGCCACCACAGCGTCGCATCGATGCATCCGACGTACCAGAAATCTGCCTCGCGCCGTCGCACGTCAACGAACTTCGGCATCTGTCCGTTGGGGGCCTGGTATCGCGCCAGGGTAACGATCCCTCGAGCAGCCTCCCGGCGCAGCAGCGGATCGCCTGAAAGCGCCATGCCCAAGGCGCAGATCGCGGCATCGCGACCGAATATCGCCGTGTAACCCCGCTGCTCGGCGCGCCGCGTCGCCTTCGCCGCCCGGATCCCCGCGGAGGTGAGATTTCTCTTGAGAAGGTCGATGGCGCGCCGACGGCAGAGGTCCAGCAAGGCGTCATCGGTGCTGATCTTGTCGAGCATCGCCAGGCAATGTACCAGCGAATGAGACCGGCCTGGAGGCCTCGCTTTGGGTGAGGCGCGACGGTCGTTGAAGCTCTATCATCGAAAGGTCAGCCACCCCAGGGGCACATCGCTTGAGTACCGATCTTCTGTTCCGGGACGACGCCTACCTCAGGACAGCCACCGCGCGCGTGCTCGAAGTGCACGAGCGCGGAATCGAGCTCGATCGCACGATCTTCTATCCGCTGGGAGGCGGCCAGCCCGGTGACACTGGCGCCCTCGTGCGGCAGACGGGGGAGCGGATCTGCCTCACCGACACCCGCAAAGGCGACAAGCCCGGCAGCGTCTATCACATTTCCGCCCCCGGCGCGCCCCGCCCTGATGTCGGCGAGCTCGTCTCGCTCGAGATCGACTGGGAGCGTCGTTACTCGCTCATGCGTCTGCACACCGCGCTGCACCTGCTCTCTTGTGTGGTCGTGGCTCCCGTGTCCGGCGGCAATATCGCACCCGACAAAGGCCGCCTCGATTTCGACATTGACATGGGCCTCCTCGACGCCGAGCGCATCACGCGCGAGACCAATGCCCTGATCGCACCGGGGGCCGCCACGGAAACCATCTGGATCACCGATGAGGAGCTCGATGCCCAACCCGAGCTCGTGAAGACCATGAGCGTGCAACCGCCGCGCGGCGCCGGTCGTGTACGCCTGCTGAGGATTCCGGGAATCGATCTGCAACCGTGCGGCGGCACGCACGTGCGCAACATCTCGGAGATCGGGGGTATTCGGGTCACGCGCATCCGCAACGAAGGCAAGCGCAACAAGCGTGTGGAGATCGTGCTCGTACCCTGAAGGCTCAATGGAACGCATGCTAGCATCGCAATCCGGCCCTCGCGGCGGCGGCGAGGCCATTGCGTGGGGCGACGCGAGTGAGAGACCTCTTGTCTGACGATCACAGCACCCCAAGGGCGGCGACACCCCGCTCAATGCCGGGCTGGGCGGCTGAGCTCGGCATGCGGGCGCGCAAGAATGCCGTGCTCTCCATCGCGGGCACCACGCTCTTCAATGCCCTCTTCTTCATCGGCTACTTTTATGTGCAGCGCCACCCACCGCACGTGCCAGTTACCATCCCGGTGACCTCCCTCGATCAGCTGATTTCCTACCAGTCGAGATTTTTTGCCGCGTACGTTTCACTATGGGTCTACGTGGGTGCCGGACCCGGGCTCCAGCGGTCATCAGCCGAGGTTGCGGCCTATGCGCTTTGGATGGCCGCACTGTGCGTCACAGGCCTCGGAATCTTTCACTTCTGGCCGACTCAAGTGCCACCGCTGTCGCATGGCGTCGCGAGCAGGTCCGGCTTGACCCTGCTCCATCACCTGGATCAGACGGGTAACGCGTGCCCCTCGATGCACGTCGCCACGGCAACCTTCACCCTGGTGCGCGTGGATGAGGTCCTTCGTACGATTAGAACGCCGCTCCTGTTGCGATTGTTCAATGCAGCGTGGTTCGTGCTCATCGTCTATTCGACTCTGGCGATCAAGCAACACATGGCGCTCGACGTCGCATCCGGCGCATTGCTCGGTGCCCTGTTCGTGCTTGCGTCGCTGCATTGGCGGGGGGAATCTGAGCCCAGTTACACGCCGCTGACGGCCCCGAAGGAGCGAGGCGCGCAAGTTGCTGGTTTGATCGAGAGGGAGGGACTCGAGCCGTGAGTCTCTAACGACGCTGCCGGGGGCCCGATTGCAAGCTCACGCCGAGCCTAAACAAAGCGAGCGCGGTGCGTGTTCAGGAACGGACGGCCGAGCGCGTGGTGGGGTGTGCGGACACCTGACCAGCAAGGTCACGTTTTCGGCGATAGCCTGTTCATCGAGCGGTACCGCGCGGGCGGAATGCCCAATTCCCGGCTGAAAGCGCGATTGAACGCCGCTTCGGAGTCGTAACCCACCTGCACGGCGATGGTCGGAATGTTCGCAGCGGTAGTCACCAAGGCCCGCGCGGCGAGGTGCATCCGAAGCCGCATGAGGTAGGTCATCGGCGGCATGGACAGCAGGCGCCCGAAGCGATCGACGAAGGCGCTGCGCGACAAGCCGACACACGATGCCAGCTCTTCGATCGTCCACGAGTGCGCGATCCGGCCATGCAACAGGACGAGGGCGCGACCAATGTACGGATCACGAGCCGCCGCAAGCCAGCCCGCCTGGTTCTCCGGCAGCTGTGCTGCGTACTTTCGCAGCGCCTCGATAAATAGCGCTTCCGAAAGCTTTGCAAGTACCGCCGCGCTCCCGACTCTGTCCGACCTTACTTCCTCCAGGAGATGGAGCAATGAGTTTTCGACCCACTGTCCCGCGGGGTCGGAGCGAATGTTGACTTTGAGGAGCGCGGGCAGCCCGCTGACGACCGAACGGCAGAAGAATGGATCGCAGGCCATGTAGCCACACACAAAACTCGCGGCGGCTCCGCCACCGCCGCAGCGCAATGGGCTCAGATCGCGGGCACGCACCTTCGCGGAAACCGATGCGTCTTCGACGCGACAGGCGCCGTCTGTGCTCATCAGGTAATGCGCATCGCCATGCGGAAAGATCGCGATCTCACCGGCGGACAGGCACGACGTCGTGCCCGAGAGCAGCTCGACCGTCGCTTCCCCTTGCGTGAGCAGGTGGAAGTTCACTACATGTGCATCGTCGAGCCCTAGGGCTGCGGCCAGCTGCGCAGACGGCGGCGCATTGATGAACCAGGGCGCCGTGAATTCGCCGCGAAAGAAGATCGCTCCCTGCAGCTTCAGCCCTGACAGGATTTCCGAGTAGGGATCCATGCTCGCAGATCGTATCCCTATCGATTGTGGACGATCGAGCAAACGCTCAGTACGCGTGAGCATGGCGCTCGGGGCCATTCCGGTCAACGATATTTGCAACCGCATAGATCGTACTGAACGGGCCCCAGGGTCCGAGGGAGCCGCCTTGAAGTTCATCCGCCTGGTGTACGGCCTTGCCGCGTATCTCCTCTTCCTCGGCACGTTCTTATACGCCATTGGGTTCGTCGGAAATCTGGGAGTCTCCAGGTCGCTCGACAGTCCTGGTACCGGCCCATGGCTTCGGGCCTGCCTCATTGATGTGGGGCTGCTTTCGCTATTTGCCTTGCAGCACAGCGGCATGGCACGCGTGGCGTTCAAGAGGCGAATCACTCGGATTATCAGTCAGACAATCGAGCGCTCGACCTTCGTGCTGGCCAGCAGTCTCACGCTACTAGCCGTGTTCGCGTTCTGGCAGCCGCTCGGCGGGGTCATCTGGAGCGTCGAGAATGCAGCCGGTAGACGCCTTCTTCAGGCTGCATGCGCCTGCGGTTGGGGCATCGTGCTGGTGACGACATTCCTCATCAACCATTTCGAGCTCTTTGGGCTCCAGCAGGTCTGGCGAGATCTGCGCGGCCATCCAAAATTCCGGCCGGCGTTTGTCACACCGCTCCTCTACCGATTGGTCCGCCATCCGCTGTATGCGGGATTCCTGCTAGCGTTCTGGTGTACGCCCACGATGACCGCCGCCCATCTTCTTTTTGCCCTGATGACGACCGCCTACATACTCGCCGGCATTCAGTTCGAAGAACGCGATCTGCTTCGTGCTCATCCACAATACAAGAGCTATCGCGACCACGTACCGATGCTGATTCCGACAACTCTCGGAGCCGTACGCACGGCGCTGCGCGGGGGATTGAGCAAGGAGCGAGCGGCCGGTGACCGCACTGGTTGATACGCGAGTCACCAGGTCGCCCGCGGCATACGCACCGCCTTTGGTGCCTTGGCGCGTGATGAGGAAGTCGCCCCCTTCTGCCCATTCGTGGGTAATTGGGAAGGGTGATCGGCGCACCTCGCAAGGCGCCTGCACGCCGCCTTCGAACGGCCGCGCGTTACCTTAATAATCATGATGTTACAAAATTATAATTCTATACTTTCGAGCATCCAGGATTCGTTCTCCTCAAGGCCTGGTTGCGGAGGTGCCCAACGGTCCCCCACGCCGCCCGCAGGCGTTATGCAGGCGGTCCGGGCTGGGTTCGGCGCAAACTCAGCGCTGACGTTGTCGAGCTGCGGCACTACGGACAGATGGATACAGAGTATCGTCAGGCGAGACCGCACCACAGGCAGGCGCGCGACAAGTGAGCCAGGAAACCGCCTTCATACTCCTTTTCGTGGTTGCGACTGGGGTGGCCCTCGCCGTGCGGGTGGTTCGCGTGCCTTACACGGTTGCGCTCGTTCTGGCCGGCTTGGTACTCGGTGCCTCACGGCTGATTCCGGCACCGCATCTCACCAAGGACCTGTTGTTCTCCGTATTCCTACCGGGATTGATTTTCGAGGCTGCTCTTACGATTGACGCGCGCCAGTTCCGCGACAACTGGATCATGATTGTCGCGCTCGCGGTCCCGGGAGTCGTGGTCTCCATAGCGCTCATCACTCTAGTGCTGCCCCCAGTCGTCCATGCCTTTGGGCTGGCGCCGGGCTTCAGGTGGAGCGAGGCCCTCGTATTCGGCTCCTTGATCTCGGCAACCGACCCCGTCGCGGTGGTGAGTTTGTTTCGCCACGTGGCGGCGCCCTCGCGTCTGACCACCCTTCTGGATGGAGAGAGCTTGCTGAACGACGGCACTGCGATTGTCTTCTTCACCCTCAGCCTGGGCGTCGCGACAGGCAACGATTCCGCGGTCGGCGAGTTGCTACCCAGGTTTGTCGAGGTCGTCGGCATTGGGGCGTTCATCGGGATCGTGATTGGGGCGGCGGGAGCGTTGCTTATCCGGCGCGTGGAGGATCCGATGATCGAGATTACCGTCACGACCATCGTGGCATATGGGTCGTTCGTCACCGCGCAGACACTGAATGCGTCCGGCGTGATCGCCACGGTCGCAGCCGGGATGATATGCGCGACCTACAGTGCTCGCGGCCGTGGGCCCAGAGTGGCGTGTGGATCGTTCTGGGAGTACGTGGCATTCGCGCTCAACTCGATCGTCTTTCTGCTAGTCGGGTTGGAAGTGCATCTGATGCAACTCTACTCGTACTGGTTACCCATTCTGGTGGCTTACCTGGTGGTCAGTATCGGCCGGGGTTTGGTCATCGGTCTCAACCATGCGGCGGCCGCTCCCACTCGCAAGAGACTGCCGTTGCCTTGGAGCACGGTGCTTGCGTGGGGCGGCTTGCGGGGAGCCCTTCCGATGGTGCTCGTCCTGACTCTTCCCGCCGGATTCCCGTACCGCGAGCTCCTGGTCTCGATGACCTTCGGGGTGGCCGTGCTCTCGATTCTGCTGCAGGGACTCACCACGCGGTGGTTAATGACTCGGCTTGGAATCGTGCGGGAACCACCCGCTCCTCTGGCAAATGTTGGCTGAGCGGCTGACCACGCACGCGAACGGATGGAAGCGACCTACGACGTGCACGACTACATAGACGAGAGGCGCGCGGTGCTCGACAGGTGGGCGAAGTGTCTCGCGGCGCTTCGAGCCGAGCGCGACTGTGCGTAAGGTCCGCCCGGTGGGGCCCGCTCACGCGAAGGGTCGAAGAACTTCTGCGGACCTATGGACGCAGCGCCCAGACCAACAACGCACCTCCGATCAACAAAAGCCCGTGTACCCGACGCGGATAAATCGTTCGTTGGACGCGAATCGAGCTTTGTGGAAAGCAGAGTCTCCAGATGCCGGACACTGTCAATGCTAAAAGCAGCATCCAGAAATACCAGCCGCGCCAGAGGACGCATGGGATAGCCAACGCCAGCAGCGCGACTCCCACCGATCGAACCGTGCGGGTGTTTCTCATCCAATGGTCCGTCGAGCTCGGCGCGGAAACGTGGCAAAGTCCGGATACGAGCAGAAAACTCGCCAGTACGGCAATGTAGATCGTTCTGGACACGCGGTTACTGGTTCATCAGGCGTGTGAACGGGCACGGAAGATTGACCAGGCTTTGCGGGAATCGGCGTCGAAGCATGACCAGGCGCAAATAGTCTGTCTTCCGGGTTCGATCAACTACTCCCGCTGTAAACAGCCGGTCCCAAGAGCTTCACGGACGAAGGTCAAGTCGCGGAATCGCGCTGCCTGACCAGCCTGTCGAACTCTGCGAGCATCTCCGACATGCTCGTGGCTACAGCGAACTCCCGTATCCAACGCCGCGCCTCGGCAATGTCGGCCTCCGGATGTGCCGAGAGAAGTCCTCGGATGTCCTCGATATCCTTGGGCCTTCGAGCGACCGCCTTCATGACCAGGAGGTCTTCCACCCGGGGGAAGCGCACCTGCAGCCCCCCAATGTCGTGAGTTCTACTTCGCTGAACTGCCGACTCCTCGAATGGCAGCCCTCCGAAGGTCACGTCGATATCGATACCGGAAGGGTTGTGCCTCAGGAGAAGCACGCGGCTGCGACGTGCGAACTCCAGTGCCCCCTCGATGCGAGGGCTGATCCCGCATCGCGAAGCGCTCTGGATCAGGACGCCCCAGTCCGCCTCGGGCGCGATCACCAACGCGTCGATGTCTTGGGTTAATCGGGGGCGCCCGAGAACGGAGGCGGCAACCCCGCCAATGATCATCGCCGGGAAACCGGCCGCCTGCAGCGCCTTCGTCAGATCCGCAAGCGCGGAATGAAGGGACGCCGGAAGCGGCTCACCCACCCAAATTCTTCCTGATGAGCGCCCAGCGCTCACGAACGGCGCCCGCCTGAGTCTCGCGATCGGGTTCAGATGCAAAGAGGTGGCGCGAAGCCATCAAAGCGGCGAGCTGGCGCAACTTCGCCTCAACCGGTGTGCGCCGAAGGGCGTCAACTTCGGCCTCGCGCACCAGATCCCATCGCCCCAAATAAGCCCGTGCCTGTTCCGGAGTGATCTCGGCCATGGCGCAATTGTACTCTCCGCCCCGAAGCGTCTCAGCGTCTCAGGCCGCCTGCCGCACCGATCGACCCAGTGCTGAGTACTGCGGATGAGGTCCGCGGCCCCCGTCCACCAGCGGGATGACCCCTTCAGGCCTTCAGGGCAATCGGACCACAAAGATTGCGGGGTGTCAGTGATCCCGAGCGCCGCGGGTTGGTCCTGCGGATCGAGCCCTCCGGCTCCAAGCTCTGGCTGTTCCGGTACAAGTTCGGGGGCAAGCCGCACCGGCTCTCGCTCGGCTTGTATCCGGGAATGAGCCTGGAACTCGCGCGCGCAGAGGCTCAGGCTCATCGGGATCTGCTCGATCGCGGAGTTGATCCACGGACCGCTCGCCGGGCGCAGGGGCGAGAACGAGTGCTGCCTAGGCCGCTCGCTCGAGCGGGCCGGAACAGAGAGCCGCATTGAAAACACATCGCCCGCCTTGAAGGCGGGCGATGGCTGAATCTATCCCCGAAGCACTGAATCAGGCACAGCGCTTCCGTCGCGCGAACCCCCATCCCAGCAGGCCGAGTGCGAACAAGGGCAGCGTCGCGGGCTCGGGAACGCCAAAGGTCGCCGCCGGCTGGCTGCTGAAGGTGAGGCCCGAGAATAGCGCCGCATCCACATCATGCTCCTGCGTTATCTCGAAAGTCGCGATCGTGTCACCGGCGAACTCGGACGGCAGCGTGAATTCCCTGACGTCCAAGCGCTGACCAATGCCGTTGCTGTACCACGGCGTGGTCGTATCCGCGATGGTGTTGGTAAAGACATTGTTGTTGTAGTCGCGCGTGTCCACGCCCCCGATGGCGTCGTAGGTCACGCTGTCGCCGTTGGTCGCGGTGATCGTGATGTCGTATTCGTCGGCGTCCGGCGTGCCGTAATAATTGTTGAGCAAGGCGTAGAAGGACGCCTGCCCCGAAATATTGAGGCTGGTGAGATTGATCGTCACGCTATTACCAACGATGTTACAAGTGCCAACGCCCGTGCAGCCGTCAGCGAAATCGGCGTTCCACAATCCCATGTCCGGACTGCCCGGACTGATGGCAGTGGTCAGCATCGGAATCCCGGTGCCCTCGTTACCTATCGTCGTCCCGATCGGATAGGTGGAAGGGTTGATGGCCAGCGTCGAATTCACATACGAGCTGATATTCACCGTGGTGAAGGAATCAGCGTGCGCCGAAGACATCCCGACGCAGGCGAGCGTCACGGTGCCGACAGCAGCGCAAAGAGCCTTGGCGGGATAGTCGGTACGGTGAAGCATTGCTCGTTCTCCAGATTGGCTGGACGCCAGACGGCCAGTTGTCAAGCTGAAGCATGAAATATGCCAAATTGAGAAACCAAACAGATTCAATGTCTTGGAAACTTGTCGACAACATCCGGGTCGCCGGCGTAAGAAAAATCGACACTCATGGAGCTGACCCGTTTCGCCATCGGGCGCAGCCGCCTTGCGCTGCCATCGGAAGTTGACTTACTGGAATGACTGCAGTGCCGTCGGCGCACGTGCACCTGGTGATGGAGGCAGAGCGCGAGATCGAGCCAGGGCGGTTGCACATCGACAAGGCGATGCTGCGCGAGTGGCGGAAGAGCTTCGCCAGATTGATGCGCGAGCAGGGAATCGTCGCCAATGCGACCTCGCGGTCCGCGCGAGGCCAGACGAAGCGCGCGAGCAAGGATTGTCCATGAAGGTGTCCATGGACGATTTTTTTGATGTTCTGATCGGATTGGTCGGAGCGCCGAGATTTGAACTCGGGACCCCTTGCACCCCATTTGGCCTATTCAAATATTTGAATGCAACAGCCTGCAACTCAAACATCCGGAAATGCCTATGTTCGTAGGCTTTCAGCATCACTTTGCAACGCTGTGCTGTTGCACTTTGTTGTGGGGTATTGCACCCTAATGGGACCACAATGGGACCACAGAACGGGGCGCAATAGATGGCAACCGTCACCGTACTCGGTAAATTTGAAACCGTGCGCGAGCGTGCGCGAGCACTTCGAGAGTCTTCCAAACATCGCCTCACCGCATCAGCTATAGAATCCTTCAAGCCCGGCCCGCGTCGCTACGAGATCACTGATCTCGGCTGCGCCGGACTGCAACTTCGTATCGAGACCACCCGTGCGAAGTCGTGGATCTTCCGCTACTACTGGCAACACCGCCGACAGCGGATCGTTCTCGGCGCGTGGCCCGATGTCGGTCTTGCACAGGCACGTGAGCTTGTGACTGCGGCCCGTATCCTCCTCAAACGGGGAATTGATCCACGCACCGCGGGTCTCGCCCCGCAGGGTACGCGGCGTCCGGGGCGAGCATCGACTGAAGTGGTCGCGTTCCGCGGTCCGCCCACCGATGAGCATTCCATCGAGTTCCTCGCGAGCGAGTACATGACCCGCCACGTCATTCCACACCGAAAGCGGCCCGAGCAGGTGCAGAGGATGCTCGATCGCGAGATCCTGCCGAAATGGCGAGGGCGTGATGCCCGAACGATCAAGCCCCGCGAGGTCATCGAGCTGCTGGACGGCATCGTCGCCCGCGGCGTGAAGGTGCAGGCGAACCGCATCGCCGGCGTCCTCGGCCAGATGTTTCGATTCGGTATCCACCGCGCCTTGCTTGAGACCACGCCTGTTCAGCTCCTCTATCGTCCCGGCGGCAGGGAGAAGCCGCGGCGCCGCGTCCTGAGCGACGAGGAACTGACGGCCTTCCTGCTCAACCGCAAGCTCGCCTGCCGCTTCGAGCGTTCCTCTCGGGTCCTCATGCTCCTGTTGCTGACGCTTCAGAGGCGCGGTGAGCTCGCCGTCGCCGAATGGCGCGAGATTAACTTCGAGAAGGCCACCTGGACCATACCGGATGAGCACACGAAGACGGGCCAGGGGCACATCGTTCCGCTCTCCACCTGGGCACTCGAGGAACTCAAGGAGCTGAAGCGGGCTGCAGGTAACTCGCGCTTCGTACTGCCCAATGAGGACGGGACCGCCGCAGACGACCCCAAATACATCACCCGGAGCGTCGCGCGACTCCAGAGACGGTTCCGGGCGATCGGCCTCGAGAAGTTTACAGCCCACGATCTGCGCCGTACGGGCCGCACAGGCCTCGCGCGCCTTGGGGTCGCAACCGAGATTGCCGAGCGGGTCCTCAATCACGCCCGGGACCGGATCGAGGGCACCTACGACCTTTACAACTATCTTGACGAAAAGCGCTCGGCGCTCGATAACTGGGCCGCTCACTTAAAAACGCTGTTGCGGGCTGCGGCCAGTCGAGTGGCCTCAGACTCCGCGCCGCTACAGCACGTGGGACCCGTTGTGCCCCCGAGACGGTAACTGAGCGTGACTCGCCCTCGCCCGCTCCGGCTCGAGGAGACGGCGCTAGCTTAGGCGACCAACCGTAGTTTGGGCCGGAGTCCGGCCCGCGCGGCAAGCCGCACGAGTAGGTCCAGGCTGAATCGGTTGATCCTTCCGCGATTCAGGTCCGAGACTCGCGCCTGTGTGACACCCAGGAGCTTGGCTGCCTGTGTCTGCGTCAAGTCGGATGAACGCAACCAGTCGGTAAGCCCGCTCAGCAACTGCGCTCGCATTTCCATCTCCGCCGCTTGGTCGGGCGGATATAGATCTTGAAATACGCTCCGTACCTTCTTCGCTGCCATCGCCCTTACCTCGGTACCATCCTTAGGCGTTGCTGCGCGAGCTCGACATCACCCTGCGATGTCTTTCGAGTCTTCTTCTGGAAGCAGTGCAGGACGTAAATCGCCTCGGGTCGCGAAGCCAGATAAATGACTCGGAAGGCTCCTGACACATCCCGAACGCGAATCTCGTGCACTCCCGATCCAATATCCGACATCGGTTTCCAGTCAGTAGGTGCCTGACCGCACTGCACCAGATAGAGCTCGTAACCCGCCTGCGCTGTGACTGCCTTCGGAAAGGCCTTCAAGTCCGCTTTGCTGCTCCCGAGCCACTTGACCTGCTCGCGAGGTATCATTATGCCAGATCTCGCATATTCGAGCAAACGTGCAAAAGCGGACAAGACCTTCATGTCTCGTCGCGGCGCATCAATGACGTTGTGAAATGAGTCGCCGCTCCAGCGTCTCTGTCACGGTCCGTGTCTCTGACCGGCCGTCTGGCCCCGTGATATTCAGCTTTGTCACCTTCGTTCGGCGGCGCACGTTGCCAGCGGAGTCCGTTTCGAATTCGACCGAGATCGAGCCGGAGACGATCTCCCTCGCCTGCTTACGAAGTGCTGCGTCCAGGGACACGGGCTTCCTCATGATCTCCCCCACAGCAACGTCGGATTCGGCGCGGGCGCGACGAACCGCATCAGGGTCCACAGGCAGCTCGACAGTGAAAATCGCGCCATCTGACCTAGCTGCTTGCCTTGCCAATTTTCCCCAACCCAGTGCTTCGGTGTCTCGGTAAGGAGCTCCATCGCGAACATCAACGGACCTCAGATCGAACGATTTGATCGTCTTGAGCACCGATTGGGGATCGCATTCGATGCGAAATGCATTCCACGCAAAAATCCAGTGGCCGCAGACAGTGCGCGACCATCCGGCAGCCTTGAGCCATCCGTCAAGGCGGGCCTCGAGTTCAGCGCCGTTGAGCAGCTGCGCTGGTGCGCCAAACGGCTCGAAAACCCGGGCGGGAAATTGCCAATTCCTGGCTCTGTCGTCTGCCGTAGCGGCATCCGGCAGCTCATACCGCAACTCCAGGCCGTCCGCGCGGACGCCGATCACCCGTTCGATGATCAGGTCTTTATCGTGCGAGCTTCCTGAGGATCCATCACTACCGTGTTGCGCCGAATCGCTGGCCAAGACGATTTCATAGGTATCGCCCTCTTGAGGTGCGAGGGGTAACGCTCCAGCGTCGGCAACAATGGCGAGCAAGAGCAGCGCCGCGATTCCCGCCACGAGCCTGATCAGTTTCATGCGCATAGACTGCATAAGCGTGGCCGCGGTGACAAGACTCGTAATGGGTTGAGCTGTGTAAGGACGCCCGGCGAGCGACGAGCTCAGCGCGAAGTGGTTCGCGCGTAAACCATCCGAGATGGCAATCAGCCGCCCTTGATCGGCCCGCGGCTGACGGGCTCGTCGAGACTCACTGCGCAGTAGGGACAGAACTTCATCTGTCGGCGACCCCAAGGGAAGGCGATGGGCGTCGCCACCGTCTGCCCGAGGCAGGCCGAGCACCGAGGGCACCGCACGAACCAAGTCACATAGACGACCGCGGCCGCCATCAGGACGCCAACCACGAAGAACGCGCTCGGAACCGCCCGGCCGCTGTGCGCCGCGGTGGAGAACGCGGCAATGAGCCACGCGGCAAATCCGACGCCGAATGCGATCCGCACCCTCCGCGTGATGTAATCCCTGATCGTCGTGGAATCCACGGGACGCGATCGTAGCGCGCCCCCATCCGAGCAAGGTGTGCGCCATGACACGTCCCGGCTTCGACTGTGGGGGCGTCACATTTCTGGATGTTAATCAACACTTGGCGGGCGGCCTATGGCCCAATTAAACCCTCCAATCTGGGGAGGATCGGGCCATGCTCCAGAAGTTCAATAGAAGCTGGATGCTGACCGGGCAGTGCTGGCGGGTTCTCAAGGCCGATCCCGCTTTGTTCGTCTTTCCGCTCCTGTCGGTCACTGCGGTGTTGCTCATCATCGCCTCGTTGGCCTGGCCGGTGTTCGCGCTCCATCATCGGCTGCATCCCATCGATGATCCGGGCAGCACCACCCACAGCGCGCGCCTCCTGTACTACTTCTTGCTCGGCGTGTTCTACCTGTTCACCTACGTGGTGACGATTTTCTTCAACTGCGCCTTGATCGCGGTGGCACTTCGCCGTCTCGACGGCGAAGAGGCAACCGTCGGGGAGGGGTTGCAGGCGGCCTTGAACAACATCGGCTCGATCTTGGGTTATGCGCTGATCGCGGCAACGGTGGGTTGGCTGCTCCGATGGCTGGAGGATCGAGTCGGATTCATCGGCCGCATCGTGATCAGCATCATCGGTGCGGCGTGGACCATGGCCAGCTCGATGACGCTGCCCGTGCTCGTCGTCGAGAATGCGGGACCCGTCGAAGCGCTGACGCGCAGCTTCGAATTGATGAAGGAGAATTGGGGGGAGAACCTGATCGGCAATTCCGGCATCGGCCTCGCCATCGTGATGGGTGCATTGCCGTTCTTCTTGATCGCCTATCTGCCCTTAAGCGCGGCGATCGCCAGCCACAAGACGGACCACATCATTCTTGCCGGCCTGCTCATGGGCGCCCTCGTTCTCGGGGTCGTGCTCATCAGGACCACGCTGCACGCGATATACACCGCGGCGCTCTATCGCTTTGCCACGGGTGCCAAGGAGAATGCCGGCATCGATGCCGACTTGCTCTCGGACGCATTCGCGCCGAAATAGCGCGCCGCGAGAGCTCAAACTCGATGCCGCCGGCCGACTAAAGCTGCGCCTGCAACGTTCAAGACCCATCGTCGAAGCCTTGCGGCAATGGCTTTGACCCAGCCGCACCGGTGAATGTCGGCAGCGGGGCGACTCCGGACAGATAGGCTGCGCGGATAGTCACGAGCGACTGCTTAGGAATCGTCCGCACCTCCGGTCGGGGATTATCCGTCCGACATCACTGAATGTGAGCGAAAACAGCATCTTGTTTGCTGGCGATGTACGCTCGATGACCCCTAGTTTTGGCGGAAAAAATTAGACAAATATTCCGCCGTCGCATGAACTTGTTCCCCAGCAGGGACATGAAAATCGCCGAAGTCGGTACAAATGCCCCGAAAAGCCGCGCTTGGTCGACGGACCCTGAAGTAGCTACAGGATAGGAACTAGCGGTATGCCTTGCAAATCGTTCACGAGCTCCCGGTACCCGATGGGGTTGTTCCGTGAGTAAGCCGCACCATATCCAACGGCTCTCCGGAGCCAAACGTCCATCGCGGGCAAGGCGTATGTCAGACGACGTTCCTCTGTAAGGGAGGCCGTGCCCATTTCGAGGGCATGGGCCGATCGAACATGCCTGAGAAGCGTCAATCCAGTCTTGATCGCAGACGGCACGAATCGTCGCGCTGCACCCCGCCGTGGGTCATGTAGTTCAAATGTCTTGCTGTCACTCAGCGTCGCTTTACTCAGCCGACCGGTCGTCGCCATAAAGTAAGTTATCGCGGGGTTTTCAAACGGCAGGCGCATTATAAATTCACCCTTTGGCGTAATACGCAGCCGGTCGACGTGCTCCCGGAGCACTTCATAGGGTTCGATTAAACCAAAATCCCAAGCCACAGCTATCGCGGCCTCTGTGTCCGCATCGGAGTAGCCTAGGTCGGTTTTTAGTTGATATACCAGTGAATGCTCTGTAGTTACAAGATCCTTGTGCTTCGACAGGTGGCCGAACGGTTGCGTTGCAGTAAGTGTGGAATGCGTGGCGCACTTATCCAAACCCGCTACGTTGGCCGCCACGGCGATTGTCGTTGAGCATTCCCCGGGGACACACCATGACCCAGAATAGGTGATTCACTCTCGTTGTTCATCAGCGGATCATCGTTCGATCTTGAGCTTCGTCACGTTGAAGTTCATTCGCTGGATCCCACGCAATGTGTGATTGAGGGTCACTTTGCTGAAAAATGGCAGCTCGAGTTGTCCCCGCACCCTGCTCATGATCGCGACGCACACGGTGTAATCCTGAGGTCTCGGCGCTGCATTAGGATCCGCCCACCGGAAGCTCATCGGCAGGATCCGGTTTACCTCACTACGGAACGGGGCCTCATGGAGGAAGCAACCTGCCGATACCAGCGCCTGCGAGAATAAGTGACTAAGCAACGAGGACCCGCCGTACTGCTTGACGTGAACGATGTCTTTCGCCTTCGAGTAGAGATCACAAAACTCGACTCGGCTCCTGCCACCTCCAGTCATCACGGTCTTCTGATCCATGAGCGCGTACTGCGTATGCGCCCTGGTAACCGCCTCAAGATACTTCGGCTCTGTCAACGTCCCATATTTCGGGAGCGCGAGGGTCGAGTTCGTAATCGACCGATAGAACCGGTCGATTTCCCTGACGTAACTGCCTTCCACGTTGTACCAATCTCCATCGTTTAGAATATACTTTAGTTCCCCCAGATCAATTTCGGCGTTCAGGCAACGGTAGACACTCCAATGCGCCGGCTCTCTACCGTCCTTAAAGCACTGAAACACCTTTCGCGACTTGAGATGTTGAATCTTGACTTTTCCAGGGAGTCTCGCGTCTCGAATCCAGCTCTCTAAATCGAGGTCCGGATATAGAGTCGGACCTGCACGTGTTGGATTCGCTGATGGAGGTTTGTACGCAAAATTCTCAAGTTCCTCCCATAACACTATCTCCGGAACAGCCATCCATATCTTCTCGAGGTTCTCCGAATTTATAGCAGCGACCAGGCTCGTTTCGAGCTTCTCAATCACGGTCGGGTCGCGCTCTTCCGCGATCTTGTCAACCCAGGGATATTGTTTCTTGTATGCGGTGCTTTGGGAGGCTTTATACAAGCGTCTAGCGATATCAGAGAAGTCCTCCAGACTTACCCTCGTGTACAGGGAGAACGAATCACGCCCCGAGTATGTCTCTTGGTCATCGTCACCGCTCCTCGGTCCCTTGGCGGTGATTGATTTCAATATGTCGATGTCGGTGTCAAACTCGAAGGCGTCAAATCCGACGTCGCGACCAGCTTGTTCCCGGGACTGCAGCCCCACATGACTGATGTTCGTCTTGTCGATCGCCTTAATAGAGTCCGGATCACCAAGGTTAAGCGAAACGATCAGGCCGAAGTTTCGCTCTACTGCTGCTTCTGTAAGCAAGTGCCTCGTGTAGCCGAACGTGAAGCAAAACCACCGGCCACTTTCCTTCAGCACATAGATGCCCCGGGAATGAGTGTTCACGATTGACGCGGGATTGAATCCAGGTGCGTCGGCGAAGACGTGAGCCCACGGCGCTGTCGTCGCGAAACCTGCCTTGAAGAAAAGCGTCCCCCCCGACGGAGGTGTGCCAACCTGCACTCGTCTGAGCTGATTGGTATCTACAAAGTCTTCGATGTTCTTGTACCCGTCCTTTACCAGAAAGACCGTAAGTCTCAGCTTTCTGCCTTCGCCTTTCTTCGCCGAAGTGGCCATCTTAGCTACTTTCTCACCTCCGGCGTGCTGCTCTTCGACGCATCAGCTCCCAGTGGTTCACGGCGTGTCGCGGGGCGCTGCGTCTCTGCAGGCGATTTTAGGCCTTCTCGCTCTTTTCGACGCCGGCCGCCCCGTGCTCAATCTGCAACGCACGCGGCGTGGCCTTCAGCTCTGAAGCGACGCGCGGGTGCAGGTGACTGGGCACATCAAGTTAGGCGCCTTACGACCTCAACACTTCGCATCGCGAGCGAAACCCTAGCCGCACGCAGTCTGCGAACCACCACTAGCGATCTCATTGCGCTGTAATCGCGCGACCCGGCACGACCCCTTGCGTCCCAGTGTTCGATAGGGACTTGCTCGGAGTTGCTGTGTCGGCAATGGACAGCCTTTCCGCGGCAGGCGGTGCGGGACCGACCGCAACTGAAATTCCGCCAGGCGCCTGGACGACAAAGGAGTCGTCATTCGGCGGGGCGTTCTGAGTTGCAGTAATCCCTGCCTTTGAGAAGCCCGGGTCTCCCTGAATCTTGGCAACCAGTCCCATTGCTATGTCGTTCGCGCCATTGCCGGCCATGACTGGATACACAGCCTTAAGATTGAGCGTGTTGTCTGTCGAAGATGTGAAGTCAAGCTCAACCATATCGCCGGCGTGAGACATACCGCTGGGAAGCGAGACCGTAATGAGCTTCGACACGGTCGCTGGCGCGCTCTGCGCTGGCGGAGTTCCAAGCGTTGACGAAATCGACGCCTCCGCGGTATCGAGCGCGCACTCCTTGTGGATACTCAGGATCTTCGCTATCTCTATGCTCATTACAACCGTGCCCGTAGACTCGGACACGAGTTGATCTTCATAGCTTTTCATGTCGCGGTAGTACGTGGCGTTCACGGCCTGCGCTAAGTTGGCGATCGTAGCTTTGGCAAAGACATCGGCATTTATCGCGGTCTTGGAACCGGAGGCGAGGGTGCTAGCGGCAGTCAGCCCGTGAACGGCACCGAGGGGTGTGACAGCGGTTGCAGCCGCCGATAACGCCGTCGTCGTGACGTCCAGAAATGTGTTCGAACCTATATTTCCAATCGTAAGGTTCTTTGTGAACGAGTCGCACCTGCGCTCGGAGGCAATGACAACCACGCCGATGGCCTGCTTGAACTTGCTCTGATCAGTTACGGTATTTGCGGTATTGATAACGTCTTGAGGTATCTCCGCTGCTGCAACAACGTCCTGGTAGCTTCCTCTATTCAAGTGCAGGAAGGATCCGCAGCCACAGATCGTCGCGAGGAACACTGCAGGCAGCAGCGCCGCAACGCCACGCGCCATCCGATAACTGTCAACGGCGACGAAATGCCGCCAGAGGGAGCAGATGTGCCGCGACTCCTCGCCGAGTCTAGGTGAGCGTTCGGTGAGGTCAGCTTGAAAACAGGGATTCAGCCAGCGGGAGTTGGCGCCGCCCGGCGCCGCTGAGACGCGGTTCAAGGCTAGAACCTCCTCATTTCGATTGATGGATGTCGGCGACGCGCGTGAACAGTTACACTGAGATGTTGCGCTTCGAGCCCGTCGGGCTTGGCGGTGCCGAGCAAGTTATAGAAGGCCGCGGGGCGCTCCCCGCCAGCCTCAGAACCCGCGAACAGCGATTTTTCTTCTCCCGACGACCACACGTCATAGACTCTCGGACGGGCGATGGTGACCCTCATGAGAATGACCCCGAAATCTAAGACGGTCGCCGCGTGTCCCGGTCGTGCACGGCCATGCTCGCGAATCTATCGCCGGCGAGGCTCGCCGGGCTTCACCAACATCTCACCAAATCCTCAACTCGCGTAAGTTGCCTCAAGGCGTCAGCAAGAAGGCTTGCAGCGCCGCTCTCCAAATCCTCGCCCCGGGTGGCGTTACTGACTACGAGCGCTCGGGCGGGCGGTCCGCAAGAGATCGTCGTGGGGGTAGCGACCCCGCTGGGCGACGCCTACACGGAGAAGGGCATCGGGTCCGAAACTGAGGGACGAGTGCACGAGTTGACCGCGTGCGGCTTCACGGCTTCACGTCGCATACGCGCAAGCTGTCGAGCCCTCTCAAGGCTGTAACACGGGTTCGAATCCCGTAGGGAGCGCCAGAATATCAATCACTTATGAACGTCCTGGTACCTTCGTACGGAAACCGTACGGAAAAGCTGTCCAAGAAATAACCATAGCGAGCGATCGACAATCCTGGCCTACCGTAGCCGGGCGGGCGGCCGAGGTGAAAAAGCATCCCCCGGCTCGCGTGCCTAACTTGCATCGCGCTGGACACTGGCAGGAACTCAGCGGAACTCGTCGCCGTTCTGGCTATTCGCCTTACGACCCCGCTTCGAGCGCGGGCTACAGGTTCATATACCGCACCGGGTCGCGCCGTTGATCGGTACAGTCATGTGGCACGCAGTCTGGCACTGGCTCATATCGCTACCCGGGGTTACCGACTTCTGGAACCCTTTCTGGGCGGCCGCTTTTGGCGCACTCGCCGGCGCCGCAGCTGCCTTTGAGCTGGAGCGGCGACGCCGGGAAGCGGAACGCGTGCGCTACGAGCTGGGCCAGTGCCATATCCTGCTGTTCATCGTAATTCGGATGGCCTCGACGGTCCGCGACTTCCAGGAGCAGCTGTTCGAGCCGATAGACGGCCGTGAGCGGGTATGGCACGAGATCGGCACGCTGTCGGGTGCCCCACTCCATGGACCGGAGTTTGCCTTCAAGGACTATGCCTTCCTTCTGGACGGCAGTGAAACAAAAAGCGACGCGCCCGGGCTGCTCAACAAGGTCTACGTTTCCACCATCAACTTCCAGGCGAATGTTGACCGTCTGCGCGAGCGCAATGAGCTGTGGCAGCAGCTGCAGCACGTCAGGTTTGGGAGTGCGTTTGTCCAGGGTGAAGAAGCAGCGGAAGCGATGGGCCACTCGGCCGGGCTGCAGCACCGCATTCACGAACTCACCGAGTGGTTACGCGAGGATGTGCCCGAGGGCATTGCCGAGTTGGACGCTCTCCAGACGGTCCTCCCTGGCGTCATACGTGCGCGCTTCCCCACGAAACACTTTATCAGGTCGGAGTTAAAGCCGGGGCCTACGACACCCGCGCCGTCCGCGGACTGACATGGTTGTTCCCGGCCGGTTCCTGGACAGCCGAATTCGGCGTGACCGAGACTACGCCCATGGTCAGAATACCGATCCTTCCGCGTGACCCGCGGTTCACTAAGCAGGCGAAAGAGCGCCGCATCTTTGGCGCACTGGCCCCGTTGATCGGCTGGCCGGTTGTGCCGGGCTCGGTTCAGCAGCCCACCACACCGCAGCCCGACATCCTCTGTGACGTGGTTGGCATCGGGCCGCAGGCCGTGGAGTTGGTGTCGCTGGACGACCCCGCTACGCGCCGGCGGCTGGAGAACTGGAGTTGACCCGGTTTCGTGGACACCTCACTGTTGGATTTCCGAGGGTTCACGATGGCAGACAGATCGGTCCGGTACACCCCGGAGTTTAAGCGGCAGATGGTGGCGCTGCATCGCGCCGGACGCACTGCGTCATCCCTGTCGAAGGAGTTCGGTCCCTCGGCCTGGACGATCGGGTTGTGGATCAAGCAGGCGGCCGGATGAGGGCAAGGGCGATGGCGGGCTGACGAGACTCCGGCCGAACATTTAATGTGGCGATTTTTTTCTCGTAATCTCCGGTCCAAACGCGCCGATAACGACTGTGGCGATGCGCTGCCGAACGAAGGCTTCGCTGTAATCAACAACATATTTCTGATCGTCATTGTAAGTGACTACGACTTCCATCTGGCCCCACTGATCCATAAATTGCTGGGGTGACAGTCCACCGGGGAAATCTAAACCCAAGTGGATATTGGCGTTCGGCGGGACTGTTTCTATCTCATCCAAACTTCCTACCCTCTGCCAAACGATATCATAGGCAGCCAATTTCTCTTCATGACCGGTGAGTTTCGAAATGATGAACGCATCCTGAAGCTTCGTAAACGACGGGCTCTTGCCTTCAATATACCAACCGTATATCCGGGCGTGATTGCCTGCACCGGACACCGATAAAACGAAATCCGGAGACCACTTGACAGCGCCGGTCAGCATGGGCGCCTGATTCGTATCCGCCACACGCGACTCCGGCTGTAACGTCGGGGTTTGTGCAGGCACTGGCGCGGGCGCCGCCACGGCCGGAGTCGCCCTGGAAATATGAGGGGGCGAGTCGGACGCCGAGTTGGCTACGCGCGCTTTCGGTTTGGGTAAATGCGGCGACTGCTTCGTGAGGCTCGGCGGGCTGCCGGACTCATATGCGTAAGCGCCTCTTACAAAATCGGTCCATAGCTTTAGCTTTTCCTTATCAGGCACATCCTTCGCATCTCGAAGCATGGCGCAGTACGTGGCCGCCATCATTTCCACGATGTGTACCCTGTCCGCATTAGGGTACTTGCTGACTAAATCTTTCGTCACGACTTCCGTTTTTGCGGTTAGCTCCCCAGTACGGAGGGGGCCCAGCTTCCCGATGGCGGCTTCGACGTCCGCCTTCACATCGTGATGAACGTCACCGATTGAAGGTGGTGCTGCTGGGCATGGAATCGAATCAGCACACGCAACTGAAAGGCGCATGGCTGCGGCCGTTACGATCAGATATGAAACACGCATCCACTCTCCATTGCCGCATTGCCGGCGCCGGCGTTACAGTCAATGAGCCGTTGGCACATTCCCTTTCCTAAGTCGGAGCATTCGCACCACCATTGGTTGGCGCGACGTCGGCAGCGAACTGTTCCGAGACGATCTTTCGTCCAGCTCGCTTCGCGACGGGCGTGAACCGCTCTAGGAGCCCAATGACCAAATCACCGGTCTGGGCGAAGTGCTCGGCGATATATGCGAACGTGAGCAGGGCGCTGGACATTTGCATGGGCGGTTCCTCAAAGATGGCGGCGAGAACTGAAAGTAGTGCTCTGTCACGACTGAAGCAACAACTGGCAGCGAGGAAAAAACTCACGCTGGCCCGAAATTCTCCTACCGCTCGTTCTCAGGTCCGTCGCGCTCCTTGTCACGACCACGCGCCGGCTTACCCTCGCGACTCTTTTCCTTGGCCGCTTCCCGGTTCCGCCGGACCTCCCCGCGCCATTGCTCGAGGGTAACGGACCGTCCCTGGGGTGCGGGGCGCAAATTCGCCGCTCGAGCCTGGGCGGCCGCCGCGCGATCGCGCTCCTGTCTTGCTGCCACAATATCCGTCGAGAACACCAGGATAGACCGGCCGACCTCTTCACGCTCGCGCTCGAGACGGCCAAGCTCCGCGGCGCGCTCCAGGCGGACCTGCACCTCGAGGGCGCGCTCGTCCTCAAGCCGCCGGAGGACGCGGCCATCGTTCCCCCGCAGCTCGAGAGCCGTCAGTAGTGGGCCCTTATGCACGCCGGGCGTGCGCTCGATGCCCTGGGCCTCAAGCGTCCGATGGTCGATCCGCTCCTTGAGGCCGCGCTCCTTCAGCCGCTCGTTGGTGAGCCTCGCCCAGCGCTCGCGCCAGAAGAGGACCTCGCCGGTCTTCGCATCGTCGAGCTCACAGGTCTTGTCCTTGAAGCCTTCCGCCGTGAGGCGGCGGGTGGTGCAGAAGAGGTGCGTGTGATGATTGCGGGTGTCGCCTCCCCGGCCTGGCCGGTGCACGAAGACATCCACGGCACAGCGATGCCGCTCGGCGATCGCCCGCGCGAGGTCGACCGCCAGACGCGTGCGCTCCTGGGCCTTGAGCTCGGAGGGCAGCACGATCTAGAACTCCCGGGCGACGGTGGAGTTCTTGCGGGTCTCGGCCGCCTTGGCGGCATTCCACAGCCGCTCACGCTCGCGCGCCCACGCGGGGGCCCCCTCCGGCACGATGAGCTCGCGGAAGGGGATCGAACACTAAGCTTAAGTATCTGAACAGTCGAATATTTCTTCGTGGTCGATGAGTGCCGTACCCCGGAAAGTACCCCAGACGAAGCGTTGCTGTGGATGGACAACCATGGATTGACAGAGCGTCGGCGATCCGTCACGAACGACGAGATACTTCTGTTGTGCGCCGAGAAGTCTCGGCGTCGGCATCCCGAGCGCCTCGCGAGGTGCCTGCCCCTCAATCGCGAAGACCGCGCAGCCACCGCGTCCTTGAATCTTAGAAAGACAAAGCTACGCCAAGCCGAACTGCGAATCTTCTCGACTCCTTGGTGCGGGTGCAGCATCAAAGTGTCGGTGGCGGCCGTAAATTGCACAGATCTGGCGGGCCAAAATTGCACACCGGGCAAGCTTGGCAGCTCTATGAGCGATCGTGGAGCTGCCGATGTACGGACGGGAGCGACGGGTGCTGTTACGTCACTATCTGGAGCA
>DATKPP010000021.1:0-4799 GCA_035524075.1 Steroidobacteraceae bacterium | reverse complement strand
AAATTGACGCTTCCACGGCCGGTTCCGTATGATTCGCGCCCCCGTGCGATGGGCGGGCGAGTGGGCGATGCAGTCCGCGTGCCCGTAGCTCAGCTGGATAGAGCACCGGCCTTCTAAGCCGGTGGTCGCAGGTTCGAGTCCTGCCGGGCACGCCACTCTTCGCCGCTGCGCGGCTTCGGGTGGCAGGCCACCCGCACGGGGTGTGAGAGAGGGTACGATGGGCTTCCGAGGCCCGCAGTGGTGGACGTAGCTCAGCTGGTAGAGTCCCGGGTTGTGATCTCGGTTGTCGTGGGTTCGAGTCCCATCGTCCACCCCACCAATTTTTGAATGGGCCGTTAGCTCAGCTGGTAGAGCAGGAGACTCTTAATCTCTTGGTCGTAGGTTCGATCCCTACACGGCCCACCAAATTTCTCGAAATATCAGTGACTTGCCAGCTCGTAAGGCTTGGCTAGCTTCACTGTATGCGTTGTTTCGTGCAGACCCCGTGCAGCGACTTACTCTCCGCTGCACGCAGGGCACCGAGGCGCATATGGCTTCCATCCAGCGCATCGTCTCGCCGCTCACGAAGGACGTTTCCTATCGTGCGCAGGTGCGAGTAAAGGGCCGCTCGTCCGAGTCGGCGACATTCCCGAATCGGAAGGAAGCAGAGGCCTGGGCGGCCTCGATCGAAACGGCTATCCGCGAAGGGCGGCACTTTCCGCACGCCGCCGCGAAGCGCACCAGTTTCGACGCGCTCGCCAAGGATTATGCGGAGACGGTCCTCGCCGACTTCGATGAGGTGCAGCGCAGGGCTCGAACGCTTCAACTCAATTGGTGGTCAAAGCAATTTGCTGGCAAGAGCGTCGCTGAGATAACGGCGGACGCAGTCTCGAAAGCGCGCGATGTGTGCGCGGCGGAGACCTTCACCCGAGGCAAGCCACGGAAGGACAAGAAAACCGGCGAGATCATCCCGCCCAAGGAATATCGACGCAGCGGCGCGACCGTCAACCGCTACATCGCGACCTTGTCTCACCTGTTCTCGTTCGCCGTAAAGGAGCGCCGGCTGATAGACCGCAATCCGGTCGGCGATATCCGCCGCAAGAAGGAACCGAGGGGCCGGACGCGGTTCCTCTCGGACGAAGAGCGCGCTGCGCTGCTGCATGCGCTGCGCGGCTCGCCAAAAAGAGCCCGGGTCTGCTTGGCAAGGTGAGCCCGGTCGGGTGACGGGATAGCGCGCAAGATTCCGCGCAGTGCCGAGCGCAGCGGGAGCGACGGCGCCCATGCCGGTGAGGTGATGAAGCGAGGCTGAGGGATTCCGGTGTGTTCAGCCGGTCTGCGGCCGCAAGCACGGCCCATTGATGAGGACGGTGTGGCAGCGCTCGCGAAGGCGGCTCAAGAGCGCCTTGGTGAGGGCGGGATTGCCGAGGAAGTCCTGCCAGGCCGGATACGGCAGGTTCGTGCTGATGAGGGTGGGCTTACGCCGGTGCCGCTCCTCCATGAGCTTGAAGAAGATGTTGGTCTGCTCGGTTTTCACGTTCAGATACCCGAGCTCGTCGATCGCAAGTAGATCGACCCGGGCGAGCGTGCGCAGAAGCCGTCGAGTCGAGCGATCGGCAAGAGAGGCGTACATTTCATCGAACAGGTCCTGCGCCTTGATGAACAGCGCCCGGTAGCCGTTCTGCACGGCCTTGCGCGTAAGGCCGATCATGAGTCCGGTTTTGCCGACGCCGGTCTCGCCGATAAACACTATGTTTTCAGCCTTGGGGATGAAGGTGAGCTCGGCGAAGGTGCGGATCTGACGCTCCTTGACACCCGTTTGCAGCTTGAAGGGGAAGGATTCCAGCGTCCAGTCCTCCGGGAAGCGGGCGCGGCGGATGCGTCGACGCAGAGTTTCTTCCTGGCGCGCTTCCCACTCGGCACGCAGCATCTGCGTGACGAAGGCCATGACCGGTGTGCCCGCGCTCTCCGCGGCGGCGAGCAGCTCATCGAAGCGGGCAGCACACGCTCGCAGCTTCAGGTTCTCCAGGAGTTGTTCGAGTTCTTCAGTCATTGCCGTCCTCGGGATTCAGGGCGAGTACGAAGAAGTCGTGCGCGATCTGGCGCAGCACCATCTTCTCGAGGCGATCGAGATCAAAGAGCCGATACTGCTCGGCGAGTGCCACGGCAGCGAGGAAGGCCTCCCGCGGATACTCCTGGAGCATCGAGAGCAGCCGACGCAGCGGCGCCCGCCGATCCCCCACCTGCTGTTTCAGCCCCATCAAGTAGTTCGACATGCGCGGCTCGAGCTCGAGCATCTCGAGTGCTTCGGGTGCCGGTTGTGCGCGTTCGCGCTTGTGCTCCCCACGCGGCGGACGATGGGCAGGATCAGTGACGCGCGTATCGAGCGGGCTCCACACGCGCTGATGACTGGCTACACAGCGCGGGCCGTCGTAGAGCTCCACGCGTTCGAGCGTCTCGCGTGCCTCGAGCGTGCGGCCGATGAGTCGCCAGGGGGCCGAGTAACGGATGCGGTTGAGATTGACATAGCCTTCGGCATCGACGATGCGGCTTTGCAACTGATAGACCTCCGGTACGTGCAGCGGCAGCGGCTTCAGGTGTGCCCGCTCAGCGGCGAAGAGCTCGCGGCGGCTGGCGTGCAGTTTGTTGCTGAAGGTCGCATTCCACTTCTCACAGCTCGTGCGAGCCTGAGCGTTGAGGTCGCGCCAGTCAGCGAACTTCGAGCCCGCGAGGAAGGCTGTCTGGATACGATGGAACGGCGCTTCCACGCGCGCCGAGCGGTTCGCATCGCCTTTCTCGTGGGCGATGAACTTGAAGCCGTAGCGCTCGGCGAAGGCGGCCATCTCGGGGGCGGGGATCATGGTCCTGCCGCTGCCGGCGGCCACGATGACGTGGGTGTTGTCGATCATGCAGTTCGCCGCTGCCCCGCCCACGTAGCGCAGCGCCTCGGTCAGGAACGCCTTGCACTCAAAGCGCGTGAAGCGCGGATAGACCTGGAAGAAGATCAGCCGCGAGTAGCAGAGCACGATGGACGCGATCTGCACCCGCACGACCTCTTCGCCGACCGTGGCCCAGTGCGGGGAGGTGTCGTGCTGCATCTCCCGGCCAGCGGCGAACTCGTAGTGTCCGGCGGGCGGTGCCGGGGGCGAGCCGATCCCGTGCTTGCGGCAGAAGGCGGTGAGTGTCTGGTAGGACAGCTCGGCTCCTCGGGCGAGGAGGTCCTCGTGTACCCGACCGAGGTGGCCCTGGTAGCGGGCATACAACTCCAGGATCGCTTCGCGGTGTGCTTCGGCGAGTTCGGCGCGGTGGATCGGCGGCGGGGTGGCCGCGCCGCTTGCGATTACGCGGCGCACCGAGATGCGCGCCACGGAGAGCGCTTTGGCGATGGCACGCGTGCCGTGGCCGGCCGCCTTCAACTTCAGGATCGTGGTCCGGGTGGCTTCATCCAGCATGGCCGTACTCCAGATCGATGCGGTGGAAGAGCCGCTC
Source organism: Steroidobacteraceae bacterium (assembly GCA_035524075.1). Taxonomy (GTDB): domain Bacteria; phylum Pseudomonadota; class Gammaproteobacteria; order Steroidobacterales; family Steroidobacteraceae; genus JASHUC01. The sequence continues at coordinate 1,334 of DATKPP010000021.1, read as the reverse complement.
GAGATCGGCTTTCGCGCGCGCGAACGCCTGGTGCACTTCGAGCCGTTCGCTCTCGAGCAGTTGCTGCCACAGTCCCTCATGCAGGGTGCGCAGCACGCGCCGCGCAATGCCGCCGAGGGCGCCAAGATCATCAAGGAAGCGTTGTGTCGCAGAGGGCGGCGCCGGATGGCTCGCCGCCTTCGCCTCCAGGTATACCTTGGGACTTTCCAGGATGAGCTCCCGGGTGCGCTTGCTCCCGGACTGCCACCCGGCATAAAGCACCGCTACTTCCCGTGTCGTTGGCTTCAGCGGCAGGATGGCCGCGGCAAAACGCGTGGCGATCTCAAGGTCGGTGCGCGCCAGAGGCACCAGATACTTCATCGCCGCGTGCGCGCTCAATGCCCCGAGACGCACCTGATCCTGGATGGGCCCGGACAACGTCTGGATGAGGGCGAGCCGCCCGCTCACCCAACTCTTGCTGTGCTCGAAGCGGCGCGCGAGCTCATCGAGTGAGTAGCCGAAGCGCTCCTGCAGCTCGGCAAGGAGCCAGGCCTGATCGAGCGCATCCTCGCTCCCGCGTCGCAGGCCCCGCTCGAGCAGGAGGGCCTCGACTTCTTCCAGCTCCCAGCGTGTGGCGAGCACCACATCGCGCGCGAGGCGCCGCAAGGCCCGCACGCGCTTGTAGCCGTCGATCAGCACGAACCGTTCGGCATCCGCGACCACCACGACCGGAGTCTGTTGACCGATCTCGGCGAGCGAGGCGAGCAATGTGCGCTCCGCGCGCGGGTGGCGCTTGCGCAGTCGCTCGTAGCGCAGCAGAAGCTGGTGCAGCTCCACTTCCACCGCCGCCTACTCCGGGACCCGGATCCCCGAGCGGCCGGTGACAGAAGTCACAGCGCAGCTCCCTTGGCAGCGCACTCGCGCCGACGCAGGCCTCGGGGACTGTGGCATGGTGCCTCTCAGGATCATCCGCCGACTCCGACACCCTCGTGACGGGGCTTGCCGCCACTGTGCCGCCGGAACCGCCGCGCGCGATACTATGATGAGTCACTATTTTTGCCGGGACCTGTCCCTTCAGCCCCCGGCGTTGACGTTGGCGGTATCGGCGTTGTCGCGCTGCGTGAGCCCGTGCGCCGCGGCGGCTCCTCTGGTACCGGGCCGCTGCCTGGCGCAGTTGCTTCCCGCGGCTCATGTCCTTGCAGCCCCGCAGGCAGTACGCCTGTCCCCGGTCGCACGGGCGACAGACCCAGACGGCGCTCCCACAGCGCCGGCACTCATACCGCCGATAGGCAGCTTGCACCCACGCCCCCGCAGCACTGGACAGCGCCGGGGGAAGCAGGCATATAAGACCTGCG
>DATKPP010000020.1:0-53296 GCA_035524075.1 Steroidobacteraceae bacterium | reverse complement strand
GGTCGCCAGACTCACGGTATGCGTCAGAGGGTGGAGCGTCGAGCGATCTAAGGGCTCTCGTCGGTTGCAATGAAAGTGGCGTCCGGTGCCGGGTACTGCAGCAGCATCCACTCCTCATAGCACTCGAGGTGCACCCTCGCGATCCTGCGGTGCTTGTCCACGACCAGCTCGATTTCGTATTCGATTTGGTCCGCGTCGATCGGCTGATGGCAATAATCACAACAGCTGCCCTTGCCGCGGCCCGCCCAGGCACGCGCCGGTCTCCCGTACGACTTCTCGCCTGCGCCTTCTTCCGTGCTGCGCTCGAGTTTGCGCGCCACGCCCATCGCACACCTCCTATAGAGCGGTTGGCCACCGCTCCTTAACGCGATGCAGTCCGGACAGTTGACAAAGACAGTGCTCGCGGGGGGATAGTTCCGGCATCGGCGAGGCAGTCATTAATGCGTCACAAAACGTGACACGGTGTAACAGGCGCGCGCGATATTGGTGCAAGCACGCAGCTCGTCACTCCTGCGGCCGAAAGCCCTCCGGGGGTTTCGAGCCTACTCCGAACAGGAACTTCTCCATCTCTCCTTCGAGAAACTTGCGCGCCTTGGGCTCGATCGGCGTCAAGCGATATTCGTTGATGAGCATGGTCTGGTGCTGGAGCCAGCGCGCCCAGGCCTCCTTCGATATGCTCTCGTAGACGCGCTTGCCGAGCTCCCCGGGGTACGGGGGCCGATCGAGTCCGGGGGCTTCTCGCTTCAAATAGGCGCATTGCACCAGTCGCGTCATGTTCCAGTCTCTCCGGTCAGTCGTTCGATCAGCAGATGCACGGGAGCCGGCAGGCCCAGGGGAACCGGCTCGCGGGGGTTGTACCAAACAAAATCGGCCGCGGGCTCGCGCACCGTGTCGGCCTCTCGGACGCAGTCCACATAGAGCGGCGTGATGGTCAGGTCGAAATGCGTGAACGCGTGTCGGAACGACTCGAGTGCGCGCGGCGCGCCGGGATCGCTTCCGAACGTCCGGCTGGCGAATGCGCTCGCCTCGCGCTCTTCGCCGAATTCCGGCAGACACCACAGGCCGCCCCAGACGCCCTGCTCCGGACGACGTATGAGCAGGATGCTGCCGTCGGCGCGCCGTGCCAGGAGGAAAAACGCGCACCGCGAGCTGCGGCGGGCGCGCACGCGTGGCGCCGGAATGGCGTCCTGTCGTCCTGCGTGCCGCGCGTAGCAGCGCTCGGCGAGTGGGCAGGCAGCGCATCGTGGGCGGCGCCGCGTGCATAGCGTCGCCCCGAGGTCCATGATCGCCTGCGTGTAGGTTTCGACCTCGGCGTGCGGTGTGCACTCGCCGGCGTAGCTCCACAGCAGCTCGATCACCTCAGGGCTCGCGGGATCACCCTCGATGCCGAAGTACCTCGCGAGCACTCGCCGAACATTGCCATCGAGGATCGGGTGAGGCTCGCCGCGCGTGAGCGCAAGGATCGCCCCGGCAGTGGAACGGCCGATGCCCGGCAGGCTCGCGATGTCGGCGAACTCGGTCGGGAAGTGGCCACCGAGCTCGGCTTGAATGCGCGTGGCCGCGCGATGCAGATTGCGGGCGCGGGCGTAGTAGCCAAGACCCGACCACAGGTGCAGAACCTCATCGAGCGTGGCCGCTGCGAGCGCGCGCTCGTCCGGAAAGCGCTCGACGAAGCGCTCGAAATAGGGAATGACCGTCGCGACCTGCGTCTGCTGCAGCATGATCTCCGAGACCCACACGCGGTAGGCAGTTCGCGCGCGCTGCCAGGGCAGGTCGTGTCGGCCGAAGCGTGCATGCCAGCCGATCAGAGCACGGGCAACGAAGGCGACATCCGCGGGGCTCACGGGCGCACGGCCGGGAGGACTGCGCCGGAGCGATGACCTGCTAGAGCCCGATGGCAACGGTCTTCAGCTCGGTGTACGCCTCGATCCCCGCGCGCCCACCCTCGCGGCCGAGGCCCGACTGCTTGTAACCCCCGAAGGGCATCGGCTGCTCGCGCCCGCCCCCGTTGATCGTGATGGTGCCGGCCTGGATGCGCCGCGCCAGCCGGTGGGCCAGGGAAAGATCGCGTGTCCAGATATTGGCGGCGAGCCCGTAGGAGGTGTCGTTGGCAAGCTCGGCGAGCCGGTCGAGCTCGCTGGCATCGCTGAAGGGCATCGCGCACAGGACTGGACCGAAGATCTCCTCCTGGAACACGCTCATCTCCGGCCGCACATGGGCGAGAAGCGTCGGCTGCACGAAGTAGCCTTCCCGCTCGATGCGCTTGCCACCGAGGAGAATCTCCGCCCCGTCGCGCTCCCCGGCGCCGATGTAGCTCATCACCCGATCGAGCTGCTTCTGCGAGATGATCGGGCCCATATCGGTGTCAGGCGCGGTCCCCGGGCCGATCTTCAGTTTCGCGGCGCGGTCGGCAAAGCCCTGCACAACCCGGTCGAACACCTTCTGGTGCGCGAAGAGCCGCGTGCCGGCGGCGCAGAACTGGCCCGTCTTGAAGAAGATCGTTTGAGAGGTGGCGAGTGTCGCGGCTTCGATGTCGGCATCCGGCAGGATGATGACCGGCGACTTGCCACCGAGCTCGAGCGTGACGCGCTTCATGTTGCTTGCGGCGCCGGCCAGGATCGACCTGCCCACGCGCGTGGAACCCGTGAAGGAGATCTTGTTCACCTCCGGATGATCCACGAGCGCCTGGCCCGCGAGGTGTCCGTAACCCGTGACGATGTTGACGACCCCGGGCGGCAGCCCGAGCTCCTGCAGCAGCTCGCCCAGCCGCAGCGCCGTGAGGGGCGCAAGCTCTGCGGGCTTGAGAACCACGGTGCAGCCCGTCGCAAGGGCCGGTGCGATCTTGTTGACCGCCATGAGGAATGGCGCATTCCACGGCGTGATGGCACCCACCACGCCGATCGGCTCGCGCAGTGTGTACGAGAACGAGCGCGAGTGCGGCGATGCGAGCGCGGTGTCCCCGGTGAGCTTCGTCGTCCAGCCCGCGTTGTAACGCAAGCTCTCGATCGCCATGGCGACATCGACGTGGCGCGTGGAGCGCACGGGGTTGCCACCATCGAGGCTCTCGAGCAGCGCGAGCTCCTGCGCCTCGCGCTCGATCAAGTCGGCGAGCTGGTAGAGAAGCCTGCCACGCTCGCTGTGGCTCATGCTGGGCCAGGGTCCACCGCGAAATGCCTTGCGCGCCGCTTTGACGGCCAGATCGATGTCGGCGGCACCGCCCGCGGCGACCTCGGCGAGCGCCCGCCCCGTGGCAGGATCCAGCACGGTCAGGGTTTCGCCGGACAGGGCGGGGACCCATTGACCATCGATCAGGAGCCGGTGGGGATGGGCGAGGAAGCTGGAGCGGAGCGCATCGAGCTGGGGATAAAGGGAAGCGGCGGCTGCGTTCACGGCAGGCTCCTGGGAAGGGGCCGCTCACGAAGGAGCGAGAACGCGTGACTGTACGGCAGCGGCGCTGGCAGGGGCAACCAGCCACAGCGCGTCACGGCGGCGCTGCGACGGCGGAGCGGCGCCGCGGCGGCGCGGCGGCGCGCACCGCAGACTCAGCTCAGTGGTTGCACAGCGACACATCACCGCTCAGGGTGTTGACCCGGAGCCTGGCGCCGCCCTGCCCTAGAGTGCCGGTCAGATGCTTTCCTGGGCCGTACTGTCCGTTGCGCTCCGCGGACTTGCCGAAACAGTCGTCGATGTCGCCACTGAAGGTGCGCACCTCGTACTCGTACCCGTCCGAGGCTGCGCCGTGCAGCTTCACATCGCCGCTCACCGTCTGTGCCTCGATGCTCGCACCGTTCCCCACCCGGCCCGTCAGGGTGATCTCACCCGAGGTCGTATGCAGGTGCACGTTGTTCGCCGGCGAAAGCTCAGCCGAGAGGTCGCCGCTGATGGTCGTCGCATCGAGATCGCCGGCGGCGTTGCGCAGGTGGACCTCTCCGCTCACCGAGTCGATGCGGAAGTGTCCGGGCTGTGCGTTACCGACCAGCTTGATATCCCCGCTCACGGTCTTGATCTCGGTATCGGCTCCACTTACGTCCGCGGTGATCTCCCCGCTCACGGAGTGCAATCGCTGTGCGCCGATCATCGCCTTGGAGGTGACATCCGCACTGACGGCCGTCACATCGAGCTCGCTCGTGCGCGGGATCCACACCTGCAGGTGCGCGGAGCCGATCGAGCCGACACCGAACAGGCTGACGCCCCCGCTCCCGCCGGTCACGCGCACGCTGATGTGACCGCGCTCGCTGGTGACCAGCACCTTCTGGCTGCTGCTCACGTCCGCCTTGACGCTCACCTGCGGCTTGTCCCAGCCGGTCACATCGATCGTGCCCGAGACGTTGCTCACGTCGACCTCACCGTGAGGGTCGGCCGTGACGGTCTGCTCGAACGATTCTGCGTGCGCAGCCGGCAGCGCGCTCAGCGCGCCCACTGCGAGCAATCCAACCCATGGCGAGCACTTGTGCATGGCTTCAGATCTCCCCGCTTCCGGCGCTTGCTTCCTGAACGGTCGCCAGCACGCGCATCTCATCCTGATAGGTGTCCACGAGCAGCTCCTGGAGCAGCGCATTTCCCGGCTCACGCCCCAGGGCGGCCTGGATGTCGCGCATCGACTGATGAATGGTCGCAAGGCTTGCCAGCACCTTCTGTCGCGTTTGCGGCGGCAGGGCCGCAAGCCGGGCATTGAGCGATTGCAGCAGCTGCGCTCGCTCGCGCAGGTATCGCGGATCCTTGATGAAGAGCGCCGGGAGTGCCTGGGGCGAGGGCGTGTTGCTCGCGAGACCCGGCGCGCGACCCGCAGGCAGAAGCCCACGACCGATGAAGACGCCCACGGCCACCGCGACGACGAGCGCTGCGGCCACTGCGAAGTACTGGGGGCGCACGCCGTGCACAGCCCAGGGGCGCCGCCTGGCCGGGCCGACACCCTTCAGGCGCGCCTCGAGCTCGGGCCACAAGTCTCTCGAGGGGGCGATGTCGAGCGGTAGCTCGCGGGGTGAGGAGATCTTCGAGGAGCTCTTGCTCATGGCGAGGCCTCCGGATTTAACTTGCGACGCAGCAAGGCTCGCGCTCGATGCAGCTGCGCCTTGCAGGTGCCTTCCGCGACACCGAGCATCTCCGAAGCCTCGCCGTGCGAGTACCCGTAGATTCCGCACAGCACGAGCACATCGCGCGCGCCCTCGGGGAGCTCCCCCACGGCGGCCTCGATCTCGCTCTCCTCAACTGGCGTATCCAAGCTCCACTCCACTTCGACCGGCTCATCGGCACTGTCGGGCTCGGCCAGCGACTGCATCGTCCAGCCTGGGCGCCGCCGACGCGCGAGCGCCACATTCACTGCGATGCGGTGCAGCCAGGTGCCGAAGGCGCTTCGCGTCTGGAAGGTCTGCAGGCCGCGCCACGCGTTGATAAAGGCCTCCTGCGCGCAGTCCTCGGCGGTGGCGGGCTCCCGCACCAGGCGCAGGCACAGTCCGTAGACGCGCCCGATATGCTCCCGGTACAGTCTCTCGAACGCGCGCATGTCGCCCGCCCGCGCCCGCTGCACCAGCGCGCCTTCCCAATCGATCCGTTCGCTCTGTGCAGCCGACATCATTCCGATACGTTAGACGCCGCAGGCACCCGGAGCGTTTAACGAGGAGTGCCCCTCGGAGCGCTTAACCTAACCTGGGCGGTGATCCCGGCGCGGGCGGAAGCTCGTCGGCGCTGGGGTAGCCGCTCGAGCCGCCCCCGCCCCCTAACCCTGCCGGCTGCGGGCGGCGTACCAGTTGATCGAGAACTGCAGCAGCTGGGTGTTGGTGATGAGGTTCAGCTTGCGCTTGAGGCTTTGGCGGTGCGATTCGACCGTCTTGACGCTCACGCCCAGCATGTCCCCCGCCTGACGTGACGAGAGCCCGCGGCCGATGAGGTTCAGGACCTGCAGCTCGCGATTGGAAAGGCCGCCGATCGGATCGGCCGCGAGCGTGCGCTCGGCATCGCTCACGTCGTAGGGGCCGAGCTGGCCCGCCAGCGCCTCGCTCACGTAGGTCCCTCCATCGAGCACCCGGCGCAGCGCGACGAGCAGCTGCTCGGAGGCCGCCTGCTTCATGATGTAGCCGCTCGCGCCGGCGGCGAGGAGCCGCCGAGCATAGATCGCCTCGTCGTGCATCGACAGTACGAGCAATGGCAACTCAGGCCGCTGCGCGTGCACGTCGCGCACCAGATCGAAGCCATCGCCTTGCGCCAGAGACAGATCGATGATGACCGCATCGGGCGCAAGATCGCGGATGGCGGCGCGCGCTTCCCGCTCGCTCTGAGTCTCTCCGCACACCGTGAGGTCGGGCTCCGGCTCGATCATGCGGCGCAAGCCCTGTCGCACGATCGGGTGATCGTCCACGATGAGCACACGGCGCGGCGCACACCCGGGGGCGCGCGGTGCGGCCGTGGAATGCGATGCGACGGTCATCGCTTGCGCGCGCCACGCGGTGGGGGCCTGCGGCGCACGGTCTTGCGCTTCGCGCGGGCGGCGAGCGCAACGCCGCCGCGTTCGCCCGCGCTTTGGAGCCTGCAGGAGCACGACACCACGGCGCCACCGCTCGCCCCACCCTCGAGCGAGAGGCTCCCACCGCACATCTGCGCACGGCGGTGCATGATCGTGAGTCCCAGCCCCGCGGTGCGCGCGCGGACGCGACGGGGAAAGCCTCGTCCGTTATCGCACACCTTGAGCTGCAGCTCGCTGGCCGCGCAGGTCAGAACGATCCTCACGCGCGTCGCGTCGGCGTGCCTCATCGCGTTGGTCAGGGCTTCCTGGGCAATGCGATACAGATGCGTCGCGGCCTGCTGATCGAGCGGTGCAGGCCGGCGGGTGCGCTCCTCGAAGGTGACCGGAATCCCGAAGCGCTCGGTGGCGCGCGCTGCCAGGGCTTGCAGCGCGATGGCAAGTCCGTGCGGCTCGGAGCCCACGGGTGACAATCCGCGCGCGAGTGCCCGTGTGTTCTCGATCGCAGCATTCACGAGCCCGATCACGTGCTCGATGTCGTAGCAGGCGGCCGAGTGCTCCTTGCGAAGCTGTGCCCCGATCGCGCGCAGCAGGAGCGCAATCCCCGTGAGGTCCTGGCCGAGACCATCGTGCAGGTCGCTGCCGATGCGCTGCTGCTCGCGCTGGGCAATCTCGATGATCTCTGAAGCATCCATGGTTGAGGCCACCCCCTCTGTGGTGCGCACATTATTGCTCAGGCCGAGCCGGCCGGGGCGCTGACTTGTCTCCGTACGCAGACGGAATTTCCAGGAACTTCGCGAGCCTACAGGCGTCCCTTTCTGTAGGAACGTTGAGGCTAGGGGAGCTTGCGTGCAGGACAAGAAGGGATTTTCACCGCGAATGAGCATTCCGGATATGGTCGGACTCGTCGCCTCGCGCTGGACCGCGGCCAAGACCGGTGCAATCGGATCGCTCTGGCCTGCCGTACCGCAAAGGGTGACGCGCTACGTCGAGGAGATGCTCCTCGCGCATTCGCACTCGCTCAGCCGCAAGACCTATCCGCTGGTCTGAGCGTGGCCCGCAGGCCGTGCGCGGCGATCCGCGCCCCCGCAGGTCACCATTTCACGATCGGCGGAAGGCTCATGAGGTAGGCCTCCGGGTCCGCATCGGTCGCGAAGCCGAATTTCGTGCCACGGTCGTAGACGAGATTGAACTCCACGTACCGCCCCCGCTTGTAGAGCAGGCGCTCCCGCGCCGCATCGTCGTAGGGCATCTGGTGCCGCCGGGCAACGATTCGCGGATAGACCGTGAGGAAGGCCTCTCCGACGCTCTTTACGAACTTGAAATCGGTCTGCGGATCGCCGCTCGCCAGATCGTCGAAGAAAATACCGCCCACGCCGCGGGGCTCCCGCCGATGCGGCAGGTAGAAGTAGCGGTCGCACCACTCCTTGTACTCCTGATAAGCCCCGGGCCGGTACGCCTCGCACGGGCCGGCGAGCGCTGCGTGGAATTCCTGGGTGTCTTCTTCGAATGCAAATGTGGGTGTCAGGTCCGAGCCTCCCCCGAACCAGGCGCGGCTGGTGCACATCAGACGCAGGTTCATGTGCACGGTCGGGACGTACGGGTTCACCATGTGCGCGACCAGCGAGATGCCGGTTGCGATGAAGCGTCCTTGTGATTCCTGCGCCCCCTGGATCTGCGCGCGCGATTGCGGCAACAGCTCTCCCCAGACGTGACTCACGTTCACGCCGACCTTCTCGAAGACCTTGCCGCGCATGAGGCGGCTCTCGCCGCCCCCCTGCAGGCGATGACCCTGCGGCTTGGTCCACGAGCGCGCCTCGAAGCGCGCCGAATCCTCGAACGACTCGAACGCCGCGCAGATGCGCGCCTGCAGGTCCCGGAAATGGGCGGCGGCCGAGGGCGCGAGCTGCTCGACGCTCTCGCCCGGGTGAGTGGGAATGGCACTCATGATGCGTGATTCTCCTGGCGCATGGCGCGGCACGCGTCCTGCGTGCTCTCGTGCACGTGATCGATCAGGCGCGCGACCGCATCCGGGGAGGTATCCGGCCAGATTCCGTGGCCGAGATTGAAGATGTGACCCGGAGAATCGCCGGCCTCGTGGAGCACGGCATCGATGTGCGTCTTCAGCTCCTCGGGCGGTGCAAACAGCGCGGCCGGATCGAGGTTGCCCTGCACGGCCTTGTGCGGTCCGAGCGCTTTGCGCACCGCCCCGAGCGGCGAGCGCCAGTCCACCCCGACCACGTCCACATCGAGCTCGGCGATCGGCGCCATGAGGGCGGAGGCTTGATTGGCGTAATAGATGAGGGGCACGCCGAGCGGGCGAAGCGCGGCGAAGGTGCGCTTGGCGGCACGCCAGGCAAAGCGGCGGTATTCGCGAGCACCGAGCAGGCCCGCCCACGACTCGAAGAGCATCAGTGCCTGCGCACCCGCGGCGGCTTGCGCAGCCAGATAGGTGCTCATCTGATCGGCAAGATGATCGAGCAGCCGCTCGGCGGTTTGCGGCTGGGCGTACAGAAACGCTCGGGCAGCCTCGAACTCTTTCGAAGGCCGACCGCCGATCAGGTAGCAGGCGAGCGTGAAGGGCGCGCCTGCGAAGCCGATGAGCGGCACACCCTTGGGGGCTGCCTCACGCACCAGCCGGATGGCCTGGGTCACGAAGGGTACGTCACGCTGCGGTACGAGAGGCGCGAGGGCCTCGACCTGCGCGAGCGTGCGGATGGGACGGCGCACGATGGGACCCGGATCGAACTCGAGCTCGATCCCCATTCCCTGCAGCGGTGTCATGATGTCGCTGAAGAGAATTGCCGCATCGAGCGGATAGCGCCGCACGGGCTGCAGCGTCACCTCCGCGGCAAGCTCGGCGCTCGAGGTGAGCGTCACGAAGTCCACTTTCGAGCGCAGCTCCCGGTACTCGGGAAGGTAGCGCCCGGCCTGGCGCATGATCCACACCGGGGTGTAGGGCACCGTCTGACGCCGGCACGCGCGAAGGAACACCGCCGTGCTCGCCGCATCGTCCTGGCCGCCGCCGGATTTCAGGATTTGAGCCATTGGCACATGTCCGGAGCGAAGTACGTGATGATGAGGTCGGCGCCCGCGCGCCTGATCCCGGTCAGTGTCTCGAACGCGGCCGCTCGCTCGTCGATCCAGCCGCGCTCGCCGGCGGCCTTGATGAGGCTGTACTCACCGGAGACCTGGTATGCGACCACCGGCACCTCGACGGCCTCGCGCACTGCGCGGATCACATCCAGGTACGGTCCGGCGGGCTTGATCATGACGAGATCGGCCCCCTCCTCCACATCGAGCCGTACCTCGCGCAGCGCCTCGCGCACATTGGCCGGGTCCATCTGATACGAGCGGCGATCGCCGAAGGCGGGCGCGGAGTCGGCCGCCTCGCGAAACGGACCGTAGAACGCGGAAGCGTACTTTGCAGCGTACGAGACGATCGGTGTATCGGCGTGGCCGTTGCGGTCGAGGAGCTGGCGAATGGCCTGCACGCGGCCGTCCATCATGTCACTCGGCGCCACCGCATCGACGCCGGCGCGGGCGTGGTTCAGCGCCACCTGCGCGAGCGTCTCGACCGAGGAGTCGTTGTCGATGACGCCCGAGGCCAGCACATGACCGCAGTGGCCGTGGTCGGTCGCGCTGCACAGGCACACATCCGACCACACGATGAGCTCGGGGCAGGCGGCCTTGATGGCTCGCACGGCGAGCGGCACCAGGCCGTTGGGGTCTAGAAAGGCGGAAGCGCGGGCATCCTTCTGCGCCGGCGCGCTGAAGAGGATCACCGCGGACACCCCGAGCGCGGCGACCCTCTTCGCCTCCTCGACGCTTTGGTCCACCGAAAGCTGGGAGACGCCCGGCATGCTCTCCACCGGCTGGCGCACGCGCTGGCCGGGCACCAGGAACAGAGGATAGATGAAGGCCTCCGCAGCCAGCCGGGTCTCGCGCACCAGACGCCGCCAGTGCTCCGACTGGCGCAAGCGCCGCGGTCGTTGAGTGGGAAATCCCATGGTCATGGCCTCTCATTCAAACATCGATAGGTGGTGGCGGCGAGCCCCTCGAGGGTGGCGGGCTCGGCGAGCACGGCTTGAAATCCCCGCTGCGCGAGCGCGCGGCCCGTCGTGGCGCCGAGGACGATGGGTGCGGAGCCTGCCAGCAATCGCTTGAAGTGCTCGCTTCCCAAGGCCTGCTCGAGCTCGTCCACGCCGGAGGGACTGGTGAAGGTCACGGCGCCGACGGAGGCGTGCTCGATGCGAGCGCGGCACGTTCTCACATCGAGCGCCGCCCCTTGGGTGCGATACGCTTCCACCTGCTCCACCTGCGCGCCGAGCTGGCGCAAGCCCCCGGCAAGCGTGGGCAATGCGCGCGAGCTCGCCGGGAACAGGATCCGCGCGCCCGGGGTGATGAGCGGCGTGAGCGCCTGCAGCAGGCTCGCAGCGCTCGCATGCTCGGGGACGACAGCTGCGGACCACCCCTGCTCGTGCAGCGCCGCGGCGGTCGATGCCCCGACCGCGGCCACGCGCACACGCCGTGGCGCGACCGGCACCTGGCCCGTGACGGCCTCCACTGCGTGCCGGCTGGTGAATACGATCCAGTCGAACTGCTCGAGCTGGCCGAGCAGCACCTGCAGCGCCGCGGGGTCGCTCGGGGGCAGCACACGCACCACCGGCCACCACAGCACCTCCAGACCCAGCTCGCGCAGCCGCGCGCTGAGCGGTCCATCGTAAGGCTCATCCCGCGTGACGACGACGGCACGCGCAGCGGCGGCCGCGGTCATGGCTGCTCCACGGCAAGCGGTGAGCGCTGCTGCTCGATGATGCGGCGAGCACCTTGGGCGAGGAGCTCATCGGCGAGTCGCTCCCCAAGCTCCGCGGCCGCTCGCTCGGAAGATCCCCGGATCGCGGTCTCGCCGCTTGCCGTGACGCAGCTCGTGCCATCGAGCGAGCACACGAGCGCCTGCAAGTGAAGGCGGTCATCCTGCAACGAGCCGAGCGCCCCGAGGGGGATCTGGCAGCCTCCCTCGACCCGGCGCAGCAGCGCTCGCTCGGCGAGCGTTGCGATGCGCGTCGGAAAGTGGTCGAGCCGCGCGCCCCAGGTTGCGCTGCGCTCATCGTCCGCACGGCTGACCACGCCGATCGCTCCCTGCGACACCGCGGGCGTGAACTCCTCTGGCGGCAGATACGCGGCGATGTGCCGGTCGAGCCCCAAGCGCTTCAATCCAGCCGCAGCGAGGATGATTGCATCGAATTCCCCGCGCGCGAGCCGCTCCACGCGCGTGGGCACGTTGCCACGCAGCTCGAGCACCGCCAGATCGGGCCGGGCCCGAGCAAGGAAGGCGCGGCGGCGCAGGCTGCTCGTGCCCACCCGTGCGCCGTGAGGCAGCTCCGTCAGGCTCGCGGCCGAGCGCGCCAGCAGCGCATCGCGCGGGTCCTCACGCTGCAGCACGGCGCACAGCGAGAGTCCCGCATCGAGGGTGGTGGAGAGATCCTTGAGACTGTGCACGGCAAGATCGACCTCGCCACCGAGCACGGCGCGATCGATCTCGCGCGTGAAGAACGCGCGCCCCCCCGCCTGCCACAAGGGGATGTCGGTGCGCACGTCGCCCTCGGTGCGAATCTGCACGAGCTGCACGGTCGGTGCTTGTGGACCGGCGCGCAGCAGCGCGGCAACGTGCTCGGCCTGCCACATCGCCAGCTGCGAGGCGCGCGTGCCGATGCGCACCGTATGCGGTGCGCTCACGAGGCCTCTCCTTGCTCGAACCGATAGCCGACGCCCCACACGGTGAGGAAGTGGCGCGGATTGGCCGGATCGCGCTCGAAGCGCTTGCGCAAGCGAAGAATGAAGTTGTCGACCGTGCGCGTGGAGGGGAACACATCGTAGCCCCACACGCGCTCGAGCAGATCCTCACGCGAGACGATCTCCCCGGGCTTCTCCGCGAGCACCTTGAGAATCATCGCCTCCTTCTCGGTGAGCTCCTGAGCCTCGCCGTTCCAGGAGCGGCCCCGAAAGGCGTGGAAGTCCACCTCGTTGCCGCCGAAGCGCAGCTTCGCCTGCGCCGCGGCGGAGCTTGCCTTGTACCAGTCCCACCGCCTGAGGATCGCGCGCACGCGCAGCAGGAACTCCTGCAGATGGAAGGGCTTGCCCAGGTAGTCGTCCCCGCCCGATTCGAGCCCGCGGACCCGGTCGGCCGGATCCCCACGTGCCGTGAGGAACAGCACCGGCGTCATGGTGCCGCGAGCGCGCAGCGTCCTGCACACCTCGAAGCCATCGCGGCCCGGAAGCATCACATCCAGCACGATCAGGTCGCAGCTATCACCGTCGAACCAGGCGACGGCGCGATCGCCATCGTGCACGGTGTCCACCCGGAACCCCTCGGCGCGCAGATTCTCCGCAAGGCCCGCGGCGATTTGCGGGTCGTCCTCGACCACCAGGACGTGATACTGCGGCGCGCTCACGAGAGCTCCGCCGCCGGCCACACCAGCACGAACTCTGCGCCCTGCCCGAGCCCCTCGCTGTGCGCGGACACGCGCCCCCCCACGAGCTGCATCAGGCGCTTGACGATGAACAGTCCCAGTCCGGTGCCGTAGTAGCCACCGCCGGCGCCCGGATTCAGTCGCGAGAACTTCTCGAACAGACGCCCCTCGTCGGCGGGGCGAAATCCAATCCCGCTGTCGCGCACCACCAGCTCGACTTCGGCGCCGAGGCGGCGCGAGCTCACCCGGATCTTTCCCCCGCCCACCGGCGCCACCGCGTTGAGCGCGTTCTCGATGAGATTGCGCACCACCACATCCACCGCCAGAGGATCTGCGAGCACTTGCAGCTCCTCTGGGATATCCGTCTGCAGCTGAATGCGATCCTTGCGCGCACGCTCCTCGAACTGGCCCACGACCCGTGCGATGGCGCTTGCGAGCCTCACCGGCTCGGCCTTGAGGTCCACTCGGCCGCGCGACAGGCGCACGCTGTCGAGAATGCGCGACACCATCGTCTCCATGCGCGCCAGGTCCGAGAGCATCCGATCGATGAGCATGCGCGACTGCTCGGGCGAGAGCTGTCGCAAGCTCATGGTCTCGAGCGAGAGCTGCAAGCTTGCAAGCGGCGTCTTGAACTGATGCGAGACGAGTGCGAGAAAGCTGTCCTGCTCCTTGAGCACCTCGGCCTCGGCATGCAGCGCCTTCCAGATGACGGCGATGCAGGCACACAGCGCGAGCAGGAAGAAGCTCCCCTCCCACAGATACTGATTGATGCGCCGCCGGCGCTCGTCGGCGAGCCTGGCGCTGATGGCGGAGGAGAGCATGGGCCTGCCATGCTCCACGGTGAGATCGGGCAGCAGCCCCTGCACGCGTTGCGGCGGAACACCCGCGGCGAGCAGCGCATCGGCGGCGCCGAGCTGTTCCTGGTAGAGCGCCTGCACCTCGTGCAGCTTCGTCACGGCTTGCAAGCGTTGATCCAGGAGCCACCAGCACACCTGGAACACCGACACGACCACGAGCAGAAGCGCGGTGAGCTGAAAGACGCGGGCCGATTTCATGGCGGCAGCTTCACGCCGGACCATCACTCCTCGAGCACCGAGCGCAGCGCGGAGGCGAGCTCCGCCAGATGCTCCTCGCGGTGCGCAAGCGACAGGAAGCACACCTCGTAGGGCGAGGGCGGGAAGTAGATGCCGCGCTGGAGAAGCCCATGGAAGAGCTTCGCAAAGCGTCCGGTCGCCTCCTGCGTCAGCGAGACCGCCGCGCGCGGTGAGCCTTCGGTGTGCAGCGAGAGCCACGCGAGCGAGCCGAAGCGGATGAGATGCAGCGGAAAGGGTGCGCGCTCGAGCACGGGACGAATGATGCGCTCGAACGCGGCGCCGAGGAACTCGAGCGCTTGCCAGCCGTCCTGGCGCTCCAGGACATCGAGCGTTGCAATCCCGGCGGCCATCGCGACCGGGTTCCCCGAGAGCGTGCCGGCCTGATACGTGTCCCCATCCGGGGCCAGATGGCCCATGACCTGTCGCGAGCCCCCGAAGGCCCCGACCGGCATGCCACCGCCGATGACCTTGCCGAAGGTGGCCATGTCGGGCGTGAGTCCGAGCCGCTCCGCAGCGCCGCCGCGCGCGAGCCTGAAGCCCGAGATGACCTCATCGAAGATGAGGAGCGCGCCATGACGGTGCGTCTCGGCGCGCAGCAGCTCGAGAAACCCCTGCCGCTGAATGAGCAGGCCATGGTTTGCCGGCACGGGCTCGATGATGACCGCTGCAATGGCCTTGCCCTCGCGCGCGAACAGCTCGCGCGCCGCCGGCTCGTCATCGAGCGGCAGGACTCGGGTCGCCGAGGTGAATGGCTCGGGCACGCCTGCGGATGACGGGCGCCCGAAGGTTGCCAGGCCAGAGCCGGCCGCGACGAGCAAATGGTCCGCGTGGCCGTGATAGCAACCCGAGAATTTCACGATGAGGCTGCGCCCGGTTGCAGCGCGTGCCACGCGGATGGCACTCATCACGGCCTCGGTGCCCGAGGAGACGAACCGCACCTGCTCCAGCGCGGGATAGCAGCGCACGATGCGCTCGGCGAGCTGCACCTCTCCCGCGCACGGGGCACCGAAGGTCATGCCGTTCTGGCACGCCGCGGTCACGGCGCGCACGACCTCCGGGTGTGCATGCCCGAGGATCAGAGGGCCCCACGAGCCTACGAAGTCGAGATATCGCTTGCCGTCCGCATCGAAGATGTGGGGACCCGAGCCGCGGTCGATGAACAGCGGCGTGCCACCGACCGCACGAAAGGCCCGTACCGGAGAGCTGACGCCGCCCGGGATCACGCGCCGGGCCCGCTCATAAAGCTGCGCCGAGATCTTTCCCGTCGTGAGGTGCTGTGTGCTCATGAGGTGCTACTCGTCTCCAACCGAGGGCTCGCCACGGTGCAGGCGCGCCTCGCGAAAGAAGGCCTCGGTCGCCTCGAGGCTCGCATGCTCGGCCGCGGCGCGCATGCCACTCAAAGGCAGGTGGGCCAGGCGATGCGCGAGCATCGTGGCCCAGTCGGCGAGCCGGACGCGGCGCGCCGGATCCAGATCTTGAAGCTCACCCTTGAGCAACCGCTCCACCTCCGCAGCGGCAATCCGCTCGAACTGCGCGCGCAGGTGCGCGAGCTGCGGGCCGATCGCACGCGCAGCGAGCTCGCCACGCAAGCGGGCCAGCCGTTCGTCGATCGCAGCGCGTACCGGAGCAAGGCGCACCAGATGGGCGACTCTGTCCTCGCGCGCCGTGCGCACCAGACTGTCCATGTCGATTCGCTTCAGACCGGCCGCGCGAGCCACCTCGGGATCGACGTTCGGCGGCAGGCCGAAATCCACGATCAGCGGCTGGAAGCCCGCTCGCGCGGCCGCCTGCGTCAGGCCCTCGAGTGCCACTCGATCGACGATCGGCTCGGTGCTTCCGGCGGCGCACACCAGCGCCGCACACCCCTCCGGAGGATCGCGCCGAAACGCATCGAGCGACATGGCGCGCGCGCCGAGCGCGCTCGCAAGCTCCTCGGCGGCGTCGCGTGAGCGGTTGACGATGAGCAAGGGCACGGCGCGCGCGTTGAGGCGCGCCGCGCAACGTCGCGTCATGGGAGACACTCCGACGAGCGCCACCATGCCGCGCGCCGCGCCGCTGGCGGGGCCCGGACCCACGTGGGCGAGCACGCAATCGGCCGCCAGATCCGCGAGCGAGGGGGTATCGTGTGACTTCAGGCGATGCGCCTGGCGAGCCATGGTCAGCGACTCGCTCACCAGGCGATCGAGAAGAGGTCCGGCGGTTCCGGCCGCGCGCGCCGCCTGCCATGCGGCCCGCAGCTGGACGTAGATCTCCTGCTCGCCTGCCTGTGCCGAGTCGAGGCCGCAGGCCACGAGAAAGAGGTGCTCGATCGCCGCCTCTCCGGTCCAGGTCCGAAATGCCGTGGCAGCCTCGCCGTCGCGCGGCTCGCGCCCGAGGAGCGCACGGAAGACCTCGCAGCGCCGGTCGAGCGCGGGCGCATCGGGCTGCACGTACACCACCTCGACGCGGTTGCACGTCGCGAGGTAGAGCACCTCCGCCCCCCGCAACGCTTGGCGTAGCGCCGGCAGGCGCGCCTCGACGTCGGCGCGCGGAATGGCAAAGCGTGCGATCTGCTCTGCGCTCGCGTGCCGGTAGGAGGTGCCGACGACCCCGATTCCGTACATGGCGGCCAGCACATCACGGCCGGCCGCTCGAGTTGTCACCGAATGGTCACGGCAAAGGACGTGCCGGCACGGCGCCCGAACCGTGCCGGCCCTCGCAATCGAAAGCTTCGCCCCTGCTAGAGTCCGCCGCGCCGGCGCGGCGGCTCCAGATCAGTCTCGGCCGCGGAGGATGCCCCCGAGCAGCAAGCCCGCAGCGATCCCGATCCCCAGGGCCCACAGGGTCGCAGTCTGCGGCCGCTTGCGCACGGTGTCCTGGACATCCTCCAGGCGCGAGCGAGCCCACTCCGAGGCGCCGCGCGCGCGATCGCGGGCCGCATCGGCTGCGGCCGACGCATTGTCACGCAGGGCATCCGCCGCCGCCGAGCCGGCGGCCTTGAGATGGTCGCGCACCTTGTAGGCTTCGGCGCGCACCTGATCGCCATTCGAGCCAACGTTCGAGCTGTCACCCATGACTCGTCTCCTCTTTATTTCAACGTCTGACGGTCCGTCGGGACGACCGTAGCAATTCCAGTGCCGGTGCCTCAGTACTGCCCTCGGCCTTCCGGGTACTGCGCTTCCCAGTGCTGGCCGTCGAACCTGCGAATGGTGAATTCCTCGACGGTCCCGGCATCGAGGCACCGGAGATTGACGCTGAAGCCATCCGGGTGCGAGCGCGGCACGTAGAAGGATTTGATGCCGCACACCGAGCAAAACAGGTGCTTCGCCGTGCCGGTATTGAACGTGTAGCTCGTGAGAGCCTCGCTGCCCGAGAGCAGCTTGAAGCGCTCCGCAGGCACCGTCAGGTGCAGGTAACCGGACTTTGCGCAGATGGAGCAGTTGCAATCCGAGACACTCAGCCGGGCAGGCGCCAGCACCTCGAAACGGACGCGGCCGCAGTGACAGCCGCCACGATGTAGTACCACGCTCGTCCTCCCTTTCCGGAACGCGAGTATTACGCAAGTCCGAGACCGGCAACAGTCACGCTGGTGAACAAGCTTGAGGCCCCGAGACTTGCTGATCGAAACTCGGCGGCCCGCACGGAAGTTGCTTAGGGGACGCCAGTACGATGACGCCAGATGCTGCAAGCCCCGGAGAGGTGTGCCCGACCGGAATCGCGGGCGTGGATTACATCCTCAGGGGTGGACTGCCGCACAACTGTCTGTATCTCATTCAAGGGGATCCAGGCTCGGGCAAGACGACCCTGGCGCTTCAGTTCCTGCTCGAAGGCGTCCGGCGAGGCGAGCGGGTCTTCTACATCACGCTGTCGGAGACCAAGTCAGAGCTGGAAAGAGTCGCCCGCTCGCACGAGTGGTCGCTCGAGAGCATTCCCATGCTCGAGCTCTCCGCGGTCGACTCCCTGCTGCACCCCGAATCGCAGACCACGGTTTTTCGGGCCTCGGAGGTGGAGCTGAGCGCGGTAACGCGCCTGTTGCTCAACGAGACGCGCAAGCACCAGCCGGCACGCGTGGTATTCGACTCGTTGTCGGAGTTTCGCCTGATGTCGGAGTCACCCCTGCGTTATCGCCGTCAGGTCTTGAGCCTGAAGCAGGAGCTGGCGAGGCAAGGCAGCACGGCGCTGCTGCTGGATGACAAGATGGGCAGCGGCTACGGAAGCTCCGACCCGCACGTCCTGAGCCTCACGCACGGCGTCATCGAGCTGGAGCAGCTCGCGCCCGAGTACGGCAAGTCGCGCCGCCGCCTGAAAGTCCTGAAGATGCGGTCGGTGGACTTCCGCGAGGGTTATCACGACTACATCATTCAAAAGGGCGGTCTGCGCGTCTTTCCGCGACTCGTCGCCGCCGAGCATCACGCGGGTTTCCCGCGCGAATCATTGCCCAGTGGCATCAAGGAGCTGGACGACCTGCTCGGGGGTGGACTGGATCGAGGCACGACGACCCTGGTGATCGGCCAGGCCGGAACCGGCAAATCCACGCTCGCGATCGAGTACGCCACGCAGGTTGCGGCCCGGGGTGAGCAGGCCGCCGTGTTCTCCTTCGACGAGACCATCGGCACCGCTCTCGAGCGTGCCGGCAAGCTCGGGCTGCAGTATCCAAAGTATGTTCAAAGCGGTGCAATCACGTTGCAGCAGGTGGACCCGGCGGAGATCTCGCCCGGGGAATTCGCCGATCGGATCTATCGCAGCGTCGCGAGCGGGGCCAAGCTGGTCGTCATCGACACGCTGAACGGGTACCTGAACGCCATGCCCGGCGAGAAGTACCTGAACAATCAGTTGCACGAGCTCTCCACATACCTGAACCAGAATGGCATCGTCACGATCTTCGTCTTGACCCAGCACGGCTTGCTGTCGGCGGCCGAGGCGCCCGTGGATGTGAGCTATCTGGCGGACACCGTCATCAGCCTGCGATTTTTCGAGGCCGGCGGCTCCATACGAACGGCACTCTCGATCACGAAGAAGCGCAGTGGGCATCACGAGCGGACGATCCGGGAATTTCTCCTCCAGGCCGGTCACGGCATTCGAATCGGCGCCCCCCTGCATGAGTTTCAGCACGTTCTGAGCGGGATACCCGTGTTCCGGGGGGCAAGACCGGCAGATGATGCAGCCTCCCAATGCGACATGACTGGCACGCCGAGCGAGTCCTCATCGTCGCCCCGGCGGGACGCGACGCCGCCGCCATTGCCGGTGTGCTCGAGGAGAAGGGCTACTCCGCGTGCGTGTGCCCTGGAGCGCCCGAGGCGGCCTCGCAAGCCGCCCTGGGTGCGGGGGCCCTGGTGCTCACGGAGGAGGCCCTCGATCGCGAGCACATCCCGAGTCTCCTGAGGCAGCTCGATGCGCAGCCCGCCTGGTCGGAGCTGCCGGTCATCATTCTCACGAGCGGCGGGGAGTCGCGGTCCGAGCAGCTGCTCGACCTGGCAGTGCAGGCCGCCGGGAGCATCACGCTCCTGGAGCGGCCCCTGGCCATGGTCACGCTCGTGCGGACGATCGACGTCGCGTTGCGCTCGCGACGACGCCAGTACCAGGTGCGCGACCTGCTCGAGGCACAGCGCCTGCGCGAGGCGGCGCTGCGCGAAGCCGATCGGCGCAAGGACACGTTCCTCGCCATCCTGTCGCACGAGCTGCGCAATCCACTTGCCCCGATCCGCAACGCCGCGGAGCTTCTGGGCTCGGCGAACCTCACGCCGGTGCAGCTGCACTGGGCGCAGAGCGTCATCCGCCGCCAGACCGCGCACATGGCCAGCTTGCTCGATGACCTGCTCGATCTGGCGCGCATCACACAGACGAAGCTGCGACTGCGCAAGCAGAGCTGCTCGCTCGGCAGCGTGGTGGATGCGGCCGTGGAGACTGCGCGACCGATCATCGAGAGCAAGCGGCACGAGCTCACGGTTCGAATGCCGCGAGACCCCCTGACCCTGTACGCCGATCCGCTGCGCCTAGCTCAGGCGATCTCGAACCTGCTGACCAATGCGGCCAAGTACACCGACGCGGGGGGCGCCATCGAGCTGCATGCGCGCATCGAGGGCGCGCTCGTGGTGAGCGTCAAGGACAACGGCATCGGCATTCCTGCCGAAGAGCTCGGACGACTGTTCATCATGTTCTCGCAGGTCGATTCGGGCAGCCGCTCAGAGGGGGGCCTGGGCATCGGGCTCGCGCTCGTGAAGGGCTTCGTCGAGCTGCATGATGGGACGGTGGAGGCAAGCAGCGCAGGCCCGGGCGAAGGCAGCGAGTTCACGATCCGCGTGCCTCTCGTGCCCTTGCCCACCGCGGCGCCGAGCGCACCTTCGCTGCACTCCTCATCGATGCCCTCCGTGAGGCTGCGCGTGCTGATCGCGGACGACAACAGGGACGCGGCGGACACGCTCGCATTGCTGCTCGCCGTTTCGGGCTACGAGGTACGCGCGGCCTACAACGGCGGCGAGGCGGTATCGCTCGCCGCAACGTTCCGCCCGGATGTCGCCCTGCTGGATATCGGAATGCCCGGGATGGACGGGTACGCAGCCGGGATGGCCATCCGGCAGCAGCGCGGCGGCCGGGAGGTCTGTCTGATCGCGCTGACCGGGCGCGGTCGCGACGACGATAAGCGCCGCTCGCTCGAGGCGGGCTTCGCGATGCATCTGACCAAGCCCGTCGATCCCGATCACCTGCAAAGCCTGCTCGGGCAGCTGCGTACCAACGACTCCGAGCCCGAACAGGCTCAGGAGAGAGACTTCAACAAGCGCCCCGAGCGCGGCAGGTAGTATGGAGCCTGCCGTGGATCACTTCTGTCTCCTCGGATGCAGGAAATCCGGCTGCCAGTCCTCCTGCGCCCGCTCGATCACGTAAGCGTGGATGGCGTCAACCTGCTCTTTCGACAGCTGCCCGCGGAAGGGTTCCATTCCGGACTGTCGCAGCTTTCCCTCGAGCACGATCTGATTGAAGGCCGCGTGCGCCTGCGCATCGAGGTGGCGCAGGTCCTTCGGGCCGCTCCCGATGGCATCCTGACCGTGGCAGATGGAGCAATGAGTGCTGTAGAGCACCGCACCCTCCCGCACCTCACGCTCAGGCTGCGGATCGGGCGGAGGTGGAGGGACCGCTGCGGTAGGCGGAGCCGGCGGCAGCGCGACACCGCGTGCATCGAGCGCGAAAACCAGGAGGCGCGCGGGGGCGACCGAGAACGGCTCGTCGCCGTGGGTCAACCCGTGCACGATCGCGCTGTTCCATCCCGCGTTGATGGCGATGTACTGCTTGCCCTGCACCGAGTAGGTGATGGGACCTGCGACGGGCACCGACTGCACCGGCATCTCCCAGAGCTTGCGACCGTTGTCGGCGCGATAGATCGCGAGCGTCTTGTCGATGGTGCCCTCGACGAGCAGGTTGCCCGCCGTGGCCAGAGTCCCGCCGTTACCGGGATGCGGATAGGGAATGCGGAACGCCTCCCTCTGGTGGACCGGATCCCACGCCAGCAGATAACCCTTGTCGCGAATCTCGGCCTCGTGATTGAGCTCCTTGCGCAGCTCGGGATAATTGGCAACGCCTGCTCCGAGGGTCGATCGGCCCAGCTTGAACTGGAACTCCCCCTTCGGAAGCTCCGAGACGACCATCCATTGCTCCATCGCCGGGATGTACACCAGGCCAGTGAGGGGGCTGAAGGCCATCGGATTCCAGTTGTGGCCGCCCCCGGCGCTCGGGGTTTGCAGGTGAGGCTTCACGGCCACGAAGGCATCCGGATTGATCGCGGGCCTTCCGGTCCTCATGTCGATATGCGATGCCCAGGAGTTCGGCACGTAGGGCTTCGCCGAGATGAGCTTCCCGTTCGCCCGATCGAGCACATAGAAGAATCCGTCCTTCGGCGCATGCAGGATCACATGACGCAGATGGCCGCCGATCTTCAGATCCGCAAGCATGAGCGGGGCGGTGCAGTCGTAGTCCCATTCCTCGCCCGGGATCTCCTGGTAGTGCCACACGTAGCGGCCCGTGCGGGCATTCACGGCGACGATGGAGCACAGAAAAAGGTTGTCGCCACCGCCCGGACTGCGAAACGCCTGCGGATGAGGCGAGCCGTTTCCGGTCCCGAAGTACACCAGATCGAGCGCCGGATCGTAGACGATGGTGTCCCAGTCGTTGCCGCCTCCGCCGACCTTCCACCACTTGCCGGTCCACGTCCGCGCGGCCATGGGCATGACCGAGTCGGACGCGACTCCGTCGGGCCCTTTGGACGGATCGCCGGGCACGATATAGAACTTCCAGGTTTGCCGGCCGGTCTGGGCGTCGTATGCGGACAGATAACCGCGCGCGCCGAAGTCACCGCCGCCGTTGCCGATGACGACCTGGCCGTCAGCGATGCGCGGTGCGCCGGTGATCGACAGCGGCTGCCCGGGATCGAGCGTCTGGGTGCTCCAGAGCGGCTTGCCGGTTCTGGCATCGAGCGCAATCAGCCGGCCGTCCAGGGCGGCCAGGAAGATCTTGCCTTTCCACGCGGCCAGCCCACGACTGACGGGGCCGCAGCACGCGAGCCTCGCCCACTCGAGCGGAATCTTCGGATCGTACTTCCAGAGTACCTTACCGGTCGCAGCGTCGTAGGCGGTGGTCACATCCCACGCGGAGACGTTGTAGAGGACACCGTCGATCTCGAGCGGCGTCGCGACGACGCCGCGGTAAGTGTTGAGATCCGCGTACCAGACAAGTCCCAGACGCTGCACGTTCGTATCGTTGATCGCCGCGAGCGGGCTGAAGCGTTGCTCGCTCCAGGTGCGCCCGTACGACATCCACTGGCCGGGATCCTCATCGGCGTTCGCCAGCCGCTGCTGATCCACGGAGGCCGGGCCGGCCTGCACGCCCAAGCCGCACAGCAAGCCCGCAAGCGCAAGAAGCGCCGGACTGAAAGCTATCGAACGCACATCACCTCCGCGCATCGGCGAGCTCCGTGTCCGACCCACGGAGAAGGCATGCCATAGGGTAGCGAGGTGTAGAGCGTCTCGGTGCTCACGATCTGTCCGCGGCGGATCTTGAGTGCCTCGATGAGACCGAGCGTCTCGGGATAGGGAGTATTCGCGGCGCTGCTGCCCGCACCCTGGGGGTAGCCCGCGGCATGATCGATGAATGCCGTTGCAACGACGATGCCCCGATCCGTATCGACGACCGCAATGCTCGGGTCTCGCAATCGGTCCCCGCTCAGCGCCCGATCGGCTGCGAGACCTCGTGCGGCCCTCGCGACCAGTGCCGAGCGCGAGCTGCGAAGGCCGGGAGGCAGCATCTCTTTGAATGCGGGATCGTGAATGCTCCGGGCGGGGTCTCCGAGGGGGCCGGGGCCTTGGCGGGGATCGATGACGACCTCGACCTCGGAGATTCTCCGGTTGCGCACCTTCAGCCGCATGCCGTAATACGCCGGATCCCCGTGCTCCCGCACCGAGCCGAGCCAGGCGACGCTCCCCGTCGTGGGGTCGGCAACCTCAATCGGGTCGTCGGACTTGCCGGTCACCGTGCTCCATTGCCCCTCGCCGACGTTCATGGGAACGCTGTTCTCCGTGTATCTCACGAGCCTTGCCCATGCGAGCTGCGAGGGCTCGTGGGCGACGAGCGCGCTCATGTAGCGATCGGCGAAGTCGATGAGACATGCGCGATCGCAGGTCGGCGCGTGCGCTGAGGATTCCCCGGGGCCGTCATCTCCCGCATCCGCGTCCGCGGCGTCCGCGGCTGCCGCCGCCGCGACACCCTGCTCCCACGGGGAGTGCATGAAGTAAGGCACATAGGTGAACACCGCTTCCACGCGGTAGATCCTGCCCGCTCTGACCTTGAAGGCCTCCATGAGCGACAAGGAGTTCGGCCACTTGAGCAGCGTGCGATGCTCCTTCCCATCGGTGGTCGTATACCGATCGAAGCTGTTGTCGTGATCGAAGAATCCCGTCGCGACGATGACGCCTCGCTCCACGTCGATGAGTGGAAAGCGCCGCTCGCGGACGCGCTTGTTGATGCGGAAAGCGCCGAGCTTGAACTGCGCCTCGCACCCCTGGGCCAGGGCGGCCGATCCATAGTGACCGCTCGTGGTGCTGATCCCGTTCTCGGTCCTCTCGCAGCCCGGATCGAACAGCGTGAGCAGGTCCCCGTCGTTGCGCTCGACCGTGCTGAAGTAGCCGTTCGCGACGTCGCGCAAGCGCTCGCGCTCACGTCGCAACTGCGGCGGAAGGACCTCGCTGAATGCCGGGTCGTGGACGAGCTTGCCGGGATCGCCGAACGGTGCCGGCAGATCCGTCTTGCGGTCCACCACCGTCTCGACCTCGGCGATGCGCCCTTGCTCGACTTTCAAGCGCATGGCGTAGTAAGCCGGCGCGCCGTGCTCCTCGACCGTGCCGAGCCAGGCGACATTGCCCGTATCCGGATCGGCCGCGAGCAATGGGCTCTCCGAGGCGCCCGAGATGGAAGCCCACAGTCCGCGCCCGATCGGCAGCAGAACGTCATTCTCGGTGAACCTCACGTTGCGCACGAAGGAAACGCGCGAGGGATCGTGGTGGACCAGCGCGTTCATGTAGGCCCGCGCGAACCCGATCAGACAATCGCGACCACAATCGCTCGCATGGACGGCGCTGCGCTCACCGAAGGCCTGGGCCTCTGCGCGCTGCGGCGCCAGCGCGAGGCAGCCGAGCACCATCGCCAGAACGAGCGCGGCGGCGATCGAGGACTGGCGCACGGAGCTCATCGCGGGGCGTAGAGGCTCATCGGCGCGACCCCGCCCGCGGCAGGATTCGGCGGTGGCGGCGCTCTGCCGGTCACTGGGTTCGGGTAATGGAAAGGCAGCAGATAGAAGCTGGGATAGGTGAGATAGACCACCGAGGGGGCCAGGTCCGGGGGTGGAGCGAAGCTGTCCGGACGCGTGTTCGGAACCGAGCCGTCGCGCCATCCGCCCTTGTAAGGCGCGTACATGTTGAACGCCGCTCGGACGGTCTTGAACTTCCACACCCCGCGCTCCTTCACGTAGGTGTTCTCGTAGAGCGCATCGCCCCAGAGCGCCGAGTGCGCGCTGCCCCCCATGATGATCGCGGTCCAGCGGCCCCATGCGCTGGCGCCGTCTGGGGCCACATCCACGATGCCCTGGAATTGCTGATGATTGAGTATCTGGCCCGTGCGCGTGGCCATCCCGATCGGTCCCAGGCCGGTGACGAGATATTCGAGCACACGCTTGGGTCCGACGAAGATGCCCCGGCCACCGATCTCGTACGTGCCATCGGCCGCGAACAGCTTCGCGATGTCCGGCCACTGGGCCTTGTCCACGTAATACCCGTAGGCGCGCTGAATCTTCTCGATCTGAGCGTGGTCCGCGAGGAGCTCCACACGATGCGCCAGCGCGTTGGCGCTCGCCTGGAGCGATAACAGGCTGGCGGGCAGGCCGCTCGCACCGCTCACATCCTGCTCGAGGGAGGGCTCCGCGTCGGCGATGGGATTGGCATAGTGATAGCGAGGCACGTAGACGCCCGGCAGGGATCGATAGACCTCCGTCGGTGGACGATCGGGCGGCAGCCTCGTGCTCGGCCCTTGCAGAGGGATCTCTCCCCCGCCCCAGCCCTGGTCGTAGTCCGCGAAGAACGTGACGTAGAAATGCAGCTTGCTGATCCTCCAGATGCCACCGTCGTTCACGTAATCGTTCTCGTACTCGCCCTCGCCCCACTCTGCCTTGCCGTCACGCGCCAGCATCACATCACTGCGCCAGCGCGCCTTGGCCGTCCGGTTGTCGGAGGCCACATCGATGATGGGCTGGAGCATGGGGTAGTCGTTGAGTTCGCCCTGCTCGAGGCCCTCCGGCCCCATCAACGCGAGCGCCTTGCGGATGCGCTTGCGCCCGACGTACACCCCTTGCTGGCCGTATTCGTACGTCGCATCCGCTGCGAAGAGCGCGGCGGCCTTGTCCCACAAGCCCTTGTCGATGTAGTAGCCGTAGGCCGCCTGCAGGTTCTCGATCAGATCGTGCGAGCGCACCAGCGCCAGCTCGCGCGCCGAGTGCGCAACCGATGCCTGCAAAGCTCCAAGCTCGCCGGTCCCAGCCGCAGTCACTGCGCCCGCGGGCGGATCGGGCGCACCGGCCGATGGGGCGGCGGGGTAGTGAAAGGGAGGCGTGAACATCGCGGGGAACGGTTGATAGCGCACCGTCGCGGGACGATCGGCTGGAAACGCCCGACCGACGGACGACGTCCAGTCATCCGTCACCGGCTGCAGCTTCGCCCAGCCGCCCTCGTAAGGGGCGATGAAGCTCGGGTAGTAATGCAGCTTCGAGATCTCCCAGACCCCGTTCTGCTTGACGTACTCATTCTCGTAGATGCCGGCGCCCCACTCGGCATCCTGGTGGTAGTGCCCGAGCAGCGCGATCTCGCGCCAGCGGCCCTTGGCAGTCTTTCCGTCCGGCGCGATGTCGACGACCGGCTGCAGCTGCATGCGGTGATAGATCTGGCCGTAGGGCAGTCCCGGACCTGGATTGCCCCCGCCCTCGAGCATCAAGCGCTTGAGAATGTGGTCTTTCCCCACGTAGACGCCGTCGATGCCGACCTCCATCGTCGCCCCATCCGCGAAGAGCGCGGCAGCCTCGCCCCAGTAGCCCTTATCGAGGTAATACCCGTACGCTCGCTGCAGCTTCTTCACCGCATTGGCATCCTCGATGCGCGCAGCTTCGGAGCTCAGCACCGCCAGTTGCGCGCGCAGCCGGGCAATCGTTCGTGGCTCATCCCCCGCATGGGCCGCGCAGGCGCGGCCTGCAGCCAGCCCCACCAGCATCACGGCGCTCGCAGCGCAGCTGATCAGGCGCCGATACCCCCACGGCAGGCACAGGCGCGCCCACACCCAGTTCCGGCCGCTTCTTTCGCATGCGACTGGCGCCACGCTAAGCTCCTGCCCCGTATGCCCGTTCCGGTTCGTGATTGCATCGATCCTAGCAGGATGCCCCTGGCTCGACTGCTCCTCGTGGCGGCGTTGCTGTACGGCCCCGCGCTCGCGGTGGCCGACGTCGTGATCGACGGCACCGGCATCTACCCCGAGAGCCTCACGTCCTCCGCCGATGGCACGCTGTACATCGGCAGTGTCAAAGGCATCATCTACCGCGCTCCACCGGGTGCCCATCGTGCGGAGCCGTGGATCGTGCGCGACGAGCGCAACCGCCTGCTCTCGATCTATGGAGTCCTCGCCGACGATCGATCCCGGACTCTGTGGGTCTGCTCCTCACCGGCGCCGCTTCCGGGCGGGGTGGCGCGCGGCAGCGCGAGCGTGATGCGCTTCGATCAACACACGGGCGCCAAGACCGGGGAGTGGCCCCTGCCGGAGCCGAAAGCCATCTGCGACGACATTGCCCTCGACCCCCACGGAGTTGCCTTCATCGGCGATATCGCAAGTGGTGAGATTCTGGAGCTGCCCCCGGGTGCGCGATCGCTCGAGATCTTCGCGCACGAGGCTGCGCTCAAGGGGATGGACGGCATCGCACTCGCTGGGGACGGTACTCTCTATGTGGACATCATCACGCGGAACCAGCTGTTGCGGGTGAACCGATCCCCTCGCGGCGAATTCAGCGGCCTGACCCCGCTCAAGACGTCTCAGCCCCTCGGCGGACCCGATGGTTTGCGTCCGATCGCCGGCGCGCGCTTCGTGCTGGCCGAGGGCCGCAGCGGACGCATCGACGAGGTGACCGTCCGGGGCGAGCGGGCGAGCATCCGGGTGCTGAAGGACGGTCTGATGTCACCGACTGCGGTTACGGTCGTCGGCACGACGGTCTACGCGGTCGAGGGCAAAATAGAATACGTGTTCGATCCCACCCTCAAGGGCCGCGACCCCGGCCCCTTCGTCGTGCGCGCCATACCGATGTGGAGCCCTGGGGATTCCACGCCGTAGGGCGCATTCGCATGGTCAAGGGCGATGTGGCCGGGCGAGCATGCCCGCTTGGCCCCGGTGAGCTAGAGTAAGTCGATGGTCGAGAGCGACGGTCACCGAGCGAGCATCCTTGCGGGCCTGACCGGTGCGTTGATGGCCGTGGCATTCCTTCGGTCGTTACCGGCATGGGGCGCCCAAGCCGCGCCGGTGCCGGCCGTTGCCTATCCGGACACACCTGCACCCTGGGCGTTGCTGCAGCGCTGCGAGAGATGTCACAACACCGAGGACTGGGCCGGGGGAGTCGCGTTCGACACGCTGTCCGCGACGGACATCCCTGCCCACGCCGAGATCTGGGAGAAGGCCGTGCGCAAGCTGCGCGGCCGCCTGATGCCCCCGCCCGGCCAGGTGCAACCCGACCAGGAGACGATCGACTCCTTCGTGCACTTCATGGAGGGACAGCTGGATGCGGCCGCGGCCGAGCGCCCCGCTCCGGGCAATGTCGGCCTGCACCGCCTGAATCGCACCGAATACGCACGCTCGATCCAGGCGCTGCTGGGACTCGAGGTGGACGTGAGAACCCTGCTGCCGAAGGACGTGTCGAGCGACGGCTTCGACAACATCGCCGCAACGCTGCGCACCTCGCCGCTGTTCGTGGAGCAATACATCGCGGCGGCGCGCAACATCAGCCGCCAGGCGATCGGACGCGCGAATGCCAAGCCGACCACCACCGAATACCGCGTGAGCCCCAACCTCGATCAGTCCGAGCACATCGACGGGCTGCCGCTCGGCACTCGCGGAGGCATGGCGATCGAGCGGTTCTTTCCGGGCGACGGCGTGTACGAGTTCAGCATCCGGCCGTTCTATCTGGGCGGCTCCGGATACATCACCAAGCTCGATGCGCCTCATCACGTGATTCTGACCGTCGATGGCGCGCGGGTGTTCGACCGCACCGTAGGCGGCCCCGAGGACCTCAAGGCCGTCGACCAGCATCCCACGACCGAAGCGGCGCAGCTCGAGGCGCGCTTCGAGCACATCCGGGTGAGGCTCAAGGCTGGAACGCATCGCGTGGGTGTGACGTTCATTCAACGCTCGTTCGCCGAGTCCGACTCGCCTCTGCAACCGATCGCGGAGCTCCCCGAGATGGAGCGCACTCCGGCCATACCCGGCGTTGATATCTCCGGACCCTTCGAGGTGACGGGTGTGGGCGACACCGAGAGTCGCCGGCGCATCTTCATCTGCCACCCGGCCTCGGTCGCCGAGGAGCGCCCCTGCGCGCAGCGCATCCTTGCGCACCTCGCTCGCCAGGCGTTTCGCCGCCCGCTCACCGATGAGGACCTGCGCGATCCGCTGGCTTTCTATGATGCCGGCCGGGCGGCCGGCGGCGACTTCGATGCCGGCATCGAATCCGGACTCACCGCCATCCTCTCGAGCACCAAGTTCCTGTATCGAGCCGACCCGCTTCCGAGGACACTCCGCGGCGGCGCTCTGGTGGGCACCAGCGTGATCCTGCCCGTCGATCCCATCGCGCTTGCCTCACGATTGTCCTTTCTCATGTGGAGCGAGGGGCCGGACCGCGAGCTGGTCGATGCGGCGGTCGCCGGGCAATTGAGCGATCCGCGTGTCCTGCAGTCCGAGGTGCATCGCATGCTCGCGGACCCGCGCTCGGAATCGCTGGTCACGAACTTTGCCTTCCAGTGGCTCGCGATCGGCAACCTCGACACCGTCGAGCCCACTCCCGAGCTGTATCCAACCTTCAACGAGAATTTGCGCGCGGGCTTCAGGCAAGAGATCCGCCTGTTCCTCGACAGCATCCTGCGAGCAAATCGCAGCGTGCTTGCGCTGCTGAGCTCGGACGAGACGTTCGTGAACGAGCGGGTCGCCCTTCAGTATGGCATTGCGAACATCCGCGGCGACCAGTTCCGGCCGGTGCGGCTGACCGATCCGAATCGCTGGGGCTTGCTCGGCAAAGGCGCGCTGCTGATGAGCACCTCTTACGGCAACCGGACCTCCCCGGTGCTGCGCGGTGCCTGGATCCTGACGAGCCTGATGGGCACGCCGCCCGACTCCCCGCTACCGGGCGTGCCGGCCTTCAAGGAGTCCGAGCCCGGCAAGAAGGCTCTCACGGTTCGCGAGCGTCTGGAGACCCATCGCCGCAATCCGACGTGCGCAACCTGCCACGGCATCATCGACCCGCTGGGGTTTGCGCTCGAGGGCTTCGATGTGACGGGTGCGTGGCGCACGCGCGATCTCGATGCGGCCGTGGCCATCGATTCGAGCGGCACGCTCGCGGACGGCACGACGGTCAACGGGCCGGTGCAGCTGCGCAACTGGCTCCTCGCCCATCCCGATCAGTTCGTTCAAACGGTCACCGAGAAGCTCTTGACCTTCGCGCTCGGCCGCAGCCTCTCCTACGAGGACATGCCGACCGTGCGCGCCATCGTGCGGCAGGCACACCGTCAGGGCGACACTTTCGAAGCGATCATCAACGGCGTCGTGACGAGCTCCGCGTTCCGCATGCGGCAGATCCCCGTTGCGACCTTCAGCTCGAAGCAGGCGGCGCTCACCGCCCCGGGCGCTGCGAGGTAACCATGTTCCTCACCCAGAAGCATCTGTCACGGCGCACCGTCCTCAAGGGCGCCGGCGTGTGTCTCTCCCTGCCCTTTCTCGATGCGATGGTGCCCGCCGCGACCGCCCTCGCCCACACGGCGGCCGCCCCCAAACCGCGCCTGGGATTCTTCTATTTTCCCCACGGCGCGATCATGGAGAACTGGACGCCGGCGAGCACGGGCACGGACTTCGAGCTCTCGCCCATCCTCGAGCCGCTCGCGCCGTTTCGCAGCCACCTGACGATCCTCAGCAACATCGGCAACAAGCCGGCCGAGAGCCGTGCGGTGCACGCGCTGGTCCCGGCGACCTGGCTCTCCTGCGTGCATCCCATCGAGGGCGCAACGCCCGATATGGCGGCGACCGTCGATCAGATCGCGGCCCGGCAGATCGGCCAGGACACGCCCTACCCCTCGCTCGAGGTGGCCACGGCGCAAGGACACGGCATCGGCAGCGCCTGCGAGCGTGGCTATGGCTGCAGCTACTCGGGCACGCTGTCGTTCCGCGACGCGCGAACGCCACTGCCGATCGAGAGCAACGCGCGGCAGCTGTTCCTGAGACTTTTCGGTCAGGGCGATACCCCCGAGGAGCGTCTCTATCTGTCGCGCCAGAGCGCGAGCCTCCTCGACATGATCTCCGGTGAGGTGAGCTCCCTCAGCCGCTCCCTCGGACCGCAGGACCGCGCAACCCTCAACGATTATCTGGACAACGTGCGCGAGATCGAGCGGCGCGTGCACAATTCCGCCCGCAGCGACGTGGCGAAGCTGCATCTTCCGGAGGTCCCCGGGGTTGCCTCGGAGAACTTCGACGAGCATCTGAATCTGATGCTCGACCTGATCGCGCTGGCCTACCAGGGCAACCTCACGCGCGTGCAGAGCTTCATGTTCGCCGCCGAGGTGAGCGAGCAGACCTATCCCTGGATCGGCGTACCCGACGCATTCCATCCGCTCTCTCATCATGCGAACAGCGAGGACAAGAAGGCGCGCCTGACGAAGATCCAGCGCTACCACACCGCGGTGTTCGCGCGGTTCCTCGCCAAGCTCGAGAAGATGCCCGACGGGGACGGCAGCATGCTCGATCATGCGCTGTTCCTGTATGGGAGCAATATGAGCAACAGCAATCTGCACAACCAGTATCCGTTGCCCACGGCTCTGCTCGGCCGCGCCTGCGGGCGCGTGAGGGGCTCGGTGCACGTGAACTTTCCTGCGCGCACTGCGCTTGCGAACGTGCTCCTCACGATGCTCGAGCGCACGGGAGTGCATGTCGAGAAGGTCGGCGACAGCACCGGAACCATCCGCGAGATCTAGCGAATGGGCCGACCCGCACGATCCCGCGGCGTGGCGCGATGGGCGATCGCGCTGACCTGCCTCGCGGCCTGTCCCACACTCGCCACCCGCGCCGCGCCTGCGGCCGATGAGGTGGTCGTGCCGGCCTTGAGGAGCGCGCCGCTGGTCGAGGCGGCGCGCACCGGCGATGACGCGGCGGCCGCCGCATTGCTCGGCGCTCACCCGCGCGTGGATGTGAATCAGAGATCCTCCGACGGCACGAGCGCCCTGCACTGGGCGGTCTATCGCGATGATGTGAGCCTCATCGAGCGCCTGCTCGCGCTGCGTGCCGACCCGAACGCCCGCAACGACTACGGTGCGACACCGCTCAGCGTGGCCGCGGTGGTGGGCGATGCGACGGTCGTGCGCAAGCTGCTCGAAGCTGGAGCGGACGTCGATTCGCCCAACGCGGATGGACAGACCGCGCTCATGATCATCTCTCGTACCAGCAATCTCGAGGTGGCGAGACTGCTGCTGCAGCACGGCGCCGATGTCAATGCTCGCGAGCGCTGGCGCGGACAGACCGCGCTCATGTGGGCGGCGGCCGAGGGCCAGCCGCAGATGGTGCGACTGCTCATTCAGTACCACGCCGACCCGAACGCGCGCTCCAAGCTGACC
The DNA here is from genome assembly GCA_035524075.1 of Steroidobacteraceae bacterium. GTDB lineage: Bacteria > Pseudomonadota > Gammaproteobacteria > Steroidobacterales > Steroidobacteraceae > JASHUC01. The sequence continues at coordinate 20,868 of DATKPP010000020.1, read as the reverse complement.
CATTTCCAGCGTCAGGTGAGCGCCGAGCCGCGCATGCAGGCGCGGCCGTCCGGCGGCTTCACGCCGCTTCTGTATGCGGCGCGCAAGGGCTGCCTGGGCTGCGCGCAGTATCTGCTCGCCGGCGGCGCGGATATCGATCTCACCGATCCGGACGGAGTGACGCCGCTCCTGCTTGCCACGCTCAATCTCAACTTCGACGTGGCCGCCTTGCTCGTGGCGCATGGCGCGGACGTGGACCGGTGGGACTTCTGGGGCCGTTCCGCACTCTATGCAGCGGTTGACATGAATACGCTGCCGGTCGGCGGGCGCGCCGATCGGCCGGCCGCGGGCGCCACCACCGGCGTGCAGCTCATCCAGAGACTGCTCGAGGCCGGCGCGAATCCCAACTTGCAGCTGAAGCTCTTCCCGCCCTATCGCTCGCTGCGCGACGATCGTGGCGCGGACGGGGTGCTCACCGTCGGCACGACGCCGCTGCTGCGCGCGGCCAAGGCGGGCGATCTGGATGCAATGCGCCTGTTGCTCGCCCACGGGGCCAACGCAAGCCTGCCCAACGTGAGAGGAGTGACTCCGCTCATGGCCGCTGCAGGGACGGGGTCGACCGCGATCGACACCCGCGGTCGCTACAAGACTCAGGCTCAGGCAGTCGCTGCAGTCGCGCAACTCCTCGACCACGGAGTCGATGTGAATCAACGCGACAACAACGGCCAGACCGCGCTCTTCGGAGCCGCAACGTGGGGCTGGAACGATGTCGTGAGAACGCTCGTAGCGCGCGATGCCGACGTGATGGTGAAGGACGTGCACGGACGCACGGCGGCCGATATCGCAGCCGGCAACGACGGCGGCGCCTCCGGCCGGGCAAGCACCGCCCGCCATACCGACACGGCGGCTCTGCTGCGAAAGCTGATGGCATCCGCGGGAAGCGCGCCGCCCCTCGCCTCGAGCCCCAGGGACGCGGCGCAGTGAGGCGCCGATCCTTTCTGTTGAGGATGGCCTCGATCGCCGCCGCGCCGGCACTGGGGGCAGGCTGCGCATCGCAAGGCGCACGGGTATCTCGCGCGACTGTGGCGGGCGCGCAGGCGAGCCCGCCGCGTCCTCACCCGCTGCGGGTGCAGGAGTTGAGCGAGCGTATGTTCATGGTCTGCGGTGGCGGGGGCAACGTCACCGTGCTCCACTCGCCCGAGGGCGTGCTGCTCGTGGACGGCGGCGCGCGCGAGTGCTCGGCGGAGCTGCTCGAGCTCATCAGGCAGCGCACCGGCGCCTCACGCATCCATACACTCTTCAATACCCACTGGCACTGGGATCAGACGGGATCGAACCTCACGCTCGGCCCGTCGGGCACGAGAATCATCGCGCACGAGAACACGCGCCTGTGGCTGGGCACCGACGTGGATTGCAAGTGGCAGCACCGGGTGTATCCGCGGCTGCCGCACGCGGCGCGGCCCAACCAGACCTTCTATACGAGCGGAACGCTGTCGCTCGGCGGCGAGACGATCGACTACGGCTACCTGCCCCAGGCGCACACGGATGGGGACATCTACGTGCGCTTCCGGAGGGCCAATGTGCTTGCGGCGGGCTGCGTCGTGTCCGTCGGCTCGTATCCGATACTCGACTACAGCACGAACGGCTGGATCGGCGGCATGGCCGATGCGACGCAGGCCTTGATCGGCCTGAGTGATGCGGCTACCCGGGTGATCCCGGGTGAGGGGGCGCCACAATCAATGGCGCACCTTCAGGCTCAGCACACGATGCTCGTGACGGTGAAAGAGAGGCTCTCGAAGCTGCTCGCCGACGGCATGGGAGCCGACGACATGATCACGGCTGCACCGACGCACGAGTTCGACCCACAATGGGGCGATCCGCGGCTGTTCATCACCAACGCCTACCCCGGGCTCGCGTGGCGGGCCTCGGAGCTGGGCGTACACATCGTTTGAGTTGGGTGTCCCGCGGCGCGGTCGCCTGCGTGCCGGCAGACGACCGCGCGGCAGTCTCGCTAGTGAGTCTGTTCCCAGTATCGGGGCGCCTTGTAGTAGTCATAGACGCGCTCGCGGAAGGCGAAGCCATCCCCCTGGGTCAGCTCGTCGATGGAGCCCGCGGGCGCCGCGCGCAGCTGCTCCTTGGTGTAGGAGACGCTGTAGGCGTTGCGCGACTCGTCGAAGTCGAGCGATGACCAGGGCAGCGGATGGTACTTCTCCGCCATGCCGAGAAAGCCGCCGAATCCGACCACGGCGAACAGGATGTTGTTGGACTGCTTGTCGAGCACCACGTCCTCGACCTGCCCGATCTTCTGGCCCGAGCTGTCCACGACGTTGGTGCCGATCACCTTCTTCGCCCGTATCGCAGAGGTGTGTCCGCTGGTTGTGACCATTGAATTCTCTCCTTCGATCCTCGTGAATAAACGAAACGCCGCCACCTCGCTCCGAGGCTGCAACATATCGGCGGCTCATGCCCGAGGGACGTTAAGCGCGGCCTGCAAAGGGTGCCATCGGCGAATGCCGCTCGGCCGTGTAGGACAATTGGGGGACTCAGGCAGGAGGGCCAGTACTGTTCGGCCTGGCCAATGCGCTACTTCGGCCGGATCTCGACGTTCTCCTTGGCGCCGCTGTTCGACACGGCGAGCATGATCCCGATCCCGACCGCAATGGCGATGCCGATCACAGTCCAGGTCACACCGACGCTGGCGAGGATTCCCAGTTTCCAGAGCGCGGCCAGAATTCCCCCGAGCAGGATGACGAATCCGAAAAGGTACATGCCCGTCCACTTCATAGCGGCCTCCCGATGCGCCAGCCTGGCCGAAGGCCAAGGGAGTTGTTCACCTTAACAATGGTGCTCCTCGCGGCCGGTTCCACCGGGCCTGTTGCCGCCACGCCAGCGTGGCGAGGACGAGATGTACGGGAACGGTGAGCGCGATGAATGCCAGATTGTCTTGATACCAGTCAGGTCGCGTGCGGATGATCAGATCGAGCGTCGCGGCCACCGCAATCAGGGTAGCCAAATAGCGGGCGATTCGCGGTGCGCGCCACCACAGCACGGGCAGAACCAGACACAGGGGATCAAACAGCAACAGGTTCTCGTTATCCCAAGCGGCCCAGTGGGCGCTCAATCCCCACAATCCGGCCAGCACCAGGCCGGTGAATCCGCAAATCAGCCACCACGCGACGGCCAGGAGCCCAAAGCACGCCCGATAGGCGCGCCCGCGCCCGCGCGCGAGCCACAGCAGCAGTACGCCGAATCCCATTCCGCAGGCCAGGAGGGGCAGTCGCAGATCTGGCGGTGCGGCCGGCGGGGGCGGTAGTGTTCCGGGCTGGACTACCTTCTCGTCGGCGACCAGCGGCAGGATGTCGCCGTTCGCATCCCTCACCGTGACACCGCGCAGCGCGCGGCTCAGCACCATCGGGACGAAGCTCTCCTGCCACAGGCTCAGCGGACCGTCTGCGTTCGGACCGAGCCCGATGTCCATGCCGAGCGCAAACCAGCGATCCGGCGAGATCAGCCGAACGGCATCGAAGCGATAGGTGTGGGCCCCGGGCCGGCGAGCAAGCTGACGCTCGAGGGCACCGCCCAGCACTCGATTCAAAGCGTCGCGCACCTTGGTCGAGCAGTTGTTCAGGAAGTAGTCGTATCGGTACCCTGCGTTCTGCGGCTGCGCATTCCAGGCGAGGAACCCCGCCAGCTGCCGGGCTTGCGCTCGCGTCAGGGTCAGCATCTGCACGGTCACCGAGCGGCCCGCGGCCACGTACGGCGCGAGCTCCTCATCGAGAGGTTCTGCGTCGAGACTGTAATGCATGTGCCCGAGCGCGAAGTTCAGCAGGAAGTGCTTCTCCTGGAAATCGAATACACCGTAGTTGTATGCGATTCGTGCGCCGGCGGATGGATCATCGACGATGATGGCGTTGTGACCGAATCGCTCCCAGTAGAGCCGGCCCGGGCCGAAGGTCACGAGCGCGATTTGCGGCCCGGGTCGGTCCAGGATCGCTTTGCCCGTGAGGGAGGATCTCTCAGCCCCGCCGCCGCAGAGCGCGACCGTCGCGGCGACGCCGAGAAACCACGAGGCACTGCGCATTGAGTTCAAGAGCGGTACGGTCGCAGGTGCTGGTGTCCGTGAAGCCTCCAGCGCGTGTGGGCTACGACTGCTTCGCGAGCAAATCCTGCACTTCCGGATGCTTGTGCATGAAGTCGGCGACGAATGGGCAGCGGGGAATGACGCTCTCGCGCTCCACACGCACGAGATCGAGCGCCCCGCGAACCAGTCGCGACCCGATGCCGCGACCCTGCAGGGCAGGGGGAACCTCGGCGTGCTGCATCGTCACGACGCCGCCGCTGCGGTGATAGTCGATGAAGGCCACGCTGCCGTCCACATCGAGCTCGTAGCGCTGGCGCGCCCGATTGTCCCTGACCGCCTCGGTCATCAGAATCCCGCGACCGCGGGAATGATCTCGCGGCCGAAGGTCTCGAGCGGCGCGATCTCGTGCACGTTCGGCATGTTGAAGATCGCATGCTGAACGCCGATGTCGGCGAGCGCCTTGCACTGCGCGATCACGTCCTTCGATTTGAGCTTGCCGGGACGCAGGTCCGCCGGGCCGAGCGTCGTCTTCTCGATCGTGTCGTAATCCCGATGGAGAGCGTCGCAGTGCTCACGCAGGATCGCGAGCTTCGGGCGCACGGCCTCCGCCGACCCGAAGAGATTGCAGGCATCCGCATACTGCGCGACCAGTCGCAGCGTCTTCTTCTCCCCTCCTCCTGCGACCAGGATCGGCGGATGTGGACGCGAGAGGGGTTGCGGGCTGCAGAGGGCGCCGGCGAGTTGATTGTGCTTGCCCTGAAAGGCCGACACCTTGCCCGACCACATCTGCTGGGCGATCTGCAGCGCCTCCTCGAGCATCTCGAAGCGCACGGCGAGCGGCGGAAACGGCGTCCCGAGCCCCTGCGCCTCCTCAGCGTTCCAAGCGGCGCCGATCGAGAAATACGCACGCCCGCCGGAGAGCACATCGAGCGTCGTGACGGTCTTCACGAGGATCCCCGGGTAGCGATAGATCACGCCGGTCGCCATCGTGCCGAGCTTCACGCGCTGGGTGAGCCCGGCGAGAAACCCGAGTGTCGTGTAGCCCTCGAGCATCTCGTTCTCGGGTGGCCCCACGACGCGGATCTGGAAGAAATGATCCATCACCCAGAGGCTGTAGAACCCGGCCTCGTCGACCACGCGCGCGATCTGGGCAAGTGTCGGTGCGATGCGCGAAGCGCCACCCGGGTAGGTGAAGTTGGGGACCTGAAGGCCGACTCTCATGCAGCTCGCTCCTCACCGGCTCGCGAGCTCACCCGCCTCACGCTCCGGCCTCGGTCGCAGGCTTGCTGCGCTCGGCGTCGAGCTCGGCCGCCGCGCGATGGATGGCACGACGCACGCGGTTGTACGTGCCGCAGCGACAGATGTTGGTGATGGCCGAGTCGATATCGGCATCGCTCGGGCGCGGGGTCCGTTTGAGCAGCGCCGCCGCCGCCAGCACCATGCCCGACTGGCAATAGCCGCACTGTGGAACGCTCTCGGCGATCCAGGCGCGCTGCACCGGATGCTCCTCGTGCTTGGAGAGCCCCTCGATCGTCGTGATGGCGCGGCCCGCGACCGTGCCGAGCGGCACGATGCACGAGCGCACGAGCTCCCCGTCGAGCAGCACCGAGCACGCCCCGCAGAGCCCCTCGCCACAGCCGAACTTCGTGCCGGTGAGCCCGACCTCATCGCGCAGGACCCACAGCAGCGGGGTGTCCGCCTCGGCATCGATCGTGTACTGCGTTCCATTGACCGTGAGCGTGAACATGATCAGGTCCTCACCCAGCCCAAGCTGAACCCGTGCTTCGAGAGCGGCAGCGACCGCACCCGCGTGCCGGTTGCGGCAAAGATTGCATTGGCCAGCGCGGGAGCGATCGGGGCGGTGCCAGGCTCCCCCACACCGCCCGGAGGCGCCGTGCTTGGAACGATATAGGACTCCACACGCGGCATCTCCGCGAGAGCCAGCATCGGATAATTGTTGAAGTTCTGCTGGCGCACGGCGCCATGCTCGAAGGTGATCTCCCCGCGCGCCGCGGCGGTGAGCCCAAAGACCATTCCGCCCTCGAGCTGTGCCTGGATGTTGTCTGGATGTACCGCCACACCGCAGTCGATCGCAGTCACCACTCGATGCAGCGTGACGATCTTGTCCTTGACGGAGACCTCGGCGACCGTGCCGATGAAGCTTCCAAAGGCCTCCAGTGCCGAGATACCGAAGAAGTGCCCGGCCGGCGGGCGGTCCCAGCCAGCCTTCTCGGCGATGAGATCGAGCACTGCGAGCTGCCGGCGTCCGGCCTCGTGCTGCAGCATCGCGCGGCGGAAGCGATACGGATCCTGCCGTGCATGGTATGCGAGCTCGTCGATGAATCCCTCGAGCATGAAAGGATTGTGCGAGTCTTCCACCGAGCGCCAGAAGCCGAAGCGAATGCCGATATCCTTGTTGATGCCCGTCACGCGGAAGTTGGGAATCGCATAGTTGGCATCGGAAACGCCGCCGGTGTAGAACACCGCGCCGGCTGAGTGTCCGCCGAACTCCGGCGCGGAAGCCGTGGCGACGCTGCAATCGAGCGCCAGGAGCTTGCCGGCGGAGGACAGGCCGCCGCGGAACCGGATGGCCGCGGCCGGTCGATACCAGTCGTGCTGGATGTCCTCCTCGCGGCTCCAGACCAACTTGACCGGTTGACCCACGGCCTTCGAAGCCGCAACCGCCTGCGCGACGAAGTCGGCCTGACCGCGACGGCCGAAGCCGCCGCCGAGGTACTGGGTATGGACCTTCACCCGATCGGCCGGGATGTTGAGGACCCCCGCCGCGGCGGCCTGCGCAGCCTGGGGCATCTGCGTGCCACACCACACCTCGCAGCCCTGCGCTGTGACGGATGCCGTGCAGTTCATCGGCTCCATGCAGGCGTGCGCAAGGTAAGGTGCCTCATAGGTGGCCTCGAGCCTGCTTGCCGCCCCCGCAAGCGCGCGCGGCGCGTTGCCGTCGTGACGCACGGCCTCGCCCGGCTCGCTCAGACCGGTGTGCAGCAGGCGGGACACCTCGGCACTGTCGAGATTGGCCAGGCGCCCAAGGTCGTATTCGACTTTGACTGCATCGAGCGCTTTGCGCGCCTGCCAGTACGAGCGCGCGACGACGATCACGGCATCGGGCAGAGGCACCGTCGCCCGGTAGCCGGGCAGCGCCTTTGCGGCAGTGTCATCGAGCGAGCGAATGCGTCCCCCGAAGGTCGGACATGCCTTGACCGCGGCGTACAGCAGGCCGGGCAACTGCACATCGATGCCGAAGCGTGCACTGCCGTTCACCTTGGCCGGGATGTCCACACGCTGCGGAGACGTGCCGATCACCGTGAACTCGGCGGCCGGCTTGAGGATCGGGTGTTGAGGGACGGGCAGCTGCGCGGCTCGGACCGCCACACTGCCGAAGGAGCGAGTGCGCCCGGTCGGCCGGTGAACGATCGTGCTGCGGCTTGCGGAGCACTCCTCGGCCGGCACGTTCCAGTGGCTGGCGGCGGCCTGGATCAGCATGTCGCGCGCGGCGGCGCCCACGCGGCGCAGCTCCATGTACCAGCCGCGCACCGAGAAGCTCCCGACCGTCGCCTGCTGCCCCATCAGAGGGTTGTCGTACACCGCGGCCGCCGGCGCATCGAGCACTCGCAACCGATCCCAGCTTCCCCCGAGCTCCTCCAGGATGATCATCGGCATGGCGGTGTGGCCGCCCTGCCCCATCTCGACGGCGGGAGCGACGATGGTGATCGAATCGTCCGCGCCGATCTGGACGAAGGCCGAAGGAGGCTTCGGCGGCGGCATCGGTCGGCCGCCCGCGCCGCCGCGCTCCTGCGCGTGCAGCTCGAGCGTCAGCGCGAGGCCGCCGCCGGCGGCGGCAGCCACGCGGATGAACTCTCGACGGGTGACGGTGGGTGACTCTCGGACCGCAGCATCGGGCACGGTGGCAACCCTCTCGCCTGGATTCGACTGATTCTAGCTCGCCAGACTCGTCGGCGCTCAACACCGCGTTATGATCGCCCGCAAGCCGCTCAGAAGGAGGTCGCGTGGAGAGGATCACGATCAGGACCAGGGACGGGTCGTGCCCGAGCTATGTGTATCGACCGGCCGGGGCAGCCCCATGGCCAGCCGTGCTCGTGTTCATGGATGGACTTGCAATCCGGCCGGCGATGCTCGAGCTTGGCGAGCGGCTTGCGACCTACGGCTATTTCGTGCTGCTTCCGGACCTCTTCTACCGCTCCGGCCCGTACGAGCCGATGGACCCCCACACGGTGTTCAGCGATCCGGAAAAGCGCAAGGTGCTGATGGAGAAGTTCTTCGCGCCGGCCACGCCCGCCAACATCATGTCCGACACGCGTGCGTTTCTCGAGTATCTCGCGGCGCAGCCGGATGTGAGACCGGGTGGCATCGGCACGACCGGATACTGCATGGGAGGCCTCATGTCGCTCACGGCGGCCGGGACGTATCCGGATCGCATCGTCGCGGCAGCCTCATACCATGGCGGCCGGCTTGCCACGGATGCCCCCGACAGCCCACACCTGCTTGCGCCGAAGATGAAGGCGCGCGTCTATGTGGCCGGGGCGATCGAGGATCAGTCGTTCCCGGATGACATGAAGGAGCGGCTCGAAGAGGCGCTCACCAAGCCCCGCGTCGATCACACGATCGAGACGTACCCCGCCAGGCACGGGTGGGTATTCCGCGATACGCCGGTCTACGATGCAGCCGCGGCGGAGCGCCACTGGCAATCGCTCGCTGCCCTCTTGCGCTCGAAGCTTGCTCCGCAGCGCGCTGGCTAGGGTGTCGCGAAGGCGAGCAGCACATTGCCCGGGGTCTGCGAGACCACTCCGTAGCCGGAGCCCACGAAGAGCATTCCCGCGGCCACCGTCGGCCCGGGTGCACTGATCGATCCGCCGTGCGCTGGCACGGCATTGACGGTGTCGAAGCGCTGCGCGGTATCGAACGACCAGAGCGGATGGCCGTCCCGGGTCGACAGGGCCCACAGCCGCCCATCGGATCCACCGACGAACACCACGCCCGGGATCACCGTGGCCGCCGCGGAATAGGTGACGCGCTCGTCGGCCGAGGCAAGGCGCCGGTACCACAGGCGCGCGCCGGTCGCGGCCCGCAGGGCAACGACACCGCCCGCATTCAAACCGAAGTACGCGTTGCGCCCATCGAGCGCGCCGCCCCAGAGCGGTCCGAGATTCTCGCCGGGCTGCAACGCCCGACCACGATCGCGCTGATCCTGGGCGTCGTGCACCACGTTCACCCGCCAAACCGGCCGACCCTCCTGGTCGGCATCCAGTGCAAGGATCTCTCCCGGCTTGGTCCCGAAGATGATCAGCGCGCGCCCGTCCTGGAGCCTCTCGAGCATGGGCGACATCGGGATGTCCCAGTCGGGGCCGACCACCTTCGGGCAGTTCTCCGTGAAGCCGCTGCCGGCGCAGCCGACGATGAAAGAATCGCCGTGATAGATCTGCCGCGACCAGAGCATCCGTCCGCTCGCCAGGTCGAGCGCGACGATCGCATCGGAGGTGGGCGGGGCGGGATAGGTCGACGCGTCACCCGTTCCGAAATAGATTGAATGGCGCCGCGCATCGATGGTCGGTGTGTTCCAGACGGGAACCCCGGCGGGGGCCCAGAGCTGAATGCCGCGGGAGTTCTTGCGGATGGGATGCGGGCGCTCGGCAATCGTGTAGGTCTTCCAGATGAGCCTCCCCGAGGAGGCATCGAGGGCACTCACGCTGCCCACGGCCGTGCAGCAGGGGTAGTCCAGGATCCGGGCCGAGAAACCCTCCCACGCAGAGATCGGCACGTAGAGTCGGCCGTGGTACAGCGCCGGGGCGGCAGTCACTCGCGTTGCGAAGTTGTCCTCCACGTGCCTCACCCAGATCTCCCGTCCGGTATGCGCATCGATCGCGTAGGTATTGGCTTTCAGATCGCCGAAGAACACTGCGTAAGGCCCCGCGCCGCGCGCCTTGACCGGCCCCACGGTCATCGCGTTGCGCACGCCGGCGCGAGCCCGGTACGACCAGTAGACACATCCCGAGGAGGCATCGAGCGAGTAGACGTATCCGGTATCGGTGCCGACGAACACGCGACCCGCGACAACCGTCGGCTGCCCGTAGGCCGAGGTGCCCCCCGGATAGCCGAACGCCCATTTGAGCTTCAACTTCGGTACCGAGGTTGCCGTCAGTCCCGCGGCCGAGGTGCTTTGAAAGCGATGATTCTCCCGGCCGTTCCCCCATCCGTTCCAGGCTGCGCCCGTGAGATCGCTCAGCGGCGGATTGCTCGTGCACGGGTTGGACATCGTGCTCGCATCGCCCGAGCGCGCCGAGCCCAGGAGCTGCCCCGCGAGCGACTCGGCCACACGACGCCGGTCGAGCTCGCTCAGCGTGTCTCCGACCGACTTCATGATTCCGGTCGTGAGCGCCGTGTAGATCCGCTCGGGTGTCATCGCGCGCAGCGCGACCGGTGTGGGCGCACGCGGGAACGCGGGGTTCCCGTGGCACGAGACGCAGTGTTGCTGAAAGACCGCGAACCCGAGCTCCGTTCCGCGGCGCTCCGGCACGGCGCGTGCGTCCGTGCCGGATGCGACGCCCGGCGCTGCCTGCGGACGGTGATAGGCCACCTCGCCGCCGTCGGTGATGACGTGGGCCACGCCCGTGGAGCTCAGAAGAAATGCAGCGAATGCGGGGCGCAACATGATCATCAGTACCCGATCACCTCTCCGTCCTTGCGCATCTCCGAGGCGCCCCAGTAGACATGATCCTTTGCGTCCCACTCGATCGCCTGATAGCCGCCGAATCCGCCGGTCCCCGGAACGACCCGGTAGCCGCGCCGCGCGAGCTCGCGCTTGACCGCCGGTGAGAAGCCCGACTCCATCTCGACCGTGCCGGGTCCGCCTGTCCTCTGGCCGGTGACCTCCGAGCCGCCGGTGTGGTGCCAGCGTGCGGCATCACCCGCCTCTTGCACGTTCAGTCCGAAGTCGATCATATCGGTCAGGATTTGAACGTGGCCCTGCGGCTGCATGTCCCCTCCCATCACGCCGAACGACAGATAGGGCTGTCCATCCTTCATCACGAAGGCGGGGATGATCGTATGGAAGGGACGCTTCCCGGGCGCGTACACATTTGCGGCATGTGGGTCGAGCGAGAAGAGTTGCCCGCGATCCTGGAACATGAAGCCCAGATGATCCGGAACCAGCCCCGAGCCCATCCCGCGATAGTTCGACTGAATCAAGGAGACCATCATGCCGCTCTGGTCCGCGGTGGTGAGATAGATCGTATCGCCGCCGCGAGGCGGATTGCCCGGACCCACCTCGGGCTGCGCGCGCTGCGGGTCGATGAGCTTGCGACGCTCGTTCGCGTACGCATCGGAGATCAAGCCCTGCATCGGAACCTCGGCAAACGCAGGGTCGGCGTACCACTTCGCGAGGTCCTCGTAGGCCAGGCGCTTGGCCTCGAGCATCACCGTGATGGCATCGGCCGACCCGGCGCCCATCGATCTGAGATCGAACCCCTTGAGCAGCTGCAACATCTCGAGCGCCGCCCCGCCCTGGCCGTTCGGCGGCAGCTCGTACACGTCGTAGCCGCGGTAGTTGACACTCAACGGCGTGACCCACTCCCCGTGGTGAGCTGCGAAATCCTCGTATCGCAGGTCGCCGCCGATGCGCCGGAAGTATGCGTCGATCGTATGCGCGATCTCGCCCTTGTAGAACGCGTCCCGTCCTGCCTGAGCGATCCGCTCGAGCGTGCGGGCGAGGTCCGGATTGCGAAAGATCTCACCCTGCGCCGGAGAATGCCCGTCGATGAGGTAGGTCGCGCGCGCGTTCTGGAGCTGGCCCGCGAGCAGCTTGCTGCGCTCGAATGCGGCCATGTTGCGCTTCCAGTACTGTGCGATGAGCTCCGTGACGGGAAAGCCATTGCGGGCGTACGCGATGGCGGGCGCGAGATCCTGTGCCATCGAGAGCTTGCCGAATCGGCCATGCAAGGCGAACCAGCCATCCACGGCGCCCGGTACGGTGATCGGCAGTGTGCCGTACGGCGGGATGAGTGCCTGGTCGGGCTCTCCGGCTGCCTTCCAGGCTGCGGCCACCTCGGCCCTCATCCGCGCGAGATCCCGGCCGCGCGCGGCGCGGCCCGAGCCGTTGTAGCCGTAGAGCCGCTTCGTGGCAGGGTCCCAGACGATCGCAAACAGGTCACCGCCGATACCGTTGAGCACCGGCTGCATCAGCCCGATCGCGGCGTTTGCCGCGATCGCGGCATCCACCGCGCTGCCGCCCTGCTTCAGGATGTCGATGGCGATCTGGGAGGCGAGCGGCTGCTCGGTGGCGGCCATGCCGTGCTGCGCGATGACGGGAGAGCGCGTGGCCCAGGGGATGCCCGAGTAGCGGTCGCCGCGGCCGAGCTGCGCGTGCGCAGCAAGCGGTGCGGCGGCGAGGACCAGCCCGAATAGCACGCCGCATCCGGCGCCCGCGCATCCGGCGCCATGACCGAGGATGTTCGACATTCGACCTCCTGGACGGTGATACCCCGCGGGGACTCGACTAGAGTAGCCCAAACGCACGCCGGGGCGGCCAGCCCTGGATTGACCTGGGTGCCTGCGCGCGGGACCATGGTGGGCGTCGCTCGCCACCCAGCAGATCGTATGGATCCTCAACTCCTCACACCGATCCTGTTCGCGGCGCTCCTCGCCTGGGGAATATTTCGGCGGCTCCGCCGCACCTTCGGTCGGCAGCGGCTCGATCCGGGGCGGATGTGGTTCCGGATGGGCATCCTGATCCTCGTCAGCGTGCTGTATCTGGGCACCGCCATGCGCGACCCGAGATTGCTCGCGGCCTTCGGCGCCGGTGCCGTCTGTGGGATTGCGCTCGGCGTGGTCGGGCTCCGGCACACGCAGTTCGAGAACACTCCACAGGGACGCTTCTACACGCCACACACCTATATCGGACTGGCGGTGACCGTCCTGTTCCTCGGACGCGTGATCTATCGACTCTTCTACATGTACTACCAGACGCACGGGGTGAGCGGCCCAAACCCCGACATGGCGCTTGCCTATCAACGAAATCCGCTGAGCCTCGGCATCTTCGGGACGGTCATTGCGTACTACCTGTCCTTCTACGGTGGCATCCTGACCAAGACGCGAGCCTCGGCACCCGCAGCTGAGATGCGACCGACCGACTAGCCAGAGGCTGCGCGCGCAGCGACGGGGGGATCAAACCATGGGGCGAGGATCGAAAGTACTCCTCGGGATTCTCGTCGTGCTGGTGCTGAGCGTGGCAGTGCTCGCTGTGGCTTTGAGCCACAACTCGCCCTGCGCCGCGGCCCCACCGCTGCCCGCCGGCACGCAGTCGATGAGGGCCGCCGTGCATCGCTGCTACGGCTCGCCCGATGTGGTGAGGATCGAGCAAGTGCCCAGGCCCGTCCCCACCGACCACCAGATGCTGGTGAAGGTGCGCGCGGCGTCCATCAATCCTCTCGACTGGCACTACCTGTCCGGTCAGCCTTACTTCATGCGTCTGAGCAGCGGTTGGGGTACGCCGCAGGACACCTGGACCGGCGTGGACTTCGCCGGGACGGTCGAGGCCGTGGGGAAGGGCGTCACGCGATTCAAGCCGGGCGATGAGGTGTTCGGTGGGCGCGACGGCTCGGCAGCGCAGTATCTCGTCGTTCGTGAGCAGGGCGCGGTGGCATTGAAGCCGCCCAACGTCACCTTCGAGCAGGCTGCGGCCGTGCCCGTCGCCGCCATCACGGCGCTGCAAGCGCTGCGCGATCACGGGAAGATTCGCTCGGGACAGAGCGTCCTGGTCAACGGCGCGGGCGGGGGCGTGGGCACCTTCGCCGTGGAGATCGCGAAGTCCTTCGGCGCAGATGTGACCGCCGTGACCAACTCTGCAAACCTCGCACTCGTACGCTCGATCGGCGCGGATCACGTGATCGACTACACGCGGGAGGATTTCACCCGCGGGTCCAAGCGGTACGACCTGATCCTCGATTGCTCGGGGAATCACTCCTTGTCGAGCTATCGCCGCGTGCTCTCGCCCGCAGGCAGCTACGTCCTGGTTGGCGAGGCGCACATGGGCTTGTGGATCGAGCCGCTCGTCAGCGCCGCGAGGACGCTCCTCGTATCGAAGCTGGCCGGCCAGAACCTGACGCCGATGCTCGCCGAGCTGAACCAGGCGGATATGACCCAGCTGGCGGAGCTTCTGCAGCGGGGCAGCCTCACGCCTGTGATCGACCGACGCTACCCGCTCGATCGGATGCCGGATGCGCTGCGCTACCTCGAGACCGGACACGCTCGAGGCAAGATCGTGATCACGATCGAGTGAGGGCCAGCGGTCGGGCGCTCGATGCAAACGGTTGCGCAGGCGATGCACGAGGCGGGCGTGCTGTATGCACGTGGCCGCCGGGCCGAGGCGGAGCAACGGTGCCGCGCGATCCTGCAATCGCGGGCCGATCATTTCGAGGCGTTGAGTCTCCTCGGTGTGATCGCGGCTCAAACTGAGCGCAAGCAGGAGGCCGCGGAGCTGTTGCGCCGTGCCGCCGCCTTGAGGCCGCGCGACGTGACGGCCGCGAGCAATTACAGCAAGGTGCTGACGGAGCTGCAGCGCTTCGATGAGGCGCTGCAAAGCTACGGCCGGCTGCTCGAGCTGAAGCCCGACTATGCCGAGGGCCACAACAGCCGCGGCGTCGTCCTGCAGCGGCTCGGACGCACGGCCGAAGCGCTTGCGAGCTACGAGCGAGCTCTGCAGCACAAGCCCGACTATCCTCAGGCCCACTACAACCGCGGCGTCGCGCTGCGCGCACTCAATCGCCCCCACGAGGCGCTCGGGAGTTACGAGCGAGCGCTCGCGCTGCGACCCCAGGATGCCGACGCCCAGAACAATCGCGGCGTCATCCTGCAGGAGCTCGGCCGAACCGAGGAGGCCCTCGCAAGCTACGAGCGAGCGCTCGCGATCAAGCCGCACGACCTGGAGACCCACCTGAACCGAGGCCATGCGCTGCAGTCGCTCGATCGCCTGGATGATGCGCTGGAGAGCTACCAGCGCGCCGCTGCGATCCAGCCCGGGTGCGCCGAGGCGCACGCGTGCCGGGGCGACGTGCTGCGCAAGCTCGGGCGCTTGCAGGACGCACTGCGAGCCTACGATCGTGCGCTCGAGCTACGGCCGGACTACGCCGAGGCCCACAACAACCGCGGTATCGTGCTGCAAGGGCTGCAACGCGCGGAGGATGCGTTGCAGAGCTACCGCAGAGCCATTGCTGTCGCCGCCGGCAATGCCGGGTATCACCACAACCTCGGCAACGCGCTGGTGAGGCTGCGGCGTCGCGAGGAGGCGGTTGACAGTTATGCGCGGGCGCTGGCGCTCGAGCCGCACAGACCCTGGTTGCGCGGTGACTGGCTGCATGCGCGCATGCAGTTGTGCGACTGGCGCGGCATCGAGGCGCACAGGAGGGTGCTGCTCGATGAGGTCACCGAATCGAAAAGATCGATCCAACCGTTTCACGCGCTCGCCTTGACGGACTCGCCGGTTCTGCAACGGCATCTGGCAAGCCTCTGGTTGAGCGACCGATATCCCGGGCAGTCGGCTCTCCCTGCCATCGATGCTCGGCCACGGGGCGACAAGATCCGCCTGGGATATTACTCGTCCGATTTGCGCAGTCACCCGGTGACCTATCTCGCCATTGCATTGTTCGAGCAGCACGACCGGGCGCGCTTCGAGGTGACGGCCTTCTCGCTCGGTGCGCGCCAGCACGACGAGCTCGGCCATCGCTTGACCGCGGCGTTCGATCGATTCCTCGAGGTCGGCGAGAAATCCGACCGGGAGATTGCGCAGCTGTCACGCCAATTGCGGATCGATATCGCGGTGGACCTCAACGGCTTCACCGAGCATGCCAGGAGCGGGATCTTCCGCCAGCGCGCCGCTCCCATCCAGGTGAACTATCTCGGCTATCCCGGCACCCTTTCCGCGCCATTCATCGACTACATCGTGGCCGATCCGATCCTCATCCCGGCCCAAAGTCGCACGCATTACGCCGAGAAGGTCGCCTGCCTGCCTCACAGCTACCAGCCGAACGATCGCAAGCGCGCGATCTCCGAGACAATCCCTGCGCGGGAGGAGCTTGGGCTGCCCGCACGCGGGGTCGTGTTTTGCTGTTTCAACGGCGCCTACAAGATCACGCCCGAAACATTCGACTCCTGGATGCGCATCCTGCGGGATGTGGCAGGAAGCGTGCTCTGGCTGCTGCCGGACACCGCCGCGATGGCTGCGAACCTGCGCATGGAAGCCGAAGCGCGCGGCATCGAGGGTGCACGGCTCGTGTTTGGATCACGGATGGCGCTTTCATCCGAGCACCTGGCACGCCACCGGGCCGCGGACCTTTTCCTGGACACCCATCCCTATGGTGCGCACACGACCGCAAGCGATGCGCTGTGGGCGGGGCTTCCCGTGTTGACCCGCCGCGGGGACTCGTTTGCGGCGCGCGTGGCGGCGAGCCTGCTCTCGGCGGTTGGCTTGCCGGAGCTGATCACGACCACACCGCAAGAATACGAGGCGCTCGCCATCGAGCTCGCGAACGATCGCGACCGCCTGGCGCAGCTCACCGAGCGTTTGCGCCGGGCGCGCGAGTCGGCACCCCTGTTCGACAGCGAGCTTTACGCGCGGCACCTGGAGGAGGCGTACACGCAGATGTACGAGCGCTACCTGCGAGGCGAGAGTCCCGATCATCTCTCGGTGGGTTGAGCGGCCGCCGCGTACCTGCAGCTCGAGCGCACCGGAGGGTCGGGCGATAGCCGCCCCCACTGTCAACTCGCCCGTAACCGCAGGGCGAAGGTGGGCCTGCAGAACCGGAGGCCTCTTTCCCGTTACTATGGGGCCTCGGGCCCGCGCCCATCTCGGGACGCGCTTGAAGGATCGGAGGGGGAAATGCATCGAAGCGCCGTGACGTGCGCATTCGCTCTGGTAACGCTCGGCTGGGTCGGCGCGTCCGCGTGGGCACAGCAAGTGGCCGACCCCGGCTTCAAGAGTGTGGGACGGGGCTGGCCGCTCCAGGCGGACGCGCGCAAGTCCCCTTACGTGGGCCCAACGATCGTGCGTCCCTTCGGACCGCCCGGTGCCCCGGGGCCGCACGGCGCCCCTGGATCCTTCATCGGCTCGGCGCGCGAGGGCCAGACACCCCCGGGCGTCACCCCGCTGCCGGTCGATGTCTTCACCACCACGGACTTCTACAAGGACAAGAAATACTGGAGCGATCCGCGCTACTTCCGGTGCAACAGCTCCGATGCTCTCGAGAACCAGTGGGGAGCGATCGGCACGCGGCTCATCGGCAAGAACGGCCCCGCGACTGCGGCCTGGGGCCGCTGCGATCGCGACTACCCGCGCGCAGCCATCGTGAGCCCGTATCCCTTCAAGACCGCGCAAGAGCACTACGAGGCGCTGCTCGCGGAGACGCGCCGTCGCGGAGGCCCCACGCTGCACACGTACGCCACGGTCCCGGGTGAATGGTCCGGTCGCTACATGCACCCTGGGTTCACGCCCGGGGATGAGTACTGGTATCGCATGACGTACAACCAGGTGCCGACCATCCTGTCGCTCCTCACGCCGGAGTATCAGCAGCGCATGGTTCAGCAGGAGTACCACGAGGCTCACAATCAGCCGGAATGGCCCTCGCAGTACTGCTGGCCGGAAGGCTTCATGCGTCGCTGGGCCCCGCCGGCGACCTGGGAGTGGGACATCACGGTCACGCCCAAGCTGGTGCAGATCCTCGCGGGTGTCGCCCGCAACTTCATCACGAACATCGAGATCGGTCCTTCCTTCGATACGAGCGGTGGCATCCCGCACCTGGGCCCCGAAGTGCCGCGCTGGTACGGGGAGACGATCGGCTTCTGGGACCACGACACGCTCATCACGTGGACCTCGAACATCCAGGGCTGGTACGTCCACAGCGCGTTCGAGTTCTCGGACAAGATGCAAACCATCGAGATCTATTCCCCCAACCGCGACGCTCAGGGCAAGTTCGTCGGCCTGAACCACGAGGCGATCTTCTACGATCCCGAAGCGCTCGTGCAGCCGATCCGCATCATCCGCAACTACGTGAAGATCAGCGACTTCGACAAGGGCGACCCCTATCCCTTCATCGAATGCGTTCCAACCATCTTCCCGGTCAACGGCAAGCCGACGCCGGTCAGGCCGGGCGAGGTGATTCAATACAAGATACCCGACATGTACGGGCGGCCGTGGGCGCAGCTCTGGGAAGAGAATTTCGAGAAGGGGATGCAGCGGCCCAAGGGCCCGGATATCTTCTCGTTCCCCTGAGCCTTGCGCACGCACGCGGACTTACGTTCTGGAGAGCACGTCATGTCGAGAATGAAGCCTGGAGCCATCGGTGCGGTCGTGACAGCGCTGCTGGGCGCCGCCGCCGTCAGCGTCGCGCCCGCCTGGGCACACCACTCGTTCGCCGCGTACAACATGGAGGTGACGAGGGTCTACACGGGCGTCGTGGTGCGTGTGAATCCGGATGCCAATCATCTGCAGATCTTCTTCGCCCCCATGAACGAGGACCGCAGGAACGTGCTGCGCGATGCGGCCGGCAACCCGGTCATCTGGGCGGTCGAGATGGCAGGCTCGGCGCAGATGGCGCGCGAGGGCGTCACGGTGAGCTCGTTCCCGCCGGGAACGGTGTTCAGCGTCGGGCTGCATCCGCTGCGCGACGGACAGCCGGCAGGGACTCGCGGGCCGAGCGGCGCCATCTACAGATGTCCAGCCAGGACCCCGCCGCCGGCGGGCAAGCATTGTGATGCCGTCCAGGGCTCCACCGTCATCGGGACAGGTGGTCTCCTGAAGCCGACCGGATGAGGCTCATGCACGCCTTCGCCGCGTGGTTGCAGGCCAGCTCCGCCAGCAACACGATCCAGTCCGTGAGCTGGGTGATCCCTCTGCTGCAGTCGATCCACATCCTCATGATCGGAGTGGTCTTCGTCTCGAGTCTCATGATCGCGCTACGTGTCCTCGGGCTCATGCGCGTGGACCAGCCGTTCGAGGCCGTGTGGCACCGATTCGCGCCCTGGATGTGGTCGGCGCTGATCGTCATGGCGGGGACTGGTCTCTTGCTCGTGCTCGGGGAGCCGATCCGGGAGTTCACCGCGCTGTCGTTCTGGATCAAGATGCTGCTGCTTGCGGCCGGCGTGACGAGCACGGCCCTCTACGGGCACGCGCTCAAGTCCGGCGTGCGCGTGCGCGGCTCTGCGGAGTTCTCGGCTGGAGCGAAGGCCATGTCGATCCTGCTCGTGGCTCTGTGGCTGTCCGTCGTCTTTCTCGGTCGCGCCATCGCCTACGACCGGGAAGTCTGGGGCGCGCTGTCCCTGCACGCTTGATCAGAAGGCGCTCACACCCAAGTGGACGTTCCGAGCATCATTCAGGCCGTGCAGGCATCCGCGCCTGCCGAGTGGATGCGCACGTCGGTCAAGGCGATGCCCATCGTGGAAGCGATTCACGTGCTGGCCGCGGCAACGGTGTTTGGAACGATCTTCATCGTCGATCTGCGCCTGCTCGGCTTGCCTGACACTCGCCGCCCCGTGACCGTGGTGTGCCGCGAGATGCTGCGCCTGACCTGGGGCGCGTTCTTCGTGGCGCTGTGCGCGGGATTGCTCATGTTCGCCGCGAACGCGCACACGTACTATGGCAACACGGCCTTCAGGCTCAAGATGCTCGCCCTGCTCGGCGCCGGAGTGAACATGCTCCTGTTTCACCGCCTGACGTTCCGCAACGTGGCTGCCTGGGACCAGAACGCTCCGGTGCCAATGGCGGCGCGCCTGGCCGGCGCCACCTCGATGATCCTGTGGGTGAGCGTGATCTTCCTGGCGCGCTGGATCGGCTTCACGAAGGGTTACGACTTCAGGATCCCGCCCAATACCCACATCAACTTTCAGTTCTGAGGATTGCGCGTCGGAGGATTGCGTTATCGGCGCCGGTCGATGGCGAACAGCACCTCGACGAGGGGGGCGCTCTGATCTCCCTTCAGCGACTTGCCGGTCATGCCTTGATAGATGCCGTTGCCACAGAGCTTGCGGCCCGGCTCGTTCGGCTTGACGATGGCGGCGCCACTTTCCTTCTGCTGCTGCGGATCCTGCTCCTGCTCCTGCTTCTGCCAGTACTCGGCAGGCTCGATCGCCTGGACCTCGGTCCCATCGCCGAGCGTGATGGACCAGCCCCAGGCGCCGGAGGGCAGCGATTGCCCCCGTTTGATGGTGCCGGTGATGAACACCTCGGAGTCCTTGGGCAGATCGGCCGGAAGCCCCTTGGAGAGGTAGATCATCTTCTTGTTGAAAGGACCGCTCGGGATATCCGGCGGGCGATTCCAGCGCATCGCAAGCTGCAGGTCGCGACAGGACTTGGCCCGGTCGAGATGATCGAACACCTTGTGCCCATCCGCGCCTGCCGCCTGTGACATGTAGCCGATGCGCTTGAGCTCCTGCGGAGTCGGGCGCTGGGAGGAGGTCTGCTGCTGGCTACCCAGCCCGAGGCTGCCGAGCTTGTCGCAGCCCACGAGCACTGCGCTCACGACCAGTAGAGCGCCCATCGAAGGCTTGATGTGGCGAATCATCGAAGGATAACGGCCCGGCCGCGCTTGGAGGTCCTGGGCTACCGGCAGAGCAAGATGAGCTTCGAAGTACTCACGACTCGTAGGATGTGGAGCGGGTGATGGGAATCGAACCCACGTCATCAGCTTGGGAAGCTGAGGTTCTACCATTGAACTACACCCGCAGGGCGGCCGATCTTACGAGACCGCCTGCGGGTTGCGCAAACTAGTTGACGCTGTAACCGCGCCCCT
>DATKPP010000019.1:0-154156 GCA_035524075.1 Steroidobacteraceae bacterium | reverse complement strand
TGGAGCGGGTGATGGGAATCGAACCCACGTCATCAGCTTGGGAAGCTGAGGTTCTACCATTGAACTACACCCGCAGGGCGGCCGATCTTACGAGACCGCCTGCGGGTTGCGCAAACTAGTTGACGCTGTAACCGCGCCCCTGCAAGCAGGCCACCATTGCACGGTGATAGTTGAACGAGCCCTGATCCGAGGCCTGCGACTGGCTCGGATCGAATCCGGTCTGGTCCTCCGCCCACTTGTGGCACTCGTAGCGGTCGGTCGCCTGCTGCTGCGCCGTTTGCCCATTTTGCGGATAGACGTACAGATCATCGGGCGAGCCCGGTGCGCCATTCGGCACCGGTGCCACACCCGCGGCTGCCGAGTTCGCAGGGGGAGCCGAATCGGCGGCCGCTGGGTCGTCGGCAGGCGGCGGCGCGGCCGAGTTGTCGGCCGTGGGGGGCACCGCATCCGCCGAGTCGTCCCCCGAGGGAGGCGGGTTCGTCACGACATAGCCGTTATCGCTCGGGTTCCAGGTGTAGTAGACGTTGTTCACGTAGTAGTACGGCACTCCGCCCCACCAGTAGGTGGCGAAGCCAACGGGCAGCGTTGCAAGGAACCAGGGGTAATTCCAGCCGTACCACGCGCGCGGCCAGTAATACCCATGCCACCAACCGCCACCCCAGTACGGGTGATAGCCGCCCCAACCGCCGTAGCGGCCCCCGCCGTAGTAGCGGCCGCCCCAGTTGCCGTAATAGCGCCCACCGGCATTGCCGTAGTAGCGGGCCCCGCCCCAGGCGGCGCGAGGCGCAACGCCGCGGGAGGCATAGGCGTGACCGGCGTACGCATAGCCTCGGGCGTAGCCGCCGTAGTGGTAGCCGCCGGCGCCGAAGTGGGTGCCACCGCCGAAATGGGCGCCTCCACCAAAGCGCGCACCACCCCCGAAGTGGCTCGCTCCCATATGAGCTCCGCCGCCACCGTGCCCGCCACCGCCGTGACCCGGCGCTGCCAAGCCAAGGGCCGGCGAAGCCGCCAGCGCCATCGCGGCGAGGATGCCGCCTAGCTTCGAAAGACTCGCTGATCTGATGCTCATGTTCCGCTTGCTCCGGCCGCCGGCCCCCCTGGGGTGCCAGCGGCATCAGGGCCTCTCAAATTAGACCTGAACAATTTCATGCCGTTCAGGTGCCCACGAGACCCAACGACGCCAGATTCGTGCCAAGCCGATGACCATAATGGCCCCGCTCGAGGCTTCTGGCCGTCCCTTCCCTACCTCTTTCAACGTATGGTCAGCGGCCCGGATGACAATCGTGTCCTCGAGCTGTGCTCAGGGCTTGGGGCGATCGGCGCCGCGTGAGGCTTTGCCGGTGAGGCGCGCCCAGATGCGCTCGAACTGGAACTCGGTCGCGCCACTGGCCAGCATCGAGGCCTTGGCCGTCTCGTCGTTGACCCGCTCGTTTGCGTGCAGCACGGCCAGTGCCCCCATCAAGCGGCCGAAGTGGAGCGAGCGTCCAAGGGGCGTGCGCGCACGCATCTCCTGGGCTGCGGACTGATCTTCCAGCGCCTCCGAGATGCGTTCCGAGAGTTCCCAGCTCGCGGCAATCCGCCGCGCGACCGGTGCCGCCTGCTCGTTGAGCAGCATGGCAATGACTGCGGCGTCCGGCTTGCTGCCGGGACGCGCGGCATATCGATCCAGCGCCACGCGAAACACGACGATCGAGCCGAGCCCCATCACCAGGCCGAGCAGCTGCGCGGCGAACGGATCGGCATCCTCCACGACCGCCGCATGAGCCTCCGCGGCAGCTGCGGCGCGGTACGTGTGCTCCCAGACGGCCTCCGGGTAGTGCGGAAACTGCTGCTTGGAAAGCTGGAAGACAGGCTGCACCAGCGCGGTTGCCACGAGCGAGCGGATGCCCTCCGTCCCGAGCAGCGCCACCGCGCGGTCGATACTCTCCACCGGCTTGTCGCTCACGCGATAGAAGGCGCCGTTCGCAAGCTTCAGCAGGCTGCCCGTGAGGGCAGGATCCCGGGCAATGATCTTCGCGAGATCCCGTCGCGACACGTCGTCGTCCCGCATCGCCTGCAGCAGCTGAGGAAGCAGCAGCGGCCGGCGCGGCGCATAGCGCGGCTCCGTGGCCACGGTCTCGAGCACCGCCCGCGCCTGGGAAGCCAACGCCTCGTAAGCGGCCGGCGCCGGTGCGGACAAGGGTGATGCCGCGAACGCGAGCTCGTGAAACCTGTTGAAGACCTCCGCGCCGCTCAGCGCTCCGGCGGGCAACCGTCCCGCCGATTGCGCCGCGACCGCCGGGGAGCCCGCAGATGCAGCCGCTGCGGTACGCGGCTGGCCCGGATGAATGGGCGGGCTGCGCGCCGGTGCGCGGCCGCGTTCCGTGCTCGCCTTGGGCGCAGCCGTGCGCGGCTGGGCAGAGCGCCCGCGAACGAGCAACCACACGGTCACCACGATCGCGGCTGTGATCAGCAGCCCGAGCCAGACAGCCGGCATCGCGTGTGAAATCCCCAGGTCCCCCGCCACGCACCCGATCCAGGTCGGGCGCGCTGCATTCTGCCACACGGGCGCCGCAACGCGCGGATCGCGCCGCAGCGCCCCACGCTCGAGGAGCGGTTGCCGGCACGGTTGATGCTCTCTCGGAGGCGAAGTCATGGCGAAACAGCAGTGGCTGAACCATTTGGTTGCGCAATTCCGAGGAGGAGATGAAGCATGAGTCCGAAACGGCACCTACGGGGCAACCTGGCGGCGGCGATGGTGTCCCTGGCGGTCGGGGCGAGTCTGGCGATGGCGCAGACGAGCCCGGCGCAGACGCCGCCGAGCCCCTCTGCAAGCTACCCCACTCAATCCAATTCCGCGGACGCCTCAGGTGGGTCGCAGCTGAGCAGATCCGATCGAACGTTCGTCCGCAAGGCCGCGGAAGGCAACGCCGCGGAGGTCGCGCTCGGGCGCTTGGCGGAGCAGACCAGCGAGGATCCCAAGGTGAAGGCCTTCGGCGAGCGCATCGTGAGGGACCACACGCAAGCCAACGAGCAGCTCGCGAGCGTCGCGCAGACTCTGAACATGACGCTGCCCACCTCGCCCAGCAAGGCCGACCAGAAGGAGATGGACAAGCTCTCCAAGCTCTCGGGCACCGCCTTCGACAAGGCCTTCGCGCACGACATGGTGAAGGACCATCGAATGGACATTCACGCGTTCGAGCACGAGGCGAAGGACGGCCGGGACTCGCAGGTGAAGCAGTTTGCGCAGACGACGCTGCCCACGCTTCGCGAGCACCTCGCGCTGGCCGAGCAGCTGCCCGGGCAGGAGCGCAGGACGGCGAGCGCCGGCACCACGAGCGCAACCGAGAGCCGCTGATCCTCGAGGTTCGGCGCTCCTCGCGCGATCATGCACCTGGGGGGCGGTCCCATCCGCCCCCCAGAGCCTTGTACAGCGAGACCAGATCCTGGGCGAGTGCCTGCGTGCTCCGCTCCACCTGATCGCGGGCACTGAGATCGGTCGCACTGGCCTGCAGCACGTTGATGAAGGTGACGAGGCCGGTGCGATACTGCGCCCGGGCGATGCCGAGCGACGAGGCGGCCGCTGCCTGCTCCTGCCGCAGCGCAAGCAGGCGCTGCTGGTCGGACGTATAGCGTGCGAGGGCATCCTCCACATCTTGCAGCGCCGCGAGCACCGACTGCCGGTACGCGAGATACGACTGCGTGCGAGCCTCACGCTGCGCGCGCACGGTGGCCCTGCGCTGGCCGCCGTCGAAGAGGGGCCAGTCGATCAGTCCGAGGCCGAGCGCGCTGAAGTGGTGGGCGCTCACCAGGCCGCTCACCGAGCTCCCTGCAAACGCCCCGAGTCCCAGCAGATCGAACTTTGGATAGAGCGCGGCCACCGCCACGCCCTCCTCTGCCGTGGCTGCCGCGAGCCTGCGCTCCGCGGCACGCACGTCGGGCCGCCTGCGCAGCAGGTCCGAGGGCAGGCCGGCCGGTAGCGAGGTGGGCACGGCCGGGACTGCGCCCACATGGGACAGCTCCTGCTCGAGCGCCTGCGGCTGCTGCGCCAGAAGCACCGCGAGGGCGTGCATCAACGCCTTCTCCTCGGCGGCGAGCGTCGGGAGCTCCGCGCGCGTGCTCGCAAGCTGCGCGAGCTGCTGATTCACGTCGAGCTCGGTCACCAGGCCGACGCGCGCGCGCGCGCGTGCGAGATTGAGCAGGCCCTCCTCGCTTGCGATCGAGTCACGCGCGATCTGGGCACGCGCCTGCGTCGCGCGCAGCTGGATGTAATCGTTCGCGACCTCGGCGGTGAGGGAGACCTCGGCGTCGCGCATCTGCCAGAGGCTTGCCTCGGTCGTGGCGCGAGCCGCTTGCACCGCCCGGCGTGTCTGGCCGAACAGATCGAGCTCCCAGCTCGCATCGAATCCGAGCGAGTACAGGGTCAAGCCCAGGGAGGAGTTGCCACCCGAGGAGCCCGAGAGACCCGCCAGGGGATTTGAGTTGGAGTGCAGGTGCATGGCGGTGGCCGAGCTGCCGATGTGCGGCACGAGCGCCGAGCCGGCCACGATCTCCTGCTCGCGCCCCTGTCGGATGCGCGAGGCGGCGCTCTGCAGGTCGAGGTTGGCTTGCAGCGCGCGCTCGACGAGCCGATCGAGCTCCGGATCGTGGAACTGCTGCCACCATTGCCCGAGATCGCCCTGCGAGGGGCTGGGAATGCTGAGCGGGGCCTCGCTCGAGGTGGTCGGCAGATTCGCGTAGGAGCGCGGAGTCGCCACCGTGGGCGTGCGGTACGTCGGACCCACGGTGCAACCGGCGCCGACGATCCCTGCGAACAGCAAGAGGAGCACGCCCGCCTTGAGGGCGGGGCGCTCGCAACCGTGTCTGTCGCGCCGGGCGGTCACCGGGTGCCTCATCCACGCCCTGCGCGCGGTGAGCGCTTGAGCAGGAAGATGCTCGGGAACACCGCGATGCCGACGATCATCAACACCCAGAAGCAATCCAGAAAACCGAGCATGCTCGCCTGCCGCTGCAGCATGGCGTAGAGCTGACCGCTCGCAAGGCTAGTCGCCTGTGCCGCCGACTGTCCGAGCCCGACGAGCGTCTGCTGGATCTGGTCGATGCCGTGCACATAGTTGGGATTGAGGGGGTTGAGGGTCTCCACGAAGCGTGATTGATAGAACTGCTCGCGCCGCTCGAGCAGCGTTTGCACCATGGAGATCCCGATGCTGCCGCCGAGATTGCGCATCACGTTCATCATCGCGGTGGCCTGTCCGGTCCGCGCGGCGGGCAAATCGACATAGGCGGCATCGGTGAGCGGGATGAACATGAAGGGAATCCCGATCACCTGCCACAGGCGCGCCCAGGCGGCCTGCGCAAAGGAGATCTGGGCGTTGAGGTGGTTCATGTGCCACAGGCCGAGGATGGTGGCGCTCAATCCGAAGGCGATCAGATAGCGCGGCTGAATGCGCCCGGAGAGAGCGCCGACCATCCCCATCGCGATGAGCGTGCCCACGCCCCCGGCGGTGAGCGCCAGACCTGCGTCCGTGGCGGTGTAGCCGAGCACCTCCTGCAGCAGCTGCGGCAGAAACTGGGTCGTCCCGAACATCACGACGCCCACCACCGCGATGACGAGCGTTGCCACGGCGAAGTTGCGGTGCTTGAACAGCCTCAGGTCGAGCAACGGCTCGCGTGCGCGAAGCTCGCGCACGATGAACGTGAGGAGGCACACGGCGGCAATGATCGCCGTCGTGCGGATGAGGTCGCTCCCGAACCAGTCGTCTCGCTCGCCGCGATCCATCGTGATCTCGAGAAATCCGAGGCCGAGTGCGATCAGCGCCGCACCCGGATAGTCGAGCCGGATCCCCCGCTTCAGGCGCTCCTGTCGCTCGCGCTTGAGGAGCGCAGGCTCGGTGACCAGTGCGTGCACGAGCAGGAGCGAGAGGATCCCGACGGGCACGTTGATCAGAAACACCCAGCGCCAGGTGTACTGGTCGGTGATGTAGCCGCCGAGCACCGGACCGATCGTCGGGGCCAGAATGACCGTCAACCCGAACACCGCCAGCGCCTTGCCGCGCTTCTCCGGCGGGAAGGAGTCCACGAGCATCGTCTGCGTCATGGGCTGCAGACCCCCTCCAGCCATCCCCTGCACCACGCGCGCGACCACCAGGGACCCAAGATTCGGCGCAAGACCGCAGAAGAGCGAGGCGAGCGAGAACAGGCCGACGCTCAGCATGTAGTAGGTCTTGCGACCCATCACATCGGCCAGCCAGCCGCTCAGGGGAATCACGATGGCGTTCGACACCAGGTAGCTCGTGAGCACCCACGTCGCCTCGTCGTAGCTGGCCGAGACGCTGCCCGCGATGTGCTGCAGCGACACGTTCGCAATGGCGATGTCCAGCACTTCCATGAACGCTGCGATCGAGATCACGGCGGCGATGACCCAGGGGTTGCGATCACCGGCTGCGGATCGCTCGGGAGTCCAGCCCCCGCCCCCGCCCTCGCCTTGCGTGCCGCCCTCGCTCATCCCCAGCGCACCCTCAGCGCACGCTCACTCGCGGCTCGACCGACATGCCCGGACCGAGCACGCACTCGCGCGGAATCCGATCGAGCAGAATCTTGACCGGCACCCGCTGCACGACCTTGACGAAGTTGCCGGTCGCGTTCTCCGGGGGCAGCAGCGCGAACGCCTGTCCGGCTCCGCGCTGGATGGAGTCGATGTGACCGCGAATGTCCGCCTGCGGACAGGCGTCCACATGCACCAGCACGGGCTGATTGGGGCGCAGATCCGCGAGAGCGGTCTCCTTGAAGTTCGCAGTGACCCAGACATCGAGCGGCACGATGGCCATCAGCTGCGAGCCTGGCGAGACGTAGTCGCCCACCGCGACCGAGCGTTGCGCGACGTGACCCGCAACCGGCGCGTAGACGCTCGTGTAGTCGTAGTCGAGCTGCGTGGAGCGCGCGCCTGCCGTGCTGCTCTCGAGGGCCGCGCGACTGCTGGCGATCTGCGCACGCGCGGTCTCGATCTGCGCGGCCGCGGTATGCGTCTGCTGGCGCGCGGCATCCTCCTGCGCGCGGGCGCTGCGCGCAGCCGCCGTCGCATCGTCGAGCTGCTGCTGCGAGACCGCCTGCGGGGTGGTCGCCTGCAAGGTGCGATAGCGCCTGAGGTCACTCTGGGCCTTGACGGTTTGGGCGTGCGCGGAGCGCAGGTTCGCGAGCGATTGGCGGTACTGCGCCTCGCTCGCACGCGCCTGGGCCTCAGCCTGGTTGACGGCCGTGCGCGCCTGCGCCTCCTGTGCGAGCTGCTGCTGCAGCCGGGCACGCGCGGGCGCCACATCGATCCGGACCAGGATCTGACCGGCCCTGACGGGTTGATTGTCGTTGACCAGAACGGCCACGACCTGTCCGGCCACTCGCGGTGCCACGTGCACGATGTGTGCATCGATGAAGGCATCGTCCGTCGTCTCGAACCGCCGCTCGTGCAGCCACCACAGGACGCCGCCCACGATCAATACTGCGAGCGCCACGGCGCCGCCGATGCGCACCCCCCGGCGGTCGATCAGCCGCGGCTGGCGCCCACGTTCGGCGGAGCTGTCCTCCCGTGGGGACTCGCGAGCGTCCCCGGGTCGCTCGGAGCGTGCACCTTCGCGGGCATCCTCGCGCGCCGATCCAGGGCTCGGCCTGGGCTCTGGGTGTGTCTCGCTGCGCGCCTGCTCGGGTGCATCGCTCGGGGTGTCGTTCACTCGCACGGGGCCGGTGTGGGGAGAACTCCAGCAGAACTCGCGGGCCAGCGTGACGGTTCCGGGGGCAGCCTTGGCCGTTCGGCAGCCCGGCAAGCTCGGACTCATCCGAACGCCGCGTGGGATTACAATCCCGCGGCCCGCGTGCGAGCGGTCATGAGATGGGTGAAAGCATGTCCCGAGCGTGGTCTTCGATTGCGATTGCTGCACTGCTCCTTGCCTGCCTGCCGCTCGCGGCGCAAGCCGCAGAGGGAGCGCATGGCGATTGCGCCTCACTCACCCGGCTGTCTTTCAAGGATGCGCATGTGCTCTCCGCGCAGACGGTGAGCGGTCCCTCGTTCCTGCCGCCCGACGCGCGCGAGCCCTTGCAGGACCTGCCGGCGTTCTGCCGCGTGACCGGGGTGATCTCTCCTGCGATTCGCTTCGAGGTGTGGTTGCCGCTTGCCAACTGGAACGGCAAGTTCGAAGGCACGGGAAACGGTGGTTATGCGGGCGCAATCGTCTACCGCGAGCTTGCCGACGGGGTGCGCCGGCACTATGCGGCCGCCAACACCGACATGGGTCACAAGAGCACGACACCCGATCCGGGGAGCTGGGCGCTCGGACATCCGGAGCTGGTGATCGACCAGGGCTACCGCGCACAGCACCAGACCGCATTGAAAGCCAAGACGATCGTTCGCGCCTTCTATCGCACCGAGCCGCGTCGGTCCTACTTCGTCGGGTGCTCCTCGGGGGGCTGGCAGGGGCTCACCGAGGCCCAGCGCTATCCGCACGAATACGACGGCATCGTCGCCGGCGCGCCGGCGATGGAGGTGATCCATCTGCACGCCGGAACGATCTGGACGAATCTCGCGGCCAATCGCATCGCGCCTGCGAAGTTTCCTCTCATCGCAAGCGCCGTGCTCGCCCAGTGCGATGCGAACGATGGCGTCAAGGACGGGCTGTTGAGCGATCCGCGCACCTGCCACTTCTCGCCTTCGGAGCTCGCCTGCCGGAGCGAGCAGAATCCGGCGACCTGCCTCACGAGCACGGAGGTCACGGCGCTCGAGGACATCTACGCCGGACTGCACTTCTCCTCAGGTGAGCCGATCTATCCTGGCTGGCCACGCGGGCTGGAATATGCGCTGACGCTCACGGGCTCCCCCTTCGTGGCCGCTCTCGCATCGAGCACGTTCAAGGACATGGTGTTCGAGGATCCCAGCTGGGACTATCACCACATCGACTACGATCGCGCCGTGCGGGTCGGCGACCAGAAGCTCGGCGCGATCCTGAACAATGCGAGCCCGGACCTGCGGGCGTTCCGCCGCGCCGGTGGCAAGCTCATCCTGTGGCACGGGTGGGCGGATCCGCTCATCTCCGCACTGCATACGCTCGAGTACTATCAGAAGGTGGCCGCCCGCCTCGGGCACGAGGGCCGCGGAGAGCGAGCACAGATCGCCGGCATCGAGGATTTCGCGCGACTGTTCCTCGCCCCGGGCGTCAATCATTGTGGCGGCGGCCCCGGACCGGATCAATTCGATGCGCTGGGCGCACTCGAGAGCTGGGTGGAGCAAGGCGTCGCACCCGAGCGCATCGTCGCCTCTCACCTCACTCACGGTGCGGTGGACCGCACCCGGCCGTTGTGCGCTTATCCGCGTGTGGCGGTTTACCTCGGTCGAGGCAGCACGGATGATGCTGCGAGCTTCGCGTGCCGCGTGCCTGCGACTTGATCTACAGTGTCACTTCAACGCATGAGGTCTCATGACTACTCAACAATCGGCACCCCCGGTGCTCACGGAACTGAAGCTCTCCCCGGCCCTGAAGGAGCTGGTCAACACGGCGCTCGATCGCGGCCGGATGATGAGCGTCGCGTACGTCGGGGCGGACGGGCGGCCGGAGCTCTCCTTTCGCGGCAGCGTCCAGGCGTACAGCGACACGCAGCTGGCGATCTGGGTGCGCGACCCGGAGGGAGGCATGCTGGCCGCCGTGCGCGGCGGCCGACCGCACATTGCGCTGCTCTATGGAGAGATCCGCCCGGATGCCAAGGCATTCGTCTCGTTCCGCGGACGAGGCAGGATCGAGAACTCCCCGGCCGCGCGACAAACCGTGTACGGCAACTCTCCGGAGATCGAGCGTAATCTCGACAAGGAACGGCGCGGGTTGCCGCTGGTCATCGATCTGGACAGCGTCGACGGATTCTTCGCCGGGTCGGTGCTGAAGATGCGCCGCTGAGCCGGGTGAGGGCGGTGGCCCCAGGCGCTCGCTCGCACAACCCGCTCGCCCTGTTGCAGCGCGGAGATGTGGTCGAGGTGGTTGCGCCCGGCTCCCGCTGCTCGGCGGAAGCGCTCGCGGCCGGCGTCGAGTTCATTCGTCGCCTGGGGCTCAAGCCCCGCGTGCCACGCTCGTTGTTTGGTCACGATCTTCTGTGCGCGAGCTCCGACGGGCGACGCTTCGAGCACCTGAGGCGCGCGCTCTACGCGCCCGATTCGCGCTGTCTGTGGTGCGTGCGTGGCGGGTACGGGGCGATCCGCCTGGTCGAGCGCCTGCTCGAGCTTCCGCCGCCGCCGCAGCCGAAGCTCTTGATCGGTTACAGCGATGCCACGACGCTTCACTATCTCTTCAATCACCACTGGAGATGGCCCTCGCTGCACGGCCCGCTGCTCGATCGGCTCGGGTCGGGGACCGTGCGCGCGGAGGAGGTCCTCGAGCTCGAGGCGGTGTTGTTCGGTGCGCAGCGCCAGGTCGAGTTCGCGGGCCTCACCCCGCTCAACTCCGCTGCGCGGTCGCGGCGAGTCCTCGCAAGCAAGGTATTCGGTGGAAACCTGAGCGTTCTGCAAACGGTGCTCGGTACCCCGCTGCAGCGGCGACCGCGGCAGATCCTGTTCCTCGAGGATGTCGGCGAGCGCGGCTACCGTGTGGACCGCATGCTGCAGCACCTCGCCCAGGCGGGTGCGCTCCGGGATCTGAAGGCCGTGGTGTTCGGCACGTTCGTGGGCGGCCAGGAGCCGGACGGTCGCATCCTGGTGCCCCAGGTGCTGCAACGCTTTGCTCGCGAGCAACCTTTCCCGGTGCTCATGGGACTGGATGCCGGGCACGGCGAGCGGCAGCGCGCGCTGTTCTTCAACACGCGTGCCGATCTGCATTGCGGTGCCGCTGCCCGGCTGTGCATCGCGACTGCAGTGTTGCCGTCGCCGCGCGCGGCATCGTCCCGATGAGGCCCTCGTTGCCGCCGCCGGGCGATACGGTCCCCGCAAGGGGTCGCTCCGTGCGCTCGTTCGTCATCCGTGCCGGACGCACGACCGATGCGCAGCGCCGAGCGCTCACCGAGCTGTGGCCGCGCTTCGGCGTGGATTTCACCGAGGAGCCTCTCGACCTCGATGCGCTCTTCGCTCGGCGTGCCCCACGCGAGGCGGAGATCGGGTTCGGCAACGGGGAGCATCTGCTTGCGCTTGCGCTGCGCCATCCCGATCGGGATTTTCTGGGCATCGAGGTGCACCCGCCCGGGGTGGGACGCCTGCTGCTTGCGCTCGAGGCCGCGCAGCTCACGAACGTGCGCGTGATCTGCCATGATGCGGTGCAGGTGCTCGACGCCCAGATTCCCTCCGGATCGCTCGCCGAGATCCGGATCCTCTTCCCCGATCCGTGGCCCAAGAAGCGTCATCACAAGCGCCGGCTGATCCAGCCCGACTTTGCAGCGTGCTTGGCCGATCGCCTGATGCGAGGCGGCCGCCTGCGGCTCGCTACGGACTGGGAGCCGTACGCGCAATACATGCTGCAGGTGCTCAACGCCTGCACCCTGCTGGAGAATTCCGCGGCCGGGGGATCGTTCGCCGACGAGTCGCCGGAGCGCACGCCCACGCGATTCGAGCAACGCGGCAGACGGCTCGGGCACGACGTCTGGGAGCTTGCATTTCGCAGGCGTTGAAGCGCGCCGCTGGCGCGCAATTCTTTTACGAGCATGACCACGCACGACCTGTGCGGGTTCGCGTAAATTAGTCTTGAAAGCACTGCGCTCAAGGCGCAACATCGAATGGTCTCGGGTTCATACGCACGAGCGTTTCGATGCCGCGTCGCGGCGCGCTCGAGCCATGGAAAAGGCACAATCAATCCGATGGAGGTGGGCGATGGCGTCTCCTCAGCCGAATGTCGGCAGCTGGTACCGCTTGGAGGGCGGCGAGCTCTTCGAGGTCGTGGCGATCGACGATGACGATGCCACCGTCGAGATTCAGTACTTCGACGGTACGGTGGAGGAGATGGACCTCGACGAATGGAACGCCTACTGCGACGAGCGATCGCTGCAGGCGGCCGACCCTCCCGAGGATTGGAGCGGCTCGGTGGATGTGGAGCCCGAGGAAGAGGGTGTGCGCGCGGATCCCTACAGCGAGGATCGCGACCGCCAGGCAAGCTCGCTCGACGGCCTGGATATCTTCGACGCTTCCTGAGCTAGAGCGCCTGGCCGCGCGTGCGACGCGTGAGCCAGTAGAGCAGCAGCAGCCCGGGGATCGCCAGGCTCGCCGTATAGACGAAGAAGTGCGCGTAGCCGATCGCATCGACCACGAATCCCGAGGTGCCCTCGAGCACCTTGCCCGCCAGGATGTAGAGCGACGAGAAGAGCGCGTACTGGGTCGCCGTGTAGCGCGGGCTGGTGAGTGCGGACAGGAAGGCGATCAGCGCGGTTCCCTTCATCGCCTGCGCCAGGTTGTCGAGGCTGTTGACGACTCCGAGTCCGAGCAGGGTCGGCGAGTGCGCCTGGGCGAGCACCGCGAAGCTCAGGCTCGACAGCATGATGAGCACGCTGCCGATCGCAAGCGCCTGCACGACTCCGAGCCGCGCCACGGTGACCCCGGCGATCAGCACTCCCACCAGGGAGACGCTCAGTCCGACCACCTTCACCACCATTGCGATCTGATCGAGCGTGTAGCCGTGATCGATATAGAAGGGATTCACCATCGATCCCATCGCGTACTCGGTCAAGCGGTAGCTGGCGACGAGCACCAGGACGAGCACGGCCGTGGCGGCGCCGCGTCGATTGAAGAAGTCGATGAGCGGACAGAGCACCCCGCCGATCAATCCGGCGCCGAGCTGCCGCAGAGCATGAGGCCAGTGAGCCTTACCCTCCAGCCAGTCGACGACGCGCTGCTCGCGCAGCAGCGACTCACGCGAGGCGCGAGGCTCGGGCTCGCGGATGAGCAGTGTCGTCACGATCCCAACCGCTCCGAGCACCGCCATCATCGAGTAGCTCGCGTGCCAGCCGAAGCCCTGCGCAAGCGCGAGCGCCCCCGCGCTGCCGACGATGAGCGCCGTGCGATAGCCGAGCTGGTAGGCCGCCGCCATGGCGCCCTGCTGCGGCTCGGGTGCCGACTCGATGCGCCAGGCATCCACCGCGATGTCCTGGGTCGCGGCACAGAAGGCGAGCAGCAGTGCCCCGAGCGCAACGTGCGGGACGCTCTGCTCGGGGTGGCTCGCCGAGAGATTCACCAGCGCGAGCACGATCCCGATCTGAGCGAGCAGCATCCAGCTGCGGCGGCGCCCGAGCCAGGCGTGCGCGAACGGCAGCGGCCAGCGGTCCACGACCGGTGCCCAGGCGAACTTCAGCGAATAGATGAGGCTCGCCCAGGCGAGCATGCCGATGGTGGATCGCAGGATGCCGTCCTGGCGCAGCCAGGCCGAGAGGGTTTGAAAGATGAGGTAGAACGGCAGTCCCGAGGAGAAGCCGAGGAACAGCATCGCAAGCATGTGCGGCTGCAGATAGACGCGCGCCGCCTGCAGCCATCCGCGCTGCGTTTCGCCCGCCGGGATCCCGACCGATGCCATAATCCCCATGAGTCCATCATACCGGTCGGCCCACCCTCGAATCATGAACGAGTACCAGGTTACGTTCATCGAGCTTGCGCTCGCGCGCGGCGCACTGCGCTTCGGCCGCTTCACGCTGAAGAGCGGGCGCGAGAGCCCTTACTTCTTCAACGCGGGGCTGTTCAGCGACGGGGAGGCAGCCGCAGTGCTCGGGCGGTGCTACGCCGCGGCGCTGGTGCACTCCGGGGTTGCGTTCGACATGCTCTTCGGCCCGGCTTACAAGGGCATTCCGCTCGTCACGGCCACGGCGATCGCTCTGGCCGAGCACCATGGGCGACAGGTGCCCTACGCGTTCAACCGCAAGGAGGCCAAGGGGCACGGAGAGGGTGGATCGCTCGTGGGCGCCCCGCTCGCCGGACGAGTGGTGATCGTGGACGATGTGATCTCCGATGGCGCCGCCAAGCGCGAGGCCATTGAATGCATTCGCGCCGCCGGCGCCCAACCGGTCGCAGTGCTGCTCGCGCTGGACCGCCAGGAACGGGGCGAGAGCGAGCGCTCCGCCACGCAGGAGATGCAGCTGCGCTACGGCGTGCGCTGTGTGAGCATCGTCACACTGGATGAGCTGATCGAGGCCCTCGCGCACCGCTCGCAGCATGGAGCGGGCATTTCTGTGGAGCAGCTCACATCGCTCAGGGGCTATCGGGACCGGTACGGCGCAAGATGAGCCTTGCCCTGAGCGCGGGCTGCGTCAGAATATGACGCCCATGTCCCGTATGACACCCAGATCGTGGTCCTTCGTCGTATGGTTGCGGCTGATCGTGGCCGGCTGCGCGTTCGCGCTCGCGACACTCGGGGCGAGTGCCGCGAACGACTCCAAGACACTCGTCTATCGATGGGTCGACGAGCACGGGGTGATCCACTACGGCGATCGTGTGCCCCCGCAGTACTCGCAGCAGGAGACGACGGTCCTCAACGGTCAGGGCGTGGAGGTCGGACGGGTGTCCGCGGAGAAGAGCCCCGCGCAGATGGAGGCCTCCGCCCGCGAGCAGGAAGAGCTGCGCAAGCAAAAGCAGCACGACGATTTCCTGCTGACGACCTACACCTCCATCGAGGACATCGAGCAGCTGCGCGACGAGCGCCTGCAGCAGCTCAAAGGCCAGCGCGTCGCCGCCGAGCAGTACGTCGCGGGACTGCACGATCGGCTCCTCGCCCTGCAGGCGCGTGCGCTGCTGTTCAAGCCCTACAACGAGGGGCAGGAAGCGCGGCGCATGCCCGATGACCTGGCGGAGCAGCTCGTGCGCACGCTCAACGAGATCCGCACGCAGCGCAATGCGCTCACCTCCAAGGACCAGCAGGAAGCGGCGGTGCGGGCGCAGTTTCAGGCGGACATCGACCGTTACCGCGAGCTGCGTGCCGCGAGCACCGCGGCCGCGCACTGAAGTCACCGAGCGAGCATCGCCCGCGCCGCTCTCCGCAGCGCCCGCTCTACACCCGGCCGGAGTGGCCGAAGCCGCCGGCCCCGCGCTCGCTCTCGGGGAAGCTCTCCACGATCTTGAGCTCGACCTGCACGATCGGCACGACCACGAGCTGCGCGATGCGCTCACCCGGGGCGATCGTGAATGGCTCGCTGCCCCGGTTCCAGCAGGAGACCTTGAGCTCCCCCTGGTAGTCCGAGTCGATGAGACCGACGAGGTTACCGAGCACGATTCCATGCCGATGGCCGAGCCCCGAGCGCGGCAGGATGACGGCCGCGAGCCCCGCATCCTCGAGATGGATCGCAAGCCCGGTGGGCACCAGCTCCGCGCGCCCGGGCTGAAGCGTGAGCGGTGCATCGAGACAGGCGCGCAGGTCGAGTCCCGCGGAGCCGCCCGTCGCATAGGCGGGCAGCGGGATATCGCGGCCCACGCGAGCGTCGAGAATCTTGACCTGCAGAGCGCGCCGCGCGCCGGAGCTCATCTATCGGCCGTGAGCACTGCGCGGCCGGGCTCGGTGCGCTCGCTCTGCTCCTCGCGCACGCTCGCGATCAGCGCCACGAGCTGGCGCGCCAGGGACTCCTTCGAGGCCCGTCCGAGCTCGCGCCGCCCCCCGCGCCAGAGCACGACCAGCTCGTTGTCCGGGCTGTCGAAGGCCTTGTCATGCCCAACCTCGTTGGCCGCGATCATGTCGAGGTTCTTCTTCAACATCTTCGCGCGCGCGTTCTGCTCCACCGACTCGGTCTCCGCGGCGAATCCCACGACGAACGGACGTGCGGGGCGCGCGGCCACCGCGGCGATGATGTCCACGGTGCGCTCCATCTCGATCGCGAGCTTCTCGGTGCTCTTCTTGATCTTGTGATCCGGAGGACGCGTGGGACGGTAATCTGCGACGGCCGCGGTGGAGATGAAGATGTCACTGCGGCCGACCTCCTCGTTCACCGCCGCGAGCATCTGAGCGGCGCTCTCCACATCGATGCGGCGCACTCCCGCGGGCGTTGGCAGCGAGACCGGGCCGCTCACCATCACGACCTCGGCCCCGGCCGCCCGGGCCTCGCGCGCGATGGCGAATCCCATCCGCCCCGAGCTGCGATTGCTCACGAAGCGTACCGGGTCGATGCGCTCGCGCGTGGGCCCTGCGGTGATCAGCACCCGATGCCCCGCAAGCGGCCCCTGCGGCAGGAGCACGCCCGAGGCGAGCTCCACGAGCGCATCGGGCTCGATCATTCGCCCCGGACCCACCTCGCCACACGCCTGATCGCCCTCGGCGGGACCGAACAGGTGTACGCCACGGCTTTCGAGCAGCGCGGCGTTCGCGCGCGTTGCGGTATTCGCCCACATCAGGCGGTTCATGGCCGGCGCGACCGCAATCGGCGCCTCGGTCGCGAGGCACAGGGTGGTGAGCAGATCCCCGCCGAGTCCGGCCGCGAGGCGCGCCAGGAAGTCCGCGCTGGCCGGCGCCACCAGCACCAGCTCGGCCCAGCGCGCAAGCTCGATGTGGCCCATCGCGGCCTCCGCGGCCGCATCCCACAGCCGGGTGCGCACGGGGCGCCCCGAGAGGGCCTGAAACGTGAGCGGAGTCACGAACCGGCGCGCCGCTGCTGTCATAACGACCTGCACTTCGGCGCCGCGCTCGCGCAGCCGTCGCACGAGCTCTGCGCTCTTGTACGCGGCAATGCCGCCGGTGACGCCGAGCAGGATGCGCTTGCCTTGCATGACCTCGAGCCCTCACCCCGTTTGAGCCATTATCGGGCTGCCCTCCATGACAGGCAAACCAGCCTTGCGGAGCCCCGCCGGGAACTGGTATAAACCCGCCCCCTGCCGGGACGGCGCCTGCACGGCGCGAGTCCCCCGGCGCCGAGGCGGATCTCATGTCACGAGTATGCGATATCACGGGCAAGCGCCCGACCGTTGGCAACCGCGTATCGCACGCGAACAACAAGCGTCGCAGACGCTTCCTGCCGAACCTGCATACGCAGCGCTTCTGGCTCGAGGGGGAGAAGCGCTGGGTCAGCCTGCGCGTCTCGACCAACGGGATGCGCACGATCGAGAAGCAGGGAATCGATGCGGTGATCGCCGACCTGCGCGACCGCGGAGTGAAGATCTAGCGGCCGCGTCGCCGGCTGGATCGGAGAACGCACCATGCGCGAGAAAGTCAAGCTGCTCTCTTCGGCCGGAACCGGCCACTTCTACGTGACGACCAAGAACCGCCGGCTGCACCCGGACAAGCTCGAAGTGAAGAAGTTCGATCCGGTGGTTCGTAAGCACGTCCCGTACAAGGAAACCAAGATCAAGTAATTGCCCGAGCTGCCGGAGGTCGAGACCACGCGACGCGGCGTCGAGCCGTACGTGCTCGGACGCACGGTCGTCGCGCTTCAGGTTCACGAGCCGCGGCTGCGCTGGCGGATCCCGGATGAGCTCGCTGCCCAGGTCGCCGGCCAGAGCGTGCGGCGCACGGGCCGTCGCGCGAAATACCTGCTCCTCGAGCTGACGAACGGCACGCTGCTGTGGCACCTGGGAATGTCCGGGAGCCTGCGCGTGCTGCCGGTGTCCACGCCGCGATTGCCGCACGATCACCTGGATCTGATCCTCGACTCGGGATTGATGCTGCGCTTCAACGATCCGCGGCGCTTCGGCAGTCTGCACTACACCACCGGCGACCCGCGCGAGCACCCGCTGCTCGCGCAGCTCGCGCCCGAGCCGCTCGATCCCGAGTTCGACGCCGACTATCTGTGGCGCGCCACTCGCCGGCGGCGCGTGGCGATCAAGCAGCTGCTCATGAACAGCCGGCTCGTGGTGGGCGTCGGCAACATCTATGCGAACGAGGCGCTGTTTCGCGCGCGGATACGGCCGCGCCGCGCGGCGCGCTCCCTCTCGCGTGCCGAGATGCGCCGGCTCGCGCGGGCGATTCGCGCCGTGCTGCAGCTCGCGATCCGCGTGGGCGGCACGACGTTACGCGACTACGTCGGCGCGGACGGCAACCCCGGGTACTTCCGCCAGCGGCTGTACGTCTACGAGCGCGCGGGCAAACCCTGCCGCGTGTGCGGCACGCCCATCCGCTGCATCACCCAGGGACAACGCTCGACGTACTACTGCCCGTCCTGCCAGCAGTAGGCTCAGTCCGGTCGCAGCGCGCGTCTCATGGAAGCACCTCGACGTTGTCGACGAACATGATCTCGCACGCACCCGCTCCGGTGTCCTTGCGCGTGAGCGAGGTGCGCACCCAGGCACCATCCTCGCGCACTCCGTCCACGAGCGACCCTGTCAGATGCACCACCTGCCCGACGCGCAACCTCGCGAGCTCGCGGCGCACGACACGATCGGCAGGGATGACGTGAGTGTTGGCGCTGTGCTCGATCACATCCTCTCGCGCGATGGGCAAGCCCGCGATGGGCCGCCACGAGTAGAACCGGCCCCCCTGGCTGATCACGAATGATTTGAGGATACGGTTGTCGGACATGGCGCCCCAGCCGAGCGCGAGATCCTCGGGGATGAGGCTCGCAAGCGCATCGAAGTGATAGTCCTCGCGGCTCAGGATGCGCGCGGTGATGTCGTAGTGCGCGCGCGGGGTGAGCGTCCAGTGACCATAGGTGAATTTCGCGGCGTGATCCAGATCGGTCTGCACGGGGTCGTCGGGGGCGATGATCCCATCCTCCGGATGAACCGCACGCAGCTGCCACTGCGACCAGCCCTGCCAGAGGCTTGCCGCGACGAGCCCGCCGAAAACCAAGCCTCGCGCAGTCATGGCGCCATGTTCGCCCGCAGAGGCGGACCGGGGCGTGACCTCCATCGAGATTTCGGTGCTCTGCAGGCCCGAGCGCGTAAGATGCGCGGCATGACTCAATCCTCGAGGCGCCGCACGGTCCGACTGGCGTGCGCTCTATCACTCGCCGGATTGCTCGCACCGCTCATCCCGGCTCTGGGCCAGAGCCCCAGCACCCCCGAGGACGTCCCTCGAGAAGGCACGACCGTCGGCATCACCTTCGTCGGCAGGATGGTCTCGGATCTGGACCGGTCGGTCGCCTTCTACGAGGCGCTCGGATTCGTTCGGGACCCTGCCGCCAAGCCTGTCTGGCGCAAGGACCCCGTGGTCGAGCGCCTCTACGACTTGCACGGCGCCCGAGATATCGCCACACGGATGGCCAAGATGTACATGGTCAACCAGGACTCGGGCGAGCGGTTCGTGCTGTACCTGAGGGAGCTGAAGGGACTCGAGCGCAGGAACCTCGCGAACCACACCGCATGGGACCCGGGTGTGACCCATTTCGGCCTCGTCGTGCCCGATGCGCAAAAGCTCTGGAGCGAGCTCCGGGCGCGCGGCCTGCTTCATGCGCGCTCCTGGGGAGGCAAGCTCGTGGCACCCCCCGGCCAGACCAAGGGCATGCTCGCCTACATCACCGACCCTGACGGAATGGACATCGAGCTGATCGATCAGCGGCCGGCCGTGCCTGCGCAGGACAGCCGCCCCGCGCGTCCCGCCTTGCTGCCCGGCGTGAATCACGTCGGCGTGGTGGTCCTCGATTCCGATCGGGCGCGCGCCTTCTACGGAGACCTGCTCGGCGGGCATCTGG
The DNA here is from genome assembly GCA_035524075.1 of Steroidobacteraceae bacterium. Taxonomy (GTDB): domain Bacteria; phylum Pseudomonadota; class Gammaproteobacteria; order Steroidobacterales; family Steroidobacteraceae; genus JASHUC01. The sequence continues at coordinate 134,644 of DATKPP010000019.1, read as the reverse complement.
TCACGACGCACGCGCCCTGGCTCAAGGGTGACTTCTACGATTCAGCCGTCGGCGCGCACGGCAACATTCTGCGCTTCTACAACGAGTCGTTCCCCTTTGCTGCCGAGTCGCCCACGCCTGAGATGCTCGCCTCGGGGCGCAAGCCCACCCGCTCGCGCATGAACGTCGAGCTGGTTGAGTTCCAGAACCGCAAGAGACCGGTCGAGGCGCGCAGCATCACCGACATCGGCGTCGGCTATGTCGGATTCGAGGTGCGTGGGCTCGATGCGTTCCTCGAGCGCGCCAAGGCTGCGGGCGCGATCGTGGTCTCGGACGGCATCCTCACCATGCGGGGCGGCGCCACGCGAGAGGTCATGATTCGCGACCCGGACGTGGGCGCCTTCATCGAGCTGTTCGACCATCCTCGCAAGCTCGCGCACTAATGCCCGCGCAGCACTGCTCGCGCCGGGTGCGCGAGCCTCAGGGCCGGCGCAGCTTCCGCAGCTCGCTCTCCACGACCGGATGCACGAACTCGTGCACATCCCCGCCGAGGATGGCGATCTCGCGCACCAGCGAGGAGGAGATGAACGTGAACTGCTCCTGGGGCGTCAGGAACACGGTCTCGATGTCGCGCGCGAGATGACGGTTCATGTTGGCCAGCTGAAACTCGAACTCGAAGTCCGACACGGCGCGCAAGCCGCGGATGATGACGGAGGTCTTGTGCTTGCGGGCGAACTCGACGGTGAGCTCCGCGTAGCCGGTCACCTCGACGTTGGGCAGCTCCGCGAGCACCTTGCGCGCCAGCTCGACGCGCATCTCGAGCGGCAGGAGCGGTGTCTTGCCCGCATTGGCCGCGATGGCGACGACGACCCGGTCGAACATGCTCGCCGCCCGGCGCACCAGGTCCATGTGTCCGTTGGTGATGGGGTCGAAGGTGCCGGGATAGACCGCGCTGCGCTTCATTTGGACTCGCCGATATCGCTTCGCTCGAGCAGATGATACCCGACCTCGCCGGCCGTCTTGGCCTTGAGCGGCGCCCATGCTGCGGGGAGCGTGGGCAAGCCCGCGCGAGCTGCGCATTCGACGTAGATCAGCGCGCGCGGTGCGAGCCAGCCGCCGCCCTCGAGCCGCGCGGCGGCCCTGCCAATGAGATCCGTGTCGAACGGCGGGTCGAGGAATACCAGGTCGAACGGCTCGGCAGTCCCTGCGAGAAAGCCGAGTGCCTCCGCGCGGCGCACGGCTGCGTTGTGAGCGCCCCAGGCCACGAGCAAGCTGCCGAGCTCGCGCGCAGCCTCCGCGTGGCGCTCGACGAACTGCACGTGGGCTGCACCCCGCGAGAGTGCCTCGAGTCCGAGCGCTCCGCTGCCGGCGAACAAGTCGAGGCAGCGCGCGCCGCTCACGCGGCCGGCCAGCCAGTTGAAGAGCGTCTCGCGCACGCGATCGGGAGTCGGGCGTATGTCGGCAGAAGCCGTGAAGCGCAGGCGCCGACCGCGCCACGTGCCCCCGATGATGCGCAAGAGCCGCGCGTGCGAGCCGCGCCGGTGGGCAGAGGCTACAATGCGCACCATCGAGCGCCCCAGTGAAGTGATGTTCGGACGCAAGCCCAAGGATACCGCGAAGCAGCCTCAGGGACGCGAGCCCGAAGAGCGCGCAACCTTTTTCAAGCGCCTGCGCACCCGGCTGAATCGCGGCAACTCCTGGCTCGCCTTCGATCTTGCCAATCTCTTCAGGGGGCGCAAGATTGACGATGAGATCCTCGAGGAGCTCGAGACGCGGCTGCTCACGGCCGATGTGGGCGTCGAGGCAACCGCGCAGATCCTCGCGGGTTTGCACAAGCGCGTCGCCCGCAAGGAGCTTGCGGACGTGCCCGCCCTGATCGGCGCGCTGCGCCAGGCCATCGCCGAGATCCTCGCGCCGTGCGCGAAGCCGCTGGTCGTGGATGAGGAGCGCAAGCCATTCGTCATCCTCGTCGTCGGCGTCAACGGCTCGGGCAAGACCACGACGATCGGCAAGCTGGCCAAGCGCCTGAATGCCGAGGGGGCGGCCATCATGCTCGCCGCCGGGGACACCTTCCGCGCAGCGGCGATCGAGCAGCTCGCGATCTGGGCCGATCGAACCGGATCTGCCTTTGCCGCCCAGCAAGCGGGCGCCGATCCTGGAGCAGTCGTGTTCGATGCTCTGCAAGCCGCCCGCGCGCGCGGGGTTGACGTCCTGCTCGCCGACACCGCCGGTCGCCTGCACAGCCAATCGCATCTGATGGAAGAGCTCAAGAAGGTCAAGCGAGTGATCCAGCGCGTGGACCCCACGGCGCCGCACGAGGTGCTCCTCGTGCTCGATGCCAATCAGGGGCAGAACGCGCTCGCGCAGGCGACCCAGTTCCACGAGGCCATCGGCGTGACCGGGCTCGTGTTGACCAAGCTCGACGGCACCGCCAAGGGTGGCATCGTCATTGCGATTGCTCGCAAGCTCGGACTGCCCATCCGCTTCATTGGCATCGGCGAGCAGGCCGAGGACTTCGGCGAGTTCGCTGCGGATGCTTTTGCGGCCGCGCTCGTGGAGGGCGTCGGGGGCGCGGCGGCCGACTCTGCACCGGGGACGGACCCGGGCGGCACAGCCACCCAAGCCCTCCCATGATCCACTTCGAGCACGTCACGAAGCGCTACCCGAACGGGCGGGAAGCGCTCACCGGCGTGACCTTTCGCGTGGATGCGGGCGAGCTGGTGCTGCTGACGGGCCGCTCCGGAGCGGGCAAGAGCACCGTATTGAAGCTGATCGCGCTGCTCGAGCGGCCCACGCGCGGCACCGTGCTCGTCGCCGGCAAGAATCTCGGCGCGCTTGGATCGAGACACATTCCGCCCTATCGCCGCTCGATCGGGGTCGTCTTCCAGGATCACCGGCTCCTGCTCGACCGGCCGGTGTTCGACAATGTCGCCCTGCCGCTGGTCGTCGCCGGTTGCTCGCTCAAGGAGATCGACAAGCGCGTGCGCGCCGCGCTCGACCAGGTCGGCCTGCTCGGTCACGAGCGCATGCTGCCGGTCGAGCTGTCGGTGGGCGAGCAGCAAAGGGTGGGCATCGCGCGCGCCGTCGTGAGCAAGCCCTCGATCCTCATCTGCGACGAGCCGACCGGCAATCTCGACCGAGATCTCGCACTCGAGGTCATGCGCCTGCTCAAGCGCTTCCAGAGTGTGGGCGTCACGGTCGTGGTTGCCACCCACGACGTGCAGATCGTGCACGAGCTGGGCGCACGCACGCTCGTGCTCGAGGGTGGCCGCATCGAAGCCGGCGCCGACGGGGAGTCCCTGCCGAGCATGGTCGCGAGTCGCTAGAGCTCCTCGAGTGAGCCTCACCACATACGGGACGCGGCACGCGCAGGCACTGTTCGGCTCGCTCGGGCGGCTGGCACGCAGCCCCTTTGCAACCTTTCTCACCGTGCTCGTCATCGGTCTCGCGCTCGCATTGCCACTCGCGCTGGAGCTCCTGGTCAGCAACGCGCGCACGCTCACGAGCGGTGTTGCGAATGCGATCGACGTCTCGGTCTATTTCAGGCAGGGCGTACCGCTGGCCAAGGTGCGCGAGCTTGCGGCGCAGGCGCGCCAGCACCCGGGCATCGGGTCGGTGACCGTGATCTCGGCCGACGACGGGCTGAAGGAGTTTCGCGAGTACTCCGGCTTTGGCGCCGCGCTCCAGGCGCTGCAGGAGAATCCACTGCCGCATGTGCTGCACGTTCGCCCCACCGCCGAGGCAATGTCGCCGGGCGCACTCGCTGCGCTCAGGGGGTATCTCGCCGGGTGGTCGGAAGTCGACACGGTTCAGGTCGATGCCGGCTGGGTGCAACGACTGAACGCGATCGTGGACTTGCTCAAGCGAGTGCTCCTGGTCTCAGCCGTGGTGCTCGGAGTGGGAGTGCTCGCGATGGTCGGCAATACCGTGCGGCTCGAGATCCAGAATCGACGCGCCGAGATCGAGGTGGTGAAGCTCGTGGGTGGATCCAACGCCTTCGTGCGCCGTCCCTTTCTGTACACCGGGGTGCTTTATGGCCTGGCGGGCGCGTTGATCGCGTGGATCATCATTGCGGTCGCGGTGCTCGTGCTCGAGCGCCCGATCGCAAGCCTTGCCGCGCTGTACGGCAGCCGTTACGTCCTCGCGGGGCCGGCTGGCCGAGAGGTGCTCGCACTCCTTGGGATCGGTGCGGTGCTCGGCTGGCTTGGCGCCTGGGTCTCCTCCACCCGTCACCTGCGCCGCATCGCGCCCCGGGCCTGAGCGCACCCGCCGCGAGCCTGAGCTGCGCCGCAGCAGAGGCACGTGTAAGCTGCTGTTTTTACTAATTCTTTAGCCTGCTCCGGACGAAACTAATCCGCCCCTTAGCACTCTAATTTCCCGAGTGCTAGAATTCGCCACCTGCTGGGAGCTGTACCCGATTCCATGACTGCCAATACCGCCTTGATTGCGCGACCCTCGGATTTCGCCCTCGCCGGGCCCGTGGGGAGCCTCGATGCATACCTCGAGCGTGTGGGCCGGATTCCCGTGCTCACGCGGGAAGAGGAGCGCGAGCTCGCCGTGCGCTTCCGTCGTGACCATGATCTCGAGGCTGCCCGACAGCTGGTGCTGTCGCACCTGAGGTTCGTCGTGCACATCGCTCGCGGCTACGCCGGCTACGGCTTGCCGATGGGCGATCTGATCCAGGAAGGCAACGTCGGCCTGATGAAGGCGGTCAAGCGCTTCGACCCGAGTCTGAACGTGCGTCTGGTGTCCTTCGCGGTGCATTGGATCCGCGCGGAGATCCACGAGTACGTGCTGCGCAACTGGCGGCTCGTCAAGGTCGCCACGACCAAGGCGCAACGGAAGCTGTTCTTCAATCTGCGTCGGATGAAGAAGAACCTCGGCTGGCTCTCGGGAGAGGAAACGCTGGCCGTCGCGCGCGACCTCGGCGTGACCCCCGCGGAAGTGACGGAGATGGAGCAGCGCCTGGCTGCGCGGGACATCGCGTTCGATCCGGCTCCGGATGCAGACGAAGAGGACTCGGTGTTCAGTCCCGCGGCCTATCTGCCCGCGCCGGGCTCCGACCCAGCCGAAGCGGTGGAATCGCAGGAGTGGGAGAGCGACTCGGCGGATCGCCTGCATCAGGCGCTCGCGCGCCTGGATGATCGCAGCCGCGACATTCTCCAGCAGCGCTGGATCGGCGAGGACAAGGCGACGTTGCACGAGCTGGCGGACAAGTACGGCGTCTCCGCCGAGCGCATCCGCCAGATCGAATCCAACGCACTCACCAAGCTGCGCACGATCATGGAGCCGGCCGCCTAGCTAGCAGGCGGTCGCTCCGCTGACTGGCGGCGGCGCTCCCAGGCGCCGCCTGCCTCGAGAAGAACATAATGGGCGCCACGAAAGCCACCCCGTCCGTCGTGCGCCACCCCGACGGCCGCTGGCGCTGCTGGTGGTGCGGAGCCGATCCGCTCTACATCGGCTATCACGACACCGAGTGGGGCGTCCCCTCGCGCGACGACCAGCATCTGTTCGAGATGCTGTGCCTCGAGGGCGCACAGGCGGGCTTGAGCTGGATCACGATCCTGCGCAAGCGAGAGAGCTATCGTCGCGCGTTCGACGGATTCGACGCGCGCAAGATCGCGCGCTATACCCCGCAGCGGATCGAGCGCCTGCTCGCCGATCCCGGCATCGTGCGCAATCGACTGAAGGTGCAGGCGTTCGTAACGAACGCGCAAGCGTTCCTCGAGCTTGCCGGCGACGGCGGGCTTGCGAAGCTCGTGTGGGGCTTCGCCCCCGCGGCCAGGCGGCGTCGCTTGCGGTCGCGCAGCGAGATTCCCAGCTCGACACCCGAGAGCGATGCGCTCGGCCGCGAGCTCAAGCGGCGCGGGTTCAAATTCGTCGGCACGACGATCGTCTACGCATTCATGCAGGCGGTGGGCATCGTGGACGACCACCTCCAGAGATGCTGGGCGGCTCGCTAGGAAACGCTCGGCGCACGTCCGCCCCGAGTCCGCCTTCTGCGTGACAGCAGCAGCAGGCTCAACGCGGCCCCGCCGGAAAGTGCCAGCGTATCCGGCTCCGGAACGTTGGGTGTCAACGACGACGTGGGCGGTGTGTCGATGCAGTAGCCCGCGTAGGGTGTCCCGATCGGACCGCAGTCACCGGGGAACAACGGGCCCAGGGGTGTGTTGCCGTAGCCGCCGGGAGGCGTTCCGGTGCTCGGCACGCTGGTGCTGCAGTTGATATCTGCCCCCCCGCAAGGGCCCGTATCCCCGGGCACTGTCCCGCCCGGAGTGCTCACCGGATCTCCGCCTCCGCTCCCGCCGACCGTGAACGTTGCGAGGTCGCAGGCCAGCGTGCAGACCGCGGAGCCGTCGTAAATGAGGGGCAGACTGAAAAACTGGCTGCCGTAGAAGGTGGGGTCGAAGTCGATGGCGCCGACCGCGCCCAGCTCGTAGAGGTTGCCGAGGGGCCAGGTCTCCGAGCCTCCCGCGCCAAAGATGTCCCAGCTCGCCGTGATGCTCGCGGGCACGGCAACGTCCGCAGAGTCGATGATGGGCATCTGAAGCTCAACGCCCGGCAGGACGTTGTAGTAGAACGTTTGACCCACGCTGAGTCCGGAGGGCGCCTCGATCGCGTTGGTGACCGAGCCTGCCGTGCCCGGCACGAACACCGGATGATCGGCAGCGGAGTAAGTGGGCGTCGTGCTCTCCCACACCCAATCGCCATATACCGGCAGGGGTGTTGCGATGACCGACTGCTGAATCTGCGTGCCGACGTTGAAGCTGAGACTGGCGCTTGCGACCGTGACGCAGACGATGAAGCATCCCTGCGCCGCAAGGGTTGCGGTCGCACTGACACCGGGTCCGCTGACGCTCGCCGCAGCGCTCACCGGCGGTGAAACGATCGTGTTGTTCAGGCTGGACGCGAGATGGCCCGTCGTGGCCCCCGGCACGAACAAGGGCACGTTCAAGATATTGGTCGAGCCGTTGAAGGGGCCGATGTTGTAGACGAAGTTGCTGTTGAAGGCACCATTGCCGGCGGGAGCCGAGTGGAAGCTGCTTCCGGTCCAGTTTGGGTTGTAACTGAGATCGAGCGGGTCCCCCGAGCTCAGCACCTCGCCCGAGGTGAAGGTCGTGCCGAGCTGGAACGCGGTGGATCCGCCGGTTTGCACATCGAGCGTACCGGGCGATACGCCGGCGCTCGCGGTGATGCCCAGATCGCTCCACGGGAAAGGGCCTGCCGATTGATTGACGCTGCCGAATGCAGCGCTTTCCGAGGCGCTCGTTGCGACCGAGATGGTCGGGCCTGCATGCGCCGCGCTGACGAGAGCCGCGCTGACGAGAGCCGCGCTGCCGAGAGTAGGGATGACGATCGCCGCCCGGAACCACGTGCTTCGCATGGTGCTCTCCCCCTGATGGACCGCTTTTTCTCCCCGTTATGTCATGAGGCAAGTCTTGGGCCAGGCCGCCGATCTCATGGAATAACAAAGACTCATGACCGCGTGGCGGAGCCTCGGTCGTGACTTTGTAAAGAAAATCGGCACTCGCGCCGACGCTCAGACTTTCTCTTTCCAGTATTGCTCCATCCGCTCGCGCATCGCTGCATCGGGCAGAGCACCGCGTCCGGCGTTCTGGTTGTCCTCGAGGTGCGCGACCTGCGTCGATCCCGGGATCGCGCAGGTCACGGCTGGATGTGAGATGACGTACTTGAGCAGGTACTGACTCCAGCTGGTGATGCCGATGTCGTGAGCCCAGGGCGGCAATGGCGTGGATGACACCTGGCGCATCAGGCGCCCGTGCACCAGAGGCAGATTCGCAAGCACCGCGATCCTGCGCTCGAGCGCCAGCGGAAAGATCGTCTTCTCGGCATCGCGGTTGGCGATCGAGTAGTCGACCTGGATGAAGTCGAGCGGGTACTTGCGCATCACCTCGGCCATGTCCTCGTGCTGGGAGACGCGTGAGGTGGTGACGCCGTAGTAGCGAATGGTGCCCGCCTCCTTCCACTTGCGAAGCTGCGGGATGAGAGCCTCGACGCCATCGAGATTGTGCACCTGGAGCAGATCGAGCCGGCGCGTGCGCAGGCGCTCCAGTGAGCGCTTGAGGCTGCCCTCCGCACCCACCGCACCGCCGCCGAAGTAGTCACTCGCGCCGCTGCCCACCAGCTTCGTCGCAACGAACATGGCATCGCGGATACCCGCCGAGGCCAGCGCATCCCCGATGAGCGCCTCGGCATCGCCATACGCCGCGGCAGTGTCGATGACCGTTCCACCCAGCTCGTGCATGCGCACGATCTCGGCGCGAATGGCATCGCGCGCGGAGGTGCGAAACGAGTCGGTGCCGAGGCCAATCGCCGGCAGGCGCTCGCCGGTCGAGGGAATCGCCTTGCGGATGAGCGGCTGCGGATCGGGAGCCGCCTCGGCCAGCCGACCCCAGCTGAGGCCGAGCGCGGCGAGCATTGCGCCGCGCACCGCCTGGCGTCGCGAAAGCGTCGGATGGGCTTCGAGGTCGTCCTGGGACTTCACTGGGATCGGCTGCATGGGCAGGTGCTCCGGGTGGCGCAGTGGTGGGGCTCGAGCGCTTATACGACCACACATCGTAGGAACGCCAGATTCAAGAAGGCGTCAGATTCTCGCAAACTCATGCACTTACATTTCGCAGGAGCCGCCTGCGAGCCCGCTCGTCGCAATATTGCCACAGCAAGCGAAGCTGTCGATCCGCTATACAACCGGGTCGTGGATTAAGCCCATGTAATGACACAACGCCAAGATTCTCTATATATTTTTCGTTTGAGCATGGATCTTGCTGCTATGGGTCACAGGGAGGCCCCGCAGCGCGGGTGATGCGAGAAGCGGACAACCCGGAGGGTACGGAACAACGAAGAAACTAGGGCGATCGACGCGGGCACGGAAGGCGGCCGCCCTTTTGCGGCCGCTCGGAACGGGTGGCGTGAAGTGACACGCGGCTTTGAGAATGGGCCGGAGCACGAGCTCCATCGTTCCAACCGAAACTGAAATGATGTCCGTGACGACGCTGGATGCCAGAGCGCGCGATGTGCGGGGACGAGCCCCGTCCAATCGCGGTAGCTGGCCGGAGCTGACTACGATTGACCCGGTCGGTGAAGCAACAGTTGAAAGCCCCGCGCGATGCGGGGCTTTTTTTTAGAAATCGCTGCTGGTCCGAGCTGCGTTGCGGGCGTTCTCGCGACCCTCGCGATACCACGAATAAAAGCGCAGCAGGCCAGCGGCCGTGGCGATCACCGCAGCGATGGCGGCAACGACGGGTGCCAGCCGCACGATGAGCGGAGCCCGGTGCAGATGCAGCGTCACTGCAATGTGGCCGAAGCCGCGGGGCGCGAAGTAGGCCGCCACCCATCCAAACACCACCGCAACCGCGCTGGCGAGCCCGGCGACTGCGCCGGTCACATCGCTCCAGACCTTGTGGTGGAACTGCACGTCGTGCAGCTTGTGGTCAAGCTGCGTGGGCTGAATGCTCATTGTTCGCCGCCCGTCCCCTGACGCGCTCATTTTGCGGCGGACGGCTGCATCTCGTCCAGCGCCGAGAGCCCGAGAGCCTCAGGGAAGGTCCGTCGTCCCCATGAGGTACCGGTCGCACTCCCGGGCAGCCCCCCGACCCTCGTGGATCGCCCATACGACGAGGCTCTGGCCCCGGCGGCAGTCCCCCGCGGCGAACACACCCTTCTGGCTGGTCGCAAAGCGGCCGTGCTCGGCTTTCACGTGGCCTCGAGCATCCGCGGCGATGCCCATCTCATCGAGCAGCGGTCGCTCGGGCCCCAGGAATCCCATCGCGAGCAGCACGAGCTGCGCGGGCTGCTCGGCCTCGCTCCCGGGGACCTCGACCGGTGCCAGACGCCCCTCGGGACCTGGCTCCCAGCGGACCTCCACCGTGCTGAGCGCCTGCACGCGGCCGTTCTGGCCCACCAGGCGCTTGATCGTCGTCCCGTACGCGCGGGGATCGGCGCCGAATCTCGCCGCAGCCTCCTCCTGGCCGTAGTCGAGCCGGTACACCTTCGGCCATTCGGGCCAGGGGTTGTCGGCCGCGCGCTCGAGAGGAGGCTTCGGCAGGATCTCGAACTGGGTGAGGCTGCGGCAGCCCTGGCGCATCGCAGTCCCCACGCAGTCGGTTCCGGTATCGCCGCCGCCGATGACCACCACATCGAGACCCCGTGCATGGATGGGTGTCGCATCGGGGCCGCCGTCGAGCAGCGCCCTGGTGCTCTGGGTGAGGTAGTCCATCGCGAAGTGAACGCCCTGGAGGCGCCGGCCCTCGACGGTCAGGTCGCGAGGCACGGTGGCGCCGGTGCAGAGCACGGCCGCATCGAAGTCCTTGAGCAGCAGCAGCGGCTCGACGTTCTCCCCGACATGGGCATTGCAGAGGAACTGAACGCCCTCCTGCTCCATCAGCGCGATGCGCCGCATCACCACCTCGCGCTTGTCGAGCTTCATGTTTGGAATGCCATACATGAGCAGCCCGCCCGGCCGATCCGCGCGCTCGAGCACGGTGACGGTGTGACCGGCGCGATTGAGCTGCGCGGCGGCGGCGAGCCCGGCGGGCCCGGAGCCGATCACGGCGACCTTCTTGCCGGTGCGTGTGCCGGGCGGGGTCGCGAGCACCCACCCCTCCTCCCAGCCACGATCGATGATCGCGTTCTCCAGGGTCTTGATGGCGACCGGAGGATTCGTGAGCCCCAGGACGCACGAGCCCTCGCACGGCGCCGGGCACACGCGCCCGGTGAACTCGGGGAAGTTGTTGGTCTTCGTCAGGCGCTCGAGCGCCTCGCGCCACAGTCCGCGATAGACGAGATCGTTCCACTCCGGGATGAGGTTGTTGACCGGGCACCCCGAGGCGCCGCCATTCATCAGCGTGCCCGTGTGACAGAAGGGCACTCCGCAATCCATGCAACGGGCAGCCTGGTGGCGCAGCCGCCGGTCGTCCATGTGGAAATGGAACTCCTTCCAGTCGCGAATGCGCTCGAGCGGCACGCGATCGACCGGGAGCTCCCGCAGGTACTCGATGAATCCGGTTGGCTTTCCCATCAGCAATCCAGCAGCATCAATTGCCACCCACGCGCGCAAGGTCGCGCACGTTCTCCTCGAACGCGGCCATGATGGCCTCGTCCCCTGCAAGACCCTGCTCGTGCGCGCGCTTGATGCAGGCGAGCACGCGGGCGTAGTCCCTGGGCATCACCTTCACGAAGCTGCCGACCGTTTGCGGCCAGCTCCCGAGCAGCTGTGCCGCCCGCACGCTGCGAGTGTGCGCGAGATGGCGCTCGATCATCGCGCGCACCTCGGCGATCTCCTCCGGCTCCTCGAGCGGTGCAGTCGCAACCATCTGCGTGTTCACGCGCGTGCGGAAATCCCCGCGCTCGTCGAGCACGTAGGCGATGCCGCCCGACATCCCGGCGCCGAAGTTGCGCCCCGCCGGGCCGAGGACCACCACGCGCCCGCCCGTCATGTACTCGCACCCGTGGTCGCCGACAGCCTCGACGACCGCTTGCAGTCCGCTGTTGCGCACGCCGAAGCGCTCGCCGGCCATGCCACAGATGTAGGCTTCCCCGGCCGTCGCTCCATAGAAGGCGACGTTGCCGATGATGATGTTCTCCTGCGCCACGAAGGTCGCGGCAGCGGGCGGGAAGATGATCAGCTTGCCGCCCGAGAGCCCCTTGCCCACGTAGTCGTTCGCATCACCCTCGAGCGAGAAGGTCATGCCGCGTGGCAGGAACGCACCGAAGCTCTGCCCGGCCGAGCCGGTGAAATGGATGCGGATGGTGTCCTCGGGCAAGCCCGCGGCGCCCCACTTGCGCGTGACCTCGCTGCCGGTGATGGTGCCGACCACGCGATTGACGTTGCGAATGGGCAGGCGCGCCTCGACCTTCTCACCGCGCTCGATCGCGGGCCGCGCGATGTCGAGCAGCATCGTCAGGTCGAGCGATTTGTCCAGCCCGTGGTCCTGCTCGATCTGGCAGTAGCGGCCCACCTCGGGTCCCAGATCGGGCTGATACAGAATGTTGCTGAAATCAAAGCCACGCGCCTTCCAGTGCTCGATGGCTTGCCTGGGCTCGAGCCGATCGACCCGCCCGATCATCTCGTTCAGGGTGCGAAAGCCGAGCTGCGCCATGATCTCGCGCAGATCCTGCGCGATGAAGCGCATGAAGCTCACCACGTGCTCGGGCTTGCCGGCGAAGCGCTCGCGCAGCCGCGGATCCTGCGTCGCAACCCCCGCCGGGCAGGTGTTGAGGTGGCACACCCGCATCATGATGCAGCCCATCGCAACCAGCGGCGCCGTGGCAAAACCGAATTCCTCGGCGCCCAGCAGCGCCGCGATGGCCACGTCGCGCCCGGTCTTCAGCTGACCGTCGGTCTCCACCGCGATGCGGCTGCGCAGGTTGTTGAGCACGAGCGTCTGGTGGGTCTCGGCGAGCCCGAGCTCCCACGGCAGGCCCGCGTGCTGGATGGAGGTCTGGGGCGAGGCGCCGGTCCCGCCGTCGTGACCGCTGATGAGCACCACGTCGGCATGCGCCTTGGCCACGCCGGCCGCGATGGTTCCGACCCCCACCTCCGCCACCAGCTTCACGCTGATGCGCGCGTGACGGTTGCCATTCTTCAGATCGTGGATCAGCTCCGCCAGATCCTCGATGGAGTAGATGTCGTGATGGGGAGGCGGGGAGATGAGTCCAACGCCCGCAGTGGTGTGCCGGGTCTTGGCGATCCACGGATACACCTTGTTGCCCGGCAGCTGTCCGCCTTCGCCGGGCTTGGCCCCCTGCGCCATCTTGATTTGCAGCTCGCGCGCATTGACCAGGTACTCGCTCGTCACGCCGAAGCGTCCGGAGGCGACCTGCTTGATGGCGGAGTTCTTCGAGTCCCCCGTCGGCAGGGGAACGTAGCGCTGCGGGTCTTCCCCGCCCTCGCCGGTGTTGCTCTTGCCGCCGATGCGGTTCATCGCGATGGCGAGCGTCTCGTGGGCTTCCTGGCTGATCGAGCCGTACGACATCGCGCCGGATTTGAAGCGGCGCAGGATCGCCTCGACGGGCTCGACCTCCTCGAGCGCGATCGGCTCGGAGGGCTTGAACGAGAGCAGTCCGCGCAGCGTGCACAGGCTCCTCGACTGATCGTCGATGAGCTTCGCGTAGGACTTGTAGGTCGAGTAGCTGCCGCTGCGCACCGCCTTCTGCAAGCGGTGGATCGACTCGGGATTGAAGAGATGCGCTTCCCCGTCGGCCCGCCACTGATAGAGTCCTCCGGCGGGCAGGCTCTGCCCGTTGACCGCGCGCGGCGGGAAGGCCGCTCGATGCCGCATCAGCACCTCCTGCGCGATCACCTCCACGCCGATGCCGCCGATGCGCGAGGCCGTGCCCGCGAAGTACTCATCGATCACATCGGGGCGCAGGCCGACGGCCTCGAACACCTGGGCGCCCTGGTAGCTCTGCACCGAGGAGATGCCCATCTTGGACATGACCTTGATGACGCCCTTGGTCGCCGCCTTCACGAAGTTCTTGCACGCCGTGCGATGGTCGACACCGGTCAGGAGCTCCTCGCGGATCATCCCATCGAGGGTCTCGAACGCGAGGTACGGATTGATGGCGCTCGCGCCGTAGCCGATGAGGAGCGCGAAGTGATGCACCTCGCGCGGCTCGCCGGTCTCGAGCACCAGGCTCACCCGCGTGCGCAGCCCCTCGCGAATGAGGTAATGATGCAGGCCGGAGACAGCGAGCAGCGCCGGGATCGCCGCAAACTCGCGGTTCACGCCCCGGTCGCTCAGGATGAGGATGTTGACCTCGTCATCCTCGATCAAGCGCCGCGCCGCCAGGCGCAGCTCTTCGACCGATTTGACCAGCCCCTTCTCGCCGCGGGTGACGCGGAACAGCGTCGGCAACACGCCCACCTTCAGATCGGGCACGTTGAGCCGGCGCACCTGCGCGAACTCCTCGTTCGTGAGGATCGGCCCGTGCAGCTCCAGCCGGCGGCAGTCGGCGCGCTGCGGCTTCAGCAGATTGCCTTCCGACCCGAGCCACACCTCCGCCGCGGTGATGAGCTCCTCGCGAATGCAGTCGATCGGCGGATTGGTCACCTGCGCGAAGAGCTGCTTGAAGTAGTCGTAGAGCAGACGCGGCTTGGTCGACAGCACGGCGAGCGCGCTGTCGTTGCCCATGGAGCCGACCGCCTCGACCCCGCTGCGCGCCATCGGCTCGATCAGAACGCGCTGATCCTCGAAGGTGTAGCCGAAGGCGATCTGCCGGTGCAGCAGCGTGTCGTGGTCCGGCACGGGGACCTCGGGGGCGGGCGGCAGGTCCTTGAGCTCGAGCAGGTGCTCATCCAGCCACAGCCGGTACGGGCGCTCGGCCGCGACCTTCGCCTTGATCTCCTCGTCCTCGACGATACGCCCTTCCTCGGTATCGACCAGGAACATGCGCCCGGGCTGCAGGCGTCCCTTGCGCGCGATGCGCTCGGGCGGCAAGTCGAGCACGCCCGCCTCCGAAGCCATGATCACGAGGTCGTCGCTGGTCACGTAGTAGCGCGAGGGCCGCAAGCCGTTGCGATCGAGCACGGCGCCGATCTTCTTGCCATCCGTGAAGGCGATCGAGGCGGGGCCGTCCCAGGGCTCCATGAGGCCCGAGTGGTATTCGTAGAACGCCCGGCGCGCATCGTCCATGTGCTCGTGGTTCGACCACGGCTCGGGAATCATCATCATCATCGCGTGCGGCAGCGAGCGCCCCGCGAGCACCAGAAGCTCGAGCGTGTTGTCGAACATCGCCGAGTCGCTGCCGTTCGGATTGACGATCGGGCGGATCTTCCTCACGTCCTCGCCGAACAGGTCCGACTCGAACAGCGCCTCGCGCGCTCTCATCCAGTTGATATTGCCGCGCAGGGTATTGATCTCGCCGTTGTGCGCCAGGTAGCGATACGGATGCGCCCGGTCCCAGCTCGGGAACGTGTTGGTGCTGAAGCGCGAGTGCACCAGCGCGAGCGCGGTCTCCATCGCCGGATTGACGAGGTCCGGGAAATAGCGCGCCAGCTGCTCGGTGAGCAGCATCCCCTTGTAGACGATCGTCTTGTGCGACAGGCTCGCGAGGTACCAGTTCTCCGCGCCATCGAGCGTCGAGGTCCGGATCTCGCTGTAGGCGCGCTTGCGAATGACGTACAGCTTGCGCTCGAAAGCCATGTCATCGGCCAGGGCGCTGCTGCGGCCGATGAAGACCTGGCGGATGAAGGGCTCGCAGCTCTTGGCCGTATCGCCGAGCGAGCTGTTGTCGGTGGGCACCGTGCGCCACCCCAGCACGACCTGGCCCTCCGACTGCACGATGTGCTCGAAGTGCTCCTCCAGGCGGCGGCGCTTGGTGGGGCTGCGAGGCAGGAACACGAGGCCACTGCCGTAGGAGCCGGGCTCGGGGAGCGGCAGCCGCATCTTGCGCGCGACTTCCTTGAAGAAGGCGTGGGGCATCTGGATCAGCACGCCGGCGCCATCGCCGGTGTTCGCCTCGCACCCGCAAGCGCCGCGATGATCGAGATTGCGCAGCACCTGGATGGCCTGCTCGAGGATGCGGTGCGACTTGCGCCCCTTCACATCCACCACGAAGCCCACCCCGCACGCATCGTGCTCGTACCAGGGGTCGTACAGGCCCTGCTTGCCGGGCCGCTGGATCGGTTTGCGCGTTGCGTTCATCTTGCTCGTCCCAGGGTACAAGACCACGATGCGGGAGGCGGGCGCTACGTCCCGCCCGCGGAACACTCTTGAAAACAAAAACGTGCGTCAGGGGACCGCGGGCACCGGGAGCAGGATAACGAGGCGTGCTCCTAAGGCCGCGGCAGGGCGTTGAGGGTGCGCCGGTCGTCCGGCGCGGGCGCCGACCCTACAGGGCCGGCGCAGCGCATCACTCGCCTGCATTTGCCTGGACTATGTCCCGAATAATACCGACGCGAGGGACGCGGTCAATGACCCCTTGAAACCCATCCGGCCGGCCCCAGTTCTGCCGTCGGCGCGGATGGGCCGCGCACGACACACCCGGATTTGAGACTTGAGGAGGTATGGTCATGGCTGTCGCTCGATATGAGCCCGCTGGCCTCGTCTCGCAGCTGCAGGACGAGATCAATCGGGTCTTCACTGGACTTTCCAGCGCCGAGGCAAGCAGCGGCGCAACTGCAAGCTGGGTCCCGCCGGTGGACATCGCGGAGTACCCCGATAGATTCGAGCTGCAGGTCGATCTGCCCGGCGTGGAGCCGGACAAGGTGGACATCACGCTCGAGGACGGCATCCTGAGCATCTCGGGCGAGCGCGAGCCGGAGGTGCAGCGGGCGGATGCGCCCGCCGAGATGCGCGTGCGCATCGAGCGCGGTCGCGGCCGGTTCTTCCGGCGCTTCGTTCTGCCCGAGACCGTGGATGCCGAGCGCGTTCAGGCGAGCGGCCGGCACGGAGTCCTCGCGATCACCATTCCGAAGCAGGCGAAGGCGCTGCCCCGCCGGATCAAGGTTTCCTGATCCGCACCCGGGCGACTTGCACCGGACCTACCCTCTTCCTTCGCTCGCGGAGGAAGAGGGTATGGCCTCGCGCACGGGCGCCATGAGCACGATGCCGGCGAGCAGAAAGGCGATGCCCACTGCAACACCGGCGCGCTGGCTCGCGAATGCCGCGGTGACGATTCCGATCGCGAGCGGCCCCACGAACGAAGTCGCGTTCCCCGAGACCGCGTAAAGCCCGAAGAACTCATTCAGCATGGCCGGCGGCGAGAGCTTCGCCATGAGCGTGCGGCTGGTCACGAGCCCGCCGGTCACGAAGAACGCCAGGAGGTTCTGGGTCACGAGGAACACCCGGTCCGGCAGGGTCGGGAACGGAAAGATCCCGGCTCCCGCGGAGGCAGCCTGCAGCGCCGCACCGTGCAGCTTCAGAAACAGGACGGTGTCCGGGGTGATCGAGCACACCACGATGTTCGCGACGAGGCATCCGCACACGAACGTGAGGGTCGCCGCCTTCGTGCCCGCCTGCTTGTCGAGCCACCCGGCGAAGAGGCCCGAGAGCGTCGCCACCACGCTGTTGATGAGTCCCATCGAGATGAGCATGCGCGGCGTCCAGTGCAGCACGCCGGCCGCGACGACGCTCGTGAACAGCATGATGACGACGAAGCCCTCGTTGTAGAGCAGCCGCGCGATGAGGAACAGCGTGGTGTTGCGATACCTTCGTGCGTGGGTGAGGGTTTCGAGGAGGTTGCGCCATCCCGTGCGGATTGCCTGCGGGATGCTGCGCGAGGAGGCCGGCGAGTCCGGCGTCCAGATGAACATCGGCAGATAGAACACCACCAGCCAGACGGCCGCGAGGATGCCCACCGCCCGCTCGGGCTCGTGCCCGCTCACTTTCAGCCCGAAGAGCGGGTGAGGATTGCGGTCCCACGCGAGCAGGTAGAACAGGAAGAGAAAGACCCCGAACAGATTGCCGAGGCTGTACCCAAGACCGCTGAGGAACCCAAGGCGCCCGCGCGGGGCGACATTCGGCAGCATGGCACTACAGAACACGGCCGAGTACTCGAAGCACAGCGTGCCGCCGATCAGGGCGAGCATGATCCAGAGGAGCCCGGAGGTCATGTGCGGTGTCGCAAACCACAGCGATGCCATGCAAGGGGCGCCCAGGACGAGGCAGCCGAAGAGCCAGGGCTTGCGGCGGCCGCCCGCATCGGCAATGGCGCCGAGAATCGGCGCCCCGATCGCAACGAGGAGCGCACCCACGCAGGAGACGAAGCTCCAGACGGTCTGCCCGCGCACCGGATCGGGGATGACCACCGTGCTGAAATAGGCGCCGAACACGAAGATGTTCACGAGCACGTTGTACGGGCTGCGCGCACCGTCGCAGATGGCCCAGGCAATCTGGCCGAGAAGACTCGCCGGCCGCGAGCCGGCTGCGCTTGCGGGCGCGGCTACCTCCGCGACGGAGGCACCGGCCGCGCTGACGCCTGCGGCGGCCACCACGAGCGGCTCGGCGGATCGGACCTGGCTCAAGAGACCCCCTCGCGCGAAAATGAGCCGCCGCACACTAGCACCTCTGCATGAAGGGAGCGATTGGCTTGACCGGCGGAGCGTTCGCACGATGACCCGCAGCTGCGAGGCCTGGATTTGCATTCCCGCGAATCATCCGTCGCTGCCCGGCCACTTTCCGGGTGCGCCGATCGTGCCTGCCGTCGTGATGCTCGATCAGATCGTGGATGCGGCCGAGCGCACGCTCGAGCGAGCGCTGTGCATCTCGGGACTGCCACAGGTGAAGTTCCTTGCGCCGCTGCTTCCGGAGCAGCGAGCGCTTTGCGCGCTCACTCTGCAGGGAGCTCGCATGAGCTTCCAGGTGGAGCACGCCGGCCGCCTGGTGGCACGCGGGACCTTCGCGCTCGCGGCGCAGCCCAGCGAGGATGCCCCGTGAGTCCGGCGAGCCAGGACTGGCAGCACCGTCCCGAAGGCGGCAACGCGGTCGCGCTGCGCCTGATCTGCCGGTTTGCGCTCGCCTGCGGGCGCCTCCCCGCACGCCTCGCGCTCTATCCCATCACGCTGTACTTTCTGCTGCGCCGGGCCCCTGAGCGGCGTGCCTCCCGCGACTACCTCGAGCGGATCCATGGCCGTCCGCCGACGCGTTGGGAAGTTGCGCGCCACATGCATTGCTTTGCCGCAACCATCCTCGACCGGGTGTTCCTGCTCTCCGAGCGCTACAGGCGATTCGACATCCGGATGTTCGGGCTCGAGGTGTTCGCCCGAGCCTTGCAGGCGGGGCGGGGCGTGCTGCTGTTCGGCTCGCATCTGGGCAGCTTCGATGCGATTCGGGTCCTGAGCGAGGGATGGCCGGACACCCCCGTGCGCGTGGTGTTCGACCTGGAGCAGAACCCCGCACTCACCGCGCTGCTGCAACAGCTCAACCCGCGGCTGGCATCGACCTTGATCAACGTGCGCACGGGCGGCCCCGCCATGATGCTCGCCATCAAGGAAACCCTCGACCGCAACGGCATCGTCGCGCTGCTTGCCGATCGGGCCCGGCCCGGAGAGCCGCATGCGCTCGCCGATTTCCTGGGGCGCCCGGCCCCCTTCCCCACGGGCCCCTGGCTGCTCGCGGCTGCCCTCGGCGCACCGGTTGCGCTCGCCTTCGGCCTGTATCGCGGCCACAATCGTTACGATCTGCACTTCGAGAGCTTCAGCGAAGGGCTCGCGCAAGGTCGCATCGAGCGCAGCGAGCGGCGCGCACGGGCTGACGGTTGCGCCGAGCGGTTCGCGCAGCGGCTCTCGGTCTACGCGCGCCTGGCACCCTACAACTGGTTCAACTTCTATGATTTCTGGCAACGATCCTCGCCGCCGCTGGAGGCTCGCTCTCCTGCTGCTCACCCCAGCGACGGGCTGGTGCGCCGGTCTTGAGATCCCGAGCCTGCTTGCCCACCTCACGCGGCCGGCTCCCTCCTCGATCGCATTCGTCGAGGCGCATTTCTCGCCGCTGCTCGTGCGGCCGCTCGTGGTCTCGGGACAGCTCGAGTACCTGGGACCGGGCACGCTTGCCCGCACGGTCACGGAACCCTATCGCGAGCGCTCCGAGATCCGCGGCGACACGGCGACCGTCGAGCGCCCGGGCGAGCCGCCGCGCCGCTTCTCTCTCGAGCGCGCGCCGCAGATGCAGGCCCTGGTTGCGAGCTTTGCCGGGCTCCTCAGCGGGAACTCCGCAGCGCTCGAGCGCACCTTCAGGCTGGACCTGCACGGGGATGCGCAGCACTGGCTGTTGGGCCTGGTGCCGCTCAACCCCGAGGTTCGCCGGAGCATTCGCTCGATCACGGTGAGCGGGGCAGGCTCCGAGCCGCGCTGCCTCACCACCTACGAGGCCAATGACGATACGACGGTGCTGCTGCTCGGAAGCGCAGCCAAGCTGCCCTCCTCCCAGGCGACCCCCGACCGTGCGTGGCTCGATGCGCAGTGTCGAGGCGGCAGTCGCTGAAGGCGAGCGATCGGGTGACATCAGGGGGTAGGGTCGCGCTCGGCGTCCTGTGGATCGCGCTGCTCGCGCTGCTTGCTGCGTACGTGCTGCATGCCTTGCGGGTGAGCGGCGACCTGAGCCTGTTTCTGCCCAGGCCGCGCACTTCCGCCGAGCGGCTGATCATCGAGGAGGTCAGCTCCGGGCCGGCAGCGCGCCTGCTGCTGCTCGAGCTGTCGGGCGCCGCTGCGGAGCCCCTCGCCGAGACCTCGCAGCGGCTCGCCGCGCAGCTGCAGGCCGACCGCACGTTCAGCTTCGTCGCCAATGGCGAGAATCTCCTCGGCACCATCCCGCAGTCGCTTCTACCGTACCGGTATCTGCTCTCCTCCACGCTCGACCGTGAGCCTCTGGATGCGAGCTTCCTGCATCGCGAGCTGATCGCGCGCGAGCGGGATCTCGCCTCCCCGGCCGCGAGCCTGCTCGAGCCCTGGTTGCCGCGCGATCCGACCCTCGAGATTCTCAAGGTGCTCGAGTCCTGGGAGCCTGCGCACGAGCCGCGACTGCTCGATGGCGTCTGGTTCGACCCGCAAGGCACGGCTGCTCTTCTGATCGTGGAGACCGCCGCTCCCGCCTTCGATCCGCAAGCACAGCGCGCAGCCCTCGAGGCCCTGCAACGCCACTTCGTGGCGGCGCGCACGGCTGCCACGATCCGGCTCACGACGAGCGGTCCGGGCGCATTCTCGGTGCTCATGCAGCGCCGCAGCGAGACCGACGCGCGCCTCGCCGGCGTGCTCGATACGGCGGGCATGGTCGTACTGATGCTCGTCGCGTACCTGAGTCCGCTCCGGATGGTGCTCGGCGCGCTGCCACTGCTCACTGCCGGGGTGGCGGCGCTTGCGACGGTGACCGCGCTCTTCGGCACCGTCCACGGCATCACGATCGCATTCGGATTCACGTTGATCGGGGTCGCCATCGACTATCCGATCTTTCTCTTCAGCCATCAGCTGCCCGGGACCTCCGGCCTGCAGACGGCCCGGGCGATCTGGCCGACGCTTGCAATTGCGGTCGCAGGCTTGTCGATCGGCTATCTCGCCTTCCTGCTCTCCGGAGTGCCGGGGCTCGTCCAGCTCGCCTGCTTCAATGTGGCCGGTATCGCTGCCGCTGGGCTCGCCACGCGCTATCTGCTGCCGCGCTTGCTCCCACCGGGCACGCGCGATTTCGGGCACTCCGCTCTGGCGAGCCGACTTGCCGCGATCGCGACCGCCGCACCGCGAGTGCCGTGGCTCGCACCCGCACTCGCGCTGGCCAGCGCCGTGGCGCTTGCCGTGGCTCCCGGGCCCTTCTGGCAGAACGATCTGGGGCAACTCACGCCCGTCCCGCAGCCGCAGCTCCTGCAGTACGAGCGGTTGCGCGAGCAGCTCGCGACACCCGATATTCGCTACCTCGTGGCGGTCGAGGGCCGAACAGCCGAGCAGGTGCTCGAGCGCGAGGAGCGCCTGAGCGGGGCGCTGAGCTCGCTCACCGCGCAGCACGCCGTGTCCGGATTCGACGATGCGGCGCGCTACCTGCCAAGCGCGCGCACGCAGGAGCGCCGCCGAGCGGCGCTGCCCGATGCGCAGGTGCTGCAAGCCTCCCTCGACGAGGCGCTGCGCGGAACGGATTTTCGGCCGGGTCTGTTCGCCCCCTTCCTGCAGGACGTGGCGCGGGCAAGGCACCTGCCGCCCCTGACTCTGGCGCGCCTTGCAGGAACCCCGCTGGAGCTTTCGGTCGGCAGCCTGCTGGTCGAGCGCGCGGGAAGCTGGACGGGCCTCATCACGTTCACGGACGTGCGCGACCCCGCAGCGCTCGGGCGCCTGGCTGCATCCTCGGGGGGCGCCGCGCGGCTCATCGATCTGAAGGAAGCCTCGGAGAACCTGATTGCGAAGCAGCGCGTACGCATCCTCTGGAGCGTGGCGGCCGCAGCAGCGCTGCTCGTCCTGGTGGTGCTTGCAGCGCTGCGGTCAGCGGCGCGCGCGCTGCGCGTGCTCGCCCCCATGGCGCTCACCACGCTTCTCATCATCGCGATCCTGCACTGCGCCGGAGTCGCGCTCAATCTGTTCCATCTGGTCTCGCTGGTCCTTGCGGCGGGCCTCGGCCTGGACTATGGCCTGTTCTTCGAGCGCACGCTGCACGATCCGGCGGCGCGCGGGCGCACGTTGCACGCGCTGCTCGTGTGCGCAACCGCAGCGTGCATGGTCTTCGCGGTGCTCGCGAGCTCCGCGCTGCCCGTGCTGCGCGCGATCGGCGTGACCGTCGTGATGGGAGTGATCGGCAACTTCCTGATCGCGCTTCTTCTCATCCGCCCTGCGCGCCATGGCGCCGTGCCCGGATGAGCGACGCACTCGCCATTGCTGCGCTGATCCCGCACCAGGGTGCGATGTGCCTGCTCGAGCGCATCATCGAATGGGACGCCGAGCACGTCCTCGCCGGGACGGCCACGCATCGCTCGCCGCAGAATCCGCTGCTCAGCGGCACACGCCTGCGCGCCTTGCATCTGTGCGAGTACGCCGCGCAGGCCATGGCACTGCACGGGGGCCTGCTCGCGCGGGCGGGCAATGCGCGCGCGCAGCCCGGAATGCTGGTCTCGCTGCGTGAAGTCGAGCTGCTTCGGTCCTACATCGAGGATCTGCCGGGGGAGCTGCGCGTCGGTGCGCTGCGCCTCCTGGCCTCTCAAGAGGGCACGCAGTATTCCTTCACCGTGCACCATGGGGAGGAGCTCCTCGCCCGGGGTCGCGCGGCGATCCTCATGCGCAAAGCACCTGCGGCTTGAGCTGCCCGAACGCTCACGCGCGCAGGGGCAGCACTTCCACCTCGAGCCGCAGCCTCTCTGCCAGGGGCAGCGTCAAGCGCCGCGCAGTCTCATCCGCGAGAGCCTCGAGCAGCACCAGACCGTCCGCGACCGCGTTGCCCGCTACGAGCGATGCGTTCTGAGCACGCGCCGGCGTCGCACTCGGCGCGGGGGCTGCCTCGGGCACCTCCTCGATGCGCAGTGCAAGCCGGGAGCAGCTGCGCAGTGTTTGCTCCGGCGCCAGCACGAGCGCGGCGCCGAGCATGCCGCGGCTTTGCGCCATGGTCGCAAGCGGGCCCGGCGCCTCGATGTCGTACGCGACGTACAGCACGCGAGCGCGCTCGAGCACCTGCACCGCCGCAGACAGAAGCCCCACCCCGAATGTGTGCCGGAGCGCGGTCAGCGCCGTGTAGGGCTCGAGACAGCCGGTCGCGATGGCCCAGTAGCCAGCGGCGGCGTTGTGAACCGAGTGGTGGAATTTCGTCGGAGAGGTATCCAGCGGCGCCCGGGCGAGCTGCTCGCACATCGCATGACTCACCCCGAGGTCGCCGTAGGCGGAGGCAAAAACGCTCGGCAATGTCGCCGGAGCGCAGCCTGCCGCGTGGCAGGCGCTGGCAGCCACCTCCAGCGCAACGGCCACGGTGTCGGGCGCTCGGCGCCTCTCGTTCTGTGGCAGGAGCGCCGGTGTCGGGCGAGGCGCGGCAAGCTCTGGCGGGGCGGCCTCGCCGCGCAGGATGGCGCGGGCCGCCGCCCAGCCCGGCAGCCGTGGGGCCCACAAGCCGATGCCCTCGACGTAGATCTGCCAGTGGAGCATCGCTTGCGATCAGCCGGGCGCCTCGCGCCCGAAGAGCAGCACGCAGTTGCTCCCGCCGAACCCGAAGGAGTGGCTCGAGGCGAAGCGCAAGGGGCGGTGCTCGTTGTGCAGGCGGATCTGCGGTCCGCACGCCGCATCGACCGTGCTCGAGTTGAGCGTCCCGGGCACCACCTCGCTCTCCAGTGCGAGGAGCGTGATCACCGCCTCGACAATACCGGCCGCCCCGAGGGTGTGCCCGGTCCACCCCTTCGTGGAGCTCGCGAAAGTGCGCTCCGGATAGAGCGCAGCGACGATGCGCCCTTCGATCTCGTCGTTCATCTGGCTCGCCGTGCCGTGCAGGTTGATGTAGTCGACGTCGGCTGGCTCGAGTGCGGCGCTGCGCAGCGCCTGCTCGATCGCGAGCCGCGCTCCACGCCCGTCCGGATGCGGCGAGGACATGTGGTGCGCGTCGCTCGACTCGCCGTAGCCGACCAGCCAGGGGCCCTCGCCGGTGCGCTCGAGCAACGCAAAGCCCGCCGCTTCCCCGAGGCTGATGCCCCGGCGGGCCGGATCGAACGGCCGGCACGGCTCGGGCGAGAGCAGAGCGAGGGAGTTGAACCCGAACAGAATGCTCCCGCAGAGCGTGTCGGTCCCGCCGACGACCGCTGCATCCGCGAGCCCGTGTCGCAACAGCCGCTCGGCATGGGCGAATACCTTGGCGCTCGAGGAGCAGGCCGTCGCGACCGTGGTGGTGAGCCCGGTGAGCCCGAGGGCTCGCTGGACGAAGTCGCACAGCGAGTGCGGCGAGTGCACGATGGGACGCTGCAGGTCCGGCGGGTACTGACCGTCCTGCTGCAGCCGGCGGTATGCCTCCTCGGTGGCCCCGATGCTGGAGGTGGATGTGCCGAGCACCACCGCGATGCGATGGGCACCGTGGCGCTCGCGTGCCCGCGCGACCCGCTCGCGGAAGCCATCCTGCTCGAGCCCGAGCCATGCCAGGCGATTGTTGCGGCACTCCCACGCTGCGAACGGCTCGGGCAGTGTGGCGCGCTCGAGCCCGGCGACGCGGCCGATCCAGGTCGCAAGCGCCGTGGTCGTGAAGTCGTTGGGGGTGAGGCCGCTGCGTCGCGTGCGCAGGGCCTCGGCGATCGCGTGGCGCCCGGCGCCCGCGGCGCAGGTTGCAGTGAACGCGGTGACGCAAAGGGGGGACACTCGCATCGGCGAGCCCCTCATTCCTTTGTCCGGTGCGCCTCGATGTACTGGGAAAGCGATCTCAGCGAGGCGAAGATCCGCCGATTCTCCTCCTCGTCGGAGCGCAGCTGGAAGCCATAGCGCTTGGAGATCTCGAGGGCGATCTCGAGCGCATCGATCGAGTCGAGCCCGAGCCCGGTACCGAACAAGGGCGCCTCGGGATCGATCTCGACCGGATTCACGGTGTCGAGATTCACGGCATGGACGATCAGCCGAGCGAGCTCGAGCTCTGCGGGCGATTGGCTGGCAGGCATGTCGGACTGCGGGATAGACTGTTTCAAGAGGGGGGTCACGGGGGAAATCCTATCATAGCGGTCACGCCCGACCGTCCGCGGACGGATCTCGAACGGCAGCCGAACGTGGACCTGGTGATGCTCGCCCCGGCCGCGGCGCTGCCGGCCGATGCGCTCGCGGCCATCGCTTTCGGGCCAGGCGCCCCGACCCCCTCCGACCCGCGCTGCATGCGGGTGGGGCTCAATCCGCTGGCAGGAGCGGGGGTCGTGGAGCTCTGGCGCGCCACGGGTCCCGTGCAGACCGGCCATGAGGGTCTGGTGCGCTTTGCCGCCGACGCCCATCACCTTGCGGGCATGGTCGAGCTGGACGAGCGCGAGCATGGCGGACTCGCAGCGGCGGCCGAGCAGGCTTACACCGCAATCCGCCGATTTCATTCGGGCTCGGCCCACGCCCACCTGCTGCGGGCATGGAATTACTTCGACTCGATCAACCGGGGGGCGGCGGATGAGGAACGCTACAAGCAGTTCTGCCTCGGGCGTGCCCGAGGCTTTGCCTCATGGCCCGCAGCCCGCTACCCGGCCGCCACGGCGGTCGGACGCCGCGATGGACAGTCGAAGCTGCAAGTCTTCTGGCTCGCAAGCTGCCGCCCCGGTTCGCCGCTCGAGAACCCTCGCCAGGTGAGCGCGTATCAGTACCCGCGACGCTATGGTCCCGCCGCTCCGAGCTTTGCGCGCGCAATGTGTGTGGCGCCGCGCCTGCTGCTGGTCTCGGGGACCGCGAGCATCGTGGGTCATGCCTCGCAGCACGCCGGCTGCCTTGCAGCTCAGATCGACGAGAGCCTTGCGAACCTGCACAGCATCCTCACGCACGCCGCGGCGGTGCAGCCCGCGACCCAGGGGGGCTGGGGGGAGAGCACGGTCTTCAAGGTGTACCTGCGCGATGGCAGCGCTGCCGCCGAGGCCGCGGCACATCTCACGCGGCGTCTGCCGCCCCGCACTCGATGGCTCCTTCTCGAGGCGGACATCTGCCGCTCGGAGCTGCTCGTCGAGATCGAGTGCGTGCACGGGTCGTGAGCGCCCAGGGGCGCGGGCTCTCAGGTGCGTTCGTGGAGCTGCGCAGCGAGGAGGGCGACGAGCGCCTCGCGAGAGAGCTTGCCGAGCTCGTTGCGCGGCAGCGCCGGCACGAGCAGCAGAGGGCGCGGCATGAAGGCTGGATCGATCCCACGGCTCAACTGGCTCGAGATCTCCTCGAGGGTGAGGCCCGGCGCGACGACCAGCGCGGCCACCCTGCGCACGGTGCTGCGGTCCGCCTCGGGCTGAAAGGCGACGGCGTCGCGTACGCCCGGGATTGTGAGCAGCCGCCGCGTGAGATCGGCGAGCGAGGCTCGCTTACCGGCCACCTCGATCATGTCCACGTTCCTGCCGCGCACCACGAACCGGCCTGGCTCCACGACCTCGATCACATCCTGAAGCGTCGTCGGCGCGGCGAACCACGAGGCATCCGCTGACGTGCATCCCTCGCCTGGCGTGAGCGTCACACCCGGATACAGCCCCCAGTGCTCCTCCCGCGCGGTGCGTCGCGTTGCGATCACGGCGGTCTCCGTCGAGCCGAACATCTCGAGCAGGATCGTGTCGAGCTCGTGCTCGACGGCCTGCGCAAGGGCGCGGTCGAGCGGTGCCGTTGCCGAGACCACGACCCCGACGGCAGGAAAGCGCTGGCCGGACTCGACCAGGGCGCGCAGATGCACGGGGGTGGTGACGAGCACCCGGGGCTGGGGTACCTCCGCGAGCGCCGCGGAAACCTCGGCCGGGAACAGGGGCCGCCCGCCATGCACGGCCATGTCAGCCCCGAGCGGCAGCAGCACGGACATCTCCGTGCCGTACATGTGCTGCGCCGGCACGGTCGCCACGATCCAGGGTCTCGCGTTCCCGTACCGCGGTCTCAGAGTCGCGCGAATCCGCGAGGCATTCAGTCGCGTGCTGCCGAGAAGCTGGCGCCAGCTCTTGAGGTGCGCCTTTGGAGGCCCCGTGCTGCCCGAGGTGAAGGAGATGTGCGCGATCTGATCCCCTGCAACGCTCAGCCGCGCGGCTGGCTGGGACTGGCGCGCCGCCGGGGTCTCGAGCAGACGCCCCATCCACTCGTCATCGCAGCGAGAGCTTGCGGGAAAGCTCGCCCGAGCCTCCTCGACCGCCTGCAGCGCGCGCGAGGGCGGCAGCACGTTCCTCTGGCCGCGCATGAGCGCGGCGGTGTAGGCGATGAGAAAGCGGTCGCGCTGGTCGCAGAGGTTGATCAGATGCGGCTCGTCCGGCAGCGCGGCCGCGACCCGCTCGACATCGCGCATGAACTCGGCGACCGTCAGCGCGCGGTGGCGCGCCCAGAGGATGGGCCGCTCGGGCTGCGCGGAGTCCGGAACCTCGCTCACGCGCGGCGAAACACCAGCGAGGTGTTGACGCCGCCGAACGCAAAGTTGTTGCTCATGACGTATTCGGTTTGCACCCGGCGCCCTTCGGCCATGATGTAGTCGAGCTGCCCGCATTGCGGATCGATGCGTTCGAGATTCAGCGTCGGCGCGAACCAGCCCGCATTCATCATCTCGATGCTGAACCACGCCTCGAGCGCTCCGCAGGCACCGAGGGTGTGGCCCAGGTAGCTCTTCTGGGTGCTGACCGGAACACCCGGCCCGAACACGGCGGCCGTGGCGCGCGACTCGGCAATGTCACCGTGCTCGGTCCCGGTGCCGTGCGCGTTCACGTACCCGATCGCCCCCGGACCCAAGCGCGCATCGCTCAGCGCGAGCTCCTGTACGCGGCGCATCGTCTCCTCCTGCGGTCGCGTGGCATGGCGCCCATCGCAGTTGGTGGCAAAGCCGACCAGCTCGGCATGCACGTGAGCGCCCCGCGCGCGCGCATGCTCGAGGTCCTCCAGCACGAGAATGCCCGCACCCTCGCCCACGACCAGCCCATCCCGATCGCAGTCGAAGGGGCGTGGAGTCGCGTGAGGCTCGGCATTGCGGCGGCTCGTGGCGTACAGGATGTCGAAGGAGATCGCCTGCGTCGGACAGAGCTCCTCGGCTCCGCCGGCGAGCATGACCTTCTGCGCGCCCTGCTTGATGCACTCGTAAGCGTAGCCGATCGCCTGGCTGCCCGAGGTACACGCGCTCGAGGTGGGGATCATCCGACCGCGCAAGCCGAAGAACATGCTGACGTTCGCGGCGGCGGTGTGCGGCATCATGCGCACGTATGAGTTGGCATTGAGTCCCGAGGAGGAGCCCTCGAGGAGCATCACCGCGTAGTCCCGCAGGTCCGGAGTGCTGCCGATCGAGGAGCCGCACGCGATGCCCGCTGCGCCGCTTGCGAGCAGCGGGTCGCCGAGCAGATCGGCCTGTCGTAGCGCTCGCTCGGCCGCGGCCACTGCAAGCTGCGCCACGCGCCCCATGCCCCGCGTGTGCTTGCGCGGCCAGTGCCCGGGCGGCTCGAACGAGGCGATGGGAACCGCCAGCTTCGAGTTCAGATCGGTGTAGCGGTCCCACTCGGGCATGAAGCGCACCGCGTTGCGCAGGTCCTTCAGGCGCGCCTCGATCTGGCTCCACTCGCACCCGAATGCTGTCACGCCTCCCATCCCGGTCACCGCGACCCGGTGCATCAGCTGAAGCCTCCATCGACCGTGATGACCTGGCGCGTGACGTAGGCCGCTCCGGGGGAGACCAGGAAGCTCACCACCTCGGCGACCTCCTCGGGGGTGCCGGCGCGCCCCATGGGAATCATCTCCACCAGCGCCTCGAGCGGTGCCGCGCTCGTCATATCGGTCAGGATCAGTCCCGGCGCGACGCAGTTGACGGTGATCTGGCGCTTGGCGAGCTCCACCGCGAGCGCCTTGGTCGCACCGATGATGCCGGCCTTGGCGGCGCTGTAGTTGACCTGTCCGCGATTGCCCACCAGACCGGAAACGGAGGAGAGCGTGACGATGCGTCCCGGCGCCCTCCGGCGCACCATCGGCATGACGATGGGTTGCAGCACGTTGTAGAACGCATCGAGGTTGCCGTGCAGCACCCTGTCCCAGGTCTCCCCGCTCATCGCAGGAAAGATCGCATCCTCGGCAAAGCCCGCATTGGACACCACTCCGTAGTACGCCCCGTGAGTCTCGATATCCGCGCTCAAGCGATCGGCACACTCGATGCGGTTGGTCACGTCGAACTGCAGCACGCGCGCAGCGCGCCCGAAGCTGCGGATCTCGAGCGCCACGGCCTCGACCTCCACGCGGCGCTCACGACAGTGCAGCACCATGTCGTAACCATCGCGAGCAAGGCGTAGCGCAATGGCACGGCCGATGCCGCGGCTCGAGCCGGTGACGAGGATCGGTGCGCTCACTGGCGCGAGCGATTGCGCAGGGCGCAAAGCTGCGTGACGGTGTCGAGCCTGCGACGCGTCTCGGCCACGAAAGGATTGCTTCGGTCCCAGGCGTAGCCGGCGAGCACCGAGGTCATCATGCGGCGCACCTCGGTCGGCCGTGTATCGCTGAAGAAGACCTCTTGCAGGCGCCCGTCGTACCAGGACTCGACGAACTCGCGGAAGCAGTCGATCCCGACGCGCAGCGGCTGCTCGAAGTCACGGCCCCAGTCAACCGCTGCGCCCCGCAGCTGGCCGTCGAGCACCTCGGCCGCCATGCTCGCCGAGCGCATCGCGATGGTGACTCCGGAGGAGAACACCGGATCGAGAAATTCCCCGGCGTTACCGAGCAGCGCGAAGCCCGGTCCGTGCATCGCCGTGACGTTCGCCGCATATCCGCTCAGCTCGTATGTCGGCGTGTCCCACTCGGCCTGCGCGAGCACTCGCGTGAGCCGCTGGTCCTCGTAGACGAGCCGGCGCAACCGCTCGGCGGGGGAGCCCTGGTAGGCCTCCAGGAACTCCTTGCGCGCCACGACGCCGACCGAGGCGCGCCCGCCGCTGAAGGGAATGAGCCAGTACCACACGTCGTGGTGGACCGGATGCACCACGATCAAGACCTTGTTGCGATCGAAGCTCGCCCCGGGGGCGATGTGATCGGCCACGTGCGTGAAGATCGACCGGCGCGCGGGAAAGCTCGACGGACGCTCGAGCCCGAGCAGGCGCGGCAGGGTGCGACCGAACCCGCTCGCATCGAGCACGAAATCCGCCATGATCTGCCGCGGTGACTCGGCGGCTGCCGTGCTGGGTCGGGCGGCCAGCTCGAAGCCGTGCGCGCTCGAGCGGGCCGCGACGATCTCCGTCTCGTAGCGGATCTCCACGCCCTGCCGCTCGGCTTCATCCGCGAGGATCTTGTCGAAGGCCGCGCGCTCGACCTCGTAGGTCGAGCTGCGCGCTGCCGTGAAGCCATTGCTGAAATCGAACTCGCCATAGTCGCCTCCGCGACTGAACGCCGCCCCGTCCTTGTACTGGAAGCCGGCAGCCTCCACGGCCGGAAGGATGCCCGCCTCGGCGACGAAATCCAGGCAATGCACCAGCAGGCTCTCGCCGATCACGAAGCGAGGGAATCGCTGCCGCTCGAGCACCAGCACGTCGCGCCCGCGACGCTTGAGCAGCGCCGCCGCGATCGAGCCGGCGGGGCCCGCCCCGATCACCACCACTTCCCTGCGCTCGCTGTCAGCGCTCGGCTTCATCCGTCAGCTCCTCACGCCAGAATGGATAGAAGTTGAACCACTGCAGCGGCTGACGGAGCACGTAGTGCTCCAGGCGCTCGGCGAAGCGCTGCGCCTGCTCGGCGATGGTCGCCTCGCGCTGCGCCCGCGGCAGGCGGACTTGCTCTGCGAACGGCTCGACGTACACGTGATTGCGCCCCGCCTGGCGCAGACAGAACAGCAGACACACCGGGCACTCGAGCAAGGCGGCCAGCAAGTACGGGCCGACCGGCAACGGGGCGGTGCCGCCGAGGAACTGCACATCGACGGTCCGCCCGCCATGCACCGGGACGCGATCCCCCGCAATGACGACCCATTCGCCACGATCGATGCGGTGCTTGAGCGCAAGCGCAGTGGCCGCATTGAAGTCCCCGACCTGGACCAGCTCGACCTGCGAGGCGCCGGCCATGGCGAGCACCCGGGTGAAGTAGGCGGCATGACGCGTGTGCACGAGCACGTTCAGCCGGACGCGCCGGTTGAGGCAGGCGAGCGCCCGGCAAACCTCGAGATTGCCGAGGTGCGAGCCGATGATGAGCACTCCTCGGTCGGCTGCCACCATGGCGCGCAGCCTGCCCTGATCCTCGAACGCCACCTGGGCGTAGTCGAGCCGCCCGGACCAGGCGTCGAGCTTATCGCGGACGGCGTACGCGAAGGCGAGGATGTGCCGGTACACGCACCGGGCATTGGGGCCGAGTCCGCTCGCCGGAGCCTGCCGGGCAATGCGCCGCAGGTAATCGCGCGACATCGCCCGCGCGCGACGCCCGAAGACGAAGAAATAGAGCGCGACGACGTGCACGATCGGGGTCGTGAGCGGTCGTGCCAGCAGGCGCAGCCCGAGCACCATCAGGCGCATCATGAGCCAGGAGCCCCGCTCGCGCGTGCTGGCCCAGCTCGCCTGGATGATCGCGCCGCCGGAGCTCATGCGAGGCGGCGCAGGAGAAGGCCTGGGAGCCTCGGTAGCATTCCGAGCAATAGGCGCAGCTGCAGCGCAACCATGCGCACATTATCGCGCAGCATCCGGAAGTGCGAGATCCCATCCTCGGGATAGGTGACTTGGGTGCTGACCCAGCGCAGCGGCACTCCCTGCCAGTAGAGCCGCACGATGATCTCCACGTCGAACTCCATGCGCGCACCGATGTGCTCGCGCGACATCAGCCGCAGGACGGGCTCGAGCGGATACAGCCGAAACCCGCAAAGCGAGTCCGGAATGTCGAACGAGAGCGTCTCGAGCCACACGAGCGCGTGGGTGAGGTAGCGCCCGTAGCGCCGGACGGCCGGCATCGAGGCGTCGAACACCGGCCGCCCGCACACGAGCGCCTGGGGATGCCGGCGCGCCTCCTCGAGAAGGCGCGCTGTGTCCTCGAGGCAGTGCTGGCCATCCGCATCGATCTGTAGAGCGTGCGTGAAGCCCTCCCGGGCGGCCGCCTGAAACCCGGTGAGCACGGCACGACCCTTGCCGCCGTTCGGGGACAGCCGGACGAGGCGGGTGTCGGGCGTTCGTGCGACCAGCCGCTCGAGCTCGCGCGCGCACGAGGCGTGCGAGCCGTCGTCGACCAGGAAGACAGGCAGGCCTGCAGAGCGCACCGCCTGCAGGACCCGAGCGACGGTGCGCTCGTGGTCGTAAACCGGGATCACCGCGCAGGGAAGAAACTCGACCGCCACGGCGATGTGTCCTGCGGGATCATGCGCGAATGAGGCGCTCGACGACCTGTGCAAGGTCGGAGACGGTGCGCACGGACTTGAACTCCTGCGCGGAGAGCTTGTGGCCCGTGCGGCGCTTGACCTGATCGACGAGGTCCACGGCATCGATGCTGTCGATCTCGAGGTCATCGGCAAGCCGCGCCTCGGGGGTGATCCGCGCGGGGTCGAGCCGGAACAGCTCGACCAGGGAGGTGCGGATCATCTCGTAAGCCTCCTGCGAATGACCCTGGTCCTGTATCGTCATTCAGCTCGCCCCATCACCTCGAGCGGTGGTGTTTAACATACTCGGGCCCACCCGGCCGCCTGCCGTGCACTGCGTCCGGAAGATCCCGAGCAGCTCCGCATTGAGCGCCCGGGCCGCAAGCGGTGCCGGCGCATTGCGCCGGAACGGCTCGGGATCGATGTCGGCACCCGTACGCAGCGAGAAATGCGCCCGCTGCGCCGGAATGCGGTACCAAGGATCGCCCTTGGCAAGCGTCGGCGGATTGCAGTGAATGTACACGGGCGTCACGACCGCCGCGGCTCTGACGGCTATTGCGGCTGCTCCCCGATGAAACTCCAGCAGGCGGCCCGGCACTGTACGCGTGCCCTCGGGAAATATTATTACACTTTGTCCCCCACGAAGTGCATCCGCGGCCCCCTCGATCATGCGGTCGGTCGGGCTGTTGCTCAGGTAGCCGGCCGCGGCCACGCACCGGCGCGTGAGGGGGTTGAGCCACAGCTGCTGCTTGACGATGCAGTTCGCACCTGGCGCAAAGCCCAGCAGAAATACCACATCGATGAGCGTGGGGTGATTGGCGAGGATCAGCTGTCCGGGCCGGCCGAGGGTCTCGACCCCCTCCAGCTCGTACGACAGAACGCCCACCGAGCGCATGAGTCGCACGAACCAGCGCATCGCGCCGCCGAGCGCGCGCCGCACACGCTCCTGCCGCGCGCGTGCACGCGGGAGCCGCGTGGCAGGCACCACCAGGAGCGCGAACAGGAGGCAGCCTGCACCGAAGACGCCGAAGCACAGCGCCGTGGCCGCGAGCCGCCGCAGATAGCGCGCGCTGCGAGTCCGCCCATTTGAGAGTTCGCTCACGCGCCAAGTATTGCATCAGCGCTCGATGTGCCGTAACGTTCGCGCGGCGTTGCGGTCCGCCTCGTGTTGCGAACCGCACACAGCGGCGTCATTGGACTTGGGAGGTGTGACGAACCGATGAGGAAGCGCAATGGATCGCACGCGGCGATTCATCACCCGGCCAGTGACGCCCACCCCGGTCTGCAGCGGGTCTCGCAGTATCTCGAGAAGAACTTCCCCGACTTTTTCGCCGAGGCCCGCTTCCAGGTCGGCGATGACGATTACTTCCTGTTCGCGCGCTTCGGACAGTACCTCGCCCGGGCCATCGAGCAGAACCGGGCGCCTCTCAGCAAGATCAATCGCGGGTTTACCGTGCTGAACAAGATGGCGCGCGTGTCCGCGAAGCATCCCGGGATCAGGCAGATGCTGGTCTCCGGGCCGCTCGAGTACATCGTCGATGCTCCGCGCGCACGGCGGCTGGCGCTCAAGCGGCTCTCTCCGGTCGCGCAGGGATATCTCGAGAGCCTCTGCGAGTAGAATGCCTCGCTCGTGATCGATCGTGCGCACGAGCTCCGTGAGTTCTGGTTTGGCCGCTTGCCGCTCACAGCGCCGCAGCTGGCCGAGCGCATGCGATTCTGGTTCGGCAGCGAGGAGACTCCTGCGGCGCGCCGCGAGCGCGACCGAGAGCTGCGCGCGCGCTACGAGCCGCTCGTGGTCGAGGCGGCCGCCGGCAAGCTCTCCGCATGGGCGGACAGCCCACGGCGGCGCCTGAGCCTCATCCTGCTGCTCGATCAGCTGCCTCGCAATCTCTACCGCGACACACCGCGCGCCTTCGCAATGGACGAGCGCGCGCTGGCGCTTGCACTGTCGGGGATTCAATCGGGGGCGGACGCTGCGCTCGATGTGGTCGAGCGGATCTTCTTCTACATGCCTCTGGAGCATGCCGAGTCGCTCGAGGCGCAGGAGGAGTCCGTCGCCGCGTTTCGGCGGCTCCTCGAGGAGGCCTCCCCGGAGCTGCGCCCTGCGCTCGTGGGGGTGCTCGAGTACGCCGAGGCTCATCGGGCGCTGATCCAGCGCTTCGGCCGGTTCCCCCATCGCAATCGCATGCTCGGGCGCGCGAGCACCCGGGAGGAGCGCCAGTACCTCGAGAGCGGCTCCTATCCCGTCGCCATGTAGAGATGGCGCTCGAGCTCGCGCAGGCGGCGCTCGAGCCGCTCCTGAGTCTCGAGCAATTCCACGGCCAGCGCCGCGCCGCTCGCGTTGAGTCCCAGGTCGCGCATCAGGCGTCCGGCGATGCGCAGGCGCGGGAGCGCCGTTGCCGGAAACTGCCACTCGCGCGGGGAGAATCCGCGCGGCGAGACGATGCCGAGCTCGGCAAGCTCGGTCATCGCCTCCAGAGTCAGGTCGCACAGGCGGCAGAGGGTCTCGACCTGAATCCAGTCGCCCTCGCCGAGGAGCCGCACTTCCAGTCGATTGATGCTGTCGATCATGTGAGTGGTCCTTACAAGCCGGCGCGCGGGTCGAACGCGAGCTCGCTGCGCATGCGCTCGTACAGCTCGCGGGCCTGCGCCGTGGTTGCCGGCGGCAGCACGACCTTGAGCACTACGTACTGATCGCCCGCGGGCTGGCCCGGCAGCCCGCGCCCGCGCAGGCGCAGCTTGCTATCCGCCTGCGATCCGGCGGGAATCCTGAGCTCCACCGGACCGCCGAGCGTTGGCGCGGTGACGGTGGCGCCGAGTGCGGCCTCCCAGGGCGCAACGGGCAGCGTGAGCGTCACATCGCGGCCCGCGAGGTGATACAGGCGGTGAGGCCGCACGTGCACCTCCAGATACAGATCCCCGGCCGCGCCGCCACTG
The DNA here is from genome assembly GCA_035524075.1 of Steroidobacteraceae bacterium. Lineage (GTDB taxonomy): Bacteria > Pseudomonadota > Gammaproteobacteria > Steroidobacterales > Steroidobacteraceae > JASHUC01. Next base: position 99,371 of record DATKPP010000019.1, on the reverse strand, counting down.
CCCGAGGGCTCTCCCTGGCCCGACAGCCGGATGAGCTGTCCGTCGGTCACACCCGCGGGGATCGCGACACGAACGGTGTGGGTTGCAAGCTCGAGGTGACCGTCTGCCGTGACTCGAGGCCGCTTGAGCTCCAAGGTTCGGGTGCCTCCCTGGAATGCCTCCTCCAGATCGATATCGAGCCGCGCGTGGTGGTCGCGCCCGCCGCGACCGCGACCGCGGGCCTCCCGGGCGAAGGGGCTCGCCGAGCCGCCGCCGAAGAGCGAGGAGAAAAAATCGCTGAATCCCGCGCCGTCGCCGCCGAACTCGAACTGGTGCGACTCGGGCCCGGCGGCGCCTCCGCCCCGGTACTCGAAGCCGCTTCCCCAGTCCGGAGGCGGCCGGAACTGCTCGCCCTGCTTCCACTCGGCGCCCAGCTGATCGTAGGCGGCACGCTTCTCCGGGTCCTTCAACACCTCGTAGGCTTCTTGCAGATCCTTGAACTTCTCCTCCGCGTTCGGCTCCTTGCTCACATCGGGGTGGTACTTGCGAGCGAGCTTGCGGTAGGCCTTCTTGATCTCCTCGGCCGTGGCGGTGCGTGCAACGCCCAGTGCCTGGTAGTAATCACGGTATTCCATGGGGATCTGGCTCGCCTCGAAGTGAGCCGACCATGATGGGGACGCGGCGGACACGATTTCAATAGGCGCTGCGCCGTCGCGGTGCACTCCGCGGCGCCTCGTCCCCAAGGGGAGGCAGCCGGCGGGGTTCCACCGCCTACGCGCCGCAACCGAGCGCCTCGCGGGTCGCATCAGGCGGCATGGATCTTGCAAAACATAGCGCCTCATGCAACTGTCGAGACCGCCACACCTGAAGAATCTGCGCGCATTCTGCGTCGCAGCTCACCACCGCAGCTTCAAGGTCGCGGCCGACGAGCTCTTTCTCACGCCCTCGGCAGTGAGTCATCAGATGAGGGAGCTCGAGGATGCGCTCGGCGTGCGCCTGTTCGAGCGCAAGACCCGCGCCGTCGCGCTCACCCCGGCGGGTCACTCCCTGTTCGATGAGATTGCCCCATTGCTCAAGGCGGTCGATCGCAGCCTGGCGCGCATCGCGCGCCGCAACCGTCGCGTCACCTTGCGCATGCTGCTGCCGCCGTTCTTCGCGACGGAGCTCTTCATACCGCGCATTGCCAGCTTCTGCGACGCGCATCCGGAGGTGGACATCCAGGTGGACACGCACGACCCGCGCCCGGTGAGCCATCCCCCGAGCGCGGACCTCTCGGTGCTGCTCACCGACTCGGTGCCGCAGGGCCTCGAAGTCTCGCGGCTGTTCTCTCTCTCGCTCGTCGCGGTGTGCGCGAAGCAGCATGCCGGCATGGTTGCGCGGCTCGGCGCGAACGTATTCCGCGAGATGGCGCTCATCGTGCACCGGTCGCGCCCGTTCGCGTGGAACAGCTGGGCCCAGGAGGTCGGACTCGCCGAGCCCGAGCCGAAGAACGTGATCGAGCTCGACACCATGGTGGCGGTCGTACGCGCCGCCGAGCGCGGCGTCGGCATCGCGCTGGTTCCCGAGGCGCTGTGCGGCGCGTGGTTCGACACCGGCCGACTGGTACGCATCTTCCCGGTGGAGCTCGCCACCGACGATGACTACTTCCTGGTGAGCCGCGTGAAGGACGCGGAGCGTCCCGAGGTGCTCGCCATGACCGACTGGATGCTCCGCAATTGCACACGCCTGCCCGCGAGCGGTGAGAGCGCACCGCCACGCACCGCGAGCGAGCACGCCGACCTTCAAATGAGCGTCGCCGGCACCGCGCCCACACGCTACGCTGCAAATGCTGAGCGTTGAGCCTCGATCAACCATCGCTCCAAATCTTTTCGTTTGTCGCACGCGCCCGCGATTTCTATCTTGACGGCGAGCCTTGCCAAAGGCAGGGCGCTTCGTCAGATGCAATCGAGGAGATAGCGATGAGACGGATATTGAAGAATGTGGGACCGAAGGCGCTCGGCTTGATGATGGTCGGCTCGCTCGCTCTGGGCTCGGCGGCGCGCGCCCAAGCCCCGGCGCATCAGCTGGTGCTGTCGGGCTACGCCGACGGCGTGCAAGGCGAGAATCTGATCACGGGACGCTACGAGCTGGTCATCCAGCAGCTCGCAAGCCATCGCGCGCATTTCGAGGACGACGAGGTCTCGGCGAGCACCAACCTCTGCGTCGCCTATATCATGACGCGACATCTCGGCGCCGCGCATGCGGCCTGCGACGAGGCGCTGCGCGATGCGAAGCTCGACCTGTCGAGCTCCACCATGCTCTCGCGCCTGGCGCACAACGAGGAAGTGGCGCTCGCCTATTCAAATCGAGCCATTCTGAAGCTGCTCCAGGGCCAGCCGTCAGGCGCCGCCGAGGACATGGGCCGGGCTCGGGCCCTCTCGCAAGCGGACTATGTCTCGCAGAACCTCAGTGCAGTGATGCAGGCCGCACCGACGGTTGCGGCGGCCACCCGCTCGGGCAGCCTCTAGCGCCGGCGCGCGGCCGGTGGCGCGAAGCTCGGTCGACCGAGGGGCATCTCGGTGATCGGCCCGTACGCCGCGAGGGAGGCGCGGACACGGGCCGCATCGGCGATGAGCACGAGCGTGGTGCGGGCCGGATCCGGAAAGGCTTCGGCGATCACGCGATGCGCATCGTCGAGCGTCACGGCGCGCAGCGCGGACTCGTAGCCATCGATGTAGGCGGGCGTCAGGCCGTAAGCCTCCAGCTCGGCGAAGGCCGCGGCCCAGTCGGCGGCGGTCTCGAAGCCCAGCGGATATTGACCGAGCGCGTACGCGCGCGTCGATTCGAGCAGCTCCTGCGAGATGCCCTCCGCTTTCAAACGAGTGAGCGTGGATAGTGCGAGATCGAGCGCCTCGGCGGTGCGCTCGGCCGGCGCAAGCGAGCGGATGGCGAACTCCCCGCGCGCAGCTCCGCGCCAGAAGCTCGAGGCCGCCTCGTAAGACAGTCCCGAGCGCGTGCGCAGCGCCTCGACCAGCCGCGAGGTGAAGCGCCCGCCGTAGAGCATGTTGACGAGGTCGAGCGCCGCCCGCCGGGGATAGCGCTTGTCCACTCCGAGACCGCCGATCCAGAAGTAGCTCTGACTCGCGCCCGGCCAGTCGATGAGCAGCACCCGCCGACGGCGCGGCGCCCGCGGCGTGGGCAGCCTGGGCTCGCGGCTGGCGGCCGCGCGCCAGCTGCCGAAGGCCTTGGCGGCGGCGCGCGCCAGTCGTGGGGCATCCACATCGCCGGCAAACACCAGTGCGAGGCGGTCCGCGCCGCAGTGCGAGCGGTAGTAGCGCCGGATGTCCGCGAGCGATGCCGCGGCGAGCGACTCCTCGCTCCCGGTGACCGGGCGTGCGTAGGGGTGGGTGCCGAACAGGAATGCGCGCCCGTAAGTGCCCAGCAGCTCCGCCGGATCGGTGTCCTTCGCCGCCTTGATCAACTCGATGTGCCGCGCGCGCAGCTTGTCGAGCTCGAGGTGCGACCAGCGCGGCGCGAGCAGCGCAGCGGCGAGCAGCTCGAGCATGCGTCCCTGATGGCCCGCCAGGAACTGCCCGCTCACCACGATCTGATCGGCCCCGGCGGCGGCGGTGAAGCTGCCTCCGGACTGCTCGACCGCATCGGCGAACGCAAAGCTGTCGCGGGCTCCAGCTCCCTTGCCGAGCAGCCCCGCAAAGAGCGCGCTCACTCCGGGCTTGCCGCGCGGATCGCGGCGCGCCCCGCCGCGCAGCACGGCGCAAAACGCCACCAGCGGCACGTCGCGACACGGCACCACGATCAGGCGCACGCCGTTTGGAAGCGTCCAGCTCCCGTGCAGCGGTATCCGCAGCTCGCGCGCGGGTGCCGCAGCTGCGGGCTCGCGCGGGGCGGCCCATCCCGACTTGCGCCTGGGACGCCTGGAGGAGCTCACGGCTGGCGGCCGCCGATTGGAATGAGCTGTCCGACCGTGCGCCGCCGCGGATCGAGCAGTGTCCGCGCGGCCGCCTGCACGTGCGCTCGCGTGAGCGCGGCGTAGCGCGCGGGCGCATCGAACAGCATGCGCCAGCCCCCACGCAGCACGGCGTACTCTCCGAGCAGGTGAGCCTTGCCGTCGAGGGTGGCGAGGTGGCGAAAATGCGCGGCGCTCGCCAGAGACTTCGCGCGCTGCAGCTCTGCCGCGCTGACCCCACGGTCGATGAGGCTCGCAAGCTCCGCATCGAGCGCGGCGCGCACGGCGCGTGCGCTGCCTCCCTCGGGGAGGGTCACATGCAGCCAGAACAGACCCGCATCGAAACCCTCGTGCCACTCGCCGCCGACCTCCACGGCGAGCTTCAACTGCTCGACGAGCAGTCGATTGAGTCGCGCGGCTTCCCCTTCCACGAGCATCGTGAGGAGCAGGCGCACCGCCGCGCCGCGCGGATCCCGCGCCGCAGGAGCCTTGTACGCGTACTGCAGCAGCGGCGTGCGACCCTTGCGCCGCAGCGTGACGCTGCGCTCGCCGAGCTGTGCGGGCTCGCGCGCGGGGAGCGCCCGCGCAGGCTCGCGCGCGGGGATGCGCCCGAGGTGAGTGCGTGCGAGCGCGAACACCTCCTGTGGCTCGATATCGCCGGCGAGCACGAGCGTTTGATTGCTCGGAGCGTAGTGGTCGTGAAAGAAGCGCCGCAGGTCGGGAAGCCGCCAGGCGGCGATATCCGCCGGCAGGCCGATCGTCGGGAACCGGTAGGGATGGGTCGTGAATGCTGCAGCCTGCACGCGCTCGCCGAGAAGCCCCGCGTTGTTGTCCTCCACGTACAGGCGGCGCTCGGAGGCGACCACGCGTCGCTCGCGCTCGATGACGTCCGGGACGAAGCTGAGGTGGGCGATCCGGTCGGCCTCGAGCTCGAGGACGAGCTCTAGAGCCGCCCGCGGGAACCAGTCCTGATAGACCGTCACATCCCCCGTGGTGAAGGCGTTGCTCGCACCGCCCGCCGCCTCCATCAGCCGGTCGAACTCGCCCGGCGCAAAGCGCGGGGTCCCGTTGAACATCATGTGCTCGAAGAAATGCGCGAGCCCGGTGAGCCCGGGGGTCTCGTTGCGGCTGCCCACCCGCACCCAGTTATGCAGGGCGACATGCGCGATCTGACGCGTCGGCCAGACGATGACGCGCAGCCCGTTGGCAAGCACCTTCTCGCGAACGAGGCCACGACTCGCGGCGACCGGCAGCACGGAATCGTGGCGAGCCGGACCGAGCGAGCGCGTGCCGGCACGCAGGGGGGCGAGGCGCTTCATGGCAGAGCCAGTTTAGCGTTCCAGCCCCTCGTGCCACACTTCAAGCGGCGTACCCGATCTCAAACAGCCCAGGCCTGAGCGCAGGCGTGCGGGTTGGGTGAGGCGGAGCAAAAAAAACGCCGCGAGCGGGGGAAACGCATCGCGGCGTCACGAAGAGCGAACACCGGGGAAGTTGTTCGCAATGCTTTGAAGCCTCCAGCACTCCCTCGACAGCGCACAAGCGGTGCAATCTGTCGCAAGTCTGTCAGCGCGGCGCGCGAGACCACGCCGCTCTGAGCTGGAAGGAGCAAGCCGCATGCCAGAGTCGGCGCGCTTTAGAAAACAGGCACTTAGCCGCAAAGCGTGCGCTCGATCACGCTGACGCGGAGTGTCAGCTCCTGACGAGCGCATCCGCTTTCTGCCAAGCTCGCAGCCTCGCGGGGATCGAATGCGATAATCAGCGTATGACCCAGTCACCCAAACGACGCCTGCTCGATTTTCTGGGCGGATCGCCCACGTTCTTGGCCGAAGGTTGCAGGATCACCGGGGACGTAGAGACGGTGGGTGCGCTTGCGGTATGTGGCGCGATCCGCGGCGACGGCCATGTCAGGGGTGCCCTCAACATGGCCGCGCGGTCGGAGTGGGAAGGCGAGATCCGGACCGAGCGCGCCGTGATTGCAGGCAAGATCGTCGGAGCGCTCAGTGTCGAGGATAAGCTCGAGATCGGCGCCACGGCCGTCATTCGCGGACGCGTGAGCGCGCGGACGATTGCCATCGCCAAGGGCGCGGTCATCGACGGGGAGCTGGTCGTGACGAGCGGCGAGCCCATCGTCAGCTTCGAGGAGAAGCGTCGCACCTGAGCGTGGCGGCCTCCGGGGTCGCGGGTAGGTCGAGCTCGAGAGCCGCCCGATATTCCGCCCACGTACGAGCGCCGATCCGCTCCATGAAACCGCAGTGTCCGCCCTGCCGAGTCGCGATCACGCGCAGGCTTGCCGTGGGCGCGAGGCGCTCGAGGTCGCGCGCCGGGATGATGGGATCGTCGAGCGCGATGATGATCGTCGCTGGCACGGCAAGAGGCGCTAGCCGGGACCCCACGATCGCATAGCCGTCGAGATACTCCTCGAGGCTTGCGAACTCGGTGTAGCGGCGCACCAGCTCGGCGGTCATCAGGCGCACGCTGCGCATGCCACGCAGAGCGCTGAAGTCGTAGTCCTCGGGCCACGCCGCCTGCTTGAGCGCGAGCGAGCGGCCCCACTTGCGCAGGAAGTACCCGTGGTAGGCGCTGAAGCCCGTCTCGAGCGCGTGGAGCGTCGCCGCGGGATCCAGCACGGGGGAGATCGCCAGCACCTTGGCGATGCGCAGACCCGCGATGTGCGCTTGTGCAGCCACCCGCAACATGAAGTTCCCGCCGAGGGAGAACCCGGCGAGGTGCAGCGTCTTGGCGGGAAAGAGCGACTGGATGTGGCGGACGGCACCGACCACCTCGGCCAGGCGGCACGAGTGAAAGAGCTCGCGGTTCAAGTGGTGCGTGGCGCCGTGATCGCGCAGATTCAGGCGCAGCACCTCGAAGCCGCGGGCGAAGAGCTGCGAGGCGAGCGACAGGACGTAGATGGAGTCGGCGCTGCCTTCCCACCCATGCAGCAGCACCGCCAGACGCGGTGCCGCTGCGGCCTTCCCGGGCGGCGGAGCAGGAATGGCGTGGAACGCCTGCAGGCGCACGCCGGCCCCGCAATCCAGCACCATCGCGCGGCTTGCGTGCAGCAGGGGCGCGAACGCGCTCTGCATCCGGCGGCGCCGGATGGAGAGCGTGGGCAGGATCGATTGCAGGTGGGGACCCGAGAGCCACCACGGAGGGCGAAAGCTCTCGTCCAGGCTCAGCGTACGCGGATCTCGATGCGATTGTTGGCGCTGCCGGAGCGATTCCACTCACCCGCGGTGAGCGACTGCGATATGGGCGGATAGGCGACGAGGGTCGATGCGTCCTCGCCAGGGGAGACCTGAACGTCGACCGTCCCGTGCGAGGCGGCGCGCACCTCGCCGGCCAGATCGGCGAAGGCCACCGATACGTGCTGTGGGATCGAGTCGTCCGGCACACTGCCCACGAAATCGCACTGCGAATACGCGCTCTCGTCGGGCGCCAGCGAGAATCCCTCGGTGGGATTACCGACCAGGCAGAAGCGTCCCGGGAAGACCTTGATATCGACCGTGCCCCGATAGCCCTGCGCCAGCAGCCGATCGAGGAGCTGCCGCAGGGATTCGAGCCGCGGGCCGCCGAGGGCATCTTCCCCATACGGGACCACCTGGACGATCGGCTTGACGAGCGGGGCCCTGCGCGGGGCTGCGCTTGCGACGACCGGGGCAGATCGGGCGCGCGCCGGCGCCTGCGAGACGGGGGGCGCAGGGGCCGGGCGGCGCGCCTCGCTCCCGAGGCGCGCAATCTCGGCCAGCAGCGCGCGTCGCTCGAGCGTCTGCTCGATGGCGAACCCGAGGCTCACGAGCGCGATGACGCCCGCAACGACGGCGATCAGCTCGCTCCAGCCCCGCCGTTGACGCCTGGGGACCGCCGGAGCGCTGCCTTGTTGCCCGAGCGCCTGCTCGATGATTGCCGGCAGCTCGACCTTGTTGCGCTCGGCGTGGCTGTCGAGCATTGCGACCAGCGTGCGCCGCAGCTCCGCGAACTGCTCACGCAAGGCGGTCTCGGTCAAGGGCTTGCCAGCAGGCACTGGCGCACTCTCGCGCTCGCTGTCGTTGTCGGCCTCGATGCGATGGAAGGTGTGCTGCTCCTCGGTGCGTCGATCGGGCAGCAGATGCAGCTGATAGAGTACTTTGGAGACATCTGCAGGCTTGATCTGCTTCGGCAGCACCCCGACGGCTCCGAGCGCGCGCGCCTGTCCAACGTACAGCTCGCCCTCCTGCGAGGTGTACATCATGATGGGAATCGTGGCCGTGCGCGGATTGTCCTTGATCGTTCGGACGGCCTGCAGGCCGTCCATGCCCGGCATCATGTGATCCATGAAGATCACATCGGGGCGTTGGTGCCCCAGGTAGTCGATCGCCTGCTCGGCGCTCTCGGCGCTGTCCACCTCGATCTCGTACTTCTGCAGCATCCGCGCGAGAAGCGTCCGTGCTGCGTTCGAGTCGTCGACCACCAGTGCGCGTTTGGCCATACCTGTCCCGCACCCGATCCCACCCCGAGAGTCGGAGTGTAGCTCAAACTCGGCGGATGGGATCCGCGCCCGTGGGCACGCATCGGCAGTGAGCGTCTCAGTGTCGCTGCGCGCCGACATCCGGCAGATTCGCAGCGCCGGATGCGGCGCGGTGCGACTGCGGTGCGCGGCCGGCGCGGCGCTCACAAACTGCGCGATAGACTTCGGCGAGCGCGCGCGCGAGCGCGAGCGATGACCACGACTCGGCATAGCGGCGCGCGCGGGCAGCGAGCTCGGCGCGCAGCTCTGCGTCGCTCAGGACGCGCAGCATCGCCGCCGCGAACTCCGCGGCCTGCTCCGGCACCACGATCGCTCCGGCCTCGGGCTTGAGCACCGAGCGCGTGCCGAGCGAGGCGGTCGAGATGACGGGCGTGCCTTGAGCCATCGCCTCGAGCAGCACCAGTCCCTGTGTCTCGGTGCGCGATGCGAAGACGAATGCGTGCGCGGCGGCATAGCAATCGAGCAGGGCCTGAGCTCGATCGAGATAGCCGACGAAACGCACTGCCTCGCTCAACCCCAGCCTTCCGACCAGCCGCTGCAGTGCGCCCTGCGCCGGTCCCTCTCCTGCGATGACCAGCATGGCCTGCGGGGCCGCGTGCCTCAGACGGGCGTAGCTCTCGACGAGGAACTCGATGTTCTTCTCGAACGCGATGCGCCCGACGTACAGGAGCAAGGGCCGATCGGGCGGCAGCTTTGCCAGGGCCCGGAAGCGCGCGCCGTCGCCGGGCTGAAAGCGATCCGCCGGCAACCCGGTGGGCAGCACGTGAATCGGCGTCGTGACTCCGTACTGCAGAAGCACCTCTCGCATGGGCTCGGACGGTGCGACGAGCGCATCCACCTGATGTGCCTGCGAGCGCGTGAACGCCCGCACCAGAACACGGCCGACGGCGCGCGGCAGGAGCGGCGCGTAGTGGTGCAGGTATTCCTCGAAGAACGTGTGGTAGGTCGTGATGCAGGGAACCCGCAGGGTGCGTGCGTGCCGCACGCCGGCATAGTGAGCGATGAACGGTGTTTGAATGTGGACGAGATCGAATCGCTCGTGCGTCATGGCCGCGAGCGTTCGCATGAGGGAGCGCCAGCGCATGCGCCGATCTTCCGGGTCGCCGGGCACCCCGCTCGAGGGCACGCGCACGATGCGCTCGGCCGAGCTGGTAGCCGACGGCCCCGGCGCGCCGTCGCGGCCGTACTCGGGGGCGATGAGCGTGGTCTCGATGCCTTCCCGGCCGAGGTCGGCCCTGAACGTCGCGATCGACGTCGAGACGCCGTTCACCCGCGGGAAGTAGACATCGGAAAGGTAGAGGACGCGCACCGCGGGCTAGCAGCCTGGCCGCGGGATCACGAGAAGGACAACCCCACGGCCGCAAGCAGCGCGCCGAGCACTGCGCCGACGACCACATCCGAGGGGTAGTGCAATCCGAGCACCACGCGCGAGGCGGCGATCAGGCAGGTGAACGGAACCAGCATCCACGCGAGGTCCCCGAAGTGCGCAACAGCCTGCCACGTGAAGGACACCGCGTGCAGCGTGTGGCCCGAGGGAAAGCTGTAGAAATCCAAGGGGGCGGCAGCGCAATCGATTCCGGGGTAGGTCACGAACGGACGCTTGCGCACGAAGGTGCGCTTGAGCGCCTTGTAGAGGGCGACGCCCGCAATCCCGGTCACTGCCATGGCAACGGCGGGCCGGACAGCGCCGCGGCCGTAGATGAGCGGCAGGGCCACGATGAGCACGTACCAGGCAATGCCATCGCCCAGGCGACTGACGATGCGGAACAGACGGCGCAGGGAGGAGTTTGCCGCACCCGAATTCAGGCGACGGCACAGGCCGTACTCCGCAGCATCGATGCGGGCGAGGAAGGTGCTCAGATCGCCTGCCTTCATGCGTGCACCCTCGCGCTGGCGCAAGTCCACGCCGTGACAGAAACGTGAAATTTTTGTTGCGGCAGTGGGTTACGTCAAAATGTTCGCGAAACCGCTCACATTCTGCGCAAAGCCCGCGTGGGCGCCGAATCCTACTCCCGGATCCCGCTGCCGCGGCGCATCAAAGCGACGGCGAACGCAAAGAGCGCAAGCGCTGCAAGCACCATCATGGCAAACGCAAGTCGGACATCCACGTCCGAGACGCCGAAGAAGCCGAAGCGAAACGCATTGACCATGTAGAGGATCGGATTGCCGTAGGACACGGTCCTCGCCCACGCGGGCAGGATCGTCACGGAGTAGAAGACCCCTCCGAAGTAGGTGAGGGGCTGCAGGACGAAGGTCTGCACCCAGTTGACCTGGTCGAAGTTCTTCGCCAGCACCGCGTTGATGAAGCCCCCGAGCGCGAACACCGCCGAGCTGAGCAGCACGGCCCCGGTGACGATGAGTGCGTGCTCCACGCGCAGGTGCGCAAAGAGCAGCGTCACGACCGTGACCACGAGCCCCACCAGCATGCCGCGCACCAGCCCCCCGGCCACATAGCCTGCGACGATGAGCCAGTCGGGCAAAGGCGAGACGAGCATCTCCTCGACGTACTTGCCGAACTTCGCGCCGAAGAACGAGGACACCACATTGGCGTACGAGTTGGAGATGACCGCCTGCATGATCAGGCCGGGCGCGATGAACTGCAGGTAATCAAAGCCCCCCATCCTGCCGACTCGCCGGCCGATCAGGCTGCCGAAGATCACGAAGTAGAGTGTCGCGTTGACCGCAGAGGGCACGAGCGTCTGGCCCCAGATCCGCACGATCCGGCCGTATTCGCGGATCACGATGGTCTTGAAGCCGACCCAGCGGACCAGGCCCAGACGCACAGGGGGGGTGGACGGGGTCTCGATCGTCGTTTCCATCATCAGCCGGCCGCACCCGCACGTGCCTCCACCAGGCGCATGAAGATCTCCTCCAGGCGGTTGACCTTGTTGCGCATGCTGAGCACGTCGATGCCGAGCGAGGACAGGCGCAGAAAGATGTCGTTGAGACTTTGCTCCTTGGAGACCTCCACCTCGAGGGTATGGCTGTCCTCGAGCCGCGTGGGATAGCCCTCCAGGTGCGGGGGCTCGGTGAGCGGCTCGCGCAGGTTCAGCACGAACACCTCGGTATGCAGGCGCCGCAGCAGGCTGCTCATGCGATCGCGCTCGGCGATGCGGCCGCCGTCGATGATGGCGATGTTACGGCAGAGCGTCTCGGCCTCCTCGAGGTAGTGGGTCGTGAGGATGATCGTGGTGCCCTGGGCATTGATCTGCCGCAGGAACTCCCACATCGAGCGGCGGATCTCGATATCGACGCCGGCCGTGGGCTCATCGAGGATCAGAAGGCGCGGCTCGTGCATCAGCGCCCGGGCGATCATGAGGCGGCGCTTCATGCCGCCCGAGAGAGACCGGGCGGCGCTTGCGCGCTTGTCCCAGAGCTGCAGCTGGCGCAGATACTTCTCGGCGCGCTCGCGCGCGCTCGCGCGCGCGATCCCGTAGAAGCCCGCCTGGTTCACGACGATGGTCTCCGGAGTCTCGAACATGTTGAAGTTGAGCTCCTGGGGCACGACGCCAATGCAGGATTTGGCGGCCTCGAGCTCGCGGTCGATGTCGTGTCCGAAGACGCTCACCTTCCCGGCGCTCTTCTTCACGAGCGAGGTGGTGATGCCGATCAGGGTCGTCTTGCCCGCCCCGTTGGGGCCGAGCAGTGCGAAGAAGTCGCCCTCCTCGACATCCAGATCGAGCCCCTTCAGGGCCTCGACGCCGTTCAAGTATGTCTTGCTGAGTCCGCGGACCGAGAGCGCTTGCATGGTGTTGGAGCGAGGGTGGCGCGGAAGGGTAGCACAGGAGCGCTCGCGTCCCGTCTCGGGACGCAGCAGGTGACGGTGCGGGTCAGCTGCGCTTGGGTTGCGGCTTGGGGGCGTTGGGGCTCGGGGTCATGGGCCACGAGCCGGTCGTAGCCGGGCGGGACGGCGTCCCCGCGGACCCCCCCGGCGACCGTGGGGGCGCAGCTGAGCCCGGAGCGAGCGGGGCACCCGCGCGCGGCGCAGCGGGAGCGGCGCCCGGGCTCGGGCGGGCGACCGCCGGGGCGGAGAGCGGCGGTACAGGGACCCGCGGGGGTACCGGTGGCCTGCCGGGTACGCGGGCAGGCGTTGGCTCGGCTTGCGGCCTGGGCTGCTCGCGTGCCTCTGCCGGCTTGAACACCTCGACCGCGAGGGTGAAGCCGCGCTCGTCGCCCGGCTGCAGCGCGCCCACGCCGACCACTTGCCGCGCGATCTCCTGACCGCGCCGATCACGAATGGTCAGCACCACGGAGTACTCCCACGTTCCACCGTTCGAGGGATGGCGCAGGGTCCCCTCGACGTGCAGAGGTGTCAGCGCAGGCTGCACCTGCTGCGCGGTGGAATCAAAGCGCAGGTGGTGCTGGCAGGCGGGACAGACCGCTGCGCTGTCGAGGATCGTCGCCTTGCAATGCGGGCAGCTGCGAGTCTTGCCGGGAGTCGCAAAGCGTCCCGTGTTCATGAAGCAGCGAGATCCACCTTGCTCCCTGCGAAGGATCTGGCCGGCGCCTTATCTTCCCACCCGAACTCGACCTGACCGCGCATGCGAGAGCCGGCGGCGACGGTGAGCGAGCCAGCCTTCACATCGCCGGCGACGATTCCCGTCTCGAGCAGCTCGACGCGTGCCGCCGCATCGATGTTGCCCTGGAGCTCACCGCCCACGGTGACGGTGTGGGCCCGCACCTGACCGGTGACACGAGCGCCGGGCTCGATGGTGAGATTGCCCTGAACGTGGACATCGCCCTTGAAGGAGCCGGCAATGCGCACATGGCCGCTGCCTTCGATCTTGCCTTCGATGGTGATGTCCGCGGCGATGATCGATTCCTTCGCGTCGGCCCGCTCGCGCGGTCGACGCGGAACGTCCTGGGTCATCGGGGTGACCGGGGCCACCGCGGGCTCGCGTTGCACGGGGTCCTTGGGGGGAGCGGGATTCGTCGCCGGTCCGACCGGCTCTTTCCACAGCGCCATGATGATTGTCCTCTCTCGGTTTCGATTGCAGCCCGGATCGCTCGAGCGACGGGGGTGCGAGTTATACCGGGAATGCCCGGCGCCCAGACAGATGTCGCAGCGCACAGACAGCCTACGCATCCTACTCTGGATCTTACTCCTGTCACCCGATGAGCCAACCCGGGAGACTGCGGGCCGCTTCACAATCCGCGGCGGATCTGACACGGCGTGCGGCCGGTCACCGGGGACGCTGTGCAGCCTTGAGCTCGCACGCCCGGGCGTCGGCAGCCAGGAGCTGCAGGCCCCGCATGCGCGACTGCTCCAGGGCGAGCGGGTCGGCGCCGACCGCGGCGCCCAGCAGCTCCCGCCACACCTGCACCCGCTGGGGCCAGCGGGGCTTGATGAGGCCGGGGTCGTTCTCGGCGATCTGCATCACCTGCCGCAACGTGCACGCGGCGAAGGAGGCGGCGCAGACCCGGGAGAGGCCGAGGAATAGCCGGGCGGCGGCGCCTTCGCTGCGGACCAGATGCCACGCGTAGGCGAGCACGAGCCGCGTGACGGACACCGTGCGTGCAACGGTGAAGAACGGATCCGGGAGCCGACCCCAGTCGCGCTCCCGGACCCCGAGCGCACCGCTCGCCAGCCGATCCGAGCCCAGCTCCAGGCCCGCATCGACGAGCAGGAACGGACAGCGTGCGGCGCGGCGCCGGGCGGGGGCATCCAGAGCACGCCACAGGGGCTCGAGCTGCGTCATGAGCGGCGGCCGCGGCCGGCCCGTGACGGCGGATGCGGCCTGCTCGCACAGGAGCTCGAGGCACTGCTCGTTGAGCTCGGCGAGCGCCGCGAGGCTTTCGGTCCGCAACCACGACTGGTCGGCCCACGCCGCATCCTGGCTCTCGAGGGCCCCGCGCTGCAGCTCGATCATGGCATTTCTCCCCATTGCGACGCGTTATTGGCACGGCCGCCGGTGCACGACCGCCGCTCTTTTGCTATTTTTATATCAATTGATATTTTTATTGCAATAGGTCGGAGCCTTCTCAGCATGCGCATCTCGGACGATCGCTATACTCGGGACCGGCTGCGACTGGATCTCGCCGTGAGATTCATCCGCCACGAGGCGCGCACCCAGACCATCCGCACGTGGACGGGACTCACCGACGATCGTATCCGCAAGCTGTATCGCAGCTACCTGCATCGTCCCGGCACCGTGGCCTTCTCCCGTCCACGCGGGCGCTCCCCGCAGCAGGCGGCGTTCTTCCTGCGCACGCCGCGCCTGAAGCAGGAGGCGGCGCTGGTCGCGAGCCTGTGCACGCTGCTCGGCGCGCTGTCGCCGGGCCAACCGCAGCGCGCCGGTATGCCGTCCCGCGGATATGGGGAGGCACTCGCCCTGTGCGACGCATTCGAGGCCTACCGCGCGCTCGTGCCCACCGCTCACATCAGCTTCGAGCACCTCGTCTATCTGCACGATGCGCTCAGCCGCGGCGATGAGCTCAAGCTTGCAACCTGCACCGCCTGCGGCGCGCTGCACGTGGCCGAGCAGATGGTGCTCATCGAGCCGCAATGCGTGTACTGCGCAGCCCTCGCATCGGAGCAGGGCGGCGGCTGTGCACGCTGATAGAATGCGAGCCGGTCATGAATCTCGAGCGCGACACCCCGAACTTCTTCTCGGGCCCCTACATCGATCGGCGCTCCGAGGAGCGCGAGGCGGCGGAATGGCTATCCGGGGCGCTCGCCGACGCGAGCACACGTTACTTGATCGGCTGCGGAAGCGCGCAGCTGCTCTCCAGCAGCGACGGCGAGGTGCACATCGCGTTTCTGCAGGGCGATCACCCGATCGTGCAGAGCGCCGCTCGCACCGGCGGCGGCTCGCGCGAGCTCACGCTGCTCGGCTGGTTCCGCGGGACGCGGTGCGTGCTGGTCGATCTCGGTTCGGACTGCGCCGTGGAGCTGCCCCCCGCCACGCGCTTCGAGGAGCTGCGGCCGCTCGTGAGCGTGGTGGCGGCGGACGAGGCCGGGCTGCTTGCCTATGCGCGCGCCATCCTCATCTGGCGCCGGCGCCATCGCTTCTGTGGAGTGTGCGGCGCACCCACCCGTGCGGAGCGCGCGGGCCACGTCATGCGTTGCTCGAATCCGCAATGCGCGCAGGAGTTCTTCCCGCGGATCGATCCGGCGATCATCGTCCTGGTCACCGAGGGCGAGCGGGCGCTGCTCGGCCGCCAGCCGAGCTGGCCCGCGGGCCGCTATTCGACGGTTGCCGGCTTCGTCGAGCCGGGAGAGAGCCTGGAGGATGCGGTGGCGCGGGAGGTGCGCGAGGAGACCGGGGTGCGCGTCACGCAAGTGGACTACCACTCCTCTCAGCCCTGGCCGTTCCCGTCCTCGCTGATGCTCGGCTTCCACGCCGTCGCCGCGCCGCACTCGAGCATCCGCGTGAGCGGCGAGCTTGCCGATGCGCGCTGGTTCACGCGTGAGCAGATCGCCTCGGGCACTCCGACCCTGCCGCCTGCGCATGCCATCTCCTTCCGTCTGATCGCAGCGTGGTTCGATGCGGGCTCCGCGGTGCCACTCGCGACGCTGCGCGCGTGAGCGGCCGCGGCCCGCGCAACTGCAGGTAAACTCCTCACCACCTCGAGGCTTGCGGAGACACCCCGTGTGCCTGCTCGTTCTCGCGTGGCAGTCGCACGCGCGGTACCGCTTGATCGTCGCGGCCAATCGCGACGAATTTCACGATCGCCCCAGCGCTCAGCTGGGCAAGTGGATCGCGGGCGAAGGCGGTGCGCGCGCCGAGATCCTCGCCGGCCGGGACCTGCAGGCGGGCGGCACCTGGCTCGGGCTGGATCGCGCGCGCCGCTTCGGCATCGTCACCAACTACCGCGACATGCAGCGCTCCGCACCGGGCGCTCCCTCGCGCGGCGAGCTCATTCCGCAGTACCTCGCGCAGAGCGCGAGCGCGGAGGCGTTCACCGGGGCGCTCGAGCGCTCCGCGGCCCAGTACGCCGGCTTCAACCTGCTCGTGAGCGACGGCGCGGCCCTGTGGTACGCATCCAATCGCGCGGAGCGCTTCGGGCGGGCGCTGCCGCCCGGCGTGTACGGCCTTTCCAACCACCTGCTCGATACACCCTGGCCGAAGCTCACGCGCGTGCAAGGCGCGTTTCGAGACTGGCTCGATGCGAGGCCGGAGCCCGATGCCGATGAGCTCCTGAGGATGCTTGCGGACCGCAGACCCGCCGCCGACCATGAGGAGCTTCCGCGAACAGGGCTGTCGCCGGAGTGGGAGCGTGCGCTCTCCTCGCCGTTCGTGGTCCATCGCGACTATGGCACGCGCTGCTCGACGGTGCTGCTGCTCGAGCCGAGCGGGGCGTTCTCCCTCATCGAGCGGCGCTTCGATCGAACAGGCTCCGAGACCGGCTTGACCGAGGTGCAGCTCGGCCCGGGGGAGTGGTGAGCCGCCCCCGCAGCGTTTGACCGGATCGGGGCCGTGCATTATTATGCGCGGCTCACGCACATTTATGCATCAGTCAGGGCCAGCGTGCTTCACGACCACCAGCAACTCGAGCGCCGCAGCGCGATCGTCGCGATCCTGCGCCGCGGCGTCGTGCGCAAGCAAAGCGACCTGGTGAGCCTGCTGCGGCGGGACGGCTACGAGGTCACGCAGTCCTCCATCAGCCGCGATCTGCGCGACCTGGGCGTGCTCAAGGCCCGGGGCCACTACGTCATGCCGCCCGATGAGGTCACCCGGGCGAACGGGGACTTCGGCACGCTGCAACAGTTCGTGCGTCAGATCCGCACCGCAGGACCGTGCCTGACCGTCGTGCGCACCACCATCGGCGCCGCGCAAAGCGTTGCCGTCGCGATCGACAAGGCGCAGTGGCCGGAGGTCGTGGGCACGCTCTCCGGCGATGACACCATCTTCATCGCCACCCAGCGCCAGAGCGCGCAGTCGAAGGTCATCGAGCGCCTGCGCTCGCTCTTTCGCATCTGAGACCCCACCGATGAGCTCGCATACCTCCGGCACCACGCCGATCGTTCTGGCCTATTCCGGCGGACTGGATACCTCTTTCCTCGTGCCCTGGCTCGCGGAGCACTACGCGCGCCCGATCCTGACGGTCACCGTCAACACGGGCGGCATCGATGCGGCCGCCGCACGCACGCTCGAGCAGCGCGCGCGCGAGCTCGGTGCGCTCGAGCACCACCTGGTCGATGCGCGCACGGAGTACTTCGAGCAGGTGCTCAAGTTCCTCATCATGGGCAATGTGCGCCGCGGACAGCTTTATCCGCTGTGCGTGGGCGCCGAGCGAGTGATGCAGGCCCAGACCCTCGCGCATGTCGCGCGCGAGCTGGGCACGCGCACGATCGCTCACGGCTGCACCGCGGCGGGCAACGACCAGGTGCGCTTCGAGGTGGCCTTGCGCACGCTCGCGCCCGACCTGGAGGTGCTGGCGCCGGTACGCGACCATGCCTTCACGCGCCAGAGCGAGCTGGAATACCTGCAGCGGCGCGCCCTTCCCGTGCCGCCCTTCGGCGCGGCGTACTCCGTCAACCGCGGCCTCTGGGGTGTCACCATCGGCGGCCAGGAGACCCTCACCTCTTCGGGCAGCATCCCGGATGAGGCGTGGGTGCTCACGCGCGAGGCCTTCAGCCGCCCTCGCGAGCCCGCGCGGCATCGCATCGGCTTCACACGCGGTCGGCCGACCGCCCTCGACGGGCGCGCACTCGATCCGGTGAGCCTGATCGAGTCCCTCGAGGCGATCGCGGCGCCCTTCGGCATCGGCCGCGGCATCCACCTCGGGGATACCATCATCGGAACCAAGGGCCGCGTGGCTTTCGAGGCGCCGGCCGCCGAGCTCCTGCTCACTGCGCATCGCGAGCTGGAGAAGCTCGTGCTCACGGGACGCCAGCAGCGCATCAAGGAGCTGGTCGCGGCGCCTTACGGCGACCTCGTCCACGAGGGTCAGCTCCTCGACCCGGTGTGCCGCGACATCGAGGCGCTGCTCGCGAGCTCGCAGGAGCGGGTCACCGGCGAGGTGCGTGTGCTGCTGCGTCCCGGGAGCGCCTTCGTCGAAGGCGTCGACTCGCCGCACTCGCTGATGGCGGCATCGAAGGGCGTCTATGGCGAGGCGGCCGGGGAGTGGAGCGCGACCGATGCGCTCGGATTCTCCAAGATCGTGTCGCTTCCCGGAGTATTTCACCGGCGGGCGGGCGGCTCCGAGCAGCCCCCGGGAGGAGGCCATTCATGAGAACCATCGTCGTGGACAAGATCGCCTCCGTCACGCAGGCCTGTGGACTGTCGCACGAGGTGCGCATCTCGACGGATATCCCTTCCGAGGAAGGCGTTGTCATCGTGGTGGAGGTGCTCACCAGCAAGTCGACCTACAACACGCTCGAGCTCACGAGCGGTCGCATGGCGAAAGTCGGCAAGGGCGACATCGTCGTGGGTGCGCTGGGCCAGCGCAAAGCGCTCTTCGGCTACTCCGGCCACGTGCCCAGCTCGCTGAGCGCCGGGGATGTGATCCAGATGCTCAACATCGGAGGGGTGCTCGGGATCTGCGATTCGGCGACGCCCGACAAGGGCAAGCCGTTCGATTGCCGCGTGCTCGGCGTGGTGCTGCACTTCCCCTACCTCGCCGAGCGCATCGGTGTGCCCGCGCGCGCCGGCTACCGTCCGCTCGCGCTCGATGCGAAGCTCGACACGCGAGGAGTGCCGGTCGTCGCTTTGGCCGGGACATGCATGGAGGCCGGCAAGACCGCCGCGGCCTGCGCCATCGTCAGCCGCATGCGTCATCGCGGCCTCATCGTCGATGCATTCAAGGCGACCGGTGTATCCCTGCGGCGTGACGTGCTGGCGATGGAGGATGCCGGCGCGCGCCAGTCGATGATCTTCACCGATCTCGGCGTCGTCACGAGCACGCGCCAGAACGGTCCGGCTCTCACGCGCACCATGCTCACGGAGCTTGCCGGCTCGAAGCCCGATGCGATCGTCTTCGAGCTCGGCGATGGCATCCTGGGCGCATACGGGGTCGATGCCATCCTCGAGTGCCCCGATATCCGCGCGCAGCTGACCGGCGTGGTTCTATCGGCCAACGACCCGGTGGCTGCGTGGGGCGGCGTCACGCTGCTGCGCGAGCGCTTCCAGATCGAGCCCTGCGTCGTGACGGGCCCCGCCACCGACAATCAGGTCGGCGTGGAGATCATCGAGCGGCAACTCTCGGTACCGGCCATCAACGCGATGGTGAGCGGTGCTGCGCTCGGGGACCGGGTGATCGAGGCGATCGGACTCGACTCGAAGTGCGCGGCGGCATGAGCGGCCGCGTTCCCGTCGTCGTGCTGGGCGGCAGCGGCTACGTGGCCGGGGAGCTGCTGCGCCTGCTCGCATCGCATCCGGGCTTCGAGCTCGCGGGGGCACTTTCGGACAGCAAGCCGGGCGAGCCGGTCGCGGGCGCCTTCCCTCATCTGCAGAGCGTCTACGCACAGGCTCACTTCAAGTCTCGCCGGGAGATCGAGGCCGTGCTCGCGGAGGCGCCGCGCTCGGGGATTCTGTCGGCCGCCCCACACGGCGTCGCCGCTGCGCTGATCGAGGGATTGCTCGATGCGGCGCAGGCTGCCGGCAAGCACCCGCGCGTGGTGGACATCTCGGCGGACTTTCGCTATCGCTCGGGGGATGCCTACCGGGCCGTGTACGGACACGAGCACGGCGCGCCGCGCCGCCTCGCGGAGTTCACGTGCGCCATACCCGAGCACCTGCAGCATCTTGCGACGCCCCATGTCGCGCATCCCGGCTGCTTTGCCACGGCGGTGCTGCTGGCGAGCGTGCCGTTGCTGACGCTCGGCCTCACGGCACCCACGCTGTACGTGAGCGGCATCACCGGCAGCAGCGGCTCGGGGCGCAAGGCCGTGGACGGCACGCACCATCCGCTGCGCCACGCGGATGTGTACAGCTACAGCCCGCTCGCACACCGCCACGTGCCCGAGATCATCGCGTGCGCACGCGCGACATCCGGCGTCGAGGCCGATTTCAGCTTCGTGCCGAGCTCCGGTCCGTTCGTGCGCGGCATCCACGTCACCGTGCAGGGTGCGCTGCGCTCGTCGCTCGATTCGGCGCGCGTGCTCGGCGCATTGCGCGAGTTCTACGCGCGCGCGCCGTTCGTGCGCGTGAGCGCAGAGCCGCCGCGGGTGAAGAACGTGGTTGCCAGCAACTACGCACACCTTTCCGCCGCCGCGAACGGTCGCACCGTGGCGGTGATGTGCGTGCTCGACAATCTCGTGAAAGGTGCAGCCGGCGGGGCGCTGCAATGGCTCAACAGGATGTTCGATCTTCCCGAGACCCAAGGTCTCGAGGCTCCCGCGCCGGGATGGACGTGAGGACGAAAATGTCAGCGAAGCTCGCAGCCGCCTCGATCAGCACTCCACCCCCGCACGCAGTTCTCGCGCGCGTCTTTGCGACCTATCCGCTCGAGGTGGTCTCGGCCGAGGGGGTCTGGCTCAACGGCAGTCGCGGCGAGCGCGTGCTCGATCTGTACGGAGGGCATGCCGTCGCGGCGCTCGGGTACGCTCATCCGAGGTGGACGCGAGCGCTGGCGGATCAGGCGCTCAGGTGCCAGTTTCAAACCAATGCCGTTGCGATGGCGGTGCGCGAGCGTGCGGCGGCGCGCCTGGTGCGCTTTGCAGGCCTCGGGCTCCAGAGCGTGTTCCTCGTGTCGAGCGGCGCCGAGGCGAACGAGAATGCTCTGAAGATGGCGTTCCGCGTGCGCCCACGCACGCACATCGCCGCCCTGGAGCACAGCTTCCACGGCCGCACGGCCGCGGCGGGCGCCGTGACCTGGGGGGCCGCACAGAAGTGGTACGGATTCCCTCGCACACCCTTCGACGTGAGCTTCATGCCGCGGGGCGATCTCAGTGCCATCGGCGCGCACGTGACCGAGCGCACCGCCGCGGTGATCGTCGAGCCCATTCAGGGGCTCGGCGGCGCCTACGATCTGGGGGCTCCCTTCTTGCGCGCGCTGCGCCGCCGTTGCGACGAGACCGGTGCGCTGCTCATCTTCGACGAGGTGCAGTGCGGGATGGGCAGAACGGGCCATCCGTTCGCGGCGAATCTGCATGGGGTCACCCCCGACATGCTCACGACGGCCAAGGCGCTCGGCAACGGCTTTCCGTGTGCCGCGCTGCTCATGGGTCCGACGGTTGCATCGGCCGTCAAGCTCGATGCGCTCGGGACCACCTTCGGCGGCGGCCCGCTCGCGTGCGCGGCGATCGAGGCAGTGATCGAGGCGATCGAGTCGGAGGGCCTGCTCGAGCAGGTGCGGCGCGTCTCGGGGTACCTGCGCGCGCAGTGCATCGTGGGCCCGGTGAGGGGCCACCAGGGAGCAGGCTTTCTCACCGGCCTCATCACGACACGCCCGGCCAAGGACATCCAGGCGGAGCTCCTGGCGCGCGGCATTCTCACCGGCACGGCGAGCGACCCGCAGGTGCTGCGGGTTCTGGCTCCCTACATTCTCGAGGAGCAGCACGTGGATCTGCTGCGCGATGCGCTGCGCGGGCTCGCGCCGTGAAGAGATTCCTCGACCTGGCCCATCTCGAGCGCGAGGAGATCGTCGGGCTGCTCGAGCTTGCGCGACGGCTCGAGGCCCATCCGGAGCCCAGGGCGCTCGCCGGCAAGATCCTGGGGCTGCTGTTCTTCAACCCCTCGCTGCGCACACTCGCCTCCTTCCAGGCCGGCATGGCGCGGCTCGGCGGAACCTCCTTCGTCATCGTCCCCGGGCAGGGCTCCTACCAGATGGAGACGCGCCTGGGGGCCATCATGAGCGGCACGGCCGCGGAGCACGTGCGCGAGGGCATCCCGGTGCTGGCCTCGTACTGCGATGCGCTCGGCATCCGCGCGTTCGCGGAAGGTCGGAGCTTGAGCGAGGATCTCGCCGAGACGCGGTTCAACGCGATGGCCGAGCTCGTGGACAAGCCCCTCGTGAACCTCGAGTCGGCGGCGAATCATCCGTGCCAGGCGCTCGCGGACTGGAAGACACTCGAGGATTGCGGCGTGCCGCGGCGCGGCCGATTCGTGCTCTCGTGGGTCTATCACCCGCGCGCGTTGCCGCTCGCCGTGCCCGCGGCCGCCGTGCACATGGCTGCCCTGCGCGGCATGGAGGTGGTCGTGCTCCGGCCGGAGGGATTCGAGCTCCCCCCGCCCCTGCTCGACAAGGCGCGCCGGGCGGCGGCGGCGTCGGGGGGCTCGGTGCGCGAGACTTCCGACCGTGACGAGGCGCTCACCGGCGCGCACGTCGTGTACGCGAAGGAGTGGGGTGCGACCCGGTGCTATGGCGATGAGCAGGCGGATGCGAGCTTGCGGGGCCACCTCACGGATTGGTGCGTGCGCGAGAGCTGGTTCGCACGCGCCGCGCAGGAGTGCCGCCTGATGCACTGTCTGCCGGTCCGGCGCAACACGGCCGTGGCCGACGAGGTGCTCGATGGTCCGCGGAGCATCGTGCTGCGCGAGGCGCAGAACCGGCTGTCCGTGCAGATGGCCGTGCTCCACCGCATGCTGAGCTGACATCGTTGGACGGGAGGTAAGTCACCAGTGCTGATGCATAAGGCGGATCAGGCGATTGCGGTGCGCGCGCTGAAGAGCGCGGCACCGTACATCCGCCTGTACAAGGGCAAGACGTTCGTCGTGAAGGCGGGCGGCGGAGTGTTCGGTGACCTCCCGACAACCCGCACGCTGATCGAGCAGATCGGCGTGCTCCACAACTTCGGGGTGCGGGTGGTGCTGGTCCACGGCGGCGGACCGCAGCTCACCGAGCTTGCCGATGCGCTCGGGGTACCCACGCGCATCGTGCAGGGCCGGCGCATCACGGACGAGCGATCCATCGATGTGACCGCAA
The DNA here is from genome assembly GCA_035524075.1 of Steroidobacteraceae bacterium. Classification (GTDB taxonomy): domain Bacteria; phylum Pseudomonadota; class Gammaproteobacteria; order Steroidobacterales; family Steroidobacteraceae; genus JASHUC01. The sequence goes on along the minus strand of DATKPP010000019.1, from coordinate 76,131 downwards.
TGGTGCTCAACGGGCTGATCAACACGCGCATCCTTGCGCTGTGTCGCGACCTCAACATCGATGCGGTCGGACTCAGCGGGGTCGATGCGGGGCTGGTGCGCGCACACAAGCGCCCGCCCGTGAAGCTCGACGACAGCGATGAGACGGTGGACTTCGGCTACGTGGGCGACATCGACGCGGTGGACACGACGGTCCTTCGCAAGCTGCTCGACAGCGCGCTCATGCCCGTCGTGAGCCCGCTCTCGGCCGACGAGAACGGTATGCTGCTCAACATCAACGCCGATACCGTCGCCGCGCAGATCGGCGCGGCGCTCGGCGCCGAGAAGCTCATTCTATGCACCGGCGCGCCGGGCATTCTCGAGCGGCTGGACGATCCGGGCTCGCTCATCTCCTACACGGATCTGCACGGGCTCGAGCGCCTGCGGCGCGAGGGCCGCATCACCGATGGGATGCTGCCAAAGGCCGCCGCGATCGAGAGCGCGATCCGCGGGGGCGTGCGGCGCGTTCACGTCGTCTCGTACGGAGCCCCGGAGGGAATCCTCGGCGAGGTCTTCACCAACGAGGGGACCGGCACGCTGATCGTCGCGGACGTGAACGCGCTCACCGCGGCCGAGCAGAAGCCCGCGTGACACGGCTGTGGGACAAGGGCGGCGCGCTCGACGAGCGCGTGCTGCGCTACACGGCAGGCGAGGACCCCGTGCTCGATCAGCGCCTGGTCCCCTACGATGTGCGTGCCTCCATCGCCCATGCTCGGATGCTGTGCGAGCGCCAGCTACTCGCGCGCGCGGATCTCGATGCGATCCGCTCGGGCCTCACGGCGCTCGCGGACGAGCACGCGCGCGGACTGTGGCGCATCGAGCTGGCCGACGAGGACGGTCAGACGGCGCTCGAGCGCCGCCTCGCCGAGCGCATCGGACCGGCGGCGGGACGCATTCACCTCGGCCGCTCGCGCAACGATCAGGTGCTCGCGGCCTTGAGGTTGTACCTGCGCGATGCGATCACGGAGCTCGCGGCCGCGGCCGAGCAGGCCGCCGCTGCGCTCGATGCGCTGGCCGCCCGCAACGCAGGCACCGCTCTGCCGGGCTACACGCACATGCAGCAGGCGATGCCCAGCACGGTGGAGCTGTGGGCGGGTGGCTTCGCGGCGGAGCTGCGCGACGATGCCGCAGGCGTGCGCGCGGTGCAGCGCCGCCTCGCGAAGAATCCGCTCGGCTCGGCGGCCGGCTACGGCACGCCGGGTTTGCCGATCGACCGCGAGTGGACCACCCGCGAGCTGGGCTTTGCGAGCCCGCACGAGCCGGTCACGGCCGTGCAGCTCTCGCGCGGCAAGGCCGAGGCGCAGCTGCTCTTCGAGCTCGCGATCCTCATGCAGGACGTGGGCCGCCTCGCGGCCGACGTGGTGCTGTACTCGACGAGCGAGTTCGGATTCATCGAGCTCGCCGAGGCCTTCACGACCGGCTCCTCGATCATGCCGCAGAAGCGCAACCCCGACGTGTTCGAGCTGATCCGCGCGCACAGCGCCGCCGAGCACGCCTGCCTGATCGAGGTGCTCGGCATCGTCGCGAAGCTCCCCTCGGGGTACCAGCGGGACCTGCAGCTGATCAAAGCGCCGCTCTTTCGAGGAATCGACGTTGCGGCACGGACCCTGGCGATCCTCCCGCCCGCGATCGCCGCCATATCGTTCCGGACCGAGCGCATCGAGCTCGACCCCACCATTCACGCGGCCGAGCAGGCGTACGCCCTGGTGCTCGCCGAGGGCATCCCGTTCCGCGAGGCCTATCGCCGCGTGGCGCAGAAGCTCGAGGATTGAAGCCGCAGCGGAGCAGCACATGAATCCCACGGACACGATTCCCAATCCTGCCAGCCCGGCGCCCGTGCTCGACCCCTCGCTGGTGACCTACACCCACGTGATCTACGCACTGCATGCCCTCTCGGCGTTCATCGGCTTCGTCGGGGCGGCGGGGATCGTCACGCACTTCATCTTCGGGCTGCCCTCGATCGTTGCGGTCATCATGAACTACGCGCGCCGCTCGGCAGTGCGCGGCACGCTGCTCGAGTCGCACTTCCGCTGGCAGATCCGGACGTTCTGGTTCGCTCTGCTTGCGTGGGTGATCGTGAGCGCCGTGTCGATCCCACTGATGCTCGTGCTGGTGGGATTTGCCACGCTCGTGCTGGGCATGATCGCCATCGCGATCTGGCTCATCTACCGCATTGCGCGGGGCTGGATCGCGCTGAACGACCGGCGCCCGATGTACGTCTGATGCGTACGACCACGACCATTCGATGGATGCTGGTCGCCGCCATGCTCGCAGCGGCGGGCTGCGGTCAGAAGGGGGCGCTGTATCTTCCGGAGAAGAAGACGAAGGTGGTCACGCACCCAGGGCCCACGAGCGCTTCCGCCTCTGCATCGGCCAGCCCCGCATCCTCGTCGAGCAGCTCCTCGTAGGAGTTGCTGCCGGGCTCACACCACGAGATCCCGGGCCGCTCGTACCGCGCGGCTCTCGGGGAAAACGGTCTGCTCGAGCGCGCGCGCCGGCACGCGCAGATGCTCGGACAGCACGCCCTTGAGCACCGAGCGCAAGTCGCGCGTGGGCGCGAGGTCGCGCCCTTGATAGAGCGCGCGCTGCGACAGTCCGGGCCAGTCCGCAATCACCCTGCCGCGCACCGCCCCACCGACCAGCAAGGCTGCGGTCGCCGTTCCATGATCGGTGCCGCGCGTGCCGTTCACGGCAGCGGTGCGGCCGAACTCGGTCACCAGGAGCACCGCTGTCTGGCGCCACACGGGACCGAGCTGCTCCTTCAGTACCTTGAGGCCCGCATCGAGCGTTGCGAAGCGCTGCGCGAGCTGACCCTGCGCACCGCCTTCGTTGGCGTGCGTGTCCCAGCCGATCGTATCGAACACGGCCACGCGCGGACCTGCCTCGCTGCGCAGAAAGCCTGCCGTCGCTCGCGCCAGCTCCAGGTACGGTCCGCCCGCAGGCTTGACTGAAGGCGGCGCGGCCCGCGTGGATGCCGGCATCATCGCCATCTCGGTCGACCCCGATGCGACCGCATCGGCGGCCAGCGCATCGGCCAGCCGGTGCGACAGCAACGGGTCGCTCGCATACAGATCCTGGACGCGTTGCAGAGTGTCGTCATCGAGCGCACCCAGATGCGAGGGCGACCAGGAGGCGACCTCGGCCGGGCCGCGCATGACGAGCGGCACGTTCTGCCCCAGAGCAATGCCGAGCTCGTGCCGTCCCACCTCGGCCGGCCGCGGCAGCGTGGCCAATGCACGGTTCAACCACCCCGTTTGAGAGTCGTGTGGTCGCAGGGTGCCATTCTCGAGCACGTCCTGACCGTCGAAGTGCGAGCGCTCCCGATAGGGGCTCGCCACCGCGTGAAAGACCGCGAGCTGGCGCGCGGTGTAGCACTCGTGGAGAAACTCGAAGCTCGGATGCAGGCCCAGTACTCCATCGAGAGGCAGCGCCCCCTTGGCCGAGCCGGGCGCGCCCACGGCGAGCTCCCCGCGCAGCCGCGCATAGTCGGGATCCCCGTAGGCAGGCACCGCGGCCAGACCGTCGACGGCCCCGCGCATGATGACGAGCACGAATCGCGAGGCGCCCGCGGCCGCAGCCGCGAACACCACGCGGGAGGTGATGAGCGCGCCGGTCGCCGCGAGCGAGCTTGCCGTCAAGAACTCGCGCCGGTTGGTCGATTTCATCTGCATAAACTCCATTGCATCAGCGACGCAGAAACTCCGGAGATGCCAGGAGCAGCGTGAGCGCCTGAGCGGCGCTGGCCGCGCGCGCGATGGCGGTGCGCGTGCCCTCCCCGAGCGTGCCGCCCAGCAGCTGCGCGGCGAGCTCGCGTGCATCGAGCCGGGCGGCCAGGCGCTCGCCCAGCCGCTCGGCCCACTCGATTCTCTTCAGCAGCGCCGATGCGCCGTCCCAGTCGGAGCCACCGTCGGGCCAGCCCGCCGGAGAGCCGGGCGAGTACGTTCGCTGGCCGAGGAGCTCGAGTCCCGCGAGCGCGCCGCGACCCTCGACCGGCAGCCCGAGGCCGCGGAAGCTCGAGATCAAATAGTCCGAGGGTGTCTTGTACTTCACGAGAGGCTCGCCCCAGGACTCCGGGGAGTGGATGAGCGCTCGATAGACACTCGGTAAGTCCCCGCCGCTGGCCATGAACGCGTGGGTGAGCCGCTCCACCACCGCAGGCGGAGGGTCATCGCTCACGAAGTGACGGGTGAGCTTCGTCGCGATGTGGCGCGCGGTGGCCGCATGCAGCGACAGCGCGCGCAGGACCGCCTCGCCCTGCTCGATCCCCGGCTGCTCGTAGCGCGTGCCGAGAATCACCTGAGGCCCCGGCTCGTGGAACTCCGGTCGGAAGATGAATCGACCGGGCGCTCCGCTTGCCAGCCGGCCCTGGCCGCCGCCGATCGACCACCCCGAGATCACTTTCGCAAAGGTCGTGACATCGGCCTGGGTGTATCCGCCGTTCACGCCGAGCGTGTGCAGCTCCATGATCTCGCGCGCGAGATTCTCGTTGATCCCCACACGCGCGTCGGGCCGGCGCCGCGCCACGCGCAGCGCGAGCGGAGAGCCGGGCCCGATGGAGGTCTCGTTGTCGAGATACAGCAGCATTGCCGGGTGCTGCTCCACCGCGAGGGTGAGATCGCTGAAGGTGCCCAGCACATTCGGGCGAATGGCCTCTCGCTCGAAGGCGCCTGCGACGCCGAGCACCTTGAACTTGTCGACCGAGACGGCGAAGTGGTTCGTCCAGAACTGCGTGAGCCGCTCGATGAAGGGGCGATCGCTCGCGACGGCGGCGCGCAATCGCGCGGTGGCCTCGGCGACGTAGGTGGGGCGGTAGAGCTCGCCGAGCTTGACCGCGGCTCCCGCATCCGCGCGGCGCTCGCGCACGATCTCGACGCTTTCTGCAAGAATCTCGGCCGAGCCGCGCAGAGTCGGATCGAGAATTCGCGGCGGAGCGCCGCGGAGCTGGCCGGCGAGCCATCCCCGCGAATCGGGCGCGAGCTGCGCGAGATCGCCCGGCCGCGCGCCGAGGCCGAAGCGATTGGCGGCAATGGCTGATTCCACGTCCCGCTGAGAAGCGATCTCTCGAGGCATGCCCTGGCCCGCGGCGAATGCTGTCCTGGCATCGTATAGCGCGGCATTGCCGCAGGCGTTGACACCGTCGCGAGCCGTGCGCTTGGGCCCGCGCCATCCCGGGCCGAGCGCATCACGGTATCGGTCGCTATACTTCGCGCCGTTCGACATATCTCCCGATGGCTACCTCTCCCCCCCTGATCCTCGTCGATGGGTCGTCCTATCTGTACCGGGCGTTCCACGCGCTGCCGGCACTCTCGAATTCACGCGGCGAGCCGACCGGGGCGGTGCTCGGCGTGGTGAACATGGTGCTCAAATTCATGAAGGAGCATCACCCCGAGCACATCGCCGTGGTGTTTGATGCCTCGGGACGCACCTTTCGCGACGAGCTCTTCGCGCAGTACAAGGCGCACCGCCCGCGCATGCCGGATGACCTGCGCGCGCAGGTCGAGCCGCTGTTCGCGATCCTGCGCGCCCTGGGGCTGCCGCTCATTCGCATCGAAGGCGTCGAGGCGGACGATGTGATCGGCACGCTCGCCTGCCGCGCCGCGCGGGCGGGGCTGTCGGTGCTCATCTCCACGAGCGACAAGGACATGGCGCAGCTGGTTGACGGCTCGATCACGCTCGTCAACACGATGAGCAACACCACGCTCGACCGCGCAGGCGTCAAGGCCAAGTTCGACGTCTACCCGGAGCAGATCGCCGACTACCTCGCGCTCGTCGGAGACAGCTCCGACAACATTCCCGGCATTCCGAAGGTCGGGCCCAAGACGGCGGCGAAGTGGCTCGGCCAGTACCGCACGCTCGATGCCCTCGTCGAGCATGCCGGGCAGATCGAGGGAAAAGTCGGCGAGAACCTGCGCTCGGGGCTCGTGACGCTCGAGCTGTCGCGCAAGCTCGCAACGCTCAATACGAACCTCGAGCTCGACATCACGCTCGAGGCGCTGAAGCCCGCGCGCACCGATACCGAGGCGCTGCGCGCCCTGTACGCGCGCTACGAGCTCAAATCATTGCTGCGGCAGCTCGAGGACGTCCGCGAGCGCAGCCCACCGGGAGCGAGCCGCGAGCCTGCACTGGCTCTGGAGCCGCCGCCCGAGGCGGCGCCGGCACCCGCAGGCCCCGCGCAGCCGATCGCCGCCACGGCGCATCACTACGAGACGATCCTCGAGTGGGCGCAGCTCGAGTCCTGGATCGAGCGGCTCCGGCGCTGCCCGCTGTTGGCCCTGGACGTGGAGGCCACCGCCCTCGACCCCATGCGCGCCGAGATCGTGGGCCTGTCCCTGTGCATCGAGCCCGGAGCGGCCGCCTACATTCCGCTGCGCCACGAGGAGCCGGGCGCCCCGCGGCAGCTCGATCGCGAGCGTGTCTTGCAAGCGCTGCGCCCCATCCTCGAGGACCCCGAGCGGGCAAAGCTCGGGCACCATCTCAAACTCGCGGCGCACATGCTCGCGAATTGCGGCATCCGCCTCGCGGGCATGCGTTACGACACGATGCTCGAATCGTACGTGTGGAACAGCGTCGCCACGCGGCACGACACCGAATCGACCGCCGCGCGCTACCTCGGTCTCACGACCATCAAGCTCGAGGATGTGGCCGGCCGCGGCGCCAAGCAGCTGAGCTTCAATCAGGTGCCGCTCGAGCGCGCGGCGGAGTACTCCGCGGAGCACGCGGACGTGACGCTGCGCCTGCATGGCACGCTGTGGCCCCAGCTCGCAAGCGTGCCGGCCCTGCAGGCGCTGTACGAGCAGTTCGAGCAGCCGCTCGTGCCCGTGCTCCTCGGCATGGAGCGGCACGGTGTGCTCGTCGACCGCGAGAAGCTGCACGCACAGAGCGCCGAGATCGCCACGCGGCTCGCCGAGCTGGTGCTCGAGGCGCAGCAGCACGCCGGGTGCGAGCTCAACATCGACTCGCCCAAGCAGCTGCAACAGGTGCTGTTCGAGAGGCTCAAGCTCCCGGTGACACGGCGAACGCCGACGGGTCAGCCCTCCACCGCCGAGGACGTGCTGGAAGAGCTCGCAGCCTCGTATCCATTGCCCAAGCTGATTCTCGATTACCGCGCGCTCGCGAAGCTCAAATCGACCTACACCGACAAGCTGCCCGAGCAGATCAACGAGCGCACCGGCCGCGTGCACACCTCCTACCATCAGGCCGTCGCGCAAACCGGCCGGCTCTCCTCCTCCGACCCGAACCTGCAAAACATTCCGATTCGAACGCTCGAGGGGCGGCGGATCCGCCAGGCGTTCATCGCGCCGGCGGGCTGGGTGCTGGTTGCGGCGGATTATTCGCAGATCGAGCTGCGAATCATGGCGCACCTCTCCGGCGACGAAGGCCTTCTGCGCGCCTTTGCGGAAGACCGGGACGTGCACCAGGCGACCGCGGCAGAGGTCTTCGGGGTGGCGCCCGAGGCGGTGACGCCCGATCAGCGCCGGCTCGCCAAGACCATCAACTTCGGATTGATCTACGGCATGTCCCCCTTCGGCCTGGCGCGGCAGCTCGGCATCGATCGCGGCTCCGCGCAGCGCTATGTCGAGCGCTACTTCGCGCGCTACCCCGGGGTGAAGCGCTTCATGGACGACACGCGCATCCGCGCGCGCGAGATGGGATTCGTCGAGACCGTCTACGGCCGGCGGCTGTATCTGCCGGACATCCGCTCGAGCAATCGCACCCTGCAGCAGTATGCCGAGCGCAGCGCGATCAACGCGCCGATGCAAGGTACGGCCGCGGATATCATCAAGCGCGCGATGATCGCGGTGGATGCGTGGTGCCGGCGCGAGAATGCTCCGGCTCGGCTTATCATGCAGGTCCACGACGAGCTCGTGCTCGAGGTGGAGGCGGCCGCGGTCGCCCCGGTGTCGGCCGCCGTGCTGCATTGCATGGCGGGGGCAGCGGAACTCAAGGTTCCGCTGCGGATCGACATGGGGACCGGCGCGAACTGGGACGAGGCGCACTGAAGGGTGAATTCATGCGAAAGCGACGCTTGGCACACGCAGCACCATTGCTCATCGCGCTCGCAGCGAGCCTCACGGCGCTCGCGCCCGTTGGGTGGGCGGACAACGGCCCGTACGTCGGAGTCGGGGCGACCCAGGTCGAGCTCGACGACATCTATGGCCTCAACCTGCATCTTCACAATCCGGTACCGAAATGGATCGCCGGGTGGCGCTTCATGGACTTCCTGGGCGTGGAGATCAACTACGCGGCGCTCGGCAGCCAGGATGTCGGGCTCAGCGGCCCGGGAGCGACCGGTGGGTTTGCGCATGTGGATTCGCGGGAGTTCTCGGCCTATGCCATGGGCTACGTTCCGCTGCCCATGGTCGATCTCTTTGCCAAGGCCGGAGTCATGCACTGGGAGCTCGTGAGCAACGCCGATCTCAGCAACACTCCGCTCTACTCCGTGGACACCAGCGGGCAGGAGTTCGCGTACGGTCTGGGCGGGCAGATGAAGTTCGGATCGTTCTCGCCGCGCCTGGAGTGGGAGCATGCGAACATGCCCTACACGGGCGGACTCAACCTCTGGACGCTCGGCCTGACCTTCAGCTTCTGAGTCATCGGGCAAGCCGTTCGCTTTGTAACAGGAGCTTTCAAACTGTAGCGCCGAAGCTACAGAGCTACATATAACTCATTGATTCTGAAGATTTTCTTTTTCAGACCCCCGGCGGAACTTCACCCAGGGGGTTCCGTCTAACTTTTCGAGTGCCTCCAGCACTCCCCGCTTCCCTCCCTGAGCGGGTAAAGACCCGGTTCAAGAGACCTGTGCCGGGTTAGTCTGCCCCGGTGGCCTCGCCTGAGGCCTCCGGGGTTTTTTTTTTGCGTCGGCGAAGACATGCCGAGCCACTCCTCGAGCACCTGCTGCGCCCCGGCAAGACCCTCCCCATTGGGCGCCGAGAACAGCTGCACCGAGGCGCAGTGCCGCAGCCTCTCGCGCGCCTGGGCCAGAGCTGCCGCTGCCTCTCTGCGAGTGAGCTTGTCCGCCTTGGCGAGCAGGACATGGATGGGGCGGGCACGCGGGTCCGCCCACTCGATGAGCGCAAGATCCGACTCCCCGATTCCGCGGCGCGCGTCGACGACCAGGAACAGTCCGCGCAGTGATTGCCGCTGGCGAAGCGCCTCGAGCAGCGGAGCCCAGACGGCTCGCTCCCGGTCCGCCACGCGGGCATATCCGTAGCCGGGCAGATCGACGATCCGGCGCTCCGCGCCGAGATCGAAGAAATTGAGCAGCCGAGTGAGGCCGGGTGTCTTGCCGGTACGCGCAAGCGCACGCCGGGCGAGGATCGCATTGATCGCGCTCGACTTGCCCGCATTGGAGCGGCCGGCGAAGGCAACCTCATGACCCCGATCCGCGGGGAGCTGCGCCACCGAAGCCACCGCGAGCAAAAATCGCGCATCCCCGAACCGGCTCATGGAACGACCACAATCTCCACGCCAAAGGCCCGAATTTCCTAGTGTACAATTCGCGGCCTTCGTACCCGACCCGAGGTTCCGCTTGAGCCACGATCTGTATCGCTCCGCGCTCGCGGTGCTCGGCACGCTGGCTTTGGGCGCGGCGGCCGCGTCCGCCGGCGCCGCAGCGCCTGTCCTCACGCTCGCTCCCTATGGGGACGGCACGGCGCAAGGCGGCGCCGCCAAGTCTGCCACCTGCCTCGCCTGCCACGGCCCGAGCGGCAACAGCACCAATCCGCAATGGCCGCGCCTGGCCGGGCAAAATGCCGTGTACATCGACGAGCAGCTGCATCTGTTCAAGGCAGGCGTGCGCACCAACGCGGTGATGATGCCGATGTCGGCCGCGCTCTCGGACAAGGACATCGACGATCTCGCGGTCTACTACGAGGCGCAGACCCCCGTTGGCCTCGAGGCCGACCCTTCCTACTGGCAGGCGGGCGAGTCGCTCTACAGGTCGGGCGATGCCGCACGCGGCATCCCGGCGTGCATCGCGTGTCACGGACCCGTGGGGGTCGGCAATCTCGCCTCCGGATATCCCGCGCTGCGCGCGCAGTACGCCCAGTACATCATCAAGCAGCTGCAGGATTTCGCGAGCGGTGCGCGCTATGCAGGCGCCGCACCTAACAAGCCCGAGAGCCGCAACGCACCCATGATGACGACCATTGCGAAGCTCCTGACTCCCGTGGACATGCGCAACGTCGCATCCTACGTCCAGGGCATGCGCTGATCGGGCATCGATGCATCGCCCCGTCGCGCTTCTCGCTCTGCTTGCGGCGGTGTCCCTCGGAGCATGCGCTCGCGAGCAGCCCCAGACTGCGAGCAACTCGAGCGAGTCTCCCTCGTCGGCTCAGACGGCCTCGACCGGTACGGCAGCCAGCGCCCCGGCTACGCCTGCCAGCTCGAGCGCCGCGACCTCCTCCGGCGCGGCGCAAAGCTCGAGCGGCGCCGCCGACGAGGTACCGGGCACCACCTCGCTCGAGCAACTCGCCGCGCTGCCGCCCGGACAGCAGCTACCCGATGGCCGATGGAAGGCGGGCGTCAACTACGACGCCATCGTGCCTGCACAGCCGACGGGAGCGCCACCGGGCAAGGTCGAGGTGCTCGAGGTATTCTGGCTCGGCTGTCCGCATTGCTACGCGCTCGAGCCTTATCTGCGGAAGTGGCTCCAGCAGAAGCCCTCGTACATCCAGTTCGTGCGCGTGCCGGTCATGTGGGGGCCGGTACACCGCCTGCACGCGCAACTCTTCTACACGCTCGAGGCGCTCGGCCGCGACGATCTGGTCGAGAAGGCCTTCGACACCATTCACCGCGACAACAACCCGCTCATCGGCACGACCGAGCAGGACACCTTCGACAAGCAGCTGGCGTGGGCACAGATGAACGGCATCGATCCCAACGCCTTCCGCACCGCCTACAACTCCTTCGGAGTGCACGCAAGCCTCGAGCATGCCCAGGAGGTCACCGAGCGCTATCGCGTCCAAGGCGTGCCGCTCGTCATCGTCGCGGGCAAGTACTCGATGGATGCGGGAAGCGCCGGGGCCAGCAGCTGTGGCGGCAATGAGTCTTGCGACCACACCGAGCTCATCCAGCTGATCGACGATCTGGCCGCATTCGAGCACCGGCGGCCCCACAGGGGCTGAGCGGCCACCGGCCGCGGACTTGGGTTAAACTTTCGGGGCGCACCATCCGCACACGTGTTTCCGCGCGCCCGTAGCTCAGTTGGATAGAGTGGCAGCCTCCGAAGCTGCAGGTCGCTGGTTCGAATCCAGTCGGGCGCGCCACATTCCGAAAGGCCGCACTGCTCCGTTATACTGCGCCGCCCATTCCAGGGTTGGCTTCTCGGACCGGCCGTGAGCAAGCAGGATACGCATTTCATCGATGTCTTCAGCCTCGTGATCGGTTTGCTCGTCCTGATCGCCATTCTGCTGTTCGCGTTCGCGCGAGTCGTGGCGCGCGACACCCAGGGTCGGGAGGTCTACGCAGAGCCGGATTACCTCACGAGCGTGGCGGATCGCATCCGGCCGTTCGCGCGCGAGGCGATTGCCGGACAGAACAACGCCGCTCTGGCGATCGTCGAGACCAAGCCCGCGGCGCAGGCCGGAACGGCCCTGCCGGTGCCCAAGAACGGGATGCAGGCGTTCCAGGAGGTCTGCTCGACCTGTCACGGCCCGGGCATCGCAGGGGCGCCCAAGGCCGGGGATGCCGCGGCCTGGGCGCCGCGGATCGCCGAAGGCAAGGCCACGCTCTACCAGCACGCACTCAACGGCTTCCAGAGCAACGGGGCCGTCATGCCCGCCAAGGGGGGTCGCCCGGATATCCCCGACAGCGTGATCCGCCAGGCGGTGGACTATATGGTCGGAATGGTCAAGCACTGATCCGCGGGCGCCACTCGTGACCGCCGCCGACCGCGCGCGGCAGCCCCCCTGAGGGCGGCGCGGGGTCGAGCCGAGCACCGGGGTTGTGACGCAGGAAGCAGTTTGCGCGACCCGCTCTACTCTGTGACGCAGAGAACTTGACGCTCTAAGGGCTGCTGCCTAGAGTCCTGTGCCATGCAGAAGGTGACCGCACGGCGCGCTCGCTCCCCCGGCAACACCGTCGCGCTCGATGCGCACGCCCTCGGAACCCTGCAGTACATCCGCTCCTCGATCGAGGCTGCGGGGCTGCTCGCCGTGCCTGGCTCCGCCGGCATCGCCATGGGCTCGGTCGGGCTCCTCGCGGCGGTGCTCGCCGCCCAACCTGCGCTCGCCCGGCACTGGTTCGCCATCTGGCTGGCCGCCAGCGTCGCCGCATTCCTCTGCGGCAGCGTGCTGATGGTGCATCAGGCCGTCACCACCGACAGTGCCCTGTATCGCGGTCCCGCGCGAAAATTTCTGCTCTGCCTGTCGCCCTCGCTGTTTGCCGGCGCCGTCGTGACGTTCGTGCTGTGGCGGCACTCGGCGGTGCAGAGCGCTCCGGGAGTATGGCTGCTGCTCTACGGGTGCGGTGTCGTCGCCGCAAGCACGATGACCGTGCGCCCGGTCGCGGTGATGGGCGCCCTGTTCATCGCGCTCGGCGTCGCGGCCATCGCGCTGCCACCGCAGTTCTCGAACATCGCACTGGGCGCCGGCTTCGGCGGCCTGCATCTGACCTTCGGCATCATCATCGGACGGACCAGACGTGAACAGTAGGGCCGGCGCACGCAAGCGCCTCGACATGCTCGGACGGCAACCCCCCAAGCCCGCCTCGGATCCGGTGCCGGACTCCAGTGCCGACGAGTTCGACCGGCTGATCTACGGGCGCGTGCGCCTGGGGATCTTGAGCGCGCTCGCGGTGAATCAGCCGCTCAGCTTCAACGACCTGAAGACTCTTTTCGACGTGACGGACGGCAACCTGAGTGCCCACGCCCGCAAGCTCGAGGATGCAGGCTATATCAGCTGCCGCAAGACCTTCGAGGCGCGCCGGCCGCGGTCGGAGTACCGCCTCACGAGCACCGGCCGCAAGGCGCTCAATCGCTATCTCGCGCACATCGAGGCCGTCATCAAAGCCATGCGCCGCGAGTGACCGCACATGCACGTCGCAATCATCATGGATGGGAATGGCCGCTGGGCGGCGCGGCGCGGGTTGCCGCGCACGGCGGGGCACGTGCAAGGGGCTCGCGCCGTGCGCCGCATCGTCGAGTCCGCCGCGCGCGCCGACATCACGACCCTGACCCTGTACGCCTTCTCCTCCGACAACTGGGGGCGCCCGCAAACCGAGGTCACCGCGCTACTGCGCCTCCTGCGCCGCTACCTTCTCGGAGAAACCCGCTACTGCGCGGAGAACCTGGTACGCGTGAACGTCATCGGCCGGCGCGATCGGCTGAGCGCGGATCTATTGCGCGCGATCGAGCACAGCGAGCGCACGACGGCGCAGGGAACGAGGTTGCACCTGCGTATCGCGGTGGACTACTCCGCCCGCCACAGCATCCTGCAGACCGCACGCCTCGCACCGCCCAGCGCCCCGCACGAGCCGACCGATTTCCTGCGGATCATGAACGAGGTGAACCACTCCGCAGTGCCGGTGCAGGACGTGGATCTTCTCATCCGCACCGGCGGGGAGAAGCGCCTCAGCGACTTCCTGCTGTGGGAATGCGCATACGCGGAGCTGTACTTCACCGATTGCCTGTGGCCCGACTTCGACGAGCACGGGCTGCATCAGGCGCTGCGCGACTATGCCGGACGGCAGCGCCGCTATGGCCGCTTGCCCGAGGCAGCCGACGCGGCCGTCTGAGCTCCCGGCTATAGCGCTCTGCGCATCTGCACCGCCTCGGCGATGTGCGCGGGCTCGAGCGCCTCACTCTCCTCGAGATCTGCGATCGTGCGCGCGACGCGCAGCACGCGATGATAGGAGCGCGCGGTGAGATGCAGCCGCTCGAACGCCTGCTCCATGAGCGCACGCGCCGCCGGCGCCAGCCGCGAGCTCTCGCGCAGCTCCTGCGAGGTCAAATCACGGTTGAGCTTGCCCGCGCGGGAGAGCTGCCGAGCGAGCGCGCGGTCGACCCGAGCGGCGACCACGGCACTCGTCTCACCGGGGCCGGCATCGCCGGAGAGCTCGCTGGCAGGCACCCGGCCTACCTCGACATGCAGGTCGATCCGATCGAGGAGCGGTCCCGAGACCCTCGCTCGGTAGAGCTCGACCTGACGGGGCGTACAGCGGCAGGTGACCGTGCTGTCGCCGAGATACCCGCAGGGACAGGGGTTCATCGCTGCGACGAGCTGGAATGCGGCCGGATAGTGCGTGCGAACGCGTGCGCGAGAGATCGCGATGAGGCCCGTCTCCAGCGGCTCGCGCAGCGCCTCGAGCGCTCGCCGATCGAACTCCGGCAGCTCGTCGAGAAACAGCACCCCGTGGTGCGCAAGACTCGCCTCGCCTGGAAGCGCGTGCCCACCGCCACCGACGATTGCCGGAGCCGAAGCCGTGTGATGCGGCGCGCGAAACGGGCGCTTGCCAAAGGATCGAGGATCAAAGCCGCTGGTGCTGACCGAGGCCACCATCGCGACCTCCAGCGCCTGAGTGCGCGTGAGCGGGGGCAGGAGGCTCGGTAGGCGCTGTGCGAGCATGCTCTTGCCGGAGCCGGGCGGGCCCACGAGCAGCAGGCTATGTGCCCCCGCAGCTGCAATGGTGAGGGCACGCTTGGCCTGGTGCTGGCCACGGACCTCCCGCAGATCCATCGCCGCGCCTGCACCGACTGAGTCCCGGACGGGGGCGTGCGCCGCGCTCGGGCCGGGCGCGCCCTCGCCCTGCACGCACGCGCATGCCTCCAGCAAATGACTCGCGCAGCCGAGGGCGCGCGGCTCGGCGAGCACCAGCACGTCTTGAAGGCTTGCGCGGGGAACCAGCACCTGGTGCCCCGCCCGCATGGCGTGCGCTGCCGCTGGCAGCAGCCCGCGAACGGGCTTGAGCTCGCCGCTCAGACCGAGCTCGCCGTAGAGCTCGCGGGGCCGACCGCAGTGGGCTGCGCGCTGCGGCACGACCTGACCGGAGGCCGCGAGGATGCCGAGCGCGATGGCCAGATCGAATCGTGCCCCCTCCTTCGGAAGATCGGCCGGAGCGAGGTTCACGATGATGCGTCCCGAGGGAAGCTCGAACCCGCAGTTGTCGATGGCCGCCCGCACGCGCTCCTTGCTCTCGCGCACGGCGGGCTCCGGAAGGCCCACGATCACGAACGCCGGCAGCCCGCTCGCGAGGTTCACCTCGACCTGCACGAGCGGGGCTTCGAGCCCGAGCTGACCGCGGCACAGCGTGGTGGCGATGCGTCCCGAGCCGGGCCCCATGCCCGCACCGCACCTATGCCGACCCGCCGAGACTCCTCTCCAGCTCAGTCAGGCGGGACTCGAGCGCCTCGGCCTTCGCGCGCGTGCGCTCGAGCACCTTCGACTGCGCATCGAACTCCTCGCGCGTGACCAGATCGAGCTTGCTGAGCGTGGTGCGCAGAACCGCTCGAAAGTTCGTCTCGAGGTCTTGCTGCACGCTGCGCGCCGCGGGCGGAATGCTCTCGAGCAAACGCCGGACGATCTCATCGATTCGGAACGGATCCATGATTGCCCTCAATTGATGCGCAGGCTCACTCGGCGGCCCCGAAACGGTGCAATGAGCATCGCACGGGCACGCTCAATCTCGCGAATTCGGAAGTAAAAACTGATGGCATAATTTCTGCACTCTTCGAGCGCTCGGCTCAAGCATACGCACCCCGCCGACCTGCGTCAGCGGACTTGGGCGCGCGATGAGAACGATATGCCGAATAACTCCCCAATTCGAACCGGAGAGACACGCTCATGTCACTAGCCACTCACGGGCCGCGCTCGTCGCGGCCGCTCGACCCGCAGCGCATCGCGCGCGGCATCCGCGCGCGGCGAGTGGCCCGGTGGGCTCTGGCGGCCGTGATGGCTCAGGCGCTGTGGCTGGGATGGGCTCCGCACGCCGATGCGCAGGCGACGAGCACTCCGGCAGTCAGCGCCGCACCCGCAGCGAGCGCAGCGCCTGCAGCGAGCGCAGCACCCGCAGCGAGCGCAGCGCCTGCCGCGAGCGCAACGCCCGTGCCGAACAAGGGCGACATGGCGTGGATGCTCACGTCCACGGCCCTGGTGCTCTTCATGTCGGTACCCGCGCTCGCCCTCTTCTACGGCGGGCTCGTGCGCAGCAAGAACATGCTCTCCGTGCTGATGCAGGTGTTCGTGGGCTTCTCGCTGATCACCGTGCTGTGGTGCATCTACGGCTATTCGCTCGCCTTCACGCAGGGGAACGCGATCATCGGCGGCCTGAGCCGGATCTTTCTGAGCGGCACGTTCGATCCAGCGAGCGGATCGTTCTCGATGGCCTCGACGTTCGACAAGAACACCCCGATCGTGGAGCTGGTGTACGTCGGCTTCCAGGCAACCTTCGCGGCGATCACGTGCTGCCTCATCCTCGGAGCGCTCGTCGAGCGCATCAAGTTCTCGGCGGTGCTCGTGTTCCTCACGATCTGGTTCACGTTCGCCTATTGCCCGATCGCACACATGGTGTGGTACTGGCCCGGGCCCGACGCATTCACCTCGGCGGCAACCGCCGACAAGGTCAGCGCAACCGGCGGTCTCATCTGGCAATGGGGGGCGCTCGACTTCGCCGGCGGTACCGTCGTGCACATCAACTCCGGCGTCGCGGGGCTGGTCGGCGCGTGGCTGCTCGGCAAGCGCATCGGCCTGGGCAGGGAGATCATCGCGCCGCATAGCTTGACGATGACCATGATCGGAGCCTCGATGCTCTGGTTCGGTTGGTTCGGATTCAACGCCGGCTCGGCGCTCGAGGCGAACGGCACTGCGGCGCTCGCCTTCATGAACACCTATCTCGCCACGGCGTGCGCGGTGCTCTCGTGGATGTTTGCGGAGTGGATCGTGAAGGGCAAGCCCTCGATGCTCGGGGCCGCCTCGGGCGCAGTGGCGGGGCTCGTGGCCATCACGCCTGCCGCCGGCAACGTCGGCATCCCCGGAGCCTTCGTCATCGGCCTAGGCGTCGGGGTGGTGTGCTTCTGGGGCGTAACCGGATTGAAGAGGCTCACGGGGCGCTTCGCCGACGATGCGCTCGATGTGTTCGGGGTGCATGCCGTGGGAGGCATCTTCGGTGCGCTGCTGACCGGGATCTTCAACGACCCGGCGCTTGGCGGCCCCGGACAGATCGATTGGGTCACCGGCAAGATCGTCTACCCCGGCATCTGGCGCCAGCTTCTGACGCAGGCCGAAGCAGTCCTCCTGGTCGTGGTGTGGACCGCCGTGGTCGCCGCGGTTGCCTTCTACGTCGTACGCCTGGTGATGGGGCTGCGCGTGAGCGAGGAGGACGAGCGCGAGGGGCTCGATGTGGCGACCCATGGCGAGCGCGCCTACACGATGTAGCGGCACCCGGGGCGCCGGAAGCCTGGATGTCCTTACAGGGGATGCCGAACTCGCACTTTATGTGACGGACCGCACAGTTTCTCGGCACGCGTGCTGTGACGTTGTTCAAAGGTATTGGGATCGACTCGCGATACTGTCGCGCTATGTATCGACATGGCCTGCCCATTGCCGTTGCGCTCATCGCGTGCGCACTTGCCACCAGTGCGAGCGCCGACATCTGGAAGTGGGTCGATGCCGACGGACACGTGCAGTACAGCGACCGCTGGACACCCGGTGCCGTGCTCATCAAGAGCGAGCACGCCTCGAACGTCGCGGAGCAGAAGCAGGAACCGGACTCATCGGACAAGCGCATCACGGCCGAGCTGAATCGGGAGGAGGCGCAGCGGCAGGTGCAGAAGGACGAGGCCGCCGCACACGCCGATCAGTGCAAGAAGGCCACGGATCGCTATAACCAGCTCGTCGCGGCTCGCCGAATCTACAATACGGACTCCAATGGGGGCCGGCAGTACCTCTCCGACGCGCAGGCCGATCAGGAGCGCGTCGACGCGAAGATGGACATGGATAGCGCGTGCGGCACGGGTAACCAGTAGCCCGTCCGTCGCGGCCGTGCCCGCCTCGCCGGCCATACCTGCTCGATCGCGCCGCGAATCGCCGCCCGCGTCCGTCGGGGCGTTCTATCTTCCCAATCTGTGCTCCTCTCGAGCCGCGCTCGCCATCGTCCTGATCGTCGAGCTCACTGCGGTGGTGCTCGCCCTGGCGCGCTCGAGCGGCAGCCTCTGGACCGATCTGGCGCGTACCTCCACCTTCCTGCTGTGGGTCGGGCTGCTCGGCGCCTCGCTTCTCTGTGCGCTCAGGGATCGCTTCGCGCAGATGAGCGTCGCGAGCGGATCGGCGCTCACGCTGCTGCTGGTATGCGCCGTGGTGACCGCGGTGTCCGAAGGTGCGGTCCTCGCCGGGCATAGTGCCCTCGTCGTGGCGGCCGGTGCGACCGGGCTGTTCCCGCGCGACGCCGCGCCCTTCGTGCTGCGTAACCTCGCCATCACGCTCATCGTGACCGGACTTGCGCTGCGCTACTTCTACGTGTCGTACGAGTGGCGGCGCAACGTGGAGATGCAGGCGCGAGCGCGAGTACATGCTCTGCAGGCTCGCATCCGGCCGCACTTCCTCTTCAACAGCATGAACACGATCGCCGCGCTCACACGCTCGGACCCGGCCTGTGCCGAGCAAGCCGTCCAGGACCTCGCGGACCTGTTCCGCGCCTCTCTCAACGAGCGGCAGGACGTGATCACTCTCGAGGCGGAGCTCGAAGTGGCGCGCACCTATCAGCGAATCGAGCAGCTGCGACTCGGCGAGCGGCTCGAGGTCCGCTGGAGCCTCGGCAATCTGCCGATGCAGGCACTCGTGCCGAGTCTGAGCTTGCAACCCCTGCTCGAGAACGCCATCTACCATGGGATCGAGCCGCGCCCGCAGGGGGGCGCCATCACCGTCACCGGGGAGCTCGCCGGCGGCCTCATCACGCTCGTGGTGCGCAACCCGGCCGCGGAGGTCGATTCGAGCCGCGAGGGCAACCGCCTGGCGCTCGCGAACGTGCGCGAGCGGCTGGCGCTCATGTACGGGGAGCGTGCGCTGGTGAAGGCCGGCCGGTTCGACTCGGAATACGTGGTGACGCTGCGCTTCCCGCACGTCGAGTCCGCATCGAGGCTGACGGCTTGACGCTGCGGGTGCTCATCGTCGATGACGAGCAGCCGGCACGCGATCGGCTGCGCACGCTGCTCGCGGAGATCGGCAATGTCGAGCTCGCCGGGGAGGCCGCCACGGGCGAGGAGGCCATCGACATGGCCGCGCGCGGCTCGCCCTCGGTCGTGCTGCTCGACGTGCGCATGCCGGGGATCGACGGGGTGGAGACCGCGCATCACCTGAGCGCGCTTGCCGAGCCGCCGGCCGTCATCTTCACCACCGCGTACGACGAGTATGCGGTCCGCGCATTCGATGCGCATGCCGTGGGTTACCTGCTCAAGCCGATCCGCAAGGAGAAGCTCGCGGCCGCACTGGCTCACGCGGAGCGTCTGACGCGCTCGCAGCTCCGGGGCTTGCCCGCTGCCACCGAGCGGCGCACGCATGTCGCGGCTCGCTATCGCGATAGCATCCGGCTCATCCCGATCGCGGAAATCCTGTACTTTCTCGCCGACCAGAAGTACACGACGGTCCGGCACCTGAACGGGGAAGACCTGATCGAGGACTCGTTGCGCGCGCTCGAGGAGGAGCTCGGCGAGCTGTTCGTGAGGGTCCACCGCAACGCCCTCGTGAGCACCCGGTACCTCGATGCCGTGGAGCGCAACGCCGATGGGCAGTACTTCGTCCGTCTGCGCGGTTGCGCCGAGCCGCTGCAGGTGAGCCGTCGTATGGCGAGCGAGCTCCGCGAGCGATATGATTTTCGCGTGCGGCACGCCGGGGAGACTCCTTGAATCGATGCGCATCGACTTCACGAAGATGCACGGTTTGGGCAACGACTTCATCGTTTTCGAGGCGGCCCGCGACGGACCGCTTCCGACGCCGCAACAGTTTCGCCGCCTGGGGGATCGCCACACGGGAATCGGGTTCGATCAGGCGCTGGTGCTCTTGCCCGCGCAGCACCCCGGCGCGAGCCTGTACTACCGGATCTTCAACGCCGACGGCACCGAGGTCGAGCAGTGCGGCAATGGAGCGCGCTGCATCGCAGCGCTACTGCATCGGCTCGGACGGGTGGCGCTCGGTGAGGCCGTGGTGATGGAGAGCCTCGGCGGAGAGGTGTGCGCACGGGTCCTCTCGCCCGAGACGATAGCGGTGAACATGGGGGAGCCGCGCTTCGAGCCGCGCGCCGTACCGTTCGATGCCCCGAGCGATGCCCTCTCTCACGTCCTCGAGGTGGACGGTACGCGGGTGCAGATCGGCGTCGTCTCGCTCGGCAACCCGCACGCGGTACTCACCGTCGATTCCGTGGACACTGCGCCCGTCGAGCGGCTCGGGCCGGCGATCGAGGCTCACCCACGCTTTCCCAAGCGCGTGAACGTGGGGTTCATGCAGCTCGTTGACCGTGGCCATCTGCGCCTGCGAGTGCACGAGCGGGGGGCGGGCGAGACGCTCGCCTGCGGCACGGGCGCGTGCGCGGCCGTGGTGGTCGCCCGACGCCGCGGCCTGACCGATGCGGAAGTCACGGTCGAGGTGCGCGGCGGGCAGTTGCGCGTAAACTGGGATGCACCGGGCCCGGTATGGCTCACGGGCCCGGCCAAGATCGCATTCGAGGGCCACGTCGAGCTCTAGATCCAAATCATCTCAATCAGGGGCGCAAGGGGACATGACCACACGTGAAGCTCGCGGGATGAGTGCGGCACAGACCGAGGATGAGTCCGTCGCCCGTTATCTGCAGCACAACCCGGAATTCTTCGAACGCCACTCGGCGCTGCTCGCCCGCATGCGCCTGCCGCACGCGCGCAGCGGTGCGACCATCTCCCTCATCGAGCGGCAGGTCGAGGTGCTGCGCGAGCGCGAGGCCGCCGCCGAGCAGCGACTGGCAGAGTTCGTCAAGGTGGCGCGCGCGAACGATGCGGTCGCCGAGAAGATCCATCGCCTGACACGCCGCCTGCTGCGGGCGCCCACGCGCGCAGCGATGCTCGAGCAGATCGAGGCGAGCTTGCGAGAGGACTTCGACGCCTTCAATTCCGTCCTCGTCCTGATCGAGCCACGGGGGGAAACGCCCCCGCAGCGGTTCATCAAAGCCGTCGCAGGGTCCGACCCGAACCTCAAGTCGTTCGAATCGCTGTTCTCGAACGGCAAGCCGCGTTGCGGCCAGGCCCGCGACTCGCAGCGCGAGTTCCTCTTCGGCGCCGATGCGCAGGACATGGGCTCGGTAGCGCTCGTTCCGCTCGGGGAGAAGGCATCCCCACTGGGGTTGCTGGCCCTTGGAAGCGCCGACCGCGACCGATTTCATCCCGGCATGAGTACCGAGTTCCTGGCGCGCGTGGGCGATCTCATCACCGAAGCGCTCGCGCGCGCCTAGCCGCTCCGGGCAAGGAACCCCAGCGCAGCCCATGACGCCGGCCGCACTCGAGGCCGTGGCCCGCTTTCGCAGGTACCTCGCGACCGAGCGGCGGCTGTCGGTGAATACCGATGCGGGCTACGCGCGCGACCTCGCCGCGCTCGTGCGCTTCTGCGACGCCCGCGGCATCGCTCGATGGGACGGGCTCGACAGCCAGTACGTGCGAGTGTTTGCCGCCGACTCGCACGCCTCGGGTCTGGGTCCACGCAGCATCCAGCGGCGGCTGTCGGCCGCTCGAACCTTCTTTCGGTTTCTGGTGCGCGAGCGCCTCGCAAGGGGTAACCCTGCCGAGGGGATCCGCGCCCCAAAGGCGGGGCGGCGCCTGCCCAAGACCCTGGATCCGGACCAGATGGCGCACCTGCTCGAGCTGCCGGGCAGCGGCCCGTTTGTTGCTCGCGACAAGGCCATGATGGAGCTGTTCTACTCCTCCGGGCTGCGGCTCTCGGAGCTCACCCAGCTCGACTCCAGCGACCTCGACCTCAAGGACCGAACCGTGCGCGTGCTGGGCAAGGGGCGCAAGGTGCGCATCGTGCCGGTGGGCCGCGTGGCGGCCGGGGCCCTGATCGCGTGGCTGCGCGAGCGGGGCGGGGTGGCACGGTCGGATACCGCGGCGCTCTTCGTGGGGCGCAGCGGCCGACGTCTGGGGCCGCGCGCGGTGCAGTTGCGCATCGCCCACTGGGCGCGCCGCCTGGGCCTGCCGCTGCACGTCCACCCGCACGTCTTCCGGCACTCCTTCGCCTCGCACCTGCTCGAGTCGAGCGGCAACCTGCGCGGCGTCCAGGAGCTGCTCGGGCACGCCGACATCTCCACGACCCAGATCTACACCCATCTTGATTTCCAGCACCTGGCCCGCATTTACGACGCTAGCCACCCCCGAGCCCGCAGGAAGACATGAGCTTCGACCCCCACGGTACGACGATTCTCGCCGTCCGCCGCAATGGCGCCGTCGCCATGGGCGGGGACGGCCAGGTCACGCTCGGCAACACCGTGATGAAGGGGAACGCGCGCAAGGTGCGCCGCCTCTTCAACGATCGAGTGCTCGCGGGCTTCGCCGGCGGCACGGCCGATGCCTTCACGCTGTTCGAGCGCTTCGAGGGCAAGCTCGAAAAGCACGGCAACCTCACGCGTGCGGCCATCGAGCTCGCCAAGGACTGGCGCTCGGACCGTTACCTGCGCAGGCTCGAGGCTTTGCTGCTGGTCGCCGACCGCGAGAAGATCTTCGTCGTCTCGGGCAACGGTGATGTGATCGAGCCGGAATACGACGCCGCAGCGATCGGCTCGGGTGGCTCCTACGCCGTGGCTGCCGCCCGGGCCCTGCTCGGGGACTCCGAGCTCGACGCGCGCAGCATCGTCGAGCGCTCGCTCGGCATCGCGGCCGATATCTGCATCTACACCAATCGCAACCTCATCATCGATGAGCTGAAGTGACCCTCGCGAACCGATGACCCAGGCCCTCACACCCCGCGAGATCGTTCAGGAGCTCGACAAGCACATCGTCGGCCAGGACGCGGCCAAGCGCGCGGTCGCGATCGCGCTGCGTAACCGGTGGCGCCGCATGCAAGTCGACGACCCGCTTCGCCAGGAGATCACGCCGAAGAACATTCTGATGATCGGCCCCACCGGCGTTGGCAAGACGGAGATTGCGCGCCGGCTTGCCAAGCTCGCGAATGCGCCCTTCGTGAAGGTCGAGGCGACCAAGTTCACCGAGGTGGGCTACGTGGGCCGCGACGTGGACTCGATCGTGAAGGATCTCGCCGATGTCGCCGTGAAGATGACCCGCGAGCAGGAGATGGAGAAGGTGCACCAGCGCGCCGAGGCGGCGGCCGAGGAGCGCATCCTCGATGCCCTGCTGCCACGCCCGCGGATGATGGGGTTCTCCACGGACGAGCCCCGCGAGCCGCGCGATGCCGAGACGCGGCAGAAGTTCCGCGCGATGTTGCGCCAGGGCGAGCTCGATGAGCGGGAAATCGAGGTGGAGCTGCGCATGATGCCGATGGGCGTGGAGATCATGGCCCCGCCCGGCATGGAGGAGATGCAGCAGCAGCTGCAGTCGATGTTCCAGAGCCTCGGCGGCAACCGCACGCGCACGCGCAAGGTGAAGGTGCGCGAGGCGGCGAAGCTGCTCACCGACGAGGAGGCCGCCAAGCTCATCAACGAGGACGAGCTGAAGGTGAAGGCGCTCGCAAACGCCGAGCAGAACGGCATCGTCTTCATCGATGAGATCGACAAGGTCACCCGGCGCCAGGAGACGATGGGCGCCGACGTGTCACGCGAGGGTGTGCAGCGTGATCTCCTGCCGCTGGTGGAGGGGTCGACCGTTGCGACGAAGTACGGCCCGGTGAAGACCGATCACGTGCTGTTCATCGCCTCCGGAGCCTTTCATCTCTCGAAGCCCTCCGACCTCATTCCGGAGCTGCAGGGACGCTTGCCGATCCGCGTGGAGCTCGACTCGCTCAAGGTCGAGGACTTCGTGCGCATCCTGACCGAGCCCGACGCCTCACTCACCGCACAGTACAAGGCGCTGCTCGCCACCGAGAACGTGCAGGTCGAGTTCTCGAAGGATGGCGTGCGCCGCATTGCGGAGATTGCCTTCCAGGTGAATGAGCGTACCGAGAACATCGGCGCTCGGCGCCTGCACACCGTGATGGAGCGGCTGCTCGAGAGCGTATCGTACGAGGCGGTCGAGCAGAACGGCATGGCGGTGACCGTCGATGCGCGGTACGTCGATGACCATCTCGGGAATCTCGTGAAGGACGAGGATCTCAGCCGCTACATCCTGTAGTGCGCTCGGACCAATCGCTGCTTCAGGGCGGCGTCTGGCTGCTTCAGGGCGACTCGCGCGAGTGGAACACCTGGATGTGCCGCCTGATGATGCCTCGATGCACCACGATGAAGACGTAGTACGTCACGAGAAACCAGATCACGCGGGTCATCATCGAGTCCGGCCCAATGCCGAGTCCCGCAGCCGGCCACAGCGAGCGGCCGATCGGGGGCGCGGAGAACCAGCCGACGACCAGGACGAGAGCCACGGCGGCAAAGTAAGCACGTCCGGCGGCGGTGAGCTTCAGGCTCATGCGCCCGCGTCCCACGTAATGCATGCGGGTGCGCAGCCAGATCATCCCCACGATGAAGACCGCCGCGACCGCGGAGGCCAGGTCCTGTGCCCCCGTCGGCATAGATCAGCCGCGGCCGCCCTTGTCGCACGGCAGGGCCTCGTCCGCCCCGACCGTTTGCTCGGCGAGCATCGCGAGCTCCTCGTCCGAGAAACGCGTCTGCCACAGAACGCAGCGAGCACGCTGGATCATGTCCCGGGGCACGAGGATGCGGCACTGGCGGGCCGCCCCCAGGAGCGCCGTGTCGGACTGCAGCCGCGCCGGCACACCCTCGGAGGCGAAGAGGCCGATGAGGGCCTCGGCCGAGAGCGTGTCGGCGACAACGGCAGCTACATCCCAATCACCCGGGCTTGCGAAGCGTGGCATTACCCCATTATCCGCCTTCTGGGCGCGGGCGCATCGGCATCGGCACCCCGGGCGGGAAGCCGGATGCGCCGCAACGAGCCATGGCGCGTGGCGTACACCTTGGTGAACTCCGCCCCGTAGATGAAGATCTGCGCCGAGTAGTAGACCCAGATGAGCACGACGAGCAAGGACCCCGCAGCACCGTAGGTGGAGGTGACGGCGCTGTGCCCCAGGTACACCCCGATGATGTGCTTGCCGATGGCGAACAGCAGCGCCGTGACCGCTGCGCCGATGATGACATCCCGCCACGCGAGCTGTACGGCCGGGAGCACCTTGTAGATGGTCGCGAATAGAACGGTCACGAGCCCGAAGGACAGCAGGAAATTGAGCCCCTGCAGGAGTGCATCGGTCACATCGCTCACGCCCAGCCGGTGGGCGAGGCCGGTGAGCAGGGCACTGAAGAGCAGCGAGATGAGCAACAGAAAGCCGATGCTCAGAATGATGAGGATCGACAGCAGCCGCGTGCGTGCGAACTCCCAGAGATAGCGCCAGAACCCCGAGCTGTGGGCGGCCGGGGTGTTCCAGATCTGATCGAGCCCGTCCTTCAGCTCGGCGAGCGCGCTCGTGGATCCGATCACGGAGGTGGCGATCCCGATCAGAGCGGGCAAGGTCCCGCGGCCTGGCCGACCGGCGTTGACGATCATCGCCTGTACGACGTGCGCACCGCTCGTGCCGAGAATCCGGCTCATCTCCTGGAAGACCTGTCCCTTGGCGGCGGCGTTGCCGAAGATCAGGCCCGCTCCCGCGGTGAGCACGATCAGGATCGGCGCCATGGAAAACGCCATGTAGTAGGCGAGCGCCGCCCCTTTGCGCGGCGCGCGGTCCTCGATCCAGGCGTACGCGGCATCGCGAATCAGCGCCCACACGGCGCCAGCCACCTGGCGCCACCGCGCCACGGCCCGGCTGGCCTCATCCACGGCGCGCTCCCCGGATGGATGCAGGCATGGGGGTTGCTCCGACGCCCTCGGCACGCGGGGCGCGCTTGCGGCCCTGCTACTGCCGCGATTTCTCCGTCGCGCGCTCGTCGCCCGAAGCGGCCGACACCTCATCGGGGAAATAGAGCGGACGCGGCTTCTCGCTAGTCTGCGGCTCCACCGCGAACAGCAGGTCCGTCAGCTCGTCCGCGTGCTCCTCCTCCTTCGCGAGAATCTCCTCCATCAGAATGCGCGAGGTGGGGTCGTGGTCGGCGAAAAAGCGCACCATCTCGCGGTAGCTCTCGATCGCGATCCGCTCGGCGATCAGATCCTCGCGAATCATGTCGGCGAGCGAGGTGCCCTCCTTGTACTCGCTGTGGCTCAAGCTCGTCAGAATGTCGGGGTTCATCTGGGGCTTGCCGCCGAGCTGCTTGATCCGCTCGGCCAGCCGCTCGGCGTGCTCCTGCTCCTCGCGTGCGTGCTCCTTGAATTCATCCTTCACGGCCTGGGAGTGGATGCCCGTCGCCATGAAGTAATGGAACTGGTACCGGAGGGTGCAGACGAGCTCGGTTGCCAGCGCCTCGTTGAGGACTGCGACCACTCGCTCGTGGTCCAGATCGTAGTCCTGAGTCAGAGCGCCCTGGGTGATCTGCTCGCGCGCGCGCTTGCGCAGCTCCGCGATGCGCTGTGCGTGACTCACGCTCTCGCGTCCGTGTCCCTTGTCCTCGCGCCCCATTGCTCTCCTCCTCGAGGGCCGCTAGATGCCCGACTACTTCTTCTTGGGGGTGAGCAAGCCAGATGCCCGCTGCGAGCGACCCCCTCCAGGGCGCCTCGAGCGCCGCGCCTCGGCTCGAGGCTCGCGGGGGCTTTCGCGCCGCGATTGCCGTGACGCTCGCGCGGAGGGTTGGGTCGGCATTTCCCCGCCCGCTCTGCCGTTCAACGCGAGGATCGCGGATATGTGCGCAAGATGCGTGAGCCCCTGTGGGAAGTTGCCCAGCATCTGGCGGCTGCGCCCGTCGTATTCCTCGGCGAACAGACCGAGCTCGTTGGCGCACCCGCTCGCGCGCGCGAACAGCTTGCGGGCCTCGGCCGCGCGACCTTGATGCGCAAGACACTCGACGAGCCAGAAGGTGCAGGGGAGGAACACACCCTCTCCCCGCGGCAGCCCGTCCTGCGTGCGATAGCGCATGATGAGCCCGCGGTTGCGCAGGCTGCGCTGGATCGCGTTCGCCGTGCGCACCATTCGCTCGTCGCGGTACGGGATGAACTCGACGCTCGGCAGGAGCAGCAGGGCTGCATCGAGCTCCTCGCTGCCGAAGCTTTGCACGAAGTGCTGCCCTTTCGAGTCCATGCCGCGCGCCTCGACGGCGGCCTTGATCTGCCCGCGCGCGGCCCGCCAGCGATCGAGTGGCGCGGGCAAGGAGTAGCGCTCCGCGAGGGCAATGCCGCGGTTGACCGCCGCCCAGCACATGACCTTGGAGTGCACGAAGTGACGCGGTCGTGAGCGAATCTCCCAGATTCCGCGGTCCGGCAGATGCCACTGTGAGATCGCAGCCTCGACGATGGCTCTGAGGAACGACCAGTAATGCTCGGCCTCGGAGCGGCCGCGCTCGCTCCAGCGCCACTGGAGCTCGAGGACGAGCCCGAACATGTCGGCCTGGTACTGGCGGGCCGCCCCGTTTCCGATCCGTACCGGCCGCGAGCGGCGCCAGCCGTCGAGGGTCTCCAGCTCCATCTCCACCATGCGTCGCTTGCCGTCAACGCCGTACAGGACCTGCAGATCCTCGACGTTGCCGGCGGCGCTGCGCTGGATGAAGCGGCGAAAGCCGTCGGCCTCGGCCTCGAGTCCCAGCGCCGAGAGCGCGTGGACGGTGAATACCGAGTCGCGTATCCAGCTGTACCGGTAGTCCCAGTTGCGCTTGCCGCCCACGGCCTCGGGCAGAGAAGTCGTGGGCGCGGCGATGATGGCCCCCGTGGGCGCATACGTCAGCGCCTTGAGTACGATCGCCGAGCGGACGATCCCGGCACCGGCGCACTCGGGGTGCGCGAGCTTCGAGGACCAATCTCGCCACCAGCGCAGCGTCTCCTCGAAGTGCCCGGTGAGCCGCTCGTGCGACTCGGCTCGGGCCGGCGCCGCATGCAGCTCCTCCGGCTGGACGAATTGCACGGCGACGTGCAGGCGCTCGCCCGCCTGCACGGTCGCCTCGGCGCAGAGATCGTGCCCCGCGGAATCCCTCTGGAAGGCCGGGTCGCCGCTGATGAGCAGCCCGGTGTTGCCGCCGGCGGCCACGAAGGCCGTGGGGTCGGCGCGGTAGATCCAGGGCCTCACCTCGCCGAAATCGAATCGTGGAACGATCCGTACCGCGAATTCCAGGCGTCCCTTGACTCCCTCGATGATCCTCACCAGCTCGCGCCGTGGGTGAACACGGCCACCCTTGCGCATCGCGAAGAAGTCGATGACCCGCGCCTCGCTCCTCCCGGAGGTGAACGTCGTGACGAGGATCAGCGTGCTCTCGAGATACTCGCGGCGCACTCTGCAGCGCCCGCGCGGGGCCACCTCGAAGTAGCCGCCGTTCTCCCAGTCGAGCAATCGACCGAAGCAGCTGTCCGAATCGAACCGCGGCAGGCAGCACCAGTCGATCGAGCCCCCACGCGAGACGAGCGCCGCCGAGTGGCAATCGCCGATCAAGGCGTAATCGGAGATGGGTGGATAGCTCGAGCGGGGCATGGCTTCAGGAGCCTGCCGGACTTCCAATCACGGTCCGACAGGCTCCCAAGACCCGAGCGTCAGCAACTGCTATGCCGGCCGGGAGGCGGCCGCGGGCTCAGGCTGCCTCGGCGACGTTCTTCACGTGCAATCCGAAGCGCCGCGCATCGCTGAATCGCGATGCCACGTCGCTCCAGTTCCACACGTTCCACACGGCCTCGAAGAACCTGGCCTTCTCGTTCTGGTATTGCAGGTAGTACGCATGCTCCCACGCATCGAGCACCAGCAGCGGCACGGCCCCTTGCACTGTGCTCGACTGGTGGTCGTGAATCTGCGTGATGATGAGTTGCGCGGACAGCGTGTCCCACATCAGAGCGGCCCACCCCGACCCCATGATGGTCGCGGCCGTCTTGGAGAGCTGCTGCTTGAACGCATCGAAGCCGCCGAAGTGGCGCTCGATCGCCTGAGCGAGCTCACCCGTCGGCCGGCCACCGGCCTTCGGCGCGAGATTGCACCAGAACAGGCTGTGCAGGACGTGGCCCGAGATATTGAACGCAAGGGCTCTCTCCAGCGCCCCGACCGTGTCGAAGTTGCCCTTCTGTCGGGCCTCCTGCAGCTGCTCGAGGGCCTTGTTGGCACCGTCGACATAGGCGCGGTGGTGCTTTCCATGGTGCAGCTCCATGATGCGCCCGGAAATATGCGGCTCGAGAGCGCCAAAGTCGTACTCGAGATCGGGAAGCACATAACGAGTCATCTGATTGTCTCCTTGATGGGCGTGTGCCCAAAGTTCTTTGCGCCGGGGGTCCCCGGCCAGGGCGCCGACGATGATGGGACGCCCATGTTGCAAGCCTGCGGGGCAAAGCAAGTTCTGCACCCGTCGCGCGGCAGCAGGATTCGCACGCTCACGCGACTCATGCGCTCCGGTGCCCGTGCCGGTGCAACGCAAGCAACGAGCACAAGGCGGTCGCCGTGATGGCCTAGAATCCGCTCCCGATGTCCTCCTCGGAGCCAGCTCGCGAATCCTCACGCAGAGGCGCGGCCCACAGCGCGGGCGCGGCACCTCCGCTGCCGTTCTGGCTGCGGGTGATCTCGAGCCTCCCCTGGAGGGTGCTCTACGGGTGCGGATCCTGTCTTGCATTTCTGGCTCATCGGGTTTTGCGCTATCGGGTCGCCGTCGTGCGGGCGAACATTGCGCGGTGCTTCCCCCAGCTCGAGCCCCGCGCGCGCCGCAGGATCGAGCGCGGCTACTACCGCAGTCTCGGGCAGCTCTTCGCGGAGGTGCTCAAATCCGCGACGGTCACTCCCGAGCAGCTCGGTCGGCACCTGGCGCTGCGCGAGATCGAAGCCGTCCGAACCGAGCTGGATGCCGGCCGACCGGTCCTGATCGTCGCCGCCCATCAGTGCAACTGGGAGTGGCTGCTGCTCGCATTGTCGCTGCAGCTCGGTCATCCACTCGATGCAGCGTACAAGCCGCTGCATAGCGCAAGGGCCGACCACCTGATGCGCGCGATGCGCACCCGCTTCGGCAGCGCTCTGGTGCCAGCCAAGGAGGTTCTCGGGCGGATTCTCATGCGCCGTAGCGCTCCGGCCGTGGCGATGGTCGCCGATCAGGAGCCGGTCACGAGCGACTACAAGTGGTGGACCACCTTTCTTGGAACGCCGACCGCCTTCTACATGGGCCCGGAGAAGATCGCGCAGGCGAGGCGCTGCGCCGTTTTCTTCGCCTCCATGCGCCGCCTCGAGCGAGGCAGGTATGTCGTGAGGCTCGAGCTGCTCATGGGCGCGGGCGCGCCGCTGCAACCGGGGCAGATCACCGAGCGCTACGCGCGCGCAGTCGAGGCTCAGGTCCTGGCGAGCCCGGCGGACTGGACGTGGTCACATCGTCGCTGGAAGCTGCGCCGGCCGGTGTACGGCAACCCCGGTGCTCTGGATCAGAGCGCCGGTGAAGGGCGGGCCTGAGGGAGCCTGGGCTGCGACTGGGCTGCGCGCGGCCAACCTCGCGTGGGCAGCCGCGCGAGCGCAACGCACGCGCATGCAAGCGGCAGCTCGAGCATGTCCGCTCGAGCTGCCGCATGAGTGCACTCTACGGGCGCAGCGAGCGCTACGCCCCTGCCGTGGCTAGCCCGGACCACCGTTGCCGCTCGGGGGCGGAGGCGTGCCGTTTGGCGGATTACCGGAGGGAGGCGTTTGGCCCGGAGGCGCTCCACCTGGCGCGGTGCTGGGTGGTGTGGCGTTCGGCGCGGTGGACGAGCTGGCATTGGGTGCCGTGTTATCCGGAGCGGTCGCCGGCGGCGGCGTCTGGTCCGAGGGGCCGCCGGGGGCTGTGGACTGCTGCTTCGAGCAGCCCGCCGCGATCGTCAGCGCGGCGATGGACAGTAAGACCAGGCTTCGTTTCATGGGAGCTACCTCTCTGATGATCATCACTTCTGGGCTCTTGAACTTCTCCTGGAGGTAACAAGAAGAGTTCCCGCGCCCCATTCGCGCGCGTGCAGCACGTCGGCGTACACTCGCCCGCATGCTGCAGAGGACATCTTGGGCACCCCGGCGTGTTCCAGCGCTGACGCTACCGCGGCCTTTGTTCTGGTGTCTGGTGTGTCTCGCGCTGCCGGGCACCTCGGTACTTGGGGGCCAGGCGGGCGCCACCGAGGCCTCGGTCGCGAGCAAGCCGCTCACGCTCGAGGCAGTGCTCGCCGCCTCGAAGCCGAGCGACTGGCAGCCGCTGGATCCCGAGAAGACGCTTTACATGCAGCTGCCCGCCGGACGAGTGGTGATCCAGCTCGCGCCGCAGTTCGCACCGCGTGCCGTGGACAACATCAAGATACTGGTACGGCAGGGCTACTTCGACGGGCTTGCGATCGAGCGCGTGCAGGACAACTTCGTGACCCAGTGGGGGGATGCGGACCACACGAGGTCCCTTGGCAAGGCCGAGCATGCGGTGCCCGCGGAGTTCATCTTCTCTTCGACGAACGTCCCCTTCACGATACTGCCCGATCCGGACACGTACGCGCCCGAGGTCGGTTTCTCCGGCAGCTTTCCCATCGCTCGCGCTCCGAAGCTCGAGCGCGCGTGGCTGGTGCATTGCTATGCAATGGTGGGCGTGGGGCGCGACGACGATGTCGACAGTGGCAACGGCAGCGAGCTCTACGCCGTGATCGGTCAGGCGCCGCGCCAGCTCGATCGCAACATCACGCTCGTCGGGCGCGTGGTGCAGGGCATGGAGCTCCTGGCATCGCTTCCGCGAGGCAAGGGCCCACTCGGCTTCTATACCAAGTCCGAGCCCCGTGTTCCCATCGAGTCGATCCGTGTGGCCGCAGATGTGCCCGAATCGCAGCGCTCGCACCTGGCGGTCCTGCGCACGGACACGCACACGTTCGAGGAAGTGGTCGAATCGCGGCGCAACCGGCGGGACTCCTGGTACAAAGTACCGGCGGGCCGCGTGGACGTCTGCAATATCCCGATTCCGGTCCGGTCGCGTTAGGCTCGCCAGCACCTCCCGCTCACGGATAGCGTCGCCCGGAAAATCCCCCGCGCCCGGGCCGGAAAGCCTGGGGTCTCATCCGTGGCTCGGGCCTCATCCGTGGATCCCGCTCGCCCGGGCCGCGAAGCCCTCGAGGACCGAAGGCTCCGCCGCGCTGCTGCTGTCGGAACTGCCGCTGCTGGAAGGCGCGCTGCCGCGCTTGCTGCAGCATGCGCTGGCGCTGCTCGGGCGTTGCGTTCTGCCATTCCTGGCGCAGCTGGCGGCGGCGCTCGACCGGAAGGCTCTGAAAGCGGCGAAAGTTCTGGCGCACGATCTGCTGCTGCTCAGGCGGCAACGAGCGAAACTGGCGCCACCGCTGCTGCAGCAGCTGACGGCGCTCCAGAGGAAGCGCTTGCCAGCGCTCGAAGCGCTCGCGTGCCGCACTGCGCTGATCCGGTGTCATGCTGAGCCAGCGCCGGCTGCCATTCGCCAGGGCCTGCTGGCGAGCAGCAGGCAGGCTGCCCCACTGGGACGAGTACCTGGAAAGCAAACCCTGCTGCTGTGGAGACAGCGCAGACCAGGCCACGCCCGCCGACGGCGGCGGCGGCGGCACCGAGTCCTGCGCGAATGCCGGCGCGGCCCCTGCGAGCAGCAGCATCAACACGGCGATGTAGCGTGCCTGCCTCACTGTTTCTGACTCCCGGGATCCGCGCTCGAGCTCTGGCCGCTCGTGGTGGGCGGCGGACGCTTCGGCACGGATGCGGCCGCGATCTTCCTGGGATCAGTCCTCCCTAAAAAATTGATCAGATTCTCATCTTCCGAGCCGATGCCGCCCAGGAACTCCATCAAGTCGGCATCGTCGGTTTGCTTGCCTGCCTGCTTGTTATCGGGCGGATCGTCCGCGCGGAGCACTGGACACGCCAGCGCGAGCGCACCGAGCAGCACTCCCGCGGCAAGCCACGAAACTCCTTTGTAGGCAGTCCGCCTTTTGGGCGGCATGTGTGCCCCTTGCTCGCTGCGTCCCGGGCGGAAAGCCCGCTCCGGCAATGTTAACCGCCAGCAGAACCTGCGCTAGTGTCCCCTCCCGACGCATCGCCCTGCGCCGCCGCCCACTCGTAGAAGGAGTGATCCTCCTCCATCAGATTCAAATTATCCTCATCCGCGAGAAGGTCGAGCACTTCCAAGGAAGGCTGGGCTCCTGCCGCGCTGGAGGGAATCGGGTGCGGTCGCTGCGCGAACAGCACGAACGCTACCGCCAGAGCCGCGGCCGCGACGGCACTGCCCGTCACCGGAACGAGCCGGAATCCGCGCCACGCCAGCGGCCGTCGATGCGCAGACTCGAGCGCCGCATGGCGCGCCTGATTCAGGCGCGAGCGCGTGCGCGCATCGATGCGCGTGAGGCTCTCCTGCAGGACGGCGCGCGTGCGCCGCTCCAGCTCACTCGTACGGTCCACGTTCTCGGTCATGTGTCGATCTCGAATGCGCCCAGACGCGCGCGCAACGCCTGCACCGCGCGAAAATAGTGTGTCTTGACGCTGCCTTCCGAACAGCCCATCGCAACCGCCGTTTGCGCCACATCGAGCCCCTCGAGATTGCGCAGGAGGAACGCCTGGCGCTGTCTCTGCGGCAGACCCTGCAAGGCCGTCTCGAGCGCCTGCATGGCCTCGTCCACCTCGAGCTTGGCAACCGGAGGCGGGTCGGGGCTCGGGGCCTCGGCGATCGGATCCGCCTCGTCCTCGTCCTCGTCGCGACGAAACGGCAGCCAGGCCATGACGCGCCCGCGCACCGTTCGCCGGCGTTGCATGTCGCGGATGCGGTTCTCGAGAATACGATAGAAGAGCGGCCGCCACTCCTCGGCCGATCGGTCCGAATATGCCCGGGCAAGCTGCAGCATGGCGTCCTGCACGGCATCGAGCGCATCGTCCTCGTTGCGCAAGCCCGCCTGCGCGATCTTGTATGCCTTCAGCTCGACGCTCGCCAGGAACTGATTGAGCGCTGCCGAGCTTGTGCCCGCCTTGGTGTCGTTCAATAGTGTGTCATCGCCGTGCGAAGTCGCTGGCGTGCTATAAACGGGCGCGAGCGTAGCAAAGGCACTCATGCGACGTACAACGCGCCTCCCGTGGGGAACGTTGACCTGTCTCCAAAATGAGTCATGGGGTGGTCGCGCGGCGCCGCACTTGCCATAACGCGTCCAGCCCGTGGCGACCCAAGTCGCTGATTCTCAAGGTGTTGAGTCCACGATGCCCGATGTCCTGAGGGTGGCTCTGGATGTGCCGCTGCGGCACCTGTTCGACTATTTGCCGCCGCCCGCCGGCGCCGGGTCGGTAGCGCTCGGAGCTCGGGTGCGCGTTCCGTTCGGGCGCCAGCAGCTGGTGGGAGTCGTCGTGGAGGTCGCCCCCCGAACGGATGTCCCCAGCGCGCAGCTCAAACCGGTGCTCGAGGTGCTGGATGCGCAGCCCGTTCTGGATGAGCACGCGCTCGCGCTCTCGCAATGGGCGGCGGATTACTACCACCACCCCCTGGGCGAGGTGCTCGCCGCTGCGCTGCCCAAGGCGTTGCGACTGGGGGCTCCCGCGGTGCGAACCGAACGAAGCTGGACGGCGACTCCGGAAGGACGCGAGGCCTCTGCCGGCGGTGAACCGGCCCGGGCGCCTCAGCAGCGCCGGCTTCTCACGCTGCTCCTCGAGCCGGAGGGCGTGCCCGAGGACGCACTCGCCGAGATCCTGCCGAACTGGCGGGAGATGGCGCGTGCGCTCGTGCGGCGGGGCTGGATCGCCTCGCGCGTGCACCCCGTGCAAGCTCAGGGCGTGCACCCGGTGCAAGGCCGCGGGGCCTCCACTGCGCTCTCCAGCGCGCCCCCCGAATACCCGCCGCTCGCTCACCTGCGAGCGCCCGGGCCGGCGCTCACTGCCGATCAGGAGGCAGCGCTCGCGAGGATCTCAGCCTCGCTCGGCCATTTTGCCGCCTGGGTGCTTCATGGCATCACGGGCAGCGGCAAGACCGAGGTGTACCTGCGCGCGATCGAGCAGGTACTGCGCCGCGGCGAGCGTGCCCTGGTCCTCGTGCCCGAGATTGGCCTCACCCCGCAGCTGGTCGCGCGCTTCCGCGAGCGCTTCGAGGTCCCGCTCTCCGTGATGCACTCCGCGCTCACCGACGGCGAGCGGCTTGCGGCGTGGCGCGACTCCTTCAGCGGGCGGGCGGCCATCGTCATCGGCACTCGCTCGGCCGTCTTTGCGCCCGTACCGAAGCTCGGGCTCATCGTCGTGGACGAAGAGCACGATGCCTCTTTCAAACAGTACGATGGTGGCTTTCGTTATTCGGCGCGCGACGTGGCCGTGGTGCGCGCTCAGCGCGCGGGCGTTCCCATCGTGCTGGGCTCGGCGACCCCGGCGCTCGAGACGCTGCATAATGTCACGACTCAGCGCTACGAGCGCCTGTCGCTCCCGTATCGCGCGACCCAGAATCAGCCGCCGCGGCTGTCGCTCATCGACCTCAGAGCCCATCCTGCACACTCGGGTCTGTCCGCGCCTGCGCTGCAGGCGATCGAGCGGCATCTGCGCGAGGAAGGACAGGTTCTCGTCTTCCTCAATCGCCGCGGCTATGCGCCCACCCTGCTGTGCACCGCCTGCGGGTGGATCGCCCCGTGCAAGAACTGTGATGCGCGGCTGACCGTGCATCGCGCAGCTCACGCCCTGCGGTGCCATCACTGTGGCGCGGAGTCCCCGCTCCCCGAGCGATGCCCGCAGTGCGGGTACGCGGTGAAGTCCGTCGGGCAGGGCACCGAGCGGGTCGAAGAGACGCTCGCTGCGGCTTTCAGCGGCACGACACTCGTGCGGCTCGACCGTGACGCCGTGCGAAACCAGGCGGACCTGGAGTCGGCGATGGCGCGCGTGGCCTGCGGCGCGTCGTGCATTCTGGTGGGCACTCAGATGGTGACCAAGGGTCACGATTTCCCGAACATGACACTGGTCGTCGTGCTCAACGCGGACCAGGGACTCTTCAGCACCGACTTTCGCGCGCCCGAGCGACTCGCTCAAACCATCGTGCAGGTGGCCGGACGCGCGGGCCGCGGGACGAGGCCCGGAGAGGTGCTCATTCAAACCGAGTATCCCGATCATCCGTTGCTCGCGAATCTCCTCTCGGACGGCTACGAGGGTTTCGCGCACACCGCCCTCGGCGAGCGCTCGCAGGCGGGGTGGCCGCCTTTCAGCCGCCTGGCCGCGGTGCGCGACTCGGCCACCACCGCCGCCGCAGCGCTCGAGTTCCTGACCGAGGCGCGCCGCGTGGCCGGCAAGCCCTCGCGCGTGAGGCTGCTCGGACCGGTGCCGGCCGCCATGCCCAAGCGTGCGGGGCGCTATCACGCACAACTGCTCATCGAGAGCCCCGATCGACGCGCGCTCCACAGATTTCTGGAAGCCTGGGTTCCCGAGATGGCGGAGCTGCCAAGCGCACGCCGTGTGCGCTGGGCGCTCGATGTGGATCCGATCGAGCTGTTTTGAAGCGGCGGCACAACCGTGCGCCTCTAGCGGAAGAAGCGTCCGGCACTCACCAGATGCTTGCGGTAGTAGCCGGCCTGGAGGCTTGCGTAGGAGACCAGAGCATCGGAGCGCGGCGCGTGGATGAACCTGCCGGCGCCCACGTAGATGCCGACGTGGTTGACGTGGAATGACCGGATGCGGAAGAAGACCAGGTCGCCGGGGGAAAGGTCGCGCAGCGCAACCGCGCGAGCCGCGTGGTGCTGCTCGGCGGCCGTGCGCGGGATGACGATGCCGGCCTTCTCGTAGGCATAGACCGCAAGCCCGCTGCAGTCGAACCCCCGGGCGTCGGTCCCACCGAACCGGTAAGGCGTCCCGACCAGGCCGGCGGCGACCGCCGCGACGGCCTCTCCGGAGCTGCGCTCGACCTGGGACTGGCGGGGCACGCCGGCGCACGCCGCGAGGAGCAGTGTGAGCGCAAACGCCGGCGCAACGCGGAGAGCGCGGGCGGCGACTTTGCTGGGCTGCACGGATGGCATGCTCTGGACAGGCTAGCAAATCTCACGTCCGCGCCGGACGCCGGCGCTGCAGCATGGTTGCATGCGGGCGCTGGCGGAGTCTGCCGAGGACAAATAGACTGTCCGGCTCTTCCCCGAGCGGACCTTTCCTTGAAGCAGCAGCTCGAGCAGCTACTCCTCGCCGCCGTGCGCGCCCTCCCCGCCGGCATTCTGCCCCAGGCCGCAGATGCTTCCGCGGCAACGGTGGAGCGGGCACGCGATCCGAAGCATGGCGACTTTGCATCGAGCATCGCGCTGAAGCTCGCGAAGCCGGCGCGGCGCAATCCGCGCGAGCTCGCGCAGGCGATCGTCGCGGCGCTTCCGCCGAGTCCACTCGTCGCGCGGGCCGAGGTGGCGGGGGCGGGATTCATCAACTTCCACCTGGCCTCGAGCGCGTATGCGAGTGAGCTGGCCCGGATTCACGAGCTCGGGGAGCGGTACGGGCGCGGCAGCGCCGGCGCTCGAGAGCGCGTACTGGTCGAGTTCGTGTCGGCCAACCCGACCGGACCGCTGCACGTGGGGCACGGTCGACAGGCGGCGCTCGGGGATGCGCTCTCCGCACTGCTCGATGCACAGGGTTTCGAGGTCACGCGCGAGTATTACTACAACGATGCCGGCGCGCAGATTCAGAATCTCGCGCTGTCGGTGCAAGCCCGGGGCCGCGGGAGCGCACCCGGACAGCCGGGCTGGCCCAAGGATGGGTATGCCGGTGAATACATCCAGGACGTGGCTCGAGACTTCCTCGCCGCACGGGGCGATATCGACGACCTCGAGGCCGTCCGCAAGTTCGCGGTCGCCTATCTGCGCGATGAGCAGGATCGGGATCTCAAGGCGTTCGGACTCGAGTTCGACGTCTACTATCTCGAGTCGAGCCTGTACGTGGACGGCAGCCTCGAGGCCACCGTCCAGGGGCTGATCGCGAGCGGCAAGACGTACGAGAGCGAAGGCGCTCTGTGGCTGCGTACCACGGACTACGGTGACGACAAGGATCGCGTCATTCGCAAATCCGATGGCAGCTTCACCTACTTCGTGCCGGACGTGGCCTATCACGTCAGCAAGTGGCGGCGAGGATTCAAGCGAGCCATCAACGTCCAGGGCGCGGACCACCATGGAACCGTGGCACGCGTGCGCGCGGGCCTGCAAGCCTTGAGCCTGGGCATTCCGCACGGCTATCCCGAGTACGTCCTGCATCAGATGGTGAAGGTGATGCGCGGGGGCGAGGAGGTCAAGAACTCCAAGCGCGCCGGAACCTACGTGACACTGCAGGACCTGATCGACTGGGTGGGCCGGGACGCCGCGCGATTCTTCCTGGTCTCGCGCAAGCCCGACACGGAGTTCGTGTTCGATGTGGATCTGGCGCGCTCGCGCAGCGAGGAGAATCCGGTCTACTACGTGCAGTACGCCCACGCCCGCGTGGCGAGCGTCATGAAGCAGCTCG
This sequence comes from Steroidobacteraceae bacterium, assembly GCA_035524075.1. Lineage (GTDB taxonomy): Bacteria > Pseudomonadota > Gammaproteobacteria > Steroidobacterales > Steroidobacteraceae > JASHUC01. The sequence continues at coordinate 37,583 of DATKPP010000019.1, read as the reverse complement.
CGGCCCGTGGATTGACGCTCGATCTGGCCGACGGCCTGGCCAACGCGGGACTGCTCGCGGGAGAGCACGAGCAGCCCGTGCTACGCGCGCTCGTGCGCTATCCCGAGCTGATCGAGCAGGCGGCGGCCGAGCGCGCCCCGCATGCACTCGTTCACTACTTGCGCGAGCTGGCCAACGCGTTCCACACCTATTACAACGCCGAGCAGTTCATCGTGAGCGAGGCACCGCTGCGCAATGCACGGCTGGCTCTGGTGCTCGCGGTTCAGCACGTCGTGCGCAACGGACTGACGTTGCTCGGCGTTTCGGCCCCGGAGAGCATGTGAGCGCGCGAGGAACGACGTGGCCCGTCTGAGCGCGCGCGACTACAAGAAGCCGCGGCCGCGCACGCTCGATCCCACTCGGTGGCGGGACTTCGGCGTCGGGGTCCTCGTCGGGGCCGTGCTGATGGCGGGGGCGTTCGCGGTGGCGCACCGCGCACAGCGCTCGATGCCCGACGGGCCGCGGCCCGAGCCGCACCGCATTGCACGCTCCGACCCCTCGGCAGCCGATCCGGCCGCGACAGGCCCGGACGGCCAGAGCTCGGAGCGCTATGACTTCTATCAAATGCTGCCGCACTTCGAGGTCGTCGTGCCGGAGAAAGAGCGCGACGTGAAGCGCGACGTGCCGACTGCCACCATCCAGCGCCCCGGCGTCTATGTCTTGCAGGCCGGCTCGTACCGCAACGAGGCCGAAGCCGATCGCGTGGCCAAGCAGCTCTCGCTGCAGGGGGTCGATGCGAAGGTGCAGCGCGTCGCGGTGGATACCGATGTTTGGTACCGCGTGCGCATCGGGCCCATCAGCCAGCTCCCCGATCTCAACCGGCTGCGCAAGAAGCTCTACGACGCGGACATCGATGCGATCGTGATACGAGTGGGGGACTGAGGGTGCATCCGGCCGCGGCGCCCCTCGATTGACAACCGCGATGCCCACGGCGAGCATGCCGCGACAGCCGAGTACTCGAACGAGGCAACATCCCGGGGAGGAGTCGTGACCGATCATCAAGCTCGCTGCTTTTGTGGTGCCGTCCAGTTCACGGTCAGTGGCGCTCCCGTTGCCATGGGCTACTGTCACTGCGAGTCGTGCCGGCATTGGTCCGCCGGTCCGGTCAATGCCTTCACGCTCTGGCAGCCCGGCGCGGTGCAGGTGACGCGAGGCTCCGAGCACATCGGCACGTATCACAAGACGGATATGAGTCATCGGAAATGGTGCAAGCTCTGCGGCGGCCATCTGTTCGCCGAGCATCCGCCTTTGAATCTCACCGATGTGTTCGCGGCGATGCTCCCGGCTCTCGAGTTCAAGCCGGGCGTGCACGTCAACTATCAGGAGACGGTGTTGCGGATGAAGGATGGCCTGCCGAAGCTCAAGGACTTCCCGAAGGAGTTCGGCGGCTCGGGAGTCGTGCTGGCGGAGTGAGCGGCTCGAGCAGCTCGGTGCGATTGCCGAACACGGAGACTGTCATGATCACGCTATTCCACCGCTCCAAGTCGCGCTCCACCCGCTTCATCTTTCTGCTCGAGGAGCTGGAGGCTCCTTACGAGATCAGGCTGGTCACGATCCGCAACCGCGACGGCACGGGCGCACTGGACCCAGCCAATCCGCATCCGCACGGCAAGGTCCCCGTGATCTCCGACGATGGGGTCATCGTGTTCGAGTCCCCGGCCATTGCGCTTTACCTCACCGACAAGTTCCCGAAGAACCGCCTGGGGCCGCTCGTCGGCGATCGCGATCGCGGCGCCTATCTCTCCTGGCTCGCGTATTACACCGGCGTCCTGGAGCCTGCCTTCATGGCGAAGTTCATGAACCACGAGGTTCCGCGCGGTACCGCAGGCTGGGTGGCCGTGGACGAGGCGCTGGACGTCCTCATCAGGACCCTCTCACGCGGGCCGTTCATGCTCGGTGAGCGCTTCTCCGCCGTGGATGTTCTATACGGCACGACCTTCGCGATGTTCGGACAGTCCCCGCTCCTGCCCAGATCGACGGTCATCGAGGATTATGCAAAACGCGTGGTGTCCCGACCGGCGTTCGCGCTTGCACAGGCCAAGGATGGAGGATGAGCCGGCTGCGGCTTCAGCCGCTTAAGTCAAATAGCTGTGCGATCCAGGGCGAGCACGGCAGTCATCGTACGACGTTCATGCGTCATTTCAAATGAGTACGCTCGAGCGCCCCAGCATGGTCGTTGACATTGTCACCGACGCGGCAGTAGCCTCCAGTCAAGATCAACACAATATCACCGCGTGCTCCAGACACTAACGACAGCGCACGCAGCGATGAAAGCTCGGTAGAAGGGAGTTCAACATGTTCAGCCGAAGGTCTGCGCTCACGGTGTCTTTGGTACTAGAGGGCCTCGCGGCGGTGTGCCTCGCCACGCACGCGCACGCCAGCCCTCGCGGTATTCGCGTGGATGGCGGCTGGAACAACTTTACATCGGTCACGAGCCCGTACACCTTCACGCCTGCCGCGTTCGCCACCGGAGTGCCACAGCAGCTCGATTCATTGAACGGAACTGACTTCAGCGCATGGCCTGCACTGACGGTCACCGTGAATTCACCCAGCGGCCTGTTTGGTACCGACATCTCGGATACCAATACCGGCGACAGCGACGCCACCAACCTCGGTGTCGACGCGCTCATCTGGTGCGCCACCGCGCCGTGCCAAGCCAACCCACCGGACAGTGCAGAGGGCGTGTATCAACGAGGTGTGTTAGCGGAGCTGGTGGTCGGACCCTCAACGAATCCCAATTACTTCGGCGATCTCGAGTTCGACCTCGATTATTACTGCAGCAGTCCCTTCACCTTTTCGGTAGCCGGAGGAGGGCCCGTTTCCCTACCGAACACTTGCCAGAACCCCTCCGGCGAGGAGTCTGCGGAGTTCATCTACGCGTACACTGACGGTTCTCTTCACGAGACGACCTTGGTACCGGAACCGGGCTCGCTCGCACTGTTCGCGGGCGTGCTGGGTCTCATCGGGATGCGGCGTCGCTCGCGACGCGGCGGATGAACTGCGCATGGCGCTCGGCCAGGCGGGTATAGAGCCCGTCCGACCCGAATCGACTGCGGATCACGGCCTCGGCGGCCTGTAACGTCTTCCTGCCTTCATCGCTCTTGCCTTCAGCCGCCAGCAGCTCGGCGTCCACGCTGTCCCAGACGGCGTAACGCCAGGCATTCAGAGGATCGTCAGCGTGCGCATGCTGGAGCAGCCCTTTCGATTCGGCTAGCAGCTTGGCCGCGCGCGTGGGGTTGCCGGTCGCGAGCTCGAGGTCGGCTTCGTTGAGCAGCACCTGGTCGAGGAGCTCTCCGTGGTCAGGCAAGCGGCCGATCGACTCGGCGCGTGCGAGCTCGGCACGCGCCGCCGGCACGTTGCCGCGATAGGCGTCGATCATTCCTAGGCTGTTGAGGGTCGATACCAGGTCGTCGTGCGTGGGCCCCTCGAGCTGCTCATCGATCGCGAGCGCCTTCCTGAAAGGGCTCTCTGCCTCATCGACGTGTCCTGCCATCAAATTGGATCTCGCGATATTGTTCAGAAGCGTCGCGGTTGCCGTGTGCTGCTCGCCGTACACGGAGAGAAAGACAGGGAGCGCCCTTTGATACATAGCGGCCGCCTCGACGAACCGTCCGTCCTGGTAGAGCGTCGCACCGAGATCCTGCATGGCCTCACCGGTGCGTGCATCTCGTGCGCCGACTGATCGCTCGAGCACACCGAGCTCCTCACGGAAGGTGGACTCTGCGTCGCTGAGCTTGTCCAGCTGAAAATAAGCCGTACCGAGCGAGCTCAGGGTGTTGGCGAGAACCGTGGGCTCATCCGGACGCTTGCGCTCCGCGGCGAGCGCCTCGAGGCAAAGTTGAACCGCAATCGAAAGGTTCCCGCGCTGCGTCTGCACGTCGGCGAGGCCCGTGAGCGCATCCGAGCGCGTCTGGCTCTCCACCGGGAGGCTCCGGCGGGCAAGCGCGACCGACTCGCTGAGGGCGTTGAACGCCTTGTCGTAGTCACCGGCAAGATACAGGGTCTCACCATATGCGTTGAGCGTGCGCACCTTCTCCTCTGCAGGTACCGGATTGCGACTCTCGAGACTCGTGGCCAGGGTCAAGAGCTCGTCGGCTTTGGGGAAGAGGCTAAGTCCCGCATAGCTCTCACCCATGACGGTCAGCAGCTCCGCGCGCGTGGCCGGCTCGTGCTCCAGGCCGTTGTCGATCTGCAGCGTGGCTCGATCCAGCAGCGTCCTCGCAGTGATGCTGTTGCCCTGGTTCTCCACCGGGTTGGCATTCTTGAATACCGAAACGAGGAAATCGGCCGTGTGCGTCGCCGTCGCGCTTTCCCGTTGCGCCACCTGCCGCTGCTGGGTTGCGATCGTTGCCTCATAGATCGCCCCTGCCGCCAGCAGCGTCATGACCGCGGCGATCACGGCGGCGGTGCGCAGCGCGGCGTTGCGACGCTTGCGGTCCGCCTCGATCGACCGCTTGATGTACGCAACGAGCGGAGCGTCGAGCTCCTCGCCATAATCCCGAAGCACACGCCGTGCGTCGTTGAGGTCCACATCGGTCAGCAGGCCATGCTCCATCCCGCGCCGCAGACGCAGCAGCGCGCCGACGCCCCGCCTTGCAGCGCGCGCCCCCGCCGACGATTCAGCGCCGAGCGCCTGCCAGCGCGCGAAGCGGTCTTCGAGCGTGCGCCGGATTCTCAGCGCCTCGGCGTTCTGGATGATGTAATCGCGCGCGGTGCGCCACTCGCTGATGAGCGCCTCGTGCGCCAGAGCGATGGTCGCACCGTCGTGACTGGTTGAATCCGCAACGAGCAGGCGTGCGGTGGGATCGAGCAGGGCATCGACCAGCCGGCGCTTCGCGGAGCCTTCTGGAAACTTCGTCATCGGTGCCCGTCGCGCCACGAAGCGCTCGGTACCGTCCGAGGAAGCATCCACGCGCACCAGGGCGAACAGGATCTGCCGCAGCGCGCGCTGAGCCTCCTGCGGCTGCGCACCGAGGATCGCATCGGCGCGAGTTGCGATCGCCCCCTTCAGCCCGCCGAGTGCCTGATAGCTCGCGTAGGTGAGGGTGCTCCCGCCAGCCTGCTCCACGTCCCGCAAATACAGCTGGTCGAGCAAATATGAAAGCAGCGGCAGGACGCCGGGCTCGGCCGCTGCGGCTTCGGCAATGAAATCGTTGAGTGGGATACCCGTGCTCGAGAGCGTCTCGAAGTTAACTGCCGCTGCCTCGGCGGGACCGCGGATCATCTGGCTGACCTCGGCAGGAGATGGCGCCGCGAGATCCAGTCGCCCCTGGCCATCCGCGAGCCGCAGCAGCTCCGGCACCTCGCTCGCCCTGTGCCAGAAATCCGCGCGCATCGTGGCGATCACCCATACGCGGTTGGAGCGCACGAGGCCGCCGAGCAGCCGGATGAACAGCGCGCGCTCCTCGGGTCGGACCCGCTCGAGAGTGAACAACTCCTCCATCTGGTCGACGACGAGAATGAGCTTTGATTGCTCGTGCTCGAGCATCCGGCCCTGTCCGCGCGCGGCGGCCGCAAGCCGGTCGAGCACCATCGTGAACGGCAGCTCCGGATGGGAGGCGCTTTCGCGCAAGTGGCTGGCAAGCCCCCGCAGCGCTTCCGGGCCCTCGATCAGCTCCGCAAGACCGATGCCGTCTCGACCGCCTTCGGTGAGCCGCCGCGCCAAGGAATCGAACAGGTCCTCATCCGCGCGCGTGTCGCTCGCTCGAAACACGACGCGCCGTAGAAAGGCGGTCCCGGAGACTCTCTTGGGCACCAGCAGCCTCGGCACGACTCCCGCGAGCACCAGGGATGACTTGCCCGAGCCGCTTGCGCCGAGGATCAGCAGAAAGGGTCGCAGCGCCTCGGCGCTGGTGATGAGTCGAAGCAGCGCCGTGCCGATTGCCGCCTCGCGGCCGAAGAAGATCGGTGCATGCTCGAGCTCGTAGCGCTCGAGGCCGCGAAACGGTGGCTTGGGCCAAAGACGCTCGGTATGCGAACGCTCCTGCGGGGCGGTGGTGGCGATCCGCCGCTCGACGCAGCTGCGCAGATCACTTTCCAGCCGCTCGGCGAACTGCTCGAGATCGAGGAACTCGGAATATCCGCCGATGAACTTCACGCGATCGGAGAAGTGGCGTGACCAGAACGCCTCCAGAGCCTCGATCTGCGCAAGCACCGCTTGGCGGCTTTGTGGATCCCACGTGTCGATCTGGGCCTTGCGACGGCTGCGATAGACGAGCACATCCGGAACGCCCCGCTCGCGCGCAGCTGCGAGCGCATCTTCGTATTCCCACTCGGTTCCCGTGACCGGTGAGCGCCCGTCGATTCCGCGGTACTCGCGCACCGGCGTGCGCTCGGGCAAGAGAGTCCCCAACCGGGACTCCAGGATGAGAATCACCGCATCGAATCGGCTGGGCGGCTCGATCGAGTCCTGGAAATGGCCCGACGCGAGCATCGGCTCGTACTCCCAAAGGTACGGCTCGATGGAGAAGAAGCGAGCGTAGTCGCGCGCCACCTTCTCGATGATCTGCGCGGCGACCTCGCGCGCTGCGGACACATCGCCCGGCGATGAGACGAAGACTCGCAGCCGCTGTCGGCTCACTTTCTCGACCCCCGCGACACCATCGGCGATGACCCACTGGCGATGGTGCGAACCGCTCCTGCCACGCTGGCGTCCCGCACCAGACTAGCAGATACTCGAGTCGGTGTTGATGCGGTGCAAGGGCCCGTAGCCCGAGCTGCAAGAACGATCCCAAGAGGGGCGGCATGCCCGCAGCTGCGGTCGACATCTGGAAATTGCTCTTCGTCGGCTTCGTCGCTTTGGTGCGCATCGGGGCAGCGCTCGCTCAAGCGCCCGCTCCGCAGAGCTACGCTCTGCTCGTCGGCGCAGCGCACTACGCTCATTTCAAAGGGCAGGACCTCGAGGGGCCGCCCAACGACGTGGCGCTCTGGCGCAGCGTGCTCGAGGAACGTGGCTTTCGGCAGATCGTGGCGCTCGATGCGGTCGGGCACGATGCTCGGCCGGTGCGCGCAGAGATCATCGAGGCGATGAGGCACCTGGCTGCGATCGTTCACAGAGGCGACTTCGTGTTCCTGCTCTTCTCGGGGCACGGCTCGCAGCAGCCCGAAGGCGCCGCCGCGGGCTATCCGCCCAAGCCCGACGGCATGGATGAGACCTTCCTCCCGACGGACATCGGCCCATGGAGCGATGACGGTCAGACAGTCGCCCGAGCGCTTCTCGACCACGAGGTTGGCAGCCTCATCAACGGCATCCGCAACAAGGGCGCATTCGTCTGGTCGGTTTTCGACAGTTGCCACTCGGCGACGATGACGCGAGCCGTGCGGCATCCGGGCGAGCGCGACCGCCGAATTCTGCCCGCAGTCCTGGGAGTGCCTCCTTCGCGCGCTCCGCATCGCCCCAACCCGAAGGCGATGCACCCTGGACTCATCGCACCTGTGGAGCTGGTGCCCGGCGCGGGGGGCGCAGTGGCCTTCTATGCTGCCGAGACCACCGAGACCACTCCCGAGGAACCGCTTCCGGAGGATGCACCGGATCGGAAGGTTTATGGCTTGTTCTCGTACACGCTCGCGCAGGCGGTCCAGAGCTCTCCTGCCGCCTCGTACCGACAGCTCGCGCAGCAGGTGCTCCAGAGCTATGCCGCGGCGAACCGGCTGTCGCCGCGGCCGCTCTTCGAGGGCGGAGCCGATCTGGACCGGGTTGCCTTCGGGTCCACGGTCCGCTCCCTGCGGCAGTGGTCAATCCAGAGCTCGAGCGATGGAATGGTTCTCGCCGCGGGGCAATTGCACGGTGTCGGCGTGGGCTCGCTGCTGCTCGTGCTTCCCTCACCCAGCGCGCGCAACGCCCAGGCGCTCGGCGTCGTGCGAGTGACGCAAGCGCTCGAGACCGAGAGCTACGTGGATTGGGTGTCGGATCCGAGGCTCCTCGAGCGTGCAGGTTGGACGCCGCCGGCGCGGGACGATCCGCCGCCGCACCTGCCGCGGGGAGCGTTCGCACGGCTGGCCGTGTCGGCATTCGACGTGCGGGTGCGCGTCTCTCGACCCGTCGCCTGCAGCGACGGCGCCGCGGGGTCGGCGCCGCAGTGCCGGACCGCGGATTCGGGGCCCGATGCCTCTCTGTATTCCTTGGTCCTGCAGGCGATCGATGAGCATGCGGCGGGGTTTCCGGCGAGCGTGGTGCTGGTGGATCCCTCATCGGATGCGGAAATCAATCCGGAGCTCTTTCACGGACGCCTTTGGCTCGCCTCCAAAGGAGGCCAGCTGGTCACTGCGGGCGCCGCCCCGACATTCTCTCTACCGTTGCCACCCGCGGGCGTGGACGCAAGTCCCAGCCTGCCAGGGCTTCGTGCGATGGTGTTCGATGCTCTGGCGCGCGAGGCGCGGGCGATCGTCCTTGCAAGGCTGGCCGAGCAATCGAGCAGCACGACCTCGAACAGTCACCCCATCGGGCTCCACGTCGCACTCACGATCGATCCCGCGAGTAGCCCACCCGACCGAACGACGCCATGGGTCGTGACACCCGAGCAGGTTCCGGATCTGCACGATGGCGACTCCGTGACGTTCGAGCTGACCAACGCGGGCGATCAGCCGATCGATGTGACCATGCTCGACATCGGAGCCCGGTTCGGCATCCGATCGGTCTATCCGTTGGGTGGCGAGCTGAACCGACTGCCACGCGGGGCCACCGTGCGTGTTTCGGGCGTGATCGACTTGAATCGCCGGGATGGCGGCCTGGAGAGGATGCTGGTCATCGGGGTGCCGGTCCAGGATGGTTGGGGGAGCCAGGACTTTTCCGATCTTGCGCAAGCGGGTCTCGGGGCGGATCGCTCAGCAAGGCAGCGTACGAGCGCGGTCGCTTACGGTGTCTCCGACCTGGAGGGACTCGTGGGCGGCTCTCCCGGCAGCAGAGCCCCGTTCACGACCAACGATCCGGCCCAGATCGTCGCCTTCTCATGGAACGCGATTCCCCCGCAGCCATGAGCGGCGTCCCCGCCATCGAGCCATCCGTAGCTGCCCGCGCAAGGCACGCTCGGGGGCTCACCGGAGTGCGTCTACCGCCGCCGCTCCTGCGTCTCCTGTGGCGGGCGCTCGATGCACTCACGCCGCCGCGTTCGCTGGGCTGGGCGCTACCGCTGTTGCTCCTGGGTGTGATCATCGTGGCGGTCGGCTGGTATGAGTCTCTGCCGGTCGTGCTGCCCGGCGACGGTGCCTATGCGCTCGAGCGCGCCCTCGGGCTCACCGGGCACAAGCTGCTCTTCATGGCATTGCCGGTCGATGCGCCAGTTGCCTCTACATTTGTGACGCTCGGTCAAGCCGTTGCCGCGGTCGCCGTAGGGCTTGTCCTTCTGGGGGTTCTCGTCGCCGGAGTGCGCGTGCGCCTGGACCGGTTTTTGTTGCGGCAGGCGCGCGAGCTCTCTTTGATCTATGCAGATGCCGCGGCAGGGACAACACGTAGCGCCTTGCCGGCGGCTCTGGTGAACTCTGTGCGACTGGGCGCATCAAACATTGACGTTGCGGAAGCCGACGTCGCGATCCCCCTGGACGAGACCTTCCTGAAGAAGACCCTCCCGAGATGCGCTGTTGCGGTGCGCGAGCTGCTTGCGCTCACGGGACAGACACAGCAGAACCTCGCACTGGCGCGCGAGCTGATCGCAGCTCGCGGCGCAGCTGGCGCAGGTCCTCTCGGGCGCCTGTGCGTGCGTATCGATCAACATCAGGCCCGAGATGCGATCGGTCGGGACGATTTTGCAGGCCTTGCGGGCCAAGCCGAGGAGCTGCGGCTGCCCTCACTGCCGAGCGCCCGCAGCCGCAGTCTCTTGCGCGGGCAACTGCCGATCAAGGTGCGGTCGTTCCATCCCGGCGCTCGACCGGCGCTGGTCGTGATCGGGCTCGGCGATACGGGGGTCGAGCTCCTCCACAAGCTGGCTTCGCAGGCGCAGTCGATCGCTTTGCAGCGACCGATCGTGGTGCTGGTCGATGCAGCGGCCAGCTCCATCGAGCGGAGCCTCCATGCAGTGTCTCCCCAGCTCCAATCGGTCATGGAGCTCGTGGCGATTCCGCTCGAGGCGCGACTGCCGGAATCGGCGCCCCAGCTGTCCATCGCCCTCGCAGAGAGGGGTTTGCTTCCCACCTGCATCTATCTTGCGCCCGAAGAGTTCGCGCTGGAGGAAGCCTGGCATCGCCGGCTGGATCTCGCCTACCGCGTCCAGCCTGCCGGCTGCCCGTTGATCCTGCGCGTGGGATTTCCGCTTGCAAGCGCAGTCGAGAATTCCTTGCTCGCCGAGGATGAGCGGCTCGATGCAGTTCCGCGCCAGCTCCATGGCGCCTACCTGCAGAGCTGGCGCGCATCGGGTGGGGTCGCGAGTCCCGCCACGGTGAGCTGGGACGAGTTGCCATTCGAGTACCAGGAGGACAACCGCGCCGCAGCCGATCACTACTGGATGAAAGCAAGAGAGCTCGAGCTCTTGCTGGAGCGAGGTCACTGCGGCTACGCGCCACAGATATCCGCGCCGCTACTGGAAGCGCTCTCGCAAGCCGAGCACCGCCGGTGGGTCGCCAGCCGGGCGATCTCGGGATGGCGCCTGGGTGAGGCACACCGCGAGCGCACCAAGGAGCACCCCTCGATGCGACCCTGGGACGAGCTGGACGAGGCCGAGAAGCAAAAGGACCGCGATGTCGTGCTCGGAACGCCCCACGCGCTCGTGTCTGCGGGATATGCATTGCGGCCGGTCGTGCGGCGTTCCTGGCCACGCCGGTCCGCAGTCGTATCGACTCTGGAAGCGTGCGCTCATACCGCCGAGCGCGCGGTGGCTGAAGTCCGCGAGACCGAGCCGAGCGCGATCGTCAATGTGCTGATCGCCGTTGAAGACCGGGCATCGTTCGACTGCGCGTGCCTTCTGCGCGACTGTCCGGACGTCGTCGTTTCCGTGCTCGCGAGCCGTTCGCTCGCCGGGTTTGCCGCTCCCAACAGCGATGCGACCGTGACGGCCCAGCGTCTCGCAGAGCAGGCCTGGGAGCTCTGGCAGGCACCTGCGGCGTCGTTCGATGCCCTGCTGGCACGCTCGCAGATGCTCGAGCTCTCCTCACGCGAGGCCTAGGCAGAACCGATGCGCTCGAGCATCGCATGGCTGGTCCTGGCGGCGAGTCTGGTGGGCGCACCACTGGCGAGCTCGCAGAGCTTCTCGCGTCAGCGCCACCCGAGCGATGCGGAGCAGAGGCTCTATCCGGCCGGCACCCGGGTGCTGATCATCTCGGTGGCCCACTACGCCAGGCGCGACGTATGGCCCGACCTGAGCACCGATCGCGATGCAAAACGTATCCACGATCTGTTCATCGGGCGGGGACTGAGGGAGAGCGACATCGGCGTGATACGCCTCGGGCCGCTCCGGGGCACGGCGATGAAGCCTGTGCTGCTCGCGGACATCGATACGTTCGCCAGATCGTTGCCCGCGGAGGACCCCGGTACGGGGATACGGCGCGGCCTGCGCCTGATCGTTTACTTCGCGGGTCACGGCTACTCGCGGCACTCAGCATCCGGCCACGCAAGAGGCTACCTGATGCTCCCGGATGCGCCCGACCCCGGCGTGGCGAGCGATTACGAGCTGGGTAACGTTGCACTGGAGCAGTCGGAGTTTCTGCGCAAGATCGCGAGCCTCGATGCCAGCGATACGCTGGTGCTCCTTGATGCGTGCTTCTCGGGCCTGGGGCTCGAGCAGCTCGAGCGCGAGGCCGATGCGCCGGAGCGGCTGAGCCCGAGTGATCCGCAGCGCATCTTTCAGGTGATCACGGCGGGCCAGGCCGACAAGACCGTTCCCGACGACAATCTGTTCTCCGGGCTCGTCGCGGCCGGACTCGACGGCGCCGCCGATATCGATTCGGACGGCTGGATCACGGGTACCGAGCTCGGTGAATACCTGCGCATGAGCATGACGCAGCAGTCGATCATGGCGGGCCGCACTCGGCAAACGCCCATGTTCGAGACATACACGGGTCCGGAGATCGAGTACACCGTGCGGGGAGAGACACGCTTTGCATCGCCCCAACGACTGTCCGCGCAGGCCATCGCACGGGTGATCGGTGCAAGTTCGCAGCCGGTCAGCGCCTTCCGCGATTGCGACGCATGTCCCTACCTCCGTATCGTTCCCGCGCCGCCGAATCCCGCGGGGGAGTCTCCCTACCTCGCCGTGGGCATTCACGATGTGACGATCGATGAATACCAGGGCTGCTTCCAGGCGGGCGGTTGCGAGCACTGGCCCAGGACGGCAAGCGAGAGTCCCGGGGACAGGCCGGTCACGGATGTGAGCCGGGACGATGCAAGGCAGTACACGAGGTGGCTGTCGTGTATCACCGGCAAATCCTATCGACTACCCACCGATGCCGAGTGGGAGTACCTGGCGGCGCCGGAAGTGCGGCTGCTGCGAGCGGCCTCCACCCCGCACGTCGCGCGGGCAAACTGTCGTGGCTGCGGCAGTCCCTGGGATGGGCGCGAGCCCGCTCCGGCTGAAGCCTTTCGCCCCGGCACCTACGGCCTGTTCGACCTTCTCGGCAACGTCTGGCAGTGGGTGGACTGCGACACGGTACGCTCGGGCGTGCCCTGCGGGAGCCCCGCTCACGTGCGCGGCGGCGCCTTCAGCACGCGGTATGCTGTGGTTGAATCGCTTCCCACGGGTACCCTGAGTCCCATCACGCGTGATAACAACATCGGCTTTCGTGTGGCCCGGGAGCTGCAATCGGCGAAGCCCGAGCCCGTCGATTGCGCCCTTGCCATGCATTCGCGGTAGCTGCAAAACACAGCGCTTTGGAGCAATGAGGTTGAGTCCATGAGTCACATCTTTCAATCAACGCAGGGCATCCGGGGATGGGGCAGTCCATTGCTCGTCGTGCTGGGGGCCCTCATCGTGTGCAGCTCGAGCGCCACGCGGGCTCGGGGCGCCGAATCCGACTCCGCCGCGGGTGGCCCAGGAACGGATTCAGTTCAGAAGGGTCCGGGATTCTCGATCGAATCGGAGATGCTGACCTATCGAGCGCTGGAGTCAAACAGCGAGGCGGTGGGATGCGAGGTCGCCGCCTACCTCAGGGGTGGAACGATCGACTTCTCGGATCGGACGTTGGGCTGCCAGGTCAAAGGTGCCAGCAGGAATGGGCGTGTCGTCATCGCTCCTTTCGACAGCACGGCATTCGCGGACTTTGGCATCTGGCGTGCGGAGATGAGCATTCTGCGCGACCTGCGGCATCGCGCCGATGGTCTGTGCCACGAGGAGGGCGCGCAGGGCGCGGGGTCCGAAGGGAGTCGCAGTCTGGCGAAGAGCCTGAAGTCGGCCGCCTCTGCCATGGCCCCGGCGGGCAGCGCAATCTTGTCGCTCGCCGAGGGGCTCCTGGGGATCGCGAAGCCCGCAGGTGGCAGCAGCACGCCGGTGGTCGGCACGATACAGGATCAGGCCTTCCTGGACGCTGTCGCGCGCGAGCTGCGCAGGCTCGGCATCCGGGTGATCATGCCCTCTGCCTACGCACCCTATCAGCTCGCAAGTCCCGCCGCGAAGGAGTCGCCGTTTCTTTCGGGACTCAGCCAGCTGCTCGACAGGCGTAGCTGTCTCACCGACGAGATGTTCGATCAACGCCACGGCAACCAGCAACAGGACCTGCGCGAAGCCATCGCCGAGATCGACGCGTACGTGGGCGCGCTGCGCGGATTCGGGGTTGCCGCCATGGCCGCTCCAGAGGGGCAATCGAGCGTGGGCAGGGACCACGGCGAGCAGAGCGCCTCGGCCGCCGACAAGGCGGTCTCGGTGGCTCCCGTGGCTGCCGGGGGACCTCCGGTGCTACTGATTGCCGTGCTTGCGGGCGACGGGCTCGCACATGCGCTGGGGGCGGACCAGAACGGGGTGCTCGCGGTCGACGACACCTCGCCGCACATCCTGTTCGTCAAGGCGCTCGAATCCGGCGGCACGCTCGCATCCGCGGCCGGCGTCTTCAAATCCAAGTCGAGCTTCAGCGGTGGTTCGGTGGGGACGTACGCCCTGTTCGCGCTGAACGGTGAGGTCGAGTGCTCGGGGAACGTGTACCAGTATGGCGCCGCCCCTGGCGCCGCATCGTTCGAGCAGGAGCTGCACGACTACAACCCCAGCCCATCCTCGCAGTTCATCTTCCAGCGCGGAGGTTGCCAGCGCCCGCCCACCCAATAGCCATCTGGAGGGACGTGCGCTCACGTGAGAAGAGACACCGCGCCTGAGATTCCGCTGCTCATCGGTGTGACCGGACATCGCGATCTGGTGCCCGAGGAGACCGGCCGGATGCGCGAACACACGCGTCGGTGGCTACTCGCACTGCGAGCGCGCTTTGCCGACGTGCCGATGCAGCTCGTGACCTCCCTGAGCCCCGGGGCCGATCTACTCGTGACCGAGGAGGCACTCGCGGCGGGTCTCGACTGTATCGCTGTGTTGCCCTTCCCCGTGGAAAGCTATCGGGCCGACTTCGGGGGTCCCGGGGACCTCGAGCGGTTCGAGCGAGCGCTCGCGGCCTGCCGGCAGCGGCTCGTCTGTCCCTTCAGGAAGCATGCCTCGCTCGAGGAGATCGCGGCACCCGGCCCCGCGCGCACTGCGCAGTATGCTGCCGCGGGCGAGGCGATTGCCTCCTCGGCGTTCATCTTGCTTGCGCTATGGGATGGGCGTCCGTCGCGCCAGGAGGCAGGCACCGCACAGACGGTCGAGTACCGTTTGCGCCAGCGGGCTTGGCTCGACGACGAGGAGAAGGCGGCCCATCAGGAGCTCATGCCCAACCTGCCGCCCGAGCTTCTCTATCACATCGTCGCCTCCCGGCAGACTGCCGGCCCCGCGCCGGGCCTGGCGCCGCTGCAGGCAGGCTACCGATCCCGCGCGGACGGCCCCTTCGAGGCGGACCTGCCACACACCGCCACACTGATCTGTGCGCGAACGGCCGAGCTCAATCGTGCTTTGAAGCTGAGCGCGAGCGAGATCGCGCGGCGCGGCGCCGACCTGTCCCTGATCAGCGAGCTGGCCGAGCCGCCGCCGAGCATTGCAAGCGTGGCCCGACTGTTCGGCTCGATCGACTTCATCGCCACACGGATGCGCCGCGCCGTGCTCCTCAAGATCTACTGGACGGCGCTGCTGACATCGATCATGGGCGCCGCCATTCTCTTGTATGGACATACCGATGCGCAGAGCCCGTGGCAGCGCGCGATCTACGTGTTCCTGGCAGCGTTCCTCCTGCTGATCGCCGGTGACGTCTTCGTCCGCTCGAGGCATCTGCAGCGCCGCCATCTCGAAGCGCGGGCACTCGCCGAAGGCCTGCGGGTGGAGCTGTTCTGGGCCATTGCCGGCGTGCAGGTGGCTGGCGCAACACCCTCCTCACATCGCAGCATCCTCAAGCAAGCCGATCCCGGCTTGGAATGGATCCCCAATGCCCTGCGCGCAGCGAGCCTGCTCCTGCTCGAGACGCGCCATAAGGGCCTGCCGGGGGGCCTTGATTTTGCGATCCGCCACTGGATCGGCTCGAACACCGCGACCGGCTCGCCCTACGAGCAGCTGCATTACTTCTGGCGTTCCAGTCGCAGGCGCGGGCTGCACGCTCTGATCGCCGAGGCGGCGGTGAGCGTGAGTATCGCTGTCGGCCTCATCGTGACGTTCGTTCTGATCCTGGCGCCGCGGCCGTGGGAGCACGCGCACCGGACGGCCCTGATCTTCCTGATCGGCTTTCTACCGCTCTTTGCCGGAGTGCTGGAGAGCTCGCTGCAAAGAACCGCCGGACGCGAGCTGCGCAGGCAGTACGAGTACATGTACGAGGTCTTTCGCAGCGCCCGCGATCGCATTTTGCGTGCGAGCTCCGACGTCGAGCGCCGATCCATCCTCGGCCTGCTCGGCCATGCAGCCCTCGCCGAGCACGCCGGCTGGCTGTTCCTGCATCGCGACCGCCCGATCGATCGCAGCAGCCTGCAGTAGGCTCAATCGTCGCTGATGGCCCGGAAATCCACCCCGAGCGATCGCAGCTTGCGATACAGGTGCGTGCGCTCCATCCCCACGCGCTTGGCGAGCTGACCCACCTTGCCGTTGCAGAGCAGCAGCTGCTGCTGCAGGTACGCGCGCTCGAACTGCTCGCGCGCCTCGCGCAGCGGCAGCGCGAGCAGATCCTGCTTGACGAGCGGCTCATCGGGTGCGGATTGAATGGCGAGCTCGCGCTCGATCTCATCCAGGCGAATCTCCTCGGGGCCGCCCTGGATGAGCAGGCGATGCACGAGGTTGCGCAGCTCTCGCAGATTATCGGGCCAGGGATAATTGCGCAGCCGGTTTTGCGCCGCGACGCTGAAACGTCTGAGCGGCAGCCCTTCCACGTCCACGGCGCGCTCCACGTAGTGCCGCAACAGATCCGGAACGTCCTCGGCGTAATCCCTGAGCGGCGGCACGCGTACGATCATGGTGTTGAGATGCGCGAGCAGGTCGCGGCGCACACCCTCGGGCGTGCCGGCGCGACTTTCAACTCCGGGTTGTGCCGATGAGACCACGCGCGCCCGGAAAGGCCGTGCCTCCATCCCGCCGAGCCTGCGGAACGTGCGCGATTCCAGAACGCCGACCAGCAGCCGCTGTGCCTGAGGCGGCAGGTCCTCGATCGCGTGAATGAACAGAGTGCCGGCGCCTGACTGCTCGAGCAGACCCACGCTGTCGCCCTCGCCGAGCAGCTGCTTCTCGGCGTCGGCATCCCGCAAGCTGCTTGCCATCAGCGCGATGAACGGCTCGCCGGCGCGCGAGCTCTGCCCGTGCAGGTACCGTGCGAAGGCTTCGCGCCCCGTGCCTGGCTCACCGATGAGCATCACCGCCGAGGGGTCCGAGGCGATCTGTTGCAGCTCGGTGCGCAGCTCCTGCATGAGCCTGCTCTTGCCTGTCGGCACGATCAGCTGTGGCGGCAGGGGATTCGCCGGCTGGCGGCGCTGCCTGCCCGAATCCAGAGCTCGCTCCACGGTGCGCAGCAGCTTCGCCAGCGACAGGGGCTTCTCGATGTAGTCGAACGCGCCGAGTCGAGTCGCCTCGACGGCGGTCTCGACCGTGCCATGACCCGACATCATGACGACGGGACACCCGTCGGATACCGACGAGGACCACTCCCGCAGCAACGTGATGCCGTCGACGTCCGGCATCCAGATGTCGAGCAGCACCAGATCGGGCGTCTGCCGTGCGCGGGAGGCACGTGCCTGGCCCGCGTCCGCCGCGACATCCACCTCGTAGCCTTCCTCGGAGAGGATCTCCTTGAGAAGGCCGCGGATGTCCGCCTCATCGTCGACCACCAGGATGCGCTGCGCATTCATCGAGATTCTCCCATCGGGGGAAGGCGCTAGGCCGTCCTCTCCTTACCCTTTCGCATCGGAGGTCGCAGCTCGCGGACGCTCGACACCGACCGCGTGACGTCCTTCACCGGAAGAATGACGCACACCCGTGCGCCTCCCTCCGGGCGGTTGTCCGCATCGATGTGGCCGCCGTGCTCCTCCACGATCTTCTTGACGATCGCAAGACCCAGGCCCGTGCCCTTGGGCTTGCTGGTGACGTAGGGATCGAACACGCGCGCGAGCAGCTCGCGCTGGAATCCAGGCCCGTTGTCGCTCACCGTGATCACGACGTGCTCGGCATCCGCGATGCGCTCCCCGCGCGTTGTGATCTCGACCCAGGCGGGGTGGCGCGCCTCGAGGGCCTCGAGCGCGTTGACGAGCAGATTGTTGAGAATCTGGCGCACACGGCCTCGGTCGGCCTCGATCGGCGGCAGCGTGGGCGCAAGATCGAGGCGAATCTCCACGCGTGCGTCCTGCGAGCGGTACAGGTCGGCCACCTCGGTCACGAGCCCGTTGAGACTGAAGCGTGCGATCGTGATGTCGGGCGCGCGCGCATACTCGCTGAAGGCGTTCACCATCTGCTTCATCGTCTCGACCTGCTGCACGATGGTATCGGTCGAGCGTTGCAGCATCTCGGCATCCTCACGGCCCATGGTCATCAGGAAGCGCCGCCGCATGCGCTCGGCCGAAAGCTGAATGGGTGTGAGGGGATTCTTGATCTCATGCGCCAGGCGCCGTGCCACCTCGCCCCAGGCCGCATCGCGCTGCGCCTGAAGCAATGCCGTGATGTCGTCGAACACCACGATATAGCCGCGCTCTCCGCCCTCCCCGGGCAGCGGCGTGCAGGCGCTCATCAGGGCGCAGTGGCCCGAGGCGCCGTCGAGATCGATCTGCTCGCGCCACTCCTCGCGTCCCGCCGCGAAGCGCACGACCAGGGCCGCGACGAACTGGCTGAAGCGCTCGTTGCCGGCGGCGAGCTCGGGCAGCGAGCGTCCCGTCGACTGGGAGAGATCCGCCCCGAGAATGAGCCCCGCCGCCTGATTGGCGATCCGAACCGTGAGCGCCCTGTCGAGCGCCAGGACGCCGGTCGAGAGGCGCGCCAGGATGATCGCAAGGCGCTCGCGCTCGTGCTCGACGGCCTGCTGGCTGCGTACCGCCTCCTCGCGTGCACGCCGCAACCGCTTGGTCATGTCGTTGAACGAGTGCACGAGAAATCCCATCTCATCGCGCGAGGGTAGCGGCAGGCGCGTGCCGAAGTCCCCCTTGCCGACCGCGCGAGTTCCCGCGATGAGGTCCTGCACCGGTCGCGTGAGACGCTGCGCGGTGAAGATCGCGCCATGAATCGCCGCGAGCATCGCGATCAGGAGCACCAGGGTGAGCGTGAGCTTGAAGCTCGACTTGAGCGGATCGCGCAGCACCGAGAGCTCGCCATACTGCGAGTAGGCGTGCTGGATGGCCTCCGACAGCCCCGAGAGCTGCGTCGGCACGGTGTAGACGGCGAACACGAACTCGAAATCCGGGCTCCCCGGCACCTCACCGACCGGCGTGGCGACGCGAATGAGGTATTCCCCGCGCGCCTCCGGGTCGAGGCTCACGTACGACTGTCCCTGAGTCACCTGGCGCAACGCATCCGAGGGCGGAAGCGCCGGAATCGCCTCGCCGGACTGCTCGCTGTCGGTGCTCACCGCGAGCACCTGCTGGTGCGCGTCGAATAGCGCGATCTCCAGGGCGTCGGTCGCGCGGCGCTCGTCATCGAGCCGCCCCAGCGCATCGCGCGGCGGCACATCGAGCAGCGAGCGCGCGAAGCGCTCGGTGCGCCAGGAGTACTCGCGGGTGCGTCCTTCGAGCGCTGCACGCGAGAGCGCCACGGCGTCGTTGAGCCCCTGTTTCACCTCCACGCGAAACCAGCTGTCGATGCCGCGGTCGAGAAAGTCCAGCGAGAAGAGATAGACCACGACGAGGGGCACGGTCACGAATGCGCCGAAGACGGCGACGGTACGCGCGGTGAGGCGCGAGCCCGGGACGTGGTTGCGATAGTCGCGCACGATCTGCCAGAGCTTGCGTCCGAGCAGCACCGTCAGGCCGAGCAAGCCACCGAGGTTGAGCAGCAGGATCCAGGGCTGCAGACGCGAGAACTCCGAGGAGTTGCGCACGCTCATCGCGAGCATGAGCAGGGCCCCCGCGCCCACCGCGCCCCACAGCAGGGCCAGCGCGTAGCTCGCCCGGCGAGCGCGTGAGCCGCTCAGCCCGGGAGCGTCCATGTGTACCATCCGCTCACGCGGTGCCAGTCGTTGGTCCAGAAGAGCAGCGCACGCAGCGAGGCCGGCAGGCGCCCGCGCCGGATGCCCGCGCGCAGACTGACGCGATAGTGCTCGCCCGGTGCGAGCTGCGACTCCACGAGGATCGGCCAGTCGTCCACCTTGCTCAACGCGACGAGCGCCTCCTCCAGTGTCGCGTAGCTCTCCTGGCTGCCGGCCCGGACATCGCGCACGACGTACCGGTCGCTCACACTGTGATAGACCAGCTCGCGCCGCAGGGTCACATCGGCGATCACCGGATCGAACCAGAAACGCCGGTCGCGCGTGATGCGCGCCTCCAGATCGAATGCGAGGCTCACCCCATCGCGCAGCGCGGCGCGGATCGCAGGAGTCATCGGGTACTCGATGCGCGCGTGCAACTGATAGACCGAGCGGTCGATGTCGACGTAGGCGGAGCTCACGAGCAGCGCGCCGTCGAGCGCATCGGCCCCGACGGGAGCGCTCGATGCCATGAGCGTCACCGCTACCAACATGATCAGAGTCCGAGTCATGAAACTTCCGCGCGTGAGCGTGCGGCTCACGAGCGCGATCCCCCTCATCATCCGTGTCGATCCCTCTCAGTTTCCCGCTGTTGTCTTTTCGAGACAAGCGAAATAGAAGCCGTCGGTGCCCGCCGCACCCCCCGGAAGGAGCTGAATGCCGATCGGGCACTCACGGGCACCCGGGGGCAGATCGCGGGCCGAAGGCATGGCCAACGGCCGTGCCAGTGCTTCGGAGCGCAAGAATGACGCCATCACCTGCTGGTTCTCGGCCGGCAGGACCGAGCAGGTGCAATAGAGCAGGCGGCCGCCTGCGGCGAGCACCTGGAAGGCGCCCCGCAGGATCTCGAGCTGCAGCGCGACGAAGGAGGGGACATCTGCCGGCCGGCGCAACAGCTTGATATCGGGGTGGCGGCGGATGACGCCGGTCGAGGAGCACGGCGCATCGACCAGCACGCGGTCGAAGGGTGCCCCGGCCAGGGGCCCCCCGGGGGCGAGCGCGGCGGCCGACAGGCTGCGCGCATCGAGCACGGCGAGCCGCGCTCGACGGTGCGAGCGGTCGAGATTCTCGGCAACGCGTTCGAGCCGGACGCGGTCGATATCGACCGCGACCAGCTCGGCGAGATCCGGCGTGCGCTCGAGAAGGTGCACCGTCTTCCCCCCGGGAGCTGCACAGGCATCGAGCACCCGCATGCCGGGTGCCGCAGCCAGGAGCGGCGCCGCGAGCTGTGCTCCTGCATCCTGAACCGAGACCTGGCCCTCGCGGAAGCCGGGAATCGCATCGACCGCTCGCGGCTGATCGAGCACGACGGCTGCCGGTGCCCAGTGCAGCGGGCGCCCGGGACAGCCTGCCCGGACGAGCTCCTGAAGATATGCATCGACTGTCACACGCGAGCGGTCCAGGCGCAGCGCGAGCGGCGGATGCACATTGTTGCCGTCGAGTACCGAGCGCGCGAGGTCCGACCAGGCAGCCTCGATTGTCTCGACGAGCCACGCGGGGTGGGCGGTCGCGGTGGCAACCTCGGTATCGAGGCGCGCGAGGAGCGCGCCATGCTCCCGCACGAATCGGCGCAATACGGCGTTCACGAGTCCGCTGGCGCGTGCCTGACCGAGCATACGCGCGGCGTCGACAGCGGCATCCACGCTCGCTTCGGGCCGGTTGTGGGAGTACTCGATCTGGTGAGCGCCCACGACGAGCAGCGCGCGAAGCTCTGCGGCGAGCGGTCGGCCCCGACGCTCGAGGAGGGCGGTCACCGCCGGCAGCAGCCTCAGATACCAGCGCAGGGCACCGAGCGTGACGGCGCGAATGGCGCGGCGATCGGTGTGACTCTCGAATGGCGCAAGCGCATCGTCCGCCGAGCGCCCGCGATGGGCCACCTCCGCCACGGCGCGCGCGGCGCTCGCCAGGACGGTCGAGCCCGGTGCCCACGTCGCGCCGCGCTCTCGCGATGCACGGCTCGCGCCGCCCGCGCGCTCAGCCAAGGCGCTGCCCCACCGAGATCTGCCCGGCATTGACGAACTCTGCAGCGCGCAGCCGCTTGCGCCCCGCACGCTGCAGCTCGGTGATTGCGAGACTGCCTTCACCACAGGCGACCCAGATCGCCTGGGGCTCCAGGGCGATCACGCTGCCGGCAGCGTGCGCATCGATGGGCGCGACCGGAGCGCGATCTCCGGGCATCGCGGCACGCGCCGCGTGGATGCGCAGCGGCTCGCCCGCCCAGCGGGTCTCTGCGGTGGGCCAGGGATTGAAGGCACGCACCTGGCGCTCGATCGCGAGGGCGCTTGCGCGCCAGTCGATCAGCGCTTCGCTCTTCTGCACCTTCGCTGCGTAGGTCGCACCCGTGGGGGGCTGGGGTCGCCTCTGCGCCTTTCCGGCGGCAACCTGCTCCAGCACCTCGAGCAGCGCGCCTGCCCCCAGTGCGGCGAGCGCCTGCTGGAGGCTGCCGGTCGTGGCGGTCCGGTCGATGGGCAGGCTGCGCGCGAGGAGAATCGGTCCGGTGTCGAGGCCTGCGTCCATGCTCATGATCGTCACGCCGGTCTGCGCGTCGCCCGCCAGAATCGCGCGCGCGATCGGAGCCGCGCCGCGCCAGCGCGGCAGAAGCGAAGCGTGAATGTTGATGCATCCAAAGGAGGGCAGCTCGAGCACGGGGGTGGGCAGGATGAGTCCGTATGCGACGACCACCAGCGCATCCGGATGCCAGCCGCGAAGCGCGGCGAGCTCCTCCTCGCTGCGCAGTCGCGCGGGCTGCGCGACCGGGAACCCGAACGATACCGCCGCGAGCTTCACCGGGCTTGGCACGATCTGCCGTCCACGCCCGCTCGGGCGGTCCGGCTGGGTCAGGACCCCCACGATCTGATGGTGTGAGGCGGCGAGCGCGCGCAGCGCGGGCAGCGCGAACTCGGGAGTGCCGGCAAACGCAACGCGCAATCGATGCCTAGTTACGAGAGCGTACCGCGAGCCTCATGACTAGGACGCGCGCGCGCTCTGCGCCGCAGCGGGGCGGCGGCCGGCAGACTTCTCCTTTCGATCCTTCTCGAGCTTCTTGCGGATGCGCTCGCGCTTGAGATCGGACAGATAGTCCACGAACAGCTTTCCGTCCAGGTGATCCATCTCGTGCTGCAGGCACACTGCAAGAGGGCCCTCGAGATCCTGCTCGAAGACCTCGCCATCGAGGTGGCGGGCCCTGACGCGCACCTTTGCGGCCCGCTCCACCTCATCGAAGACGCCGGGCACCGACAGGCATCCCTCCTCGGTCTTGGCCACGCCCTCGCGGCTCACGATCTCGGGGTTCACGAAGACGAGCGGCCGGTTACGCTCCTCGGAGACGTCGATGACGAGCACCTGCTTAGGCACATTGACCTGAGTGGCCGCAAGACCGATCCCCGGCGCCGCGTACATGGTCTCGAGCATGTCGTCCACGAGCTTCCCCAGCGCCTGGTCGAACTGGGTGACGGGCTGTGCCCTTGCGCGCAGCCGTGGATCGGGGTATTCGAGAATGGAAAGCATGGCCATCGGATTACTCTAACAGCTCGCGTCCCCTGCCCGTGATCCAGCGCACAAGTTCAGCATCCAAACGTGTCGCCGGGAGCAGGGGCGATTATAACAGCGCAGTTGCCGCCTCACCCGATATAAGGAGGGGGAGGATGTTTTTCAATCAAGAGCTTAGGGTCGGCAAGCGCGATCGCGCCGTATCCCTCGTCACGACCGCTGTCGTCACCGCCGCCCTGGTCCTCGTGGGCTGCTCGTCGAGCCATGGGCTCGCCCGAGGCGATCAGGCACAAGCCCCGGCTTCCGCCGCGCCAGCGGATGCGACGGCCAGCGCATCGCCCGCGCCCGATCTGAGCGCTACGGAGGCGGCGAACGCCGCCACCCCGGCGGGCGCTCCCCAGGCGGCTGCGGCGCCCGAGACCGCGCACGCACTGACCCGCGACGACCTGAATCCCGGGGCGCCCCTGAAGTACACCGTCAAGCACGGCGACACGCTCTGGGGCATCTCCACGCTCTACCTGAAGGATCCGTGGCTCTGGCCAGAGCTCTGGTACGTGAATCCGCAGGTGGCCAATCCGCACCTGATCTACCCCGGGGACACGCTGGTGCTCGCCTACCGCTCCAACGGGCAACCCGAGGTTCGCGTGCAGGAGGGTGGGCCGGGGCGCCTGGAGCCACGGCTGCGCAGCTCATCGCTCGATGCCGCGATTCCAACCATCCCCTATTCTGCAATTGCGGCGTTTCTCTCGCGCCCGGCGATCGTGAGCCCTGCGGAGATCGGCCGCGCCCCCCATGTGCTCGCGTTCCGTAACGAGCACCAGGTGGGAGGCGATGGCGATGAGGCCTACATCCGCGGTCTCGGTGCGGCGGCGGGGGCACGCTTCACCATCCTGCACATCGGTGAGCAGCTGCACGATCCGGACACCGGCCGCACGCTCGGCTACCAGGGCATCTACGCCGCCACGGCAGTGGTCGCGCGCGCCGGCGACCCGGCCAAGGTGTTGCTGACGGCCTCCGAGCGCGAGACGTTGCGCGGTGACTGCCTCTTTGCCGAGGGCAATGGCAATCCTCTCACGTTCGTGCCCCGGGCCCCGGCGAGCCAGGTCAAGGGCAGGATCATCTCCGCCGTGCAGCAGGACATGGTCAAGGATCCCGACATCTACGGTGCACACATCATCGGCCAGTTCGACATCGTCGCGATCAACCGCGGCACGGGCCAGGGAGTGGGTGCCGGCACGGTGCTGGCCGTGGACCAGGCGGGGCTCACCGCCACCGATTGGGGCGCGGCCTCGTACGACAGCTGGGGAAAGAGCGACACCTTCGCCAAGCGCGTGCGGCTCCCGGATGAGCGAGCCGGAACGCTCATCGTCTTCAAGTCCTACGAGGATATGAGCTTCGCGCTCGTGATCGGGGCGTCCGACACGATGCGCGTGGGCGATTACGTGCACAATCCTTGAGGAATTCGGCTCGTCGAGCCGTTGATGCCGAGGCGCCAGCTATGCTCGCGCCATGGACGAGAGGCGAGCCTGCGCATTGCTCGCGCGCACGCCGGGACTTGGCGCCGGCCAGCTGCGCTCGGCGGTGGCACGCCTGGGAGAGCTCTCCCGCGTGGCGAGTGGCCAGGGTCTGCTCGAGCAGCGTGCTCGTGAGGAAGCCGGGTTCGGCCCTCGTGCACTCACCTTCCTGGCAAGCCCTCCGGAGCCGCTGATCGAGGCGGACCTGGGCTGGCTCGAGTCGAGCGGAGCCGCCCTCCTCCCCTGCACCTCTTCACGGTACCCCGCGATGCTCGCGAGCGTGCCGGGCGCACCCCCGCTGCTGTGGGTCCTGGGCGATGAGGCAGTGCTCTCGCGCCCCCTCATCGCGATGGTCGGTGCGCGCCGCTCAACGCCGGCGGGCTGCGTCACGGCGCGCCGGTTCGCGGCCACTTTTGCGCGCGCCGGGGTCGCGGTGGCGAGCGGGCTCGCGGTCGGCATCGATGCGGCGAGCCACTCGGGAGCTCTCACCGAGGGCACGACAATTGCGGTCTGCGCCCATGGCCTCGATCGGGTGTATCCACCTCAACACCGCCACCTTGCGCAGCGCATCGCCGAGCGCGGCGCGCTCGTGTCCCGCTTTCCCCCGGGCTGCGTCCCCACACGCGCGCGCTTTCCACAGCGCAATCGCGACTTGAGCGCCATGGCACTGGGCACGGTCGTGATCGAGGCGGCACGCGCGAGCGGCTCGCTCCTCACGGCCCATGCTGCAATGCGGTATGGTCGTTCCGTGTTCGCCGTGCCGGGCTCGATACACGAGCCGCTCGCGGCGGGCTGTCACGAGCTGATCCGGGGCGGCGCGCGGCTCGTACAAACCGCCGAGCAGGTGCTCGAGGAGCTCGATCTTTGCGCTGCGAAACAGCAGCTTGCAAGCGCGAGCGCGCCCGAGTCGGCGGGCGCGGCCGCCCGGGGGACATTGGACAAGGATTCGGAAATACTGTTAGATGCGCTCGGCTTCGAGCCCGTGACCATCAATACGCTCGTCGAACGCACGGGGCTGCCGAGCGGCCGGATTGCATCGATGCTGTTGATTCTCGAGCTCCGAGGCAGCGTCGTACCTCATCCCGGCGGCCGGTACTGCCGAATACCTTAAGTCTCGCGATGACGACCAGTGTTCTCGACATTCTGATCTACGTGTTCGACCGGTACATGCTCGATGAGGCGCCGGAGGTTCTCGAGCGCAACGACCTCGCGCGCGATCTGGAGCAGGCCGGGTTTGCGCACAATCACGTCGAGCGCGCGCTCGAATGGCTCGCGGAGCTCGCGGGCGAGCATGCCCGGCCGAGGCTGCCGGGGGATGCACGCTCGGTACGGATCTTCTCCGAGTGCGAGGTGGCACGGCTCTCGACGGAGTGTCGCGGCTTCCTGATCACGCTCGAGCGGCTGGGGGTGCTTTCACCGGCGCAGCGCGAGATCGTTCTCGACCGAATGCTGGCGCTCGATGCCGACGAGCTCGACACCGAGCAGCTCAAATGGGTGGTGCTGATGGTGCTCTCGAGCCAGCCCGGGCAGGAGCAAGCGTTCGCGCGCATGGAGGACCTCACGCTTGAGGCCGCCGCGTACCCGCCGCACTAGAGCTCATGGCTGACAATCTGGTCGTGGTGGAATCGCCTGCCAAGGCGCGCACCATCAAGAAATATCTCGGCAAGGACTTCGAGGTGCTCGCCTCCTACGGGCACGTGCGCGATCTGGTGCCGAAGGAGGGGGCGGTCGACCCCGAGCACCGCTTTGCGATGCAGTACCAGGTGCTCGAGAAGAACGAGCGCCACGTCGAGGCGATTGCGCGCGCGCTGCACAAGTCCAAGGCGCTGTATCTCGCGACCGACCCCGACCGCGAGGGTGAGGCGATCGCCTGGCACCTGCTCGAGATCCTGAAGTCCCGCGGCGGGCTCAAGAGCAAGACCGTGCATCGCGTGGCCTTCTACGAGATCACGCGCAACGCCGTTCGCGATGCCGTCGCCAATCCCCGCACGATCTCCGCCGAGCTGGTCAACGCTCAGCAGGCGCGGCGCGCGCTCGACTATCTCGTCGGATTCAATCTTTCGCCGCTGCTGTGGAAGAAGGTGCGCCGTGGACTGTCCGCCGGGCGCGTGCAGAGTCCGGCGCTGCGCATGATCTGCGAGCGGGAGGCCGAGATCGCCGCTTTCCGGGCGCAGGAGTACTGGACGATCGATGGGGAGGGCGAGCACACGGCGCAGGCCTTTCCGCTCAAGCTGGTCGAGTTTCAGGGGCAGAAGGTCGAGCAGTTCAGCTTCGTCAACGAGACCACGGCTCGGGCGGCCGAGCAGGCCATCCTCGCGGCAGCGCGCGCGGCCGCGGGCCAGCCGGGCACGGCCGGTACACCAGGTACAGCAAGTCCTGCGGGCGCCCTGCGCGTGCTGGCGGTGGACCGCAAGCAGCGCCGGCGCAATCCTGCCCCACCCTTCACCACCTCGACCTTGCAGCAGGAGGCGGCCCGCAAGCTCGGCTTCAATGCGCGCCGCACGATGCGCCTCGCCCAGCAGCTGTACGAGGGTGTGGACGTAGGCGATGGCAGCGTGGGCCTCATCACCTACATGCGCACCGATTCGGTGTCGCTCGCCGCGGAGGCCGTGACGGAGATCCGCCAGGTCGCGGCACGGCTCTACGGAGCCGATGCGATCCCCCCGGAGCCGCGCCTTTATCGCACCAAGTCGAAGAATGCTCAGGAGGCTCACGAGGCCATACGTCCGACATCCGCCGCGATCACTCCCCAGGATGTCGAGGGCCGCCTCGAGAGTGACCTGTTCCGGCTGTACGCACTGATCTGGCGCCGCGCGATCGCCTCGCAGATGAGCCACGCCACCTTCGATACGGTCGCCGTGGACATGCTCGCGGGGCAGGACGGTCCGCAGCGTCATCTGCTGCGCGCAAACGGGTCCACGCTCGTCACGCCCGGCTACATCGCGGTGTATCAGGAGGGGGCCGATGACGCCAAGGCGGACGATGACGACCACGTCCTGCCCGCGATGAACGAGGGCGATCTCATCGGCTTGCGCTCACTGCGCGCGGAGCAGCATTTCACCGAGCCGCCGCCGCGCTACAGCGAGGCCTCGCTCGTCAAGGCGCTCGAGGAGTTCGGCATCGGCCGGCCCTCCACCTACGCGACCATCATCTCGACGCTGCAGGACCGGGAGTACGTCGAGATGGACAGCCGGCGCTTTGTGCCCACGGATGTGGGCAAGATCGTCAATCGCTTCCTCACGCTGCACTTCCACCGCTACGTCGAGTACGGCTTCACGGCCGCGATGGAGGACGAGCTGGATGCGATCTCGCGAGGCGAGGAAGCCTGGACCACGCCGCTCGAGAAATTCTGGAAGCCCTTCATCCGACAGGTCGAGCGCACCGACAAGAACGTCAGTCGCGAAGAGGTGGTGCAGGCGCGAGAGCTCGGCAAGGACCCCGCGAGCGGCAAGCCGGTGAGTGTCCGCATGGGCCGCTATGGGCCGTTCGTACAGATCGGCACCAAGGACGATGTCGAGAAGCCGCGCTTTGCGGGCTTGCGGCCGGGGCAAAAGATGGATGCGATCGGCCTCGCCGATGCGCTCGAGCTGTTCAAGCTGCCGCGCGCGCTCGGACAGAGCGAGGCGGGCGAGCCCATCGTGGCGAATGTCGGGCGCTTCGGGCCGTACGTGAAGTACGGCGAGAAGTATGTGTCCCTGCGCGAGGACGATCCGTACACCATCACGCTCGAGCGGGCCCTCGAGGTGATACGGCTGAAGCAGCAGGCGGATGCGAACCGCACCATCGCCGATCACGGCGATGGGATTCGCGTCCTGAACGGCCGCTACGGACCTTACATCACCGACGGCAAGAAGAACGCGAAGGTCCCGAAGGATCGCGACCCCAAGTCGCTCACGCTCGAGGAGTGCCGCGAGCTGATCGCGCTCGCCCCGGAGCGGGGGCGGGGCAGGTTCGGACGTCGAGCGCCGGGCAATGCAGGGAATGCCAGGAATGGGGCGAGCGCGGCGGGCGGCACCGAGGGCACGGCAGCACCCAGGGCGCCCCCGGCAAAGGCGCGACCCACGCCCGCATCGCGCAGCACAGCCCAGGGCTCCCGCAGGGCACCGGGCGCTGCGGCCCTGCGCGGGGGCGCAGCGGGGGGTGCCGCGCGCGCCAAGCGCGCGGGCGTCTCGGCGAAGAAGAAAAGGCCGGCGTCCGCCAAGAGCGCGGGCGGTGATGGTCGCGCGCCACGCAGGAGCGCACCGCGCAAGAGTGCATCCGAGCGCCCGGCAGCGCGCCGCGCCAAGCCGGATTGATCAAGTACCGCCACGAGTATCACGCGGGCAATTTTGCCGACGTGCACAAGCACGTCACGCTGAGCGCGCTGTTGCAGGCGCTGGAGCGCAAGGACAAAGGCTTCCTGTACCTCGAGACGCACGCCGGGCGGGGGGCGTACGACCTGCGGAGGTTTCCCGAGGGCGCTGCGCGTGCAGCAGCCATTGCACGCGTACTGGCCGGCGCGCCGGATTGCCCCGAGCTTGCCGCCTACGCGGCCTCGGTCGCGGCCTGGCGCACGGCGAGCGGTAACCCTGCCGCCTACCCCGGCTCTCCGGTCATCGCTGCCACCCAGCTGAGAGCGCAGGACCGGGCCGTCCTGATCGAGATGCTGCCGGCGGAGGCCGCGGCGCTCGGTCGAGCGCTTCCCTCGCGGTCGCGCGCGCAGGTCGTGCAGGCGGATGGCTTCGAGGGGCTGCGAGCCTTCCTACCCCCTCCGGAGCGACGCGGACTCACGCTGATCGATCCACCCTACGAGCAGACGCGGGAGGACTTCGCGCGCGTGGAGGTCGCGGTGCAGGAGGTCCTGCGGCGCTTTCAAACTGGCAGCGTCGCAGCCTGGTATCCGATCAAGGATGCGCGCGACACGGACCGCTGGCTCGCGGGATTGCAGGCACGACTGGCCCGACCCATGCTGCTCGGGGAGCTCTGGATCCATCCGCGCGACTCGCGCGTCGCGCTGAATGGCTCGGGCATGCTGATTCTCAATGCGCCCTACCGCCTCGAGGAGCGGATGAAGGACTGGCTGCCGCGCCTGCACCTGCTGCTCGATCTTGAGCGCGCCGGAGGCGCGAGCGTCCGGGTGCTGTAGACTCCCGAGCGTGGCCCATGCAGGCCAAGCGGAGCAGCATGTGAGCGATGCGCTCGATCAGTACGGGCTGATCGGTCATCCCGTCTCGCACAGCTGGTCGCCGTTCATCCATGGGATGTTCGCGAGCCAGACTCACCAGCGAATGAGCTATCGGCTCTACGACGTGCCTGCCGATCGGTTCGAGTCGCATGTGCACGACTTCGCAGCGCAGGGCGGGCGCGGACTCAACGTCACGGTCCCCCACAAGATGGCCGCCGCGCGGGTGGCGCGCGAGCTGTCTCCTCGGGCGGAGCTGGCCAGGGCGGTCAACACGCTCTCCTTCACGGGTCAGCGGATCCTCGGTGACAACACCGACGGGGCCGGGCTGGTGCGCGATCTACGGGACAACCTCGGCGTGACGCTCAAGGAGCGGCGCCTGCTGATCGCAGGGGCCGGAGGCGCCGTGCGGGGGATCATCGGCCCCTTGCACGAGCTCGAGCCCGCGGAGATCGTCATCGCCGGCCGTGCGGCCGAGCGTGCGCGCGCCCTTGCCGCCGAGTTCGAGCGGCTGGGGCGCATCGTGGGATGCGGGCTCGAGGATCTGGCGCCCGCCGGCTTCGACCTCGTGATCAATGCCACATCGGCGAGCTTGACCGGCGAGGTGCCCGCCATTGCGCCGGAGACGGCCCGCTCGGCCATGCTGTGCTACGACATGGCCTACTCGAAAACCGAGACGGCCTTCCTGCGCTGGGCTCGCGAGCAGGGCTGCCCGCGCGCGGTGCAGGGATGGGGAATGCTGGTGGAGCAGGCGGCCGAGGCGTTTCAGATCTGGCGCGGCATTCGTCCGGATACGCGCCCCGTGCTGGATCTGCTGCCGACGGCCTAGCGCAGGGTCACGAGCTCCTCGGCGACGGTCGGATGGATCGCGACCGTATCGTCGAAGTCGCGCTTGGTCGCGCCCATGCGCACGGCGACCGCAAAGCCCTGCAGCATCTCGTCCGCGCCCTCGCCAATGGCGTGCAGCCCGACGATGCTCTGCTCCGGCCCCACCGTGACGAGCTTGACGTGCGCGCGCGGCCGGCGCGCCGTCAGCGCGTGATACAGCGGCACGAAGGCCGACTGATGGACACGCACCTCGTCGCCGTGCAGATCCCGGGCCGCCGATTCGGAGAGTCCAACCGTGCCGATGGGTGGGTGTCCGAAGATGACGGTCGGCACGTTGCGATAGTCGAGATGCCGATCGGGGTGGCCGCCGAAGAGCCGATCGCTGAGGCGCCGGCCGGCTGCGATGGCGACGGGTGTCAGCTGCAGGCGCCCCGTCACATCGCCGATCGCATAGATGCCCGGAACGCTCGTCGCCTGGTACTTGTCAGCGCTCACGAAGCCGTACGGATCGAGCTCGACACCGCTGCCCTCAAGACCCAGCCCTGCGACGAACGCCGTGCGGCCGATCGCCCACAGCACCGTATCGACGGTGGGGAGCACCCGGCCGTCGCGCAAGCGCACCCCGAGGCCCTGACCCTGCAACCGCTCGACCGAGGCGGGCCAGGCGTTCATGACCACCTCGATCCCGGCGGCCGTCATCATCTCGAGGCAGGCCTCCCCGAGCATGCTCTCGAAGTGCTTGAGCACGCTCGTGCCGCGAATCACGAGCGTGACTCTCGTGCCGAGCGCCGCGAGTATCCCGCTGAGCTCCACGGCGATGTAGCCGCTGCCCACGACCGCGATACGCTCCGGTCGAGCGGCAAGCTCGAAGAAGCCGTCGGAGGTGATGCCGAGCTCCACACCGGCAATGTCCGGCAGCAGCGGCCGGGCGCCGGTGGCGATGACGATGTGCGCGGCCGTTGCCGTGCGCTCCCCGATCGAGACGGTACGCGGGCCGCTCAGGCGCGCCGGCCCGCGCGCGAGCTCCACCTTGCGGCTGGCGAGGTTGCGCTCGTAGATGCCGTTGAGCTTCAGGACGTAGGCATCGCGCGACTGCTTGAGCGCGGACCAGTCATGCGCTGCGCTCCCGATGGCGAAGCCGTACCCGGGAGCGTCCGCCATCGCATGCGCCAGCTCGGCAGCATTCCACATGATCTTCTTCGGCACGCAGCCGACGTTGACGCAGGTTCCGCCCAGGCGGCCGGACTCGGCGAGCAGCACGCGGGCACCGTACTCGGCAGCCCGCTGGGCGCAGGCGAGCCCGCCGCTGCCACCGCCGATCACGATCAGGTCGTAGTCCGCCATCTGCCTGGAGCCTTCAACGCGAGCGAAGGACCCATCTTATAATGATCGCCGTGACCATCGAGACACCCAGCGGCAATCCGCTCCTCACTCCCGGTCCACTCCCGGCGTTCGCAGACATCCGCCCCGAGCACGTCGAGCCGGCCATCCGCGCGGTGCTGGCCGAGAACCGCGCACGCATCGGGGAGCTCGCCGCGCTCGCGGAGCCCACCTTTGCGACGCTCGTGGAGCCCTTGGAAGACATGCAGCATCGGCTCACCCGGGTGTGGTCGCCCGTGAATCACCTGAATGCCGTGTTGAACTCACCGCTGCTGCGCGATGCGTACAACGCATGCCTGCCACTGCTCACCGCCTATCACACCGACCTGGCGCAGAGCGAGGAGCTCTACCGCGGCTACCAGCGCATCCTCGAGCGCGCAGGGCCGGCGCTGGGTGCGGTCCAGCGGCGCGTGCTCGAGCACGCTTTGCGGGACTTCCGGCTGGCAGGGGTGGGACTTCCCGCCGAGCGCAAGGAGCGCTTCAAGGCCGCGATGCTCGAGCTGTCGCAGCTCCAGGCCAAATTCGAGGAAAACGTGCTGGATGCGACCGCCGGCTGGTCGCACCGGGTCACCGAGGCGAGCGAGCTCGAGGGTCTCAACGAGGTGATCATCGAGCAGGCCGCCCGGCGCGCTCGTGAGCAGGGCGTCGAGGGCTTCGTGCTCACCCTCGACCAGCCGACCTACGTTGCGATCCTGACGGATGCGGAATCGCCCGTTCTGCGACGGGCGTTCTACGAGGCCTGGACGACTCGCGCCTCCGATTGCGGCCCGGGCGCGGGGCGCTGGGACAACTCCCAGGTGATGGCAAGCATCCTGCGCTTGCGCCACCAGGCGGCGCGGCTCCTCGACTACGCAAACTTCGCCGACTACGCACTCGCCACCCGCATGGCGGCGAGCGTGCCGGAGGTCATCGAGTTTCTCCGCCATCTGGGCGCTGCCGCGCGCCCCGCTGCCAGGCGCGAGCTCGCGGAGCTCACGGATTTCGCCGGGCGTCCGTTGCAGGCGTGGGACGTGAGCTTCTACTCCGAGCGGCTTCAGCGCGTGCGGTTCACGATCTCCCAGGAGGAGCTGCGCCCGTACTTTCCGCTCCCGCGGGTGCTCTCCGGCCTGTTCGAGGTGGCCGAACGCCTGTTCGAGGTACGCATCCGCGAGCGAACCGGGGTGCCCGTGTGGCACCCGGATGCGCGCTTCTTCGAGATCGAGGATGCGGCTGGACGGCCCGTGGGGAGCTTCTACCTCGACCCGTATGCGCGACCGAACAAGCGCAGCGGCGCGTGGCAGGACGAATGCGTGGGGTACAAGAGCCTCGCGAACGGCAAGGTGCTGCCCGTCGGCTACCTGGTGTGCAACTTCCTGCCTCCCGCGGAGGGACGCCCCGCCCTGCTGACGCACGATGATGTGCTCACCCTGTTCCACGAATTCGGGCACGGCTTGCATCAGCTGCTCACCCGGGTGCCCTACCCGAGCCTCGCAGGGACCAATGGTGTGGCCTGGGATGCCATCGAGCTGCCCAGTCAGTTCATGGAGAACTACGCGTGGCACCCGCAGGTGCTGCAGCGAATCTCCAGTCACATCGACACCGGCGCCCCCCTGCCCCAGGGGAAGCAAACGCAATTGATCGCCACGCGCAGCTTCCAGGCGGGCCTGCACATGATGCGGCAGCTCGAGCTCGCACTGTTTGATTTCAGGCTGCATGCGGAGTACGACCCGGCTCGCGGAGCCCGCGTGGCAGAGGTGCTGGCCGAGGTGCGCGCCGAGATGGCCATCGTGCCCGTTCCGGAGTGGAATCGCTTTGCGCACAGTTTCGGCCACATCTTTGCCGGCGGCTATGCGGCCGGGTACTACAGCTACAAGTGGGCCGAGGTGCTCGCGGCCGATGCCTTCTCGGCCTTCGAGGAGCGGGGTGTGTTCGATCACCCCACCGCGCAGCGATTTCTCGACTCGATCCTGTCGCGCGGCGGCAGCCGCGATGCGCTCGAGGCGTTCGTCGAGTTCCGCGGCCGCAAGCCCGAGGTGGCCTCCCTCCTCAAACAGCACGGGATCGCGGCCTGAGCGGCTGCGAGCGGGCGGTCGGCGAACCGCGACGCGAATGAGTTAAAGGAGCCCCCGGCCCCCTGCGGCGCCTTTGCAAACTGTGCGGCGCGTCGCTAGTCAACCCTCCGGACGTTGCCTAGACTCGAGCCGAGAATTGGGTGGGGAAGGCTCGGGCGACACCAGGACGATGGCGACCATCCGCCGCAACGACTTCGACGTGACCAATACCGTTCAGGTGAGCTCCGTGAGCGCCGTGCGGGCGGCCGTACAGAAGCTGTACCTCGACACCTGGGCAGGCATCGACCTGCAGCCCCTCAGCCGCTCGTTCGAGTACTTCGAGAAGCTCTTCGCGGGGCAGGTCCCCGGCTACTTCGGCGTCGATACCGTCTATCACGACCGCCAGCACACCCTCGACATCACCCTGTGCCTGGGGCGGCTCATCGTCGGCTATGAGCGCCAGCACCAGCCTCCCAGGACGCTCGGCCCGGAGCGGGCGATGGTGGGGCTCATCGTGGGACTGTTTCACGACATGGGCTACTTGCGGCGCGCAGACGATGGCGCGGAGTTTCGCCACGGCGCGGAGCTCACCCGCGTGCACGTGTCCCGCGGCGCGCGCTTCCTCGAGGAGTACCTGCCGACGATCGGACTCGCCCGCTGGGCTCCCGTCGCGCGCGAGATCGTGCATTTCACGGGATACGAGGTCCCGTTCTCGCGCATCGATGTGTCCGACCCGCTCGATGTGAAGCTCGGCCACCTGATCGGGACGGCCGACATGATCGGGCAGATGGCCGATCGCTGCTACCTCGAGAAGTGCCGCGACCGGCTGTATCCCGAGTTCGTGCTCGGAGGCATGGCGCTGCCCGTCGCCTCGAACGGGGGCCGCCAGGTGCGCTATGCCTCGGGGCTCGACCTGCTGCGTCAAACGCCGGAGTTCGTGACGGAGACTCGCAGCACGCGCCTCGATGGGCACTTCCAGAGCGCCTATCGCTACCTCGAGGTTCTGTACGAAGGGCGCAATCCGTACATGGAGAACATCGAGCGCAATCTCGAGTACCTGCGCCAGATCCTGCGCAGCGAGAACTGGCGACTGCTGCGGCGGAATCCACCGGTGTTCTCCGCGCTCTCGGACCCCATGGCGACGGTGCGTGAGCTGATGGTGCGCTATCTGCACCGCGCCTGGGTCGACGGACGCTAGACTCATCCAGACTCAAAGCCCGCGCTGCACTCCTGCCACGCTTTCAACTGAGCCTTGAGCTGTCGCCGGTTTGAGACAGCTTTCAACTGGCCGCTGCGCGCCCCGCGCGCTAATATGCCGCGACAATGAAGGGGGATACCCGGATCCACTGGGGCCCGGGCTCAAACGCTGCCTCGACGGCAGCGACAGTCCGCAGCACGCGGGACGGTCCGCGCCGAGCGCCACTTTAGGACTTCAAATACGTTGAGCGCCGTCAGTTTGAAGCTCAAGTACGCGGCGGCTGCCTTTCTGGCAGTGCTCGCGGCAACGCTCGTGCTCGGGGGCCTCTTCACCTGGCACCAGCACCATCAAACGCAGCAGCTCGATCGCCTCGCACAGAACGTTCCCCAGCCCGCGGCCGAGCTTGCCGGGCGTCTCTCCATGACCACCACGCGCGAGTTTCGCTCCGTCCTGCTGGTCGCCGGTGGGCTCGCGCTGCTGGCGGGCCTTGCGGGGGCAGCCCTGGCCTGGCGCGCCGGGCGCAGGCTCGAGCAGCCCATCGTCGCGCTGATCAAGAGCGCCGAGCGCATCGGCCAGGGCGACTACACCCGTCCGCTCGATGTGGCACGCCGGGACGAGATCGGGGAGCTGCAGCAGGCACTCGAGCGCATGCGCTACAAGCTGCGCCAGACCACCATCACCAAGGACTATCTGGGCAGCGTGCTCAACGGCTTGACCGATGCGGTCTTCGTGACCTCTCCCGAGGGCATCGTCAAGGTGGCGAACCAGGCGGCTTGCAAGCTGCTCGTGCTGGGTGAGGACAAGCTCCTCGGCAGGAGCATCCTCGCCATGCTCGAGCCGGAGGAGCGCAAGGGCTTCGATCTGCTGCAGGCCGCGCACGACACGCGCGAGACGGTGGTGCGCACCAGCCAGGGACAGACCATTCCCGTGCTGCTCACCGGCTCGCAGATCGCAAGCGACGACCCGCAGTTCCAAGGCAACATCTTCGTCGCGCGCAACATCACCGAGCGCAAGCGCCAGGAGCGGCGCATTCGCTATCTCGCCCGGTACGATGCGCTCACCAAGGTGCCCAACCGCATGCAGCTGCAGCACCTGCTGCAGCAGGCCATCGCTCGCGGCACGCGCGCGAGCCAGTCCGTCGCGCTCCTGTACCTCGACATGGACCGCTTCAAGGAGGTCAACGACACCTTCGGCCACGGCGCGGGCGATCGAGTGCTCGAGGTGCTCGCCGAGCGGCTCATGCGGGCACTGCCCCAGGGCACGACCGTCGGGCGCCTGGCGGGCGATGAGTTCGCGCTCTTCATCGAGGGACTGCCCTCGGATGCGGACAATCGCGGTCCGGTTGCGCATCTCGCCCGCTCGATCCTCACCGAGGTGAGCCGGGCGTTCCAGCTCAACCAGCAGGAGGTGTTCCTCACGGCGAGCATCGGCATCGCTTTCTGTCCGCGCGACGCCGAGAACGTCATCGACCTCATCCGCAACGCCGACGCTGCGATGTACTACTCCAAGCAGAACGGCGGCAACACCTTCGCGTTCTACTCACCGGAGATGAATGCCGCCGCGGTGGAGCGGCTGATGCTCAAGAGCAAGCTCCGCCGGGCGCTCGAGCGCGACGAGCTCGTCATCCGCTACCAGCCGAAGGTCGATCTGCGCAACGGGCGCATCATCGGCGCCGAGGCGCTGCTGCGCTGGCGCCTGCCGGGCCACGGCGACATCCCCCCGGGGCAGTTCATACCGCTCGCCGAGGAGACCAATCTCATCCTCGACATCGGCGAGTGGGTACTCAACCGGGTGTGCGTGGATTACCGGCGGATGCAGACCGAGGTGTCCGACCCGGGCCGCATCTCGCTCAACCTCTCCCTGAAGCAGCTGCGTCAGGCGAGCTTCATCCTGCGCTGCCGCTCCGTGTTCCGCCGGCATGGGGTCTCGCCCACCTCGTTCGAGCTCGAGATCACCGAGACCACCCTCATGGCCGATGCTCAGCGCACCGTACGCCTGCTCGATGAGCTGTACGCGATGGGCCTGCATCTGTCGATCGACGATTTCGGCACCGGCTACTCCTCGCTCTCGGCGCTGCAGCAGTTTCCCATCGGCACATTGAAGATCGACCAGTCCTTCGTGCGCGGCGTGGGCGAGGATGCGGGCGATGCCACGATCGTGCGCACGATCATCGACATGGGCCGCAGCCTCGGCATGGAGGTGATCGCCGAGGGCATCGAGTCGCAGCGGCACCTCGAGTTCCTGCGCAATCACCACTGCCACTTCGGCCAGGGCAAGCTCTTCGGGGAGCCCTTGAGCGTCGAGGAGCTGCTCGCGCTGCT
>DATKPP010000018.1:0-10490 GCA_035524075.1 Steroidobacteraceae bacterium | reverse complement strand
CGCCGCCACGATGTATTCGGGATACTGGCCGCGCAGCTTCGGCACGCTGTAGTTGGGGTACGCGTTGCGATAGCCCTCGATACCGTGGCAGCCGAGACAGGTATAGGAGATCGCCTTCCCATGCTCGGGATTGCCCTTGAGAGGCGCGTTCTGGGCGAGCGACGAGGCGGCGGCGGCAAGCGTTGCACACGCAAGAGCAAGCGACCGATGAGCCGTGCGAAACCGCGCCATGGTTATCCTTGGAGCATTCGAAAAATGGCCCTGAATCTTAAGGATTTGCGCAACGCTTTACCACCGGGCGAGCGGCGCGGTGCAGGCGGGGGCGCCCCATGATCGCTCTGATCCAGCGCGTCCTGCACGCCAGGGTCGAAGTCGAGGAGCGCACCGTGGGCGCGATCGAGCACGGCATCCTGGCCCTGATCGGTGTGCAGCGCGATGACGGACGCGGCTCCTGCGACCGCCTGCTCGAGCGCATGCTGAGCTACCGGGTGTTCGCCGATCCGCAGGGCCGCATGAATCTGAATGTGCGCGACGTGCACGGCGGGCTGCTGCTCGTCTCGCAATTCACCCTCGCCGCGGACACCCGCACGGGGACGCGGGCGGGCTTCACCACCGCGGCCGCGCCGGACACGGCGCGCGAGCTGTTCGATTACCTGGTGGAGCAGGCCCGGGCCCGGCACTCGCCCGTCGGCACGGGGCAGTTCGGCGCCCACATGCGCGTGACGCTCGTCAACGACGGGCCGGTCACCTTCTGGCTCGAGGCGGCTCCCAAAGCGTGAAGCCGCTCGCGGGCGCGGGGTGAAACTCCTCGGGCCGAGGGCTGTTTTGTCCTATGATCGAAGGCTGGACCCGCGCGAGCGGGAGTTTGGGCTCGGGTGTTGCAATGCTCGATGTTCTGCTGATCGTGGTGGTCCTGCTGCTGGTGTTCGGCAGCAAGAAGCTGCGCACCGTCGGCTCGGACCTCGGCGCTGCGGTCAAGGGCTTCAGGAAGGCCGTGACCGCGCCGGCGGCGGCGGCGGCCCCCAAGCCGCGCGAACAGCAGCCGGACGCCGAGTTCCCCGAAGTGACGGCGCGCGAGCAGAGCGAGCGCAGAGAGCGCCCGTAGGGGCTCGGACGAATGTTTGTCGATTTCCCCGAGATCGTGATCATCTTCGGCATCGCCCTCGTCGTGCTCGGCCCGAAGAAGCTGCCCGGTACGGCCGCACAGATCGGCCGCTGGGTGGGCCGGGCGCGGGCCATGGCACGCCAGTTCCGCGAGCAGCTCGAGCAGGAAGTCAACAGCGTCGAGAGCTCGCTGGATATCGAGCGCTCGCACGAGCCGACCATCCGCAATCCCGCATCCTCGAGCCCGACCGCACAGGGCAGCCCGCCCGCCGCGGTGGCCACCGGGGGATCGGGCGGCCCGCAGCACGCGACGGAGCTCGCCGCGCAGCGCGCGGCCGCTTTGGCGGCCCAGCCGCCGGGGGTTGCACCGCATGCGGCGAATGCCCAGAGCGACTTCGCCGCGGGGATGGCCGCCACCGGCGCGCCGTGGCCGCCCGACCCCGCAAGCGCGGCCCACGATGCGCAATCGAGCCACGCCGATCCCCCGGACCCAGCTCGCGAGTCCCCTGCCTCGCCCTCGACCCAGTCGCATCCGCCGCGCTGGAGCGACAATCACGGAGACGAGGCGGCTACGCATCACGCCTCCGACGTCGAGCATCACTGACGAGGCCGCATGAGCGAGGAGCCCGAAGAGAAGCTTGCCGAAGGCACGCTCATCTCGCACCTGCTCGAGCTGCGCAGCCGGCTGATCAAGGCGGGCATCGCCTGGGGAATCGCGCTGATTCCCTGTGCGTGGAAGTCGAACGAGCTGTTCACGTTCGTCGCGACGCCGATCATGCACAAGCTGCCCGCGGGGGCGCACCTGATCGCAACCGGGGTCATGTCGCCATTCATGACGCCGCTCAAGCTGTCGATGTACGTGGCGCTCTTCGCCGCCATGCCGTACGTGCTGTATCAGATCTGGGCGTTCGTCGCGCCGGGACTCTATCGTCACGAGAAGCGCTTCGCATTCCCGCTGCTCGTCTCCTCCATCGTGCTGTTCTACATCGGCATGGCGTTCGCGTATGTGGTCGTGTTCCCGCTGGTGTTCGCCTTCTTCGCGAAGACGACGCCCCCGGGCGTCACGATGAATCCCGACATCAACCTCTACCTCGACTTCGTCACGCGGATGTTTCTCGCGTTCGGTGTGGCCTTCGAGGCGCCGGTCGCCGTGGTTCTGCTGGTCATCACCGGTCTGGTCAGCATCCAGAAGCTGAAGGCCAACCGCGGCTACGTGATCATCGGGATCTTCGTCGTCTCGGCCGCGATCACCCCGCCCGATGCGCTCTCGATGTGCAGCATGGCGCTGCCGATGTGCGCGCTCTACGAGCTCGGGCTGCTCGCCGCCCGGTTCCTCCTGAAGATGAAGCGCGAGCAGGCGGAGCAGGCCGCCGCCAAGGCGCAGTGAGGGCGCGGTGCGGGGCGGCCGGCTGAGCAGATGACCGACTCCACCGCCACCACCGTCGTTGTCCCGCGCAGCACCGCCGAGTTCCTCGGCCATCCGCGTGGACTTGCGACGCTGTTCTTCACCGAGATGTGGGAGCGCTTCTCCTATTACGGGATGCGCGCCCTGCTCATTCTGTTCATGACCGCTGCCGCCACGCGCGGCGGGCTCGGGCTCGATGCGGAGCACGCGGGGGCGGTCTACGGCCTGTACACGGCCGGCAGCTACCTCTGCTCGCTGCCCGGCGGGTGGCTCGCCGACCGGGTGCTGGGCCAGCGCGCATCGGTCTTCTGGGGCGGGGTGCTCATCTCGCTCGGCAATCTCGTGCTCGCGCTGCCTATGCGAGTGGAGCTGTTTTACCTCGGGTTGCTGCTGATCGCCCTTGGGACCGGGATGCTCAAGCCCAACGCGAGCTGCCTGGTCGGCGAGCTGTACAAGCACGACAGCGGATCGCGGCGCGACTCGGCATTCTCGATCTACTACCTCGGGATCAACCTCGGCGCATTCATCGCGCCGCTGATCTCCGGCACGATCGGCGAGACGATCGGATACCGGTGGGGATTCCTCTCCGCCAGCATCGCCATGGCGCTCGGGGTCATCCAGTACCGCATGACGGGCCGGTGGCTCGGCGATGCAGGCATCAAGCCGCAGGCGAGCCCGGCGGAGCAGCGGCGCAGCACCCGGCTGATGCTTGCGGGAATCGTGCTGCTGGCGGCGGCCGTGATCGCGATCGCATCCGGAGCGGTGCGCTTCGATGTCCTGCAGCTCGCAAGCGCGGCGGGCATCCTCATGGTCGCGCTGGCCGTGGTCTTCTTCGGCGCGGTGCTGGGATTCGCCGGACTTTCGACGACCGAGAAGAAGCGCGTGGCCGTCATCGCAGTCTTCGTTGCGAGCTCGGCGCTGTTCTGGGCCGGCTACGAGCAGGCGGGCTCCTCTCTGAACCTGTTCGCGCGCGATCATACCGACCGCTCGTTTCTCGGCAGCTGGTTCGCATCCGGCCAGCACCCGGCCAGCTGGTATCAATCCTTCCAGGCGGTGTTCATCCTGCTGTTCGCGCCGGTCTTCGCGTGGATCTGGCTCGCGCTCGGCCGGCGCAAGCGCGATCCTTCGGCTCCCGCCAAGTTCGGCTGGGGACTGCTGCAGCTCGGGGCGAGCTTCCTGGTGATGATGGTCGCCGCGAGGCTCGTCTTCACGACCGGACACAGTGTCTTGCCCGGCTGGCTCATCGCGACCTACCTGCTGCAGACGACCGGCGAGCTGTGCCTCTCGCCCATTGGACTCTCCAATGTCACCAAGCTCGCCCCCGAGCGCTTTGCCGGGCAGATGATGGGGACGTGGTTCCTCGGAACGGCGCTGGGAGACCTGGTGGCGGGCTTGTTCGGCGGCGAGATCGCCGCGGGCAGCATGGACCAGATGTCCGTGCAGTTCCTGCACGTCGGGCTGGTCGGACTGGTCGCGGGAGTACTGATGCTGCTGGTCGCCCGGCCGCTGCGCGCCTGGATGGGCGGCGTGAGCTGAGGCTGCCCGAGCCCGCGCGCCCGTGAGCACAGGCCCGTGAGCACGCTGCGGCTTGCTGGACGCACGATCGCCGTCCCCGAGACTCGCGAGCTCGACGTGTTCGCCGGGCTGCTCGAGCGCCGCGGCGCACGGGTCCTCAGATGTCCGCTGGTCGCGATTCGCGACGCGCCGAACCCCGCTCCCGTCATCGAGTGGCTGCGCGCATTCGCCGCCGGCTCCTGCGATGACCTCATCCTGCTCACCGGGGAGGGACTGCGTCGCCTCACCGGCTGCATCGAGCGGCACGAGCCTGCATTGCGGGAGCCGTTCGTTCGCGAGCTCGCCCGGGTGCGCAAGATCACCCGCGGGCCCAAGCCCGCGCGCGCCCTGCGGGAGCTCGGTCTCGCAGCCGACCTGCCTGCCGAGGAGCCCACCACGCGCGGGATCATTCAAACGCTGCGGCCGTTGAATCTCCAGGGGCGCCGCATCGGCCTGCAACTCTACGGCACGGAGCCCAACCGGCCGCTCGTGGATTTTCTGCACGGCGCAGGCGCCCGCGTCGAGTCCGTCGCGCCGTATGTCTATGCGGATGCCAGCGAGGAGGAGGCCGTTCGGGGTCTGCTGAGGCAAATGGCGGCGGGGGCCGTGGATGCGATCGCGTTCACCAGCGCTTCGCAAGTGGAGCGCCTGTTTGCGCTCGAGAGCGCACCGGTCGTCACGGCGGCGCTCGAGCGCACGCTCGTTGCGGCGGTGGGGCCGGTCGTCGCGGCCGCGCTCGAGGCGCATGGCACGCATCCGCACGTGATGCCCACCGATGCGTTCTTCCTGAAGCCGCTCACCACCGCGCTGGAGGAAGCCCTGGACCCGTCGTCGGGCTGAGCACGGCCCGAGGATGCCGCTCGCGCGCACGGGCAGGCGCGCTGCTGCCTTCAGATCTCGGCGATCCGCTCGAGCGCGCTTGCGAGCTCCTGAGCGGGGTCTGCGGCGCAGGAAGCGCTGAAGCCGAGATCCTGCACGAGTCCATCGGTCAGCCGATAGATCCAGGCATGCACCGCAAGCCCCTGGCCCCGCCGCCATGCATCCTGCGCGATGGTCGTGCGGCAGACGTTGTGCGCTTGCTCGAGGACATTGAGCTCGCACAGTCGATCCACCCGCCGGGCCGGCTGAGTCTCGCGCGCGAGCGTCGAGCGGTGGTGCTCCGCCACGTCCTGGATGTGCCGCAGCCAGTTGTCAATCAGCCCGAGCGGAGCGCCGCGATCGGCCGCAGCGATCCCACCGCAGCCATAGTGCCCACAGACGATCACGTGCTCGACGCGCAGCACGTCGATCGCGTACTGCAGGACCGACAGACAGTTGAGGTCGCTATGAACGACGAGATTGGCGACATTGCGGTGCACGAAGAGCTCGCCGGGCAGCAGTCCGACGATATCGTTCGCCGGCACGCGGCTGTCGGCGCAGCCGATCCAGAGGTATCTGGGCGCTTGCTGCTCGACCAGGCGCTGGAAGAATGACGGATCCGCGGCGACCGCGCCGCTCGCCCAGCGTCGATTGTTCTCGATGAGGTGCCCGAGTGCCGGGCGACTCAACTTGCTGGTCACGGGTCTATTCCTCTCGCACAGCGCTACGCATCGAGCGTCACGCTCACCGGGCAGTGATCGCTGCCCATCACATCGGCGTGGATGGCGGCGGCCTTGACCGCCTTGCGCAAGCTTGCCGAGACCATCACATAGTCGATCCTCCACCCGACATTGCGCGCGCGGGAGCTGGCGAATGGGCTCCACCAGGTGTAATGACCGTTGCCCTGCGTGAAGAGGCGAAATGTGTCGATGAATCCGGCATCGACGAGCTGCTGGAATCCGGCGCGCTCCTCCTGCGTGAACCCCTTCTTGCCGCGGTTGGACTTGGGATGGGCGAGATCGAGCTCGGTGTGAGCGACGTTCAGGTCGCCGCAGAACACCACCGGCTTTGTCTTCTCGAGCTGCTTGCAGTACGCGAGG
Source organism: Steroidobacteraceae bacterium (assembly GCA_035524075.1). Classification (GTDB taxonomy): domain Bacteria; phylum Pseudomonadota; class Gammaproteobacteria; order Steroidobacterales; family Steroidobacteraceae; genus JASHUC01. The sequence goes on along the minus strand of DATKPP010000018.1, from coordinate 4,469 downwards.
AACGCCGGATCCCACTGCTTGTGGCGCAGCGCGAGCCTGCTCAGATCGTCCTTGGCGTTCGGTGTGTAGACCGTCACGACGTGGAGCTTGGGAAACTCCGCCCAGATGACCCGTCCCTCCTCGCTGCTGTCGCGCTCGAGCTCGTCCGCGAAGCGGAAGCGCGTGGCGAACTCGTGCGGAAAGCCGTTGAGGACCTGGATCGGCTTTTCCCTCGAGAAGATCGCCGTCCCCGAATAGCCCTTCTTGAGCGCCGAGTTCCAGTACTCGTGATAGCCGGGCAGATCGACCTCGATCTGTCCCCGCTCGGCCTTGGTCTCCTGGAGGCACAGAATGTCGGGGCGCTGTGCTTTGATGAAGCTTTGAAACAGCCCCTTCTTCACGACCGAGCGGATGCCGTTCACGTTCCAGGAGTAGAGCTTCATCCGGATCGCATTCTTCGAGTCGTCCAGCGGTGGGATTGTCCAGTTTCCGCCGGCTTTGGCAATGTCGCCAGGGCGCCGCGGCGGGGGAGGCTCGCAATAACCAGGTGTTTCAGGTCGATTGACGGCTCGCCGCCCGGCCGGTGCGGCCGCAGAATCCCCGGCAGCCTTCTTGCGGGGACTCATGGCGATTCGCGAATGGCCGAAGATGGAGCGACCGCGCGAGAAGCTCCTCGCGCGCGGCCCCGAGGCACTCTCGGATGCCGAGCTGATCGCCGTGCTGCTCGGGTCGGGCATCCGAGGCAGCTCCGCCGTCGACCTCGCTCGTGCGCTCATCGCGCGCTTCGGCTCCATTCGCGAGCTGCTGCGCGCGGACCGGGGAGAATGCTTGCGGCAGCTCGGCATCGGACCGGCGCGCTACGCGTTGCTGCGCGCCGCGCTCGAGCTCGCCCGGCGCCATCACCTCGAGGCATTGCGGGTGGGGCCCACGATGGCAAGCCCCATGCACACGCGAGAGTTCCTGCTCGCGCAGCTGCGCGACCGCCCTTACGAGGTGTTCTGCTGCCTGCACCTCGACAGCCGTCACCGCCTGATCGCCTTCGAGGAGCTGTTCCGCGGCACCCTCGATGGAGCGAGCGTTCATCCACGCGAGGTGGTTCGCCACGTGATGACACACAACTCGGCGGCGCTGATCCTGGCGCACAACCATCCATCCGGAGTGGCAGAGGCCAGCCGCGCCGATGAGCTCATCACGCAGCGGTTGCGCGAGGCGCTCGCGCTGGTCGACGTGCGCGTGCTCGACCACATCATCGTCGGGGACGGAAAGTGTCTGTCCTTTGCCGAGTCCGGCCTTCTATGATGCGTGCTCCGACACCAGACGCCTGTGGACCCGATGCTTCCAACGGACGTTCAGGAGCTGCTACGCCTGCGCATAGGCTCGTATGAGCAGCTGCACGTGCTGCTGCTGCTGTTCCAGGGCCGCGCCGAGTGGTCGGTCGAGGCGCTGGCTGCGCATCTGAAGGTCTCTGCAGACTCGACCTCGCAGGCGCTGTCGGCACTCGTGGCACACGGTCTCGTCGCGCGAGCCTCCGAGCCGCCGGAGCCAAAATACCGCTACGCTACAGGTCGGCAGGACGCTGCCGTCGAGGCGCTGGTCCGCGCGCACCAGGAGCAACCGCTCGCCATCATCCGGCTGCTGGCGGAGCAGTCGATCGAGCGCATCCGCGCGGATGCGCTGCGTGCGTTCGCCGATGCGTTCCTGTTTCGTAAGGGCAAGTAGACATGATCATCATCGAGGCAATCTACATTGCCTGCGCGGCCACGAGCCTGCTGTGCGCACTGTTGCTGTTGCGGGGCTATCGCACCGGGCGCTCGCCGCTCCTGTTCTGCGCCAGCATCTGCTTCTTCTGCTTCACCCTGAACAACGTGCTGCTGTTCATCGACGTGATCGTCGTGCCGCAGGTGGATCTGTTCCTGGCACGCTCCCTGGCGGCTCTGGCGGGCTTTTGCGCGCTGCTCTACGGGCTGATCTGGGAAGGACGTTAGGGGGCTGCGATGAAGAGCTTCATTCTGGGCCTGCTGACGATGGCGAGCGCGGTCTCGGCGCTGTTCTTCCTGCGCTACTGGAGCCGCACGCGCGACCGCCTGTTCGGCTTCTTTGCGCTCGCCTTCGGAGTGCTGGCGCTCAACTGGCCCAACCACCTGGGCATCCGGCCCGAGCTGGAGGCCACCGAGTACCGTGTCTACGTCGTCCGTTTGATCGCTTTCATGATCATCCTCGCGGGCATCATCGACAAGAATCGGCGCAGCAACCGCAACTGAGATGCGCATTGCAACCTACAACGTGAATGGCATCACCAGCCGCCTGCCGGTCCTGCTGCGCTGGCTCGAGCAGTCGCGCCCCGATGTTGCTTGCCTGCAGGAGCTGAAAGCCCCGCAGGAGAGGTTTCCACAGGCAGCCATCGAGATGGCGGGCTACCAGGCGCTCTGGCACGGCCAGAAGAGCTGGAACGGCGTCGCGATCCTCACCCGGGGCTTCACGGCCGTGGAGACGCGACGCGGCCTTGCCGGCGACCCTGAGGATCTTCATAGCCGGTATCTCGAGGCATCGGTCGGTCCCCTCACCATCGGCTGCCTGTACCTGCCCAACGGCAATCCGGCTCCCGGCCCGAAGTTCGACTACAAGCTGCGCTGGTTCGAGCGGCTGACGGCGCATGCGGCCGAGCTGATCGCGGGGGAGGCGCCCGTCGTGCTGGCCGGCGACTACAACGTGATTCCCACCGAGCTCGACGTCTACAAGCCGGAGCGCTGGGTCGACGATGCGCTGTTTCGGCCGGAGACACGCGCCGCGTATGCCCGGCTGCTGGCACAGGGGTGGACCGATGCCTTGCGGGAGATACATCCTGGCGAGCGGCTGTATACCTTCTGGGACTATTTCCGCAACGCCTATGCACGCGATGCCGGCCTGCGCATCGATCACCTGCTGATCAGCCCCAAGCTGAGGGGCACGCTCACCGCCGCCGGCGTGGACCGCGACGTGCGCGGCTGGGAGAAGACCTCCGATCACGCGCCCACCTGGATCGAGCTCGCGGACGCGGCCGTGCGGTAAGCGCGGGCTGCGCGATCGGCCGGCTCGGTGCCGCGCCCCGCGGGTCTCTGGCCACTTCTGCGCGCTGGCGCTCATTCCCGCGAGCGCGGCCCGGGGTATCTTCCGCTTTGTGGTGCCGCTGTTTCCGGGGTGGCGATGAGCGTTGAAGCCCGTGAGGTCGGGAGCGAGCCGTGGACGCGCTGGCAGGGGCACGTCGTCAACGGCGCCTTTCCCCTGGGGCGCGTCCTTGGGTTCTCGGATCACAGCGGCGTCTTCCTCACCGTGTGCGCGGCCCGATACGCCCGGGAGGTTGCGATCAAGCTCGTGCCGGCAAATCGGGCGCTGGCCGAGTCTTTGTTACCCCGCTGGAAAAGAGCGGGCGCGCTCGCCCACCCGCACCTGATGCGGCCCCTGGAATGGGGCGGCTGCCAGCTCGAGGGGCTGCCGTTCCTGTACCTCGTGATGGACCATGCCGATCAGACTCTGGCCCAGCTGCTGCCGCGTCGCGCCCTGACGCAGGAAGAAGCGCGGGAGATGCTGGTCCCGATGCTCGATGCGCTCGCATTCCTGCATGCTCGCAACCTGGTGCAAGGCCAGCTGAAGCCTGCAAACGTCCTGGTCGTCGGCGACCAGCTGAGACTTGCCGGCGACACCATCCGATCACTCGATGAGGAGCCGATCAGCGCGCATGCGCCAGGCCGCTACGATCCTCCGGAAACCCGCGTGGGGCGAAGCACCACGGCCGGGGATGTCTGGGCGCTCGGCGTCACACTCTGCGAGGCGCTCACCCAGCATGCGCCCTCGGAGGGAGGCTCGGTGGCGCTGCCGGCCGATCTGTCGCCCGAGCTGCGCGAGATCGTGACCCGCTGTTTGAGCGGGAGACCGGAGAGCCGTCCGGGTGTCGCAGAGCTTGCGGCCTGGGCCCGGGGGCAGTCCGCGGGACTTGCGCCCGCCACGACGGTGTATTCGGCGACGTTCGGGCCGGCCGAAACGTCCGCGCCCCCCGCGCCTGAATCGAGCAAACCGGCGCCCCCGGTTGCTGCGCGAGCCTCTGCGCCCGTGCCATCGAGTGCGCCGCTTCTGAATGCGAGAGCCGTGTTGACCCTCACGCTCGCGGTGATCGTGATCGCGCTGAGCTGGATGGGAGTGCACGCGCTCAGAGCCGGCCGCAGTGCCGCCGGCCCGCTGGCGGTGGCTCACCCCGACGCAGGACCCCGGTCCGCCACCCCTGCGGCTGCCGCGGTGCAGGCATCGAGCCCCGCCGTTTCCGTCCCGAGCCAGGGTGGGCAGGGCGCCGCCGCATCACCGGCGGCACTCCATGAGGTGATGCCGGACGTTTCACCGGGCGCTCGTCGAACGATTCGCGGACGCATCAAGGTTTGGGTCCGGGTCGTCCTCGACAGCGATGGCTCGGTGTTCGCCGCAATGCCTGATCGGGCCGGTCCCAGCAGGTACTTCGAGCG
>DATKPP010000017.1:0-16574 GCA_035524075.1 Steroidobacteraceae bacterium | reverse complement strand
CCTGAGCCTAACCTAGAGCATGCTCAAGCACTCCCAGTACTGGGTGCTCAGCACCCTGGGGGCACTGTGCGCACTCCTGGTGCTGGTCAACATCGTGCTGTTCACGAGCAACCGAGCTCTGCAGAGCGAGGTGAACGGTCGCGCCCAGTACATCCAGCAGAGCGTGCAGCTGCAGAACCTCTATCAGCAGATGGTGCGCGCCATCGCGGATCTCTCGGTGCGCAATCAGGACGAGCAGCTCAAGGCAGTTCTCGCGCGGCAGGGGATCAATGTCACGGCCAAAGCCGCTGCTGCGGGCTCCACTGGAGCGCCCGGGGACAAGCCCGCCACCCGCCCGAGGGGCGAGGCGCACCATGAATGAGGGCCCCGGGCGAAGCGCCCCCTATGCAGGCCTGGGCGGCCAGGATCCGCGCGTGCCCCCTCGAGCCACTCCGCCCGAGCCATCCTCCTCCACCCGGCCCATTGCCGCGAGCTCGCAGAGCGCGGCACCCGCCGCCAGCGCGTTCGTTCCACTGCTGCTGCTCGGCATTGCCTTTGCCGGCTGGACGGTGTTTCAGACCGTGGAGCTCGCCGGGGAGCGCGCGAACCTGCATGCCGTGCGCACGGCGCAGCAGGCGCAGGTGGACCAGTCGCAGCGCCTGCGCACCGCGCTGAGCTCTCTGGCGACCGATACCCAGCGACTGGCCGACGGCGGCGATGCCGGAGCCAAGCAAGTCATCGACCGGCTGCACCAGAACGGCATCACCGTCAATCCAAACGCGGCTCCGGTGGCCCCGCCGCCCCCCTGACTCTCGCCCGGGCGCGCTCTCGGATCGCGTCCGCGGCGCACGCGTGTGCTCGAGCACTGATCAGGGCTGCTCCGTCAGCAGAAGCAGCACAGTTCCTTCAGGCCCCTGGAGCAGAGCGTCGGCGGCAGGATCGAGGCCCGCGGGAAGCTTGCGCTTTGACGGCACCCCGAGGTCGTGCAGCTGCGCGATGCGCTCGCGCATGTTCTGATCGGTGAACACCAGCGCCGGATCCGCGAGCATGCGGGGCGCGTGGAAGGCGAGATTCAACAGATCGCTCGTGAGCAGCAGCCGCGGATAAGGCTCCGCGAGCTCCGTTGCGACGAAGCCGAGCGGCTCCCAGAAGCGGGCCGCCGACTCGAAGTCCGTTGCCGGCAGGCTCAGCTCCGCAAAGTAGCCGCAGAGTGAGGTCACGGTGGGCGCGCGCGGCGCCGGCGAATAAGTGCGTGCCTCGACGATCCTGATGCGCTGACCGCTCGGATCGTCAAGCCCGATCTCGTGGAACGATTCGGCACCGGTGCGGCGGTAGGTGAGCTCGAGTCCCTGCCGCTCGAGCGCGGCCCCGCGCTCGGCGACCTCGGGGTGAACGAATGTGAGCGCCAGCTCACGGGCGGGGTCCTGATGCAGCCCGAGCGTCATGCGACCGTCGGTGAGCACGGCGTAGGGATGCGACCAGACGTCGCGCGTTTGAGCCTGCTCGAAGCCGAGTCGCTCGTAGAACTCGATCGAGGCGCGGATGTCGGCTGTGGGGATGCTGAACTCGAGAAAGCGTCCGAGCACGCGCGAGCGCTGGGCGTCAGGCGGAGGCGCCGCGTGCCGCCCCTGCGGGGCGGAAGCCGAGCTCGACGTGCGTCCAGCCCTGGCAGTGCTGCGCGATCAGATTGGCGAGGAAATGCGCATGCTCGAGCCGCGCGTTGAGCGCCGGCACGTACTCGAACCTCGAGCCCCGGGCTTCGAGGAAGAGCTGCCGGTACTCGATGTTGATCTCCTCGAGCGTCTCGAGACAGTCGAGCGCGAAGCCGGGGCAGATCACCGTGATGTCGCCCACGCCCCGCGCCGGCAGCTGCGTGACCACCTCGCTGGTATAGGGTTGCAGCCACTTCGCCGGCCCGACCCGCGACTGGAAGCTGACGCTCCACTCGTCGTCTTTCAGCATGAGCTCATCCGCCAGCAGCCGTGCGGTCTTCTGGCACTTGCAGTAGTACGGGTCGCCATCGTGAAAGTAGCGCTCCGGCACGCCGTGAAACGAGACCAGCAGGTGGCGCGTGCGCCCGTGCGCCTGCCAGTGCTGCTCGACGCTCGTGCGCAGTGCCTCGATGTAGCCGGGATAGTCGTGGTAGCCGGCGACGAAGCGCAGCTCGGGCAGCCATCGCCACCGCTCGAGCTCGCGTGACACCTGGTCGTACACCGAGCCGGTCGAGGCGCCGCAGTACTGCGGGAAAAGCGGCACGACGAGGATGCGCTGGGCTCCGAGCGCGCGCAGGCGCTGCAGGCCCTCGGCGATCGTCGGGCGGGAGTAGAGCATTCCGAGCTCGAGCGAGAAGGGTGCAAGCACGCGCTCGGCGAGGGTGCTGGTGAGCCGCGTGCGCAGCTCGCTCGAGAGCACCGCGAGCGGGGAGCCTTGCGCGGTCCAGATCCGGGCGTACTTCCGCGCGGACCGCCGCGGGCGCGTGCGCAGAATCACCCCGTGCAGGAGCGGCAGCCACAGCGCACGTGGCAGCTCGATCACGCGCGGGTCGCTCAGGAAGCGCGCGAGAAAGCGCCGCACGTCACCCGCGGAGGCAGACTCCGGCGTGCCGGAGTTGGCGAGCAGCACACCGATGCGCTCGGCGCCGTCGTGTCGAAAGTCAGGAGAGCTCAGGTAGCGCATCGCTCGGAACCCATGCGGCGGGGTTGTTGCACGGCCTCAGGCCCCTCCACCTGCCGGACGCGAGGCCGCGAGATAGCGGGCAAAAAAGGCGAGCGACCGCTCGCGCGCGAGCGCCGCAGCCTGGGGATTGTAGCTGTCGCGCTGATCGCAGTTGAACCCGTGGCCGGCGCCCGCGTAGATGTGGAAGATGCCTTCAGGATTGGCCGCCTTGATCTTCTCCACGTCACTCAGCGGGATGTGCGTGTCGAGCTCGCCGAAGTGATACATGACCGGGCACTTGGGCTTCCTGTCGAGGCACTGCACGATGCCGCCACCGTAGTACGAGACCGCGCAGGCGAGCGGCAGTTCGCCTGCCGACACGTACGCCATCCGGCCGCCCCAGCAATACCCGACCATTCCCACCCGGCCTGCATGCTTGACCACGGCAAGCGCTGCGGACAGGTCGGCGAGCGTCTGCTCGGGCTTGAGCTGCTGCACGTACCCGAAGCCCTCCTGCACCTCCGGTTGCGAGTACCCGAGCTCGATACCCCTGCGGACACGGTCGAACAGGCTCGGCGCAATGGCCACATAGCCCTCGGAGGCGTAGCCGTCCGTCACGGCCCGGATGTGGGAGTTCACGCCGAAGATCTCCTGCACCACCACGATGGCACCGCGCGGCGAGCCGGGCGGCGCGGCCAGCCATGCCCGAAGCTCGTGCCCATCGCGCGACATGATCGTCGTGAACTCGCTCATGGCTGCCTCCACGTGCAATGGCGTGTCGCTACCTTCGCGCATCGCCCGGCGCCGTGCAACGTCGGCGCACCCTAGCTCAGGTCAGGCGCGCGGGCTTGGATCCGTGTCCCAGATCGAGGCCCGGGCGATGATGCGCCATCAGAGGATGACACAGCAGTTGCGCCCGGTCTCCTTGGCCCGATACAGGGCGCGGTCGGCGCGGTCGAAGACGCTATCGGGGGTGTCGTCCGCGCGGAACATCGCAATGCCGCACGAGGCCGTGACCGTGACGGGCTTGTTGCGGAAGTGAAAGCCGATCTTGGCGATGTTGGTGCGGATCTTGTCGGCGGCGACCAGGGCCTGATCGGAAGCGGTACCGATGAGGATCATGACGAACTCCTCCCCGCCGTAGCGGGCGACGAAATCCGTCCCGCGCACGTGCTGGGCGAGATGCTGCGCGATCACCCGCAGCACCTTGTCCCCGGCGCGGTGTCCATAGGCATCGTTGATGTTCTTGAAGCGGTCGATATCCCACGCGAGGATGCTGATCGGGGTGGCGCTCTGCTGCCAGTGCAGGTATTCCTGCTCGATGCGATCATCGTAAGCGGCGCGGTTGGGGATGCCCGTCAGTGCATCCATCATGGCGAGCCGCTGCTCCTCCTGCAAAGTGCGCTGCAGGTTGTGACTCTCGCGCTCGAGCTCGGCAATGCGCACGCGCAACCGTCCGGTGCGATCGACCTGGGTCGACAAGCGCTCCTCCTCGCGCGCGCGAAAGTCCTGCAGGTGCGTATTGATGGTCTCGAGCCGCACGCGCACGCGAGCCCGCAGCTCCGTCAGATCGAGCGCTCGCTGCACGTCGGTGTTGAGCTCGTGCATCTCGTCCATGACGAGCAGATTGAGCTGTCGGGTGCTCTCCTGCGCATTGTCGTGGTCGGCGGCCTCGCCTGCGAGGTAGGCACCGAGCTCCTCCAGACGCGCATCGATCTGGCGCAGCAGGGCTTCGATCTCGAGCTTTTCGCGCTGCATGCGCGAGCGCTGCTCACCGACCATACGCGCAACGCGCTCCAGCCCGTCCGCCAGCTCGTCGGCCTTCAAATCCCTGATCGAGCGCTCATGCAGCAGCTCCGCGAGCGCCGGGCGGAGCTCGGGCAGCAGTGCGAGCCGCTCGAGCATCGCCACCATCGCCGTTTGAATGCGGGCGTCCCGCTCGGAGTCGCTTGCAGCGTCCGCCGAGGGCTCACCGAGGGGGCTCGCGCCCGCCGGGTCTTGCGCCCGCGCCGCCGCCTGCTGCGCCTCGTCCTCGGCAGTCACCGCAGCGCCGGATGGGTCGCTCGCAGCGGGAGGCTGGGGGATGCGGCGCCGCTCGAGGGGCGCCGCCGACGCCGGCTCGGCACCTGTGGGCATGGCATCGAGCGCGGCAATGGCACGTGAGAGTGGGTCGAGGCACCCCTCGATCTGCTCGGCCTCGCCCTGACGCCGGATGAGATCTCCGAGGGTGCGAAGCTGGGCGTCGAGGAGCGCGCTGCGGCCGCGCGCCGCCAGGCACAGCCGCCCGACGGTCAGGCGCAGTACGTTCTCGAGCTTGCTCCAGCGAGCCTCGCCTTGCTCCAGGCGCTCGAGTGCATCGAGATATTTCTGACGCAGATCGGCTTCGGATTTCATGCGCGCTCGAGGATTGCGGTGACGCCCATCCCGCCTGCGGTGCAGACCGAGATGAGGCCGCGCTTCGCGGTGGATGTGCTGGCGAGCAGCTTTGCCAGGGTTGCCACGATGCGGGCTCCGGTCGCGGCAAAAGGGTGGCCGATGGCGATGCTACCGCCTTTCAGGTTGAGCTTCGTCCGATCGATACTCCCCAGGGCACCGGGAAGTCCGAGCACGTTGCGGCAATAGTCGGGCGAGTCCCACGCCGCGAGCGTGCACAGCACCTGTCCCGCGAACGCCTCGTGGATCTCGTAGAAATCGAAGTCCTGCAGCTTCAGTCCGGCATCGGTGAGCATCGCCGGCACGGCGTAAGCCGGCGCCATCAGCAGCCCTTCCTTGCCGCTTGCGAAGTCGACCGCCCATTGCTTGCCATAACGCAGGTACGCGAGGACCGGCAAGCGGTGCCGCGCGGCCCATTCCTCGGTGGCGAGGAGCACCGCGCCGGCCCCGTCGGTGAGCGGGGTGCTATTGCCGGCGGTGAGCGAGCCCGAGCCGGTGAGATCGAAGGTAGGTCTGAGCTTTGCCAGCTTCTCGAGCGTGGTATCGGCCCGGACGTTGTTGTCGGCCTTGAGACCCTGGTAGGGGACCACCAGATCGTCGTAGAAGCCCTCGCGCCAGGCGGCCGCAGCCTTCATGTGGCTGTCGTAGGCCAGCTCGTCCTGAGCCTGCCGCGAGACTTTCCAGTGCTTGACCATGAGCTCGGTGCTCTGGCCCATGCTCAAGCCCGTGCGCGGCTCGACCACCCCGAGCATCACGGGCTTGAAGTGCTTGGGCCGCAAGCCGAAGAAGGGCCGCAGCCGCTGCCACGCCGAGCGGCCGAGATAGCTCTGCAGCAGCAGTTGCTGGTACGAGCGCGGGTAGACGATCGGCGGATCGCTGATGGAGTCGACCCCTCCGGCGAGCCCTGCCTCGATCTGTCCCAGCGCGATCTTGTTGCCGATGAGAATGGCCGACTCGAGGCCGGTGCCGCAGGCGCGCTGTACGTCGAGGCCGGGCGTCTGGGGATGCAGCCCCGAGGAGAGCACACACTCGCGGACGAGGTTGTAGTCGCGGGAGTGCTTGATGACTGCGCCCGCGATGACATCGCCGAGCCGCTCGCCCTGGAGCTTGAAGCGCTCGACGAGCGCCCGGAAGGTCTCGGTGAGCATCTCCTGGTTGCCCACCCGCGCGTACGCACCGTACGCGCGCGCGAACGGGACGCGAACTCCCCCGAGCACCGCAACTCGCCGCACCGAAGAACCGACCAGCATCGTATGGACTCCTTGAACCTATTCTATGCTGAGAGCCGCCCCCTGGCATTCAAACATCCAACCCCCCGGCCGGGCCGCGACCGCCGCTCGACCCACGAGCCAGGCGCACAAGGGTTGGAGCGCGGTATCATCGGCCGCTCGGTCGTCGGCTCCCCCGGCGGCGGATGGGGGGATGCTTGCCGCGCTCCGGTGTCGATCACATTTTCGAGAAGCGCCTCTCGGGGCTCGTCAACAGCCGCGAGGCCGGCGTGCTGCAGGGCGGGCGCAAGGGAGTCGAGAAGGAATCGTTGCGAGTGACTCCTGCGGGGCGGCTCGCGCAGACGCCCCATCCGCACGAGCTGGGCTCGGCGCTCACGAACGAGCACATCACGACCGATTTCTCCGAGTCGCTCATCGAGCTCGTGACTCCGCCGTTCGGCACGAGCTGGGAGCTGCTGCAATATCTCCTCGACCTGCACCAGTTCGTCTATCGCCACCTCGGGGATGAGCTGCTCTGGGCGACGAGCATGCCGTGCCTGATCGAGGGCGACTCGAGCATTCCCATCGCGCAGTACGGCACCTCGAACGTTGCGCGGATGAAGACGGTGTACCGCAACGGGCTGTCTTTGCGCTACGGACGCATGATGCAGGCCATCTCCGGGGTGCATTTCAACTATTCCTTCCCGCAGCAGCTGTGGGAGGCTTACGCGGACCTGCGCCAGGTGCGCACCCTCGATCGGGACTTCGTCTCGGCGAGCTACTTCGATCTGCTGCGCAACTATCGCCGCCACGGCTGGATCGTGCTGTATCTCTTCGGCGTCTCTCCCGTGGTGTGCGGATCGTTCCTCAGGGGTCGCGGGGAATCGCTCCGGGAGCTCTCGCCCGGGACCTTCTACGAGCCTCACGCGACCTCGCTGCGCATGAGCGACATCGGCTACCGCAATCGCAATCAGGCCGGCCTCGCCATCTCCGTGAACAGCCTCGAGGAGTACGTGCGGGACCTGACGCGCGCGATCATGACACCGCACCCGCCGTACGAGACCCTGGGCGTGCAGCGCGACGGGCAGTACCAGCAGCTCAACGCCAATATCCTGCAGATCGAGAACGAGTACTACAGCTACATCCGGCCCAAGCGCGTGGCGCGCTCGGGCGAGCGCCCCACCAAGGCGCTGCGGCGCGCGGGGGTCGAATACGTCGAGGTGCGCGCTCTGGATGTGAGCGCATTCGATCCGGTCGGTGTGAACCAGCACAAGCTGCGCTTTCTCGAGGCGTTCCTCGCGCTGTGCCTGCTCAAGGAGAGCCCGTACGTCGAGTCGGGCGAGGAAGGCTCGCTGGACCAGAATCACCTGACGGTCGCGCGGCGCGGTCGCGAACCGGGGCTCGAGTTGTGGCGCGAAGGCCGCCGTTTCCCGATGCGCGAGTGGGCTGCGGAGCTGCTCGACTCGATGGAGGGCATCTGCGAGCTGCTCGATCGCGGGGATCCCAACCGCCCGTATGCCCACTCCCTTGCAACCCAGGCCGCCAAGATCCAGGACGCAGGGCGCACGCCCTCGGCGCGGCTGCTCGCCGAGCTCGAGGAGACGGGCGAGAGCTTCTTCGAGCTCGGCTTGCGCATGTCGAGGGCGCACAAGGCGTACTTCCTGGAGCTCTACACGCCCAACGCGGAGCGGCTGGGTGAGCTCGCCGCCGAGGCACGCCACTCGCTCGAGCAGCAAAGCGCGCTCGAGGCCGCCGAGCAGGGATCCTTCGAGGCGTACCTCGCGAGCTACTTCGCCGGTTGAGGCGCACCCGGGAGACTCGTCAGCGCGCAGTCCTTGAGGGGTACGTCGGGGTCGGCGAGCCGCATCGGGTCCACGCAAGCGCGCGCCGCGATGAGCTTGCGCGCGGCCATCTGATCTTTCGCACGATTGACGGTGTCGATCGCAATGAGCTCTGCGCCGCGCAGATAGCACAGGCTGAACGAGCGGGTCTGCGGATCGCCGCGCAGGACCACTGCGTCATGCTCCTGCGCGAGCCCCACGATCACGAGCTTCAAATCGAACTGATCCGACCAGAACCACGGCACCCTGTCGTGTACGGTCGTGATGCCAAGGAGGTTGAGCGCAGCGCTCGTGCCTTGCTCGAAGGCGTTGTCCACCGACTCGAGGCGCACACGCCTGCCGTAGCGCAAGCTCGGGTGGTTGGCGCAATCGCCGGCCGCGTAGATCTGCGGGTCGGAGGTGCGGCAGTACTCGTCCACGACGATGCCATTCGCGCACGGGAGGCCGGCTGCGGCGGCCAGTTGCTCGGCGGCGGCGATCCCGACGGCCACCAGCACGAGGTCCGCCGGCAGCGACGCACCGTCTTCGCAGATCACGCTGCCCACCCGCCTGCGGCCGGGCGCGGCGGCAGCGAGCGCGCGCACGCGCGTGTTGCACCTCACGTCCACGCCCTGGCGGGCATGCTCGGCCGCGAAGAACGCGGCGAGCGGCGCAGCGACGACGCGGCTCATGACCCGATCGGCCATCTCGAGCACCGTCACCTCGAGGCCCAGCTTGCGCGAGGTTGCAGCGACCTCGAGCCCGATGTAGCCCGCGCCGATCACGACCAGGCGCAGCCCAGGGCGTAGCTCGCGCCGCAGGATGTCGGCGTCCGCGAGCGTGCGAAGCGCATACACGCCTTCGAGATCGCAGCCCGGAGCGGCCAGGGCTCGCGGCTGGCCCCCGGTCGCGAGCACGAGCGCATCGTAAGGGAGGCTCGCCCCATCCTCCAGCTGCACGCGGTGCGCCGCGCGATCGAGCCTCTCGATGCGCCGGTCGAGGTGCAGATCGATGCCGTGGTCGGCATAGAACTGAGGCAGCCGGATGGGGAGTCGCTCGCGCTCCAGCGTCCCGGCGAGAAATGCCTTGGACAGCGGCGGCCGCTGGTACGGCTCCTCCGGCTCGTCACCGACCAGCGAGATCCGGCCGTCGTAACCGCGCCGGCGCAGCGTCTCGATGGCTTGCGCCGCCGCCTGACCCGCACCCGCGATGACCACTTGCCGTAACATGCTCCGTCCAAGCATAGTCGCGAACGCACCCTCCTGGGGCGCGCCTCGCTCGGCGCCGCCTTACGGTAGTGCACTTGCCTCGAGCACGTGGGAGTGAAGCTGAGGAAATGCGGTCTTCTGCGATGCACCGTGCCGTGGCACGAAAGCTGCAAAATGGGCTCAGCCTCCATAACATGACTCGCCTCCGGGAACCCACAACATGAAACTCGTCACCGCGATCATCAAGCCGTTCAAGCTCGACGACGTCCGCGCCGCATTGTCGGATATCGGAGTCTCGGGAATGACGGTGACGGAGGTGAAGGGCTTCGGTCGCCAGCGCGGTCACACCGAGCTCTACCGGGGAGCGGAGTACGTCGTGGACTTCGTGCCGAAGACCCGGATCGAGGTGGCCGTCCGCGCCGACCTGCTCGATCAGGTCGTCGAGGCGATCCTCAGGGCAGCCAAGACGGGCAAGGTCGGCGATGGCAAGATCTTCATCACCGACATCCAGCGCGTCATCCGTATCCGCACCGGCGAGACCGACGACGCCGCGCTGTAGCGGGCGCACGTCGCGGGACCGGCCGCGAAACGCTACAGTGCGGGGATGGATTCTCCCGCGGAGCTTCTTCGAGCGGCTGCCGAGAGGCACAAGCTCTCGGGCGCCCGGCGCCACATCTTCCTGTGCGTTGGCGGCAAGTGCGCGCCGCGAGAGGCGCAGCTCGAGGCGTGGGAGTTTCTCAAGCGGCGGCTGGTGGAGCTGCAGCTCGTGGACGTGGACCATGGCGTCCTGCGGTCGAAGGCGGATTGCCTGCGGATCTGCGTGGGTGGACCGGTGGCGCTCGTGTACCCGGAGGGGCTCTGGTATCGCAGCTGCACGCCGGGCAATCTCGAGCGCATCATTCAACAGCATTTGATCGGCGGCACTCCGGTCGCGGAGCTGCTCTTTGCGGTCGCGCCGCTCGGGGAGCCGTGCGCGGATGCAGCACTATCGGGATAATCCGCAGGCGATCCGCGCGCTGGTTCGTCCCGATGCCGTGCACCGCGACGTGTATCTGGATCCGGAGCTGTTCGAGCTGGAGATGGAGCAGCTCTGGCGCAAGACCTGGATCTACGTCGGGCATGACAGCCAGGTCCCCAACGCCGGGGACTTCTACACGACGCTGATCGGCCGCGAGCCGGTGATCCTCCTGCACGATGCCGAAGGTGCCGTGCGAGTCCTGCCCAACCGGTGCGCTCACAAGGGAACCAAGCTCGTGAGCGCCGTGCAGGGCAGGTGCGCCGGAGGTGCTCTGCGCTGCCCGTATCATGGCTGGACCTACAAGCTCGATGGGACCTTGCGTACCGTGCCGCTGAGGGGCGGCTACCAGGGGACCGGCTTCGAGACGGCCGAAGCCTCGAGAGGCCTTCCGCAGATCACCTCCACGAACTATCGCGGGTTCGTGTTTGCGCGCCTGGCGCCCGAGGGGCCGGGGTTCGGTGAGTACTTTGGGGACTCCCTGAGCTCGATCGACAACATGGTCGAGCGCTCCCCGGAGGGCCGTCTCGAGGTGGCCGGGGGCGTGCTGCGTTACCTGCACGACTGCAACTGGAAGATGTTCGTCGAGAACCTGAACGATGCCATGCACCCGATGGTCGCGCACGAGTCATCCGCCGGGACCGCCAAGAGACTCTGGGAGCAGACACCGCCGGGCACGCCGATGCCGATGGTCATCGAGCAGTTCGTGCCGTTCGTCAACGGCTACGACTTCTTCGAGAAGATGGGTGTGAAGGTCTACGACCACGGGCACAGCTACACCGGCGTGAGCTTCTCGATCCACTCAAGCTACGCAAGCGTCGGGGAGTACGAGCGGCGCATGGTCGAGGCGTACGGTGAGGAGCGGACCCGGCGCATTCTCGGCGAAGCGCGCCACAACACCGTTTACTATCCGAGCCTGACCATCAAAGGCGCCATTCAGGCCATCCGCGTGGCGCGTCCCCTCGCTGTCGACCGGACGCTGATCGAGAGCTGGACGTTTCGACTGGCTGGCGCGCCGCAGGAGATGCTCGCGCGAACCACGACTTACTCGCGCCTGATCAACGCCCCGACCTCGGTCGTCGGCCACGACGATCTGCACTGCTATCGCTCCATCCAGGAAGGACTCGCGTGCGCGAGCAACCCATGGGTGAGCCTGCATCGCAACCACTCGCCGGCCGAGTCGGGCTCGCTCGCGGGCACCTACGGCGCGACGAACGAGGTGCCCATGCGCGGACAGTATCGCGCCTGGGCCCAGTACATGACGCTCGGCATGCCGGAGGCGCGCTCGTGACAGCGGCCGGCCCGCCGAGCGATGCGGCGCTCGCGGAGTTCGTCTATCGTGAGGCGCGGCTGCTCGATGAGAAGCGCTTCGATGAATGGTACGAGCTGTTCACCGAGGATGCTCGTTACTGGATGCCGCTCACGCGCGGACAGCCCGACGGGGAGACCCATACGTCGCTCTTCTACGAGGACAAGCTGCTCCTGAGAGTGCGGATCGAGCGCTTGCGCTCGCCGAATGCCTTCTCGCAGCAGCAACCGAGCTTCTGCCAGCATGTCCTGCAGCGCCCCGGCGTGGAGGAGATCGATGTCGCCGCCAACCGCTTCGTCGTTCGTACGCCGTTCATGTACCTCGAGACCCGGCTCGACACACAGCACGTGCTGGCCGGCCTCGCCTGGCACCATCTCACCTCGATCGCCGGAATGCTGCGCATTCGCTTGAAGAAGATCGAGCTGCTCAATTGCGATGCGGCGTTGCCTTCGATCCAGCTCCTTCTCTGACCGAACGGTGAGACTCGAGTGAGGAGCATTCGCGCGCCGCGCGTCTCGGGAACGGTTCAGCAGGCTTTTGAGCGCAGCGTCGAGCGCTATCCGGAGCACGACTTTCTGTGCGTGCTCCCGCAGACTGCCGCCCGCTACGGCATCGAGCCGCGCACCTGGTCTTACGCGCAGGCCGCCCGCGAGGTCGAGCATCTGATGCAGCTCTATCGCGCCGCCGGATATGGCCGAGGGCAACGGGCGGGCCTGATGCTCGAGAACCGCCCCGCCTTTTTCTTCCATTGGCTGGCGCTGAATGGCCTGGGCGTATCGGTCGTGCCGATCAGCACCGAGTGGCGCAGTGCGGAGCTCGAGTATCTGGTGCAGCACTCGGAGATCTGCGTCGCCGTCGTGCCGCCCGCCCGACGTGCCGATCTGATCTCCGCGGCGGCCGCGGTGGGCCACGACCTCGCGGTCACGGGCGCCGAGCTCGCCGGCCTGCAGCCCGCGCCGCAATCCGCTCGAGTGGTGAGTGGCGAGCCGGATGCCAACACCGAGTGCGCGCTTCTCTACACCTCGGGAACCACTGCGCGACCCAAGGGATGCGTGCTGCCGAACGAGTACTTCCTCTGGGCCGGCGCGTGGTACGCGGGCCTGGATGGTCTGTGCCGGGTGCGCGCGGGGGTGGAGCGGCTGGTCTCGCCTTTGCCGTTGAGCCACATGAATGCGATGGCCTTCTCCACGCTCGCAATGCTGCTCACGGGTGGTTGCATCGTGCAGCTCGACCGCTTCCATCCGTCGACCTGGTGGGACTGCGTCCGCGATTCCGGCGCCACCATCGTCCACTACCTGGGCGTGATGCCCCCCGTGCTGCTCGG
Source organism: Steroidobacteraceae bacterium (assembly GCA_035524075.1). Classification (GTDB taxonomy): domain Bacteria; phylum Pseudomonadota; class Gammaproteobacteria; order Steroidobacterales; family Steroidobacteraceae; genus JASHUC01. Next base: position 3,623 of record DATKPP010000017.1, on the reverse strand, counting down.
TGCGCCTGCAGGCGAGCGTGACCGCGATACTTCGGTGCGCTTCGGCTTCGGGGCGGGCGTCAGCCCCCGATTGCATGCCGCCTTCGAGAGTCGATTCGGCTTTCCGCTCATCGAGGCCTGGGCCATGACGGAGACCGGCGCCGGCGCCGTGGTGATTGCGAGTCGCGAGCCGCGCAAGGTGGGTACTGCCTGCTTCGGGAAGGCGGAGCCGCGGATCGAGTTCCGGATCGTCGACGATGGCGGCCGCGACGTTGCCAGCGGGGAGCCCGGCGAGCTGCTCGTGCGACATGCGGGCGATGCGCCGGGCTTCGGATTCTTTCGCGAGTATCTGAAGGATCCCGCCGCCACCGCGGCGGCCTGGTCGGGCGGGTACTTCCACACCGGGGACATCGTGCGGGTCGACGCCGAAGGAGATTTCCACTTCCTCGATCGCAAGAAGAACGTCATTCGCCGCAGCGGCGAGAACATCTCGGCGGTGGAGGTCGAGAGCGTCCTGATGCAACATCCCCGGGTCGCAGCCGTCGGCGTCACCGCCGTGCCGGACGAGGTGCGGGGCGATGAGGTCATGGCATGCATCGTGCCGCGGCAGCCCGTCCCCGAGACGCAGCGCACGGGGATCGCGCACGACATTCTCAACTTCAGCCTCGAGAGGCTCGCATACTTCAAGGCCCCCGGCTATATCGGCTTCTGTGATCAACTGCCGTTGACGGCCACCGAGAAGATCCAGCGCGCGCAGCTCAAGGAGCTCGGCAACGCGCTGCTGCGCGGCGCGGCCTGTGTCGATCTGCGCAAGCTCAAGAAACGGACGGCCACCGCGTGAGCGCGACCCGGCGAGCAGCGTACGAGGATGCAGTCCTGACCGTGCCCGTCACGATCCCGTACGTGCGGTATTCCACCCACGGTGCCCACTGGTTCATCGCGAGCGCGCTGCGCGCATTGCTCCAGGGCGGCCGGCTCGGCAAGTCCGAGCTCGACGGCCTCTGCGTCTCGAGCTTCACGCTCGCACCGGATACCGCGGTGGGGGTGACCCAGCACCTGGGGCTCTCGCTGCGATGGCTGGATCACATTCCCATGGGCGGTGCCGCCGCGATCGTGGCCGTGCGGCGCGCGTTGCGGGCGGTGCAGGCGGGGGATGCGACGATCATCGCCTGCGTGGGCGCCGACACCCATCAGGTCGGGACGTTCCGCGCAACCCTCGGCAGCTTCAGCCAGTTCGCCCAGGATGCCGTGTATCCGTACGGCGCCGGGGGGCCGAACGCGAGCTTCGCGTTCCTGACCGATTACTACATGCGAGCCTACGGGGCGCGCCGCGAGGACTTCGGCAAGCTCTGCATCGCGCAGCGTGAGAACGCGCTCGGATTTGCGCATGCGCTGTTCAAGAAGCCGCTGACCATGGAGCAGTATCTGGGCGCGAGGCTGGTGGCCGACCCGTTGCGGCTGTTCGATTGCGTGATGCCCTGCGCGGGCGCGGAAGCCTTCCTCGTGATGAGCCGCCGGCGCGCCGAGGATCTGGGACTCGCCAGCGTGAGGGTGCTGAGCACGCTCGAGCGGCACAACTCCTTCCCGGAGGATCCAATCCAGATGCGCGGCGGCTGGGCGCTCGAGCGCGCGGAGCTCTTTGCGCACGCGGGCGTGAGTCACGAGGACATCGACTTCCTCCAGACCTATGATGACTACCCCGTGATCAGCGCAATGCAGATCGAGGACCTCGGCTTCTGCGGCAAGGGCGAGGCGCCGCAGTTCATCCGCGCTCACACCTTCACGACGCAGGGAACCTTCCCCCTCAACACCTCGGGCGGGCAGCTCTCGGTGGGGCAGGCCGGCGCGGCGGGCGGCTACCTCGGCACGACCGAGGCGATCCGGCAACTCACCGGCGCGACGCTCGGTGCGGTGGTGCCGGATGCGCGCATCGCGCTGGTGAGCGGCTTTGGAATGATCAACTACGATCGGGGCCTGTGCTGTGGGGCTGCCATCCTCGCGGGGCCGCGGGCATGAGCGAGCCGCCGGTCCCGCCCCGCAGTGCGATCGCGCTCGGCCTCACGGCCGCCGCGGCGCAGGGTCGCCTGGAGCTGCAGGTGTGCGAGGCGTGCGGCGCCGTGCAGTACCCGCCCAGGGAGGCCTGCCATCGCTGCCTGTCGTCGCGCCTGCAGTGGCGCCCGCAGGCGGGCGCGGGCGAGCTGATCTCACAGACGATTCTGCATCACAGTCACGAGGCGTTCTTCCGCGAGCACCTTCCCTGGCGGCTGGGAATGGTGCATCTCGATTGCGGTCCGACCGTGATCGCCCACCTGCACGGCGGGGTGCCTCCCGCACCGTGCCGTGTGCGCATCACGGCCGCGCTCGACAGGGCGGGCCAAGGCGTGCTCATAGCGCTTGCGCAGGGTGACGGCTCGCAAGGTGACGACTCGCAGGGTGCCTCAATGACTGCCGACGAGAACCTGCGCGAGCTCACCGCTCCCGCTGAGCATCCGAAGGTTGCGCTCGTGACCGGCGGCAGCTCCGGCATCGGTGCAGCAACTTGCCGGGCATTCCTCGCGGCCGGATACCAGGTGGTCTGCCTCGCTCGGGAGCCGTTTGAGTCGCCGGCGGCGCGCGTGCACAGCGTCGAGATCGATCTTTCCGATGCCGCTGCCACCCGCGAGGCGGCGGCGGAGCTGGCGCGGCGGTTTCCCATCACCACGGTGGTGCACAATGCCGGCGCGATACGCGAGAAGCCCATCGAGGAGGTGACGCTCGAGGATCTCGCGGCGCTCACGAATCTGCACGTTGCGACGGCCATCTCGCTCGTGCAGTCGGCGCTGCCTGCGATGCAGGAGCGCCGTTACGGACGCATCGTGCTGGTGGCGAGCCGCGCAGTGCTCGGGCTTGCGCGGCGGACCGTGTATTCGGCGACCAAGGCCGCTCTGCTCGGGCTCACCAGGACCTGGGCGCTCGAGCTCGGCGGCCACGGCATCACGGTGAATGCCATTGCGCCGGGCCCGATCGAGGCGACGCGGATGTTCCACGAGCTGATCCCCGCGGACAGCCCGAAGCTTGCGCGGATCGTGGCATCCATTCCCGTCGGGCGGCTGGGGCGGCCCGAGGACGTGGCGCGCGCGGTGATGTTCCTTGCGGCTCCCGAGGCCGGCTTCATCACCGGGCAGACCCTCTACGTGTGCGGGGGCACCTCGGTGGGAAGCATCGCGTACTAGACCTCGGGCGCCTCCGCGGGTGCCTGAGCGGCGCTGTCTGCGTGCGCCGGCGCCGCAGCGCTTTCCGGGGCAGGAGGCGGCGCGGCTGGAGCCGGTCCGCCCGGCGCGGCAATCTCTTCGGCGCGGAATGATGCGACCTCGACCTCCGCGGTGTTGGCTACCGAGAGGATGCTCTCCAGCGGCACCGGCTGCCCGAACAGAAATCCCTGCGCACGATCGACACCGAGCTCACCGAGCTTCTGGCGCACCACCTCGGTCTCGACGCACTCCGCGACGGTTTGAATTCCCAGGGCGTGAGCGAGCTGCGCGAGCCCACGAACGAGCGACTGCGAGCGCACGTCGGTGAGCAGATCGTGGGTGAAGGATCCGTCGAGCTTCAGCATGCTCACGTCGAATGCCTTGAGGTAGGCAAGCGAGCTCACCCCCGTGCCG
>DATKPP010000016.1:0-78279 GCA_035524075.1 Steroidobacteraceae bacterium | reverse complement strand
CCTTGCAACGCGGGCCGCTCATCCCCATGGAAGCCTCTGGTCGGCCGAGGAGTCTTGCGTGAGTTCGATCGATCGCATCGCCTGGATGTGGGACGAGGCGCTTCATGCTCTCGAGCAGGCCGAGCGACGCCAGCGGCGTTTCTACGGGCTGAAGGGCATGCACTCGGCCCAGCCGCTGTGGGAGCCGCCGGCCGATATCTTCGAGAGTGAGTCGCAGATCCTGATCTCGATCGCTCTTCCCGGGGTGCATCCCGACAGCGTCAGTGTCGAGGTGACCCCCAACGGTATCGTGATCAGCGCGGAGCGCCCGCTGCCTGCCGAGCTTGCAGCCATGCGCGTGCGTCGGCTCGAGATCCCCTATGGACGCTTCGAGCGCCACCTCGATCTTGCGAGTGGTCGCTATGCGCTGACCGAGCGCTGCATGGCCGACGGGTGCCTGACGCTGCGCTTGCGCCGGGAGTAGCTCGGGAGAGCCTGAGGAGTGGTGATGGCCGAAGAGAGTGTCGAGCTCGTGATCCTGCCGGTACGCGACATCGTGCTGTTTCCCGGCGTGGTTCTCCCAATCGCCGTCAATCGGCCGCGATCGACCGCGGCGGCGCAGGAAGCCGTGCGAACGCGCGGCCGCATCGGGTTTCTGTTGCAGAAGGACCCCGCGGTCGAGGATCCGCGCCCCGAGGACCTCTGCCGCGTGGGCACCGTGGCCACCGTGGTGCGCTTCGTCACCGCGGCCGACGGCGTGCACCACCTCATCTGCCAGGGCGAACAGCGCTTCGAGGTGCGTGAGTTCCTGCCCGGCGCCGAGACGCTCAAGGCCCGGGTGATGCTGCACGCGGATCCGGAGACCGTGACTGGAGAGATCGAGGCGCGTGCCTTGTATCTGCGCGATCGCGCCGTGGAGGCGCTGCAGTTGCTTCCGCAAACTCCCGCCGAGCTCCTGGCCACCATTCAAGCCGTGAAGTCGCCGGGCGCGCTCGCGGATCTCGTGATCAGCGTGACCGATGTGGCCACGGCGGAGAAGCAGGCGATCCTGGAAACCTTCGATCTCACGGCGCGACTGGATCGGGTGATCGGGGCCCTCGGCAAGCGCATCGAGGTGCTCAAGCTCTCGCGTGAGATCGGCGAGAAGACGCGCGAGGCCCTGAGCGAGCGGCAGAAGGAAGCGGTGCTGCGTGAGCAGCTGCGCCAGATCCGTCGCGAGCTCGGCGAGGACGAGGAGGGACCGTCCGTCGAGCTGAAAGAGCTGAAGGAGGCCATCGAGCGCGCGGGCATGCCCGAGGAGGCGCGCGAGCAGGCCGGGCGCGAGCTGCAGCGCCTGGAGCGCATGCCCGAGGCGAGCGGCGAGTACTCGATGCTGCGGACGTACCTCGACTGGCTGGTCGCGCTTCCCTGGTCCAAGCTCGATCCGGAAAACCTCGACATCGAGGGCGCGCGCCGCGTGCTCGATGCGGACCACTTCGGCCTGGAGAAGGTCAAACGCCGCATTCTGGAGTTTCTGGCCGTCCGCAAGCTCAACCCCGAGGGACGCAGTCCCATCCTGTGCTTCGTGGGCCCTCCAGGGGTGGGGAAGACCTCGCTCGGGCAAAGCATCGCGCGGGCGCTCGGGCTGAAGTTCGTGCGCGTGAGCCTCGGCGGTGTGCACGATGAGGCCGAGATCAGAGGGCATCGCCGGACCTACCTGGGCGCATTGCCCGGCAACATCATCCAGGCGTTGCGCCGGGCCGGAACCCGCAATCCAGTCCTGATGCTCGATGAGGTGGACAAGCTCTCGGCGAGTATCCAGGGCGACCCGTACTCCGCACTGCTCGAGGTGCTCGACCCGGAGCAGAACTCCACCTTCCGCGATAATTACATCGGCCTGCCATTCGATCTGAGCAAGGTGCTGTTCGTGTGCACCGCGAATGTGCTCGATGGCATCCCCGGTCCCGTACGCGATCGCATGGAGGTGATCGAGCTCACGGGCTATACGGAGGAGGAGAAACTGCAGATCGCGCGGCGCTACCTTCTGGCGCGCCAGCTCACCGCGAACGGCCTTGCAGCCGGTCAGGTGCAGTTCAGCGACGAGGCGCTCGCGCGGGTCATCGCCGACTACACGCGCGAGTCCGGTGTGCGCAGCCTCGAGCGACAGATCGGGGCAGTCCTGCGCTCGCTCGCCGTGAGCATCGCCGCGGGGCGCGAACAGGCGGTGACGGTCGGACCCGATGAGGTTGCGCGAATCCTCGGCGCCCCCCGCTATCAGGGCGAGATCGCGATGCGCACCAGCGTCCCCGGCGTTGCCACCGGACTTGCGTGGACACCCGTGGGCGGGGACATCCTCTTCGTGGAGTCCAGCCGTGTGCCCGGCAGCGGACGACTCATCCTCACCGGTCAGCTCGGCGATGTGATGAAGGAGAGCGCGCAAGCCGCCGTCACGCTCGTCAAGGCCCAGGCGGAGCGCCTCGGATTCGATGCCACCGGCTTCGACAAGTCCGATCTGCACATTCATGTGCCCGCGGGCGCCATTCCGAAGGACGGCCCCAGTGCCGGCGTTGCCATCTTCACCTCCCTCGCCTCGCTGCTCTCGGGGCGTACGGTGCGCAGCGACGTCGCAATGACGGGTGAGATCAGCCTGCGCGGCCTGGTGCTCCCCGTCGGAGGCATCAAGGAGAAGACGGTCGCCGCGGCCCGCGCCGGCATTCACACCGTGATCCTGCCCGCGCGCAACCGCCGCGATCTCGAGGAGATTCCCGAGAGCGCGCGCGAGCGACTGCATTTCGTGTGGGCGGATCGCATCGAAGAGGTGCTTGCAGCCGCGCTCGAGGGCGCAGGCACGCGACGCGCCGCAGCGTAGAGCACCGCGCAGCGGCTCTCCGGGACCGCAGGGAACGCATTTTGCGTCACTGCTGCGATACCCTCGGAGCATTCCATTGGACACCGAAGCGATCAGAAGGCAACTGCTCACCCGGCGCGATGAGCTTCGCTCCCGGGAGGCGCACGCAAACGCTGGGCTGCGCCAGCAGCCGAGTCTCTGCGGCGACTATGGCGATGTGTCCAATCGCACCGAGCAGGACGGGCTGCTGAGCGCGCTGAGCCTCACGGCCGATGCGGAGCTCAAGCGCATCGAGCTGGCGCTGCAGCGGCTGCGCTCGGGCCACTACGGGACCTGCGCCGTCTGCGGAGACGAGATCGGGCCGGAGCGATTGCACGCTGTTCCCTACACGGACCGGTGCGTGTCCTGCGCCTGACACCGCCCCGCGCCATAATGGGCGGCATGCCCGCCTTCGTGCCCTCGGGCCTCATCACGCTCACCACGGACTTTGGACTCGAGGATCCCTTCGTCGGGGTGATGAAGGGCTCGATTCTGGCGCGCTTCGCGGCGGCGCGGATCGTCGATCTGACCCACGCCGTGCCTGCCCAGCGGCCGCTCGAGGCGGGATTCTGGCTGTCGCGCTCTTTCGGGTACTTCCCCGCCGGCACCGTGCACGTGGCCGTGGTCGACCCGGGAGTGGGGACCGCGCGCGCCATCCTGTGCGCGCTGGCGAACGGCCACGCGCTCCTCGCGCCCGACAATGGGCTGCTCGAACCTGTTGCCGCCCTGTGCCCGAGTCTCCAGACGGTGGAGCTCGCCCCGGAACGACTCTCCGGGCTCGGGATTCAGCGCGTGAGTGCGACCTTCCACGGGCGCGATATCTTCGCGCCCGTTGCGGCGGAGCTGGCGTGCGGCCGCTGTGCGCCGCTTGACCTGGGTCAGCCACGGATTGTGTTCGACCCGGGCGGGTCGCCCCCGGCGGAGCCGACGGGCCGCACGGTGCGCGGCTGCGTCGTGACCGTGGACCACTTCGGCAATCTCATCACGGACATCGACGCTCGCCGGCTCGAGGGGCTGGGGACGCCGAGGGTCGGAATTGCCGGACGTCTGCTGGCGGTGCGGCATACATACGCGGACGCATCTGCGGGGGAGCTCATGGCGGTCATCAACTCGTTCGGGGTGCTGGAGATCGCCGAACGTGACGGCAGCGCCGCGACCACACTCCGGGTAGGGCGCGGGGCGCCGGTGACGGTCGAGCCTGCCGGCTGAAGACTTGCTTGCCGGCGCCAATCGGCTATAGTTCGCGCTCTTGCCCCGGGCCGGTATTGGCCTTAGGCTTTGATTCTTCTGGAAAAATTAGACCTCGAGTGATGTCAGAGCGCGACAACGAAAGCTTCGATCTGGACGACGAGTTCCTGAGCCCCCCCGAGGACGGTACCGACTACGATCGCTTGCTCGATCGCGTGGACAAGCGCGTGCGGAACCAGGGCAAGCGGGGCAAGGCCGCCTGGAGTCGGCTCGAGGAGGTCCTGGCGGACCGCAAGCTCGAGAAGGATCTGCGCGACATCTTCGACGACGAGGTCTAGTCGCGTCATCGCCGCCAGGAATCGGGCCCGACCGAGGAGTCGTGTCGTAAGTGATGGGGTCGTAGGGAGGCACCCGTAGTGGCGCCCAAGGCTTCGGCGTGGTACGTGCTCAAGTTCGGGGGCACGAGCGTCTCCTCCCTCTCCAATTGGCGCAATGTGGCACTGGTCGCCTCGGCGCGACGCAGCGAAGGCGCGCGTGTGCTCATCGTGCACTCGGCGCTCACCGGCGTGACCGATCGCCTGGAGGGGCTGCTCGGAGCTGCCCTGCGCGGCGCGCAGAGCGAGGTGCTCGCGAGCATCGAGCAGGTGCATCGCAAGCTGGCTGCGGAGCTCGGCATCGAGCCGGGCCCCGAGCTCGAGCGTCACTTCGCAGAGCTCGGCCAGATTGCAACCGGGGTCGCCCTCGTGGGCGAGGTGAGCGACCGCATCCGCGCACGGGTCCTTGCGACCGGGGAGCTCATGGCAAGTGACCTTGGCGTGCGATTTCTGCGCGCGCAGGGTCTGCCGGTCGAATGGGTCGATGCCCGCACGCTGCTGCAGGCGGAGACACGCCCCGGGGCCTCGGCGAAGGCGAGCGTGCTGTCGGCCACGTGCCCCTTTGCCCCGGATGAGCCGTTGCAGGCGCGTTTGGGCCGGCTTTCCCCGGTGCTCATCACTCAGGGGTTCATCGCAAGCGACGCCGAGGGCAACACGGTTCTGCTCGGCCGCGGCGGCTCGGATACCTCGGCCGCCTACCTTGCAGCGAAGCTCCAGGCGCGGCGTCTGGAGATCTGGACGGATGTGCCCGGCATGTTCAGCGCGAATCCGCGCTCCACGCCGACCGCGCGCCTTCTGCGTGCCCTGCACTACGACGAGGCGCAGGAGATCGCGAGCAACGGCGCCAAGGTTCTGCATCCGCGCTGCATCCTGCCTGCGCGCCAGTATCAGATCCCGCTGCACATCTACGCGACCCAGCATCCGGAGCTCGAAGGCACGGTGATCAGCTCGGCCGCAAACGCCGAGTCGGCCCAGGTCAAGGCGGTGTGCCTCAAGAAAGGCATCACGCTCGTCGCCATGGACAGTCCCGGGATGTGGCATCAGGTGGGCTTTCTCGCGGATGCCTTCCAGGTGTTCAAGAGCCACGGGATGTCGGTGGATCTGGTGTCCACCTCGGAGACCAACGTCACCGTCTCGCTCGACCCTGCAGCCAACTCCCTCGATGCGGCTCTGCTCGAGGCGCTCGTGGCCGATCTCTCGCGGCTCTGTCGGGCACAGGTGATCGGGCCGTGCGCCTCCGTGAGCCTCGTGGGGCGCAACATCCGTGGGATCCTGCACCAGCTCGGGGAAGCCTTCGAGCTCTTCGCCGAGCAGAAGGTCTACCTGGTGAGCCAGGCGGCGAACGACCTGAACTTCACGTTCGTGGTGGACGAGAATCAAGGCGACCGGCTCGTCGATCAGCTCCACGAGCTCCTCGTGCGAGCGTCACCGAGCGATCACACCCTGGGGCCGACCTGGGAGCAGCTGTTCCTGCGGCCCGCCGCGGACGCTGAGGTCCCCGTACCCTGGTGGGTACGCAAGCGCGCCGCGCTCGTGCGGCTCATGGAATCGCGCGAGGCGGCCTACGTCTACGACCTGGAGACCCTCGATGCAGCCGCTCGGAGGCTCCGCTCGCTCGGGTCTCTCGCCAGGGTGCTCTATGCGATCAAGGCGAATCCGCACCCCGAAGTGCTGCGGCATCTGCATGCTCGCGGACTCGATTTCGACTGCGTCTCGCGCGGAGAGATCGAGCGGTTGCTCGAGGCGGTCCCCGGGATCGAGCGCGAGCGCGTTCTGTACACGCCCAATTTTGCAAGTCGCGACGAGTACGCCTGGGCTCTCGAGCAGGGTGTGCGCGTCACGCTCGACAGCAGCTACGCTCTGGAGGCCTGGTCCGCGGTCTTCGCGGGGCGGGCGGTGTTCGTGCGGGTGGATACCGGAATCGGCCGCGGGCATCATCGTCACGTGCGCACCGCCGGTGCGCGCTCGAAGTTCGGAGTCCCGCTCGAGGAGCTCGATGCGCTCGTGAGGCTCGCGCGGCGGGAGCACGTGCGCATCGTCGGACTGCACGCTCACAGCGGCAGCGGCATTTTCGACGTCTCGAGCTGGGAGCGCAGCGCGCGCACGCTCGCCGAGCTCGCGCAACGCCTGCCTGAGGTGAGCGTGCTCGATGTGGGCGGCGGCCTCGGCGTGCCGGAGCGGCCCGGGCAGGTCGCGCTCGATCTTGCAGCTCTCGATGCCGCGCTCGGCGCCGTGCACGCCGCGCACCCGCACCTGGAGCTGTGGCTCGAGTCCGGGCGCTACGTCGTTGCGCCCGCGGGCGCGCTGCTCGCCCGGGTGACGCAGGTGAAAGCCAAGGGCGACATCAAATACGTGGGCATCGCCACGGGCATGAACTCGCTCATCCGACCGGCGCTCTACGGCGCCTATCACGAGATCGTGAACCTCTCACGTCCCGAGCCCCAGGCGATGGAACTCGTGAATATCGTCGGCCCGATCTGCGAGAGCGCGGACATTCTGGGGCACGATCGCCTGCTGCCGCCCACCCGCGAGGGCGACATTCTGCTCATCGCGAACGCCGGAGCCTACGGGCACTCGATGAGCTCGCGTTACAATCTGCGCGAGCCTGCCGAGGAGCTCTGTATTTGAAGTGAAAACTCGCTGGCCGATCATCGGAGCAGTCGTGCTGGGCGGGCTCGCCGCCGCGGCGATCTACGTCATGCGGCTCGATCGGATCGTCACGCACCAGTTCCAGGGGCGGCGCTGGACCTTGCCGGCGCAGGTCTATGCGGCGCCGCTCGAGCTGTACGCGGGACTCGCGCTGTCGAGCGCAGATGTCGAGCAGGAGTTGCGACGGCTTGCGTACCGGCGCGTCGCTGCGGAGCTAAGACCGGGGACCTACCGCAAGACGGGCAGCGTGATCGAGGTGGGGTTACGGGCCACGCGCTTTGCCGACGGGCCGCGGGCGGCCGAGGACCTGAGCATCACGACTGCCGACGGCGCCGTCACGAGCCTGCGCGACGGCGCGGGGCACGAGCTGCCCATCGTCCGGCTCGACCCGCTCCTGATCGGTAGCGTCTTTCCGATCCATGGCGAGGATCGCATCGTCGTCACCCCCGATGAGGTGCCGCCCCTTCTGCCTGCCGCGCTCAAGGCTGTCGAGGACCGCAACTTCGACACTCACCACGGCGTCGATCCGCTTGCGATCCTGCGCGCGCTGTGGGTCGACACGCGCGCCGGCCAGCTGGAGCAGGGTGGCAGCACCCTCACGCAGCAGCTGGTGAAGAGCTACTTCCTGACGCCCCAGCGCACCGCGGGCCGCAAGGTGCGCGAGGCGATCATGGCGATGCTGCTCGAGTCGCACTTCAGCAAGTCCGATCTCATGAACGCCTACATCAATGAGATCCATCTGGGGCAGGACGGCAACCGCGCGATTCACGGCTTCGGACTCGCCGCCGAGTTCTACTTCGGCAAGCCACTCTCGGAGCTCGATCTCGATGAGATTGCAACCCTCGTGGCGGTCGTTCGCGGCCCCTCCTATTACGACCCGCGCAGGCATGCCGACCGAGCATTGAAGCGCCGCAACCTCGTTCTGAAGCTGATGGCGGCGCAGAACATCATCTCCCAAGCGCAAGCCAGCGCGGCGTCGTCGCGTCCGCTCGGGGTCAGCTCCAAGAGCTCGGGTGCTTACTACCCCGCGTATCTCGATCTGGTGCGCCGGACGTTGCGACGCGACTACCGAGAGCAGGATCTGACCGAGGCGGGGCTCAAGATCTTCACCAACCTCGATCCGCGCGTGCAGGCGGACGCCGAGCGGGTGCTCGATCGCGAGCTTGCGCGTCTGGATCGCCTGCACAAGCAGCGTGGTGCGTCCCTCCAGGGGGCCGTGGTCGTCACGGCGCCGCAGAGCGGGGATGTGGTCGCGGTGGTCGGCGGGCGCGACGCCGAGTACGACGGATTCGACCGGGCGCTGGATGGCCGGCGCCAGATCGGCTCGCTCGTGAAGCCCTTCATCTATCTCGCCGCGCTCGAGACCGGTCGTTACAACGCAACCAGCATCGTCCAGGATGCGCCCGTGAGCATCCGGGTGGCGGGTAACAAGCTCTGGCAGCCGGAGAACTTCACCCGCGAGAACTACGGGCCGGTGCCGCTGGTGCGCGCGCTGGCCGAATCGTTGAACGACGCCACCGTGAATCTCGGGATGGACATCGGACTCGAGAAGGTCGCAGGCTCGTTAGAGCGTTTCGGACTCGATCGTGCGCCTCCGAAGAACCCCTCACTGCTGCTCGGCACGGTCGAGCTCACTCCGCTCGAGGTGGCGCAGCTCTACGGAGGTCTCGCCAACGGCGGATTCCGAACAACGCTGCGCGCGGTGCGCGCCGTGATCAGCGCCGATGGCAAGCCGCTCAAAGCCTTTCCGGTCGAGGTGGATGCGGTTGCCGAGGCGGACCCGGTGTACGAGGTGGACAGCATGCTCGAGCAGGTGATCGAGCGCGGGACCGGCAAGCCTGCGCGAGCCGTGCTGCCCCGCGGGCTCGTTGTCGCCGGCAAGACGGGCACCTCCTCGGACCTGCGTGACAGCTGGTTTGCAGGGTTCTCCGGCAGCGATCTCGCCGTGGTCTGGGTGGGCTACGATGACGACCGCGTGACAGGTCTCACGGGCGAGACGGGCGCGCTGCCGGTCTGGTCGCACTTGATGGCCGACATCGCCACGAGCTCCTGGAGCGTGCCGATGCCCGATTCCCTGCAACAGGTGACGATCGACTACCCGACGGGCTTCAAGGCCGACGCAGCCTGCTCGAGCGATCTGGTCACGCTCCCCGTGCCACCCGGCACCGATCCGCCCGTGAAGCCTGGGTGCCCGGCTCAGTCATTCGGCGCCGTCGTCAGCTCGAGCGTCCAGAGTCTTCTGCAGCGCGCCGGACGCTGGCTGCAAGGTTTCGCGCATTGAAGGTCCGCGCAAGGATCGTGGTTGCGATGACCCTGGCGGTGCTCGCCGGGGGCTGCGGCAGCCTCACCGGCCCGCCGTATCAGCCCCCTGCGGCGCAACGGCCGTCGCAGACTGCGCCGCAGACCGCACCGCCCGCTGGGCCCGCGCCGCAGACGCAGTCACCGAGTCCGGTACCCGCACCCGCACCGGCGTCGCCCCAGCAACCCTCCAGGCAGTACCAGCTGGGTGCCGCCGCGACGGCCCTGGTCGCTCAGGCTCGCCAGCAGGCGGCGAGCGGGGAGCCACAACTGGCCCAGGCGACCCTCGAGCGCGCGCTGAGGATAGAGCCTGAGAATCCGCTGCTCTGGATCATGCTCGGGGAGGCGCACGAGAGCTCAGGTCAGTACGGGCTGGCCGGCAGCATGGGGCACAAGGCGCTGCAGCTCGCCACCGGCGATCCGCGTGCGCAGGCCGCGGCGTGGCGCCTGATCGGCGATTCGTTGCGCGCTCGCGGTCGCAATCCCGAAGCGAATGAGGCCTACGCCCGCGCGGACTCCCTCGCGGCCCAGTGATGCGGCGTGAGGGACGCAGGCCCTCACGGCTGCCGGCGTCCGGGCTTCCCAAATCGCTCCAGCCGCCGCACCGCATCCGGCGCCAGCCCCTCCTCCTTGAACAGCTCGAGCGCGTGGGCATCATGGAGCGGGAGACCGTCGCTTTGGCGCAGAGCGTGCTTGTTCACCCGGTGCGAGTACCACGAGTGGCTCAGGATCGTTTGCGATAGATTCGCGAGCTCCACCTCGAAGCGCTCATCGGGCACGCAAAAATTCGCCAGGTGCATGGCCTGCGCCTCGACCCCGGAGTAGGTGCGGCAGGTCAGCATCATCTCCGCCGCCTTGGCCGTGCCGATGCGGTGGGGCAGCCTCAGGCTCAGGCCCCAGATCGGTGTGAGACCCCAGCGTGCATAGGCGTCGCAGAACTGCGCCGATTCGGCTGCGAAGATCAGATCGGCCGCCAGAGCGACCTCCATGCCGCCCGTCGAGCAATGACCCTGCACGGCTGAGACCACGGGCTGGGGCAGATCGGCGATCTTCTCGATGACCTCCGAGTGGAAGTGTGGCTTGGCGTGCGCTTTGGCGTAGTCGAGCACCTCGGCCATGTCGTAGCCGCCGGAGAAGTTTCCTCCGGCACCGCGCACGATGACGAGACCGACGGTCTTCACGTCGCGGGCAATGGCCTCGACGTGCCGATCGAGCGCCTCGAACATGTCCTTGGTCAGAGCGTTGAGCTTCTCCGGCCGGTTCAGCGTGAGAATAGCGGCGCCGTGCCGATCCTCACGCAACACCAGATCGCTGTTGGCGGTCATCTTGGGCGCTCCTCGGGCCGGTTCCACCATCCGCCGCCGAGCGCTTGAAACAGGCCCGCGGTGTCCGAGTAGCGGTTGGCCTCGGCTTGCACGCGCGCGATCTCGGCCTGCTGAGACAGCTGCTCGGCATTCAGCACGGCGACGAAGCTGATCGATCCCAGGCGGTACTGACGCTGAGCCAGAGCGAAGGCGGCGGCGGCGGCCCGAGCGGCCTCGGCGCTCGCCCGCAGCTCGCTCGCATCGGCCTGCAAGGCGCGCAGCGTGTCGGCGACGTTCTGGCAGGCGAGAATCACGGCCGCACGATACTGGGCTGCCGCTTCGTCCAGGGCGGCTTGCGCGGCGCGCCGCCTGTCGAGGAGAGCTCCCGCATCGAACAGCGTCTGAGTGAGCGAGGCGCCCGCGTCCCAGAATCCGGTGTAGGGGCTGAAGAGCCGGCCGATCGTCAAGGCCGCGGATCCGAGGTCGGCATCGATCGAGAACTGCGGCAGCAGATCCGCGATGGCTACGCCGACCTGGGCCGATGCGGCGTGCAAGCTCTCTTCGGCCTCGCGCACATCGGGACGCTGCTCGACGAGCCTGGACGGGACACTCACCGGAAGCTCGAGGGGGAGGCTCAGATCGCTCAGGGTAAAGGTCTCGGCCGGCTCCTCCGAGGGTAGGCGGCCCAGCAACGCGGTGAACGCATCGCGCGTCTGGCCGAGCTGCTTCTCGAGCGGCGGCAGGCTCGCGGCGGTTTGTGCCTCCGCGGACTGCTGGGTGAGCAGATCGAGCTGGCTCGCCGTTCCGAGGCCCCGCTGGTGCTCCACCGTCTGTGTGAGCTGGCGCTGCAGAGCAAGCAGCCGCCGGGTGACGGCGATCTGCTCGCGAAGCGAGGCTTCCTGCACAGCCGTCACCGCGACGTTCGTGCTCAAAGTGACGTAGGTGGCCTCGAGCTCGAAGCGCGCGCTTTGCATCTGCGCCTTGGCCGTTTCGACCGCGCGGCGCACGCCGCCGAAGACATCCGGGGTGTAGCTGAGCGTGAGCTCGGGGGTATAGAGGCTGTAGGTTGCGCTGCTGGCGACCGTCGGAGCAGTGATCGTGCCGGTTGCGAACTTCGAGCGCGCGGCGCTGAAGCCTCCCTGCACGGTCGGGAAGAGGCTCGTCTGTTGCGCCCGATAGAGGGCGTGCGCCTGGCGCAGTGCGGCCTGCGCGGCCGTGACGTTTGGATTGGCCGCGAGAGCCTGCTCGACCAGCCGGTCGAGCTTCGCGGACCCAAAGAGCCGCCACCACTCGGCCGGAATGTCGCGCCCGCTGAGAAAAGCTTGGGCTCCGCCCCCATGACCCGTTGCGCCCGCCGTGCTTCCTTGCACGGGCGCGCTCCCGTAGGTGGTCGCGGCTGGGGGCATCGGGCGCTTGAAGTCGGGTCCGACCGCACAGCCGGAGGCGCCTGCAAGAAGTGCCGCGACGGTGATCAAGACCCATGCGCGGGCTCTCATCGCGTGCTCCACTCGATGGGTCCGCGCCGCTCCTCGGCCCAGTGCTCGATCACGTGATACATGGAGGGGAGCACGAACAGCGTGAGCACCGTGGCGATCGCAAGGCCCCCCACGACGACGGTCGCGATTCCACGTTGCACATCGCTGCCCACACCGGTGTGGATCGCTGCGGGAAGCATGCCGAGGGTTGCCACCGTAGCGGTCATGAGCACCGGCCGCAAGCGCTCGGTCGCGCCCCTCATGATCGCATCGTGCAGCTCGAGACCCGCCTTTCTCACGCGATTGAGGTTCGCGACCATGATGATGCCGTTCTGCACGGCCACCCCGAAGAGGGCGATGAACCCAACCCCGGTTGCAACGTTCAGCGTCTGCCCGGTCACGTGCAGCGCGAAGAGGCCCCCGAGGGTCGCCAGGGGCACGACGCTCAGGATCAGGGCCGCCTGACGCAGCAACCCGGTGCCGACGGTGAGCAGGATCAGCATCAGTCCCATCACCATGGCCAGGATCACGAGGAGCCGCGCCTCGGCGCGGCGCTGGTTCTCGAACTGTCCGCCCCACTCGAGCTGCACGCGGCTCGGATCGAAGTGCACGCGAGCGGCGATCTTCGCCTGGGCTTCCTCGAGGTAGGAGGTGAGATCCCGATCGCGATTGTCGATGCGGATGGTGAGATTGCGACGCCCATTCTCCCGCGTGATGGTGCTCTCGCCGCTGCCCACACGGATGGCTGCGACCTGGGAGAGCGGTACCTGGGCACCCCCCGCGGTGTGCAGAGGCAGATCGCCGAGCGCCTCTGCCGTGTTGCGATCGGCCTCCGTGAAGCGAACCGTGAGCGGGTAGGTTCGCTCACCGACGTAGACCGTGGAGACCGGAGCCTGTCCCACGCCTGTTTGGATCAGATTCTGGATGTCGGTCATTGCGATGCCGTAGCGCGCCGCCCGCGCGCGGTCCACGTCGATCTGGATCTGAGGGATCGGAGGCTCCTGGAATATCGAGGCGCTGGAGGTTCCGCGAATGGTGTAGAGCACATCCACGATCTGCCGCCCGATGCGGCGAAGCTCGCCGAGATCGTCGCCGAAGATGAGGATGACGAGCGGGCTGTGCGCCCCGCCGATCAGGTCGTTGACATTGTCGATGATCGGTTGACTGATGCCGATCGAATACCCGGGAAGCTCGCGGGCCAGGTCCCCGGCGAGCCGGTCGAGAAACTGTTTCTTCGTCTCCCCGTGGGGCCAGGTGTCGTAAGGGGTCAGCCCCACGGGCGCCTCGATATGCGACATGGTCCATGGATCGGTGCCGTCATCGTTGCGCCCGGTTTGCGTCACGACGTAGGAGACCTCCGGATACTTGCGAAGCGCGCGGCGCAGGTCACTCGCCATGTCGCTCGCCTTGTTCAGGGACAGTCCGGTGGGCATCTGGACCTGCAACCACAGCGCACCCTCGTCGAGGTCCGGCAGAAAATCACGGCCGATCGTGACCGCGAGGCCGATCACCGCGAGCAGGGCGAAGATCACCACCCCGTAGATGATCCGCGGCTGGTCGAGGCACGCGGCAAGCAGGCGCTCGTAGAGCTGCGTGAGCCGCTCCAGCCAGCGGTTGTGATAGACGCGGCCGGGCTTGTGGAAGGCGAGATACGCAAGCCCGGGCACGAGCGCGAGCGCGGTGAGGAGCGCACCGAGGAGCGCATAGCCCATCGTGTAAGCCATGGGTGTGAAGAGCTTCGCCTCCGCCCGCTCGAAGGAGAACAGCGGCATGTAGGTCGTGATGATGATGAGGCTCGCGAAGAAGATCGGCCGCGTGACCTGCAGCGCCGCTGCGCGCACCTCGCTCTCGCTCAGCTCCTCCTCGGGGGACGCCTCGCGCCTGCGCAGCACGGCTTCGGTCACGACGATCGCCCCATCCACGAGGATGCCGAAGTCGATCGCTCCGAGCGAGAGCAGGTTGGCGGAGACGTGTGTGAGATGCAGGAACGTGAATACCGCGACCAGAGCGAACGGAATCGCGACCGCGACCACGAATGCGCTGCGTGGGCTGCCGAGAAAGAGCATCAAGACCAGGAACACGAGCCCGATGCCCTCGGCAATGGTGCGGCCGACCTTGTTGACCGTCGCGCGCACCAGCTCGTCGCGGTCGATATAGGGCACGATCCGCACGTCCTGGCGGGCGAGCATGCGGTTGAGCTCCGCGACCTTCGCATGGATGCCGCGCAGTGTCTCGGAGGGGTTCTGGTACTTGAGCATCAGGACGATGCCCTCGATCGTGTCGGGGTTCGAGTCCTTGCCGAGGATCCCCTCGCGCTCCTGGTGGCTGAGCGTGGTGCGACCCAGGTCGCGCACCAGGACCGGGGCACCGTTCACCTCGGTGACGACGGTCGAGCCGATGTCGTCGAGGCTGCGAATGAGCCCCACGCCGCGGATGACGTAGCTCTGATCGCCGCGCGAGACCCGGCCGCCGCCGGCGTTGGTGTTGTTGTTGTTGACGGCGTTGATGACATCATCGATACCGATTCGATAATGCTCGAGCTGCTTGGGATCCAGGTCGAGCTGGTACTCGGTGGTGAAACCGCCGAAATTCGTGTCGTCCACGACCCCGGGAACCGACTTCAGGGCCGGAATCACGATCCAGCGCTGAATCTCCGACAGCTCCTGGAGGTTGCGCGTGTCCGACTCGAGCGTGTAGCGGTAGATCTCCCCGCCCGGGCCCGCGACCGGATCGAGCGACGGCGAGGCACCCGGGGGCAACACGGCCCGATTGATGCGCTCCAGCAGACGCTGGCGCACCCAGTAGTCCTCGTAGCCGTCGCGAAACAGCACGGTGATCAGGGACAGTCCGAAGGTGCTGGACGAGCGCATGAGCAGCAGGCCGGGAGTCCCGTTGATCTGGCGCTCGAGCGGCACGGTGATCAGCTGCTCGACCTCCTCGGCGGCAAGCCCGGGCATCTGCGTGGTGACCTGGGCCGAAACGTCGCCGAGCTCGGGGTAGGCCTCGACCGAGAGCGTCTCCCAGGCATACACGCCGAATGCCGCGAACAGGAGCGCGAGGACGATGACCGCCACGCGCTGGCGCAGGCAGAAGCCGACGAACTGATCAATCATTGAGCAGGATTCCGCCGCGCACCACCACGCGCTCGCCCGCTCGCAGACCGGAGTCGATCACGACGGAGGACCCCTCGGTGAGCTGCGGCTGCACGACGCGCCGCTCGAAGGTCCACGGGGCGGTGGCGACGAACACGGTCGTGCGGTCGTTATTCATGAGCAATGCGGACGTGGGCACGACCACGTGCGGCTGGCGCGGGCCGAGCAGGGTGACGGTCGCGAACATATTGGGCTTGAGCGCGTAGCGGGGATTGGCAAACGCGATGCGCAGCTTGTCTCTGAGGGAGTCGGGCTCGAGCACGTCGCTCACGAAGGACACCGTCCCGTGCAGCGTCTGGCCCGGATAGGCGGTGAGGCTCACCTCCGCAGCCTCGCCGCGGGCGACAGAGCCGACATATTTTTCCGGAACGAGTGCGGTGACCCACACGGTGGAGAGGTCGGCGACCGTCATCATGGGCTGAGTGGGATCGTTGACCATGTTGCCGGCCGCCACGGACAGGGCCGTGACGCTGCCTCCGATCGGCGCCCGCAGCATGAGCAGTCGAGACGCCCGCGCCCTGGAGTCCGCGACCCCCAGTGCCTGCAGGCGCGCACGGGTGCGGGTGTACTCGGCGCTGGCCTGGGCTAGGTCGCTTCGGGCCTGATCCACATCGCGCTCGGCGGCGGCGCCGATCTTCAGCTGTCCTTCCTGGCGCGCGAGATTCTTGGTCGCAAGGCGAAACGCATCGGCGGCTTTGTCGTCATCGGCGAAAGCCTGGGCAAGGTCCGGCGAGTCGATGACGGCCAGGATCTGGCCCCGAGCCACCCGGTCGCCCAGTGACACGCGCAGCTCGACGATGCGCCCGCCCAGAGGCGTCAGCACCGCGGCTGTGCGCGCCGGGTTGGCCTCGACGATCCCCGGGAGCACCCAGCGCCCGCTCGTGAGCTCAGCGAGCGCCGGTGCCACGGTCAGTCGCGAGCGGATGGGCGAGCCGTCGGGGACGAGGATTTGCTCGCCACGGTGAATCAGCCCGGGAGTCTCCGCAGCCGAGCCGCGCGCGGGCAGGAGACCGAATCCATGCGTCAGAAGTCCGGCGACGAGGACGACCCCGAGCGCAGCCCCGCCCCAAAGAAACGCGTTCCCTCGCGCCGTCGGCATATGCTCGTGTGTGCCCATGCTCGCTGCTCCGCATCGCTCGACGAGGGCGGCGGATACTATACCACCCACCCTATGCTGTCATAAATCCGAAACATTCTGGCTCGGTGCGGGCCCGAGCCAATCTACCGGCTGCGGGAAACGGTTGCCAGGGGTCGGCTCATCGCAGGTGGCGCGCCTCGAGCGCGGCGACGATGCGCGCGAGCGGCAGGTCGCGGCACCCGAGCAGCACGAGCAGGTGAAAGACGAGGTCGGCGGCTTCCTCGACCACTCTTTCATCGCTCTCCCCGACGGCGGCAAGCGCCACCTCGAGGGCTTCCTCGCCGACCTTCTGGGCGAGCCGGCGCAGGCCCTGGGCGAACAGGCTCGCCGTGTAGCTGCCCTGGGGCTGCTCCGTGCGGCGCTGCGCGATGATGCGCTCGAGCTCGCCGAGGAAAGCCAGGCGCTCCGCCGCGGCGAGCGGCTGGTCGCCGAAGCACGTTCGCATGCCCGTATGACACACGGGGCCACGGGGCCGCGCCGACACGAGCAGCGTGTCGGCATCGCAGTCGCGCCGGACGTCAACGACCTCGAGGCTGTGACCGGAGATCTCGCCCTTTTCCCACAGGCGTTGCTTGCTGCGGCTGAAGAACACCACGCGTCCACGTTCGAGAGTCGTGCGCACGGCCTCGGCGTTCATGAAGCCGACCATCAAGACGGCGCCGGTCTCGGCATGCTGAACGATCGCCGGAATGAGGCCGCCGCCCTTGGCGAAATCGAGCTCTGCAACCTCGGCAAGTGCGAGTGTCATGGCCGAATCTCCTCAAGGCGAGCCCACGGGCGCATGGGGATGCCCGCACCCGCGAGCTCGCGCTTCAAGTCCGGGATGGCGATCGCGCCCGAGTGGAATACGCTCGCGGCGAGTGCGGCGTCCACCCCCGCGTGAGCGAAGACGTCGCGGAAATGCTCCACCGAGCCGGCCCCTCCCGAGGCGACGAGCGGGACGCGGCACAGCGCGCGCACTGCGCGCAGCTGCTCGATATCGTAGCCGCGCCGCACCCCGTCGCTGGCCATGCAGTTCAGGACGATCTCGCCGGCGCCGCGGTCCTGAACCTCTGCCGCCCACGCGAGCGTGTCGCGACCGGAATCGCGCGCGCGGCTCACATCGCCCGTGAGCTCGTAGACTCGATACCCCCCGGGGACGCTCTGGCTGTCGATGCCGACCACGATGCACTGGGCCCCGAATCGGGCGCTCAGGCGGTCGATGAGGCCGGGGTCGGCGAGCGCCGGCGAATTGATGGACACCTTCTCGGCACCGGCATTCAGCACCTCCTCCGCATCGGGCACGGAACGGATGCCGCCGGCAACGCAAAAGGGGATATCGAGCAGGCGTGCGACGCGGCGCACCCACTCGCGGTCGACCGAGCGCTCCTGCGGACTTGCCGTGATGTCGTAGAAGACGAGCTCGTCGGCGCCCTGGTCGCGATAGCGCTGCGCGAGGGCGAGGATGTCCCCCACGACGAGGTGATCGCGAAAGCGAACACCCTTTACGACCTGGCCGGCGCGGACGTCGAGGCAGGGAATGATGCGTTTGGCAAGAATGGCCGCAGCTCCTGAAGGGGTATGCGCTCCTCGAGCAGGGCCTTGCCGCTCACCGCGGCGGCAACCCCGATCCGGTCGAGTGCGCCCAGATCGAGCGCGTCGCGCACGCCGCCGGAGGCCTGCCAGGCGAGCTCGGGAAAGCGCCGTATCCCTTCCCGATACAGCTCGAGGTTGGGCCCGCCAAGGGTCCCGTCGCGATCGATGTCGGTGCACAGCACGTGCCGCAGGCCGGCGGCGCAGTACCGCTCGAGGGCAGACCACAGGCTCACGGTGCCGCCCTGGGTCCACCCGCGGGTGCGCACGCGCGGCTCCCCGTGCGGGTCCAGGCGCACGTCGAAAGCCAGGCACACCCTCTCGGGTCCAAAGCGGGCGAGCCACGCCGCGGCCTCGTGGGGCCGCTCGAGTGCGGCGCTTCCGACCACGGCGCGCTCGACCCCGTTGCGCAGCAGATCATCCAGAGTCTCGGCGGAGCGCACGCCACCGCCCACCTGCAGACTCACGGCAGATTGCGTGGCAAGCGCCACGATGAGGGCGCGATGGGCCGGTGTGCCTGCCTGAGCGCCGTCGAGATCCACGACATGCACCCAGGTGGCGCCGAGTGTCCGATAACGCTGCAGCAGCTCGTGCGGCTCGAGCTCGTAACGGGTCTCGGCCTGAAAATCGCCGCGATACAGGCGCACGCAGCGGCCGGCCTTCAGATCGATGGCGGGCATGAGCAGCATCAGGAGCCTGCGCGAGCGCGCACTCAGCTCACCGCGAGAAAGTTGGCGAGAATCCGTGCGCCCACCGCCCCGGAGCGCTCCGGATGAAACTGCGTGCCCCAGAAATTACCGTGCCGCACCACAGCCGTGATATCCACGCCGTAATTGACCGTCGCAACAGTCTCGGTCGCGCAGGCCGCCGCGTAGCTATGCACGAAGTAGACGTAGTCACCGGAGCTGACACCCTCGAGCAGCGGATCGGATGCGCTCAATGCAAGCTGATTCCAGCCCATATGCGGCACCGGCAGGCCTGGCTGCGGCAAGAGCCGCCCCACCGTGCCCGGCAGCACGCCCAGGCACTCGGTGGAGCCCTCCGCCGAGTGCCGGTAGAGCAGCTGCATTCCGAGGCAAATTCCGAGCACCGGCTGCTCCAGGTGACGCAGCCGCTGCGCGAGCCCTGCGGCGTGCAGCCTTTGCATGGCATCGCGCGCGGAGCCCACGCCGGGGAGAACGACTCGCGGGGCACCCGCAATCTCCGCCGGCTCGCTCGAGATGCGCGCGCGGACCTCCAGCCGCTCCAGCGCAAACTGCAGCGAGGCAAGGTTCGCGCCACCGCTGTCGATGATCACGACTTCCCTCACAGGACGCCCTTCGTCGTGGGGAGATCGAGCCCCTCGCGGCGCAGTGCGGCGCGTAGGGCGCGGCCCACGCCCTTGAAGCAAGCCTCGATCATGTGATGGCAGTTCTCGCCCGTGACGCGCACGTGGATCGCGGCACGCAGGCTCTCGGCGAGAGAGCGGAAGAAGTGCGGCACGAGCTCCGTGGGCAGCTCTCCGATGCGCTCGCGGGTGAGCTTGCCTTCGAATATGGCATAGGGGCGGCCCGAGAGGTCGACCGCGACCTCGGCGCGAGACTCATCCATCGGCAGCAGAAAGCCGTACCGGGCGATGCCCACCTTGTCGCCGAGCGCCTCTCGCAGCGCCTCGCCGAGTGCCAGCGCGCAGTCCTCGACGGTGTGGTGCTCGTCGATGTGCAGATCGCCCTGGCACGCAAGATCGAGCCCGAATCCGCCGTGCTTGGCTAGCTGCTCCAGCATGTGATCGAGGAACCCAAGTCCCGTATGCGCACGCACGACCGCGCAGTCATCGAGCTCGACGCTCACGACGATGCGCGTCTCGCGCGTGATGCGCTCGATGCGGGCGCGCCGAGCCAGAAGCTCCCGCGTGACCCCCGGCCAGGACTCCGCGGCGGTACCGTCGCGGCGCACCCGCAGGCCGCGCACGCCCAGATTGCGCGCCAGCTCGAGATCCGTGTCGCGGTCGCCCACCACCGCGCTGCGCGTCACATCGACGCCCGCATCGCGCATCAGATGTTGAACGAGCCCGGTCGCAGGCTTGCGGCAGTCGCAACCGTCGGCGGGGAAGTGCGGGCAGATCAGCACCGCCTCGAACCTGATGCCCTCCGAGGCGAACGCATCGAGAATGAATCGATGGGCCTTGTCGAACGCGGCGGTGGGATGGGAAGGCGTGCCCAGGCCGTCCTGGTTGCTGACGATCACGAGCCGGAATCCGGCACGCTGCAGCTCGGCGAGCGCGGCGAATACACCGGGCATGAAACGGACTTTCTCGACGGAATCGACCTGCCGGTCGGGGGGCTCCTCGACGAGGGTGCCGTCGTGGTCCACGAACAGGATGGGCGCGGGTGGGGCGCTCATGCGCGTGCTCCGCCGTGCCCGAGCGCCTCGATCAGCCGCGTATTCTGCTCGGGCGTCCCGACGGTGATACGCAGGTGACTGCCCAGACCGGGCTGCGCTCGAACGTCCCGCACCAGAAATCCGGCCGAGCGGGTGCGGGCGAGCGCATCGTCGGCGTCGTGGAACTCGACGAGCAGGAAATTCGCCGCACTGGGGAAAACGCGCGCGACGCGTGCACAGCCGCTCAGCGCATCGAGGAGCCGCGCGCGCTCGGCGCGAATGAGCGCCAGCCGCTCGCGGGAGGCTGCCAGCTCGCGCGGCGCGAGCGCCCGCAGGGTGCATTCGATCGTCTGCTGGGTGAGTGCATACGGCGGGATGATCCGTCGCAGGAGCGCCACCACCGCGGGCGCCGCGATCAGCGCCCCGCAGCGCGCACCGGCAAGACCGTGCGCCTTGGACAAGGTCCGCAGCACGACCAGATGCGGATGGCTTGCGACCTGCGAGGCAAGGCTTTGCGCCCCCGAGAACTCGATGTATGCCTCGTCCACGACGAGCAGGGCGCGGCCGGCGAGCGACTCGGCCAGGCGTACCAGCACGCGCCCCTCGACGGGGTTGCCCGTCGGATTGTTCGGCGAGCACACGTACACGAGCTTCACGCGCTCGGCGCTGCGCTCGAGCACGGCGTCTTCGTCGAGCGCGAATCCATGCTCCGCCCGCAGCGGAACGCGCACGACGCCGGCACCCTGGATCCGGGCCGCGACCGCATACATGCCGAAGGTGGGAGGACACACGAGGATCCGGTCGGCACTCGCGCGACAGAATGCCCGCGTGAGCAGATCGATCGCCTCGTCGCTGCCGCGCGCGACGAGCAGCTCCGGGGGCGTCACGCCGTAGAGCTCTGCGAGGGCTTGCACGAGCGCACGGGGCTGCGGCTCGGGATAGCGGTTGAGGCCTGCAACCGTCGCATCGCTGCTGGATCGCCACGGAAGCTCGTTCGCGTGCAGACGCTCGAGCGTGGGATCCCACGGGGCGTATTCGTAAGGCTCGAGCTCGAGGATCTCGGGTCTCGCGAGTGCGAGGGGCGAGGGCGCGGTATACGCGACAGCGCTCATGGTGAGTGCCTCGCTGCCGTGGCCCCCGAGGTGGTGGAGAGCAGCCCCAGGCGCCGTGTGACTGCAGCCGCATGCGCGTCGAGCCCCTCGAGCCTGGCAAGCTCCACCGCGACCGGACCGAGCGCAGCGAGCCCCTCGGCGGAGAGCTCCTGCACGGTGATGCGCTTCAGGAAGTCGAGGATGGACAGGCCGCTCAAAGCGTGCGCGTAGCCATAGGTCGGCAAGACGTGATTGGTCCCGCTGCAGTAGTCCCCGAGCGGCTCGGGCGACCACTCACCGAGAAACACGGAGCCGGCGCTCACCACTTCGGCGAGCCAGCGGCGCGGCTCGCGAACCTGCAGAATCAGGTGCTCGGGCGCGTACTGGTTTGCTACGGCGCAGGCGCTTGCGAGGTCCGGCACGACGATGCAGCGGCTGGCCGCCAGTGAGTGCTGCAGGATGGTTTGGCGCGAGAGACCTCGGGCCTGGCTCGCGACCGCCTCCACGACGCTCGCGGCCAGCGACGGTGAGGGCGTCACGAGCAGAGCCTGGGATCGAGCGTCGTGCTCGGCCTGGGCAAGAAGGTCGGCGGCGACGAGCTCGGCGCGCGCCGAGTCGTCGGCGATCACCAGCACCTCGGATGGGCCTGCTGGAAGGTCGCACGCCGCACCTTGCGGATCGCTCGCGACCTGCTGCTTGGCCTCGGTCACCCACGCGTTGCCGGGACCGAAGATCTTGTGCACTTTCGGCACGCTCCGGGTGCCGTAGGCGAGCGCGGCGATCGCCTGCGCGCCGCCCACCTTGAAGATCGTCTCGATGCCACACAGCTCTGCCGCAGCGAGCACTGCGGGGTGTGCCGACCCGTCGGGCCCGGGAGGCGTGCACAGCACCCGCTGCGGGCAGCGCGCCAGCCGTGCTGGAACGGCGAGCATGATGACCGTCGAGGGCAGGGGGGCGGAGCCGGCCGGCACGTACAGCCCCACGGATGCAATCGGCCGCACGATGCGCTCGCACCGCACGCCGGGCATCACATCGAGACTGAGCGGGGCGAGCTGCTGAGCGGCATGAAACGCCTCCACGTTCGCGATCGCACGGTGCAGCGCATCGGTCTGTGCGGCCGTGAGCTTGCCGCGTGCCGCGTTGGACTCGGCGCGCGAGACGAGCAGGCTCTCGAGCCTCACGGCATCGAACTGCTCGGTGAAACGCAGCACCGCGGCATCGCCCTGCTCACGCACGGCGCGCACGATGCCCTGGACGCTGCGGGCGAGCGCTTCGCGAGACTCGTGCATGGGACGCGCGAGCGCTGCCCGGCGCTGCGGCTCGTCCAGTGATTGCCACTCGATCAGGCGCATCAGTCGAGCATCTTCTCGACCGGCAGCACGAGCAGGGCGCTTGCTCCGGCCTTCTTCAGACCCTCCAGCGTCTCCCAGAACACGGTCTCGCGGCACACGGCATGCACGGCGACCTTGTCCGGATGCCCCTCGAGCGGAATGATCGTGGGGGTCTCGCAGCCGGGTAGAAGCCGCCGCACCTCCGCGAGTGCGGCACGCGGGGCGTGCAACAGGATGTACTTGCTCTCGCGCACCTGCTGGACACCGTCGATGCGCTTGAGCAGCCGCTCGACCCAGTCGCTCTTCTCCACCGGCAGCTCGACCGGCGTGCGAATGAGCGTCGCATGGCTCTCGAGCACCGTCTGCACCTCGCGCAGGTGGTTGGCTTGCAAAGTGGAGCCGGTGGAGACCAGATCGCAGATCGCATCCGCCCGGCCCAGGCGAGGCGCGATCTCCACCGCCCCGGAGAGGATCACGATATCGGCGGCAATGTCGCGCTCGCGCAGATACTTGTCGAGCAGATACGGATAGGTGGTGGCAATGCGTTTGCCCGCGAGCGACCGAACCGAGTCGAAGGAGGCTCCGTCGGGCACCGCGATGGACAGCCGGCAGCGCCCGAAGTCGAGCATCCGCACGCACTGGAAGCGGGCGGGGTGCCCGCGCGCGGCAAGCTCCAGGCGCTTCTCCTCCAGAACGTTCAGGCCCACCAGGCCCAGATCGCAGACATCCTCCTGCACCAGATCGGGAATGTCGTCGTCGCGCACGAACAGCACATCGAGGGGCATGTTCTCGCCGAACCCCATCAGCTGGTCCTTGCCCCGCGCGAGCTTCAACCCGCAGCGCGCGAGCAGCTCGAGGGACGGCTCGGTCAGGCGGCCGGACTTCTGCACTGCGAGCTTCAGACGCGAGTCCTCGGTCATCCCCCGTCCCCTTGAGACTCGGCCCGCCGGCTGCGCCCGCTCGAGCGCGTGCCACCATTGGCGCCGCCGCGCGTGCTCACCCGGAGCGCCGCGAGCGAATAGCCTCCGTTGCCGGCTGCCAGGAATCGCGCCACACGGCTGATCGTCGTGACGCTCACCCCCGTGATCCGGTGGATCTCGCGGTAGGGCAGGCCGCGCCGCAGCCAGGCGACGACCGCCCACCGGTCGGCCATGGCCTGGATCTCGGCCGGGGTGCACAGGTCGCGCAGGAAGGCGCGGCACTCCTGGGCGCTGCGCAGGGCGGCAACCGCGGCGTAGAGCTGACGCTCGGCGAGCGCCTCCTGGCGGTGCGTGAGGTTGCGATGCGATTTCATTCGGGCGCGATAGCGTAACAGTGCATTGATGCGGCTGGCGCTTGTACCAGCGCACTAACACGCTATCACAACGCACGGGCGAGTGGCAGGTTGAATCGGCTGGGGTGGGACCCCTTCACCCGACCGGCGTGCATAGCTTGGGGCGGCGGGTGCCTGTTGAGGGCCGCGGCTGCCTTGACGGTGTGCGGCGCCGCGCCTAAAATTTCCAGCCACTCATCGAGACCGGCTGAGGGAAAGGCCCTTCGACGCCGGGGCAACCGCCGCGCCTAACCAGCGTGGAAAGGTGCCAACTCCTGCGACCCGCTGCGGCGGGGCGGCAGATGAGCGGTCAGCGCAGCCTCCTGTCCGGCGAAGCAGCCAGGGCGGACGATGGGCGCGACGAGCCCGCCTGGTCCCAGGTGGGTGCTCTGCAGGGGTCTTGGTGAGCCGTTGAGACCCTTTGCGCGGAGCAGTTCAATGTCCACTGTCGAACCCCTGGGTAGCACCAAACGAGTCGGTGAGCCGAGCGTGAGGCACGGTCGCGATTGGGCTGTGCGCGAAGGCATTCTCGAGATCCCTGGAGAGATGCCCCTGTTTCACGGTGGAGCTCTGCGCGGCGCCCGGCTCGCCTGGCGCATGGTGGGCCCGGGTTCGGCGCCCGTCGTGTGCGCGCTCGGGGGTATCTCGGCCCACCGGCGCGTCTGTGCCACCGAGGACCCCCGTGACAGCTGGTGGTCGCAGATTGCAGGGCCCGGACGGCCTTTGGACCCCGGACGGTTCCGCATCCTGAGCTTCGACTTCATCGGCGGCAGCGGCGAGTCGACCGGCCCGGCCCCGGGGGAAGCTTTCCCGAGTGTCTCCACCTATGACCAGGCGGAGGCCTTGCTGCTTCTCCTCAATCACCTGGGGATCAAGTCGTTGCGCGCCTTCGCAGGGGGCTCCTATGGCGGGATGGTGGCCCTTGCCTTCGGGGAGCGGCATCCGGATCGCGTAGCCCAGCTCATCGTGATCGGGGCCTGCGATCGGGCCCAGCCCATGGCGACCGCCTGGCGCGCCATCGAGCGCCGCATCGTTCGGATGGGCATGGAGAGTGGCCGACCCTCCGAGGCGCTCGAGCTTGCCCGTGCGCTGGCCATGACGACCTATCGCAGCTGCGAGGAGTTCGCGGCTCGCTTCGCGGGCCGCCCCAGCCGCGAGGAAGGTCGGTTCGTCTTTCCGGTCGAGGGCTATCTGGTGGCGCGCGGGCGCGACTACGCTGCCCGCTATCACGCCGAGGGCTTTCTGTGCCTCTGCGAGTCCATCGATCTGCATCACGTGGATGCCGCACGCATCTTCGTGCCCACGAGCGCGGTGGCGGTGCGCGAGGACATGCTCGTACCGCTCGCGGACGTGCGAGCCATGGTGGCACGGCTGCCGCAGGCGCGGCTCCACGAGATCTCGTCCGTATACGGTCACGATGCCTTCTTGAAAGAGACCGAGTCGCTGCGGAGCGTGTTTCAGAGCGCGCTCGGGAGCGCAGCATGAGCGAGAATCGCGACCCCGTGACCGAGGCGGTACGCGCCGGCCTCGAATGCGACGAGACCGGCGCTGTCGTGCCGCCGATCCACTTGAGCGCCACCTTCGCGTTCCGCGGTTTCGATGAGCGGCGCACCTACGACTACACACGCTCGGGAAACCCCACGCGCGATGTCCTGGCGCGTGCGCTCGCGCAGCTCGAGCGCGGGCACGGCGGGGTGATCACCGCCACCGGCATGGCCGCCATCACTCTGGTGGGCCATCTGCTGCCTGCGGGCTCGCGGATCGTCGCGCCCCACGACTGCTACGGCGGCAGCTATCGGCTCTTCGATGCCTGGCAGCGACGCGGTGAGCTGCGCGCGGAGTTCGTGAACTTCGGCGACCAGGATGCGGTGCGCGCCGCGCTCGCAACACCGGCGGCGCTCCTGTGGATCGAGACCCCGAGCAACCCGCTCCTTCGAATCACCGATATCGAGCATTTCGCCGAGCTGGGCCATGCAAGCGGTGCGCTCGTTGCGGTGGACAACACGTTCCTCTCGCCGCTGTGGCAACGGCCACTCGATCTGGGCGCGGACCTGGTGGTTCACTCGACGACCAAGTACCTGAATGGTCACAGCGATGTGGTTGGCGGGGCGGTGGTCGCCCGCGGCAAGGAGCACCATGAGCAGCTCACGTGGTGGGCAAACTGCCTCGGGCTCACGGGGGCTCCCTTCGACAGCTATCTCACGTTGCGGGGGTTGCGCACGCTCAATGCGCGCCTGGAGCAGCACGAGCGCAATGCGCGTGCTCTGGCGGAATGGCTTGCCGTGCAGCCGGGCGTTGCGCGCGTGTACTACCCGGGACTCGCAAACCATCCGGGGCACGAGCTCGCCCGTCGCCAGCAGCGCGGGTTCGGTGCGATCGTGAGCCTCGAGCTCGCCGGTGGGCACGAGACCGTGCGGGCCTTCGTCTCCGGTCTGCGCTCCTTCTCGCTGGCCGAATCACTCGGGGGCGTGGAGAGCCTCGTTGCCCATCCGGCCACCATGACTCATGCGGCCATGGAGCCCGAAGCGCGCCGGCGCGCGGGACTTGCCGATGGGCTGATACGCCTGTCCGTGGGAATCGAGGCGCTCGAGGATCTGCGCAGCGATCTGGCCGACGCCCTGGATCGGGCGCGCCGCGCAGGGGCCGCGCCCCGGAGGAAGCTCGCCAAGGTGTGAGCGCTCCGCAGCCAGCTACAGCTGCCTCGCAAGCTCCGCGAGCACGGCATCGCCTGCCGCGCGAGTGGACCATCCTGGCGCGCCGGTCAGCGCAATGTCCGGCGTTCGGGCTCCCCCGGCGATCGCGCGGCTTGTCGCAGTCTCGAGCGCGCGCGCCTCGTGCTCGAGCATCAGTGAGTGCCGCAGCAGCAAGGCGACGCTCAGGATCGTGCCGTACGGGTTGGCGATGCCCTTGCCCGCAATGTCGGGCGCCGAGCCGTGGATCGGCTCGTACAGTCCGCGGCGCCCGTCCCCGAGCGAAGCCGAAGGCAGGAGTCCCAGCGAGCCCGCGAGCATCGAGGCCTCATCGGTCAGGATGTCGCCGAACATATTCTCGGTGACGAGCACGTCAAAGTCCTTCGGGTGGCGGATGAGATGCATCGCCGCGGCATCCACGAGCATGTGCTCGAGCGTCACGTCGGGGAACTCCTCACGCAGCACCCGCGCGCAGGTCTCGCGCCACAGTCGCGAGGTCTCGAGCACGTTGGACTTGTCGATCGACGTGAGCTTGCGCCGGCGTGCACGGGCCAGCCGGGCCGCGGCGCGGGTAACGCGCTCGATCTCCGCGACCGAGTACTCGCACACGTCCGCCGCGCTCGTGGCATCGCGGCGCTTCTCCCCGAAATAGATGCCGCCGGTGAGCTCGCGGACGAAGACGAGATCGACTCCGGCCAGCACCTCGGGCTTCAGAGTAGAGGCATCGAGGAGCGCAGGGTGGGCGATGACCGGCCGCAGGTTTGCGTAAACACCAAGTGCCTTGCGAAGTCGCAGCAGGCCCTGCTCGGGCCGGACTTTTGCGCTGGGTGACGACCACTTCGGACCGCCGATTGCGCCCAGCAGCACGGCATCCGCCGCGAGACAGGCGTCCAGCGTACGTGCCGGGAGGGGGTCCCCGTGCGCATCGATCGCCGCGCCGCCGAAGGGCAGCTCCTCGAGCTGCCACTGATGTCCCCGCGACCGCGCGATGGCCTCGAGGCAGCGCACGCCTTGGGCGATGACCTCAGGGCCGATCCCATCGCCTGGCAGCACGACGATGCGGAAGGAGTCGGTCACGACGTGCCGCTCATGCCCGAGCTTGGGCCGGCATGCTCGTAGGCCTCGATCTGGGGCAGACGCTGCAGCAAGAACCCCAGCTCGTCCACGCCGTTCAAGAGGCAGTAGCGCGCGAAGGCCTCGAGCTCGAAGCTGACCTGCAGACCGCTCCCCAGGCCGAGCGTCAGCGACTCGAGATCGATCGTCACCTCGGCACCCGGATGCGTCATGAGCCAGCGGCTGGTTTGCCCGTCCACGACGACGGGCAGCAGACCGTTCTTCAGGGCGTTATTGCGAAAGATATCCGCAATCTCGGTGCTGATCACGGCGGTGAAGCCAAAATCAAGGAGCGCCCACGGGGCATGCTCGCGGGATGAGCCGCAGCCGAAATTGCGCCCGCCGACCAGGACCCGGCAACCGGCGGACTCGGGACGATTGAGGATGAATTCGGGCCGCGGCGTGCCGTCGGGCGCGTAGCGCCAGTCGGTGAATAGATGCCGCCCAAGCCCGGTGCGCGTGGTCGTGGTCAGAAAGCGCGCCGGAATGATCTGGTCCGTGTCGATGTTGTCGGCCGGCATCACCACGGTGCGCGAGCGGATCAGTTTGAGCATACGGCCACGGGCTCCTTGCAAGCTCGGCTCACTCGTTGAGCAGCTCGCGCGGGTCGGTGATTCGGCCGCGCACGGCGCAGGCGGCGGCAGTGAGGGGGCTTGCGAGCAGGGTGCGGCTTCCGGCCCCCTGGCGCCCCTCGAAATTACGATTGCTCGTGCTGACCGAGTACTCCCCGCGTGCGACCGTATCGCCATTCATGCCGATGCACATGGAGCACCCCGATTCGCGCCAGTCGGCACCGGCCTCGATGAAAATGCGATGCAGCCCTTCGGCTTCGGCCGCCGCCTTCACCTGCTGCGACCCCGGCACCACGAGCATGCGGACGCCGTGCGCGAGCTTACGGCCGCGCAGGACCCGCGCTGCGCTGCGCAGGTCCGACAGTCTCGAGTTGGTGCAACTGCCGACGAACACGACGTTGACCGGGCGGTCGCGCAGGGGTGCTCCGGCCTCGAGCCCCATGTAGGCGAGCGCCCGCGCGAACATCGGGTCGTCGGCGCCGCGCGGCACGCATCCGGTGATCGGCATGGTCATGCCGGGGTTGGTGCCGTAGGTGATCATCGGCTCGATCGCGGCGGCGTCGAACTCCATCTGGCGATCGAACTGGGCGCCCGGATCGGTCGGGAGCATCCGCCAGCTTGCCACGGCACGCTCCCACTCATCGCCGCGCGGGGCGCGAGGCGTATCGCGCACATACGCATAAGTGGTCTCATCGGGGGCAATCATTCCCGCACGCGCGCCAGCCTCGATCGACATGTTGCACACGGTCATGCGCTCATCCATGTCGAGCGCGCGAATCGTCTCGCCGCGGTATTCGATCACGTGACCGGTGCCACCGGCCACGCCGAGGCGACCGATGATGGCGAGAATGAGATCCTTCGCGGTGACGCCGGCTGCGAGCCGGCCGCTCACATCGATGCTCAAAGTTCTGGGCCTGCGCTGCAGCAGGCACTGCGTCGCAAGCACGTGCCCGACCTCGGTCGTCCCGATCCCAAAGGCGAGCGCACCGAAGGCTCCGTGCGTGCTCGTGTGGCTGTCGCCGCATACGACCGTCTTGCCCGGCTGGGTCAGTCCGAGCTCGGGGCCGATGACGTGAACGATGCCGCGCCGTGGGGAGCGCATTCCGAGCAGCTCGACCTGGAAGGTGGCGCAGTTGGCCTCGAGCTGATGGACCTGGCGCGCGGCTGAGTCGACCGTGATCGGTGCGCCGCCGAAGACCTGGTCGGTTCGGGTCGAAGTGGAGTGGTCGAGCGTCGCAATCGTCAGGTCCTTGCGCCGAACCGGCAGATTACGCGCCCGCAGCTCGTCGAAGGCCTGCGGAGAGGTGACCTCATGCACGAGATGCAGATCGATGTACAGGATCGCCGGAGTGTCGGCGGTCTCCGGAACGACTTCGTGCCGCTCCCAGACCTTCTGGAAGAGTGTCTTCGGCCCCGCGCTCGCCATGCTCAAACCGCTGCCTTCTGAGGCGCAACGACCCCGGCAGGGGCCGGCTCCTCCCGCAGCCGGGGGGCGGCGCGCTGCCCGAGCTCGATGTGGTTGATCACCTCCAGGAACGCCTGAGTGCTCGATTCGATGATGTTCGTGCTGACCGCCGAGCCGCGGTAGCTGCGCTCGTTGTGCTCGACGTAGACGACCGCCTCGCCCTGGGCGTCCTCGCCGCCGGTCACCCCGTGCAGCTCGAACTTGCGCAGCAGCACGCTCACGCCCGTCGCCGCTTCGATCGCCTTGAAGGCCGCATCGACAGGTCCGTCGCCGCGCGCCTGCTGCTCGATGCTGCGCCCATCGGTATGCACCAGGCGCACCCGCGCCTCCGCGGGCGCGGTGCTCGCGGTGGTGGTGCGCAGCTCGACGAGACTCCACGGACCTTCCGAGCCATGTTCCGCACGCAGCACGAGCGCCTCGAGGTCGCCGTCGAAGAGCTCCTTCTTCTTGTCCGCGAGCACCTTGAATTCAGTGAACACGCGATTGAACTCGGCCTCGTCCAGCTCGAAACCGAGCTCCTCGATGCGGCGCCTGAGCGCATGCCGGCCGCTGTGCTTGCCGAGCACCAGACTGCTGCGGGGCAGACCCACCTCCTCGGGCCGCATGATCTCGTACGTCGAGTGGTGGCGCAGCATGCCGTGCTGGTGGATCCCCGCCTCGTGAGCGAAGGCGTTCTCGCCCACCACGGCCTTGTTGCGCGGAATGGGCATTCCGGTGATGTTCGCCACGAGCCGTGAGGTGGGGTACAGCCGGCTGGCATCCACCTCGGTCTTCACGTTGAAGAAGGTCTGGCGGGTGCGCAGCGCCATCACGATCTCCTCGAGCGAGCAGTTGCCGGCACGCTCGCCGATACCGTTGATGGTGCATTCGATCTGGCGCACTCCGGCGACGACCGCCGTGAGGCTGTTCGCCACCGCCATGCCGAGGTCGTCGTGACAGTGGACGGAGAGTCGGACGCGCTCGATTCCGCGCACGTTCTTGCGCAGGTAGCGGAACAGCTCCGCGAACTCGTCCGGCACGGTATACCCGACCGTATCGGGAATGTTGACCGTGGTCGCGCCTGCCTCGATGACGGCCTCGACCACCTGCGCGAGGAACTCGAGCTCGGTGCGCGAGGCGTCCTCGGGCGAGAACTCGACATCCTCGCAGAGCTCGCGGGCGATACGCACGCCATCGACGGCGCTGCGAACGATCTCCTCCTGAGCCATATTGAGCTTGTACTGACGGTGAATGGCGCTCGTGGCGAGGAACACGTGCAACCTGTGCCGCGGGGCATCGCTCAACGCGCGAGCGGCCAGCTCGATGTCGCTGCGGTTGCAGCGGGCCAGCCCGCAGATGGTGGTTCCTTGCACCTCGCGCGCGACCGCCTGCACGCTCGCCCAATCACCCGGCGATGCGGCCGGGAAGCCTGCCTCGATCACATCCACGCCGAGCTCCGCGAGCGCACGCGCCACGCGCAGCTTCTCCGGTTGAGTCATGCTGCAGCCGGGGGCTTGCTCCCCATCGCGTAGCGTGGTGTCGAAGATGATCAGGCGTTCGGGATCGGCGACCATGGCTGGCTCCTTGGGGCAACTGGGGTCTCAGGCGCGGCGCTCGTTCAGCCACGGCATCCGTGCCCTGAGCGTGGCGCCCACCTTCTCGATCTGGCGGGACATGTCCGCCTTGAGCAGCTTCTTGTACTTGCGCCGCCCGGTGGCGTATTCCTTGATCCACTGGCGAGCGAACTTTCCTTCCTGGATCTCCTTGAGGATCCGGCGCATCTCGTGCTTGACGTGATCGTCGATCACGCGTGGGCCGCGAGTCAGGTCGCCGTACTTCGCCGTCTCGCTCACGAACCGATGCATCTTGCTGATGCCGCCTTCGTGCAGCAGATCCACGATGAGCTTGAGCTCGTGTAGACACTCGTAGTAGGCCACCTCGGGCTGGTAGCCGGCCTCGACCAGAGTCTCGAAGCCCTTCACCACGAGCTCGGTCGCACCGCCACAGAGCACGGCCTGCTCGCCGAACAGGTCCGTCTCGGTCTCCTCGGCAAAGGTGGTCTCGAGCACGCCTCCGCGGGTGCCTCCGATCCCATGCGCATACGCGAGCGCCTTGGCATGCGCCTTTCCGGTGGCGTCCCGCGCCACGGCGATGAGGCACGGCACGCCGCGCCCTTGCTGGTACTGGCGCCGCACGAGATCTCCGGGACCCTTTGGAGCGATCAGTACGACGTCAAGATCCTTGCGCGGGCGGATCTGACGGAAGTGAATGTTGAATCCATGCGCGAAGAGCAGGGTGGCCCCGCGCTTGATCTCGGGAGCGACCTCCGCGTACAGCCCGGTCTGCACCAGGTCGGGAACGAGCATCGCGATGAGATCCGCGCCACGCACCGCATCGGCCGGCGCGGCAACTGCGAGCCCGTCGCGGCGCGCCTTCTTCCAACTCTCTCCGCCCCTGCGCACGCCCACGACGACATCGTGGCCGCTGTCCTTGAGGTTCAGTGCGTGCGCACGGCCTTGACTGCCGTAGCCGAGCACGGCAATGCGCGCGCCCCGGAGAGCCTTCTTATCGACATCCTTCTGCGAATACAGCCTCATCAGTCTTTCCCCATGTGAAAAACCCCGCACCTACCCCTCTTGTCGAGGGCCGGTGCGGGGTTCTTTGGTTCGCTTGAGAGCTCTGACTTCAGTGAGCGCGACCGACCCGCACCGGCCCCGTAAGGAGCAGCAGTCCCGCAAGCAGCAGCGCCAGAGGCGCGCAAGCATCCAAGATCGTGCGGGCGAGGAGTGCGGTCATCGTCGTCGTTGCAATTCGGTTGACGGGCGAATGCATATCCGAGAATCCACGGATGGGAGCACAATCGATGCAATGTTGTCAATCGACGCCATTTCGAGGTGGTGATGCGTGTCCTGCGATAGCGGTTTGATCGAGCGATCGGCTGCGGCTCGCCCCTTATGGCTCGTGACCGAGAGCGGGCTTGCCGCCTGGGCGGCCTCTCAGCCGGCGCTCGTGGCGAGCTGGGTGCAGGCGCACGGCTTTCAGGCTGAACGCCATCGCGTGCTCACGCTTCCGGGGGCGGAGGGCGGCATCCAGGGCGCTGTCGCGGGCCTTGGACCGCTGCGCGGGCTCGATGAGCTGAGCGTGTGGCACGCGGCGGCCGTTCAGGATCGCCTGCCCCCGGGAGATTACGTGCTAGCCACCCCCCTGGCGCACGATGCGGCCACACGCTTCGTCGTGGGTTGGCTCATGGGCGCCTATCGAATCACCCGCTATCGCAGCACGCCACAGCCGCGTTCGGCCGCGCTCGTTGCCCCACCGGAAGCCGACCTGCGATATGCGGCCGCCGCTGCGCGCGGCATGACGCTCGCGCGCGATCTGATCAATGCCCCCGCCAACGAGCTGGGGCCCGCCGAGCTCGGTGCGGCCGCCATGGCACTTGCGGAGCGATTCGCGGCGCGATGTGTGGTGCTCCAGGCAGGCGAACTGGAGGATTACCCGCTCGTCCGCGCGGTCGGAGCGGGCAGCCCACGCGAGCCCAGGGTCGTCGATCTGCGCTGGGGTGAGGGCACACGGCCCCGGGTGACCCTCGTGGGCAAGGGTGTCTGCTTCGACAGCGGCGGGCTCGACCTGAAGCCCTCATCCGCCATGCTGCTCATGAAGAAGGATATGGGCGGTGCCGCCTGTGCGCTCGGGCTGGCCAGCCTGCTCATGGAGCTCGAGGCGCCGATCTGCCTGCGAGTGCTCCTGCCGTGTGTCGAGAACAGCATCGATGGGCGCGCGTACCGCCCCGGGGACGTATTGCGCTCCCGCAAGGGGCTTACCGTGGAGATCGGCAATACCGATGCGGAAGGGCGCCTGGTGCTGGCCGATGCCCTCACGGAGGCCGATGGCGAGCGGCCCGAGCTTCTCATCGACCTGGCCA
The DNA here is from genome assembly GCA_035524075.1 of Steroidobacteraceae bacterium. GTDB lineage: Bacteria > Pseudomonadota > Gammaproteobacteria > Steroidobacterales > Steroidobacteraceae > JASHUC01. Next base: position 44,448 of record DATKPP010000016.1, on the reverse strand, counting down.
CCCTCACGGGCGCGGCCCGCACGGCGCTCGGCCCAGAGCTGCCGGCCGCCTATTCGCCCGATCCCACGCTCCTCGAGCAGCTGCAAAGGCTTGGACAGCTGGAAGCCGACCCAGTGTGGCCGATGCCCCTGTGGTCGGGCTACGACGATGAGCTCGCAAGCAAGATCGCAGATCTCGGCAATGTCTCCCAGACGGCGTTCGCAGGCTCGATCATCGCCGCGCTGTTCCTCAAGCGGTTCGTCACCGCGACACGTGCTTGGCTGCATCTGGACCTCTACGCTTGGAACCCCAAGGAGCGCCCTGGGCGCCCCATCGGTGCCGAGGGGCAGTGCATCAGGGCACTCTACCGCCTGATTCGCGCGCGCTTTGGGTGAGCGACCCCCGAGCGTGGCAGCCTCGCGAGCCCCTGTTGCGGTGCACTCGATCCAGCGCGGCGCTCACCGTGGGCGCCTCCAGCCCGCACGTCGCGCCTTCCGTCCGACCCGCACCCTGCAGCCTTGCGTTATCAACCGGGCTGCGAGGCGCGGGTTTTTTGACCTTGCGTCAACTTCGCTCCGAACTGAAGCTCGTCGGGTCAGTCTCATCAGGTATCGAGGCTTCCGATCGCGACGCGGAACACCGGGATTGCGGCGCGCCGGTCGAGGAGGATCGGCCCTTCCCGGCGAACGGGTATACATGTTGCTTGGGCTTTCCAGGCTGCCTTGGGCACAGCTCAAAGACTTTGACCGTCAATCTCGCCCGCGCATCGAGACGAGGACCGAACGGCGCGGTGCGCGTTGGACATATGACGTCATCGTGCGTGTCGAAGTCGCGCAGCACAGGGCGCTGCAAACAGCAGCAGGGGACTGCTCGATGGGAGTGCAGAGCTGGCGTATTGCGAGCCAATCCGGGGCAACCGCACGGGTCCCGAGCCGGGCGTTGCCTCTCGAGGGTGCCCACGGTCATCTGACTCGCAGGTCGGAAAGCCTCAGAGCGGTGGCTCGAGCGCGAGCGGAGTTGTCAGTGCGCGAGGCAGCGGTTAGAGTTCATGCGCAATACGTCGATGCGTGGTCTGAGCGCCGAAGAGCGCGCGTCACACGCGGCAAACAGATTATTGAGTTGAGCACTACAAGGGTTTTCCCGGGGAGTTCCGCTTCTGAAAGCCTCTGCTCACCTGCGAAGGGCAGGGCGGCACTGCACAGAGAATGTCGCGAACGCTGCGAGTCCCGGGATGCCAGCCCGCCGATGCTGGACTTGCGTACCGCTCGAAACGTAGCTACTTTGCGACGCTCACCGGAAGACTGACCACCCCCCACAACTGGACGAAACTGATTCGCTGCAAGCATGGCCAGCTACTCATCTCCGACTCCCGAATTGTTATCGCGCCGGATACTCGTCTTCATCATCGCCGCCGCCGTTCAGGTGGGGCTTTTCGTGATTTTCGAAACGGGTATGGCGAGCAGGATCATCAACGTGGTGGCCCCACCGATCCAGACCGACATCGTGCAGGAGGTCCAGAAGCGCGACCAACCTCCGCCGCCCCCGCCCCCGAAGATGGAGCGACCGCCGGTCGAGGTGCCTCCCCCCGATGTGGCGATCAACGTGCCGGTGGAGACGAACACCACCGCCATCACCGTGGTTAGGACGCCCAAGCCGCAGGCGGCCCCCCCTGCCCCCGTCCACCGGGCCGTCATCCGCGGGGCGATGATCGACGTGAGGGGCTCGGGCAGTACCGATGACTACTACCCGGAGGCCTCGCGGCGGCTCGAGGAGCAGGGCACGGCCCTTGTTTACGCATGCGCTGGAACTACAGGGCGCATCGAGGGCAGTCCGAAGGTGGAGAAGAGCTCCGGCTCCTCCCGCCTGGATCAGGCGGCCCTGCGGTACGCGCAGCATGCGCACTATCACCCGGCCACCGAGGATGGGAAGCCCATTCCGGGATGCACCAGGTTCGCCGTCACCTTCCGGCTGACCGGCTGATTCGAGATTTTCTACATCAGGGGCGCATCATGGCGCCCCTTGCTTTAAGACCGAGGAAACTATGGAAAACCAAGCTGCAGTAACCAATCCCTATGGGCCGATGGCGCTCATTACCAATGGGAACATGCTCTCCCACGTGGTGCTCGTCATTCTGCTCCTCATGTCGCTTTTCTCCTGGTACGTGATCCTCACCAAGCTGTGGGATCAAAGCAGGCTGAAGAAGGCCGCGCGCGTGGCCGAGAAGCAGTTCTGGACGGCCCCCTCGATCAAGGACGGTGTCGAGCGCTTGAAGAAGGGCGACGACTATCGCGCCATTGCAGAGGAAGGCCTCCGCGCCCAGTCGCATCACGACGGCCGGCTGACCGATCGCATTGATCTGAATGAGTGGATCACGATGTCGCTGCAGCGCGCGGTCAACAACGCGAACACCAAGCTGCAGACGGGAATGGGATTGCTCGCCTCGGTCGGATCGACCGCTCCGTTCGTCGGCCTCTTCGGAACCGTCGTCGGCATCATCCAGGCGCTCGTGTCGATCGGCCTCTCCGGTCAGCCGAGCATCGACAAGGTGGCCGGGCCCGTGGGCGAGGCGCTCATCATGACCGCGTTCGGTCTTGCCGTCGCGGTGCCGGCGGTGCTCGGGTACAACTGGCTCGTGGGCCGCAATCGCACGGTGCTCGAGGGCCTGCGGAACTTCGCAGCCGATCTGCATGCCTACCTGGTGGGCGGCGCGCGCGTGGGCGGCAGCGAGGTGAACGCCACGCGTCCGATGGCCGCCGCTGCGGCTCCTGCGACGGCAGCGGCCGCCGGGCGCAAGTAGGCGCGGCGTCCCTTCAAGCGCGAGCAGGACCCAAGCCATGTCAATGAATGTCGGACCTTCGAGCGGCGGCGACGACCCGGACCTCAATTCGACCATCAACACCACGCCGCTGGTCGACATCATGCTGGTGTTGCTGATCATCTTCCTGATCACCATCCCGGTCATCAACAAGATGATCCCGGTGCATCTGCCGAACGCGGTGAACATCCCGACGCAGACCAAGCCGGAGAACATCACGATCGCGGTGACTCAGGACGGCAACATCTACTGGAACAACGGCCTGGTGCCCAGCTCGCAAGCCCTGCTGGACGATGTGAAGAAAGCGGCGATCAAGGTACCGCAGCCGGAGATCCACATTCGTGCCGATAAGGATACGCGGTACGAGTCGGTCGGCCGCGTGCTGTACGCCATTCAGCGCGGCGGCATCGTCAAGGTGGGATTCATCACCGAGCCCGACCGCAACACGCTGGCCAGATTCCTGTCCATGCAGCACTGAGCTCCGGGAGAACTGCGACCATGTCGATGAACGTAGGCACAAGCTCGAGCGAGGAATTGGTGGATATCAACACCACTCCTTTGATCGACGTGATGCTGGTGCTGCTCGTGATGCTGATCATCACGCTGCCGATCATGACCCACGCCGTCAAGCTCGACATGCCCAATCTCAACAACCCGCCGCCGCCCCAGCAGCAGCCGGAGATCATCGATCTGGAGATCGACTTCGACGGCACGATCATCTGGAATGGCAACGTCGTGCCCAATATGGACACGCTCGAGGGGTATTTCCGCGACGAGGCGAAGAAGGATCCGCAGCCGGAGATCCACCTGCGCCCTGACCGGCACGTCAAGTACGACTACGTGGCGAAGGTGCTGGCGGCGGCACAACGGAACCACATGGTGAAGATCGGAATTGCTAATACGGCGGAATTCAATCAGTAATCCGATACTCCCCCATGAACAAGCCCAAGCTTGGAACGACGCTCCTGCTGAGCGCCACTTTCACCGGAGCATTTGGCTTGACGCTCGGCGCCCGTGCGGCGCACGCGGCAGATAAGGACAAGTCCAAGCAACATCAAGTCAGTCAGCCTTTCTTCAAGCCTCTCAAGGCGGCGCAGGATGACGAGCAGGCTGGCAAGTATCAGGAGGCGCTCGCCGAGCTCGACAAAGCAAGAGCGTTGCCAAAGCCCACGCCGTGGGACACGCACCTGGTCAACGAGCTGTCGCTGCTCGCGTATTCGAAGACCAATGACCTGCCGGACCTGGCAAAGGCGCTCGAGGCGACGGTCAACGATGGGTTCACCGAGCCGGCCGAGGTCAACAGAGACTTGAAGGTCCTCGCGGGCGTGTACTACCAGCTCAAGGACTACGGCAAGGCTGCCGATTACGGTATTCGCTCGATCAAAGCCGGCGATACGGATAACAACACGTACACCCTCGTGAGCCAGGCGTACTATCTCCAGAATGATCTGAAGAACGCCGCAGAGTTCACCCAGCAGTACGTGAACGCTACGATCCAGAAGGGACAAGTGCCCAAGGAGGCGCTACTCCAGCTCCTGAAGAGCTCGTGCCTGAAACTGAACGACTCAGCGTGCGTGAGCCATTCGCTGGAGCAATTGGTGACGTACTACCCGAGTCCCGAGAACTGGCGGGAGCTGATGGGCACGGACCCCGTGCTGCAGTCGAAGCGGACCGAGAGCAGCGATCTGGACATGTTCAATGCCTATCGGCTCTCAAACGACGTCAACGCGTTGGATATGCCCGGACAGTACATCGAGATGGCGCAGTTCGCCATGGAGTTCGGATCCCCCGGCGAGGCACAACAGGTTCTTGAGAAGGGCCTCGGCAGCAACGTTTTTAGCGACGCACGCAGCCGCGATCGCGCCGAGACCCTGCTCGCAACGGCGAAGAAGCAGGCGGTGGCCGATCAGGCCTCGCTGCCGAAGCTCGAGCAGGAGGCGGCGGCCTCTCGCACAGGGGACAAGGATGTTGGCGTCGGCATCGCCTATCTGAGCTACGGCCAATACGACAAGGCGGCGGATCTGCTGGGCGAGGGCTTGATGAAGGGCTCTCTCCGCAATCCGGCGCAGGCGCGGTTGCTGCTCGGGATCGCGCAGCTGAAGGCTGGTAAAAAGGATGATGCGCTCAAGAGCTTCCAAGCGGTCAAGGGCGACCCGGCATTGGAGCGGCTCGCCGATCTGTGGAGCATCCACGCTCGAGGTGATGAACACACGGTCGCCAGCCGCTAGCTTGGCTTGCTCGAACGTACCAGACATATCCTTGGCTGTAGAGCCTCGAGCCGCGAGACCAGCGATGAGTCTCCGGCAACGATTCGTGCGGCCTCGTGTTAACCTCCAGCGAAATCCTCAGCACCCCAGCAGCGCCTTACACTAGGTTTCCAATGAAAAATCTCAAGCTCACCGTGGCGCTCGTATCGAGCGCCATCCTGATTGGCGCACTGACGCTCGCCCCGGGCGGCGGAGTCCGGGCAGCGGACCAGAGCAAGAACACTGTCAGCAAGGAATTCGCAAAGCCTCTCACCGCGGCGCGCGAAGCGATCAAGCGCGGCGAGTACCGGGAGGCCATCGATCAGCTGGACAAGGCCCGGGCGTTGCCGAAGGCGACCCCATGGGAAACCCACGTGATCAACGACCTGGGGGCCTATGCCTACGTCAAGACCGGGAACTTGCCGCAGGCGGCCCGAGCGATGGAGGCGCTGGTCGGCGATGGGTTCACGCCGCCGGCGGAGGCGAACAAGTACGTGAAGTCGTTGGCAACCATCTATTTTGGCCTGAAAGACTACGGCAAGAGTGTCGATTACGGCACGCGAGCGATCCGCGGAGGCTTCGGCGACGCCAATACGTACACGTCGGTGAGCCAGGCCTACTACTACAAGGGCGACGTACGGAACGCGATGAAATTCACGGAAGACTGGGTGAACGATGAGGTGAAGCGCGGCGAGACGCCGAAGGAATGGCAGCTGCAGATCATCCTGAGCTCCTGCGAGAAGCTGGAAGACCAGGCGTGCGTGACGCGTTCGTTCGAGCGCTTGGTGACGTACTACCCGAAGCCCGATTACTGGCAAAACCTCATGGAAGGGTTGTTCCGCTCCAAGGAGGCCGAGCGCAGCGATCTGCTCATGCTCGACGTTTATCAGCTCGCCTACGATGTCAACGCGATCTCCAAACCGCAGAACTACCTCGAGATGGCGCAGCTCGGCTTGGAGCTCGGCTCCCCGGGCGAGTCACAGCAGGTTCTCGAGAAGGCCTTCGGTAAGAATGTCTTCACCGCGCAGCGTGACCGCGAGCGCGCTCAGCGCCTGCTCGCCTCGGCAAAGACACAGGTGGCCTCCACTCAGGCATCGCTCCCGAAACTCGAACAGGAAGCCATGGCGTCTGCGACGGGTGAAAAGAGCGTTGCCCTCGGCACGGACTATCTCAGCTACGGCCAATACGACAAGGCGGCCGAGCTGCTCAGCCAGGGATTGATGAAGGGCGGTGTCCAAAACCCCGCACAGGCGCGGTTGCTCCTCGCCATCGCCCAGTTCAAGGGGGGCAAGAGGGACGACGCCCTCAAGACCTTCCGCAAGGTCAAGGGCGACCCCGCTTTGGAGCGGCTCGCGAATCTGTGGAGTCTGCACGCCCGTGGCGAGGCGCGCACGGTCGCCAGCCGCTAGTAAGGAGACGGTTTCCAATGCCAATCAAGACGGGCGATCGCATGCCGCAGGGCACGCTCAAGGTGATGAGCTCCGGCGGCCCCAAGGACATCTCGACCGATGAGCTCTTCAAGGGCAAGAAAGTCGTCCTGTTCTCCGTGCCGGGTGCATTCACGCCGACGTGCGATGCCAAGCACCTGCCGGGCTTCCTCAAGCGTGCAGGGGAGTTGCGGGCGAAAGGGGTCAACACCATCGCGTGCATGGCGGTCAACGACGTGTTCGTGATGAATGCCTGGGGCAAGTCCTCGGGTGTTGGCGAGGAGATTCTCATGCTCGCCGACGGCAACGGCGATTACGCCAAGGCGCTTGGACTCACGATGGACGGTAGCCGCTTCGGGATGGGCACCCGGGGCCAGCGCTTCGCGCTCGTCGTGGACGATGGCATCGCCAAGCAGGTCTACGTCGAGGCTCCCGGGGAATTCAAGGTCTCAGCAGCCGAGCACGTGCTGGCGAACCTCTGATACCGGGGGCGCCTGCCACGAGCTCCTCGCCAGGTGCTACGAGAGTAGCTTCTCCATCTGCGGGACGATCTCGAAGAGATCACCCACCAACCCGATGTCCGCGACCTCGAAGATCGGCGCCTCGGGATCCTTGTTGATCGCGACGATCGTGCGTGCGTCCTTGATTCCGGTGAGGTGCTGGATCGCGCCGGAGATGCCTACCGCCACATAAAGCTCCGGGGCGATGATCTTGCCGGTCTGACCGACCTGCATCTCGTTGGGTACGTATCCCGCATCGACCGCCGCCCGTGAGGCACCCACGGCGGCGCCGAGCTTCTCGGCCAACCGGTACAGGATCTCGAAACCCTGGGCGCTGCCCAGAGCCCGACCGCCCGACACGACGCGCCGGGCGGTCTGCAGGTCAGGCCGGTCCGTCTTGGCCTGCGACACGCCGACAAATCTCGTATGCGTCGGCAGCTTCGAGGTAGGCCTGAAAGACTCGATGAGGGCCGTCCCGCCGGCCGCTGCGGCCTGAAACGAGGCCGTGCGGACCGTCCCGACGATGACCGGAGCCGACTCGTCCACCTCCACGGTGAGGATCACGTTTCCGGCGTAGATCGGACGCCGGAAGCAACGTGCACCTTCGACGGCCATGATGTCACTCACCTGCGGAGCATCGAGCAGCGCGGCGAGCCGCGGCAGGAGGTCCTTGCCGTAGGTCGTGGAGGGTCCGAGCACGTGGCTGAAGCCAGCCGCTGCCTGGACGAGCTGCGGAGCCAGTACCGCCGCAAGCGGATGCTCGTTCGCCGGATCCTCGATCTTGAGGACTCGATGCACCCCTTGCAGACGTGCGGCCTGTTGCGCAACGGCGGTTGCATCGGCGGCGCACACCGCTACGGTGACTTCCCCGCCCGGGATGGCGCGGGCACAGCTGACGCATTTGGCCGTGCTCGGATTGAGAGTGGCACCATCGTGCTCCGCGATGACCAGTACCTTCGCCATCAGAGCAGCCCCTTCTGCCGGAGTGCCGCGACGAGCTCGCCGGCATCGCTCACGCGGATCCCCTTCTGTCTCTGGGGAGGGGGCTCGAAGCGCACGGGTTTGATCCTCGGCCGGGCATCCACCTCGAGACTGCTCAGTGGGATCGTGTCGAGAGGTTTCTTCTTCGCCTTCATGATGTCGGGTAGCTTCACGTAGCGCGGCTCGTTCAGGCGCAGATCGGTCGTGAACACGGCCGGCAGCTCGACTTCCAGGGTCTGAAGGCCGGCATCGACCTCGCGGAGAACCTTCGCCCGCTCACCTGACAGCTCGATCTTCGATGCAAACGTTGCCTGGGGCCGGTCCCAGAGCGCGGCGAGCATCGGCCCGGTCTGGCTGTTGTCCTCATCGATCGCCTGCTTGCCGAGGATCACCATGAGGGGCTGCTCGCGACGCACCAGCGCCAGCAACGCCCGGGCGATCGTCAGCGGCTCGAGTCCGAGCGGACCGCTCGGAACCGCGCTGGTGTCCACCCAAAGCGCCCGGTCGGCGCCCATCGCGAGCGCCGTACGCAGTTGCTGCTGGCACTCCGTGGTGCCCAAGCTCGCCACGACCACCTCATCGGCTGCGCCGCGTTCGCGGATGCGCAGCGCCTCCTCGAGCGCGATCTCGTCGAAGGGGTTGATGCTCATCTTCACGCCGTCGACGGCAACCCCGTTGCCGTCCGCCTTGACGCGCACCCGAACGTTGTAATCAACGACGCGCTTGATGCCTACCAGTATCCGTCGCATCGGGTTGTCACCCATTCGAGGCCGTACGCGGCCTTGCAGCTGCGCGCTGCGGCAGCTCACGTTGCTGCTCGACGAACTTGGCTCGGATCTTCTCGGCCGTGTCCTGGAGGCGTGGCACGAAGCGTTCGACGGCCACGCGCGTTGGCACCGCCGAGGCGGCGTAGCGCACTGCGACCGTGGCGAGGACGCGGTCGTCGACCACGACGGCAACCGCCAGACCGACCTGCTCGGAGACACGTCGCGTACGCACGGCGGTGGCATAGCCTTGCTCGCGCGCCTCGCCGAGGATCCTTTCCAGCTCGGTGCGGCTTCGAGCAAGCTGATCTTCCTCACGCTGCGAGCGGCTGAGGATCTCGAGCAGACAGTCGCGCTGCTCGGCAGGACAGAAGGCGAGAAACGCGCGACCGGAGGAGGTCGTCAAGAGCGGCAGGCGCAGTCCCGCGCTCAGACGCTCCACCGCCAGCGGGCTCGCGTGATCGGTCGTGTCGCGCACCAGCATCGAGGTGCCCGAGGGTGAGGCGAGCGACACGGGCCACACGATCTCCTTGCAGAGCTCGTTGATGCAAGGTCGCGCGATCTCCGTGATCCAGGCCTCGTCATCGAAACCGTCCGCCAGGCTGCGAACCAGCACCGTGAGCCGGTAGCGATCATCGGTCTCGTCACGGTACACGAAGCCGGCGAGGCTCAGTGTCTCGAGGATGCGGTACGTGGTCGTACGTGGGAGCTTGATCTCGCTGGTCACCTCGGAAACAGTTGCTCCATCGCGGCGATTGAGGACTGCGAGCGCCTCGAGGCCACGGATAAGTGCGCGGATGGGTCGAGTCGATTCCATGTTCGTAGTGAACACCTGACTGTTGGGGGTGGCAGAGTTTAGAAAGCGCGCGACCGCCTGTCCAACGGGTATATTCCAGGGGGAACGGTTCTCAGGATGTTTTAATGATGCTCGCGTACGCTCTCCGCCGTTCGGCGGCCTTCATCCCCACGCTTTTCCTGATCGTTACGGTGTCTTTCTTCGTCATTCGGCTCGCCCCGGGTGGACCCTTCGAGGCAGAGCAAGGGCTGCCGCCCGAGGTCAAAGCGAATCTGCGGGCTGCGTACGGGCTCGATCAACCGCTGATCGTGCAATATGGCAGATACGTCCGGGGCCTGCTGCACGGAGAGCTCGGGCCCTCGCTGCGCATGCGCGACATCTCCGTTTCCGAGCTCATCGCGCGCGGCTTTCCGGTCAGTGCGACACTCGGTGCGGCCGCCGTGGCGGTGGCCCTCCTCGCCGGCATTCCGCTCGGAATCGGCGCAGCGCTGCGCAGGCACTCGTTGCTCGACCACCTCGCCACGGCCTTCGCAGTTGCAGGGCTCGCGCTCCCGAGCTTTGTCATCGGCCCGCTGCTCGCTCTGGTTCTCGGCGTGCACCTGCACTGGTTCGCGGTGGCCGGATGGCAGCTCGATTTGTCCCACCTGGTCCTGCCTGTCCTGACGCTCGCGCTTCCGGTGGTCGCATACGTCGCGCGGCTCACTCGCGGCAGCTTGCTCGAGACGCTGCGCGCGGATTTCGTGCGCACGGCGCGCGCCAAGGGGTTGTCCGAGAGGCAGGTGATCGTGCGGCACGCGCTGCGTCCCGCACTGCTTCCCGTCGTCAGCTACCTCGGACCCGCGGTGGCGGCGATCGTCACCGGCTCGCTCGTCGTCGAATCGGTGTTCGGCCTGCCAGGTACCGGCCGGTATCTGGTACAAGGCGCGATCGATCGCGATTATCCGCTCGTCATGGGGATGGTGATCCTGTACGGCACGCTCACGCTGGTTGCGAATCTCGCGGCCGACCTGCTTTACGGCTGGCTCGATCCGCGAGTGCGACATGCTTGAGACCGCGACCGTCCCGGTGAGCTCCTGGGCGCGCTCGTGGGGGCGCGTGCGGCGCAGCCGTTCGGCATGCGTTGCGGCTGCCGGACTCGGTGCCATCGCGCTGCTGGCCGCCGTGGGCCCGATGTGGAGCGGGTTCCCTTACGACAAGCTCGACTGGCAGCACCTCGCGGCTGCCCCTTTCGCCACGGCGCACTGGCTGGGCACCGATCGGCTGGGGCGCGACCTGTATGTGCGGACGCTCTACGGTGTGCGCCTGTCCCTTGCGATCGGGCTGACGGCGACCGCCATCAGCGTCGTGATCGGGGTGGCCTGGGGAGCCACTGCCGGCTTTCTCGGCGGACGCGTCGATGGCGCGATGATGCGCATCGTCGATGTGCTCAACGCGCTGCCGTACTTGTTTCTGGTCATCGCGCTCACTGCGCTCTTCGGGCGTGGCAATCTCTATGTGCTGTTCCTTGCGATCGGCGCGGTGGGATGGATCACGATGGCGCGCATCGTGCGCGGCCAGGCGGTCTCCCTCAGGCATCGAGCCTTTCTCGAGGCCGCCGTGGCCAGCGGTGCTGCCACCCCTCGCATCCTCACGCGGCACGTCGTACCGAACGTGCTGGGGCCGGTCGTCGTGTATGCCGCGCTCACGATACCGCAGATGATTCTGTTCGAGAGCTTCCTGAGCTTTCTCGGGTTGGGTGTTCAGGAGCCGCTTGCAAGCCTGGGCACGCTGGTTCGCGACGGCGCCGAGCAGATGGGCTCCGCGCCCTGGCTGCTCATCGTGCCTGCGAGCGTGCTCGTCGTGCTGCTGCTGGGTTTCAATCTGCTGGGCGATGGCTTGCGCGATGCGCTCGATCCGCGCGACGCGTGAGGATCGGCCGGTGCTCACGATCGAGGAGCTGCAGGTTCGCTATGCCACGCCGGCGGGAGAGGTGGCGGTCGTGCGCGACCTCTCCTTGCACATCGAGCCCGGCGAGTGTCTGGGCGTCGTCGGTGAGTCGGGCGCCGGCAAGAGCCAGGCCTTCCTCGCGGTGATGGGGCTCACGGGCGAGCGAGCGCAGGTGTCCGGTCGCATCCGGTTTGGAACGCTCGAGCTCTCCGGCCTTCGCACGGAAGCCTTGAACCGGGTGCGTGGCGCGAGCATTGCGATGATCTTCCAGGATCCGTCCACATCGCTCACCCCACATATCGCGATCGGAGATCAGATCGCCGAGGTGATCGTGCAGCACCGAGGCGCCTCGTGGCGCGAGGCGCGCTCGAGCGCGCTGGCCCTGCTGCGGCGCGCGGAGGTCAACGATGCCGCGCGGCGGCTCGGACAGTATCCACACGAGCTCTCGGGGGGCATGCGGCAGCGCGCGATGATCGCCATGGCCCTGGCTTGCGATCCGCGTCTGCTCATTGCCGACGAGCCCACCACGGCGCTCGATGTGACGGTGCAGGCTCAACTGCTTGCGTTACTGGCCGAGCTCAAGCGCGAGCGCGGGATGGCCATTGCTCTCATCACCCACGACCTGGCGGTCGTCGCGGGGCTCGCCGACCGGGTCGCAGTGATGCAGCGCGGGCGCATCGTCGAGAGCAAGCCGACGAGTGAGCTGTTCGCCTCCCCCGAGCATGCGCACACGCGCGCCTTGCTCGACGCGGCACGCGCCGAGATGCGCGCGGCCGATGCACCGGCGCCGTCCTCCTCGGCGCCGGCGCTCCTGCAGGTCAAGGACCTGGGAGTGCAGTACCGTTTGCGCGGTGCGCGCCCCCTCAGGGCCCTCGAGGATGTGAGCTTCGAGCTTCTCGCGGGCCAAACGCTCGGGATCGTCGGCGAGTCCGGGTGTGGCAAGTCGACCCTGGTGCGCGCGGTGGTGCAACTGCTGCGACCCTCCACGGGCACCGTGGTGTGGGCGGGCCGCCCGCTCGAGCACCTGGGGCGTCGCGCCCTGCGACCCGTGCGGCGCGATCTGCAACTCGTGTTCCAGGATCCGCTCGACAGTCTCGACCCGCGGATGACCGTGGCCGAGATCGTGGCGGAGCCTTTGCGCATTCATCGCGCCGTGCTGACAGCTCGGGAGCGCGAGCGAGCCGTCGCGGAGATGCTCGGCCGCGTTGGGGTGGGCGCCGAGCTCGGCGGCCATCTCCCCCACGAGCTGAGCGGGGGACAAGCGCAGCGTGTCGCGATCGCCAGAGCCATGATTCTCGAGCCTCGACTGCTGGTGTGCGACGAGCCCGTGAGCGCGCTCGACGCATCCATTCGCGGACAGATCGTCGAGCTCATCCGGAGCTTGCAGCGCGAGATCGGAACCGCGGTCCTCTTCGTCAGTCATGATCTGGGCGTCGTCCGCACGCTGTGCGAGCGGGTGCTCGTCCTGTATCTCGGGCGCCCGATGGAGATGGCATCCGCCGCCACGCTCTTCGATCGCCCCATGCACCCTTACACGCGTGCGCTGCTCGCGGCGGTGCCGGTTCCCGACCCGAGCGTTCAGCCGGGACGGTTGCGCGCCGTGCTCGCAGGCGAGCCGCCATCGGCGACAGCGCCACCGAGCGGGTGTGTGTTCCGGACGCGCTGCCCGCAGGCCCGGGCGGTTTGTGCCGAACGAGTACCCGCCTGGGAGAGCGCTGCCGAGCGGTCTATCGCCTGTCACCGCTGGCGAGAGCTCTCCTGAGTTTGCCCAGTGAAGCCGTTCCGTGCATCACCCGCCCGGACCGGCTATTCTCGGTCGGGGATCATGACAGGCGAGGATCTGTGACGGATCAACCATCGGTGCGGCCGAGCGAAGGCCTGCGTCACGTGCGGTACGAGATCCGCGGGCGGCTGGCGCGGCGCGCACACGAGCTCGAGCGGCTCGGCTACGAGATCATCTCGCTCAATATCGGCAATCCAGGCGCGTTCGGATTTCGCACGCCCGAGACCATGCGTCTTGCGATGATCGAGAATCTCGCCAACGCGGAAGGCTATTGCCATCAGCAGGGCATCTTTCCGGCGCGCGAGGCGATCGTCATGCAGCAGCAGGCGCGCGGCGTGCAGGGCATCACGGCCGAGAGCGTCTTCATCGGCAATGGCGTGAGCGAGCTCATCGACCTCACGCTGCGTGCGCTGCTCAACGATGGCGATGAGGTCCTCGTGCCGAGCCCGGACTATCCGCTGTGGACGGCGGCGGTGACGCTCAACCGCGGCAAGGCCGTGCACTATCCGTGTCGCCCGGAGAACGGCTTCGTCCCCGATCCTGACGAGGTCGCGCGGCTGGTCACGCGACGTACGCGCGCGATCGTCGTGATCAATCCCAATAATCCCACCGGTGCCGTGTACCCGCGCAGCGTGCTCGAGCAGCTGGTGCGGCTCGCCGAAAGTCGCGGTCTCGTGATCTTCAGTGACGAGATCTACGACCAGATGGTTTACGACGGCGCCGAGTTCGTGCCGATGGCGACCCTGGTGCGCGACACGCTCTGTGCGACGCTCGCCGGGCTTTCAAAAGTGTATCGAGCGTGCGGCTACCGGGTGGGCTGGGCGGTGTTCTCGGGGCGCTTGCGTGGCGCGGAGGATTACCTGCGTGGGCTCGAGCTGCTGAGCTCGCTACGGCTCTGCAGCAATGTGCCTGGACAGTGGGCGGTTCAGACGGCGCTGGGCGGCTATCAGAGCGTCGGCGAGCTGGTGGCCCCGGGCGGCCGTCTGTACGAATCGCGGCGTGCCATTCTCGCCGGAGTAGGTGCCAGTCGCTTCCTGAGACTCGCACCGCCGCCCGGCGCCATGTACGCCTTCGTCGAGGTCGCAACGAGCGAGCTGCCGGGCTTCGACGATCAGCGCTTTGCGCTCGACCTGCTCGAGCGCAAGCACGTGCTCATCGCCCCGGGTGTGAGCTTCAACGTGCCTTATCGCACGCACTTTCGCATCACCAGTTTGCCGGATGCGGCGCTGCTCAAGACGGTCTTCGCCCGCATCGAGGAAGTGCTGCAGGGCTATGCGGAGAGCGGGCAGATGCCGGGAGCAGGCACGGTCGTCGATGCCTCGGGCCGTTTCGGATAACGAGCGTCTCGCGCCCGCACTCCGCGAGCATCTGGAAAGCGGCTCGACCCTGATCGTGCCGTCCCGGCAGAGGGCGGCGGCCGTGCGGCTCGCCTATGCGGCAACCCAGCTCGCAAGCGGAAAGCGTGCGTGGCCCACCCCCGATGTGGCCGCGTTCGGCACCTGGCTCGAGCGCGAGGCATTTCGTGCGGCGGAGTCCGGTGAAGCCGTCCCGCGTCCGCTGAGATCCACCGAGGAGTGGCTGCTGTGGCGTCGGATGGCCGAGGAGGTGACCCTCGACAGCCCATGGCCTCAAGGGGAGCGTTTGGCGCAATCTCTGCGCCGCGCTGCGCGAACCCTGTCGGAGTGGCACATCCCGCGGTCGGCGCTGCGCGTAGCTGCAACCCCCGAGTCGGAGGTGCTGGATCAGGCGCTTGGGCGCCTCGAGGCTCATTGCCGGGCAACCGGCGTCACCGCCAGTCACGAGCTCAGTCCGCGTCTTGAATCCTGGAATCCCGGTCGTGCGGTCTTGCTCGCCGGATTCGGGGCGCTGAGCCCGGTGCAGCGCAGGCTCGTCGAGCGTGCGCGGCCATCGGGAGCTGGCCAGCGCGAGCCTGCGACGCCCCATGCAACGGGCGCGGTATATGTCGCCTGCGCGCACAACCGAGCTGAGGAGCTCGAGCTTGCGGCTGATTGGTGTTGCGAGCGGATCGCTGCCCAGCCCGCAGCGCATCTGCTCGTCCTGATTCCCGATCTGGACTCGCGCCGCGAGGAGGCACGTCGAGTCTTCGGGCAAGCTCTGGATCCGCACGGTGCGCTCAGCGCACCCGCAGCCTCGACGCTTGCCGCGCTCGCCCTGGAAGGTGGTGAATCCCTCAACGGCTATCCGCTCGTGCGCCACGCGCTCGCGACGTGGAGGCTTCTGATCGGAACCCTGGAGTTCGAGGCCTGCAGCGCTTGGCTGCGAGGATCGTTCTGGGGTGTCCCGAGCGCTGGCGAGCGGGCGCAGCTCGATGTGTGGCTGCGGCGCGTGCTGCCCACCGAGTTGAGCGCCCGCGATCTGATCCATGCGCTGGCGAGTGCGCACGGCGGTCTGAGCGGGCCCGCGCAGGCGCTCGAGGAGGTTGTCAGTGCTGCCATTCGCGCCCTGGGCTCTCCTGGGCAGGCTCGCCTCGTGGAGTGGGGGCGGCGCTTCGATGCAGCGCTCCGCGCGATCGGGTGGCCCGGAGCGCGCACGCTCTCGAGCGTGGAACAGCAAACCTGGGAACGCTTGGCCGAGCTTTTCGCCGAGTGGGCATCGCTCGGTGCTCACGTCGGGAGCGTCTCTGCTCACCAGGCGTTGCAGCTGCTGGAGTCCCTCGCGGCGCGCACCCCGTTCGCACCGGCGACGGGCGATGCGGCCGTGACAGTCTCGAGCGTTCTGGGCGACCCGATCGTCGGATACGACGGAATCTGGGTGACTGGAATGTCTGCGGATGCATGGCCGCCGGCTCCCGCGGTCGACCCGTTCATCCCGCTCGCCGCGCAGCGCCGCGCCGGAATTCCGTGGGTGACTCCTCGCGGAGTGCTCGACCATGCGAGAGCCCTGCTGCGGCGCTGGCACGGGGCCACACCGGAGCTCGTTCTGAGCTGGCCCTCCAGTGTGGAGGATCGCGAAGGCTCTCCTGCGCCGCTGCTCGAGGAGCTTCGCCAGGCGCAGCCGTGGCGATCCCGGGAGCGCATGCCAGCCCTTGCGCAGCGCATCCGGCAGGTCCGTCGCATCGAGCCGTTCGAGGATGGCGCTGGGGATCCCTGGCCGGCGCATGCCCCGCTCCCCGGTGGTGTGCGCGCTCTGGAGTATCAAGCCCGCTGTCCTTTCCGAGCCTATGCGGAGCTGAGACTGTCATGCGCTCGGCTCGAGGCACCACGACCCGGGATCGATCCGCGCTTGCGCGGGCGCCTTCTGCACCGTGCCCTCGAGCTGCTCTGGGGGCGGCTGCGCGACTCGGATGGTCTGGCGGCCGTCGAGGGAAGCGGCAATCTCGGCGCGGTGGTGGAGGAATGCGTGGCGCACGCAACACTGGAGCTGGCGCAAGTTCCGGCTACGGCGGCACACTCTGCGGGGCGCACGGGAGGGGCGATGCAACGCGAGCAGAGTCGCGCCGTGCGTTTGCTGCGCGAGCTTGCGAAGCTCGAGCGTGAGCGCCCGGCCTTTCGGGTGTCTGCGCTCGAGCGGCGTACTCGGCTCGAGCTTGCAGGTGCCGCCATCGATCTGCGGATCGACCGGATCGACGAGCTGCAAGACGGGTCCCGCATCATCTTCGATTACAAGAGCGGTCGAGCGGCCGCGCCGGATTGGCTGGCGGAGCGCATCTCCGATCCGCAGCTGCTCGCGTATCTGCTCGCGGTCGGGGACAGCGTGGTCGCGCTTGCCACCATCCATCTGGGCGGGGAGCGTGTCAGGTATCGTGGGCTCGCGGATCGCTCGGGTCGCCTTCCGCAGCTCGAGCTCGCAAGGCAGTGGCAGGCCCAAGTGGCGCGCTGGCGAGGAGCGCTCGAGGGCCTCGCAGGCGCCTTCCTCGCCGGCTCAGCCGCGGTGGATCCCAGCGCGCATGCCTGCCGCATCTGCCATCTCCACGCGCTCTGCCGCATCGCAGAGACAACCCCGCCGGAGGCTCTCGATGCAGGCTTGCCCTGACGCGCTTGCCCTGACGTGGTGAGCGGCTGCGGCCCGTCATCCACCTCAGAGGCCGCGGCGAGCTGCGACGCCGAGGCACGCGAGTGCGCGCTCGATCCGCATCTATCGATTGCGCTCGAGGCACCGGCCGGCTCCGGAAAGACGAGCGTCCTGGTGCAGCGCTTCTTGAGGTTGCTTGCGACGGTGGACGAGCCCGAGGAGGTCCTCGCAATCACCTTCACGCGCAAGGCCGCCGGCGAGATGCGCGAGCGCTTGCTGCAGGCTCTGCGCTCGAGCGACCCGCCGGACCCGCCAGCACTTGACGAGAGTCAGGGGCGCTCGCAGCACGAGGCGAGGATTCGGGACCTGGCGCGTGCCGCCCAGGAGCGCTCATCGAGGCTCGGCTGGGACCTGCGGACGAATCCGGGGCGACTGCGCATCCAAACGATCGATGCGCTCAACCGCTCGCTTGCCGCGCGACTGCCGCTCGCTGCACGCGCCATCGGGCAGAGCGAGATCATCGATCGGCCACGTACGCTATTCGAGGCCGCCGCACGCCGCGCGCTTGTGGATGCCGAGACAGACGCCGCGCTGCAGGCGGATACGGGGCTGCTCTTTGCCCGGCTGGATAACGACTTCGGGCGTTTCGAGCGACTGCTCACGCAGATGCTCGAGGCTCGCGCGCACTGGCTCCCCAGGCTGCTACAGGATGCCGACCTGTGCGGCCGGGTGGAGGAAAGCTTGCGGGCCATTGTCAGGGCGCGGCTGAGCGAGGCACAGGCACTCATCCCGAGCGGGCTGCTCGAGGCGGGTGCGCAGCTTGCAGCTGCGGCAGCGAGTCATCGTGAGCGCGGGGAGCATCGCAACGCGGGCTCGTGGGAGATCGGAACGGGCTTCGTGGAGACTCATCAGCTGACACTGCCGCAGTGGCAGGCTCTTGCACGCCTTGCGCTGACGCGTGAGGGTCACTGGCGCAAGGTTTTTACCACCCGGGAGGGCTTCCCGGCGGATGACCAGCCGCTACGGGAGCGCATGGCGCACTGGTTGTCGCACCTGTCCAGCGTGCGCGGGGCGCGTGAGCTATTGCTCGAGCTCGCGCGACTGCCGCATCCGGAGCTCCGACCGGAGGACGCACGAGCGCTTTCGGCCCTGTCGCGAGTCTTGCGTCTTGCGGCGAGCGAGCTCGAGGTGCTGTTTCGAGAGACTGGGCGCGCGGATCACACCGCCGTGGCGGCGGCGGCACGCCAGGCGCTCATGGTCGAGGGTGCACCGACCGACCTTGCCCTGCGTCTCGGCGCGGACCTTCGACACATCCTCGTCGACGAGTTTCAGGACACCTCCCTCGAGCAAGTTCGGCTGCTCGAGGCGCTCACGGCAATGTGGGAGGAAGGCGACGGGCGCACGCTCTTCGTCGTGGGCGATCCCATGCAGTCGATCTATCAGTTCCGCGAGGCCGAGGTTGGATTGTTCCTGCGGGCCTCGACGCACGGTCTGGGCGGACGACGCTTACGGCCTCTTGCACTGGCGCAGAATTTTCGCTCGGCCCCCGAGCTCGTCGCGTGGGCCAACCGGGTATTTCCGCGCTGCTTTCCCCAGGTCGACGACGCCCGTGCGAGTGCGGTGCGTTATCGGCCCTCGATCCCCGCCCGCACGGATGCACGCGAGGGCGTGGTGCGCTGGCACGCCAGTGCCGCCTCCGATCCACGAGCCGAGGCGCAAGCGATCGTCGACCTCGTCCGGCGTCTGCAAAGCGACGACGCGCGGGCGAGCATCGCGATACTGCTCACGGCGCGCTCGCACGCGCCGCCGATCGTCGCTGCGCTCGGTGCGGCGAGCATCGCGGTGACAGGCGTCGATCTGGTAGCGCTCGCGGAGCTGCCGGTCGTGCGGGATCTGCAAGCCCTGGCGCGGGCGCTGCATCATCTCGAGGATCGCACGGCGTGGCTTGCGGTGCTGCGCGCACCGTGGTGTGGGCTGACTTTGAGCGAGCTCGGCGTCCTCAGCGAGCCCCTCCCGCAGCGGTGCGTCTGGGACGCCATGAGCGATGAGCTGACGGTCGTGCGGCTACCACCTGCAGCCCGCGCGCGGCTCACCCGCACACGCTCCGCACTCGAGCAGGCGCTCATGCAACGGGATCGATCCAAGCCGGCGAGGTGGGTGGAGGCCACATGGCATCGGCTGGGGGGACCTGCTGCCTGTGCCAGCGACGCAGACCTGGATCATGCACGTTCCTTCTTCGAGCACCTGGCACGCTGGTCGGAGGAGCCTGACTGGACCGGCCCGCTCTCGCTCGAGGGTCGCCTCGAGGAGCTCTACGCCTCGCATGAGCCGGCTGCAGGGGCAGTTCAGATCATGACGATCCATCGTGCGAAGGGTCTCGAGTTCGACCATGTGCTGCTGCCGGGGCTTGGACGCAAGCTCAGACCGAGCGCCGAGCCACTGCTGCGCTGGCTCGAGCTGCCCCGAGAGGAGGAGGGGAGCGACCTGCTCCTCGCCCCGATCGCGGCCCTCGGAAGACAGACAGACCACACGCTCGGCGAGTATCTCAAATCGCTCCAGGCGCGGCGGGCGGCTCACGAGCGCGTGCGTTTGCTCTACGTGGCGGCCACGCGGGCCCGGTACGAGCTGCACCTGTTCGGCGATCTGCCCCTCACCAGAGGCGCACACGCGGGCGCCCCGGCACCAGCGGCGCCGCGGGCGGGGACGCTGCTGGCAGCGCTCTGGCCAGCGGTCGGTGCAGAGTTTCCGCGGGCCGAGGATCCCGCACCACCTGCAGCGGGTGCCATCGTCGCCGCCGACTCGCTCGCGGGGGGAGCGATCGCCCACTCACGGCGCACGGCTCTCATCCGGCTCACGGCAGACTGGCAGCTTCCGGAGCTCCCCGATGGACCCCTCATTGACGTACGGACCGTGTTCTCGGGCGAGCGTGAGAATCTCGACGTAGAGGCGTCACTGGGTGCGCGCACCCTGTCGTTGTTGCCCGAGATCCCCGCCGAACGCTCGATCTGTGATGAGCTCAGGCGCTGTGCGCGGCGGGGCTCGCTGCCACGACCCGGAAGTCCCACGACAGCCGCTGCGCTGCGGGAGAGGCTTGTACGCCTGGGACTGGCGGGGGCGGAACTCGAGGAGGAAGTGCTCCGCGCGACGACGCTGTGGGAGCGATGCCTTGCAGATGCCCAGCTGCAGTGGATCTTCTCGACCGAGCACAGGGGTCCCCGGGCGGGATACCGGTTGAGCGGCGTGGATGCGGGGCGCATCGAGACGCTCACGATCGACCGCATGTTCGTGGATGCGCACGAGGTGCGGTGGCTGGTGAATTTCAGGCCGGCGCTGGCAGATCAACCTGGCGGCAGCACCGCTTGCGGAGCGGGCCATGCCGAGCTCGAGATGCAGAGGGCCTTGAGGCTCGGCACAGCGCTCGCCGGTGCGCAGAGGGTACGTGCCGGGGTGTACGTCCCGTCGATGCAGATCCTTCAGGAGGTGAGCACGCGCTAAGTCACCGCGAACACGAACTCCCAGGCTTCTCTGCGGCGCTCACCCGCCCGCACCCAGGAGGCTCGTTTCCGATCGACGCTCAGAAACCAGCTTTGCCGGCGGCGCACGCCACCGGCGCCGACGAAGGCGCGGCAATCGAGCACTGCGACGCAGGTGGCATGCTGGGGATCGCGTACCGACTGATACGCGATGAGCCGTATGTCTGCGGCGCGCGCCGCCTGGGCGAAACGCTGACACGCGGAGTAGTCCTCCGGATGGAGCCAGCCTGACGCATCGCGCGCGAAGGGGCTCTCGCGCAGGTCCACTGCCAAACCGCGCGCGCTCGCCTGATAGAGTGTGTGCGCGACGCCGTCCAGTCTGGCGAGGCCCCGGCTATCCATGACGAAACGCCAGCGCCAGTAACCCAGCTCGGCACAGCTGGTACGGATGTGCTCTGCGCCGTACCACACGCCCGGGTCCGCAGGGCTTCGGAAACGCGACCCGTAATGCGAGGGCGGATAGCGAAAGGGCGTGTAGAGCAGGTAGTCGAGCCTGGCGCACGCGGCAGCGACGGGCGGCTTCGACTGCTCGAGCAGGGCTTCCAGGACTTCCTGCTCGGCCAGGGAATCCACCAGCGCCCGAGTGGCAACCAGATGCTGTGCCTCCACGGCTCGCCAGAGGGCAAGCTCGCGGCGGGTCGCCTCAGATGCGACCGCGGGCGGCGTCCAGATAGTGGAGGACAGAGATCAATCCTTCGGCGCTCAGGATCCGCACAGCCGGCTCTGCTCCCAGCGCCTGGTTACCCGAATGCAGCCAGCTGCGCATGGCCTCCGTCCCGCCGCCGGTGATGGCCGACAACGAGCGATACACGCGCACGAATGCAGTGGCCAGCTCCCAGGGCTTGGTACCGGCGGATAGCTGCCAGGTGCCTGCCCGCAAGCGCGAGGCGGTCGCAGCGCTCAACCCGAGCACCTTGGCAAGGTCGGACTGGCGCAAGCCCATTCGGTCCGCGGCGCGCACCGCGGCCTTGGACAGAACGCTGGCGCTCAACGCCTCCGGGGCGGCCTGGGTCATGAGTAGGCTCGATGTTTAATTTCTATAGAAATTTTAGTCCATAACTTTTTCTATGGCAAGTCAGCACCCCGGATGCACGGTGCGACCTCCGCAAGCGGCGGAGCTGCTATCATCCCCTGCGGAGCGAGAACGCCGACGGGCTCGCAAAAGAACAACACGACCGGGTGGTCATGACGCCGCAGCGCTGGGAGCAGCTCAAGTCCGTTCTGCATGAGGCCATGCAGCTCGGCCCGGGTGAGCGCCTCACCTACCTCGACCACATCTCGGTGTGCGATCCCGGCCTTCGTTCGGAGCTCGACACCCTGCTCACGGCAAACGAAGAGATTCCCGAGGCGCTGCGCACGACGCCCGCCGCACTCGCGGCGGCGCTGCATGCGGCCGAGGGCCTCATGGTGCGCGATCCGCTGCTCGGCGCGCGCGTGGGTGCGTACGAGATCATCGAAGAGCTCGGCAGCGGTGGCATGGGAAAGGTGTATCGCGCTGCGCGCAGGGACGACGAGTTCGAGCAAGTCGTCGCAATCAAGCTGGTCCGCGCCGGCGGCAGCTCGTTCTTCGTGCTCAAGCGCCTGCACAGTGAGCGCCAGATTCTGGCGAGCCTCGATCATCCGAACATCACTCGGTTGCTCGATGGCGGCACGACCGCCGAGGGCTTGCCGTACCTGATCATGGAGTTCGTGGATGGACAGCCGATCCATCGCTACTGCGCTGCTCGCCAGCTCGATCTTGCCGAGCGACTGCGCCTTTTCGTGCAAGTGTGCTCGGCAGTGCATTACGCGCATCAGCGCCTGATCATTCACCGCGACATCAAGCCAAGCAATATTCTCATGACGGCTGATGGCATTCCGAAGCTGCTGGACTTCGGTATCGCCAAGATCCTCGATCCGGAGCGCGCCCCGCTCAGGAGCACTGCCACGGTGAGCATGGTGCGGCTGCTCACCCCGGCGTACGCCAGCCCCGAGCAGATGAGGGGCGAGGCGATCACCACGGCAAGCGATATCTACTCCCTCGGAGTGGTGCTCTACGAGCTGCTGACGGGGTTCGGACCGCACGCAATGTTCGTCTCCGCGCAGGGAGCTGCCACCAGACCGAGCACCCTCGTGCGGCGGGGTCCGCCGCCGCCCGATGCGCTCCCCCTGCCGATGATGCGCAGCGCCCTGTCCAGGCGGCTGGTCGGCGATCTCGACAACATCGTGCTGAAGGCGATCCACCCCGAGCCGGAGCGTCGCTACAGCTCGGCGGAGCAGCTCGCGGCGGACATTCGCGCCCACCTGCAACGCCGGCCGGTGCTCGCCCGCCCCGACACGCTCGGCTATCGCTGCTCGCGATTCCTGGCGCGCCACACCGCTGCGGCGATTCTCTGCGCGATGCTTTCGACGGCGTTGATGGCGTGCGCGGGCATCATCTGGAACGAGGCTCGGATTGCGCAAGCAGAGCGCGCGCGTGCCGAGCGCCGCTTCGATGACGTTCACCGGCTTGCCAGCTCCCTCACGGGGGAGATCTATCCAGCGATTCAGGATCTGCCGGGCTCCACCGCCGCGCGCCAGCTGATCATCGATCGGGCGCTCCAGTATCTCGACAGCCTGGCCCGCGATGCGGGCGGAGATGCGCCTCTCGAGCGCGAGCTGGCCGCGGCCTATTCGCTGCTCGGTGACCTGCAAGGCAACGGCTACTACGGAAATCTCGGCAACGCGAACGCCGCGCTCGAGAGCTACCGCAAGGCGCTCACCATTCGGCAGCGAATGGCCGACGCCGCCCCACGCGACGCCGCGGCCGCTCGCGCGCTGGCGACCAGCTACCGGCAGATCGGCGTGGCACTCGATGGCTTGCGGCACTTCGATGCAGCGCTCGTCAATTATCGGGCCGCGGCGCAGCAGTTCCAGCGGGCGGTCGCTGGCAACCCGGATGCGCGGGCGCTCGATGGTCTCGCGGGCCAGTATTTCTACCTTGCGGATGCGGCGGTCGATGCAGGCCGCCTGGACGAGGCCGAGGCAAGCAATCGCCATGGCATGGACATCCGCCGGAGGATCGTCGCGAGTGATCCGCGCGTGAGCATGGACGTTCTGACGCACAGTGCAGGCGATCATTTCGTGACCGCCCGCATTCTCGAGCACAGAGGCCAGCTCGAGCGCGCGGCGGCCGAGGCCCAAACCTGCCTGGACATGCTCTCCCAGCTCATGAGTGCGGATCCAAGCAACCACACTCTGAGAACCTTCCGGGGCGCCGCGGCGATCCTGCGGGGCGAGATCGAGGAGCAGCGGGGTCGAGGCGCACAGGCGCTTGCGAGCTACCGCAGCGCGTTGCCGGATGTGCAGGCCGTCCTGGCCGCCGACCCGGCCAATGCACGCGCTCGATCCTACGTCGCCCATGCATACGAGCGGATCGGGGCCCTCGAGTCGCATGGCGGAGAGGTGGCACGCGGGGTGGCCGACCTCGAGCAGGCGCTTGGAACGATGGCCCCGCTGCGCTCGAGCGAACTGGCGTTTCCGGATTTTCGCGCGCTCGTTGCAGAGTGCTACGCGGAGCTGGCAAGCGCGTACGAGGCGCTCGCGGCCACTCAGCGCTCCGCCGCGCGCGCTCGAAGCCTGCAGGCGGCTCATGCTTCCTATCGAGAGAGCCTGGACCGCTTGACTGATTTGCAACGGCGGGGGCTGCTGACGGTGTGGGAGCAGGCAAGGCCTGCGGCGGTCGAGCGGGCACTCGATGCCAACCAGGCGGCGCTCGGGGCCGCTCTCGAGGCGAACCTGGGGCATGCGAGCCGCGCAGGCTCCGCGCCGCTTCAGAACGTGCCGGCGAGAGAGAACGGACGCCGGCCCTCGGCATCCGGCGAGCCCAGGTATCGCAGGTCCTGAACGAGCTCGCGCGGTGCATTCGCGCGCGGCGCCACGAGCGTATCGAGCACGAAGCCCGGCTCGCGCGTGAGTCGCAGCGTGCCTTCGACGGAGAGCGGACCGCCGAGATCCGCCAGCCGACCTACCGGCTCGTCGCTCGAGTCGCCGGGAAAGGTGAGGCGGTAATCCCCGAGCGGCTCGCCCTGAATTGCAAGTCCCTGCACGTCGAATTGACCGCGCAGCAAGGTCACCCGCTTGCCGTTCCAGTGCAGCGCGGCGAGGTCGATCGCCATGACTCCCTGCACGTTCGGCGGCACCTGCGAGAGCAGTGCGTGATTGAGCGGCAGGCTAGCTCTCAAACCCTCGGCGCTGATCGCTCCGGTCGGACTCAATGCGACGTTCGACCGCGCGTTGCCGCTCGCCATGCTAAGTGACACGGTCAGCGACAGCTTCCCGGTGAGCAGCCCCAGCGGGTGGGTGCTCCATGAGAGATCCCCGAGCGGCGCCCCCGCTGCGACGAGCCCGGTACAGGTACCGCGCCAGAGGGTGCCGGCGAGCTGCGCGCAGCTGGTGCCACGCGGCAAGAGGCCGGCAGCCCACCGGGCTGGGAACCGCGCAATCAGGACGATCAGAAATGCCGCCGCTGCGCCCGCGGCGATCCAGGGGCCGCGGTTCATCGGCGCCGCAGTTCGCGCATCAGCGTGAGGCCTCGAGCACGATTCCCGCATTGACCATGCCGGGTGCACCCGCGCTGTCGATCGTGGCGGAGTCCACCCGGATGCCGCGTTGCTCGGACAACCGCGCGAGCCAGCCGACGAGTGTGTCAAATGGGGCTCGCTCGAGCCGCACACGCAAGCCGCTCTGACCGCTCGTCTCCCGGCTGGTGAGCGCGCTGGCAAGGCCCGCCTCGCGCGCAGCATCGTCGATCACGATCATGAGCGATCGCTGGGTGGTGGGCACGGCGGCGCTCGGTGCGGCGGACACGAGCTGCGGGGCGACGCTGCGCATCCAGGCCAGGTCGGCTTGCTTGTGGGCCAGGCGCATCTGTGCGTGCGCGACGCTGCGGTCGAGCGCAACGAGCCCCACGACCACCGCCACTCCGATCGCAAGGACACCCACCAGAACAAAGCGGCGTTCGCGCTCGGCGAGCGATTCAAACCATTGAACCAGCGCGGGCACCTGCGATCTCCTCCTAGGCTCTTGGCTTGACCTGGATGCGGCCTTCGTACTGCTTGCCTGCAAGGTTGCCCGAAGTGAGATCAGCCTGCCAACCGGCAGCCTTGAGGTTCTGGCTGATCTGGTCGAGCGCCTGCACGTTCGGGGCGGTGAGCGTCAGATCGAGGCCGCTCTCGCGAAAATTGAGCGCGCGCAGCGCCGTGCCCTGCGTACCGGCGCGTGCCCGAGCAAGTGCATCGAGCTCCGCGAGCAGGCCGGAGCCGCCACCCTTGAGGCTCTCGAGTCGTTGCTCCATTCGCCGCCGCGCATCGAGCGTGCTGTGCTCGCCGGGCATTGCCGCGCGAAAGGTCGTGGCGATGGCGGCATCGAGGCCGTGCTCGGAGCGTTTGAGAGCCACGAGCTCGGCGCCGCTGCCGACCGCGTGCAGTGCGATCAGACACACGAGCAGCAGTGCCGCGACACGCCACTCCTTCCAGCTGCTCGCGGCCGAGTGCGCCGGAGCATAGGGCCCTTGCAGCAAGTTGATCGCGTCGGAGGATCCTGCCGGGGCGCGCTGCGCGAACAGCGCCAGGGGCCCATCCGTGAGCAGCTGCACCTTGATCCCATCGAACCGGTCTCGGATCGCCTCGACCTGGTGGGAGTGCTGATGCCACTCGGCGGCGCCGGTATAGAGCACCAGACCGCTGCCGGTGCGCTCCGTGGCGACGATCTGATCGGCTTGCGGGGAGCTCATGACCAGGGCCTCGCCGAGAGCCTCGATCGGCAGCGTCACGGGAAGGCCGCCGGCGGCGCGCACGATGGCACAGTCCTCATCGAGCAGGGCGACGGACTGGCCCGGGTTGGCCGGCACGAGCTCGCTTTCGGCATAGATCGCCTCCGGATCCAAGCCCGCATCGTGCAGCTCCGCGAGCCACTGTTGCATCAGCGCGCGCCCCACCACGGCAACCGGAGTACGGCCGCTTTCGGTGGCGCGACGGCCCACGGCGAAGTGCACGCTGTCGATGTCCTCGGCGAGCTGCTCCTCGAGCGCAAACGGGACGAGCTGCTGAATCTTGACGCCCGATCTAAGGGGTACTTCCACCTCGGTGAGCACCACATCGCCCGGCGGAACCAGGACACACACGCGGCGCGTGGTGCCGAGCGAGGCCGCCTGCAGCAGCGTGCCCTTCTGCTGCGGCATGACGATCCGTCCCAAACTGTCGGCCACGAGCCAGGAAACCGGAGCGCCCGTGGTATGAGGCAAGCGGATGAGGAGCCAGTCTGCCATCGATCAATTCAACCCCAAATGGCCCTCAGTCGGCCGTGAAGCTGCGCTCGATCACATGCAAGCGGTTGTTCTCGCGATGCAGGAGACTGTACAAGTAGAACTCCGAGCTGCCAATGTCCACGATGCTCCGCAGGCGAAAGTAGTCGGATTGCTGCGACACGCTCGTCATGGCGAGGCTGCTCGCCGCGCCGGTCGTGCTTTTGAAGGCAGCCTGGTATTCCGTGATCGTCGGAAAGCAACCGTCAGCCCGTTGCTTTGCGAGGCTCTCCGGATCGAGGCTGCTGTACTGGCGCTCTCCGGTGGGTGCGAGTGAATCCAGAACGGGACCGGGGGCGGTGCAGACGTTGATCTTGGTGCCCCGGGGCAGGGCGGCGACGAAGGGCTCGATGCGGGCATAGCGCACGGGGCCGAAGCCGGGCAATGCGAGCAGCTCGCTCGGGCTGGTGATCTGGCGGTTGGCTGTGCGGTAGGGCGGCATCTGCGCAAGGTACGTGGCATCCTCCGCACCGTCGGGTCCGTAGGCGAGGCTGTCGGCATCGATCCAATCGGCGATCTGCGGTGCCCATTTGGTCTCGAGACCCAGGATCTCGAGCAGGTTTTGGAACGCCTGCAGCGCATTCGGATCGATCTGGCCGTTGTCGTCCACGAGGTTGTTGAGATTGAACCGCCCCTGCATGTCCTCGAGGCTCGCCTCGAGGGTGATGCCGGGCACGACCTCGGCGGGCCCATAGGGCATGGACCACGGCTGGCCCGGAGCATCAGCCTGCGGATAGTTGACGCGGCTCTGCTGCAAGGCATACGCAGCGAGCGCTTCGCCGGCCTCGGCCACCAGGATGCTCTGGTCGAACGCAAACGTGCCCTGGCTGCGACGCGCGGTCATCGCCGTGGCGTACCCCAGCGCGGCGGCCAGGATCGTCCCGAGAGCCACCAGCAGAATCGCCGTGAGGAGCGCGATGCCGCGCTGGTTGCGCGCGAAGGGCCGGGGGGCTCTCAAGCGGGAATCTCGATGATGCGCACGATCCGGCCCCAATCCTCGAGCTCGAGGGTGACCTCGACCGCGAGCGGACGCATGCGCAAGGTCGGATTGGCCGCGAGCGGTGAGGTGACGACGGTCGTCGCGGGGGGCCACTGGTCCGTCCATTGACGCGCATCCGTCAGATAGCGAAATGTGATCGATTTCACATGATCGAGAAGCTCTTGAGAGACAGGCTGGGTGGCTTGCATCACATCGAGCTCCGGCCAATGCAGGCGGCGCAGCTTGCCGTTCTCCAGCCGATACGACACGCGCTCGAGTGCCGGACGCTGAATCCCCGCGGGGTTGGCCCAGCCGGTGCGAGTCAGGACGACCAGGTCGAGCCCATTCGCATCGGAGCCCGAGCTGCTCGATGAGCTGCTCGAGCCACCTGAGCTGCTCGAGCTTGCCGAGCTGCTCGATCCGCCCAGGCTGAACGGACTACCCAGGCCGCCGGCGCTCGAGCTCGATGAGTTGAAGGAGCTGGCGAGCGTGCTGGAGTCATTCAGACCGCTCGAGCCGCCGAGGCCGGACGTGCCGGCGAGACCCGCGGTGAGGGATATACCGTTCGGATTCCCCATGAGGCAGGGTAGCGAGCTTTGCCCGAGCACATCGCGCACGGGCCGCGGCACGAGCTGGGTGAAATCCTGCACCAGAATTCGCACGGCATTCTGTACGGCGATCAGGCGATCCTGCTGCTGCTGGAGCGCGTCGCGACTCTTCAGGGCCTGGTTGATGGCGCCGTAGCCCATCGTGAAGATGACCGCGGTGATGAAGAGGGCCACCAGGAGCTCGATCAGGGTGAAGCCCGGCGCGCCGCAGTCCCCACGCAGCCTTACGGTTGCACCGTTTGCAGCGCAAGATGCGCAGGTCACGGCGGCAGTCCTCCCGGGGCGCCGAAGGCTTGAGGGGTGCCCGAGGAGCTCGAGCTCGAGCCCTCGCCACTCTGGGGCAGCGGGACGTACTCGTTGTAGACCGACATGAGCTGCGGCTGGGCGAGCGCGTTGCCGAAGGCGCCGCTCACCGATGCGATCCACGGAGCATCCTCGCCCTTGGGCGTGTCGGCCTGCTGGACCGACACGTCGATGCGCAGGATGCCCGGGAACCCTCCGTCGGAGATCTCCTGGCGCCAGCGCCAGTGCCGGCCAGCGTAGTCGAGCTCGCCGTTGCTGCTGCCAACTGCGGGCGCCTGGGCGGCGAGCCGCGCCTGCGAGAGCTGATTCAAAGCGATCCACTCTGCCAGGGTCTTGTCACGCAGGTACACGGCCGAATCGGCGGAGGAGCCGATGCTCTCCAGAACGGCCGCCATGCCGATCGCGACGATCGCCAGAGCCACGAGCACCTCGATCAGCGTGAAACCGCGCGAGGCCCTCATGAGGAGGAGCCGCTGTCGGAGGAGTCGCTGTCGGAGGTGGCGCGCACCTCGAGCCGACCGTCCGGGTTCGGCGCGATCGTCGCGGCGTGGTCGGTGCCGGCACGCTCGAGCGTCAACGCGAATGAGGTGAGGTCCCCGTTCGAGAAGATCATGATGTGCGGCTTGTAGTTCTGCGGGTCGGTCTTGGGGAGCTTGTCGGCCTTCGCTGCGCTCGTGAGAACGATATCGTGGGACTCCACGGCGAGATGAATCGAGAGCCCATCGGGCAGGGGACGCGCGCGCAGAGCCTCATCGTCCGTGATGTCCTTCCAGAGATTGGTACGCGGGTCGAAGGCCAGGAAGCGGTACCCATCGTCGGTGCAGTACAGACCGAGCTCGCGGGTTTGAAGCGAGGCCTGGTCACGGGCGTAGTCGAGCAGCGCAAGGAGCCTGTCACGCTCGGTCTCGAGCGCGTGGTCTTTTCCGAGCACCGAGATCGACAGCACCGCACCGGCAACGATGATGCCGATGATGACGCAGACGACGAGCAGCTCGATCAGCGTGAAGCCGCGAGTTGCCCCTGGCAGCGGCGCCAGTCCGCGCCGCGAGCGCGGTGCCGCCTGCGCGCGGCTAGCCTCCGCCAGGCGCCCCGTTTCCGCCGCTGCTGCTGGAGCCATTGCTATCCAGGTTCCAGTTGCCGATCACGGTTGCGCTGTCGGTGCCGCCCTCCTCGCCATTGGCGCCCAGCGAGTAGAGGTCATACTCGTGTCCATGAGTGCCCGGGTAGATGTACTGGTAATCGTTGCCCCACGGGTCCTTGAGCGAGCCCTGCTGAATGTAGCCGCCGTCGCGCCAATTCTTGATGGTTGGATCGGCGGGACGCTCGATGAGCGCCTTGAGGCCCTGATCGGTCGTCGGATACTTGAAATTATCGATGCGGTACATCGTGAGCGCCGTGCCGAGCGCCTGGATATCCTGGTGGGCGCGCGTGACGCGTGCTTGCTCCACGTGGCCGACCACCGACGGTACGATCATCGCCGCGAGCAGTCCGATGATGACCACGACCACCATGATCTCGATGAGCGTGAACCCGCGGGAGTGGCGCGGCCGCCCCAGCGAGCGACGAATCGAGCGAGAGTCGAGCATATCGATGCGTTCCATCCGTGTGCGTCCGTTGCAGGGTGTACAGCCGATCAACTGGCGCCGGATCATAACAAATGACTCCTGACAATCCTGCGAAGGGGCCCAATACTGCGGATGGGTTCCGCAGCGGCCCCTCGATGGGCGAGCCGCGGACACGGGCGTGGCGGCAGTGGGCCCGGTCGCTGAACTGCGACGGCCGCAGCGGGCTGGCGCTTGCACTCGTGGCGCTCGTCCTGCTGATCCCGGAGCTGGGGGGCGATGCGGCGCGGCGCATGCTGCGCTATCAGCGCGACGCCTTCGCCACCGGTGAATGGTGGCGCTGGGTCACGGGACATCTCGTTCATCTGAGCCTGGCGCATGCGCTGCTCAACGTGCTGGGTCTCGTCCTGCTGTGGATGCTGTTCGCCCGTGACTACTCCCCGCGAGCCTGGCTGCTCATCGTGGCGAGCGCCGTGGCCGCCATCGATGTCGGGCTGTGGATCGGTGATTCGACCCTGCTGTGGTACGTGGGTTCCTCCGGAGCGCTGCATGGGGTCCTGGCGGCCGGGGCGCTCGCCCACCTGCGGCGTCGCGAGCCCGATGGCTGGATACTCGCGGGGCTCCTCGTTGGAAAGCTGACCTATGAGCAGTGGGTGGGCGCCTTGCCGTTTCTGCACGGGGCCGCCGTGGTCGTCGATGCGCATCTGTACGGGGCACTCGGTGGAGTGCTCGCCGCGATCGCGCTCGCACCCAGGGCCGAGCCGGTATAATCGCGCGCCATTTTTCAGGGGCCGCGACAGTGTCTTTCGCATTCGTCTTTCCGGGTCAAGGATCCCAATCGCTCGGCATGCTGTCCTCGTTGGCGGCGACCGAGGAGGTGCGCACGACATTTGCGGAGGCCTCGGCGGTGCTCGGCCACGACCTCTGGGAGCTCACCCAGAGCGGACCTGCCGAGCGGCTCAATGCGACCGAGAATACCCAGCCGGCGATGCTTGCGGCGGGAGTTGCGCTGTGGCGTCTGTGGCAGCGTTGCGGCGGGGGTCACCCGGCGGCCGTGGCCGGCCACAGCCTCGGAGAATTCACCGCGCTGGTGTGCGCGGGCGTGCTCGATTTCCGGCTTGCAACGGATCTGGTGAGCTTCCGCGGCCGCATCATGCAAGAGGCCGTGCCGAACGGGGCAGGCGGCATGGCGGCAATTGTGGGCCTCGAGGATGCGCAGGTGCTCGAGGCCTGCCGCACCGCAGCCGCTAGCGGGGTCGTCGAGGCCGTGAACTTCAATGCGCCCGCACAGGTCGTGATCGCCGGCGAGCGCGCAGCGGTCCAGCATGCGATGCAGGCGGCCACGGCGCTCGGCGCCAAGCGTGTCGTTGAGCTGCAGGTCAGCGTGCCCTCCCACAGCAGCCTGATGCGACCGGCGGCTGCACGCTTCGCAGAGCATCTCCAGCGCGTGGCGTTCGCCGCACCCCGCATCCCCTGGGTCAGTGCCGTTGATGCGCGCACCCACCTCGAGCCCGCCGAGATCCGCACGCTGATGGGAGGGCAGCTCGCCTCCCCGGTGCGCTGGCGCGATACCGTTCGCGCGCTTGCCGAGTACCCGATTGCCCAGATCATCGAATGCGGCCCCGGACGGGTTCTCACCGGGCTGAACCGGCGGATCGAGCGGCGTCCGGATTGCCAGCCGATGAGCATCGAGGACGACGCATCGATCGAGGCCGCGCTGCGTGCGGTCGGCGGTACCAGGAGCTAGGCATGCTCGAAGGTCAGATCGCCCTGGTGACGGGGGCATCCCGCGGAATAGGCCGGGCAATCGCGTTCGGCTTGGCCCGCGCAGGCGCCCGCGTGATCGGGACCTCCACGACGACCGAGGGAGCCGCCGCGCTTCAGGCCGAACTGGCGTCGCACGGATACAACGGCCGCGGTGTCGTACTGGATGTGGCCAGCGAGGAATCGATCGCCACCCGGCTGGCCGAGCTCGAGCAGGCCGGTGAGATGCCCACGATTCTGGTGAACAACGCGGCCATCACCCGCGACATGCTGCTGCTTCGGCTGAAGCCCGAGGACTGGCAGGAGGTGCTGCAGACCAATCTCACCGCCGTGTTCCGGCTCTCTAAGGCCGTGCTGCGGCGGATGATGCGCGAGCGTCGCGGGCGGATCATCAATATCGCCTCGATCGTCGCCCTGACGGGCAATCCGGGCCAAGCCAACTACGCGGCCGCGAAGGCCGGAATGCTGGGATTCACCAAGTCTTTGGCGCGCGAGGTGGCCTCGCGAGGCATCACGGTGAATGCCGTGGCGCCCGGCTTCATCGACACCGACATGACGCGCTCGATGACCGAGGCACAGAAGGCGCAGCTCACCGCCCAGATCCCCATGGAGCGGCTGGGAAGGCCCGAGGACGTCGCGGCAGCGGTGGTGTTCCTGGCCTCCCCCGAGGCGGCTTACATCACCGGTGAGACACTGCATGTCAACGGCGGCATGTACATGCCATGAGGCGGCCACCGCGAGCGAGGCACCGCAGCTGCGCCCGAGTGCAATGGGTCGGCTGGAGCTCGCACGCGCGTTGGTTTATCACCACACGGGGGAATGGTGTGCTTGCGGGCGCGCGCGGGGCGGGCGGCCAAGAGAGGTTTCGTCAAGCAAAACAATTACTCGCATCGTTCTCGTATGGCACCCCCGGGGGTGTTCCCCTACAATACCGCGCCCGTGCCGCCAGTGTGGTGCGCGCGCGGATCCAAACTCTTAAAGGATAGTCGCGTAATGAGCACGGTTGAGCAGCAAGTAAAGGCCATCGTTGCCGAGCAGCTGGGCGTGAAGCAAGAACAGGTGACCAACGACGCCTCGTTCGTCGACGATCTTGGCGCGGACTCGCTGGACACCGTCGAACTGGTGATGGCGCTCGAGGAGGAGTTCGAGATCGAGATTCCGGACGAGGATGCCGAGAAGATCACCACGGTGCATCAGGCGATCGACTACATCAACGAGCGGCGCACTAAGAGTTGATCACGGCGGACGGGTCGTTTCTCGCAAGATTCGGCCACGGTGCCCGCACATCCAGGCGGGCCGCCCTCGCATTTGGCACAGGTAGCGTGTGAGCAAGCGTCGCGTCGTCGTCACCGGCCTCGGCATCATCTCTCCCGTGGGCTGCACGGTCGCAGGAGCGTGGGAGGCGATCCTCAACGGCAAGAGCGGCATCGGACCGGTCACTCGGTTCGATGTTTCGGCATTCCCGGTGCGCATCGGTGGCCAGGTGCGCGGCTTCGAGGTGAGCGATTACCTCACCCCGAAGGAGGCTCGCCGCATGGACGACTTCATGCACTACGGTATCGCAGCCGGCATGCAGGCCGTGACCGACTCGGGCATCGATTTCACAAAGACCGATCCGGGCCGCTGCGGAGCGATCTGCGGTGCGGGAATCGGCGGCCTGTGGACGATCGAGCAGGAATATGGCGACTATCTCGAGTCGCACAGCCCAAGGAAGATCTCTCCGTTCTTCGTCCCGGCGACGATCATCAACATGATCGCTGGGCACCTCTCCATCAAGTACGGACTCAAGGGCCCGAATCTGGGCGTCGTGACGGCCTGCACGACCTCGACCCATGCGATCGGACTGGGCATGCGTACGATCCAGTACGGCGATGCCGATCTGATCGTTGCCGGGGGCGGGGAGATGGCCACCACGGTGTGCGGTCTTGCAAGCTTCGCCCAGGCGAAGGCACTCTCCACCCGCAACGAGGCCCCCGAGGAGGCGAGCCGTCCATGGGACCTCGATCGTGATGGTTTCGTGCTGAGCGACGGCGGAGGAGCGGTCGTTCTCGAGGAGCTCGAGTTCGCCCGCCGCCGCGGCGCGCGCATCTATGCCGAGCTCGTCGGCTTTGGCATGAGTGGCGATGCCTACCACATCACCTTGCCTCCGGAAGACGGCGAGGGCGCGCGCATGGCCATGACAAACGCGCTCAAGGATGCGCAGCTCTCGCCCGGCGATGTTCAATATGTCAATGCGCATGCCACCTCCACGCCGGCGGGCGACAAGGCCGAAACGGTCGCTCTCAAGCGCGCTTTCGGCTCGCACGCCGCGCGCCTCGCCGTGAGCTCGACCAAGTCGATGACCGGTCACCTGCTGGGGGCGGCCGGCGTCGTGGAGGCCATCTTCTCGATCCTCGCGCTCCGGGATCAGATCGCCCCGCCGACGATCAATTACCGCACCCCCGACCCCGAGTGCGATCTGGATTTCGTTCCCAACACCGCGCGACCGATGCGGATCGACGTGACGCTTTCGAATTCCTTCGGCTTCGGCGGCACCAACGGCTCGGTCGTCTTTCGCCGCTTTAGCTGAGATCCGGTCACGGGCCAGCGCGGTGGCGCCCAGCGCATAATCGCACCGCGAAGGCCCCACCCATGAGCGAACCTCTGATGGAGCCGCTGCTTGGAGCTCACGCATGAGCATGCGAGCGCCGAAAGCCCTCGCGCTGCTGGGGCTGCTCATCCTCCTGATGGGCGCGGGCGTATACGGCGGTGCGGCGTGGCTGGAGCACGACTTCCGCGCCCCGGGCCCGGCCTCGAGCGCGCTGCGAATTCAAGTCGAGCCCGGTCTCACCGTACGAAACGTCCTGGCGCGGCTTGCGCGGGCCGGCGCACTTGCACACCCGCGCTTGACGGAGGTGTACTTGCGCTTGCACGGCCGGCGCTTTCGCATCAAGGCCGGCGAGTACCAGGTCGAGCCCCACGCGAGCGCG
Organism: Steroidobacteraceae bacterium; assembly: GCA_035524075.1. Lineage (GTDB taxonomy): Bacteria > Pseudomonadota > Gammaproteobacteria > Steroidobacterales > Steroidobacteraceae > JASHUC01. The sequence goes on along the minus strand of DATKPP010000016.1, from coordinate 9,219 downwards.
GCTGCGATCGTCGCGATGCTGGCCGAAGGGCGCGTGGTGCTCGAGCAGCTGACGGTCGTCGAAGGTACGACCTTTGCGGACCTGCGGCGCTTGCTCGAGAGCGATCCTCACATTCGCTCGACGCTGCGCGGTAGGAGCGATGCCGAGGTGATGGCGGCGATCGGCCATCCCGGGGAGCTGCCCGAGGGAAGGTTCTTTCCCGATACTTACCGCTTTGCCTCGGGGACCCCCGATGTCGAGATCCTCAAGGTGGCCTACGACAAGATGAGCGGCGTGCTCGCCAGCGCCTGGGGTGAGCGGGCGGCGGGGCTGCCTTTGTCCTCCGCATACGAGGCGCTGACCCTCGCCTCGATCATCGAGAAGGAGACTGGCGTGGCCACCGAGCGACCCCTCATCGCGGGGGTCTTCCTCGGAAGGCTGCGCAAGGGAATGCGTCTGCAATCCGACCCCACGGTGATCTACGGCATGGGCTCGCGCTACGACGGGCAGATTCGCAGCCGCGACCTGACGACCGACACGCCGTACAACACCTACACTCGCGCCGGACTGCCGCCAACGCCCATCGCACTGCCGGGACGTGAGTCCATCCTCGCGGCGGTTCACCCGGCGCAGACGGGCGCGCTCTACTTCGTGGCGACGGGCGAGGGCGGAACCCATCAGTTCTCCGCAACCCTGGAAGAGCACAATGCAGCCGTGCAACGCTACCTGGCGCATCTGCGGGCGCAGGCCGCGCAAGCGACTCACCCCGCGAGCGATTCACCGAGCTCGGCAGGCAACCGGGCGGGGAGGATCGCTCGATGAGCGGCCCACGGTTCGTCAGTCTCGAGGGCATCGAAGGTGCCGGTAAGTCCACGGTGGGGCGGTTCATCGGGGAGTGGCTCGCCGCTCGGGGCATCCCCGTCGCGCTCACGCGAGAGCCCGGCGGTACCCCCCTTGCCGAGCGGGTTCGCGAGATCGTGCTGACTGCGGGTGAGGAGCGCATCACCCCGGTGGCGGAAACGCTTCTCATGTTCGCGGCCCGGGCGATTCACCTCGAGAGCCGCATTCGTCCGGCGCTCATGCGCGGCGAGTGGATCGTGTGTGACCGCTTCACCGATGCCACTCGAGCCTATCAGGGCGCCGGGCGCGGTGTGGCGGGGAGCCTCATCGAGGAGCTTGCCGCGGCAGTGCACGGCGATCTGTGGCCGGCATGCACGCTGCTCCTCGACTTGCCGGTCGAGGAGGGCCTCCGGCGTGCGCGCCAGCGAGGCGGCGCAACCGACCGCTTCGAGCAGGAGCGAGCCGCATTCTTCGAGCGAGTGCGCAAGGCATACCTCGAGCTCGCTCGGCGCGAGCCGGGCAGAGTCCGGGTGGTGGATGCGAGCCGCCCGCTCGCTGCGGTTCAGCGCGACGTGACCGTGATCCTCGAGTCGCTGCTGTGAGCGCTCCGTGGCTCGAGGATGCGAAGGTCGCGCTCGGCGCCATGCACGCCGCCGGGCGCATGCCGCACGCGATACTCGTTCACGCCGGCCTGGGGACCGGAGGCGAGCAGCTTGCCAGGTGGGCTGCCGCCCTCGTGCTGTGTCGCACGCCGGTGCGCGATGGCGCAGTGAATCGGCCGTGCGAGCAGTGTGCGAGCTGCCGGCGCGTGGCGGAGGGTCAGCATCCGGATCTCACCTGGGTGCGCCCGCTCGAGGATTCGCAGCAGATCCGGATCGAGCAGATCCGCGAGCTCTGCGGGGAGCTCGCGCTGACCAGCCATCAGGGCGGCTACAAGGTTGCGGTCGTCGAGCCCGCCGACAGCCTCAATCGCTTCGCAGCCAACGCGCTCCTGAAGACCCTCGAGGAGCCTGCCCCGCGTACGCTGATCGCGCTCGTGGCGGCCCAGCCCTCGCGCCTGCCGGCGACCCTTCGAAGCCGCTGCCAGCGCCTGGAGGTGCGCTCACCGAGCCGTGCCGAGAGCCTCGCATGGCTCACGAGTACGCACGGAGCGGCAGACTGGAGCGCGGTCCTGGATGTGATCGGCGAGGCCCCCATGACGGCTGCGGAGCTCGACCCCGCCGCAATCGCTCAGCTGCGCGCGGAGACCTGGCTTGCGCTGGAGGAGGTGCATGCCGGGGCCGCCGATGCGCAGGCGACGGCCGAGCGCTGGAGCCGCTCGGAGCTGGCACTTCGCCTGGCCTGCGTTGAGAACTGGCTCACACAACGTATTCGACGCTCACTTGCATCGCCCCCGCAGAATTCAGAACTGCGCGCCACGGCGCAACCAGCTCGGCGGGAATCCGTCATGAATACGCAGACCCTGTTTCGGCTGCTCGATACGGTGCGTGACTTGAGGGCGGCGCTCGCAACGCCCATTAACCGTGCGCTTGTGCTCGAGAGCCTGTTACGATCGTTGCAGGCAAAGAACGAACCAACGGAGGCGCGCGAGCGAGGCGTGCAGTAGAACGAATGACGGCGCGAGTCGGAGGAAACAAACCGGGGCTGCTGACGCTCACCATCAAGGACAAGAGCGCCTTGTACCTCGCCTACATGCCGTTCGTGCGCAACGGCGGCCTCTTCATTCCGACCAACAGCAACTATCGCCTGGGGGACGAGGTCTTCATGCTCCTCAACCTCATGGGCGAGGATGAGAAGCTGCCGGTGGCCGGCCGGGTCATCTGGGTCACGCCGAAGGGCGCCCAGGGCAAGCGCACGGCCGGCATCGGTGTGCAGTTCAGCGAGCAGGACCGCGGCCAGACGCAGAAGAAGATCGAGACCTACCTCGCCGGGGCGATCTCGGGCGACAAGCCGACCCACACCATGTAGGTCCGGGCGGTCCTAGCTCGGGCGCCGCAGGGCAACCCCGCCACTGGTGAGACCACCCTTCAGCACGTACGCATCGAACCCCCGCTCGACCAGAATATAGGCCGCGGCGGAGCTGCGCCGGCCGGTGTCGCAGTAGACGACATACGGAACGTTGCGGTCGAGAGTCGACAGCTTCAGCCGGATGAAATACAGCGGGATGTTGAGGGAGGCCTCGATGTTGAGGTTCTGGTGCTCGCTCGGCAGGCGCACGTCGAGCCACTTGCCGCCGCGGCCCACGATCTCGCGCGCCTGGTCGTAGCTCACCCACTGCAGCAAAGGCTCGTTCATCAGCTCGCGGAAGTCCTGCTTCGCAAGCCGCATGAGCACACCTTCGCACGACATGGTCACCGTTGCATTGCGCTTTGCCTCGGCGATGAGGGCCTCCTCACCGAAGGTGTCGCCGGTACCGAGCTCGGCAAGCTTGATCCCTTCCTTGTTGAGGGGCGTCTCGCGGGTGACCGTGCACTTGCCGCTCACGATGACATAGAAGTAATCGCCCTCGTCACCTTGTTTGATGACGACCTCGCCCGCCTTGTATGGCACGCGCTGCATGCGCAGGAAGATCGCCTGGATGTTTGCCGGAGGGATGCGGTGAAAGGACCGCGTCTGCAGGAGCGTGGTCATCCAGTCGTCCCCGCCGCCCGCCCCGAGCTGCGCCTGCAGCTCCTCGACCTCGTAGGTACCGGTCTGGTCCCAGGTGATCATCACATCGAGCAGGTCACTGTCGATGGCGAGATAGCTGATCTCGTCCACGGCGCGGGCACTCACTCGGCGCGGCAGCTGAGGCGAGAGTGGATTGCGCGCTTCGGGGGTGCCCCCGCGAATCATCCCGATGGTCCGCTCGCCTTCGCGCAGCTCCACCAGTCCTCCCACGAGGTACACGGTGCGCTTGTCCGCTTCTCCCTCCTTGAAGAGAAACCGTCCCGCGGTGAGTGTCCGAACGTGAACTTTCTTGGCGAGTGCGGCCAGATTCTCGCGCTTCAGGCCATCGAGCGGCGCGAAGTTCTTCAGTAACTGAACGCTGGCTTCCCGTTCCTCGGCCATTGATTGAATGTTCGACCCGATTTGTGCGGCGCAACCCCGATGTTAGCACACGCAAACCAGGACCCCGGAACGCCGTTCACGCTTTTCCGTCGCGCTCGATCTGCGCCCAGCCGGGATCAGGAGCAAAACGAGAGCCGTACCGCTCAGCAAGCTCGGTGAGCCTTGCGACCACCGTCGCAATTCCGCGTCGGCGAGCATACGCAATCGGGCCGCCGCGAAAGGGCGCGAACCCCGTGCCGAATATCACCGCAGCATCGAGCAGATCAGGCTCGGGTACCACGCCATCGCGCAGGCATGCAGCCGACTCGTTGACCATGGCCAGAATCAATCGATCCTGCAGATCGGCGGGGGCCGGGGCGTGCGCCTCCGGCTTGACGGGCTTGCCCTCCTGCCAGCGATAGAATCCTTCGCCCGTCTTGCGTCCGAGCTTCTTGGCGGCCACGAGCTGCTTCAGGCGGGTGAGGTCGGGAAGTGAATGCCCGAGCTCGTTGGCAATGATCTCGCCGACATGACTGGCCACGTCCAGGCCGACCACATCGGCGAGCTCTATGGGGCCCATCGGCATGCCGAAGCGCACCGCGACCTCGTCGATGGCGGCAAGCGCGATGCCTTCCTCACCGGCGAGCATCGCCTCATCGAGATAGGGCATCAGCACGCGGTTCACCACGAACCCCGGAGCGCTGCGGCAGGGTACGGGGAGCTTGTCGAGCTTGCGCGCGAAGAAGAGGGCGGTTTGCACGGCGGTTGCGTCCGACTGTGCCGATTGAACCACCTCGATGAGCGGCATCTGCGCAACGGGGTTGAAGAAATGCAATCCGACCAGGCGCTCGGGACGCGCAAGCTTTGCGGCGAGCGGCTCGAGCATGAGGCTCGAGGTGTTCGAGGCGAGCAATGCCTGGGGCTTCATGCGCGGCTCGAGGGCGGCGTACAGCTCGCGCTTTGCATTGAGGCTCTCGAAGATCGCCTCGATGATCACGTCGGCCTCGGGAACCCCATCGCCCGGCACATCGGCACGCAGGCGGCCCTTGGCTGCCTCGAGCTTCGCGGGGTCGCGCAGCCTCTTCTGGAACAGCTCTTGAGCGCGCTCGATCGCCGGAGCCACGAACTCTGCAGCGCGATCCTGCAGTGTCACGGTGAATCCGCGCAGTGCGCACCAGGCCGCAATATCCCCGCCCATCACCCCGGCGCCGATGACGTGCACGTGTTTGATCGGCACGTCGGTCTTGCCGCCCAGCGCCTTCAACCGGTCCTGCAGCAAGAACACCCGCACGAGATTGCGCGCCGTGTCCGTGCCGAACAGCTCCGCAATGGAATGCGCCTCGGCCACGAAGGCACCCTCACCGCGGGCCGCGTACCTCGACCACAGCTCGATCATGGCGTAGGGCGCCGGATAGTGCTCTCGGGGGGCCTTGGCGCCGACCTGCTTGATGAGGGCCTGCCTCACCAGGGGCCGCAGGACGGGGAGACCGAGGAGCCGCTCCACGAGGGGTGCAGCGCGCCGCGCGGGTGGATTCAGGATGAGCTGGCGCGCGGCCGAGTCGAGCTCTCCCGGACCCACCAGCCGATCCACCAGACCCATCTGCGCCGCACGATCGGCCCGAACGGGGCGACCGGTGAGCATCAGCTGCATCGCGGGGCGCACGCCGAGCAGCCGCACGGCGCGCACCGTTCCCCCGAACCCCGGGTGGATACCGAGCTGAACTTCGGGCAGCCCGAGCGTCAGCCGCTCGTCATTGACGGCTACGCGGTAGCGGCAGGCCAGTGCCAGCTCCAGCCCGCCACCGAGAGCAAACCCCTGTATGGCCGCAACGGTGGGACAGCGCAGCGCCTCGACGTGGTCGAGCACGACCTGTCCGGCACGCGCGAGCTCGAACCCCTCCCTGGAGCTCTCGAGTGCCGTGAACTCCTTGATGTCGGCACCCGCGATGAAGCCGTTGGACTTGCCCGAGCGCAGCACGACGCCTCGCGGAGGCTCTGCGGCGAGCGGCTCCAGAAGCCGGTCGAGCTCCTGCAACACCTCGCGCGAGAGCACGTTCGTCGAGGTGCCAGGCTTGTCGAAGGTGAGCCAGACGATTGCGTCGGCGTCACGCTCCATCTTCCAGGCAGTTGTCGTCATGGCGCTGCTGCCTTGAGCAATCGGGAGACTGGTATTCACGCGGCGCTCGGATGCTTGAGCGCCTCGGGAGCGACCTGGAAGTCGCACACGAGCGGTCGATGGTCCGAGAAGCGCACGTCCGGCACGCGAAACTGCGTCACCTCGATTCCGGCGCTCACCAGGATGAAATCGAGCTCGATCCGCGGAACACGCGCCGGAAAGGAGGGCAGACCGGCGGCGTTGGCGCTCGTGAGGCCGGTGGCTCGCATGAAAAGATAGATCTCGTGGGTACCCCAGAAGGTATTGAAATCGCCCGCCACGATGACCGGCTTGTGAGAGCGCATGATGAGGTCGTGCAGCGAGCGCAGCTGGGACTGGCGCTGCCGATACTTGAGCGACAGATGCACCAGGAAGACGCACACGTGCTCGAGCTCGAGCTCGATGATGAGCCGCTTGATGCCCGTGTCGAAGTAGTGGAACCGAGCCCCCGAGACGTGCGGCGCGGAGAGAAACGCATTCGCCTGCTTGCGCACGATCGGCACGAACTGGTTGATCGAGCTCGTGCCGTACTTGCACTCGTATGCGGAATAATGACCGAGCTCGCGCGCGATGTAGTCGGCCTGATTGAGCATGCCCGTGCGTATCGAGCCGGTGTCCACCTCGATGAGCCCGGCCACGTCCGGGTGCTCCTCGCGAAGGAACTGGGTGATGCCCATCAACGTGCGGCGGTTGCTGCGCAGATACCCCGCGCCGGGGACGGGGAGGTGGAAGGCGGGGCCTGTGCCGGTGGCGTAACGGATGTTGTAAACGACTAGACGCAACGCGAACGCTTCCGGCATCTTCGGCGAGGGGTGGCATTCTACTATCGATGCACCGCAACGCATGTGCTTTGCCGGGCACCGTCTCGTGTGCCAGACTTCACTTCGCAAAGGTCGCATCCGTCTTGCGGTCTTCTGAAGGGCTGATGCGGCCTGTCAAGGCTCATTCGGGAGGTCCGCCATGTCGCAGGCGAATCCGGTGCGGGTCTACGTCACGCACCTGTGGGACGAGAGCGATGATTATCTGCGCGTGTTCGAGTACCTCGAGAGTGCGCGCAATTTCTACTATCGCAATTCCGCCGCGCCCGGGCAGCGACCGGACGGCGGCAAGGAAGCGCAGAAGGAGGAGCTGCGACGGCAGATCTCCGCCGCAGAGGCCGTCATCGGGCTCTCAAGCCTGTACGAGCGTGATCAGGATTTGCTGGCGTTTCAGCTTGCGTACGCCCAGGCGTCCAACAAGCCCGTGGTCCTTCTCAGGCGCTTCGGGGCGACTCAAGCCGTTCCCAAGCCGTTGTCGGACCTTGCAGATGAGGTGATCGATTGGGACGAGCGGGCCCTGGTCGATGCTGTCCGGCGGCAGGCTCGCCACGAGGACACCACGCGCTGGGACGTGGTGGAGTTCAAGCTCGACTAGCGTGCATCACGCTTCGGCGAGATAAAGCGGGACCACCTGCGCTGCCGCCGCATGCCGCACCGGAGCGGCGCAGGCGCGCGGGACGATCGCGAACATCCGCACCACCGTGGCGGCAATGTGCTCGGCCTCCTCGTTCGACATCTTGCGCGTGGTTGCGCGCGCAGCATCTTCGCCGCGCATCGGAGGCTCGCGCGTCAAAGTCAGGATGACGTTGTGAAACGCCTCGCGAAGCTCTCGCGGCAGATCCTCCTCCGAGATGTCGGCGAGATGATTGCGATAGGCTTCGGCGAGGCGATCCTTGATGGACCCCGAGCGCGCGAGCGAAAGCGTCGCGCCCTGGAACTTGTCCCACGCAGTGCTCATAGCGGGCCTCATTGGCGGGCGGAGGGGTTGCACCGCACGGGGACCGATCCCGTTCGGCGCTTGCCGGCGCCTTGTTCTTCGTCACGGGAGTCCTGTTTGTTCAGGCTCCTGTGCGCGAAATATAGCGCAGTCTCTAGGGAATACAACGCCCGCCGGCGGCTCACCGAAGAGCGTTTCCGGTTCCCGATAGCCGCAAAACCCATATTCTGCAGTCACTTCGATCCGAGAGTGTGGCGAGTGTCGGTAAATTATTGACATTAAAAGAATAATATAAGCTATCGATATTACAGTATTATTTTATCCAAGAGACAGCCGGTCCCGCGGCTTGCGGCATTCAGCGCGACGCGAGCTCTTGGGTTCGGAAGTCACGACGGGACAAGGTGCACACGAAGCTGGTCCGATCGAATGACCAGCGGCCGCTACGCACTGCCGAGGCCGAGATACACGACTGTGACGGCGCCATCAGAAGCGGGCACGCACATCGCGCTGGGGGGGTATCTGGCGTATTATCGCCCGTGGGCCTCATGAGGTTGACTCGAACGTGGATCTATTTTCTCCGCGCCACTTGCTGATCGTGCTGCTCATCGTGCTCCTGGTCTTCGGCACCAAGAAGTTGAAGACCATCGGCGCTGACCTGGGCTCGGCGGTGCGCGGCTTCAAGGATTCGATGAAGGATGCCGAGCAGGCCTCCAATCCGGATCAGGCGGCACCGCCTCCGGATGCAAAGCAGCTCGCAAGCTCGCAGCCCTCCGCCGAGAAGCCAGCGCCTGCGGCCGAGAAGGCGCGCACGCCCGAAGAGCACGTCTGACCGCGAGGAGCCCCGCAGCTCAGCGGCAGCAGCCGCGGCTGAGGGGTGCAAGAGCGACACACGCCCTTAGCTTGCGGTCACGGTTGAGAAATTTCCCCGGTCTCCTATAGTCGCTAGCCGCTCGGCCAGGGAGCCGACGACTCCAACCAATCCTTCCCATGTCGGTGAGCCGTGGCTGATCACACGGATGGCCTGACGTACTTCACGCACGAGATCAACGGACGGCTCTATGCCGGCTGGTATCGCAGGCGTGCCGGCGGATCCCTCGAAGTGTTCACGCGCACCAAGGTACGCATCGAATATCTGGGAAAGCTCTCGATCGAGGAGCACGCGCGCCGGATGCTCGTGGAGCTCGTGAGCGCGGATGACTTCGCAGCCGAGCGGGACAGCCCGCAGCGCCAGGCGGTTCCAAGCAAGCGCAAGAAGTGATCGCCAGGGCGCGGGGGCGACGGAGCTTCGGTGCCGACCGGGGCGGATGCTCGGGCACCATGGCGAACTTCGCATAATGTATATTATGGTTAATTACGGGCAGATCTATCCCGGATGGATGGCAAACTTCCCCGACTCTTGATCGCTGGCGAACGGGCCGCGTGCGGCACGGCGACTGCTAGCTTTGGCACAACCTTTCAGA
>DATKPP010000015.1:0-22499 GCA_035524075.1 Steroidobacteraceae bacterium | reverse complement strand
CTTCGCGACGGCGGTGGACACCTCGGCGATCGCGCGCACCTGCGACGTGAGGTTCCCGGCGAGCTGGTTGACGTTGTCTGTGAGGTCGCGCCACGTGCCGCGCGCTCCGGGGACGTTGGCCTGACCGCCGAGCTGGCCTTCGATGCCGACCTCGCGCGCGACCGTCGTCACCTGATCGGCGAACGTGCGGAGCGTGTCGGTCATGTTGTTGATCGTCTCGGCCAGCGCGGCGACCTCGCCCTTCGCCTCGAGGACGAACTTCTGGCTCAGGTCTCCGTTGGCGACGGCGGTGACGACCTTCACGATGCCGCGCACCTCCTTGGTCAGGTTGACGGCCATGACGTTGACGTTGTCGGTCAGGTCCTTCCAGGTGCCACCAATGCCGGGCACGTACGCCTGGCCGCCGAGCTTGCCCTCGGTGCCCACCTCGCGCGCCACACGCGTGACCTCCGAGGCAAAGGAGCGCAGCTGATCGACCATCGTGTTGATGGTTTCCTTCAGCTGCAGGATCTCGCCCTTCACGTCCACGGTGATCTTGCGCGAGAGGTCGCCGCGGGCGACCGCGGTGGTCACCTCGGCGATGTTGCGCACCTGGCCGGTGAGATTGGTCGCCATCGCGTTGACCGAATCGGTGAGGTCTTTCCAGGTGCCGGCGACACCAGGCACCACCGCCTGGCCGCCGAGCTTGCCCTCGGTGCCGACCTCACGCGCCACGCGCGTGACTTCCGAGGCGAAGGAGCGCAGCTGGTCCACCATCGTATTGATGGCCTCCTTGAGCTGCAGGATCTCCCCGCGCACGTCGACCGTGATCTTGCGCGAGAGGTCGCCGCTGGCCACGGCGATGGTGACCTCGGAGATGTTGCGCACCTGGCCGGTGAGGTTGCTCGCCATGTAGTTGACGTTGTCGGTCAGGTCCTTCCAGGTGCCCGTGAGTCCCGGCACGACCGCCTGGCCGCCGAGCTTGCCCTCGGTGCCCACCTCGCGCGACACGCGCGTCACCTCGGAGGTGAACGCGCTCATCTGCGCCATCATCGCGTTGACACCGGTGGCCGAGCGCAGGAACTCGCCCTCGAGCGGACGCCCGTCGACATCGAGCGGCATGGTCTGGGAGAGATCTCCCTTGGCGAGCGCCGTGATCGCGCGCGTGACCTGCGCCGTGGGCCACAGCAGATCCTGAATGAGGGTGTTGACGGAGTCCTCCATCTCGCGCCAAGCCCCGCCGTGGCGGCTGCTCGAGACGCGATGCTGCGTCTTGCCTTCCTTGCCGACGACCTGCCCAACGCGCTTCAACTCCTCCGCGAGCAGTTGATTGGAGCGCACGATCTCGTTGAACGTATCGGAGATCTTGCCCGCAAGACCGACCTCGTCGGTGGGCAGACGCACCGAGAAGTCGCCCTCGCGCACGGCCTGCATCGCGCGCAGGAGCTCGCGCATGTCGAGCGAGCCCTGCTCGGGGGGCTCACCATTGGTAGGCTTCGTGGCGGCAACCGGGGCGGCGGCACTGCGGCGGCGCCCTTCGACTTGTGTTCGCATCAGGAACTCCGTTTGAAAGATCGAGCAGGAAGTGCGTGCAACGGCCTGGATGGGGAGGGCCCGAAATGACCGCGGCGCCGCTCTGCCGAGCGGCAACTTCTGCCGATGGCCGATAGCCACGACGCTCGCACTGGCGGTGCTCCGCGATCAACGGGCAAGCATCCCCCCTCGACACGGCCCAAAAAGGCCGTGCGCGTGCGACTTTGAAACCCCCGAAAGATCTTTATTGGGCGATGAGCGCCTTGGACGCCACCATAGCAGAAGAGCGTCTCGGCGCAAGCTCCCAGGCACGCCGGGGAACGCTCGCCAGTAGACATAAGATACCAATTGGGCTCACGCGTGCTCAACACGGTCGTGCGAGAAGAGGGGCTCGATCCCTCAGCGCACGGTGCCCAAAGAGCCAGCCCTCGAGCCAAGCCACCATGAACATCCAGTAGCCGAGGCCGACCAGCAGCCGTGCCCAGAGAGGAAGGTGGGCCTCGGGAGAGACATAGCCCTCGATCAGTCCGCACCCGGCGAGCAGCAGCATGCAGGGGATGAGCAGCTTGCCGGCCCGCAACGCCGTGAATTGAAACGAGCGAGCACGGGTGCCGGCCGTGGGCCGGATGAGGGCTTCGCCGACCGCGGCCCCGGCGGCTCCTGAAACGCACATGACGGACAGCTCGACACAACCATGGGGCAGCACGAAGGCGAGCAGCTGGCCGGCAAGCCCGTGCTGAGCCGTCAGCGCGAACACTGCCCCCAGAGTGAGGCCGTTCAGCGACACGATATAGAAGGTGCCGAGCCCGAAGAGGAAGCCCGCGCAGAAGGCGAACAGGCTCACGACGACATTATTGGTCAATACCTGGATGGACAGGAGCGAGGCGGGAGCGACATCGAGAAGTCCCGCCGTCCAGAGCTCACCGCGCTCGGTGGCCGCGATCATGTCCGGCGAGGCGAAAAGCGCGATCAGATCGGGATAGGCATGCACCAGCGCGAATCCCGCGGCCACGGATAGCACCAAGAGCCCGCTCACCCAGGCGATATGCGTGTGCAGCTCCTGGACGACATCAGGGATCTGGTCCGCGAGCAAGGCCTTGAGCGCGCGCAGCGGATGCAATGCCGACCGATGCACCGTCGCATGCACCCGGGCGTAAGCAGTTTCGAGATATTCGTGGGCGCTGCTGCCGGGGATCAGGCGGCGCGCGATGCCCAGCTCGCGCGCCAGGAATCGGTAATCCTCCAGGGCGCCGAATGCATCCGCCGTATCGTGTGCGCGACCTCGAGCAAGGCGTTGAGCCCGCTCGGCAGCGGCGTACCACTGGCTCGAACGGCGCAGGAGTGGTGCCTCGGTCCGGCCGGCCGCTGCGGCCGGTGCGCGCGCAACAGGGGGGACCACGTCCTCGTACACCAGGAGCGTGCCCGCGGCGAGATCGCCGATACGCACGTGCTCGGGGGTGAGCATCACGGCGAGGAGCCCCACCCCATAGGCGACCGGCAGGCTGTCGATGAGCCGAAAGATGTTGCGCATGAGCAGCGCGCCCATCGACGGAACGCCCCCATTGCGCGCGCTGATGCGGATTCGGGCCATGCGCTTGCCCGGGGTGCTGCCGCGCATCACCAGCTCGAGCACGCACGGATACAGGAGATAGATGGCCGCAGCCGGAGCTGCGACCACTGCCACCCAGCTCGGATCGACCACGTGGGGCAGCAGGCTTGGCGCGCCGTTGTAGGTCATGGCCGCGACGACGAACCAGCTGAGCCCGAGGACCAGCCGCAGGTGCCAGTCGATGACGTAGGCAAGCGAGCGGGCACCGGGACCGGCCAGCCGCAGATGCACCTCAACGCCGGTGGCACTCTCGACCACCAGGGGCGCTGCCACGGCGCCGGCTGAGGTCAAGATGCGAGTCCTTCGGCGGCGAGCTGCTCGGCCTGGTACTCGTGCTGCAGAGCGCCGATGAGCTCATCGAGCTTGCCGTCCATGATGTCGGCGAGCCGGTACAGCGTGAGGTTGATGCGGTGGTCGGTCACGCGGCCCTGCGGGAAGTTGTACGTGCGGATGCGCTCGGAGCGGTCGCCGCTTCCGACCTGCAGGCGGCGCGACTGCGCCTGCTCACTCTGCTGACGCTCCTCGCGTGCGGCCTCCAGCCTTGCTTTGAGCAACGCCATCGCGCGCGAGCGATTCTTGTGCTGTGAGCGCTCGTCCTGGCACTCGACGACGATGCCACTCGGCAGATGAGTGATGCGGACCGCCGATTCTGTCTTGTTGACGTGCTGACCACCGGCACCGGACGATCTGAAGGTGTCGATCCGCAATTCGGCCGGATTGATCTCGATCTCCTCGGCCTCCTCGAGCTCGGGAAGTATTGCGACGGTACAGGCCGAGGTATGGATGCGGCCCTGGGCTTCGGTCGCCGGTACGCGCTGTACGCGGTGCGTCCCGGATTCGAATTTCAGCCGCGCAAATGCACCATTGCCGGCGATGCGCAGGATGACCTCCTTGTAGCCGCCGTGCTCGCCGAGGCTCTCGCTCAGGATCTCGACGCTCAGGCGCTGCGACTCGGCGTAGCGCGTGTACATGCGGGCGAGGTCGCCCGCGAAGATCGCCGCCTCGTCGCCGCCGGTGCCCGCGCGCACCTCGAGAAAGACGTTGCGCTCATCGCGGGGATCCCGCGGGATGAGCATGCCCTTGAGCTCTTCCTCGGCGGAATCGAGAACGCTGCGCAGACGTGCGGATTCCTCCTCGCCGAGCGCGCGCAGCGCCGCATCCGCATCCGAGCGCAGCTCCTCGGCGGCGACGAGCTCGCCTTGCAGATGGCGCACGTGGCGGTAGCGTTCCGCGAGGGGCTCGAGGCGGGCATACTCGCGCGAGAGGTCGCGGAACTGTTGTGAGCGTCCGATGGTCGCAGGATCGGCGAGCATGCGGCCGAGCTCCTCGAACCGATCGTTCATCCTGTCCAGACGCTGGCGAATCGAATCCTTCATGTGGTTCGCGCGGCATTCTGCGAGATCATGGCGGGCCGCGAAAGAGGCTATAGTGAGTGATATGGCTCATCTGGGACGCTTTGCGGCGCTGTGCGCTGCGCTGACGCTGGCGGGGTTAGCGGCGGGTTGCCGCACTGCACCGCCCGCGCGGCCGGCCGCCGCGCACTCGAATCAAGACACGAGCGCGCTCACCGTCATGGCGGAGGTCGCGCTCGAGAAGGGCGACTGCCGCGTGGCTGCCGAGGATTATGCAACGGCGGCGACCGGCGGCTCGGTGAATCTGGCCCGTCGCGCAAGCGAGGTGGGGCTTGCCTGCCAGGACATGCCGGCTGCGTGGTCGGCTGCCGAACGCTGGCGCACGCTCGCTCCGGGCGACCACGATGCATCGCTCGTGTACGGAACCATCGCCCTTTCTCTATACCGCATTCCCCAGGCTCGCGATGCGCTCACGCCAATCCTGAAGGGGAGCGGCCCCAAGGCTGACCGGGATGCGCTGACGGTCCTGTCGGCGCTCAGCGATGACCCGGATGTCGGTGCGAGCCCCACCCTGGCCGCTCTGGACAGGACCGTGGATGCGCACTCCTCCTCGCTGCTCGTGCTGACCGCCTTCGGTACGCTTGCGCTGGAGGCCTACGACTTCAATCTCGCGGAGCAGCGCGCGCATCAGGTTCTGGCTCGCGATGCCGCCTCGGGCAGCGCGCTGCGCCTTCTTGCGCGCGTGCGCGTGCTCCAGGGTGATGCGGAGGGGGCGATGAGCGCCGCCCGCGATGCCATGCATGCCGATCCGGGCGGCAGCGCCTTCGAGCTTGCTGATGTCCTGATCGGACTGGATCGCCTGGAAGAGGCGCGTCAGGAGCTCGAGCGGCTGCGTACCACCGATGCATCGGTCGGGGAGATCGACCGGCGGCTGGCACTGCTGGCTTATCAAAGTGGCGATGTCGCCGACGCGCGGCGCCGTTTCAACGATTTGATCGACCGCGGCGAGGCGAGCGAGTCGGCGCTGCTGTACCTCGGGGATATTGCGGCGCGATCCGGGGATGTGGATGGTGCCTTGACCGACTATCGGCAGCTGAGCGACTCGCCGATGGCGCTGACCGCCCGCACGCGTGCAGCCGGGATTCTGCTCGACCGCGGCAAGCGCGGCGAGGCGCTCGATCTGCTCGACAGCTACGAGAGCGAGCACCCGGAGAATGGCATCGACGTTGCGCTCGCCAAGGCGGATTTGCTTGCCGACCATGGCGATGCCGCGGATGGGCTTTCCTTCATTGCAACGGCGCTGGAGCAGTACCCGCGGCATCCACGCCTGGAGTACGAGCGAGCGACCCTGCTCGAGCGGGCCGGGCGCGTGAGCGATTCCGTCGCGGCGTTCGAGCAGATGCTGCGGCAGCGCCCGGGCGATCCGAATCTCATGAACGCGCTCGGGTACACGCTCGCCGATCACAGCATGGAGCTGTCGCGTGCCGAGGGCTTGATCCGGCATGCCTTGAGCAGCACACCCGACAATCCGGCAGTGCTCGACAGTCTCGGCTGGGTGCGGCTGCGGCGGGGCGATGCGCGCGCGGCGCTCCCATTGCTCGAGCGTGCCTATCTGATCAGCCGCGACCCCGAGATCGCCGCACACTGGGGCGAGGCGCTGTGGGTGGGCGGCCAGCACGATCAGGCTCGTAAGGTTTGGGCGGACGCCCTCGTCCGCCATCCGGAGTCCCAGAAGCTCAAGGACACCGTGCAGCGTCTGGTGAGCCCCGCAGGCACTTGGCCACCGCCCGCCCATACTTCGCCGCGCTGATTCTCCTTGCTGGCTGTGTCAGCGCGCCGTCCCGGAAGCCCGCCGAGTCGGTCCCCTGGCCGCAGCGTCGCGCACAGTTGCAGGCGCTCGACCCTTTCGCGTTGACCGGACGCGTGGCCGTTGCCGCCGGCAGCGAGGGATTCAGCGCGCACCTCAGCTGGGATCAGCGCGGCAGCCGCACCACGGTCGAGCTCAATGGGCCGCTCGGAATTGGCGGCGTCCATGTGACCGCCGATGGGAACGTGCTGCACGTCGAGAGCTCGCAGGGCCAGCAGCTCGCGGACGACCAGGCGCGTGATGAGCTCAGGTCCAAGCTCGGCTTCGATCCGCCGCTGGGGAGTCTGCGCTACTGGATCGTCGGAGCGCCGGATCCGGGCACGCCTTCGGTGGAGACGATCGGGGCCGACCAGCGCCTGACGAGCCTCGAGCAGGACGGGTGGCAGATCGTCTATTCCAATTACATCAGCGCCGGTCAGACCTGGCTTCCGCAGCGCCTGACCTTGCAGCGCGGTGACGTGCGCGTGCGCGTGATCGTGGATCAGTGGAGACCCTAGCCATGGGGGGCGCGATCGAGCATCCGTCATCGGCTCGGGAGAGCCTCTGGCCGGCACCTGCAAAGCTCAATCTGTTCTTGCATGTGACGGGCCGGCGCCCCGACGGCTATCACGACCTGCAGACGCTCTTCCAGCTCATCGACCTGGAGGACTCGATCTCGGTGCGCCTGAGGCAGGACGGAGTCATCGAGCGCACGGGCGGGCTGCCGGAGGTGCCGCCGGATGCGGACCTGACGGTGCGGGCCGCCCGCGCTTTGCAGGCCGCAACCGGAACCCCCCTCGGCGCCTCGCTCGGCATCAGGAAGCGAATCCCCCTGGGCGGAGGGCTCGGCGGGGGGAGCTCCGATGCCGCCACCGTGCTTGTGGTACTCAACCGGCTGTGGGGTTGCGGCCTATCCCTGGACGGCCTGGCCGAGCTCGGTCTGGCGCTGGGTTCGGACGTGCCGGTTTTCGTTCGCGGAACATCGGCTTGGGCGTCCGGGCGGGGGGAACAGCTCGTCCCGGTCGAGCTCCCCCCGCGCTGGTATCTCATCCTGCATCCCGGGGTGCACGTCTCGACCGCGGAGATCTTCCAGAGCCCTGAATTGACACGAAATACCCCCCTCATCACAATACGCGCCTTTTTCGAGACCGGGGGGCGCAACGACTGTGAGCCTGTCGTGCGCGCCCGCTACCGCCAGGTCGGCGAGGCACTCGACTGGCTGTCGCGCGTTGCGCCGGCGCACCTGACCGGCACCGGGTCCTGTGTTTTTGCCGCCTTCGAGAGTGCTGCGGATGCCGAGCGACATGCCGCTCGCGCTCCGGATTGCTGGCGAGCCTTTGTCGCGCGCGGCATCAACACCTCGCCTCTGCACGAGCGGATGGGGTGAGTTACTCGGCGAAGAAGCGCAGCATGGAGCGGTGGCTCGGGTTGTTGCCAAAGAGATCCTAATGCTGGGGTGTCGCCAAGGCGCGGCGCATGCGCCGCGCGGGCGGACAGGAGTCCGCCCTGTAGCGAGATGCGAAGCAGGAAGCGCAGCATGGAGCGGTGGCTCGGGTTGTTGCCTAAAGAGATCCTAATGCTGGGGTGTCGCCAAGTGGTAAGGCAGCGGGTTTTGGTCCCGCCATACGAAGGTTCGAATCCTTCCACCCCAGCCATGGGGCGGCCCGATGAGTGATGACACGATCGCGCTGTTTGCGGGCAACGCCAACCTGCAGCTCGCGCACGAGATCGCGCGGCACCTCGCAATGCCGCTCGGACGCTGCGACGTGGGCCGCTTCAGCGATGGCGAGGTGAACGTCGAGGTCATCGAGAACATCCGCGGGCGGGACGTGTTCATCATTCAGCCGACCTGCCCGCCGGTGAACGACAACTTGATGGAGCTGCTCGTGATGGTCGATGCCTGCCGGCGTGCCTCGGCCGCGCGGATCACCGCGGTGGTGCCGTACTTCGGCTATGCGCGGCAGGATCGCCGCCCACGCGCCACGCGCTCGGCGATCACCGCCAAGCTCGTGGCGAACATGATGTCGAGCGCCGGGGTAGCACGGTTGCTGACGGTGGACGTGCATGCGGACCAGATTCAGGGATTTTTCGATATTCCGGTGGACAACGTGTACGCCTCGCCGGTTCTGCTCGGAGAGGTTTGGAAGCAGGGCTACGTGGACATGATCGTGGTGTCCCCCGACATCGGGGGTGTCGCTCGCGCGCGCGCGATCGCCAAGCGTCTGGACGATGCCGAGCTTGCGATCATCGACAAGCGCCGCCCGCGGCCCAACGAGTCGAAGGTCATGAACATCATCGGTCGCGTCGAGGGCAAGACCTGCGTGCTGGTCGATGACATGGTCGATACGGCGGGCACGCTCTGTCAGGGCGCCCGTGCGCTCAAGGAAGAAGGCGCGGTGAAGGTCGTGGCGTACATCACGCATCCGCTGCTCTCCGGGCGCGCCGTGGAGAACGTCATGGAGTCCGAGCTCGATGAGCTGGTCGTGACGGATACGATTCCGCTTTCAGGCGCGGCGAGCCGCTGCGGTCGAATCCGTCAGCTGTCGGTCGCGGCGTTGCTCGCCGAGACGATCCGTCGCATACGCGACGAGGAGTCGGTCAGCTCGCTGTACGTGGATTGAAACAGGTCAATTGGTAAGCCGCTCTGGTCGCGGAGCGGCGCAACTGCAGTCAACAGGAGTCAACATGCGCGTTTCATTCGTTTTCGGCGCGGACCGCCGTGATCAGCCAGGCAAAGGTGCGAGCCGCCGCCTGCGTCACCGCGGCAAGGTCCCGGCCATTCTCTATGGCGGCGGACAGCCGCCTCAGGCGCTCGTTCTCGATCAGCAGAATCTGCTGACCATGATCGGCAGCGAGAAATTCTATTCCTCGATCGTGCAGGTCAAGATCGACGGCCAGTCGCAGGAGGCCATCATCAAGGACGTGCAGATGCACCCGGCGCGAAACGTGGTGGTGCACGTGGACCTGCAGCGCGTGGTGGAGAACGAGAAGATCCGCATTCGCCTGCCCATTCATTTCCGCAACGAGAGCGTCGCGCCTGGCGTGAAGACCCAAGGGGGTATCGTCTCCCACATGCAAACGGATGTGGAAGTCGCGTGTCTGCCGAAGGATCTCCCCGAGTTCCTCGACGTGGACCTCGGCGAGATGAGCCTCAACGAGACCAAGTTCCTCGCGGACATTCCGCTGCCCGCCGGCGTCGTGATCACTGACCTGGTGCATGGGAAGAATCGACCCGTCGTGTCGATCCACAGCCCGCGCGCAGAGGAGCCGGAGGCCGTCGCGGCCGAGGCGGCTGCCGTTCCCGCCGAGGGAGCTGCCGCCCCGGCAGCCGGGGCCGCTGCGGCGCCCGCCGCGGGCGCCGCAGGGGGTGCTGCTTCCGCACCGGCAGCCGGTGCGGAAGCCAAGAAGGAGGGTGCGGCTGGGAAGAAGGAGGCCGCTCCGGCCAAGAAGGAGGGCAAGAAGTAACCTCGCCCGCGGCGACGGCGCGTCGCCTGCGGGGTGCGGCTTGCTTCGATGTCAGGCGTTGCACTGAAGCTGATTGCCGGGCTCGGCAATCCGGGCGCGGACTACGCGCGTACCCGCCACAACGTCGGCTTCTGGTTCGTGGACGAGCTCGTGCGCCGTCACGGGGGTACGTTTCGCCTGGAGTCCCGGCATCAGGCCGAGCTCGCACGCGTGCGCATCGGCGGGGCGGAGCTGTGGCTGGCGAAGCCCACGACCTACATGAATCTGAGCGGTACGGCGGTGGGCAGCGTCGCCCATTTCTACCGGATTGCGCCCGAGGAGATTCTCATCGCCTATGACGAGCTCGATTTCCCTCCGGGCAAGGCGCGTCTGAGACAGGGTGGGGGCACGGCCGGCCACAACGGCGTGACCGATGTGGTGGCGCACCTCGGAGAGGCCTTCTGGCGGCTGCGCATCGGCATTGGAAGGCCCTCGGCAAAGGCAGCGGGCATTGATCGCGTTCTCTCCCGTCCCACGGGCGAGGAAGAGCGGCTGATTCGCGAGACGATCGAGGCCGGTGCCGACGCTGTCGCGACGATGCTCGAGCAAGGAGCGCAGATCGCGATGAACCGGCTGCACTCCCGCGATGCACCACCGAGCGAGCCGGGCCCTCCGCAGGGAACACCAGGCACCTAGGAAGCTACGAGCCAGAAGCCATGTCCATCAAATGCGGCATCGTCGGTCTACCCAATGTGGGTAAGTCGACGCTCTTCAACGCGCTGACGCGCGCGCAGATCGCGGCGGAGAACTACCCGTTCTGCACCATCGATCCGAACGTCGGCATCGTTCCGGTGCCGGACGGCCGTCTGGACGAGCTTGCCGCAATCGCCAAGCCCGAGAAGATCATTCCCACCACGGTGGAATTCGTCGACATCGCGGGTCTTGTCGCCGGCGCCTCGCAAGGGGAAGGTCTCGGCAACCAATTTCTGGCGCACATCCGGGAGGTGGACGCGATCGCGCACGTCGTGCGCTGCTTCGAGAGCGCCGATGTCGTGCACGTCGCGGGCAAGGTGGATCCCCTCACCGATATCGAAATCGTCAATACCGAGCTGGCGCTCGCGGATCTCGCGACGGTCGAGAAGGCGCTGGATCGCGCAGCACGTGCCTCGAAGAGCGGCGACAAGGACGCCGCGCGCAAGCGCGACGTGCTCGAGCGCGTGAAGGCCCAGCTCGATCGTGCACAACCGGTGCGCGCGCTTGCGCTCGGCCGCGAGGAGTCGGGTGACATTCGCGAGCTGCAGCTTCTGACGTCGAAGCCAGTCATGTACGTCGCCAACGTGGACGAGCAAGGCTTCACGAACAATCCTCGGCTAACGGCGGTCGAGGCGCTTGCCGCGCGCGAGGGATCGCAGGTGGTGCCGGTGTGTGCGGCGATCGAAGCCGAGATCGCGCAGCTCGAGGAGGCTGACCGTGCGGCATTCCTCGCGGAGCTGAAGCTCGACGAGCCCGGCTTGAACCGCGTGATCCGCGCGGCTTACCGGCTGCTCGGGCTGCAGACCTTTTTCACCGCCGGTCCGAAGGAGGTGCGGGCCTGGACCGTGCGCGCGGGCGCCACGGCGCCGCAAGCCGCAGGCGTCATTCACACGGACTTCGAGCGGGGGTTCATCCGTGCCGAGGTCATCTCGTTCCCGGACTACATCGGCTACCGCGGCGAGGCGGGAGCGAAGGACGCGGGCAGGTTGCGCCTGGAGGGAAAGGAGTATCTCGTCCGGGAGGGCGACGTGATGCACTTCCGGTTCAATGTTTGATCACGGATGGCGAGACGGGCGAGTTTGACTCGTAACGCGTGCTAGACACCAGGTGCTCCGACTTCAGCGTCGTGTGCTGCCTGTTCGGGCCGAACGAGTAGTACCAGAAGATCCGCTCCTCCCGAGCGTAGGGAAGCAGGGTCGCGGGGTCGGTGACGATGCGACCTTCGATCGAGGCGGCATAGTGCAGGGAGAACGTGTTGGCGTTCACATCATCCAGGGCCTGCCGGTCGGGCGTTACGCGAATGACGATCTCGATGCACCTGGGTGGCGCCGCGTCAGCGGCGCACGGCACCATCCTCGTGAAGGCGAACGCGATGCCGTGCTGAATGACGATTCGTGGGATGCCCGGAAGCGAAAGGGGGGCAGAGGTCTCGTACCAGATGCCCTGCTCGAGCGTCGCACCGATCCACATCGCGGTGCCGAGAGCGTAGCTCGCGGCTGTCGCGGCCTCGAGCGCACCCGGGGAGAGGACGTCGGCCGTCATCTCAACGGCGTCGTTCGTCAGGCCATGCGCGCGCGTGCCGGAGGGCGCTTGGGCTCGGATGAGCAGGTCCGTCCTGTCAACGAGCCGAGCAGCGAACGCCTCGGAGTCCGTGACTGCCTGGAATTGTCCGGCGGCGCTCACCGTGAATCCCACTGGAGGAATCGGGGCCGGAGGGAACACGGCCTGCGGCGCCTGCGAGTCCTTAGCCTTGGGGCTCCCGATCGTTGACCAGACGCCGGGCTCGTAGCGGGCCAGGCGATCCGTGTAGGAGACGCTCCAGCCGCCCCCGGGCACGGCGCCGATGTGGAGCTGGAAAGCGGCTGCCGCGCGGCTGCGGAACGGCTGTCCGTCCTTGAGGTACTCGCGGCGGCTTTCGAGCGTGATCCGGGCGTTGGCCGGATGCCATCCAAACCTCAATGTCGCCCGGCGCTTCGGGAAGTCCTGCATGAGCCGAGCGACCTGCGCAGGGCCGGATGCCTCACTGCGCCAGGCGAGGAGCAGCTGGTAGTTCTCGCGAGCGTCGTCCTGGAAGCCATACTCACGGTCCATCTGCAGAGCGGCTTGCAGGTCCGACAGTGCCGCAGCCGTCTCGCCGAGCTGGTGCAACACCATGCTTGCGTTGGACTGCATGATGACCATCGAGCGGTAGTCGAACACGTCGCGATAGAGCTCGACGGCGCGATGCGCCGCGGCTGCGGCCGCCCGCAGCTCGTCCGCATCCTCCGCTCGGAGGGCGCATGCCGCACGCGCAAGGTGCAAACGGTATTCGAGGTCGGCTGCACGGGCCAAACCGTCCGGGAACATGACAGGCGTCGTGGGATCCACCTCGACGCTGCCGAGCTGTTCCTGCACGCGCACAAGACGCTCCGCGCAGGGGCCGGGGGCGGCGCTCAGAAGGGAATCGGCATAGCCGAGCTTCGCGCTGAGAAGGGCAGGAGATGCGGGATCGGTTCGCTCGAGGCGCGCGACGACTGCGGCAAATTCGCTGCTCGTCGGGACTCGAGGTCCCTGGACCGAGCAGGCGCATGCGAGCACGCTCATCGCACCGCCGAGCAGGAGAGGACGTGCTGTCATGCGTCGCGGACCGACGCTTCGGCATGCGCGCACATCGAGCGGCGATGCTCAGCGCGCCGGCTTCACTTGCAAGCTCCCCTTGATCGCGAAGAGGCAGCCCAGGCTCTGGAAGTGCTCGCTGATCTGGTAGATCCAAGGGTTGCAGTAGGCGCTTTCATTTGGCCCGGAGTGTTCGCAGCTCCCGCCGGAGCAGTTTTCTTGAAGATTCACGACCGGAGTGATACGCGCAGTTCCCGGTCGGGGTGGCCGCCCCGGGCGCGGCGCTCGTTGCTCCATCGGGCGGGGGAACGAATGGTCGGTCATGCGCTTTGCAGTGGCGGCACTTCCCAAGCGAGGCCCAAGAGTGAGCGCATTCCCGGCGCCGCGCTGACCCCGCACCGCGAACCCGGCAGACTCATAGCCCACGACGCCGTAGCTTCCGCGGGAGCCGTGGAACGCATAGCCGGCCGAGCGGGCACCGCCGTAACGACCCGCCGCGCCAAGTCCCCCAGCCACGTAACCGCCGCGGCCACCGAAACCCCCGCCCCCACTCGCTCCCCGACCCCCAACGCCGCCGCCACCGCCACCATGGCTTCCGCCACCGCAACCGCCTCCGCCACTTCCCGCGACCACGCCTGAGGCAGCCGCGCTACTCGTCATCGCGACGGCGATCAGAGCGACAAGGAGGGTAGTTGCGAACGTGAAGGTGATCTGGGTACGCATGAGCCTGTCTCCTGAAGGACGGCGCTTGGCGAGCCACGTTCCCAACTCCATACTAGTCCCGCGAAGCTTGGCGGGGATTAAGCGTGGATTAACGATCGTTAATCGGAATGTTCGTCACGCCGAGGCATTACAGGCACTGAGCCCGCGCGGGACTTCTTGACACTTGAATCGGGGGCCACTGACAATCCCCGCCCCTTCGGGACCCGCCGTGGAAAGGTAGCTCAGCTGGTTAGAGCACGGCACTCATAATGCCGGGGTCGAGGGTTCGAGTCCCTCCCTTTCCACCAATTGAATCAGAGTGATAGCGACGCAGGTCGAAATTGCCTCCGCGCTGTAAGCGCAGGCTAAGCGCAAGAATTGGCCCCTTTTCGCTTTTAGCCTGGAAATCCAGGCATTTTTGCTTGCGCTTATAAGCGCAACTCCAAGATGGAGGGATTCCCAAAAAGCGGAATTTGGCCGGCTAGCTCCTGTTCTTCCCTAACCATGATCGAGTCCACGCGGTAGGCCCTTACTGCCGGAAGGCCTTCCCACTGAAGGCGCATAGTGAGAGTGAGAAGCGGCCTCTCATTGAGTTTCGAAACGGCTTCGCGCCGTTGATCGGGCGCAAGGTGCGCATAGCGCAGCGACATGCCGACTGAGCCGTGACCCAGTAGATCACGCACCGTGTTCAGCGGCACACCCTTCTGGACCAGGCGCGAAGCAAAGTGATGACGCAGATCGTGCCAACGGAATTTGCTGATCCTGGCTCGCTTAAGCACCTTTTCCCATGCCGACTGAAACCCGGTGGTGACACCAAAGACACGCGCCCCAGTTCCAGACTGCTCGCGCCAGAGCCGCAGCACGCTGACGGCTTCCTCATTGAGCTCTACATGCCGGGTCTGTCGACTCTTCGCGTTCGGGCCTTCGACGGTGAGGAGCTGACGATTGAAGTCCACGGAACCCCAGCGCAACTTGAGGGTCTCACCGCGCCGCAGTCCGGTGTTCATCGATAGCAGCACGGCGGGCGTCAGGTGATCACCAAAGTGAGTCAACGGAGGCAGCGTCCGCTCTTGCTGTGCTTGCCGCCGGTTGTTGGCAAGCGTGCGCTGACTCCGCATTTCCTCATCGCGCGCCTTCAGTGCCTGCCGCAGTCGTGTTTCCTCGGCGTGGTCAAGAAAGCGCACCTTGCCTCTGCGATCAACGCGCGGCTTGTCGACCCGGCGCACCGGATTTTCTGTCAGCTCCCCGGCTTTTACTGCGCGTCTGAGCACGCTGGAGAGCGTGTAGAGATCACGCACGACGGTTACGGGATTGCGACCTTCATTCAGGCGCCGCACCTTCCACGCCTCAACGCGTTCAACCGTTATGGCAGTGAGCGGTTCTGGGTACCACGTTCTGAAGTGCCGATGCAGCTTCTCGAGCGTGTCAGCTGCTGTGCGTGGACGGCTAGCTTGAACCCACGTCGTGTATGTGTCGGCGATGAACATTCCTAGCGTGACGCCATCCGTTCCGCCAAGGCCGTGTAACGGATGACGACCGTGCGCCACATTGCCGAGGACTTTCTGACACCTCTCTCTCGCTTCTTCCGGCTCGATTGTTCCTGCTTGACCTAGTGCGACGCGCCGATTTCGGCCGAAGCGAGCGTAGTACGATCGGACGCCACTGGGCTGTACCCGCAAAGTGAAACCGGACAGCCGGCTGTCGTAGATCTCGAAAGGCTTCTTGGTGGGGTGAACTACCTTGCTCGAGAGCAAGGTCGGTCCTATGACGGCTTGCATGCTGCAGTCTCCGGAGTCTTAAAACTTTTTCTAGGGCCTCAGAACTAGCCGACTCATCGATTCGTATCCCGGAGTGAAGCTAGCTCGGGAGGGAGCTGAGACTGGAGGGCGCCTACGACTATAGCTTCCCACAACTTATACACGCGGCTCGAATTGGTCGTTGGAATTTCCGAGGTACTTGCAGCGTCAAGAACGCGCGCTCCTGCATGTGCCCTAGCTACGGTCCTCAGGGGAAAGTCTGACTCACTAAGGCGAGTCTTGTTGTAGGCGCCGAGTGCCAATCGAAGTCTCGCTTCGACCTCGTGTGCGTCCGCGAGCGTTGCGACTTCAGAAGGCTCAACATGATGCAGCAACAGCCAAAGCTCGAAGGACGGTTTGCTTAGCGCGACGTTGACTCCGAGGCTTCTTGCTCGGCGTATCGCGTTCAGAAACGTCGGCGTGTGAGTCGACTGGAGACAGTGGTCGACGTCGAGTAACAACCAACGTTCATCATCTTGGATGTGATCGATAGCGAGAAGCCGGTTCAGCACGTGAGGGGCAGATGACGTGCCATCGGTGGTCGGCACTACATGGACCTGTACGCGCGAGATTCGAAAGAACCGAAAGTATTGTTCAGGTGCATAAGAATCATCACACGCCACAATAAAAAGACGGTCGTCGCGGAGTGACTCTTTGTCTCGGGCAAGCGGCCGCTTTTTGCGGCTGACCAGAGTCATTCGCAGTGGACTTCTTTGCTCAAAGCGTCGATGTCACCTAAAAACGGGATTCCACCAAAGCGACCTTCTAGGTAGCCCTTCCGAATCTGCAGGTCTTTCCTCACTTTGAAATCAGTGAGCGAGTACAAGTGAGTGGCCGCGGACTGCGTCTTTTCCGCAAACCAGATTTCATCCCGTCGCAGGAGATCTAAGTCCAATAGAGTCGATTCGTGCGTCGTAACAATGATTTGTCGCCTCTCGCCTGTGCAACTTTTCAGAAAGAACTCAAACAGCTTCCGGACGAGCACTGGATGCATGCTCCGGTCAATCTCATCGATGAAATACACCCCGCTACTGTTTTGTGCGAAGTAGAGAGCTGGCAGAAGGTTGAGCAAACGCTGAGTGCCGTCAGATTCCTCAGCGATTTCGAGCGGAACGACTCTGCCATTGTTGCATTGGTGCGCAGCTTGGACAGTGAGGCGGTAGCTCTCCCCTTTCGGTTCAATCAAGAGTTCGTTGCCCTCCCGAAGCGTAAGGCGGATACCTCCTCCTTCGGGCGCATCACTTACGATCCGGGAGTACAGCTCCCTCGGGAGCAACGACCGTAACTCATCTTCCGACATCGTTACCTTGTCGACGCGAAGATGGTCAACTCCGGTCGACGAGGACTTCAGAAACTTCCCAGCGAAGTCCAAGAACTCGGGATCATCAGAAAGCATGGCACCTATTGGTGCTAAGGGCTGCTCGGGTCCGATCAATGCTATGTCCTCGAACCACGCGATGACATTCTTGATGTGCTCACCAAGTTCATCTCGATCGAGCGTCGCCCTTACGGTTGCGAGAAACGACTGATTCGGCGGACCGCCAACAGTAACCATAGCCTCAAGTTTCTGTCCGACGCTCTTCAGACCTGGCGCGTCAATCGCTACCTTGCCGTTCACGTCGGTGGTCCGCTCATAAAGAGTCTTTTCGCGTCCGCCAGCCGTGTACGCGAGCCATTCCTCAGTTACGTGTTCGTCGTCCACCGAGAAACCGAAATGGTAGAGAGTATTTGCAGCAACGAATTGAAGGTCGAACGTCGACGGGTCTTTGTTTTCCCCAGCGAAGCGAAATGGCTCTCGACCAGTGCCGCTACTTTTCTTTCCTCGCGCGCGCAGAACAAACATTTCGGCGTATTGAAGTGCCTTTAACAGATTCGACTTGCCTGCGCCGTTTGCGCCATACAGAACGGCGCATCTGAGAACACTCTCGTCAGAATCAGGAATTGGGATCAGGTGATCGTCGTGAGTACCGGACAAGCGTTTGCTCGCAACAAGCGAAAACGTTTCCTCTTCAGCGAACGACCGGAAATTGGCAATCGAGAGAGAGACGAGCATGGATAGTCCTTCGCGTAAAACTCACAGATACCAGCGATCTTGACAGATATTATCAGTCCGCATACGATTCTTCTGTGATTTTTTCACAGATAATGCCCCTAACGGCCCAGGTGCCAGGTCCGGCTGCTGAAGAGGCTGGCTAGGGCTGACACGGTTAGTGCTGCGTCGCAGCACAACAGCTATCGAGCTTTGCGGAGGTGATGGTCGAGAGAGCAGGAAATTAAGCGCGTCAGCGCGGGATTCAAGAGCGGGCTTGGGCGGCTACCCAAACCCGCTACGTGATGCCCGTCAGAAAGACCAACGCCGGGAGGACGCAGATGGCCTCTCGCGTGTCAAATGCCGACAGGACTTTACGCAACGCTAGTCTAGCCGACCTCTGTTTCGGCCGCACGGGCAGAACCAGTGGGCGGGCACGCGGCATTTTCACTTTTCCATCTGTGTACGGGTGCAACGCCAAGGGCGTTCGGCGCCCAGGGGAGCCCTTTGCTCGACGCAACCCATTGCCGTCGAGCCCGGGGTCAAGGATGCGGAAAGGCGGAGGATTTTTATGCTGTGTGAAATTGAATTTATGGCGGTTGGTGAGGGTTGCCGTGCTGGCGATGCCATTGTTATCCGATACGGAGAGGCCAATTCTTTCAAGTTGATGGTAGTGGACGGGGGCACCGCGGAAACCGGTGAGGCTTTGGTCACTCATCTGCGACAACAGTTCGGTCATGGCGTGGCATTGGAGCACGTAGTGTTGACGCATTCCGACGCTGACCACGCGTCTGGGCTACGAGAGCTTCTTCGCGAGGTACCGGTCGGGAATTTGTGGCTCCATATTCCGTGGCTGCTTTCGAGCGAGGCGATCGGTCTCTTCAAGGACAAGAGTTGGACGAAGGAGGATCTCGCGGCAGCGATAAAGAAAGAGTACGACATCATTTCTGAGATCGTTGATATTGCGTTGGAGCGCAATGTACAGATTCACTACCCGTTTCAGGGATCGCAGATCGGTCCCTTCACCGTGCTTTCACCGAGGCGAGCTACTTACCTCCACCTCCTTCCTCAATTCGAAAAGACTCCAGAGCCCGATCAAGAGCTGTTGGAATCGGCCAATATCTGGATCGGAAAGGCACAAGAGGGACTCCTGACTGAATTGTTGGAAAAGGCAGTTGCAAAAGTCTCCAGGTGGCTTCCAGAGAGCTGGATCATTGAACTCCTCAGGGATGGGGGTCGCACCAGCGCAAGCAATGAGAGTAGCGTCGTCCTGTATGGCGATATGGCAAATGGCGAGCGCGTGCTTCTGACCGGTGACGCCGGGGTGAACGCCCTGTCGTGGGCTATTCAACACGCGGAGGAGACAGGATTACCCCTTCGGCAATTCAGCTTCGTTCAAATACCACATCACGGCAGCCGTCGAAATGTGGGTCCTGGTGTACTAAACGCTCTGTTGGGACCAATTCAACCGGTAGGTTCAACTGGGCGGTTTGCTGCCTTTGTGTCCTCACCCAAGGAAGACGATCAGCACCCCAGAAAGATCGTTCTAAATGCGTTCACACGGCGCGGCGGACGCGTGCACGCGACCCAGGGCGCGAACAAGGTGCATTGGGGCGGTTTCCCGCCACGTCCAGGGTACACCGTCGCTCAGCCGATTCCGCTTTCGGCCCGGGTCGAAGCGTATGACTGAAGTGGCCGCAGTTAGTGGATTCTTCAACCGCTACTCGATGGTGGCGAGGTATTACCCAGCGTTGTTGGCCATTGCCCCGCTCATTTGGTCATCGGCGGTACTGATGCCCGATCTCTTTTCCCACTATCGAAAATGGACTGGCTCAATCATCGTACTCAGTGCCACGCTCTACCTGATCGGGAGCCTGGCACGCTCACGCGGAAAATTCATCGAGAAACGTTTGATCCAGCGCTGGGGCGGCTGGCCAACGACGATTGTGTTACGCCATCGCAACTCAGTGGTCGACCCTGTCACCAAGGCCAGGTATCACCGGTCGCTGGCTGCGATTTCAGGGATACAGTCGCTGCCCGCGCCCATGGAGGAGGCCGCGGATCCT
The DNA here is from genome assembly GCA_035524075.1 of Steroidobacteraceae bacterium. GTDB lineage: Bacteria > Pseudomonadota > Gammaproteobacteria > Steroidobacterales > Steroidobacteraceae > JASHUC01. The sequence continues at coordinate 2,795 of DATKPP010000015.1, read as the reverse complement.
ACGATGGCCGATGACCTATATCGTTCGGCTACCAAGCGCCTGATAGAACTGAGACGAGGACGTGCGTTCAGGATGCTTGAAGACGAAAATGCATCCTATGGCTTCAGGCGCAACCTGCTTGGCCTGAAGTGGACGGCAGTATGCATCGCATTGGTAGCGGCGGGCGCCACCGCAATTGTGTGGTGGGGTTCTTTCTCGCGCCCGTCGGAGCTCACCACTCTGGTACAAGCGTTAGGCGCAGGAGCGCCCTTTCCGGCTCTCTTCTGCGTCGACTTAATTTATGCGGCAACGATCATCTTCGCCGTGACGCATCGGTTCGTGGAACAAGCCGCCTACGAATATGCAGCGGCTCTCTTCCGAACCCTCGATCAGTGAGTTGGGGTCCTGTAGCTGCATCAAGTAACGAAGACGCGTGCAAATACGGTGTGAATCGACATTGAACGTGGACCAGGGAGCGGCGTCCAATCGGGACCAGCTGTTTACAGCGGAAGTAGTTCTTCGGCGCCCGTTCACAGACGGGACTATGGACGGCCGATTTTCTGCGCCGATCGTCGCGTTATAACAAACGATCGCGGCTCGCAAATTCAATCCTGGCCGATTCGTCGGAGGCGACGCGAGAGCCGCGGCGTCGCGAAGTCTAGGAAAGCTCGAAGCTTCAATGGTACCAAGCGGCTGCTCGGGTAGACAAAGGTCACCGGCGTCGCGGCGCAGTCGTATTCCGACAGTACCCGCACGAGTCGTTTGTCGTGAAGCGCACTTGCTGCTTGGTAGCTCGTTGTCTGTAGAAGGCCGAGTCCCGACTCGGCGGCGGCGAGCGCAGATTCGGAAATGGTCGTCGACAGCCGTACGCGGATCGGGAAGGTCACATCGGCATCGTCTTCCCGGAACCACCAGCTATTCACGGGCAGAAGAGTCGACCAGGCGATGCAATCGTGCTCGATGAGCTCGCGGGGGTGGGTGGGTTTACCGCGCCGTCGCAGATATTTGGGGCTTGCACAGACCAGCATCTGAATGTGCCCTAAGGCCCGAGCCACGAGGCTGCTATCCGGAAGATCCGCGATGCGCAAGGCGGCATCGATGTGTTCTTCCAAGAGATTCACGACCCGATCGACCAGAAGGAGCCTCAGATTGATCTCCGGGTAGTTTGCCAGGAACTCAAGTGCCACCGGTTGCACGTGCAGCCGACCAAAGCCTACCGGCGCTGTGATGCTCAATTCCCCTTTCGGCGTGCGGTATTCGCCTCCGAGCGCCTCTTCAGCGTCTTTCAAGTCTTCAAGAACCCGCTGACAGGCGGCGAAAAAAGTCTTGCCCTGCTCGGTGAGCTCGACCCGACGGGTCGTGCGATGAAAAAGCCGCGCCCCAAGCGTCTCTTCGAGCTCGATCACCCGCCGGCTGATCGTCGGTAGGGGAATCCCCAGCTCCCGACCCGCGGCTGAGAATCCGCCCGCATTGGCCACCGCAACGAATGCCGTGAGCGCCTCGAATCGATCCATTGTCTTATCTTACGAGACAGTGGTTCTCAACTGTAGTGGATTATAAATCCGCTCGCGAGTCCTCAGACTTCTCCCCGCGTTCGATGCCACAGCTACCCACTTCAAGGAGTTCGCCGTGTCCCGGATCAGTGTCCCCGCCAACGTCGATGCCGCCCCGGAAGCGGCCCGTGCCTCGCTCCAGGCTGTCGGCGGGAGCTTAAGCGTCGTCCCGAGCCTATTTCGTCTCGTTGCCTTGAGCCCCGCCGCTCTCAAAGGGTATCTCGGGATCGGCAGCGCGCTCTCCGGCGCCGTGCTCGATGCCAAGACCCAGGAGCGCCTTGCGCCTTCAATGACCTCCGAGCCGATCCGGCCGTGCGCTTCGCAGCGAGCTTGGTGATGAGCCGGGGTCACGTTTCGGATGGTGAACTCACCGAGCTGCGCGGCGGGCTACGCGGACGCCGAGATCATCGAGATTGTGCTCGCGGTCGCGCTCAACACCTTCACCAGCTACGTGAATGAGGTCGCGCAGACCGATATCGACTTCCCGGTGGTCGACCTGCAGCGGGCCGCTGCGTAACTCATTCTCACTTCATAGGAGCTTTGCCCATGAATATCCCACTCAAGGTTCTGATCACCGGCGCGAGCGAAGGCATCGGGCTCGAAGTCGCTCGGCGCTATGCCGCGAGCGGCGCCGAGCTTCTGCTCGTGGCGCGCCGCCCGGAGATTCTGGCGCACGTTGCTCGTGACCTCGGCGGTGGGATCGAAACGGTAGCGCTTGATCTCACCGATTCGGTTGCGCTCGAGGTCTTTCTCAACCGACTGGATGCTCAAGGCTATACGCCGGACCTGCTCATCAATAATGCGGGCCAAGGGTTGTCGGGGGATTTCTTGGACACCCCCTGGAATCGGCTCGAGTCGATGCTCACGCTCAACATGCGCGCCGTGGCCCGGCTTGCTCACTGGGGAGGCGGCAAGATGCGCACCGCGGGGCGCGGTGCGATCGTGAACCTCTCGGCCGCGGTGGCGACTCGCCCGGTGCCGCACTTTGCCGCCTATGCCGCGAGCAAGGCCTTCGTCAGCAATTTAAGCATCGCGCTCGACTACGAGCTCAGAGGGTCTGGAGTTCGCGTCTGCGCCATTCACCCGCCGGCCGTGAGAACCCGCTTTGCGGATGCGGCCAACGCGGATCTGCAGTCGACCTGGGTACTCAAGCTCTTTCCGAGCGTCAGTGCCGAGACCGTGGCGAATGCGGTGATCAAGGCCGCCACGCACGGCCACAGGTCCCTCATCGTGGGACCAGTCGCCGCTCTGGTAATGGGAACC
>DATKPP010000014.1:0-3258 GCA_035524075.1 Steroidobacteraceae bacterium | reverse complement strand
GCGCAACAGACAGCGTGGTCCGCTCCCGGCGTTACCAGTGTCAACAACGAGATCACGGTTGGGCTCGGCTGAGAGCTTCGTGCCGCGGTGCGTCAGGACGCCCCGAGCTCCTCGCTGGGGCGCGTGGTGCCTGACGCGCCGTCCTTTGCTCGAGTCGCCGCGGATCGCGAAGAACTTTGGTGAGGTGTTTCATGGATCTCGAGGAAGCCATCTATTCCCGACGTGCCGTTCGCGATTACGCGGAAGAAGGCATCGCCCGACCTCTGCTGCAAAAGCTGATCGAAGCCGCTGTTCAGGCGCCCAGCGCCGTCAATCAACAGCCATGGCTATTCACCGTGGTGCAGGACCGGGCGGCTCTATCCCTTATCTCACGAGAAGCCAAGGCCCACTTTCTAGCTTTACCGCCGCAAGACCTCGCACTCCACCGACTTCGCGAACTGCGGGATGATCCAGACTTCGACATCTTGTATCGCGCCCCCGTCCTGATCGTAATCGCGAGCGCGACCGCGGGACGGTGGACTGTCGAGAACTGCTCGCTCGCCGCCGAGAATCTGATGCTCGCGGCGCGTGGCGCGGGTCTCGGCACCTGCTGGATCGGGCTCGCGCAAGCCTGGATCGCCACTCCCGAAGGAAAGGCGGCGCTCGGGCTCCCGGCAGCTTGTCTTCCCGTTGCGCCGATCATCATCGGGCGGCCCAAGTCGCCGCCCGCTCCGGTCCCCAGACAGGAGCCGCGGATTCGGTGGATCGGCCCCTGACCTCACCGTTCCCATACCATCCCCGGCTTCTCGAGATCCAGCAGGCGTCCATCCGCTCGAGCTGCTCGCCGACAAGGGTTGTGTCATGACGCTCTTCTCTGACATGGCGCCACTCAGGCGGCCGGCGAAGCGGCCAGCAGACTGTCCGCTGTCCGGTCCGCCTTGCAAGCGCGGGCCGCCGGCCTCACGAGCAGGACGTCGCTTTCGATCGTATCGATCAGATGCCCGGTCAACGTGCCCAGGAGCGCGGTCAGCGCCTTGCGATGTGTCAATGCGCCGAGCACCATGAGATCGTAGTGGCACGCGGCGGCGAACTCCGTGAGGGCTGCCGCCGGCTCCCCATCGATCAGGTGCAGCGCCGAGGGGGCAACCCCCGCTTCTCGCGCCCGCTCTTCGAGTTTCGTCCGGTGCAGGACCAGCGTCTCCGGCTCGTAGAAGTGCCCCGCGTGCAGCACCTCGAGCGTGCCGCCCCCGGCATCCGCAAACTCCTTGGCCAAGCCAAGGATCGAGTGCGTCAGCGCGGGCGACTCCTCCGACGAGACATCGACGGCCGCCGCGATGACCGGTCGTGGCTCCCACGCCCGACCTTTCGTAAGCAGCAGGGGCACGGGACAGCTCTGCGCGAGATCCCAGTCGCTCGCCCCGAAGACCCTGCCCTCGCGGCCGCTTGCGCCACGCACGAGGAGTTGCGGTGCCGAGCGCTTGAGCTTGTGCATGATGCCCTCGTAGAGGGGGGTCTCGCAGGCAACGTCCATCGTCACGACCACGTCGTCCGCTGAGAACGATCGCCACAGGGATTCCAGATACTCGCGCGCTCCGAAGAGAGACGAGTCGCGTGCAAGGGTGGCGCTGCGCGGATCGTATTGGTGCTTCTGCTCATAAGCAGTCTCGGAATCGCAGAGAAACAGCTCGAGCCGTGCGCCGAAAAGGCGCGCCACCGCAATCGCCTTTGCCAGCGCGACCCGGGAACCGTCGCGATCCACCGCGACGAGGATGGTGTCGATGTGCTGCATGGCTCGCTCCTGCCGTTTCCGGCCGTGGTAATCCACTCCTTAGTACCGGAATCGGGCACTCGGGCGAATCCGCATTCCTACGGATGCCTCACCGCTGCGGAACATACCTACAGCGCCCGACTCCTGGATCGCCATACTGCCGACATGCCGCTCGCAATGCCCGGAATACTCAGAATTGCTTACAAACTCCTGGTGAACGACCGCGCGAAGTTCGCGGCGCTCCTCGTCGGGATCTCGTTCGCCGTATTCCTGATGATCGAGATGACTTCGCTCTTCGCGGGCGTCCTGCACCGCTCGTCGGCGACGGTGATCAACATCGGCTCCTCCATCTGGGTGATGGACCCCGCCGTTCAGACCGTTGCCAACACCATTCCTCTGCCGAACTACGTGCTGGACGAGGTGCGTAGCCTCCCCGGCGTCAAGTATGCGGTCCCTCTCTACTCCGGTAGCGCGCTGCTCAAGCTGCGCGATGGCGCCTATCAGGCGGCGACGATCGTCGGCCTCGACGACACCAGTCTCCTCGGCAGCCCGCAGATGATCTCCGGAAACATCCAGGACATCTACGGAGAGAACGCCTTCATCGCAATCGACGACTCCGAGTTCTACAAGCTCGAGAGCCCTCACATCGGCACCGAGTTCGAGCTCAATGACCACCGCGGCAAGATCGTCGGCATCGCGCGCGTCGCATCGAGCGCTCTTTTCGGCACCCCGACGCTCTACACGACCTATTACCGGGCCCTGCAGTACATCCCCAACACCCGGTTCACCATCTCCTACATCCTGGCCGAGCCGAAGACTGCGGCCGACATCGCAAGCATCAAGCAGCGGGTGGCCGCTGACGGCTATCTTGCCCTCACTAAGGACGAGTTCATGAGCAAGATCTCGAAATTCTACATGTACCAGACCGGCATCGGCACCAACCTGCTGCTGATGACCCTCATCAGCTTCATCGTCGGGCTCTCGATCTCGGGCCAGACGTTCTACACGTTCATCCTGGAGAACATCGACCGCTTCGGAGCCCTGAAGGCGATCGGCGCGAAGTCCCAGGAGCTCGTGTCGATGATCCTCTTCCTGGCGACCTTCGTCGCGCTGATCGGATACGGCTTCGGGGTCGGACTCTGCGCGCTCCTCATCTGGCTCGCCCGCGTTCGCCTGCCGGATTACGCGGCCATGATCACCTTCCCGAATCTCGGGCTCGCATTCGCGATGGTGCTGATCATCGCCGCCTCCTCGAGCTACTTCGGGGTGCGCAAGGTGCTGCGCATCGAACCCTTCGACATCTTCCGGGGATGACCATGACGGTGGCGATCGAGGCGACAGGCATCAACAAGTGGTTCGGCGAGGGCGAGGCCCGCACCCACGCCGTGAAAGACGTCGACTTCAAGGCGAGCTTTGGCGAGATGGTCTATGTCGTGGGTCCCTCCGGTAGCGGCAAGACGACGATGCTCAGCATGATCTCGGGCATTCTGCGACCCAACTCCGGCGCGGTA
>DATKPP010000013.1:0-229086 GCA_035524075.1 Steroidobacteraceae bacterium | reverse complement strand
CGAATGCGAGCGCCTGCAGATCGTACCCATCGGCGAACATCGCGAGAAAGGACCAAAAAAGCAGGCCCAGGTTGAACGGCCCGATACTCTGCTCATCAACCAGGCGATTGACGTGGAACGTCTGACTCAAAGCCTTCCCCTCGGCGCCCGCCGGTCGGCGAGCGCGCGATGATCGTGCGCTGTCCGATTATGCGCCAGAGGCGCCGCGGAGAAGCGACTACGAGGACCGCGGCGCGTCCGCGGGTGCCTGCATCGTCACGAGCGTCTCGCCCTCGCGCACACGCTCGCCGAGCCGAACGTGCACTGTCGCCACAACCCCGGCCGAGGGTGCGCGGATGGCATGCTCCATCTTCATCGCCTCGACGACCAGCAGAGTCTCCCCGGCACTGACCTTCTGTCCGGCCTGCGTCTGCACGCTCACGACGACCCCCGGCAACGTCGTGCTCAGGCTTCCGGCCGGTGCGGCGCTGCCAGCGGCGGCGGCGTCGACGTCCCGTGTCTGAAATGCCGCGTGCCGCCCCTCGGTCCACACGTCCACCCAGTCTGCGCCCACGAGCGCGTGCACCCGCGAGCCGCCCACGGTCGGGCGCAGAGTGAGAAGCCTCGCACCGGCAGACCCTTCGAGCCCACCGGCAAGCTCGAGGCCCAGCGGCTCGTCGCCGCCGAGCACCTCGACGGCTGAGGTACCGCGTACTCGCACTCGCTCGCTCAGGTGCTCCTGGCCACTCACGAGCCGTACGTCCACTGGCTGGGCCCCACCCGGTCGAAACCCATCGCAGAGCCCCCAGGGCGAGCTGCTGCTGGGCTCTTGCGCCGCCAGGACCACCGCCGCCGCAGCCAGGCGCCCCAGCACGGCGTCCGCACCTCGCGCATCGGAGCCGGCCCGCACGAGGTCCCCGTGACGCGCGACGAATCCCGTGTCGACCGCGCCTGCTCGAAACTCCGCACTGTCGAGCGCCGCGGCCAGCCACTCGATGTTGGTCGGGACCCCGGCGATCAGCGTCGCAGTGAGCGCGGCGCGCAGCCGCGCAATCGCCTCGGCCCGCGTGGGTGCATGCGCAATGATCTTCCCCAGCAGGGAGTCGTACTGCGGGGGCACCTCATCCGAGGTCTTGAATCCGCAGTCCACGCGCACGCCTTCGCGCTGCGGGGGCCACGCCGCGAGCCGCAGCACTCCCGCCCCGGGCAGGAAATCGTGCGCAGGATCCTCCGCGCAGACGCGAACCTCGATCGCGTGACCCCGCGCTGCAAGCTGCGACTGCTCGAGCTCGAGCCGCTCCCCGGCGGCGATGCGCAGCTGCCACTCGACCAGATCGAGTCCCGTCACGGCTTCGGTCACGGGGTGCTCGACCTGCAGCCGCGTATTCATCTCCATGAAGAAAAACTGCCCACCATCCACCAGGAACTCGACCGTACCTGCGCCTTCGTATGCGACCTCGCGCGCCACCGTGCACGCAGCCTCCGCGAGCCCACGCCGCAACCCGGGCTCCACCTCCGGTGCCGGTGCCTCCTCGATCAGCTTTTGATGGCGCCGCTGGACTGAGCAATCCCTGTCGAGCAGATGCAGCACCTGCCCCTCTCGGTCTGCGAGCACCTGTACCTCGACGTGCCGGGGTGCCGGCAGGTAGCGCTCGATCAGCAGCCGCCCATCGCCGAAAGCACTGAGCGCGAGCCGGCGTGAAGCCTCGAGCGCGGGCCGTAGCGCGCGCGCGTCGCGCACGATCTGCATGCCTTTGCCGCCGCCGCCACCGCTCGGCTTGATGATGAGCGGAAATCCCAGCTCGCACCCGTGGCGCTCGAGGGCCTCGAGCGCCTGCTCGTCGCCCTGATAGCCTGGGAGAACCGGCACCCCCGCCGCACGCATGCGCTCCTTCGCTGCGGCCTTGTCCCCCATGGCACCGATCGCCGCGGCGGACGGTCCGACGAAGGCAATGCCCGCGGCGGCGCATGCGGCAGCAAAGTGCTGATTCTCCGAAAGAAAGCCATACCCGGGGTGGATCGCCTGCGCATTGCTGCGTTGCGCCACATCCAGAATTGCGCGCGCATTGAGATAGCTTTGCTCGGGGGCGGCAGCCCCGATCGGCCACGCCTCGTCGCACAGCCGCACATGCCGCGCTCGAGCATCCGCTTGCGAGTAGACCCCCACCACGCGGATGCCCAGGCGGCGGGCGGTGCGCGCGATGCGGCAGGCGATCTCACCGCGATTGGCAATGAGAACTTTGCGAAACAATTCGTGACTTGCCCAGAATCGTCGGACTGTCCGACAATCCTGTCACTCCCCCTGCAGGTAGGCAAGCCATGGTACCCCTGGAACCTCTGGAGCTCGACTTCGGGCTCGGTCCGGTCCTCGATGAGGTGCGCTCCTCGGTGCGGCGTCTCGCCCAGGAGCGCATCGCCCCCCTTGCTCAGTCCATCGATCGCTCGAACGAGTTCCCGCGCGCCCTGTGGCCCGAGCTCGGCGCCCAGGGACTGCTCGGCATCACAGTGCCCGAGCGCTGGGGTGGCTCCGATCTCGGCTATCTCGCGCACGTGATCGCCATGGAGGAGATCTCGCGCGCCTCCGGGGCGGTTGGGCTCTCGTACGGCGCGCACTCGAACCTCTGCGTCAACCAGTTGAAGCTCAACGCCTCCGGTGCCCAGCTCGAGCGCTATCTGCCGAAGCTCGTGACGGGAGAGCACGTCGGAGCGCTCGCGATGTCCGAGCCCTCCTCGGGATCGGATGTTCTGTCAATGCAAACCCGCGCCGTGCGCCGCGGCGAGCGCTACGTGCTCAATGGACGCAAGATGTGGATCACGAACGGGCCCGATGCGGATGTGCTCATCGTGTACGCGAAGACAGCGCCCGAGGCCGCCTCGCGCGCGGTTACCGCGTTCATCCTCGAGCGGGGCTTCAAGGGATTCTTCACGGCGCAGAAGCTCGACAAGCTCGGTATGCGCGGCTCGAGCACGTGCGAGCTCGTGTTCGAGAACTGCGAGGTGCCGCTCGAGAACGTGCTCGGCGCGGAGGGCGAGGGTACGCGCGTGCTCATGAGTGGCCTGGATTTCGAGCGCGTCGTGCTCTCGGGTGGCCCGCTGGGCCTCACGGCAGCCGCCCTGGATGTAGCGCTGCCCTATGCCCGAGAGCGGCGGCAATTCGGCCAGCCGATCGGCACGTTTCAGCTCATCCAGGCGAAGCTTGCCGACCTCTACGCCGGACTCAATGCCAGCCGTGGATACTCCTACGCAGCGGCGCGGGCGTGCGATGAGGGCCGCATCAGGCGGCACGATGCTGCGGCCTGCATCCTGTTTGCTGCCGAGCATGCAACGCGCGCTGCGCTCGAGGCCATTCAGATTCTGGGCGGCAACGGGTACATCAACGAGTATCCCGCGGGGCGCCTGCTGCGCGATGCCAAGCTCTACGAGATCGGCGCGGGCACGCAGGAGATTCGCCGCATGCTGATCGGGCGCGAGCTGGTCGAGGCTGGCTCGTGAGTGTCCAGTTCGAGCCCATTCGCGCCGAGCCTGCATACCGCAAGGTGGCGGCGGCTCTGCGCGAGCGCATCTTGGATCGTACGCTGCGCGATGGAGACCGCCTCCCGGCGGAAATCGAGCTCGCGCGCCAGTTCGGCGTGCATCGCTCCACGGTGCGCGAGGCGCTGCGGGAGCTGCAGACCGGTGGGCTGCTCGTGCGCCGTCCAGGCTCCAAGCGCTTCGCCGTCACGCGCCCGACCGCCGGCGCCCTGGCCGAGGGTGTGAGCCAGGCGCTTGCGCTGCACGAGGTGACCTATCTCGATGTGTGGGAAGCGCTCACCATTCTCGAGCCGCCGATCGCCGAGTGTGCGGCCCGCCGGCGCACCCGCGTGCATCTGGCGAGCATCGCCGCCGCGCAGGAGCGCTTTGCCACCGATCACGCCAGCACCGCCCGAGCGGTGCACCACGTCGCGGCGTTCTTCCGCACGGTGGGAGAGGCCACCCGCAATCGTGTGCTGATGCTCGCCCAGGAGCCGCTACTGCAGCTTCTCGAGCCCTCGCTCGCCCGGATGATCGACCGGGTGCCGCAGGCGCGCGATCGCATCGCCACCGCCCAGCAGCGCATTCGCCAGGCGCTGGAGGATGCGGATCCGGAGCAGGCGCGCATCTGGATGAGCCGGCACATCCGTGATTTCCGGCGTGGCTACGAGCTGGCCGGGCTTTCCCGCACGCCCCATCGCATCCGACCACCCACGCCCTCGCTCCCGCTATGATGTGCGCTGCTGCGCCCCCGGTGCTCGGCCGTCTTATCGAGTGCGCATGTCGTGACGACCAAGAACCAACCATTCCTCATTCGCCTGCGCTTTGCGCTCCATGGCCTCCTTTACGGACTGCGGCTCGAGCGCAGCCTGAGATTCCAGGCCGCCGCTTTTGTCCTGGTCCTGATCCTGCTCATCGTGCTGCGCCCGCCCGCGCTGTGGTGGGCGCTCGTTCTGCTCTCGAGCAGCGCCGTCATCGCGGCGGAGCTCCTCAACACGACGCTCGAGCATCTCATCGATCACCTGCACCCCGGGGTGCATGAGCAGATTCGCCGCGTGAAGGACTGCGCGGCGGCGGCCGTGCTCGTGACCGTGCTCGGGGCCATCGCCGTGGGGATCGCGCTGGCCGTTCATTTGCTATCCCACATCTGATGCGCAAGCATGCGGGCCAGGCATGAACGAGAGCTCCACCGACCTGCGCCCCTCGCCCGATGCGTTGCTCGCCGAGAGCGCGCGCACGGAGCGGGGCCGGCTGAAGATCTTCCTCGGCGCCGCACCGGGCGTGGGCAAGACCTACGAGATGCTCTCCGCGGCCCGTCGCAAGAGTGCCGACGGTGTGGATGTGGTGATCGGCATCGTCGAGACGCACGGCCGCTCGGAGACCGCGGCGCTCCTGGAGGGGCTGCCCGCCATTCCCCGGCGCACGCTCGAATATCGAAACCGCACGTTCGAGGAGCTCGACCTGGATGCGGTGCTTGCCCGGCATCCGCAGCTCGTGCTCATCGATGAGCTCGCCCACACCAATATCCCCGGATCGCGGCATGCGAAGCGCTACCAGGACGTGCAGGAGCTGCTCGATGCGGGCATCGACGTGTACTCGACGCTCAATGTTCAGCATCTGGAAAGCTACAACGATCTGGTCGCACGCATCACCGGTGTCGAGGTACGGGAGACCGTTCCAGACAGCGTGCTCGAGGGCGCAACCGACGTAGAGCTCATCGATCTGCCGCCGGATGATCTGCTCGAGCGGCTGCGGCAGGGCAAGGTCTACGTGCCGGAACAGGCGCGCAATGCCATTCAGAACTTCTTCTCCCGCGGCAATCTCCTCGCGCTGCGCGAGCTCTCGTTCCGGGCGGCCGCCGAGCGCCTCGACGAGGAGCTCTCCTCGTACATGCGCGCGCACGCGATCGCCGGGCCCTGGCCCACCCGCGGGGGACTCATCGTGTGCATCGCGGCCAGCGAGCAGAGCGAGGGCCTGGTGCGCACGGCCAAGCGCCTCGCCGATCAGCGTCACGTGCCGTGGACCGCGCTGTTTGTTCAGACCCTGACGCAACGATTGACCACGGCGCAGCGTGAGCAGCTCGAGGCCAATCTCGCCCTTGCCGAGCAGCTCGGCGGGGACGCTGCGACCATCTCGGGGTTGCGCGTCGGAGTGGAGGTGCTCGAGTACGCGCGCCAGCACAATGCCGCGCAGGTCCTGGTCGGACGCCCGATGGGCCCGCGCTGGAAGCGCTTGCTGCGCGGCAGCCTCGCCGACTGGCTGGTGGAGCACGCGACGGGCTTCGAAGTCACCGTGGCCACGGCCGAGGCGGACGGGTCGACCGCGCGCGCGAAGCGCGTGCGCGGGGAGGCCTCGATCGACGGGTTGCCGGGTTATCGAGATTTGGCGATCGCCGCCGCACTGGTGGCGGGCGCGGCCGGAGCGGCCTGGGGTCTCGAGCGCTGGCTCAACGTCTACAATCTCGCGCTCATCTTCTTGCTGGCGGTGACCTTCGCGGGAGGTCTCGTGGGGCTCGGTGCCTCGCTCATCGCAAGCGTGCTCAGCTTCTTCCTCTATCGCTTCTTGTTCACCGAGCCACGCTTCACGCTCGGGGTCGCCCGCCCGGAGGATGCAACGACGCTCGCTGCATTTCTCGTCGTATCGGTCGTCGTGGGTCAGCTCGCCGGGCGGTTACGCCAGCAGGCGGCCGAGGCGCGCCGCAACACCTCGCGGGTGGAGGTGCTCTTCGACTTCTCGCGCCGCATTGCCACGGCGGTGGACGAGCGCGACCTGATCAACGCGGCCCAACGCGGGCTGCGCGAGCTCTTCGGCAGGCGTGCCCTCATGCTGCGCGCAGTGCCCGGCGGCAAGGTCGAGATTCCTCCCGAGCTCGAGCGCGGTGATGAGTTCCGGGACGTGGACCGGGCCGCAGCGGAGTGGGCGCTGGTGCATCGACAGCCCGCCGGAGCCGGCACGGCGACACTCCCGGCCGCGCGGTGGCACTTCGTGCCGGTCGACACCGGCGGTCAGGGGCTCGCCGTGATCGCGGTGGAGAGCACCACCGCGGCCAATCGCTTCGGCTCGGAGGAGCGGCGCCTGCTCTTTGCGCTGCGGGCCCAGCTTGCAACGGCGCTCGAGCGGTTCAGGCTGCAGCGTCTGTCCACCGAGGCGCGCGTGCATCGCGAAGCCGAGGGCCTGCGCTCGGCGCTGCTTGCCTCGGTGTCGCACGATCTGCGCGCCCCGCTCGGCTCGCTCCTCGACAGTCTCACGGCGCTGCGCGAGCTGCAGTTGAAGGCCGCGGCCAGCGAGAAGGGCACGTTGCCCGAGAGGCAGGTCCTGCTGGAGCGGGCCCGCCAGGAGGCGGACCGGCTCAACCGCTTCCTCACCAACGTGACGGACATGACGCGCCTGAGCTATGGCGCACTCACCCCGCAGCTGACCTCCGTGAGCCTGGCGGACTCGGTGACCGAGGCGATCGGCCAGCTCACGACCGTGCTTGCATCGCGGACGGTGGCCGTGAGCATCCCACAGCATCTGGCGAGCGTGCGCGCCGATCCCGTGCTCCTGCAGCGGGTCCTGGTCAATCTGCTGGGCAATGCGGCGCGCTACTCGCCGGCCGACTCGCCCATCAACATCACGGCGTCCCAGCGCGAGGATCGGGTGCGAGTGGTCATCGAGGACCGCGGACCTGGATTTCCCCCCGAGGACCGCACGCGGTTGTTCGACCTGTCCTACTACACCGACCAGCGCGAGAATCCGGGCTCGGGCCTGGGGTTGCCCATCTGCAAGGGATTCATCGAGGCGATGGGCGGCGAGATCGCGGCGGACAACGGTCCAGACGGTCGCGGCACGGTGATGATCATCACGCTACCGGCGGATCGCACGCCGATCAGAACTTGACCATCACGCCGGCTCCCCAGACGATCTCGCGCGTCCGCAGGTCCGGAAACCACACACCGCCCGGCCCGCAGGCAGAGTAAGCCTGAGAGAGGGCCGAGGTTCCGGCCGATGCACCCGAGCTGCACACGAAATCTGCGGGTGAGCCGTTGTTGCCGCCCGGTGGGGTCACACCGCCCGGACCGGCCCAGTACGGCACGTTCGAGTGCCGGAAAGTGGCCTCCGTCCACCAGGTAATCCAGTCCTTGGGCATGTACTGCACGTTGAACTGCGTGTCCCACTGAAAGAGCTTCTGCCCCGGGTTCTCCGTCCAGTACGGGGAACCGGTCGATGCGGTGGCGGCATCAATCGGCGGCAGCAACGCAAGATACCGGCCCGGATTGTTCATGAAACCGCCGCCGAGGGTCATCGCGAGGTGGTCGTGATCGAACCAGCTGCGATCGTAGAGCATCGCGCCCACGAAATTCGCCTTGTTCGGGCCGCTCGCGCAATGCACGCCGCCGCCATACTCGCATCCGACATCCCAGGTGAGCGACAGCGCCTGCTTGGTGATGCCCGCAAGGCCGGGTGAGCCGTGATTGTCGTAGTACTTCCACAGCAGGCTGTCATCCTCGTGGATGCGGGTGACCTCGCTGTAGTTGATGTAGGTCCCGTTGGGACTGGGTACACCGATGGCTGCCGTGGGACTGCCGCCGTTGTTGGGGACTCCGCTTCCGCTCGCGAGATTGTCCTCCCCGATGCCGTAGCTGTTGAACACCATCTTGAAGTTCTCATTCGGAATCCACAGGATCTGCCCGCCGAAGCCCGGATGGGAATTGACCTTCGCGTAGGTTTGCCAGCCGTTGATCAGCCATGGCTCGATCTTCAGCGTCTGCGTCGGGAACCACTGGATGCGCAGGCCATTGAAGAACCATGGCGTGTTGGACGACACGAAGGAGGGCTGATAGGTCCAGTTGTCGAAGTTGTAATAGCTGAAGAGTCCAATGTAGGACAGGAAGATCCCCGCATCGACGTTGAGCCCGTGGCTCACATCCCAGTGATAGCCCGCATTGGCCTCGGAGATATAGCGGTAGGCATCCTGAAGATCCCATTGACCCACGCCGCCAAACTCGGCGGAGCTCGCATCGTTCCTCGGTGTCGTGGTGGCATACATGCCGAACATCGTGAGGAAGCGCGCTTGAACGTCATTCCAGTGGAAGTTGCCCCCGAAGCTGAACTGCTCGAGCTGGAACTCCCCGGAGCGGAATTCCTCCGTCGAGCCCACGATGGTGTGATCCACCGGATGATTGAAGTCCTGGAGGTAATTCACATCGAAGCGGACCTCCGGCGTGAAGAAGTTGGTGTCGAATATGGGGGTCGTCTCGCGCGTGGTGCCGTTCATCCAGCCGATGTCTTCGTTGGCAAACGGTGTGATCAGGTCCACGGCCGGCCCCGGAGGCGGTGCCTGCAGAGCGAGGGGCACCGTGGGAGCCGGTGCCGGCGCAGGCCTCGCAGCAGCACCCGCCGGTGTGGCCGCAGCTGCCGCAACAGCAGGAGCTGCCGGCGCGGCGGGGACCCGCGCAAGGCTCGTACCGCTCATCGTGATGTCACGGCGAGTGGCCTTGCTCGCCAGTACCTGCAGCGGCACCGCCTCGACCGTGAGATAGCCCTGCGCCTCGAGAGTGAGCGACCAGTCCCCGGGAGGTAGATCCGCGAAGGAGAACACCCCGTCGCTGCCCGAGATCGTTGCGCGGATGCTGCCGCGCGAGCTTCTCGCGGTGACCGTCGCACCGGCGATCGGCGCCTTGGTGGAATCGGTGACGAGGCCGACGATGGCCCCGAATGCAACGGCCGCCCTCGCCTGGCCTTGAGTCGCAGACACCTGCCCGAGCGCTGCCGTGGACACGAGCCCGCCGCCAGTGATCACCAGCAACAACAAAGTCCAAACATTGAGCGCACGCAACGAGAGCTCCCCCGCGCGAGATCTTTGTTCTCTCATTTTGAGAGCCTCCTCGGGAGGCAGATCCTATATTGCGGTGCGTAAAAAACGTATAAGTAATTCAACGCATCAGGGCGCGGCGGAGGGATCATCCACCCGCAGCCGATAACCCAGCCCAGGCTCGGTGACGAGGTAGGCAGGTCGATGAGGATCGGGCTCGAGTTTGGCACGCAGATTCTTGATGCATACCCGCAGGCTGCGAGGATCCCCGAGGTGGGTGGGGCCCCAGACCTCGCGCACGATCTGGTCCTGCGTCACGATGAACCCGGCGTGGCGTGCGAGGCACTCGAGCACGCGATACTCGAGCGGCGTCAGGTGGATCTCACCTTCGGGGCCAAAGGCGGCGCGACGCCCCAGGTCGATGCGCCGCGCCCCGATGGCGAGCTCCTGAACCACCTCTGTACTTCGCACGTTGCGCCGTAGCGCGGCGCGCACGCGCGCGAGCAGCTCCGCAGCGCTGAAAGGCTTGGTCACATAGTCATCGGCGCCGGCATCCAGAGCGGCGATCTTCTGCGCCTCCATCGTCCGCGCCGACAGAACGATGATCGGCACCGGGGACCACGAGCGCACCTGCTGAATGACGTTGAGCCCGTTGCCATCGGGCAGGCCCAGGTCCACCAGCAGCAGGTCGGGCTTGTGCGCACGTGCCTCGATTTGCGCGCGCTCGGCGGTTGCGGCTTCGACCACCCTGAACCGCTCCGACTCGAACAGCACTCGCAGCACGTTGCGGATCACATCGTCGTCCTCGACGACCAGGATCTGGTGCATTGCCTGGGTCATGCGCTCGAGCCCGCCAGTGCGGCCGTCGCGGGCGGCTCGGTCGTCGGAAGCGTGAACTCGAAGCGCGCGCCCCCCTCCGCTCGATTATGAGCTGCGATCTCACCGCCGTGTGCCTGCACGATCGCCTTGCAGATCGCAAGTCCGAGGCCGACACCGACTGCCGTACCCTCCTCGACCCCCCGTTGAAACTTGTCGAAGAGTCGCGCGGGGTCGCCGGCCGGTAGGCCAGGTCCGGTATCATCGACAGTGACGCGGACGAAGAGCCCGTCCTGCGCCGCCGAGATGAGCACCGTCGTGCCCGGCGGGGTGTATTTCACGACGTTGTCGAGCAGGTTGGTGAATACCTGCACGATGAGCGTGGCATCCACGTGCACGGCCGGTAGCGTCGGGGGCAGGTGCATCTGCACGTCGTGCCCCTTCAGGCGCGGTCCGAGCGAGGTGAGCGCCGCCTCGAGCAGCTCATCGAGCATCTGCCAGTCGCGGCGCAAGACGATCTGTCCGGATTCGAAGCGCATGAGGTCGAGCACGTTCGAGATGAGCTCGGTCATCTCGAGCGCGCGGGTCTCGATCGAGCGCGCAAGCGAGCGGCGGGTGGGCTCATCGAGCGATGTGCCGTGCTCGGCGAGCGTGCTCCCCGCCCCCGCCATGGCTGCGAGCGGCGTGCGCAGGTCGTGCGATATCGATGCCAGCAGCGTATTGCGCAAGCTCTCGCGCTCGGCCGCGATGCGTACCGACTCGGCGCGATCGGCAAGCTGCACGCGCTCGAGAGCGATGCCGATCTGCGCGGCGAAGGTCTCGAGCAGGTGGTGCTGCTCGGGCAGCAGCACGCGGCGCACATTGCGCGGCAGAACGGCAAGTACTCCCAGCCGGCGCTCGGCATCGCCGAGTGGCATATACAGGGCCGGCGCGGCGGCGAGCGTATCGGTGCCGAGCCCGGCTTGGCGCCCGTGATCGGCGACCCACTGCGCAACCCCGAGCTCGGTGCCCCTGAGCGACTGCTCCATCGGAGGATCGCTCGGGTAGTGCAGCCTTCCGGTGGCGTCCGGCAGCAACACGACCACCTGGCACTCGAACACCTCGGCGACGTGGCGCACGGCCGCATGGGCAATGGCTCGCATGCCGCGCGTGCCTGCAAGCTCACGCGTCATGCCATAGAGCAGCGCCGTGCGCCGCTCCCGCGCTCCCGCGGCGCGGGTTTGCTGGCGCACACTCGCCATCAGGTTCGCGATCACGAGCCCGACGATCAGCATCACGGCGAACGTCACGAGGTACTGGGCATCTGGAATGCCCAAGGCAAACCTTGGCGGGACGAAGCAGAAGTCGAAGGCGGCGACGTTGAGCACCGTGGTGAGCACCGAGGGACCGCGCCCGAGCCGCAACCCGGCCACGGTGACGCCGAGCAGGTAGACCATCGCGAGGTTCACGCGCTCGAAGTGCGGGAACATGAGGAACGCGATGGCGGTGCACACGACACTGACGGCGGCGGCCGAGGCATAGCGGCTCCACGGCACCGGCTGGGGAATCGCGTCGGTGGGTGCCTGGGGATCTGCCCGCACGCCCTCCGGACTCTGCGATGGACTGATCACGATCACATCGAAGCCGCGCGCGCGCCGCGCGAGCTCGCTCGCCGTGGAGGGACGCAGCAGCGCCCTGAGGCCCAGCCGCTTCGGTGTACCTACGATCATGCGGGTCGCGTGGCGAGTCGCGGCGTACTCGAGCAGCGCCTCCGCCGCCGTGGGTCCATCGAGTGTCACCGATTCGGCGCCGAGCGATTCCGCGAGGCGCAGGAGCGCGATGCGCCGGTTACGCTGTGCCTCGGAAAGCTTCAGCAGCGGCGGGGTCTCGACGTACACGACCGTCCAATCCGCATCGAGCGCATCGGCCAGCCGCTTGCCGGCCCGCACGAGCTGTTCGGACTGCGCATCGGGTCCGGTTGCAACGAGGATACGCTCACCCGCCAGTCGCGGCCGCGCCAGGCGATCCTCGGGCGCTGCGGCGCGCGCCGCCGCATCCACACGATCGGCCACGCGGCGCAGCGCGATCTGGCGCAGCGCCATGAGATTCGGCTTGCGGAAGAACCGCTCCACCGCATTGGCCGCCTCGTCCGCGATATACACCTTGCCGGCGCGCAGACGCTCGAGCAGATCATCCGGCGGCAGATCGACGAGCTCCACCTCGTCGGCCTCGTCGAATACCCGATCGGGCAGCGTCTCACGCTGGCGCACCCCGGTGATCTGTGTGATGAGGTCGTTGAGGCTCTCGAGGTGCTGGACGTTGACCGTCGTCCACACGTTGATGCCGGCATCGAGGATCTCCTCCACGTCCTGCCAGCGTTTGGGGTGGCGCGGCGGAGGCTCGCCCGCGGCAATGTTCGAGTGCGCAAGCTCGTCGACGAGCAAAGTCGCCGGATGGCGCTTGAGGGCTGCATCGAGATCGAATTCGCGCCGCACGAGGCCGCGATAACTCACGGGGAGGGTCGGAAGTCTCTCCAGGCCGTCGAGCAGTCTCTCGGTGCCCATGCGCCCGTGCGGCTCGACGTAGCCCACGACCACATCGACGCCCGCCGCGCGCGCAGTGTGCGCAGCCTCGAGCATCGAGTACGTCTTGCCCACGCCGGCGGAGGCGCCGAAGAAGATGCGCAATCGCCCGCGCTTGGAACGGGCCTCCTCCGCCTGGACCTGCGCGAGCAGCCGGTCGGGATCCGGCCGTGCCTCGGCCACCATCACGCTATGGTGTCACTGCGGGCGATCGAGCGCCAGATTGAGCTCCAGCACGTTCACGCGCGGCTCCCCGAGAAAGCCGAGCCAGCGCCCCTTGGCATGCCCGGCAATCAAGGCGCGGATGCTCGCAGCGTCTCGGCCGCGGGCCCGTGCCACGCGCTCCGCCTGATAGTACGCCGCAGCGAGGCTGATCTCAGGATCGAGCCCGCTGCCCGAGGCTGTCACCAGATCCACCGGAATCGCCGCCGTGTTGGTCGGATCCGCAGCGTGCAACGCACCGATCCGCTGCTTGACGGCATCCGTGAGCGCCGGGTTGAGCGGACCTAAGTTCGATGCGGTGGAGCCGACGCCGTTGTAGGGTTGAGGCGTCGTTGCCGAGGGGCGACCCCAGAAGTATTTCGGATCGCTGAATGCCTGGCCGATCAGCCGCGAGCCGATGATCTTGCCGTTCTCGACAATGAAGCTGCCGCCTGCCTGATGCGGGAAGAGGACCTGCGCCACGCCGGTCAGCACCAGCGGGTACGCGATACCCGTGATGAGGGTCAGCACCAAGAGCAGGACCAGCGCGGGACGTAGCAAAGAGCTCACGACGGCTTCTCCTTACTGCCTTCGCCTCAGACCAGCCGCACGAGCACCAGACCCAGGTCGATGAGCTTGATGCCAACGAATGGAATGATGATGCCGCCCAGCCCGTAGACGAGCAGGTTGCGGCGCAGGAGCACGGCTGCGCCCAGCGGGCGATAGCGCACTCCCTTCAGGGCGAGCGGGATCAGCGCCACGATGATCAACGCGTTGAAGATGATGGCAGACAGAATGGCCGAGAACGGACTCGCCAGGTGCATCACGTTGAGCGCATTGAGCTGCGGATAGGTCGTTGCGAATGCGGCGGGGATGATGGCGAAGTACTTCGCCACGTCGTTCGCGATGCTGAAGGTGGTGAGCGCGCCGCGCGTCATCAGCATCTGCTTGCCGGTCTCGACCACCTCGATGAGCTTCGTGGGGTTCGAGTCGAGGTCGACCATGTTGCCGGCCTCCTTCGCAGCCTGGGTGCCGGTGTTCATGGCGACGGCCACGTCGGCCTGTGCAAGAGCCGGCGCATCGTTGGTGCCATCGCCCGTCATCGCCACCAGCCGCCCCTGGCTCTGATGCTCGCGGATCAGCTTCAGCTTCGCCTCCGGAGTCGCCTCGGCGAGAAAATCATCGACGCCGGCCTCTGCGGCGATCGCCGCGGCGGTGAGCCTGTTGTCGCCGGTGATCATGACCGTCTTGATGCCCATCCTGCGCAGCTCGCCGAAGCGCTCCTTGATGCCTCCCTTGACGATGTCCTTGAGCTCGATGATGCCGAGCACCCGTGGTCCGTCGCTCACCAGCAGCGGCGTGCTACCGCGCCGGGCGATGTCCTCGACGCTCGCCGTGACCGCCTTCGGAATGAACTGCCCGAGCGACTCCACGTGCTTGCGGATCGCATCGGGGGCACCCTTGCGGATCTGACGCTCGCCCACGTTCACCCCGCTCATGCGAATGTGCGCCGAGAAGGGCACGAAGGTCGCAGAAAGGGCGTGCAGATCGCGCTCCCGAAGATTGAAGCGCTGCTTGGCGAGCACCATGATGCTGCGGCCCTCGGGAGTCTCATCCGCAAGGGATGCGAGCTGCGCCGCATCGGCGAGCTCCTCCTCCGTCACACCGGGCGCCGGAATGAACGCCGCGGCCTGGCGGTTGCCGAGGGTGATCGTGCCGGTCTTGTCGAGCAGCAGCACGTCCACGTCCCCGGCCGCCTCCACCGCGCGCCCCGACATGGCGATGACGTTGGCCTGCATCATGCGGCTCATGCCCGCCACCCCGATCGCCGAGAGTAGCCCGCCGATGGTCGTGGGAATGAGGCACACGAGGAGCGCGATGAGCGCGGTGATCGTGACCGGTGTTCCGAGCTTGGTGACGGCGACGCTGTAGATCGAGTACGGCAGCAAGGTCGCGGTCGCGAACAGGAACACCAGTGTCAAGGCGACCAGCAGGATGGTCAAGGCGATCTCGTTCGGGGTCTTCTGGCGCTTGGCGCTTTCGACCATCGCGATCATGCGGTCGATGAAGGTCTCGCCCGGATTGGCGGTCACCTTGCAGACGACCCAGTCCGAGAGCACGCGCGTGCCGCCGGTCACCGAGGCGAAATCCCCACCGGATTCGCGGATGACCGGGGCCGACTCCCCGGTGATCGCGCTCTCATCGACCGAAGCGGCCCCTTCGATGACCTCCCCGTCCGCGGGAATGTAATCACCGGCCTCCACCAGAACGATGTCGCCGCGGCGCAGCTCATCGGCACGGGCGCGCGTTTGCGGGGTACGCTGGCGCGCATCGGCAAGCTTCTTCGCAAACACGGTCTGTTTGAGTCCGCGCAGGGATGCCGCCTGAGCCTTGCTGCGACTCTCGGCGAGAGCCTCGGCGAAGTTGGCGAACAGCAGCGTGAACCAGAGCCATATCGCGATGTTGAAGATGAACCAGCCGGGCGCCTCGCCGCGCCCGATGAGCGCCTGAACCCAGAGCACCGTCGTCAGGATGCTGCCGATATACACGACGAACATCACGGGGTTGCGCCACTGAACGCGCGGATCGAGCTTGCGGAAGGCATCGAGAACCGCAGGCCAGATCAGCGAGCGGTCGAACATCGAGAGCCGATGACGCGCCGCCGGGGCGCGCGGCGGTGTTGGTGCAGGGGGCACCGGGGCCGTGGTGCTGCTTCGAGCGATTTCGGACATGTCAGGTGCCCCAAAGAATCAGGTGTTCGACGATTGGACCCAGCGCGAGCGCCGGCACGAAGGTGAGCGCCCCGACGAGCAGTACGGTCCCGAGGAGCAGGACCACGAATGTCGGCCCGTAGGTGAGCATCGTGCCCGAGGTGACCGGCACGCGTTTCTTCGCGGCGAGCGAGCCTGCGATCGCAAGCACCGCAACGATCGGCCAGTACCGGCCGAGCCACATCGCAAGACCGAGCGAGGTGTTGTAGAACGGCGTGTTCGCCGAGATGCCGCCAAAGGCACTGCCGTTGTTGTTCGAGGCCGAGGTGAAGGAATACAGAATCTCGGAGAAGCCGTGCGCGGCGGGATTCGAGGCCCCCGCCTGACCTGCCAGGGTGGTCACTGCGACGGCAGTGCCGAGCAGCACGAGGAAGGGCATGACGAGGATGGCGACCGAGCTCATCTTCATCTCGAACGCCTCGATCTTCTTGCCCAGGTACTCGGGCGTGCGCCCGATCATCAGGCCCGCGATGAACACGCCGATGATCGCAAAGACCAGCATGGAGTACAGCCCCGTGCCGACCCCGCCAAAGACGACCTCGCCCATCATCATGTTGAACATCGGCACGAAACCGCCGAGGGGCGTCAGAGAATCGAGCGCCGCGTTGACGGCACCGCATGAGGTGCCGGTGGTCACCGTCGTGAAGAGTGCGGAGGCTGCAATGCCGAGCCGGGCCTCCTTGCCTTCCATGTTGCCGCCCGGTTGCAGGGCGGTCGCCGCCTGATCCACGCCGAGCTGGGCGATGCGCGGATTGCCGGCCTGCTCGTTCGTCTGCGCGATGGACAGCATCGAGATGAACAGGATGAGCATCGCGGTGAGGATGGCCCAGCCCTGGCGCGTATCCCCCACCATGCGCCCGAACGTGTAGGTGAGTGCCGTGGGAATGAGGAGAATCGCGAGCATCTCGAGGAAGTTCGAGAGCGGCGTTGGATTCTCGAACGGGTGGGAGGAGTTGGCGTTGAAGAACCCTCCGCCGTTCGTGCCGAGCTCCTTGATCGCCTCCTGCGAGGCAACGGGTCCCATCGGCAGCGTCTGCGTGTGCGCCTCGAGGGTGGTGGCGTCCCGGTAGGCGCTGAAGTTCTGCGCGACGCCTTGCGAGACGAGTGCGAGCGCGAGGACGACCGCCAGCGGCAGCAGCACATAGAGCGTGGCCCGGGTGACATCCACCCAGAAGTTGCCGATCGCCTGGGCACTGTGATGAACGAAGCTCCTCACCAGAACGATCGCCACCACGATGCCGGTCGCCGCCGACAGAAAGTTCTGCACCGCAAGCCCCATCATCTGGGTGAGGTAGCTCATGGTCGACTCGCCGGAGTAACCCTGCCAGTTGGTGTTGGTGATGAAGCTCACGGCCGTATTGAAGGAGGAGTCCGGCGAGACGTTCGCGAAGTGTTGCGGATTCAAGGGCAGCCATAGCTGCAAGCGCTGCAGGGCGTAGAGCAGGAGCGCTCCGAGCACATTGAAGACGAGCAGCGCGAGCGTGTAGCGCTTCCAGCCCATGGCCTCGGCGGGATCGACGGCGCACAGGCGATAGATCAGGCGTTCGAGCGGGGCGCCCCAGCGCAGCGGCCAGATCGGGCGCCCCTCCATCACATTGGCGATGTACAGGCCGAGCGGCTTGACGCACAGGAGCACCACCGCCAGGAACACGGCGGCGAGCCCGAGGAAGGCAGGTGTCACTAGAACTTCTCCGCTTTGAACATGGCGAAGAGCAAATAGATGAAGAGCGCGAGCGTCAGCAATCCACTCACCAGATAGATCGCGCTCACTCCCGGCCTCCCAGGCGCGAGACCGCCCAGGTGATCCAATGGGTTGCGGCGTAGAGGGCCAGCAGTATCAGAACGAAGACGATATCCACGAATGCTTCCTCGGCTTGGCGGGCGGAACCCTGGCCGTGACGCGGCGAAGTGTATTTTCGCCCGTGTGAGCGTGCCGTGAGAATTGCCAAATACGCCTAGAGACCCGACTTACGCCGCGCAGTGGTCGCGCGCGCTCGTCTGCTGCGGCGCAGCATGGCCGCGAATCCGAGCACCTCGCGCGCCAGACGCTCCTTGTCCCGAAGATCTCGCATCAGGGTCGGGGCAATGTGGACGGGAAGGTCCAATTGCCGCGCGAGTGGGGCGTCGGCTTCATCGAGCACGAAGCCATCGAGAAGCGGTGCGTAGTGACGGGCGATGGTCAGTGGGGACACCTCGAGCGCAAGCTCACGCATGATCTTCGCCGTGGGACCTTTCACGGCCTCGCCTGCGATGAGGGGAGACACCGCGATGACCGGCACCTCGCTCGATGCAAGGGCTTGATGCCAGCCCGGGACAGCGAGAATCGGATCGACGCTGAGGTAGGGATTGGACGGGCAGATGACCACAGCCGCGAACGCCCCTTCGGCGAGCGCCCGGATGGCCTCCTGCGGCGCCCTTGCCTGCTCGGCGCCCTCGTAGCGGATGGCCCGAACGGCGGGGATGCATCGCCGGCGCACGAAGTAGTCCTGGAAGCCGAGCGTTCCCTCCTCGGTATCCAGCATGGTGCGCACCCGATCGTCGCTCATCGGGACCACGCGCGCCGCAACGCCGAGGCGAGCCGCGAAGCTCGCGACGATCGAGCCCAGCGGTTCCCCGCCTGCCCGTCGGCGCGTGCGCTCGATGTGTACCGCGAGGTCCTTGTCGCCGAGGCGAAACCACACCTCGCCCCCCAGCCGCGCGAGCTCGCCCATGAAGGTCCAGCTCTCCTCCGCGCGTCCCCAGCCGAGCTCCGGATTGGCCAGTCCCGAGAGCGTGTACAGCGTGGTATCCACATCCGGTGAGATCGCAAGCCCCAGATGCTCGAAGTCATCGCCGGTGTTGACGATGACCGTGAGCTTTCCGGGCTCGAGCACGCTTTGCAGACCGAGCGCCAGCTTCGCCCCGCCAATTCCGCCGGACAGCGCGAGGATCGACGCTAGTGGCCCCAGCTCCATGCGAGGCCTCCGGTGATGATGTCGCGATCCTGGTCGTCGTGTGTGAAGCCACGGTGCCAGGCGACTCGCGCCAGAAGTGACCGTGTGATGCGCCATCCCACCGTCATGGAGGCGACGCCTGCCAGCCGCGCCGCCCGCTGTCCGTCATCGCCACGATACGCCTCGAAGGCATAGTACGGCCCCGCACCGATCCCTACGGACAGCCGGCGGCTGATCTGGGTCGCAAGCCAGATCTCCGCGAGCGCACCGTTGCGCCGCCCGCTGGTGCCGTCTGCCTCGCTCAGCCAGGCACCCGACAGCTCGATGTGATCGGTCAGGGCTCGGCGATACTCAACGCCGTAGGTCTCCGAAGTATCGTTGTCGTAGCTCGTGTAGTAATTGTTCTCCGAGGTCCGCCCCACGAATGCCTCCAGCTGATTGAGCCCGGCGGGCTCCATCACGCTCGAGTGGCTCGCCGCGTCGGGCTGGTACCCAACCCCGAGCAGCACCTGTCGGGTGTCCACGTTGCCGGGCGCGTGAATCTCGCTCACGTTCAGGCGAGCGAACCAGTGCTGCGTTGCGTAGTAGGTCAGCGAGCCGGTATAGATCTCCGCGATCGAGTGATAGTCGCGATACCAGGGGGGCCGGGGGACGTACTGCGTATCGAAGTACGCGTACGGACCCGCCCCGAGCGCGAGCTCGAGCCGCTCCCACAAGCGCGGCGTGACCGCCCACAGCTGCACCGCCCCGCCATCGCGCTGGTGATGAAAGAGATGCCCCTCGTTGAGGTAGGAGAACGAGGCATCGAGGAAGCCCACGAGCGGTTGACGGTACTGCAACTGCCATGCATAGCTGTCCTGCCCCTCCCCATAGGTCCGGCCGAGCAGCACGGCGAGGTCGTCGGCGTGCGCGCTGGAGCGCAGCAGCAGCGCCACTGCAGTCACGACATACAGCCACGCGGCCCATGCCCGCGCCCCCCGTTGGTTCTTCTTATGGCTCAATCACTCAGCTCATCAGCGTGACACTGCATCCGGTCTGGCGGGCGATAAGATCGGCGAGTAGATCCTCCGACAGCGCCGAACGTCCGCGCATGGCGTCCCAGCGTACACGCACCGCGGCCGCCTGTCTCAGGGTGAGCCCGCTGATCGTATAGCAGGTGACGCGCTCGCCGTCGCTGGCAACCCAGTAGTCACACTCGGCCTCGGCGTCCCACGCGCGCGCGAAGAATGGTTCGGAAAGACGCGGCCGAACCTCCTCGGCCTCGGGCAGGTGTCGCAGCAGGCGATCCAGTGCGGCGCGGTCGGTGAGCGGCGCATCGCCGCGCTGCACCTTCGCATCCCCCTTCTGACGGGCACGACGCTTCCAGAGACTCGCCATGATCTCCATACCCGGTGACGCCAAGTCGCGACAACTGCGGCGCGCTAGCTGCGCAGCTCCCCGCTGCCTATTTCGAGCACTGGTTTGATGGCGATGCCGTGCTCCATGTCGCGGAATGCCGCGGCGATCTGCTCGAAGGGGTAGAAACGCAGCAGCCGATCGAAGGGCAGCCGTCCCTGGCGGTAGTACTCGATCAGCATGGGGATGGCGAGCTGCGGGGCAGCCTCGCCCCCGACGATCCCTTGCAGACGGCGCCCCCCTGCGAGCATCGGGAACATGGCTGGCTTCCAGTCACCCTGCGGCGCGGTGACGAACACCGCGGTGCCGCGCGTGGCCAGGCACTCGAGCGCCTGCGTGAAGACCCCCGGTGCGGGCGTCGTGTTGAAGCTGAAATCGACCCCCCGCCCGGTCAGATCGCGCACCGCCTTACCCGCATCCCCGGGGCGTGCGTCGAGCACGTCGGTGGCGCCGAGCTCGCGCGCCAGCGCAAGCCGTTGGGGCGCGATGTCGATCGCGATGATGCGGCAGGCCCCAGCCAGCCGGGCAGCCATGACGGCCGAGAGGCCCACCCCACCGGTGCCGAAGATGGCGATCGTATCTCCGGGCTGCACTTTCATCGCGTAGAGCACCGCGCCCACTCCGGTGATCACACCGCAACCCAGCGGCCCCAGCAGGCGCAGCGGAACCTCGCGCGGAACCTTGACGGCGGTGCGCTCGCTCGCAATGCAGTATTGCGCAAAGGAGGATTGGCCGAAGAAGTGGCCGTACAGCCGCTGCCCGTTCGCCGTGAGCGCGCTCGTGCCATCCATCCGCAGCCCGCCGAAATTGCGCGGCAGCATCTCATCGCAATAGCTCGGATGGTTGCTGCGGCAGCTCGCGCAGCGCCCGCAGGAGGAGCCGCTCAGCACCACAGGGTCTCCCGGCGCCAGGCCCACGACCCCCGCGCCGAGCTCCTCCACGATGCCGGCGCCCTCGTGCCCGAGCACGATGGGCTGTAGCGTTCCGGGGCCGCGACCCGCGTGGACACGCAGGTCCGTGTGGCAGATGCCACTGGCCACCATTCGCACCAGCACCTCCCCCGCCTGGGGAGGTCCGATGTCGATGCTCTCGAGCTCCGGAACGGCAGCTCCGCTTCGCGACACGGCGGCCTGCATCTTCAAGATCGTTCTCCAGCCATGCGATTCAGCCCTCCAGGCGTTTGAGCGTGGGCTCCCCGGAGCTCACGACGGGCAGCTTCGGCTCCTTCGCGAGCATCTCGCGCACGGCCTTGAGCATCTGTTGATCGATCCTGGCGGCGCGGGCGCCCTGCACGGGATAGCGTACCTCGAACTGCAACCCCTGCTCTGCATATCCGACGCGCACCTCCGGTCGTGGCATGGCGGTCTCGAAGTCCCCCAAGCGCTGCACCGCCGCGTGCTGCGCCTCGATGACATCACGATAGTGCTCGTAGACCGCATCCGCCGTAGCTTGCAGCCGCTGCTGGACCTCCTGCAGGTCCACGGTCGTCGCCAGGGTGATGGACACCGTGTGCCAGAGGAAGTCGGCCCCCGGCACCTGTTTGAAGAGCGCCTGTGGCTGGAACAGCACCGAGTTCGACATGACAACCACTCGTCCGGTGGAGTGCAGATCGGTGCCCCCGAGCTCCATCAGATAAAGCCGCACGAGACCGATATCGAGCACCCGTCCCGTGACACCCGCAAGCGTGATGCGGTCACCCACTCGCACACCGTAGCGCCCGATCAGGAAGAAATAGGCGACCACCGAGAGAATCACGTTCTGCAAGGCCACCGCAAGACCCGCGGTGAGAAAGCCGACGTAGGTTGCGAGCGACCCGAGCTGGGAGACGAGCCCGAACGTCACCACGAAGACCAGCGCGATCCCGACTGCGACGCGGCGCAGAGTCTGGAACTGGCTGCGGCGGCGTGCGTCCTGGAAGTAGCGAAACGTCGCGCGTCGCCAGACCTCCGATACGATGAGAATCAGGGCGATCAGCACGGCGAGCAGGCCGATGCGCATGAGGAGATTGCGCTCGACGGCGCCGAGCTGCGAATCGAGGGAGCTGTGCCACTCGCGCACGGCGCCCTGCGCATCATCCAGAACGAAGTTCTGCTCGCCCAGGGGCACGAGCAATGCTGCCAGTTCCTTGAAGCGATTCGCCGCATCCTCCAGGGCAAGCCGCGCGGCCTGCAGTTGCGCGGTGTTCTGCGTGTCGAGACTGGTCGTATCGGCAGCGACCAGACCCCGAGCCTCGGCGATGAGCGGTGCGCGCAGCGCAGCGAGCTCTTTGCGCAGTGCGTCCGTCGCGCTCGACATGCTGTTCAGTTGATGGGCGGCGCTCTCGAGCGAGAACCAATCCCCGATGAGCGAGAGAACACCGGTCGATTCGGGACGAAAGCTCGAGCCCGACGACGCGCTGCTCGTGGACTTCGTCCCACCCGAGGCGGCAGGGCTCGCGCTGGCACCGGCGGACGTTCGCGCCTCGGGCACCGAGCGCTCGAGATCCTCGATCTGCCCGAGCAGATCCTGGGTGCCGTGCCCCTGGGACATCAAAGTGGATGTCTGGAAACGCTGCAGATTCTGGATCGTGGACTGCACCTCACGCTCGAGCGCGAGAGCCGCGCTCACATCGTTGTACTGCGCCTGCAGCGCAGTGCGCGCCCGGCCGATCGAGCGCTCCCGCTGCGCACCGATCTGAGTGAGCTGTGACTGCAAGCTCGCGATGCGAGCGTTGATGCGCGCCACTGCCTGCTCCAGTGCCGTCGCCGGATGGGAGCCGGCCGCTGTGCCCGAGGAGGATGTCAGCAGACTCGCCGCCGCGTGACCGAAGGCAAAGGCCTGTCGCACGACCGAGAGCGCTGCCTGCTGCAGTCGATCGTGCGCGACGACATCCTGGGCGAGCTCGGGCAGCCGGCCCACATCCTGAGTCTCGTGGTACCAGTCGATGGTTTGCTTCACGAGCCCGAGCACGGCATTGCCGCTGATGGGAGGAGCTTGCGCCGTGCCGGATGCCGGGGCCGGTGCGCTCGAGTGAGCGGAAGCCACCGACCCCGATCGGGTGGGGGCGGCGTGGCCCGGGCCCCCGGGTGTCTGGGCGCTCGTCTGGCCGAACGCCATGCACAGGCACGCCCACGCGGCGATCGAAGCTATGTCACGTTGACAGGTCAAACTGCCGCTCCTATTGTGCATGCGCGTTCGTCGGTCTTCATCGGAGAGCCGTCATGTCAGACCGTATCCAGGGGCTGCACCACATTACCCTGTGCACTGCCACCGCGCAGAGCGACGTGGATTTCTTCGTCAAGGTGCTCGGCATGAACCTCGTCAAGCGGACGCTCCTGTACGACGGAGCCGAGCCCTTCTACCACCTGTACTTTTCCGATGCGCAAGGCTCCCCGGGCAATCTCACGACCGTATTCCCCTGGCGCCGCTCGGGGCGCAAGGCCCGTGCCGGAACCGGCCAGATCGCGTTGATCAGCTACACCGTCCCCTCCGGCTCGCTCGAGTTCTGGGACGAGCACCTGAGCAAGCACCACGTCCCGATCCTCAAGCGCTACGAGCGCTTTGGACAGCGCGTGCTGCGCCTGCAGCACCCCGCCTGCACGATCAACTTCGAGCTGGTCGAAGACGATCGCGACACGCGCCAGCCCTTCAAGTCCCCGTACGTTCCGGAGGAGTATGCCATCCGGGGCTTTCACAGCTGGACCGTGAGCCTGCGAGAGCTCGGCGATATGGATTATTTCCTGCAGGAAGGCTGGAATTATCGGCAAGCGGACAAGGATGGCCAATTCGTCCGCTACCAGGTGGACCAGGGGGGGCCCGCGCGCACCGTGGACATGCTGATCGAGCCCGAGAAGGCCCCCGGCAACTGGTCCTATGGGGAGGGCATGGTGCACCACTGCGCCTTCAACGTGCCTTCGCTCGAGGTGCAGGACCGGGTGAAGTTCGAGCTCGAGGGGCTGGGTTTCACGGATTGCTCCGAGCGCAAGCACCGGGGCTACTTCCAGTCGGTCTACGTGCGAAGTCCCTCGGGCGCGCTGTTCGAGGCGGCCCACACGATCGGCTTCACCGTGGACGAGCCTGCCGACAAGCTCGGGCGCGAGCTGATCGTCTCGCCCCAGTTCTCGGATCAGAAGGAAGAGCTGGTGCGCCGGTTGAACGACCCGTTCGAGGTGTGAGGGCTCTCGCTAGCGCTCGCTCACGAAGTCCCGCTGCAGACGGATGTCGCGCGAGGAGCTCCCGATGAGAATCCGGTGGGCACCGGGAGTGCTCACCCACTCGTGTTGATGCACGTCGTAGTATGACAGTGCGCGCGCGGGCAGCATGAAGGTCACGGTGCTCGTCTGCCCCGGTGCAAGGCTCACCTTGCGGAAATCCTTGAGCTCCTTGACCGGACGCACGACCTCGGTGGTCGCCTCGTCCCCGACGTAGAGCTCAACGGTCTCCTCACCGGCGCGCTGTCCCGTGTTCTTCACGTCCACGGCAACCGGCACGCTTTCCCCGGCCCGCACGCTCGCCGGCACCCGCAGATTGCTGTACTCGAACGTCGTGTATGAGAGACCGTGGCCGAACGCAAAGAGCGGCTCGATCTGTCGCTCGTCGTAGTAGCGATAGCCGACGAATACACCTTCCCCGTAGTTCGCATCGCGCCCCGCGGAGTAGTAGAGATAGGCCGGCGTGTCGTGCAGAGCCTTGGGAAAGGTGAACGGAAGCTTCCCGGAGGGATTGACCACACCGAGCAGCACCTGCGCGATGGCCTGCGGACCTTCCTCCCCATCGAGCCATCCCTCGAGAATCGCCGGCACACGCGCGGCCCAGGGCAGCACATACGGTGCCCCGCTCTGCAAGACGACGATCGTCCTGGGATTTGCGCCGAGCACTGCATCGACCAGCGCATTCTGACAGCCCTCGAGCTGGAGACTGGAGCGGTCCCGTCCCTCGGTCTCGGTCGCGCGCGAGGAGCCCACGAAAACGATCGCGGCATCGGCACCCCGCGCGGTGCTCACCGCCTCATCGAGAGTGCCGCGCGGCAACCGCAGCCCGAAACGCAGCGAGCGAAAGGCACCTGTCGGGCTCACGTAATCGATGCGGATGTGATAGCGCTCACCCGCACGCAGCGCAACGCTTGCAAGTCGCAGCGGCGCGCCGAAATCAAATTGCGGCGGGACGCTGCGCCCGAGGTTTGCTCCGATCAGCGCGCGACCATCGAGGTAGAGCGTCGCGGTGCCCGCTTGAGTGAGGCTGAGCTCGTAGTCACCGTCGCTCGGTGCCCAGAGATATCCCTCCCAGCGCGCCGACGCGGGGCCGCTCGGTAGCGCAATGGCGAGCTTCTCGAAGTAGGTTTCCGTGCCGCTGCGCGCCGCTCGCCCCGTGAACGACGCATTCGCGTAGTAGCTGAAGGCAAGTCCCTGGGCACTGCGCGAGGGCGTCGGGCTCAGCAAGCGCGCATCCGCGGGAGGCGGCAGTGAGTCATTGTCACAGCCCCGGGCGTAGCTCACTTGCACGCTCGCGCCTGCAAGGCGGCGCAGGCTCGCAAGCGGCGTGTCGATTCGCGCGGGAATGACACTCGAGCTGCCCCCGCCCCCATAGAGGGGCACATCGGCATTCGGCCCCACGACGGCTAGCGTGCGCAATCGCGACCGATCGAGCGGTAGCAATGCCCGCTCATTCTTGAGCAGCGTCACCGCCTCGCTTGCCGCATGCAGCGCGGCTGCACGATTGCGCGCGCTGAGCAGCTCCCCGGCCGGATGCGCCGGGGTCTCGAGCGCGCCCGAGCGAATGATGAGTCGCAGCATCCGCCGCGCCGCCTCGTCGATGAAGCTCTCCTCGACCTGCCAGTTGTGGAGGGCCTCCTCCAGGTGCTGGCCGAAGAAGCGCGGCGGCCCCGGCATCTCCAGGTCGAGGCCGGATTGGGCGGCGGCCACCGTGGAGTGCACGGCTCCCCAGTCGGACATCACGACGCCGTCGAACCCCCACTCGCCCTGGAGCAGGTCGTGAACCAGGCGCGAGTTCTCGGACATGTAGGTCCCGTTCACGCGGTTGTAGGACACCATCACCGTCCACGGATGCGCGTCCTTCACGATCATCTCGAAGGGCAGCAGATAGATCTCGCGCAGCGTGCGCTCATCGATGTTGGAGCTGCTGCGCGAGCGCTCGAGCTCCTGCTCGTTGCCCACGAAGTGCTTGACCGAGGTGCCGATGCCCTCGGCCTGGACGCCCTCGACGAAGGCCGCACCGAGCCTGCCCGCGAGATACGGATCCTCGGAGTAATCCTCGAAATTGCGCCCCGCGAGGGGAGTGCGCTGGATGTTCACGTCCGGCCCGAGCATCACCTGGATGTCGAGCGCGCGCGCCTCGCGTCCGATCGCCGCGCCCACCTCGCGAAGTACCTCGGGGTTCCACGTCGCCGCAAGCGCCGAGCCGGTCGGAAATGCCGTCGTCGCGTGCTCGCTGTTGGAGCGCACTCCGTTCGGGCCGTCCGAGAAGTGAAGCGCTGGAATGCCGAGTCGCGGGATGGGATACGTCCCGAAGGCGCTCGCACCCGCCATGAGCGACACGCGCTCGGACGGTGTCAGCCGCGTGAGCAGATCCTCCACGCGCGCCTCGAGGGGTGCGTGAGCATCCTGGTAGAGCGGTTGAGAGTGGCTGGTATCGCCGAGGAGCAGAACCCCGAGCGCCACCGCACACCCGCGCGTTGCGCTGCGCGCTCGCCCGCGTGCGATGCGCATCAGCGCGCGGCCTGCGTGGCCGCGGGGGCACTCCCCGCGGCCGCCCGCTCTCGACGCTCGCTCGCGCGCTCGGCGAGATCCAGGCGCGCCTTCCAGGGATCGGGGGCCGCAACAGGCCCCTGCGCGGTGAAGTCCATGAGGAGGTCGGTTCCGCTGCGGTAGGCAGGCCAGGCGGGTGCGCCGGGCACCTCGGGCGCGCCGGTGCGCGCGAAGGCGACCCAGTGGCGATGCATCATGCGCGCGGCAGACCGGTCGGCAGGGGTGAGATCCTTGCCGTACTTCGCGGCAACCGTATCGAAGACGAACGGAATCTCGGAGGCATGAGGTGCACCGCGAAGGCTTGCGCGCAGCGACTCGGGGACATACGAGAAGCGAAACGCGTAGACCGGCTGCCCTCTGCCTGCAAGCACGCGCGCGATGGCCCTTGCAGGCTCGATCATGGTCTGATCTCCTCCAGCCTCCAAGGCGATCGCACGCAGATCGGCGCCCTCTGCCGCCGGATACAGCGCCCGCGCCTCCGCTGCATCGGGCCCGAACGATGCGTAGAGATCCTCGAGCGTCCGGGCCTGCAGGAAGCCGATATCCATGCTGTTCGCGCCGATCACGACCGGCACGCGAGCTCCGCGCCCGCCGATGTACAGATCGAGCGGAGCACCCAGGACGAGCTTGCCGTCGAGAATCGGGCCGCCCACGTAAGTTGGGTCGCGGCCGGCTGTGGCCATGTTGAGGCCGCTCACGAGCTTGCTCGCGGGAAGGGCGCGCAGCTGCGCAACGGCAGCGCCGCCCTGCCCTTCGATTCCAAAGCGCTTGGCGAGTGCAAGCCCGACCGCTTCGGCGGAGTTAGCCCCGCCGGAGAGGGGTCTCGAGCCCAGAAGGCCGGGACGGCCGCCTGCGCTTTCGATGATGGCCCGATGGAACAGGCCCCGCGCGAGCGGCGTGGTGAGCAGTACGTGCACCGACATGCCGCCGGCGGACTCGCCGAAGATCGTCACCTGGGCCGGATCGCCCCCGAAGGCGGCGATATTGCGCTGTACCCACTCGAGCGCTGCGATCTGATCCATGAAGGCATAGTTGCCCAGAGGTCCCGAGTGCTGCTCGTCGCTGAGCGCGGGGTGCGCAAAGAAGCCGAAGTTGCCGAGCCGATAGTTGAAGCTCACGAGCACGATGCCATCGCGGGCGAACTGCGTGCCGTCATAGACCGCAGGCGAAGTACCCCCGTTGACGAACCCGCCGCCGTAGATCCACACCATGACGGGCAGCTTGTGTGCCAAGCGGTGCGCCGGTCGCCACACGTTCAGATAGAGACAGTCCTCCGACGGTACCGTCCGAAGCGGTGCCGCATCGTTCGGAAAGGGGATCTGCATGCAATCCGGCCCGTAGCTTACGGCCGGGCGCACGCCGGACCAGTGCTCGACCGGCTGTGGCGGCTGCCATCTCAGCGGACCGACCGGGGGAGCTGCGAAGGGGATGCCCTTGAAGGACAGGACGCCCTCGTGGAGAGCTCCCTGAACCACACCGCCATCCACCGCCACCTGGGTGGGTGGGGCTGCCGCGCCAGCCTCGGCCATTGCCCATGCCGCCACGGCTGCAACCCAGGGGACATACCGCGGGAATCGGTAGGCTCTCATCCAAGGGAGCGTATCGGCCCATGCGCGCTGCGGTCAATTGGCGCCCCTGCAGGGGCAGGGAGGCTCGATGCGCTGCTAAACTCACGATCGATGGCTACACCACCCGGGTTGTCACGGATCGTGCTGGCGGTCGCCGCGCTCGCGGTGGCTGGCGGCTTGTGCACGAGTGCGCGCTCGGCAAGCTCGAGCGCTTCGCATCCTGATATCTCGGGCATCTGGGGTCCGTACGTCGAGCCCGGAGCGCCATCGATCCGGGAGCTGCGCGCTCACATCCAGCTGCCCTTCACCCCGGAGGCGCAGCGCAAGGTGGACGCCTATCACGCGCTGGTCACCCCGGGCGATGACAGTCCGGGCAAGTTCTGCCTGGGCTATGGGCTTCCCGAGTCGATGGTGTTCTCCGGTGGCTATCCCATGGAGATCGTCCAACGACCCGACGAGCTCGTCATCCTATTCGAGGCACAAAGCGAGCTGCGGCATGTGTACCTCGGGGACAAGATCATCGCCCCGGCCGACCGTGTGCCGGACCGGGACGGCTACTCGAGCGGACGCTGGGAGGGCGACACGCTCGTCGTGGAGACCACATCGCTCAAGGAGCAGGAGGACAACCTATATCCCCACAGCGCCGCGGCGCGGATGATCGAGCGCTACCACCTGGTGCGCGATCGGCAGGGCAGGAAGATCCTCGAGAACGATTGGATGCTCATCGACCCCGCTTTCTATACCCGCCCCGTCACGGCGGTGAAGAAATGGACACTCGAGCCCAAGGGAGTCCTGCTGCCGTACGAGTGCAACGAGGAGGAATGGCTCGATCATCTCGAGGCCCTCGAGAAGAGCAAGGGAGGCAACCTGCCCCCGGTGTACTGAAGAGCAACTACCGGCCCGTCACTGGATTCTTGTAGTGGTACGGGGGGATGTAGGTCGCCGGGTAAGTCTCGTACTTCACCGTCGGCGGACGATCCGGCGGCAGATCCTTCTCCGGATGAGTGTTCGGCACTGCGGACTTGGCCCATCCAAGTGCGTAGTCTGTGTACATCCGGAAGTAGCCGTGCAGCGCCTTGATCTTCCAGATGCCGTTCTGCTTGACGTACTCGTTTTCGTAGGTCCCCATCCCCCAGCGCGAGCTCTTGCCGTACTCGCCCACCTCGGCGAGAAAGCGCCAGCGTCCCTGGGCGGTGTTGCCATCGGCAGCGACGGTCACGATCGGCTGCAGCTGGATGTGATTGAGCAGTAGCCCATGCACGAGCCCCTTCGGGGCAAGCCAGGTCAGGTACTGCAAGATGCGCGGCTTGCCGACGAAGACTCCCCGTCCACCGATCTCGAGCGTTGCATCGTCGGCGAACAGATCGGCCGTCTCGCGCCACATCGCCTTGTCCACGAAGTAGCCGTAGGAGCGCTGCAGATTCTCGATCGCGCGCTCGTCCTCGAGCCGCCCGACAACCCGATCGACCTGTGCCAGGTGCGCGCGCGCATCGGCGATCCTCTGGGCATCGGTGCGGTCGGTCTGCGCAAAGGCAATCCAGGATGCGACGGTTGCCGCAACCAGAACCGTGAGAGTTGCAAGGACCGTCTTGCTGCTCATGGCTGTGCCTTCGCGTTGGCCTTCACCCGCAGGCTCGGCGCAATCTCGATGGGCGCGCCCGTGACCGGGTGGTTGTAATCGAAGGGCGGCACGTACTCGCCCGGGTAGGTGTCGTAGAGCTCGCTCGGCGGGCGATCCGGCGGGATCGTCTTGCTCTCCCCGGGTGCCGGCCGCACACCGCTCTGCCAGCCCGTCTGGTAGCTTGCGAAGAATCCGGTGTAGATGTGGTCCTTCGCAATCTTCCAGACCCCATCCTGCTTCACGTACTCGTTGACGTACACCCCATCGCCCCACATGCCGATGCGCTCGTAGGTGCCCAGCTCGCTCAATGCGCGACTTCGACTCCACGCATGGGTACCGTCTGCGGCGACATGGATCACCGGTTGGAGCTGGATGTGGTTGTGAAGAAACCCGGTTGAGATGTGCAGCGGGCCAAAGAGCTCGAGCGCGCGCCGGATGCTCTTCTTGCCGACGTAGATCCCGCGCAACGAGATCTCCATGGTCGCATCATCAGCGAACAGATCCGCAAGCTCGTCCCACTCGCGCTTGTCGAGGTAGTAGCCGTAGACCGAGATGAGGTTCTCGATCTGCTCCTCGTCCTGAAGGCGCACGATGCGTTGCTGCAGCCGGGCGGCGCTCGCCTCGAGCTCTGCAATCGTTTGATCGGCCTGCTGGGCGCTTGCGTGGCTCGAGCGAGGCAACAGCCACACACTCGAGCCGAGCATCACGCCGGCCACCGCTGCAAGCACGCAGGCTCTGAGCATGAGAAGTCTCCTAGCGCCCCGTCACGGGATTCTTGTAGTGATAAGGAGGCAGGTACACGCCCGGCCAGGTCGGGTAGCGCTCCGTCGGCGGCTTATCCGGCGGGAGCCTTCGCGAGACGAAGATCCCTGCATTCACATCCTTGTTCTTGGCCCATCCGCCTGCGTAAGGCACCATGAATGTCTGGTACCAGTGCAGCGTCTTGATCTTCCAGACACCGCTCTCCTTTACGTACTCGTTCTCGTAGGGCCCCTCGCCCCACACCGCCGCCTTGCGATACTCCCCGGCCGCGATCACCGCGCGCCAGCGCCCCCGCGCCGTACGCCCATCCGGGGCCACATCGATCACCGGCTGCAGGATCATATGCTCGTTGAGCTGGCCGCGCCTCAAGCCCACCGTGCCTCCCCCGAGGGTGTGCAGGTACTGCCGCACGCGCTCCTTGCCCACGTACACGCCATCGAGGCCGATCTCGATCGAGCCGTCATCTGCAAACAGATCCGCCATCTGATCCCACTGAGCCGCATCGAGGTAGTAGCCGTACGCGCGCTGCAGGCGCTTGATCTCGCTCACATCCTCGGCGCGCGCGGCCTCGGCCTCGAGCCGCGCCACTTGCGCATCGAGAGCGGCGATGCGATCCATCTGGCTGTGCGTCGGAGTGCTGGAGCGACCGCAGCCGCAAAGGAGCAGCGGTGCGAGCACGAGCAACCCGGCCTTCTCAATGCCCCACTTTTCTCGATGCATCATTCCCCGACACTCCATGCGCCCGCAAAGCGAGCCGTATCAAAAAAACGCCTGCAGCCCCGTCTGAGCGCGCCCCAGGATCAGCGCGTGCACATCATGCGTGCCCTCGTAGGTGTTCACGGTCTCGAGGTTCTGCGCATGGCGCATCACGTGATACTCGCTCTGGATTCCGTTGCCCCCGTGCATGTCGCGCGCAAGGCGCGCGATCTCGAGCGCCTTGCCGCAATTGTTGCGCTTGATGAGCGAGATCATCTCCGGCGCGATGCTGCCCGAATCGAACAGTTGCCCCACCCGCAAGGCGGCCTGCAGCCCAAGCGCGATCTCGGTCTGCATGTCGGCCAGCTTCCTCTGGAAGAGCTGCGTCTGGGCGAGGGGACGGCCGAACTGGACTCGCTCGAGCCCGTAGTCGCGCGCGCGGTACCAGCAGTCCTCCGCGGCACCCATGACACCCCAGGCGATCCCGTAGCGAGCGCGATTGAGACACTCGAACGGGCCTTTGAGCCCCGACACCTGCGGCAGCAGCTGCTGCTCGGGCACCTCGACCCCATCCATCACGATCTCACCGGTCGTGGAGGCGCGCAGCGACAGCTTGCCGCCGATCTTCGGAGCCGACAGTCCCTTCATCCCCTTCTCGAGGATGAAGCCGCGAATCTCCCCCTCATGGGCGCTCGACTTTGCCCAGACCACGAAGACATCCGCCATGGGGCTGTTCGAGATCCAGGTCTTGGAGCCGGTGAGCCGAAACCCATTCGCAGTCTTCTCGGCGCGCGTTCGCATGCTCGCGGGGTCCGAGCCCGCGCCCGGCTCGGTCAGTCCGAAGCAGCCGATCCACTCGCCGGTGGCAAGCCGCGGCAGATACTTGTGCCGCTGGGCCTCCGTGCC
Source organism: Steroidobacteraceae bacterium (assembly GCA_035524075.1). Lineage (GTDB taxonomy): Bacteria > Pseudomonadota > Gammaproteobacteria > Steroidobacterales > Steroidobacteraceae > JASHUC01. The sequence continues at coordinate 196,830 of DATKPP010000013.1, read as the reverse complement.
GAAGGCGTAAATCGGGTGCATGACCAGCGAGGATTGCACGCTCATCATCGAGCGATAGCCTGAGTCCACACGCTCGATCTCGCGCGCGACCAGGCCGTAGGCGACGTACGAGGCGCCGGCGCCGCCATACTCGCTCGGCAACGTCATGCCGAGAAAACCCAGCGATCCGTATTGCCGGAAGAGCTCCGGGTTGGGGCGCTCCTCGAGATAATCCTCGGTCACCCGCGGCAGAAGCTCCTGCTGGGCGAAGCTGCGCGCCGTGTCGCGCACCAGGCGCTCCTCATCGGTCAGCTGCTGCTCGAAGAGAAACGGGTCTCGCCAGTCGAAGCCTTTGCTCGCGCTCGGTGCGCCGGTCGCTCGTGTCATGGCGGCTACTCTATCAGCTCTCGTCCCAGCGCCACCCCGAGCGCCTTCTGGCTTGCGCTCGGGGCCCAGCCGCACTCGTGCGACAGCTCGAGCGCACCCTCGACGATGCGATTCTCGAGCGTGCCGAGTCCCTCCACCTCGACCGTCACCACATCCCCGGGCTCGACCGGCCGCGAATTCGCGGGGGTGCCCGAGAGGATCAGGTCCCCGGCAGAGAGCGTCATCGTGCGCGCAAGATCGGCCACGAGGTACGCCATGCTGAAGATCATGCCCGAGAGGCTCGATTCCTGTACCACCTTGCCGTTCACCCGTGTGCGTAGGATTTGCTCTGCCGGCTGCCAGCCCCGGATGAGACCCGGCCCCACGGCTCCAAGAGTGTCGGCACCCTTGACACGCAGCATCGCGCCGCGATCGGCGTCGCGGAAGTCGTGCAAGGCGAAGTCATTGGCGATCGTGTAGCCGGCAATGTGATCGGGCGCATCTGCCATGCGGATGTTGCGCGTGGTGCGCCCGATCACGATCGCAACCTCTCCCTCGTAGTTGAGGAAGCGGCAGCCGCGCGGCCGCACCACTGTGCCCTGATGGCTGTTCAGACACGAGACGGGCTTTTGAAAGAAATGCGGGGCGGGCGGCGGCTCGCTCTTGAGCTCCAGCGCACGGCTTCGATAATTGAGGTGCACGCAGATGATCTTCGTCGGCACCGTCGGCGGCAGGTGGATCGCCGCGCTGGCTTCGATCCGCCGGCCATCGGGAGCGATCAGCAGATCCCCCTCGCGTCGCACCTCGACGGTGGTCCCGTCGAGCAGAATGCGACGGCTCTCCTGTATCAAGCGTCCCCCTCGTACGAGCCGATGCGTGGCTTATCCCGCGGCGCTCGTCGGGTAGCCACGGCCCGCGTAGTCGAAGCCGCCGAGCTCGAGCCTCTTGAGCGAGGCGTCCTGGGGCGCGGCGTAGTAGGCGCGGATCTCCTCGATGAGCCCGCGCGAGCTGAACACATACCACTCGTCTCCGCGCAGCAGCACTCCTGCACGGCGCTTGAAGTGACTCCATTCGATCACCGCGCGCCGGGTCGGCGGATCGCAGAGCACCTGGTCCACGGTCCACATGGAGCCGAGCTGATTCACCGCATCGTGCCACTTTTGCGCGATCGTGTACGCGCCGCGGAACGGGCCCCCGTACATGCCGGGCGGAAAGAAGTGAACCGCATCCGGCTCGAAGTAGCTCGCGATCCGCTCGACCTCGCCGGTGTTGCAGGCTGCGAAGTAGGCGCGAATGCAGCTCTCCATGCTCTGAGCGGTGAGCGCCGCGCCGGGGGCGCCCCCCAGGCCCGCCTCACCGCGCATATTCGGCCTCCGACAACGCAGTAGCGGTCTTGGCCGTGACCGGAGAGGTCGGCAGCCAGGCCTCCCCCGGCTCGAGCACGAACACGTGCTCGAGGCTGTACCAGGGCTCGTGCACGTTGGGATCGGGCGCGGGCTCGTTCTCGTGGAGCACGTAACGCCCGATGAGCGTGCGAGTGACGCCGAACTGCGCGTCCGTCTCGAGCAGCGGATCGTCGGGACTGTAGATCTGCGAGGCCATGGTCTTGAAGCCGGGCTTGTAGATGAGTGAATGCAGATGGGCCGGCCTGAAGGGATGGCGTTTCTGGGCTCGAAGCAGAGCGCCCGCCGGACCGCCCATCGGGACCGGATAGCCGGCCGGCTTGATGCTGCGATAGGAGAACACTCCCGCTTGATCGCTCGTGAACTTGCCACGCAGGTTCCACTCGGCCTGATTGGGATCCTGATTCTCGTAAAGCCCTTCGGGGGAGGCGTGCCACACGTCGATCTCCGCGCCCTGAATCGGGTTGGCCTGCAGGTCGACGATGCGGCCCGTGAAGAACAGCGGGCGGCCCGCGGTGGGCGAGCGCACGATCGAGGCGCCGTTTTGCATGCGCGGCGCGCCGGAGCGCCAGAACGGGCCGAGCAAGTTGGCCGAGGTCTCCCGCCTGCCGCCATCGCCGTTGTTCATCAGACACACGAGCGTTGAAAGTCCGAGCGAGCCTGCAATCAGGCGCGTCTCGTTATGACTTTCCGTCGTGCGATGCCCGAGCGCCGTGACCAGGTTGATCGCCTGATCGAATTCCTTCTCGGTGAGGCGCACCTCGCGCGCGAAGCCGTGCAGATGGCGGACGAGGGACTGAAGAATCTCCTTTAGACGCGGATCTTCCGTGCGCTCGGTCTCGGCGAGGACCGCCTCGGTCAGCTGGGACTCATCCTTTATGATCATGTGCTCACCTTCCGCGCCGCAGGCCGGCCGAAGCTGCAGTCTGCGTGGCCGATCAGCCTGCGCTCGAGCGGGGGAAAAGCCTAGGGTCCGCCCCGTGAGTTGTCAACGCAATCAGCAACTTACGGTGGGCCGCCGCCGAATCTCAATGATCGACGCCCACCATGACGCTCGATGCCTTGATGATCGTATACGCGCGCTGGCCCACTTTCAGGCCGAGGTCCGCCACGGCATCCTTCGTGATGATCGACACGATGTGGATACCCGGTGCGATCTCCAAGGGGATGCACGAGTGTAGTTCACCTGCGACCGCAAGTGCAGCCGCATTCGCCCAAGCTTGCGCAGCCGCTATCATGACGGGCCACACAGCCCCTGCGGGACCGAGCCCGAACGAAGGTTGAACGCGATGAAGATTCACCGACCCGGCGAACGCCACGTGTTTTTGGCGCCCATAGGGCTGCTCGCCGCCGTGCTGATCGGCGCCGTGGCGCAAGCCTCACCGCCGGCCCACATCCTCGTGCGCGGCGCGAGGATTTTCCCCGAGAGCCTCACCTCCTCGGCCGACGGCTCGGTCATCATCGGCAGCATCATGCAGCAGGCGATCTTTCGCGCACCCCCAGGTGCCGACCATGCTGGGCCATGGATTGCGTCCGGGACCGCGGGTCTTCGCAACGTCTTCGGCGTATTCGCGGATGACCGCTCCAACACGTTGTGGGCCTGCTCCAATACATTCGATCCGACGGGCGCGCGCTCATGGTGGCGCGCGTGGTGGCCCGCCCCTGCCACTCTTTACGCCTTCGATCTGCAGACCGGGGCGCACAAGGCGCATTTCGATTTCCCATCGCGTGGCGGGTTCTGCAACGACATCGCCGTGGCGCGCGATGGCACGATCTACGCCACCGACACCAACAACATGCAGGTCGTGCGCTTGAGGAAGGGAGCGGCAGAGCTCGAGATCTGGGCGGGCAACGGTGCCTTCGGGCCACCTGGAGGCCTGGTGGACGGCATCGCCATTCTCGGCCGGCGCGTGCTGGTGGGCACGCTTGCGAGCAGCAAGCTGTTCTCGGTGCCGATCCTCTCCGACGGCAGCGCAGGCCGCATCGTCGAGGTGAGGCTCGACCGGCCGCTCGCCCGTCCCGACGGCATCCGCAGTTTCGGTGGGGACAGCCTGCTGATTGCCGAGGGCGGCAGTGGCGGTCGCCTCTCGCGTGTGACCTTGCGTGGGGACAGCGGAACGCTGACGGTGATCAAATCGGGCTTTCCCGACGGTCCGGTGTCGGTCACCGTCGTGGGCACGACCGCCTACCTCCTCGAGGGACAGCTCGGCTCGCTCATGCGCCCAGCGCCCGTGCCGGATGCGATGCTCAGGCCCTTCCGCGCAACCGCCGTGGAGGTGGGCCAGCCCTGATGTCCCTCAGGAGCTCGCAAAGCGCACATTCTGTCGCTCGGGTCCGAGCACCGCGAGCAAGGCGATCGCGGGGGCCACGATTCCGCACACCAGCGTGAGCGCGAACGCATAGTCGGGTCGCGCGCCGCCCGTGTGGGCGATCGCGAGCGTCGCCTGCAAAGTGGCGTTGTACGAGGCGAGCAGGTTTCCGAGCTGATAGATCACGCCCGGAAAGGTGGCGCGCAAGTCCGGAGGTGACAGCTCGTTCAGGTGCACCGGCACGACGCCCCACGCACCCTGCACCGCGAACTGCATCCCGAAGGCCGCAACGGCCAACGCCGCAACACTGGTCGAATAGGCCCAGAACGGCAGCGCCGCCAGCGCCAGCAAGCTGGCTACCGCGATGCCCCGACGGCGTCCGATGCGGCTCGAGAGCGACCCAAAGAGCAGTCCCCCACAGATCGCACCGAGGTTGTAGATGACCGAGATGTGCGCGACGGTTGCGCGGGAGAGTCCGCGCTGAGCGCTCAGGAATGTCGGATAGAGATCCTGCGTGCCGTGGCTGAAGAGGTTCATCGCGGTCATCAGCACGATCGCGTAGATCGCAAGACGCCAGTGGCCGGAGAGGCTCGCCCACAGGCTCGGCGGCGGAACATGCGTGATGGCGCGTGCGCGAGTGCGCGCTGCCGCCCACGTCGGGGATTCCGGCACCCTCGCCAGAATATAAAGAGTGAGCACGGCCGGAAGAGCCCCGAGCATGAGCATGCCGCGCCAGCCGATGTGCGCGAAGGTCGTGCCGTACACGATCCCCGCCAGGAGATAGCCGGTCGGGTAGCCGCATTGCAGGATGCCGGAGATGCGCCCGCGCGAGCGAACCGGAATGCTCTCCATGGCAAGCGAGGCACCGACGCCCCATTCGCCACCCATCGCCACTCCGAACAGCGCTCGCATCACCAGAAACGCCGTGAGCGAGGGGGCGAGCGCCGAGGCGAATTCCATCGCGGAATAGGAAAGCACGCTTGCAAGCAACGCGGGGCGGCGCCCATAGCGATCGGCCACGCGCCCGAAGAGCAAGGCGCCCACCGGGCGCAGCGCGAGCGTCAGGAAGATGCCGTACGTCACGCTCTTCACGTCGGTGCGGAAGTCGTGCGCGATGTGCTCGAGCACGAACACGACGAGGAAGAAGTCGAACGCATCGAGCATCCAGCCCAGAAAGGCTGCAAGCACGACCCGCAGATGTGCGGGGGTCCAGGCGTCGGTGGCCACGGGCTCTCGGGCCAGCTATCTCAGGGGCAGATACACATCAGTCACCATCTCGGGCTCCGATACCTGGGGACCGACATTCACGTAGTGGAAGAAGATCGGGAAGTCGCGCACGGACTCGCCACTGCGCGGAAGCCAGACCTCGTACAGGTACTCCGCGGCGGATACATTGGCCCGCGACCCGAGGTGCCTTGCGACCGCGCACCGTCCGGCGGGGATGAGCTTGCCCACCACGCCCTGAGGATTCCGCGCGACCTCGTGCGCGAATTCCACGGCGAAGTCAACGCGGTGCTCCGCCGCCGGGGTCTTGCGCGGGTCGGTGTAGTGAATCCCGAAGGTGCGATGCCTCTCCGGTGAAACGCGATTCGCGAGCCGCCACTCGATGAGCCGCCGCGCCGTCTCGTGCTCGCGCTCCGGTGGCCCTCGATGCTCGACGGCCGCGATCCTCGTCTCCGGAAAATCGACGATCCGAACGCTCAACGCGGATCCCTCAACGGCGCTCCCCACTCCGCCGGCCTACACCTTCCGCGAGCGTGCGCGCTCGCATCGGCTGCGATCGCGCAAAGTGGCATACACCGTCTTGCCGGCAATCATGCGCTGCAGGGTGATGCGGGCAGCCGGAGGATGCACGTCCGTGGGAATTGCCGCGACAATCGCCTCGCCCCGCGCCTGGATCTCCGATTCGAGCTCGGGGGTGGTGAGAATGTAGAGCTCGTTGTTCTGCATCCCGCGAAGCACGCGCTGCCCTGCCTCGAGCGGATCCATGCCGGGCGGTGGACCGCGCATCGACTTCATCTGCTCGCGCATGCGCGCCATCATCTTGGGGTCGGGCTTGAAGGCCGAGTCGGCCAGGGTATTCGGACGGTTGCGGTTGGAGTCGCCGATGTTCGAATTGACCAGGCCGGGGCAGAAGACCGAGACGCCCACGTTGGTTTCCGCAAGCTCGTTGCGCAGCGCCTCCATCATGCCCACGACGGCAAACTTCGAGGTGGAATAAACCCCGGCTCCCCCGTGCGCAATGATGCCCGCCACGGAGGAGGTCGCAATGACCTGCCCTCCCTCGCCGTGCGCCTGGATTCGCGGCAGGAAGGTGTGCACCCCGTTGAACACCCCGTTCACGTTGACCCCCATGCCCCAGTCCCAGTCATCGTAGGTCGCCTTGCTCAGACCGCCGAAGATGCCCACACCTGCGTTGTTGACGACGACGTGAACCTTCCCAAAGACCTTCTCGGTCTCCTGCGCCGCCCGTTGCATCGCCGCCCGATCGGTGACATCCAGGTCGATCGCATGCACACGATCGCCCGCGCCCTGTAGAGCCTTCATGGCATCGTCGAGGTGCTTTTTCGTGCGATACGTGATGACGACTTTCATGCCGGCGTCGGTGAAGGCTCGCGCGATGCCGAGTCCGATGCCGCTGTCACCGCCGGTGATGAAGGCGACCTTACCAGCCACCTCTTTCATGGGGGTGGGCACGACAGGACAGTCAGCAGGCGCTGCCGCTGCGCCGGCGCCGCTCTGCGAGGCAGGCACGCGGCGCGTGAGTGCGACGGCCGACGTGCCCACGGCGGCCAGCGCCGTGCTGCCCAGAAATCGGCGGCGCGCGCGGCCGGCAGACGAAAGCGACGGCTTGGGTGGACTCTTCTGATCGGCCATGGAAGGCTTCCCCTCGAGTGAACCGCGAACGCGCCGGAGCGTAACATAGGGCCTCAGCCGATGGGGTCGCGAGGGGGGACACCATGAAGACAGTGTCGGTTGCGCTGTATTGCGCCGGCCTTGCAGTGTGCAGTGCGACGCTCGCCGTTGCGCAGATTCCAACCAATCGCGCCCAGCCGGCGGGCTCGGGCGTCCAAGCGGGCTCGGATATTCGCGAGCCGCTGGTCAGGTCGCTCTGCAAGCATCCCCTTCCACCGCCATCGCCGCGCCCCAGTTTTCGACCGCGGCAGAACGGGCCTTTCCCTTACGAGGTGAGGGCCATTCCCGGTGTGGTCGCCGCGGGGGTGCGCTGGAAGCAGATCTGGGTGCACAACGGCAACAATGCCGACGGGATCATCGGCCAGCCCGACGGCAGCATCCTTGCGGCACAGAACGACGAGAGCGATGTGGTCCGGATCACCCCAGACGGCCAGACAACCGTCGTGTACCGCGACACCAATACGGGTGGCTCGCTCTCGATGAACAAGCAAGGCCAGTTGTTCATCGTCGAGAGGGCATTGATTCCCTCCGTCTGGGAGCTCGAGCCCGAGCGCAAGCTGCTGGCCGACTCGTATCAGGGGGAGCCGCTCGAGTGCGCAGGTCGAGGCGCGCTTGACTCCCCCGCAGCACTGCACACCGGCGGGGTGTATTTCGGCTGGGCGGGTCTTTACTACTCGGATGCAGCCGGGGTCGTCACGAAGGTCTTCGACCAGGATGTGAACGATGCGGTTCTGAGTCCCGACGAGAGCACTCTTTATTTCGGCAGTCAGGGCAAGCTATACGCCGCCCACGTCGGCTCGGACGGGCAGCTCGGCAATCGACGCGTGCTCGCGGAGATTCCCGGCGGAGGCAACGATGGTGGCGCGGTCGATGCAGAGGGGCGCATCTACATCGCGGGCTATCCGGGCGTTCGTGTCTTTGAGCCCGACGGCAGGTACCTCGGCACCATCCCCGCTCCGCGCAACCTGATCGATGTTGCCTTCAGCGGTCCTGACAAGAAGACTTTGTTCGCGGTTGCTTACATTCTGGAGCCCGGGCTGCACGGGTTCGATGAGATCTACACACTTTCAATGGTGGCACAGGGTTATCTCGGTCGCGCGAAGTAGACTCCCGTGGCCAATCCGTGAAGGGCATTCAAGCACGAAATAAGTCAGCTGTTTAGGCTTCCCTCCGATGCTCTCGCCGCAGACCCGAGCGTGAGATGCATCACACTGCTCGCGGCGCCGATGGCTGCCGCACGTCGCGACGTTGCGACTCTTTGCGTTGCCTGCGGATCCATCAATAATGGTCGAGCTTGCTGGCCTCAGATGGCTCCAGGGAGGTCGTTATGCGGTCGTCCGCTTGGTTGATGTTGGTGGCGGCGGCCGCCGTGGGTGCCGGCGCTATTCACGTCGAGCACAATCCTGTGCGCACCCACCCTGCGGGAATTGCGGCGGGCTCGATCCAGAACATCATCGTGAAGCTGCGCGCGACGAGTGCCGCGAGCACCACGAATTCGACCGTTGAGCAGGCGCAAGAGCAGGCGCGCATCAAGGCTCTGGCGGCGCGAACCGGAGTGGGCCTGCAGAGCTCGCGCGAGATCATGACGCGCTTGCATGTGATTCACGTGCTGCCGAGCGCACCGGGCGCATCGCTCGCACAGACGCTCGCCCGATTACAGGCCGATCCGGAGGTGGAGTACGCCGAGCCCGATCAGCGTCGCTACATTCACGAGGCGCCCGATGACCCCCTCTACGACGGCACCCAGGAAGACGACGGCGCCCCGCTGCAGCAGTGGTATGAGCAGGCACCCGTGTCGGGCTCGGGCTCGAGTGCGACGCCAAGCGCGGTGGATGCGGTCGACGCCTGGAGCGTCACGACGGGCAGCAACGGCGTCGTCATTGCCGATATCGATACCGGAGTGCGATTCGACCACCCCGACCTCCTCGGTGCGGGAACCAGTGGCGCCGTCTCCGCCACGGCAACCCCGACAGGCCGTCTCCTGTCCGGCTACTGCTTCATCACCGATTCGTTCGTCGCGAATGGTGTCCAGTGCCCGGGGCCTGATGCCTCCGATCCCGGTGACTGGATCACCAGCTCCGATCTGAAGGCGTCGGAATGCAGCGGCCAGACGTCGGCCGAGCCCAGTTCATGGCACGGCACCCGGGTGGCCGGCATCCTCGGAGCACTCACCAACAACGCACTCGGCATGGCGGGCATGACCTGGAATGCGTGGATCCTGCCCGTGCGCGCCCTCGGGGTCTGCGGAGGTCAGGACTCCGACATCGAGACCGCGATGCTCTGGGCGGGCGGGGTTTCGGTGCAGGGAGCACCGGACAATCCGTATCCCGCCAACATCATCAACCTGAGCATCGGAGGCAGCGGCAGCTGCCCGCAGAGCTACTCGGAGATCATCAGCCAGCTGACGGCGCGGGGCGTGCTCGTCGTGGCCTCCGCGGGCAACGAGGGCGGCCCGGTCGATGCACCTGGAAACTGTCCCGGAGTCGTGGCCGTCGCGGGGCTACGCCAGGCGGGCACCAAGGTGGGCTACAGCAACCTGGGGGCGCAAGTGGCCGTCGCCGCACCAGCGGGCAACTGCGTCAACACCGAGGTCAGTCAGCCCTGCCTGTATTCGCTCATCTCGGCGACGAACCTCGGCACGATGAGCCCGACTCAGGACAGCTACACCACCGACATCATCAACAACCCGAGCCTGGGGACGAGCTTCTCGGCACCCATCGTCTCGGGGATCGCCGCGCTGATGCTGGCAGCCAACGGCAATTTGACTCCGGGGGACCTCGCAAGAATTCTCGAGCAGACCTCGAGCCCATTCCCTCAGACCTCCGTAGGTGAATCGCCTCAGCCGCCGATGTGTTACACCTCGGCGAATGGCTATGACAATACGGATCTCGAGTGCATCTGTACGAATCCCGATGCGAGCGCAAGCCCGCCCGTGCCGGTGAGCTGCGGCTATGGAATGGCGAATGCCTCGGCGGCCGTCACCGCCGCAGCCGCCCCCATTGCTGCGATGACCGTACAGCCCGCAACCGTGACGCCCGGCACGACCGTCACGCTCGACGCAGCGGGCAGCGCGGCCGCGTGCGGCTACTCGATTCCAAGCCGCGTGGGATATCAATGGTCGAGCAGCTCCGGCACGAACCCGGTGAGCAGCCCCAGCGGAGTGACGACCACGGTCACCGCGCCCAGCAGTGGAACGGTGACGGTCACACTCACTGTGACCGACAGCGGCGGCCGCAACAGCACGGCCACCGCCACCATCAATTCGACGAGCGCGACCACCTCGGCGCCAGCCAGCGCGAGCATCACGTGCCTCACGCCGATCACGGTCGTCTCGCTGACTCCCAACGGTCCGGTCGCTTCAGCTGGAGGTAGTCCAGTGGCCTTTACGGCCTCGGTCGGCGATAACGCGAACACGGCCGTCACCTGGGAAGTCAACGGCGTCACCGGCGGGAACACGACCTACGGCACGATCTCCAGCTCGGGCCTCTACACGCCTCCGGCAACGGTACCCTCCACGCCGTACGTCACGGTGAGCGCCGTTTCCGTCGCCGACACGACGCGCTCGGGGTGGACTCAGCTCACCGTAACGGCACAGGGCTCGAGCAGCAGCAGCTCCAGCAGCAGCTCGAGCGGTAGCAGTAGCAGCAGTGCCAGTAGCAGCAGTACCAGTAGCAGCAGCACTAGTAGCAGCAGCAGTGGGACCGGCACCGGCGAGGCGAACCCCTTGGGCGGCAAGAGCGGCGGCGGCGCGGTCGACTGGATCACCCTGCTGGGGGGCGGGCTGATGGTCGCATTGGCGTCCCACCGTAGGCGGCGGGCCTACGCTGCCCGCGCCCTGCGGCCTTGAGCCGCTCGCACGCTGCTCGTTTACCGCCAGCACTGCTGATGCTCGCGGCCTGCGCGGTCTGGCGAGCGAGCTCTGCGTATCCACCCAGCGCGCAGGTCGATTCCTGTAGCACTCAGGTCATCGTCGGCTTTTCAAAGGACCACGGCAGCCGACCACCCGCCCGCTTCGTGAGCGATCTTGCGAGCAGCGATCGTGTGCGATTGAGGTTCCTGCGCACCGTCGGGCCGGGCTTGTATCTGTTCTCATTACGAGCCTCGGAGCAGGACTGCAGTCATGCCATCGAGCGCCTGAGGCGCGATGCTCGCGTGCGATCGGTTGATCTCAACCGGCGCCGCACGGCCTCCTGAGTCCGCCGATCCAGTCAGTGTGGCGCCCCGGGCATGCCGGGCATGGCGCCCATCTGCATGCAGTTCGAAGGCGGAGCAAACATCGAGGACGGCGGCGGCGAGAGGTTCACGTCCGTGAGCTCTTCGCGCATCGTGCCGCCATTGGGCATCGGGATCTCCAGGCGCACCGGGAAACCTTGCAAATCGGTCGCGCGCCAAGCTTTCATGGTCATGGGCCCAGAATGGGTCGTGAGTGTGATCAGCTCGACCTTGGTTGGATGCCCGTCCACCGTTTCGGTCCCCACCTCCTGCCGCTTCACGTCTCCGCTCATCGTGAACGGGTTTGGGCCATTTTTTTGCAAATCGAGGCTGCGCTGCATGCACATGCTCGGGTTCATCACGAGGTACATCGTTTGATTGCTGCCGATCGTGAGGCTGTAACCCCCGCGTCCTCCCGGCAGATCGGTGCGCTCGCTGGTTCCTAGCACGTAGATTCGCATCGACATGGCCCCACCGGTCGGCAGGGCCAGATTCACGGTGGCCGAGAAGCCGGACACTCCGAACAAGTTGGTCTGCGCCCACGTGGGCGTGGAGAGAGCGAGCGCTGCCGCCAGCATGGTTACCGGGCTGATTCGTGCGCGCATGTTGAACCCCCTTCTGGTGGCGGCACTCTTGCGCCCCGCCGCGCGACGCGCCGTGCCTGCCACGCTCGAGTGTAGCAGGGCAGGCGGCCGCGCCCAAAACACGGCGAAGTGTCTCGTGGTCTACCCCAGGACGTAGTAGCGCAAGCAGTTGCCGTCGGAGCGGCGCTCCCCAACGCCGATGAAGACATGCTTCGTCAACCAGTCGTGCTTGCCGACGCTCGTCTCGAAGGTCGGCTGGGCGCGCAGATAGTACTCATCGTGCGCAACAGGGGGGCCTCCTGCGAATGCCCACTCGCGCAACCGCCGCATGGTGTCGGGGTTACGGCCCCACAGAAAGCCGCGGTTGCTCAGCAGGATGAGGGTGCCATCCTCTTCCTCGAGCATGTACCGTGCGTCGAACACGGCGACGTCATCGGGACGGAAGTACGCGTAATCCCCGCCCGAGTGCGGCACGACCTTGCCTCGAAGCCTGGGACCCTCGAAGGTTCCATTCTCGACATAGACGGCCGAGCGGTTGCCACCCGTCGGGGTGTTCGCAATCAACTGCACGCGCGGAAACTGCAGTCTCACCTCCATGGCAAACTCGAGCTGCGGGTGAGTCATCGTGGAGCTCACTTTCGCAGGCTCCGCAACGTCTGGGCGTTCGCCTCGATCAGCTCTCGCACCGAACGCGCACGCCGGCCCGTGAGGCGCTCGACATCGTCCGTGCACACATCGAGATAGCCCTCCCGGATCGCCCGCTCGAAGCTCACCATATCGTCACTGTTCCAGGGAAGCCCCGCCACCGATTGATCGTCGACCGGTTGACGCGGGATGCCGAGCGAGTCGAAGTGCGCATACATCCCTGCATCGTCGGTCTCCACCAACCGGATGGGCACGCCGACGATCTCCGAGAGCATCGCTGCCACGTCCGCGAAGCTCTCACGATTGGGTCCGGTGATCGGATACGCGCGGTTCTCGTGGCCGCTCTGAGTCAGCACCGCCACCGCGCAGTTGACGCAGTCCTCGCGCCAGACCATCGCCTCGCGCGCACCCGCCGTGCTCGTGAGCCACAGGCCCGAGGCGATGAAGCCGGGGCCTGCATTGAGGATCATCGCGTCCGCGTAATGGGCATCGCGCAGGAACGTGAATGCAACGCCACTTGCGCGGATCATCTCCTCCGTCGCCCGGTGATCACGCGTGACGATTGCAGGATTGGCGGCGTCGACATTGACGAAGCTGGTGTAGACGATGTGCCCCACTCCGGAGCCCACTGCAGCATCGATCGCGGCCTTGTGCTGCGGAACGCGGGCGCCGACACGCGTGCCGGAGATGAGCAGCAGTCTGTCTGCGCCCCGCAACGCGCCAGGTAACGTCTCGGGCTTGTCAAAGTCACCGTAGCGCACGCTGCAGCCCGCGCGCGCGCGCTCGGCGAGCTTGACCGGCGTTCGGGTGATGAGGATGAGGTCCGAGGCGAGGCCGCGCTCGATCAGGCGGTCCGTCGCGAGCCGTCCGTACTGCCCCGAGGCACCCGTGATCGCGATCTTCATGGCGAAGCCGCCCCCCTTTCGAGCCTTCACATCAGGCGCGCAATGTAACAGCATATGCGGTCATCGCGGAAACATGCTGCCCTCCCGCGACAGAGAACTAAAGAGAAGGGATGCTCCAGCCGAACAGAGAAACCCTCGAACTACCCGGGCTGGGACCTGCTGATCAACACCGGCCAGGACGCCTCGGAGAGGCCCGAGCCGGGTGAGCCGATCGGCTCCATCGGTTGGGAACTGTTTCATTACTTCGATCTCGAGCTCGATCTCGGTCACGACAAAGTCCGCATCTTCTCCGACCAGCATTGCCGGGGTGTCCCGCCGGTGTACTGGACGCACAGCTACAGCGAGCTCGCCCTGCGGCCCAGTCCGCTCAAGACCCTCTACTTCGTCATGCAGGCGGATGGCAAGAACCTGGAAACGACACTGGCCGCCAACTCCAACACGACACTGATCTTCGCGGAGGTGACCAAGGTCGCCTATGGCTGGGACGAGACCGCATCGGAGCAAGGCTATCGCACGATGTCCCTGAGCTCGCCGGGGCTCAAAATCACGGATGCGCGGGTCAGGGTCATCAGGCTCAACCGCTGCAGCCTCATTGGTCTCGACCGTGACGGAGCTTACCGATTCAGCGACTGCTTCGGCATCCATCCGCTCAAGCTCGGTGTGGACGTCCTGAAGAAGGTGCGCATCTACATGGCCGTCAAAGCAGAGCGCATGTACGTCAGCGCCTGGGACGCACAATAGATTCGGGCTGACCCTCGCCGCTTGAGATCGGCGCACGATCTCACCAGATCGTTTTCAGGTACTCGATCTTGCGCAGCTTCTCGTCCTGGGTCACAAGCGCCGCGCGGCGAAGGAGCGCGGTAGCTGCAATCATCCGGTCGGCGGGATCTCCGGGGAACGCTTCTCCGAACTGACCTGCACGCTCGGCGATATCGTCCGCCAGAGGCTCTATGCGATATTCAGGGAGCCGTCGCAGGCGAGCGAGCCAATCTGCGGCGGAGAATTTGAAGCGCAGGCGGCCGCGGCGCTCGAGTGTCGTGATCTCGAAAACGGAGACGCTCGCGACCAGAAGCTCATTCCTCCTGCTGTGCTGCTCAATGGTCTGCCGCGCCTTGCGAGAGAACTTCTTGGTGTCTCCATCCACCCACCACACCAGCACGTGCGTATCCAGAACGATCATTGACTGCTCGTCCACTCCTCCTCAGCGTGCGCCGGCTCGGTGGCCGACTCGTAATGCACTACCGTGCCACGCAGCTGTCTGCGAATGGCTTCCGCCTCCTCCCCTGCGGCCTTCGGCGCCGAGATCTCTGCGATCACCTCGCCTCTGGAGGTGACACGGATACGCTCGCCGCGCCGTGCCCGCTCGAGGTAGGACGGCAGATTCTCCCTGAGATCCGTAACCTTGACGTCGCCCATGACGTACAGTCCGTCTGTACATGAATCTGTACAGATCAACTGTACGCCTCGCGGCAAGCACCCGTCAATGGCGGAGAGGGGGAGATTCGAACTCCCGAGCCCCGTGAAGGGCTGCCGGTTTTCAAGACCGGTGCAATCAACCGCTCTGCCACCTCTCCGTCAGCGAACATCCGCCCGTCGATTTTCATTCTACCCCCGGGGCTTGTCGGCCGGCAGAAGCCAAACCCGGCGCCTGGTGCAGCGCACCTCGGCGCGGCTTTGCGCACCCGATCACAAACCGCCTGCTTGGTTATGGCGAACGGTGGACATTATGCCCAGCCCGTCACATCAAGCTAGACAGTGACCACCCTATAGTCGCGTCCGGTTGTGACAGCTCTGGGAGGAGTCGTATGTCGCGCGGCTTGTTTGTTGTTCTGGCAGGTCTTGGATTTCTCGCCTCTGCGCTGCCCACGTCCGCGCAGGAGATCTACTGCACGATCACCGACCGGAGCGGGACGTTGAAGGAAAGCAATGCGTCCACGGAGATCCCGGTGCTCTATCTCACCGAGGAAGTGTCCATTCCGTACGATGCGAGCAGCGGACTGGCCTCGGGAAAGAGGACCAACGAGCCGCTGAAGATCGTCAAGGAGCTGGATGCAGTGTCGCCGCAACTGTTTCTCGCCGCCGTGACCAACGAGCTGCTGCCCGCCGTTCAGTGCAACTTCTATCGCCGATCGCAAACGGGGCAGCGGCAAGGCTACTTCCGCATCACCCTGACGAACGCGACCATCGTCGACTACAAGGATTCGGGCGATGGTGTCAACGGCGATGCGTCCGGCGACGAGCGCGAGCGCATCTCGTTCACGTATCAGAGGATTCAGCTCGAGGACTTGAGCTCCAGTGCCACGGCGACGGACGACTGGAACGTGGAATAGATTGCGCTCACCGGAATCCGTCGCTCGGATTCATGCTCGCCGCCCGGATCTCGGCGGGCAGAAGCCTCAACAGCAGGTGTAGCAGCAGGGGGATGAGCACGACATCGTCCACCACACCCGCGAATGGAATGGCGAGATTCAGCGGATCGATCGCATAAAGAGCGAGCAGCACCACGGCCGGCACGAGCCAGAACGGCCGGCGCGGATGGCGGAGCGCAAACCACAGAAGCTGCAGATCCTTTCCGACCAGCCGCCAAAGCCTGAGCAAGCGGATCATGGCTCGAGTGCCTCCCTTTAGGCCGTGTAAGTCCCCGTCGCGAGCGCACGCTCCGGCACCCACATGCCGTGGAACGTGGAGCGCACTCTGATGGGAAGCTTGAGGAGCGCCACAGGTCCATCCCCAAGCCGTGCGGCATCGAGCACCGCAAGGTCGCTGCGGTTCTCGGCAAAGCGATTGACGATCACGAGCAGATAGCCCTCGCCCTCGGGCGCTCCGGGTCGCACCACGAAGTTTGGCTCGTGGACGCCACAGTTCTCCCCCGGGGTCCAGGTGGTGAGCGCCCCGGTGCGATGGTCGATGCGCCCGATCGCGCCAAAGCCCATCTCACCGGCGCGCGCCGTCGGGGAGCGGCAGATGGCATATCCGTAGCGGTACGGCTTACCCGTGTACCGATCGTCGCACTTCGGCATCTCGCAGGGGCTTTGCAGAAGCAGCTTCGCCTCGTACCCGTCGTACTTCCCGGTCAGATCGAACGTCAGCCGCGTGAGCAGCGGCGGTGCCGGCTTGAACGGTGAGCCGTCGAAGCTCGGGAAGAAGTCGAAGCAATTGCCTTGGTAGAGGCACACATCCAGGTGCAGCTGCGAGCCCTCGTTGAAGGCATTCATCATGTGGCCGGCGCTCACCGCCGGTCCATGAAACCAGCGGATCTCGCTCGCAGGACCGCGGCGTGGCAGCACCGCGAAATGGCTCTGCTTGTCCGGATGCCACTGATAGAACGGTCCGCCCTGCTTGAGCACCGCCATGTCGGTGATGAGCGGAAAGAACGGCACGATGATGTGCGTATCGGTCACCGCAAAGTCGTGCACCATGCCCGGATAGGGCATCTCGAACCAGGCCTCATGGGCGATTTTCCCGTCCGCGTCGGCGATGTAGAACGCGAAGTCGCGCGTGCAATCCCCGCGCGCCTGGTACGAGAACATCAAGAGCTCGTTGCGGTGCAGATCGAGCTTGGGGTGCGCCGTGAGGCTCACCGCCTTCACGGCACCGGAGAAGTTCCAATCGCCGCGTGTCTCGAGCGTGTGAGGATCCACCTCCACCGGGAGGGAATCCTCCTTCAGGATGAGAAGCTTCCGACCGTGCCAGACGGCATTGGTGTTGGCCGTCCCCATGCTCTTGCCTGCCACGCTCGGATCGTTCGTGTACCGATTGCGATAGCGGCCAAAGAGCGAGCGGCGCGCCCGCTCCTGCAGCACGAAGCGCTCGTTGCGCACCCAGCGGCTGCGGTAGTCCACGTGCCCGTTCTGGAACCGGAACATGTGTGCCATGCCCTCCCCGTCGATGAAGATGTCGTCCTTGACCATCGGCGGATACTGGCGGTCCGGTCCGCAGCGATAGAGCGTGCCACTGAGCTCGGATGGGACCTCGCCCTGCACGAGCTCCAGGTCGCGAATGTCGGACTCGACTCGAAGCGGCGCACCCCAGCCTCGGTACAGTGGAATGTCCGGAAATGCGGCTGCCATGACGCTCACCCCTTCTGGCGATCAACTCGCTCGACCCATACTCGACCGAGCGCGCCGACAAATCAATCGGCCGGACCACCCTGAGCGGCGGCCTGGAGCAGCTCCGCGACATAAGCCTTCGCGCGCCGGCATGCCTCGGGGAGCGACCTCCCGAAGGCCAGGTGGGCGGCGAGGGCCGAAGCGAGTGCGCAGCCGGTTCCGCGCAGGGTCGCCGGGATACGTGGCGAGGCGATACGCTCGAGCGCGCGCCCGGACACCGCGAGCCAGTCTGCCGCTTCGGCACCCTGCGCATGTCCACCCTTCAACAGAACGGCGCGCGCCCCCCGTGCGATGAGCCGCTGCGCCTGCGCACCGAGCGCCTCATCCTCGCTCGCGGGCTGCTCACCGAGAAGCAGTGCGGCTTCCAGTGTGTTCGGCGTCACGATGGTCGCAGAGCGAAGGAGGGTCTGCCGCAAAGCATCGCGCCCGGCCTCATCGAGCAGAATGCCACCCGAGGACGCCGCCAGCACCGGGTCGAGCACCATCGGCACCCTGGAGCAGGGTCCCAGGGCCTCGGCTACCGCGTGAATGGTCGCACCGCTCCCGAGCATCCCGATCTTGATGGCATCGGGGTGCTGCGTCTCGCAAGCCGCTTGAATCTGGCTGCGAATGACCGCAGGCGGCACGTGGTGAACAGCGCTCACCCGATGATCGGACTGGGCGGTGACCGCGGTGATCGCGCACAGCACGCGAGTGCCGAGGTCGCTCAGCGTCCGCACATCACGGACGAGCCCGGCCCCTCCGCTCGAGTCCGAGCCTGCAATGACTAGAACGGCGGGTCTCATTCACCGAAGGCGACGAGCGCAACGTTGGCGTGGCCCTGGCTCTGCAAGGCACGGGCCGCACGCCAGGCGCGCACGCCGGTGCGACAGCACAGCACGATGCGCGGCTCATCCGGGAAGCGTGCCTCGGCACGCTCGACCTGCTCGACCCCGATGCGCAGCGCCGCCGGGATCGGTGAGGTCGGCGCCTCGTCCAGGCTGCGCAGGTCGATGACGATATCGCCCGAGCCGACATCGGCCGCCGAGATGAAGGGAATGGCGGTGCCGGCGGGCTCCGGCGCGCCGGCAAAGGAAAACCCGCCGAAGCGCAGCGTACGAAAGTCGACCGTAATGAGCCGCCCGAGCACCGAAGGCTCCAGCTGCAACGCGAGCGCAAGAGCCATGTGCGCCTGCAGAGTGCCCATGACGCCCACAGCCGTGCCGAGCACCCCGGTCGCGGCACACGAGCCGGCCTGCCGCGGCATCTCGGGAAACACGGCGCGGTAGCTCGGGGCACCACCACAAAAGGCGCCCACGTAGCCCGAGAGGCCCAGCACCGAGGCACTCACGAGCGGCTTTCCCACCCGCTGGCACTCATCGCTCAAGACGTACGTGGCGGCGAGGCTGTCGGCTGCGTCGATGACCAGATCGGCCATGCCCACCAGGCGCGAGACGTTGTCGGGCATCACGCGCTCGGCGAGCGCCTCGATGCGGACCAGCGGATTCAACTCGAGGAGCGCTGCCCCTGCGGCCTGCACCTTCTGCTTGCCCAGATCGCTCATCCGATACAGAGGCTGGCGGTGCAGATTGGATTCATCGACCCGATCGTGATCGACCACGACGAGCCGCCCGCTGCCGGCTGCGGCGAGGTACTGCAGCACGGCGCAGCCCAGACCGCCGGCGCCGATGATGAGAAAGGATGCGGATTGGATTCGAGCCTGGCCCTGCGGGCCTACCTCCGGCAACACGATCTGGCGTGAATAGCGATCCGTCATGGGACCGCCGCCGCCGCGAGCCACGCTTGCGTGCGCGCCTCCGGATCCGAGCTCTTCACGATATCGGTCACCACCGCCGCCACGTCCGCTCCGGCTGCGAAAACCCCGCGCAGCCGCTCGAGTGTGAGGCCTCCGATCGCCACGAGTGGAATGGCTCCCACGCGCCGCTTCCACTCCGTGACGCGCGCGAGCCCCTGCGGCGCCCAGGGCATGACCTTCAGGAGCGTCGGATAGATCGGGCCGAGCGCGATGTAGTCCGGCTCGAGAGACAGCGCACGTTCGAGCTCGCGGTCATCGTGCGTGCTCACACCGAGCCGCACTCCGGCTTTGCGCACGGCTCGCGTGTCGGCATGATCGAGGTCTCCCTGGCCCAGGTGCACGAAGTCGCAACCCTCCTCGATCGCAAGCTCCCAGTAATCGTTGACGATGAGCTGCGCATTCGAGGCGGCGCACAGTGCCTTGGATTCACGGATCTGCGCACGCAGCTCCTCCACCGGCCGGTCCTTCACCCGCAGCTGCACCAATCGCACGCCGAGCGGCAACAGCCGCCGCACCCATTCGGCGCTCTCGACGATCGGATAGACGCGCGGCAGAGACATGCTCAGCCGAGGAAGGCCTTGCCGATGACGGGCGTTGAAGGTACGGCCATGTCGCGTGGCTCCATGGGTCCGGCCAGGCGCGCCTCGCGTCCGGCCTCGACCGCCCGCGCGAACGCGGCGGCCATGCGCGCCGGATCGGCCGCCTCGGCCACGGCGGTATTGATGAGCACCGCATCGAATCCGAGCTCCATCGCCTGGGCGGCGTGCGAGGGCACGCCCAGACCGGCATCGATGATGAGCGGCACTTCGGGAAAATGCGCACGCAGCGCCTTGAGGCCGAAGAGATTGTTGAGCCCGCGTCCCGAACCGATCGGGGCGCCCCACGGCATCAGAACCTGACATCCCGCCGCGAGCAGCCGCTCCGCGACGACCAGATCCTCGGTGGTGTACGGAAACACTTGAAAGCCCTCCCCGATGAGGATCCGGGCCGCCTCGAGGAGTCCAAAGACATCCGGCTGCAACGTGTCGTCCTCGCCGATGACCTCGAGCTTCACCCACGAGGTGGCGAACACCTCCCGCGCCATGTGGGCGGTCGTGACGGCCTCCTTCACCGAGTGACACCCCGCGGTATTGGGCAGCACGCGCACCTCGAGGCCCCGTACGATGGACCAGAAGCCCTGGCCTGCGCGCTCACCGCTCGACTCGCGCCGCAACGAGACCGTCACCACCTCTGTCTGCGATGAGCTGACTGCCTCGATGAGCGCCGCCGGCGAGGGATAGCGCGAGGTGCCCAGCAGCAGATGTGAGCGAAGCTCGGTGTCGTACAGCTTCAGCATCAGCCGCCCTGCATGGGTGCCAGCACTTCCAGGCGATCGCCCTCGGCAACCGGCGCGGCTCGCCGGGCGCTCGCCGGGACGAACTCACCGTTCAGCGCCGTGGCCACGGCAGACTCGCCCCAGCCCATCTCCTTCAACACCGTATCGACATCGGCCGCGGCGGTGTCACGCCAAGCGCCGTTCACGAGAATTCTCATCGCCCATGACCTCTGGATAGAAACGACCGTGCAGCACGACCTCGGCCACGCGCCGAGCGAGCGCCGGCGCAAGCAGAAAGCCGTGCCGATACAGTCCATTCACGTACAAGCTGTCTCCGCGCCGGCGGATGCACGGCAGGTTATCCGGCAGCGCCGGACGCACCCCGGTCCCCATCTCGATGATCTCGGCCTCACCGAACGCTGGATGCAGCGCATATGCCGCGCTCAGGAGCTCGAGCATCGAGCGTGCCGAGACTCGCGTGGGCTGATCGCTCTCGAGCATGGTCGCACCGACCATGAAGAGCCCCGCGCCTCGCGGCACGATGTACAGCGGCATGCGCGGATGCAGGATCCGCACCGGTCGCGAGAGCATGAGCTCCGGAAGCTTCAAGAGCAGCATCTCGCCCTTCACGCCACGCAGGTCGGTCAGCACCTCGCGCGCGGCAAGACCGCGGCAATCGACCGAGCAGCCCTTCCGAGCCGCACGCTCATCACCGCCGACCCCGTGCTGGACGCTCACCCCGAGTCCCTGGAGCCGCTGCTCGAGCCCCTGAAGCGCCGCGCGCGGATCCAGGTGCGCCTCGTCCTTGAAGTACAGTGCCCTGCCGAAGCGTCCCGTGAGGTCCGGCTCGAGCCTCGCGATCCCATCGCCATCGAGCCATTCATAGCGCTCGGTCCGTCGGGAAAAGCGTGTGAGCTCGCCCGCGTCCCGGCCGTGCGCCACGACCAGGGTGCCCCGGGCAACGGTCGCGCTGAAGCGCTCCTGCCACCAGGGGATGCTCTCGGTCCCAAGCGTCGCGATGAGCGGCTCTGAGCTTTCGAGCTCGCACCAGGGTGCGAGCATGCCACCGGCAAACCACGAGCAGCACGTCGTACCCCGGCGCTCTGCACGATCGAGGACCTCGACCTGCGCGCCCCGCTCGGCAAGCTCCAGCGCGCAGGCAAGCCCTGCGACGCCCGCGCCGATGACCGTCACATGCATCTCAGCCGCCCGCTCGGAGGCTCCCGGACCCCGCCCCATCGGCATCGTCGGTCGAGGCCGCCACGTAGATCTCCCCGCCCGCCGCGCGAAACTTCACCGCCATCTCCTGCATGCCCTGCTCACGCTGGCGTGCCTCGTCGCGCAGCTCGTGCGAGATCTTCATCGAGCAGAACTTCGGCCCGCACATCGAGCAGAAATGAGCGACCTTGTGAGCCTCCTTGGGCAAGGTCTGATCGTGGAAGGAGCACGCGGTGTCCGGGTCGAGGGAGAGATTGAACTGGTCCTCCCAGCGAAAATCGAAGCGCGCTCGCGAGAGCGCATCGTCGCGCTCCTGCGCCCCGGGATGGCCCTTGGCAAGGTCGGCGGCGTGCGCCGCGATCTTGTAGGTGATCACTCCGGTCTTCACATCGTTGCGATCCGGCAGCCCGAGGTGCTCTTTCGGAGTGACGTAGCAAAGCATGGCGGTGCCGAACCAGCCGATCATGGCCGCGCCAATCGCCGAGGTGATGTGGTCGTAGCCCGGCGCAATATCGGTCGTGAGCGGCCCGAGCGTATAGAACGGCGCCTCGCCGCACGTGGTGAGCTGCTTGTCCATGTTGGCCTTGATCTTGTGCATCGGCACATGACCCGGCCCTTCGATCATCACCTGACAGTCGCGCCGCCATGCGATGCGGGTGAGCTCCCCGAGTGTCTCGAGCTCTGCGAACTGCGCCGCATCGTTTGCATCGGCGATCGAGCCCGGCCGCAACCCATCCCCGAGCGAGAAGCTCACATCGTATGCGCGGCAGATCTCGCAGATCTCCTCGAAGTGCTCGTAGAGAAAGCTCTCGCGGTGGTGCGCCAGGCACCACTTGGCCATGATGGAGCCGCCGCGCGAGACGATGCCGGTCACCCGCCGGGCCGTGAGCGGCACGTACGCAAGGCGCACGCCTGCGTGAATGGTGAAGTAATCCACGCCCTGCTCGGCCTGCTCCACCAGGGTGTCGCGAAAGACCTCCCAGCTCAACTCCTCGGCCACGCCGCCCACTTTCTCGAGGGCCTGATAGATCGGGACGGTGCCGATCGGCACCGGAGCATTGCGCAGGATCCACTCGCGGATGCTGTGGATGTTGCGCCCCGTGGACAGGTCCATCACCGTGTCGGCGCCCCAGCGGATGGCCCACACCATCTTGTCCACTTCCTCGGCCATGGAGGAGGTCACGGCGGAGTTGCCGATGTTGGCGTTGATCTTCACCAGGAAATTGCGCCCGATGATCATGGGCTCGGATTCCGGGTGATTGATGTTGGCGGGAATGATGGCTCGGCCGGCCGCCACCTCCGCGCGGACGAACTCCGGTGTCACGAAATCCGGAATGCTCGCCCCCCAGGAGTTGCCATCGCGGCCCGCGCCTTCGTGGCGGCGCTGCCGCCCGAGATTCTCGCGTATGGCAATGAACTCCATCTCCGGTGTGACGATGCCGGCACGTGCATAGGCAAGCTGCGTGACTGCCCGGCCCGCTCGGCCCCGATAGGGCCGACGTTGCATGGGAAACTCCGGAGTCGAGCCCTTCGAGGCTGCCGTCAGACCGTTGTCGATCAACTGCACCGCACGTCCGTCGTAAGCCTCCACATCCCCACGCGCCTTGATCCAGCTCTCGCGCAAGCGTGGCAGTCCACGCTCGATGTCGATGCGCGCCTGAGGATCGGTGTACGGTCCGGAGGAGTCGTACACGATGACCGGCGGCTCTGCGGCCGAAGGATGCAGGGCAATCTCGCGCATCGGGACGCGGATTCCCTCGTGCAGGTGGCCAGGCACATAGACCTTGCGGGAGGCCGGAAGCGCTTGGGTCGCGACCTCGAGCGAAACGACGGCATTCATTGAGTAATCCTCCACGTGGATCGCAAAGATCCGATCGTGCTGGTCAGGGCAAGGAGGAACGGCGGTGCCGAGGAAGGCAGGACAACGGAGCACGGCCGCATGACTTTCCTACGCCAGCATTACCTGGATCAGGTTACAAGGGTCGCCACGCTGCGCCTCTCGCGCTCGATGGCCTCTCAGCCCCCTGCCGGGGCTCCCCTAGTCCAGCAAAGCGAAGCAAGCCCTGAAGGCCGCCTCGACTGGCGCAAAGTAGTACGAGTCGAGCCGGGGGTCAATGCCCGCGGCGCTCCAATGCCTGGATACAGCTCGCGAGGAGCTCGTGCAGGCGGATGCGCGCGAGCTTCGACAGCTCACCGAGCATCGCGCGCTCCACGCGCCCCGCGGCGCGATCGCAGCGGCGCAGGACCCTCTCTCCCTTGCGCGTCAGCCGAATCTCCACGATCCGGCCGTGGCGCGCGTGCGGCTCGCGACTGACCATCCCTGCGGCCACCATCGCCTTCAGGATCTCGTTCATCGCCTGCGGCGTGACGAACGAGCGGCGAGCGAGCTGCGCATTGGACAGCGTTCCGCGCGCATGCAGCACCGAGAGCGCGGTGTACTGGGCAACGGTCAGGCCGAAGCCGCGAGTGATCGCCCCGAGCCTTTGGCGCACCGCCCGCTCCAGGCGGCCGATCGCATAGGCCACACGCGCCTGGGTGGGGGTGCTCAAGGCGTGTGATGCGCCCTTTCTTTTCGTGGCTACGCGGCCTATCATCGCTCCCAATATCAGGTTTCTTGATATTCGCAGTCAACAACGGCAGTCGACGGTGACGGACATGTCAAATTACGCAGATCGCTGGCAGACGGTGCAGGTGGAAGTCGCGGACGGCATCGCGTGGGTGACGCTCAATCGCCCGGACAAGCGCAATGCCATGAATCCCACGCTCAACAAGGAGATGGCCGACGTCCTCGGCGCGATCGAAGTGGACGGGGCGGCGAGCGTGCTGGTGCTGACCGGAGCGGGTGAGTCCTGGAGCGCCGGGATGGATCTCAAGGAGTATTTCCGCGAGGTGGATCAAGCCCCCGAGGTCGTGCAGGAGAAGGTGCGTCGCGAGGCCTCGCAGTGGCAGTGGAAGCTGTTGCGGATGTACACCAAGCCCACGATTGCCATGGTGAACGGCTGGTGCTTCGGGGGTGCGTTCTCGCCGCTCGTGGCGTGCGATCTTGCCATCGCGGCGGACGAGGCGATGTTCGGCCTCTCCGAGATCAACTGGGGC
Source organism: Steroidobacteraceae bacterium (assembly GCA_035524075.1). GTDB lineage: Bacteria > Pseudomonadota > Gammaproteobacteria > Steroidobacterales > Steroidobacteraceae > JASHUC01. The sequence goes on along the minus strand of DATKPP010000013.1, from coordinate 171,978 downwards.
ATCCCGCCGGGAAATCTGGTGAGCAAGGCGCTCGCCGATACGGTGGGGCACCGCAAAGCGCTCTTCTACATCATGACGGGCGAGACCTTCACGGGGCGGCAGGCCGCCGAGATGGGCCTGGTGAACAAGAGCGTTCCGCGCACGCGGCTGCGCGAGGAGACCCTCGCGCTCGCAAAATCGCTGCTGCAGAAGAATCCGGTGGCGCTGCGCGCTGCCAAGAACGGCTTCAAGCGGTGCCGCGAGCTGACCTGGGAGCAGTCTGAGGACTACTTGTACGCGAAGGTGGACCAGGCCGTGTTTCGCGATCCCGAGAAGGGACGAGCGGAAGGCTTGCGCCAGTTCCTCGACGCCAAGACCATCAAGCCGGGGCTGCAGACTTACAAGCGCTAGGCGGCGGTCCTCACTGGCTCGCTGCCCGCTTCATTTTGTCGGGGAATGCGCCAGAAATGTGACTCGCCTGGCGGCACGGCGGTGGTCCACAGTGACAGGGTTTGCGCTCCCGAGGCTCGAGCGCTGCGCTTGCCATGCACCCTGTGCCACTTCAAGCCCTCATCCTTCTGGCCTGCCTGATCGTGCTCGCGATTGCCGCGCTCGTAGTGAGCAGGCGACATCGCCCGAGGGCTCTCTCGTCCGCCCTGGAGCGACCCTGGCCCCTGCAGCGCAAGCCATACCTGCTTTCGGAGCCCGAGCGCTTGCTCTACGGCCGACTGGTCAGGGCAGCTCCCAATCACATCGTGCTGTCGCAGGTACAGTTGCTGCAGATGGTCGTGTTCGCGCCCGCGGCGGCGCGGCAGCAGGATGTGCGCAACCGGATCAATCAGCTATCGATCGACTTCGTCATCGTCGCGCCGGACACGAGCATCGTCGCGGCGGTCGAGCTTGACGATCCGACCCACTTGCGCAAGCACCGCCGTGCTGCGGATGCGCGCAAGACTCACGCACTGGAGTCTGCGGGAATTCCCCTGTTGCGCTGGAACGTGCGGCAGATGCCCAGCGTGCGCTCGATCGAAGCGCACCTCGCGCTGCTTGCGCAAGGCGCGGGCCCACGCCTGGAGCGCGCTCGCCCCTAGAACCGGCCCGTCTGCAGATCCTCGAACGCGCGTACCAGCTCCTCACGGGTGTTCATCACGAAGGGTCCGTACTTGGCGACCGGCTCGCGCAAGGGCTTGCCCGCCACGAGTATCGCGCGTGCGGCCTGCATCTCACCTTCCCCGCCCGCGCCTTCGAGCTGCACGCGCTGCCCGTCACCCAGCACGGCGAGCTGGTGCGTGGCGAGCGTGGTAGGCGAAGCCTCGCCCACCACTCGCACGGCGCCTTCAAACACGTATACGAAGGCCGAATACCCCGCAGGTAAAGCGTGCGAGAAGCGCGCCCCCGGTGCGAGCTCCACATCGAGGTAGATCGGATCGGTCGCCGGCTGCACGATCGGCCCGCGCACCCCCTCCACCTCCCCTGCAATGACCTTCACGCGCACTCCGGGTGCCGGGCTCGCGACCGGAATTCGGTCCGGACCGAACTCCTGATACTGCGGCGCCGTCATCTTGTCGCGCGCCGGCAGGTTGACCCACAGCTGGAAGCCGCGCATGCGCCCCTCCTGCTGCTCGGGCATCTCCGAGTGCAGGATTCCGCGCCCCGCCGTCATCCATTGCACGCTCCCGGGTACCAGCACGCCTTCGTGCCCGTGGTTGTCCCGATGGCGCATGCGGCCGTCGAGCATGTAGGTGACGGTCTCGAAGCCGCGGTGCGGGTGCTCGGGGAATCCTGCAATGTAGTCGCCCGGATTGTCCGTGCCGAACTCATCCAGAAGCAGGAACGGATCGAGATCGGAAAGCTGTGGCTGCCCGATCACCCGGGTGAGTTTCACGCCCGCCCCGTCGGAGGTTGGCATGCCGCGCACGACCTTCGCGACCTCCCGGGCCCCCATGGCGACAGCAGCCGAGGGCTCGGCGCGAGTGACAGAAGTCTTGACCGTCATGACGACCTCCTAAGCGGCCAGCGCTTGGCGCTGGGGTGCAGGGATGGCAGCGAGAGCCGTATCCAACCCTTTCTGGCGACTCTCGGGCGAGATCGCAAGCCCTTCGGCGCGAACGAAGCTCACCTCGGTGATCCCAACGAACGCGAAGACATCGCGCAGATAGCCCTCGACGTGCTCGCCGAACGCGTTCTGCGCATAGATGCCCCCGCGCGAGATCGCAACGATCACGCGCTTGCCGCCGGCCAGTCCCTCGGGTCCCGAGGCCGTGTAGCGGAAAGTCTTGCCGGCGACGAGCACGCGATCGAGCCACGCCTTGAGCTGTGTCGGCACGGTGAAGTTGTACATCGGAGCGCCGATGACGATCACGTCGGCGGCCAGGAAATCCTCGAGCAGCCGCGCGTCCTTTTCGGCCTCGGTCGGATTTGCACGCAGAAGCGAGCCGCCCGAGAGGTGCGGCAGTGACAGCGATGCGAGATCGAGATAGGTCACCTCGAGATCCGACACGCTGGCCCGCCAGCGCGCCACGACCTCGCGCGTCACGGCCCGGCTTGCGGAGCGATCGCCCTGGATGCTGGAGTCGATGTGGAGCAGCTTCATTGGGGTCTCCTTCCTGCGGTTGCCCAGCAATCTACTCCGTGCAACAATGAATGATAATTAGGCTCAATTGGAACTTATTGTTCCATTAATGTAGTCAATAGCCACTTCCAATGCAGCCCCTCGAGGACTTCTACTACTTCAGCAAGGTCGTGGAGTACGGCAGCTACGCCCAGGCGAGCCGGGCGCTTGGGATTCCCAAGTCCCGCCTGTCTCGCCATGTGAGCGCTCTGGAGACGAAGCTCGGCGTGCGGCTCGTGCAGCGCTCGACCCGGCGCTTCCTCGTGACCGACATCGGACGGGACGTGCATCGCCACGCTCAGGCGATGCTGGCCGAGGCGGACGCGGCGGTGGAAGCCGTGGAGCTCGCGCGCGCCGAGCCCCGCGGCATCCTCAAGGTGAGCTGTCCGGTCGCGCTCGCGCAAACGGCGCTCGCCCGCATCCTCCCGGAATTCCTCGCGCGCTACCCACGCATCCGCTTGCGCATGCACGTCAGCAATCGGCGTGTGGACGTTTTGGATGAGGGATTCGACGCGGCGCTGCGCGTACGGACTCGCCCCAGCGGCGAGGATGGCCTCGTGATGCGCAGCTTCCGGGAGCTCTGCGAGATGCTCGTTGCGACCCCGGCGTACCTCGAGCGCGCAGGACGACCCGCAACACCCGGTCAGATCCTCGAGCGCGACACCCTTGCATTCGAGTCGGAAGCCGAGCGGCACCGCTGGGAGCTCCTCGGCCCCAACGGTGAGTCCGAGCGCATCGAGCACAGTCCGCGCCTCGTCTGCCACGACTTCGGCGTGCTGAAGGCCGCGGTATTCGCCGACCTCGGCATCGCGCTCCTGCCCGAGAGTGTCGTGCGCGCCGAGCTCGACGCCGGAACGCTCGAGCGCGTGCTGCCTGCGTGGAATCTGCCGCAAGGCATCCTGCACGTGGTATTCCCCACTCGCCGCGGCATGCTTCCCGCCGTACGCGCCTTCCTCGACTTTCTCGCCGAGCGGCTGCCGGATGCTCTTTGAGCCGGCCCCGCCCGCCGCATCTCACCTCGGGGAGAGCTTGTCGGCTCCGCCCATGTAAGGCCGCAGCGCCTCGGGGACACGCACCGAGCCATCCTCCTCCTGATAGTTCTCCAGCACCGCAATCAGCGTGCGCCCGACGGCCAGCCCCGAGCCGTTGAGCGTGTGCACCGGCTCGGGCTTGCCGGTTTGCGGATTGCGCCAGCGGGCCTGCATGCGCCGCGCCTGGAACGCCTCGCAGTTGCTGCACGAGGAGATCTCGCGGTAGCGCCCCTGCGAGGGGACCCAGGCCTCGATGTCGTAGGTCTTCGCGCTCGCAAATCCGACATCTCCGGCGCACAGCGCGATGGTTCGATGGGGAATCTCCAGGCGCTTCAATACCTGCTCGGCGTTGCCGATCAGCTCCTCGAGCGCGGCATAGGAGTCCTCCGGACGCACGATATGCACCAGCTCCACCTTGTCGAACTGGTGATTGCGGATCATGCCCCGCGTGTCCTTCCCGGCCGAGCCGGCCTCGGAGCGGAAGCAGGGTGAATGGCATGCGTATTTGAGCGGCAGCTTCTCCGCCGGAACAATCTGCTCGCGCACGAGGTTGGTGACGGGAACCTCGGCGGTGGGGATGAGATACCACGCCTGCTCGCCGCGCACGGCGAAGAGGTCCTGCTCGAACTTCGGGAGCTGCCCCGTTCCGATGAGCGCTGCGCCCTGCACCAGGTATGGCACATAAGCCTCGGTGTAGCCGTGCTGCTGGGTGTGCAGATCGAGCATGAACTGCGCAAGTGCTCGGTGCAGACGCGCCACCTCCGCGCGCATCACGACGAAGCGTGCACCGGAGATACGCGCGGCCGCTTCGAAGTCCAGTCCACCCAGCCGCTCCCCGAGTGCGACGTGGTCGCGCGGCTCGAAGACAAAGCGCCGCGGCTCACCCCAGCGCCGCACCTCGACATTGGCGGTCTCATCGGCTCCGTCGGGCACCGACGCGTGCAGCAGGTTCGGAAGCCCAAGCTGCAGGGCCTCGAGCTCGGTCATGTTCTGGCTGAGGGATTGCTCGAGCCGCACGAGCTCACCCTGCAGACTCTCCCCGCGGGAGAGCAGCGCAGCCACGTCCTCGCCGCGCCCCTTTGCAACGCCGACGGCCTTGGCGTTGCTGTTGCGTTCGGCGCGCAAGCGGTCGGATTCGATCTGATGGCGCTTGCGCTCCTCCTCGAGCGCCTGGAATCGGGCCACATCGAGCGTGAAACCCCGGCGAGCAAGGTTCCGGGCGACAGCCTCCAGGTCGGTGCGCAGCAATTTGGGGTCGATCACGGCGTCTCGCTCATCTTCAGGAAGTGGATCCCTTGCCCCGCAGGCGTGCCAGCGCTTCGCCGATGCGAATCTCGAGCCCGCGCGGGGAGGGCCGATAGTATCGCCGATCGGGCATCTCATCCGGCAGATACCGCTCCCCGGAGGCGAAGGCATCCGGCTCGTCGTGGGCATAGCGATAGCCGCTCCCGTAGCCGAGATTCTTCATCAACCGGGTGGGTGCGTTGCGAAAGCGCAGCGGCACATCGAGCGTGCCGAAGCGCTCCACATCCTGCATCGCCTCGCCCATCGCGACGTACACGGCATTGCTCTTCGGTGCGCACGCGAGGTACACGACGAGCTCGGCGAGCGCCAGCTCGCCCTCCGGTGTGCCCAGGCGGTCGTAGGCGTTCCATGCATCGAGCGCCAGGGTCAGCGCGCGCGGATCGGCGAGCCCGACATCCTCCATCGCCATGCGCACCGCGCGGCGTGCGACATAGAGCGGGTCGCAACCCCCATCGAGCATGCGCGCGAGCCAGTAGAGCGCCCCATCAGGATCGGTGCCCCGGACCGCCTTGTGCAGGGCGGAGATCTGGTCGTAGAACTGATCGCCCCCCTTGTCGAAGCGCCGCCGCCCGCCGCTTGCCACCTCCTGCGCGATCGCGAGCGTCAACACGCGCGGCTGGCTTGCGGTACCGGCCTCGGTGAGGCTCGCCGCCAGCTCGAGCATGTTGAGCGCCCGTCGCGCATCGCCGTCGGCTGCGCGCGCGATCAGCTCGAGCGCCTCGGGCTCGGCGCTGAGATGCGCTGGCCCCAGCCCGCGCCGCTCATCGAGCAGAGCCGCTTTGAGCAGGGCGAGCAGATCCTCAACCTGCAGGGCCTTCAGGACGTACACGCGCGCGCGCGACAGCAGCGGACTCACCACCTCGAAGGAAGGATTCTCGGTGGTGGCGCCGATGAATATGAGCGTACCGTCTTCGAGAAACGGCAGAAATGTGTCTTGCTGCGCCTTGTTGAAGCGGTGCACCTCATCGAGGAACAGCACGGTCGGTCGCCCGCTCGATGCGCGCGCCGCGCGGGCATGATCCACTGCGGCGCGGATGTCCTTCACGCCCGCCATGACGGCCGACAAGGCGATGAATTCCGCATCGGCACGCTGCGCGATCAGGCGAGCCAGCGTCGTCTTGCCCGTGCCGGGCGGTCCCCAGAGCACCATCGAATGCAGCAGCCCACCCTCGAGCGCCTCGCGCAGAGGCTTGCCCGGCGCCAGCAGATGTCGCTGGCCGACGAACTCCGCAAGTGTGCGGGGCCGCATCCGATCGGCCAGCGGCTGCAGCCGATCGAGGCCTTCAGAGCTCACGAGTTCCGACAGCTCCCGCGCTGCACGTATTCATCGATGGGACCTCACTTTTCCGGTGTTCCGATCACATCCGCACCGGGCGGCGGAGTGAAGCTCACCTCGGAGGCCGAGACTGCAACGTTGCGCTCGGTGCGCCCGAAGTCGAGCGTGGCTGTCTGACCGAGCTTGTCCTTCAGAATCATCTGCTTGAGCTCGCGCCCCGAGAATCCGAGCAGCGCGTCCCTGAAATCCGCATCGGCGGCCTTCGGAGTCACCCGCACCCATTCGAGGCCACGCTGCATTCCGACCTGTTGGATTTGAAACTCGCTCAAGCTGCCGCCCTGAGACAGAAGCGCCGCCGGCGTGGCCGACAGCGCGGTGCCCGCGGGCTTCACGGTCACCTGCTGCAGGTCGCGATCGTAGTACCAGAGGTTGCGTCCATCGTCGATGATCAGCTGGCCGGCACCTTCCTGTCCCTGGGTGTGGATCTCCCAGCGGAACCGGCCCGGACGCAGCACCACGAGCGTGCCGGTGGACTGCTCGATGACATGTCCGTGCACATCGCTCACCGTTTGAGAGAAGCTCGCGCGAAGCGATTGCAGCCCATCCAGGAACCGGTCGAGCGCGTTGGCACCGGCGTACGCGTACCCCCCGAGGAAGGCGGCGCAGAGCGCGAGCCAGTGAGCGCACCGGGGCGGAGTGGGTCGCGGCATGCGATCAATCCGCAGGCGGGGGCGGCGCGAGCACCTCGCGGCTGCCGTTCGACTGTAGCGGCCCGACGATGCCGGCCGCCTCCATCGCCTCGAGCAGTCTCGCCGCACGGTTGTAGCCGATCTTCAGGCGCCGCTGGACGTAGGAGATCGAGGGCTTGCGCTCCACCGTGACGATCTTCACGGCCTCGTCGAACAGCGCATCCTGCTCCGCATCGCTGCCGTTGGGTCCGACCTCCTCGCCATCCTCTGCCGGCAGACCGGGGATGGGGGCCGAGGGACCGCTCAGCACCTCATCGAGGTAGGTGGGTGTCGAGCTGCTCTTCTTGAGAGCCTCCACCACACGGTGCACTTCCTGGTCCGAGACGAAGGCGCCGTGCACGCGAGTGGGCATCGAGGTGCCGGGCGGCAGATACAGCATGTCCCCGTGGCCCAGCAGTGTCTCCGCACCCATCTGGTCGAGGATGGTCCGGGAGTCGACCTTGGCGGAGACCTGAAAGGCGATCCGGCAGGGAATGTTCGCCTTGATGAGCCCGGTGATCACATCGACCGAGGGCCGCTGGGTGGCAAGCACGAGGTGGATGCCGGAGGCGCGCGCCTTCTGCGCGAGCCGCGCAATGAGCTCCTCCACTTTCTTGCCGACGATCATCATGAGGTCGGCAAGCTCATCGATGATCACGACGATATAGGGCAGCGGCGTCAGGTTCGGGATCTGCGACTGATCGATGGTCGGGTCGTTGGCCGCTTGCTGGATGAGCACCGGATCGAGGACCGGCTTGCCGGCCTCGATCGCCTCTTTGATGTGGCGGTTGAAGCCCACGAGATTTCGCACTCCGAGCGCGGCCATCAGCTGATAGCGCCGTTCCATCTCCGCGACGCACCAGCGCAGCGCATTGGCGGCCTGCTTCATGTCGGTCACGACGGGTGCCAGCAGATGCGGGATGCCCTCGTAGACCGACAGCTCGAGCATCTTCGGATCGATCATGATGAGGCGCACGTGCTCGGCGCTCGCCTTGTACAGCAGCGACAGCACCATCGCGTTGATGGCCACCGACTTGCCCGAGCCCGTCGTTCCGGCGATGAGCAGATGCGGCATGCGCGCAAGATCCACGACGACCGGCTGACCGCCGATGTCCTTGCCGAGCGCCAGAGCGAGCGGGGTATGGATGTCGTCGTACGCCTTGGAGCGCACGATCTCCCCGAGGGTCACCAGCTCGCGCTTCTCGTTCGCAATCTCCAAACCCATGACGGATTTGCCGGGGATGACCTCGACCACGCGCACGCTCATGACCGAGAGGGCACGGGCGAGATCCTTTCCGAGCCCGGTGATCTGACTGGCCTTGATACCCGGCGCCGGGCGCAGCTCGAACCGCGTAACGACGGGGCCGGGCTGCACCGCCACGACCTCCGCCTCGACTCCGAAATCGCGCAGCTTGATCTCCACCAGGCGCGACATGGCCTCGAGCGCCTCCGGAGAATAGGAGGGCTCTTGCACGGGCGGGTCGTCGAGCAGCTGAAGCGGAGGCAGCTCGTTCGACTTCGGCGCATCAAACAAGGGGACCTGCCGCTCCTTCTCCACGCGCTCGCTCTTCTCCACCACGCTCGCGGCCGGCTCGATGCGCGGCGGCGGGCGAGCGGCGGCCCTTCTCTGCTCGGTCTCGATCGTCTCCTTGCGGGCCTGGCGCCGCTCGCGTCCCGCGGCAAGGTCGCGCCGGGTGGACCAGCGCGCTCGCGCCCAACCGACTGCCTGCCAGGCACCGCCGCCGATGCGATCCATGATCGTGAGCCAGGACACCCCGAAGGCCAGCGACACGCCCGCCATCCAGGCGGCGATGAGCAGCAGCGTCGCCCCAAGATCGTTGAGTCCGGAGGCGAGACCGCGCCCGATCTCGATACCGATCACACCGCCGGCAGTCTCGCGCAGCGACCCCGGATCCCAGTGCAGCGTGGTGAGGCCGCAGCTCGTCAGCACGATGAGCAGGTATCCGAGCGTGCGCACGGTGGTATTGGCTCGTGAGGCTCGCTCGCTGCGGTTGCGGTTGCGAAACACCACCCAGCTCGCGATGCCGATGATCACCGGGAAGAGAAATGCGGGCCGGCCGAACAGAAAGAACAGCGTGTCCGCGACCCACGCACCGACCGGTCCGATGCGGTTGTGCACCACCGGGCTGCCGGTGAAGGAGGAGAATCCGGGATCCTCGGAGTGGTAGCTCGCGAGCGCTGCGAGCAACACGACCGCCACGACGGCGAGCGCGATGGCCGCGCTTTCGCGCAGACCGCGGCTGACGGACTCGCTGAATCGCGCGGTTCCCCGCGCAGTCGAATCAGCCAAAATTGACCCTTCTCCGGTTGCTTGGCTCCATCCCTGCGCCTCGGCCCTTCGGGCAGCTATCGCTGTGGAAATTGCCCGCGGCAATTTTGTCAGCACGGCTCGCTCGGCGCGATACTATCGACGCCAGCGCTCAAGATCCCTTGGGTACAGGAGCTCGGTTCGCTCGGGGACCCCATTATACATGGCGAAATCAGTGCACAGCCGGCTGATCATCCTCGGCTCGGGGCCGGCAGGCTATACCGCGGCAATCTATGCGGCGCGCGCCAATCGCGCTCCGCTGCTCATCACAGGTCTTGAGCAGGGCGGACAGCTCATGACCACGACGGACGTGGACAACTGGCCGGGAGATGTCGAGGGGCTGAAGGGCCCGGCGCTGATGGAGCGCATGCTGCATCACGCCAGGCGCTTCGATACGCAGATCGTCAACGATCACATCCACACGGTGGGGCTCTCGCAGCGCCCCTTCGAGCTCTCCGGCGATGCCGGCCGCTACACCTGCGATGCGCTCATCATCGCAACGGGCGCCACAGCGAAATACCTGGGCCTTGCATCGGAGGAAGCCTATCGGGGCCGCGGGGTCTCGGCGTGTGCGACCTGCGATGGGTTTTTCTTTCGCGGTCAGCGCGTGGCCGTCGTGGGGGGCGGCAATACCGCGGTCGAGGATGCGCTGTACCTCTCGAATATCTCATCCCACGTGACCCTGGTGCACCGGCGCGATCGGCTGCGTGCCGAGAAGATCCTCCAGCAGCAGCTCATCGAGCGCGAGCGCGCCGGCAAGGTGAGCATTCTGTGGAACCATGTCGTGGAGGAGATCCTCGGGGACGGGCAGGCCGTCACCGGACTTGCGGTTCGCTCGATGGTGAACGCGGGCCTCACGCAGCTGCCGGTCACGGGAGCTTTCATCGCCGTCGGACATTCCCCCAATACGGCCATCTTCGAGGGACAGCTCGCGATGCGTAACGGCTATATCCTCGTGAAGAGCGGGCTCGAGGGCGAGGCCACGGCGACGAGCGTCCGCGGAGTGTTTGCCGCAGGCGACGTGGCCGATCACGTCTATCGTCAAGCGGTCACCTCGGCCGGCTCCGGCTGCATGGCGGCGCTCGATGCCGATCGCTATCTCGAGAGCCTTGATTTGCCCGCGTCCTGATGAAAACACGGATCGTACGCAGCATCGATGAGCTTGATCGCGAGCAGTGGAATGCCCTGCAGGGGGCGCAGATGCCCTTCCTGCGACACGAGTTCCTGGGTGCGCTCGAGCACACCGGCTGCGTAGGGGACGAGGTGGGCTGGGCGCCCTCTTACATCACGCTCAGCGATGCGCGGGGGCTTGCCGCCGCCGCACCCGCCTTCGTCAAATCACACTCCTACGGGGAGTTCGTGTTCGACTTCAGCTGGGCCCAGGCGTACATGCGCCTCGGACAACGCTACTACCCGAAGCTCACCGTCGCTCTGCCCTTCACGCCGGCGACCGGTCCGCGGCTGCTCGTGCGCGATGACCTGGATGGGGCGCACGCGCGCGAGCGGCTCGTTGCCGCCATCGAGGCCCGGGCGCGCGATGGGGGGCTCTCCTCCGTGCACGCGCTGTTTCTCGAGGAGGCCGATCGCAGCGTGCTCGAGCGCGGGCACTGGCTCACCCGGCGCGACTGCCAGTTCCATTGGACCAACCGCGGCTACGCGAGCTTCGAGCAGTACCTCGAGACCTTCACGGCGGAGAAGCGCAAGAAGGCGCGCCGCGAGCGCCGCCGCGTCGCCGAGGCGGGTATCATCTTCGACACCAAGCTCGGCCCCGAGCTCGATGCCCGGCTGCTCGATCAGGTCTACCGCTTTCATCGCGACACCTTCCTGCGCCACGGCCACGAGCCGTACTTGAGCCGCGCCTTCTTCGCCGAGATCGCCCGTACGCTCGGAGAGGCGCTGATGGTGAAGATTGCCCTGCGCGCCGGCAAACCGGTCGCCGCGGCCATCTTCTTCTGGAGCCCCGCGGTCCTGTACGGGCGCTACTGGGGCGCGGATGCCGATTATCACAGCCTGCATTTCGAGGCTTGCTACCACCAGGGCATCGAGTTCTGCATCGAGCGGGGCATCAAACGCTTCGAGCCCGGCACCCAGGGCGAGCACAAGGTCAGCCGGGGATTCGAGCCGACGATGACCTGGTCGGCGCACTGGATCACCGATGCACGCTTTCGGGAGGCCATCCGCCAGTATCTGGCGCGCGAGGGCGAGGCGATCGATGCCTATGCGGAGGAGGTTCGCGCCCACGTACCCTACCGCGACCGCGGGACCGGCCTGGGCGAGGATCCGCCGCGATGAAGACCATCACGTGGCTGTCCCCCCAGGATGCACCGGAGCGCTTTCCGCCACTGGAGCGCGCACTCGATGAGCCCCAGGGACTGCTCGCAGCCGGGGGGGACCTCTCCCCCGCCCGACTCCTCGCGGCATACCGCCGCGGCATCTTCCCGTGGTACTCGCCGGGCCAGCCGGTCCTGTGGTGGTCGCCGGACCCACGGGCGGTGCTGTTCCCGGAGGAGTTTCACTGCTCGCGCAGCCTGGCGAAGACCCTGCGCAACAAGGACTTCGAGACGTTCGTGGATCGGGACTTCGAAGCAGTGATCCAGGGATGCGCCGCGCCCCGGGCGGCCAGCCCGGGCACCTGGATCACCCCGGAGATGCGCGCCGCGTACCTCGAACTGCACCACTGCGGCTTCGCGCACAGCTTCGAGAGCTACCGGGGCGAGCGCCTGGTCGGGGGGCTCTACGGCGTACGGCTCGGTGCAGTCTTCTTCGGCGAGTCGATGTTCAGCCGGGAGCCCGATTCCTCCAAGGTGGCCCTGGCGCGGCTCGTGGAGTTCTGTCGCGCCGAAGGGATTGCGGTCATCGACTGTCAGCTACCCTCGAGGCACCTGCAGAGTCTGGGAAGCCGGCTGATCGCCCGATCGCACTTCCAGAGCCTGCTGCGGCAGCACGTCGCGCCGGCAAGCCTCTGAGGCGTTTCCTCCGCGCAAATTGCATTGCCGCGGGGGTTTATGCAGAATGCGCGCCCCCATGTCCAAAGAAGACGCGATCCAGATGGAAGGCGAAGTCGTCGAGACTTTGCCCAATACGACGTTCCGGGTGAAGCTCAAGAACGGCCACGTCGTTACCGCCCACATCTCTGGAAAAATGCGCAAGAACTATATCCGCATCCTCACGGGCGATCAGGTCACGGTGGAGATGACCCCCTACGACCTGAGCAAGGGACGAATCACCTACCGAGGACGCTGAGAGCGTAGCGGCGCGCACGCACCGTCCTGGTGCGGCTCAGGCCGGCACCTCCTGCTGCGCCGGCGAGCATTCGTGCTCGAGCTTGCTGCCATCCTTCGACACCGTGACGCGCACCTGCCCGCCGCTCGCCAATCGCCCAAAGAGCAGCTCCTCGGCGAGCGGGCGCTTGATGTGCTCCTGGATGATTCGCGCCATGGGTCGCGCGCCCATCTTCGGGTCGTAGCCCTTCTCGGCGATCCAGCGCCGGGCCGCATCGTCCAGCACGAGGCTGACCCCTTTTTGCTCGAGCTGCATTTCCACCTCGAGGAGGAGCTTCTCCACCACGCGCTCGATGGTCGGCGCATCGAGCGAGGCGAACTGGATGATTGCATCGATGCGATTGCGGAACTCCGGGGAGAAGATGCGCCGAACGGCCTCCATCCCATCGGTCGCATGATCGGAGTTCGTGAACCCGATCGAGGGGCGATTCATCTCCTGCGCCCCCGCATTGGTGGTCATGACGATGATCACGTGGCGGAAGTCGGCCTTGCGACCGTTGTTGTCCGTCAGCGTCCCGTGGTCCATGACCTGCAGCAGCAGGTTGAACACATCCGGATGAGCCTTCTCGATCTCATCGAGCAGCAGCACGCAATGGGGATGCTTGGTGATCGCCTCGGTGAGCAGGCCGCCCTGATCGAAGCCCACGTAGCCCGGCGGTGCTCCGATCAGGCGCGAGACCGTGTGCCGCTCCATGTACTCCGACATGTCGAAGCGGACGAACTCGATCCCCATGGTGATCGCGAGCTGGCGCGTGACCTCGGTCTTGCCCACCCCCGTGGGCCCTGCGAACAGGAAGCTGCCCACGGGCTTGCGCTGATCCCCGAGCCCGGAGCGCGACATCTTGATCGAGGCGGCGAGCGCCTCGATGGCGCGATCCTGTCCGAAGATGACGAGCTTCAAGTTGCGCTCGAGATTCTTCAGCACCTCGCGGTCGGATGTGGAGACGCTCTTGGCGGGAATGCGCGCCATGCGCGCCACCACGTCCTCGATGTGACGCACCTCGACGGTCTCTTCGCGCTCGGCGATCGGCTTCAGCCGCAACCGCGCACCGGCCTCGTCCACCACGTCGATCGCCTTGTCCGGCAGATGGCGCTCGTTGATGTGCCGTGCGGCCAGCTCGGCGGCCGCCTTGAGCGCATCGTCGGCGTACTTGATCGCGTGGTGCTCCTCGAAGCGCGTCTTGAGCCCCTGCAGGATCTCGATGGTCTCCTGCACGGAGGGCTCGGTCACGTCGATCTTCTGGAAGCGACGTGCGAGCGCGTGGTCCTTCTCGAAGATGCCGCGATACTCCTGATACGTGGTCGAGCCGATGCAGCGGATCTCCCCCGCCGTGAGCACCGGCTTGATCAGATTGGAGGCGTCCATGACGCCTCCGGAGGCGGCGCCCGCACCGATCACTGTATGGATCTCATCGATGAAGAGGATCGCTCCGGGCTGTTTCTTGAGCTCGGTGATCACGCTCTTCAGACGCTTCTCGAAGTCGCCGCGGTACTTGGTGCCGGCGATCAACGCACCCATGTCGAGCGCATAGATCGCGCAATCGGAGAGCACGTCGGGCACCTTGCCCTCGACGATCAGCCGGGCGAGGCCCTCGGCGATGGCGGTCTTGCCGACACCGGCCTCCCCCACGTAGAGAGGATTGTTCTTGCGACGCCGGCACAGGATCTCGATCGTGCGCTCGACCTCGAGCTTGCGCCCGATGAGCGGATCGATGCGGCCCTCCTGCGCCATCCGGTTGAGGTTCGTCGTGTACTTCTCGAGCGCGCTGCCGCCCTCGGGATCGCGCTCGGTCTCGGCGCTGCTCTCCTCCTTGTCGGTCTTCTCCTCCGCGATCTTCGATAGACCGTGCGAGATGTAGTTGACCACGTCGAGCCGCGCGACGTGCTGGCGGTTGAGCAGGTACACCGCGTGACTCTGCTTCTCGCTGAAGATGGCAACCAGCACGTTGGCGACGCCAACCTCCTTCTTGCCACTCGATTGCACGTGGAAGACGGCCCGCTGCAGCACTCGCTGGAAGCCCAACGTGGGCTGCACCTCGCGCTCCTCGGACTCCTCCAGGCGCGGAGTGGACTGATCGAGATGGTCCTTCAACTCCTGCTTGAGCTTGGCGAGGTCGGCTCCGCAGGCACGCAGGATCTCGCGCACCTTGGGGGTGTCGATGATGGCCAGCAGCAGATGCTCGACCGTCAGGTACTCGTGGCGCGCCTCGCGCGCCTGGTGAAACGCATCGTTGAGACAGTATTCAAGCTCGTTGGACAGCACGTTAACTCCAACTCATCCGTTCATTGGGCCGCAACTCCACCTTCAGGCCTCCTCCAGGGTGCACATCAGGGGATGCTGATGGTCGCGCGCATAGGTGGTCACCTGCGCAACCTTAGTTTCCGCGATCTCGTATGTGAAGACCCCGCAGACACCCTTACCCTTCGTATGCACCTCGAGCATGATGCGCGTCGCAGTCGGTCGGTTCATGGCGAAGAACTTTTCGAGCACATCCACGACAAACTCCATGGGAGTGTAATCGTCGTTGAGCAGAATGACTCGGTACAGTGGCGGCTGTTTGACCTCGGGCCGCGACTCCTCGACGACTACGCCGGTATCGGGGCGGACAGGATGCGGATCCGAACCAGGCATCCTGTCTTTATAGGGGTCGCCAAACGCCAACACAAGAGCCACGTCGGCGCCGGAAATGAGCGCCAGGAAACCAATTGCAAAACAATTGCTTGAGAGCCAAAGCACCGCGCTCGTATGATTGCGCGCAACCGACCTTGGGGCGCACCTCTCGATGAACGCTGCAGGTTCCTGGCTCGATTCGCTCGCCACGCGCACGGGGTGGCCCGCAGTGCTCAGGTCGCGCGGTTCGCGCATTGCCACGTGGGTACTCGCGATCGCGCTGGGCGCCCAGGCGGCGATCATCCTCACGCGCCTGGCCGGAACGGCCTCCGCACCGGCGCCCGCTCAGGTCACGGCAGCGGCGCCGCAGGCCCCTCCGGTGGATGTGGCCGCCATTGCGGCCGGACACCTCTTCGGGGCGGCTCCGGTCGAGGCACCCGCGGCCGGCGCGACCAGCGCCCCCCAAACCACGATGGCGCTGGTCCTGACGGGCACCATCGCCGTGAACCAGCCCAAGGACGGCCTGGCCATACTCGGACCCAGCGCCACGCAGGCCAAGGTGTATGCGGTCGGAGACAATGTGCCCGGCGGTGCCCGTCTTCACGCGGTGTACGACGACCGTGTGCTGCTCGATCGCGCTGGACGCTTGGAAACTCTGGCGTTGCCGCGTAAGTTCGCTGGAGGCGCCGGGCCGCTGGTGAACAATGTGCCGCAAAACTCCTTCGAGCGCGTGCGCCGCGCGATCAGCGAGGATCCCTCCATCATCGCCGATGTGATGCGTCCCCAGCCGGTGTTCGCCGACGGCAAGCAACGGGGCTATCGCGTCTATCCCGGTCGCAACAGCCAGGCGTTCCTCAGCCTGGGCCTGAGGCCTGGCGATCTGGTCATCGCGATCAACAACACACCGCTCGACGATCCGGCACGGGGCGAGGAGATTTTTCACACACTGAGCTCCTCGAGCGAGGCGCACGTCACAGTCATGCGCAACGGACGGCAGCAAGATCTGACACTGAATATGTCCGCGATCGCCTCGGAGGCTGACCAGCTCAGCGGGGCACCCGGAGCCGGCGGTATGGTCCCGCCCGGCCCTGCGGGGGGACCGGGGCCCTAGGGCGCCGATTGGGCGCGCGCACGATGCGCAACGGGGGACTGTATTGATGAAATCAACCGGACTTCTCATTCGACTGCTGCCTACCGCCTGCCGAGCCGTCCTGTGCTGCGGTGCCGCGTTGGCTGTCGTGGCGGTTGCCTCGGCGCAGTCGACCGGTGTGCTCATCACTCCGAATTTCCGGGATACGGATATCGGCCAGATCGCCGAAGCGGTGAGCATGGCCACTCACAAGAACTTCATCCTCGACCCGCGCGTGCGCGCGCAGGTCACGATGTACTCCTCGACTCCGCTGTCGCCGGATGCGTTCTATCAGACCTTTCTCGCCATCCTGCAGGTTCACGGCTTCATGGCGGCACCTGCTGCCGCCAATACCGTCAAGATCATCCCGGATGTGACCGAGCGCTACATGCCGGGCATCGATCTGCCCGACCACGTGAGCTCGACCTCCGATGAGATCGTCACGCAGGTTGTGCAGGTGCGCAATGTGAGCGCCGCGCAGCTGGTTCCAGTCCTGCGCCCCCTCATTCCCACGCAGGGCCATCTGGCGGCCTACCAGCAGGCGAATATCCTCATCATCTCCGACCGGGCGGCGAACGTCAGCCGCATCATGCACATCATCGAGCGCATCGACGAGACGGACACCTCCGCCGTCGATGTGATTCCCATGCAGAACGCCTCCGCCGCCGACGTGGCGCGCGTGGTCAGCTCGCTGTATCAGGGCCAGGGCGCGGGCGAGGCGGGTGGAACCCCGCTGAAGATCGTCCCCGATGAGCGCTCCAACAGCATCCTCTTGAGCGGGGATAGCAACGCTCGATTGCGCGTCAAGGCGCTCATCGCCAATCTCGACAGCCCGCGCAGAGGACGCGAGGGCGACACGCAAGTGGTCTACTTGAAATACGAGGACGCGACCAAGCTTGCGCCGAAGCTCAAGGAGCAGATCACCGGGCTGGAGGAGGCTGCGGCGGGCGCCCGCGGCGGGGCGGGATCCACCTCAAGCGGCGGGGCGGCCGGTCACGACACGCAGATCTGGGCGGACGAGCAGAACAATGCGCTCGTCATCACGGCCCCGCCCAAGACCATGCAGCAGGTCATGTCGATCGTCGATCAGCTCGATATCCGGCGCGCCCAGGTCCTGGTGCAGGCGATCGTGGTGGACGTCGACTTCGACAAATCCACCGAGCTCGGCGTGAACTGGGCGATCTATTCCAAGGGCTCGACGATTCCGGGCGCCACGTTCCTCACGCCGGTCGGGGGTGCGAGCCTGGTCGATCTCGCCGAAGGGGTGCTCAATCCGACGAGCATTCCCTCATCGGGGCTCGTCAACGGCACGACGGTGGCTTTGGGACGCATCGCCAAGACCGGTGTCAGCTTTGCCGCCATGCTGCGTGCGCTACAAAGCAGCGACGACTCCAACATCATCGCGACACCCTCCACGGTCACGATGGACCACCAGGAAGCCAAGATCGAGGTGGCGGAGCAGGTGCCCTTCGTCACCGGTCAGTACACGAACGCCAGCACGGTGAGCAATGGGACCGTCACTCCGTTCCAGACGATTCAGAACGAAGAGGTGGGAACGATCCTCAAGATCACCCCGAACATCAACAACAGCAATCTGATCCTCAAGATCGACATCGAGAGCTCGAGCGTCATCCCGACGAGCACGCTGCAGGCTCAGGGTCAGTCGGGCAGCACAGTGAACCCCACCACGCAGAAGCGCACCGTGAACACCGAGGTGCTGATCGAGGATGGCGGGATCCTCGTGATCGGCGGACTCATCAGCAACGAATACGACCGCAACACGACCGGTGTACCGCTGCTGTCGCACATTCCATTGCTGGGACAGCTCTTTCAGGATCGCCAGGGAACCATCCAGAAGAAGAACCTGATGATCTTCATCCGGGCGCAGATCCTGCGAGATGACAGCGAGTCGGCCGTGGCGACCGACCGGGAGTACGACTTCATCCGCAATCAGCAAAAGCAGGTGGGCGGCAAGGAGGTCCTGCCGCTGGTGCCGGGGGCCAACTCATCGGTGCTTCCCGCGCCCCCGAAGGGTGCCGCGCCTTCGAACTTCAAGGGTTGCTGCGACCTCACGACCATTCCGCCGGTGCCGCCGAAGAGCACCGAGCATGAGGCTCCGGTCAACGCCCAGGACAAGCAGCGCGCGGCGCAGCATGAGGAAGAGCATCGGCAAGGCAGCTCCTCGCAGTCCTCGTCCTCGTCCTCCTCCTCGTCGTCGAGCAGCAGCGGGACTCCTCCGTGAACGATGTCGCCGGCGCCGCGTCGCCTGTTGCGGACACCGTCAACGGCCACGGCGGGAGCGGCCTCACCGCGAGCGCCGCCGCCCCGCAGGAACGGCGGCTTTCCTTTGCCTACGCCAAGCGCCACGGTGTGCTCGTGCGGGCGATCGGGGATGGCTATGCCGAGTGCGCCTATCGAACCGGCGCCTCGCCGCTGGCGCTCGCCGAGGTTCGCAGGTTCCTGCGCGTGCCGCTCAGGATCGAGCGCGTGGATGAGGCCTCCTTCGATGCGCTGCTGCGGCAGTCCTACGAGGCAGGCTCGGATGCCATGCAGGCGGTCGAGGGGATCGAGGACACCACCGATCTTGCTCACCTCGCTCAGGAGCTGCCCGAGCAGGCCGACCTCCTCGACAGCGAGGATGACGCTCCGATCATCCGCCTGATCAACGCCGTGCTGACCCAGGCGGTGAAGGAGAATGCCTCCGACATCCACATCGAGCCGTTCGAGAATCGTCTGGTGGTGCGCTTTCGCGTGGACGGTGTGCTGCGCGAGGTGCTGCAATCCAAGCGTGCCGTCGCCCCGCTCGTCGTCTCGCGCGTGAAGGTCATGTCGAAGCTCGACATCGCCGAGAAGCGCCTCCCACAGGACGGTCGGATCAGCTTGCGGATCGCGGGCCGCGCAGTGGACGTGCGTGTCTCGACCGTCCCCTCCGGCCACGGCGAGCGCGTGGTGCTGCGTATCCTCGACAAGCAGGCCGGACGGCTGGATCTGACCTCGCTCGGCATGGACCCGAAGACCGAGAAGCTGGTCGACGAGCTCATCTTCAAGCCCCATGGAATCCTGCTCGTGACCGGCCCCACCGGCTCGGGCAAGACCACGACGCTCTATGCGGCGCTCGAGCGCCTGAACGATCACACGCGCAACATCATGACCGTCGAGGATCCCATCGAGTACTACATCGACGGCATCGGGCAGATGCAGGTCAACACCAAGGTGGAGATGACCTTCGCTCGCGGCCTGCGCGCCATCCTGCGTCAGGACCCGGACGTGGTGATGGTCGGTGAGATCCGCGACCTCGAGACGGCGCAGATCGCGGTGCAGGCAAGTCTCACCGGTCACCTGGTGCTCTCGACGCTGCACACCAACACCGCGGTTGGCGCGGTCACGCGCCTGCGCGACATGGGCATCGAGCCGTTCCTGTTGTCCTCGAGCCTCATCGGCGTGCTCGCGCAACGTCTGGTACGCGTGCTGAACCCCGAGACGAGCCAGCCATTCCAGGCGGGCGAGTACGAGCGGCGGCTGCTCAATCTGCGGGCAGGCGAGCCCTCCCCCACGCTGTATCGTCCAGGACGCGACGGCGGCACGGGCTATCGCGGCCGTACCGGGATCTACGAGCTGGTGATCGTCGATGACACCATGCGGACCATGATTCACGACGGCGCCGCCGAGCACGATCTCGAGCGCTACGCGCGCACGCATACGCCGTCCATCCGCGACGATGGCCGCACGAAGGTGTTGCGCGGTGAGACGACGCTCGAGGAAGTGCTGCGAGTCACTCGCGAGGATTGAGGCAGTCGCAACGCGGGCGGTAGGTCCCAAGAAGCGCGATCGACATGGGTGCATTCGAATACACAGCGCTCGACCACGGCGGCCGGGAGCGCAAGGGCATCCTCGAGGGTGACACTGCGCGCCAGGTCCGCCAGCTGCTGCGCGAGCGGCAGCTGCTACCGGTCGCCGTCACGGAAGTCGCGCAGAAGGAGGCCGCGACCCAGAAGCGTGGCTTCAGCCTTGCACGGCGCGTGTCGGCTGCGGATCTCTCGCTCGTCACACGGCAGCTTGCAACCCTGGTGCGCGCCGGCCTGCCGCTCGAGGAAGCGTTGCTGGCGGTATCGCAGCAGACCGAGAAGCCCCGCGTGCAGAGCATCGTCCTCGGCGTTCGCTCCAAGGTGATGGAGGGGCACACCCTCGCGGCGGGCTTTGCAGACTTTCCACGCGTGTTCCCCGAGATCTATCGCGCAACGGTCGCAGCCGGCGAGCAGTCGGGCCACCTCGACAACGTGCTCGAGCGGCTGGCCGACTACACCGAGAGCCGGGAGGAGATGCGCCAGAAGATCCTGGGCGCGATGCTGTATCCCATCGTGTTGAGCGTCATGTGTTTTGCGATCGTCTCGGGGCTGCTCGCCTATGTGGTCCCCAAGGTGGTCGCGGTCTTCCAATCCAAGGATGCGCAGCTGCCGCTCATCACACGCGTGCTGATCGCCGTCAGCGGCTTCTTCCGCTCATACGGATTGGTCCTGCTCATCGTGGCGGTGGTCGTCTTCGTGCTGCTGGCGCGCTGGCTGCGCCAGCCCGGGCCCCGCCGGCGCTTTCATCGCATCCTCCTCACGCTCCCGGTGATGGGCAAGCTCGTGCGCGGATTCAACACGGCGCGCTTCACGCGCACGCTGAGCATCTTGAGTGCGAGCGCCGTGCCGGTGCTCGAGGCGCTCAGGATCTCGAGCGAGGTGGTCACCAACGTGCCGATGCGCGATGCGATCCTCGAGACTTCGCAGCGCGTGCGCGAAGGGGCTCCGATCGGCCGCTCCCTCGCCGCGAGCCGGCTGTTCCCTGCCATGACGGTGCACCTGATCTCCAGCGGCGAGTCGAGCGGGGAGCTCGAGAACATGCTCGAGCGGGCCGCAGCGAGCCAGGAGCGCGAGCTCGACGGTCTGCTCACGGCGCTGGTGGGGCTTTTGGGGCCGATGCTGATCGTGCTGATGGGCATGTTCGTGATGGGCATCGTTTTTGCCATGCTCCTGCCGATCTTCGAGATGAACGACCTCATTCGCTAGGAGCGGCGATGCAGGACGTTGCGAAGTTTCGCGAGAGGAATTAAGTTCGCGCCGTCATCGATACGACAACGAGTCCGGACAAACTCCCTACCGCAAAACACCACCGCGTTGGATGCTTCACGGTCATGAGCGAGAAGCCCGAATCGGACGAGTTCGAAGACGAAGATGCCGACGAGCCGGTCAGCGAGGAAGCGGATGTCGACCTCGACCAGGTCATCAAGGATCTCGACCTCGCCAAGCGACGCGGCGTGCGCAGCGGGGATCCCGCCTGGCGGCGGCTGGAGAAGCTGCTCGAGGAGAAGCGCACGGCCGAGTTGACGAGCGACTTCGACGACTACGATATCGGCGATGGCGACTCCTCCGACAAGGCTGGACGCAAGCGCCCGCGGACATAAGGTCGAGACACAGTTTGCAACGCAATTCCAACATCCTGTGGATCGACTCGCGCGCGGCGCTGGCGTAGTCTGGCCTGGTCTGAAAGTCGGCAGTGACGCGATTCGCAGACAAGGGAGAGTCGGCTTGATCACCCGCTTGCTGCAGCTTCCAGCGTTTCGGCACCGTGTGGCACTGGCCGCTCTGGCATGCATCGGGCTGGCCGCCTGTCAGCCAAGCGCCACCGTCTCCACCGGCGCCAATGTGCCGGCCGCGTACTCGCACGTGTGGGTGACCCTCAAGCAGGTCGCCTTCAACACCAGCGCCACTGCGGGTCCCACCGACAGCGGCTGGCAGTCCTTCACGCTCTCCTCCCCGCAGACGATCGACCTGGCGGCCGTCACCAACGGTGCGCTCGCCCAGTTTGCGAGCAGCCTCTCCCTGAGCGGCGGCACCTATGCCCAGATGCGTCTGGTGCTCACCGACTCGAACGTGGCGCTGACCGGCTCGGCCTCGAATGCCGGCGCGCTCTACAACGACGAGGTCGATTACATCGATGCAAGCGGCACCTCGCATCGCGTGCCCTTGCAGGTGCCCAACTCGGCGCAGGGCGTGACGTTCCCGGTCAGCCTCACGATCGAGAGCGCCGAGCAGGCGACGCTCGCCGCGATCGCCTGTGCGGCGACCTCGTCCTCTTCGGAGGGCAGCGGGCTCGACACGACCGGCTCGGGCACCTGCGAATACGGAACGCAAACCGCCTCGCAGTGTACGACCGGCAGCTTCTACGACTCGCTGATCGGCACCTGCGTCCAGGTCGGGGGCTCGACGGACAGCCTGCTCGGGACCACGACCAGCGGCATCGGCGGCACGACCAGCGGCGTGTCTTCCAGCTCCTGCGCCTATGGAACCACGTACGATGCCACGACCGGCTCCTGCATCGCGACCTCGACGGGCACCGCAGCTTCGGCCGAGTGCTCCTACGACCAGGTGTACAGCCCGGTCACGGGCACGTGTACGGCCTCGGGACTGGGCACCTCGGCAGCCACCAGCTACGTCGCCGTGGATTTCGATGCCTCGCGCGATCTGGTGCCATACACGGTGAACGGGAACTCGGGGTTCGTGCTCATCCCCCACCTCTCGGGCTACAACCTGTCAGAGGTCGGCATGATCGAGGGACAGGTGGACGTGTCGGGGCTGCCTGCCACGGGCATCGGTGGCATCCAGGTCACGGCCGAGACGAGCAATGGCACGCAGAACCTCATCGTCGCAAGTGTGCCGCTGCAGTCGAGTGGGACCTTCGTGCTCTATCCGCTGCCCTGCAGCAGCACCAGTACCGCGACCAGCACGAGCGACAGCAGCAGTAGCAGCAGCAGTGCCGCGTATTCGTGCACGGCCGCAACCCAGGATTACGATCTGGTGATCCACGGTCCGGGCATCCAGACCGTCATCGTCCAGTCGGTGCCGGTCACCGCCGGTGCTCCAGGCTCGGGATCGGCGACCTCACTGGGGGTCACTCTGACCGCGGCCAGCTCATACGCGGTGAATCTGTCCGCCGCGGCATCGCCGCCGGGATCCTGGATCGGCTTCTATCAGACGCTGCCAAATACGAGCACCGCTCCCTATCTGATCGAAGCCTACCCGGTCGACCCGTTCACGGGCACCTTCGATACGGCGCAGTCACTCTCGAGCGCAAGCATCCAGTATGGGGTTTACGCATCGGGCAGCGCCATCTCGTTGAGCACGGTGACTCCTGCGGAAGGTGCCTCGGCATACTCGGTTGGGGCGAGCGCACCCGTATACGGGAATGGTCCGCTCAGTACGATGGTGGCTCCCAGCTCCTCCGGCGCCACCAGCGGGACATTCACCGTGGCGGCCATACCGCTGCCCTCCACGGGCGAGTCGGTCTCGGGAACCGTGAGCGTGACGACTCCAGGCAAATACGACAAAGGAGAGCTGCTCCTGACGCAGGGCGGAGCACTGGTCGCGGTTGCCTCGCTCGATTCCTACCTGGGCGCTGCCTCCAGTAGCGCGACGCTGTTTACCTCCGTGCCTGGAGGCACCTCCACGAGCATCTACTATGCCGAAGCATGGGTATGGAACTCCTCGAACCCCGCCGGCACGTTCAGCCGCCAGCCGGTCTCTACCGCCATCGACGTGACCACCGGGAATGCGACAGGCGTTGCGGTCACGATCAACTAATGGCTCGGTGCTAGTGGAAATCTCGGGAGCTCGTCGCAAGATCGGCGATGAGTGCCGAGCGATCGACGAGCCGGTGCGCCACGACATGCATGACCTCGCCTTGCCGCTGCAGCTTGCCGCGCACCTCGAGCAAGCGTGACTCGACCAGCGGCCGGCGCTGCGCCTCCCCCACCTGCTGCCAGACGATGAGATTCACCTGACCGGTCTCGTCCTCGATCGTCACGAAGGTGACACCGCGCGCGTTGGTTGGATGCTGGCGTAGCAGAACGATACCGGCGGTACGCACCCGCCGGCCATCCGGCAACTCGGAGAGCTCCGCGGCCGTCGAGATCCGCTCGGTTCGCAGCCGTTCGCGCAGCAGCGCCATCGGATGGCGTCCCAGCGTCAAGCCCACGGATGCATAGTCCGCCGCGATGCTCTCGCGCTCGGTCGGCGCAGTGAGCAGCGGCCGCCCTGCATCGGCGTGCGGTGCCTGCGTCCCGGGCGGGACGAGGGCCAAGGGCCGCTCGGTACCTGCAACTTCCCAGAAGGCGAGGTGCCGGTTGCCGCTCAAGGGCGCAAGCGTCCCGGCCGCTGCGAGAGCCTCCAGGTCGCCCCGATCGAGCGCGGCGCGCTGCGCGAGATCCTGAACGCTGCTGAAAGGCCGATCTTTGCGCGCCGCCACGATCCGCTCCGCGGCCGCCTGCGAGAGCGACTTGACCAGGCGCATGCCAAGGCGCAGCGCAGGCTGCGAACCGGTCGATTGCGGCTCGGCCATGCATGGCTCCAGCGTGCACTCCCACTCGCTCGCATCGATGCGGACGGAGCGCACCTCCACACCATGCTCGCGCGCATCGCGCACCAGCTGCGCAGGGGCGTAGAAGCCCATGGGCTGGCTGTTGAGCAGTGCGCAGGTGAAGGCTGCCGGCTCGTGGCACTTCAGCCACGCCGAGTCGTACACCAGCAGTGCGAAGCTGCAGGCGTGAGATTCCGGAAAGCCATACTCCCCGAATCCCTCGATCTGCTTGCACAGCCGCAGCGCGAAGTCCTGCGAGTAGCCTCGGCCGACCAGTCCCTGCAGCAGCTTCTCCTGATAGCGATGAATATCGCCGTGGCGCTTCCAGGCGGCCATGGCACGGCGCAGGCGATCGGCCTCTCCGGGCGTGAAGCCCGCCGCCTTGATCGCAAGCTGCATGACTTGCTCCTGAAAGATGGGTACCCCGAGCGTGCGCTCCAGTACCTCCTGCACCTCCGGACGCGGGTAGACGACCTCCTCCTTGCCCTCCCGACGGCGCAAGTACGGATGCACCATATCGCCTTGAATGGGACCGGGCCGTACGATGGCCACCTCGATGACGAGGTCGTAGAACTCCTTCGGCCGCAAGCGCGGCAGCATCGCCATCTGTGCGCGCGACTCGATTTGAAACACCCCGACGGTATCGGCGCGCGACATCATTTCGTACACCCGCGGGTCCTCCGCGGGCAGGTGACCGAGAGTCCAGCGTGCGCCGCGGTGCTGGTTGACGAGCGCCAGTGCTCGGCGCAGCGCGCTCAGCATCCCCAGGCCGAGCAGGTCGACCTTCAGCAGTCCAAGATCATTCAGATCGTCCTTGTCCCATTGAACCACCGTGCGATCCGGCATCGCCGCATTCTCGGTCGGCACGAGCTCATCGAGCGGCCCGGCGGAGATCACGAAGCCGCCGACGTGCTGGGACAGATGCCGTGGAAACCCGATCAGCTCGCGCGCAAGCTGCAGAATGCGCTTGAAAAGAGGGCTCTCGGGATCGAAGCCCGCCTCGCGAATGCGCTCCGGCGTGATGCCCGGATCCCACCACTGCAGCAGCCGCGATAGATTGCGGATCTGCAGGTCATCGAGCCCGAAGATCTTGCCCAGATCGCGAATGGCGCTCTTCGGGCGATACATGATGACCGTCGCGGCGATCGCCGCCCGCTCCCGGCCGTATTTGCCGTAGACGTATTGAATGACCTCCTCGCGCCGCTCGTGCTCGAAGTCGATATCGATATCGGGCGGCTCGTTGCGCTCCTTGGAGATGAAGCGCTCGATCAGAAGCGCGCTGCGCTCCAGCCCCACGGCCGTGACACCCAGGCAGTAGCACACGAGGGAGTTGGCGGCCGAGCCCCGGCCCTGACACAGGATGCCGAGGGTGCGAGCGTGCGCGACGATGTCGTACACCGTGAGGAAGTAAGGCTCGTAGGAGAGATCTGCGATGAGCTCGAGCTCGTGCTCGATGATGCCGCGAGCCTTGTCCGGCATACCCCGCGGCCAGCGCAGCCGCGCGCCCTGCTCCACGAGCTTGCGCAGGTAGGTTGCCGGTGTTTCGCCCTCGGGCACGATCTCCCGCGGATACTCGTAGCGCAGCTCATCGAGGCAGAACGTGCAGCGCTCCGCGACCGCGAGTGTCTCGGCCAGAAGCTCGCGCGGATAGAGCCTGGCGAGCCGCAGGCGCTCGCGCAGGTAGCGCTCACCATTGGGCTTGAGCTGCCAGCCTGCCTCGGCGAGCGGCACGTTCAGGCGAATGGCCGTCAAGGCATCCTGCAGCCTGCGGCGCTCGCGCACGTGCATGTGCACGTTGCCGCTGGCCACGAGCGGCAGATCGAGCTTGCGGCCCAGCTCGGCAAGCACCGCCAGGCGCCCGCGATCGGCGCCATCGCGCACCAGCTCGACGGCGATCCACAGGTTTCCGCGAAAGCGCTCCTGCAGCCAGGAGGCGGCCGCGAGGTCCGGTTGAAGACCTGCAAGCTCCAGGCTCGGCAGCCACAGAAGGAGGCACTGATCGAGGCAGGACTCGATATCGGCGCGGCCGAGCCGGTATTCACCTTTGGAGGCGGCACGACGGCCGCGGGTGATGAGGTTGCACAACCGGCCGTATGCGCGGCGATCGGTGGCCAGCGCCACGAATCTCAGGCCGCAGATGAGGTGAAATTCCGCGCCGATGAGCAACTTCAAAGGTGCCGCGGAAGCCGCCGCCGCATCGATCTCGGCAGATGGCTCGGTAGGCTCGCCCCCTCGTTTGGCCGCCATATGAGCGCGCACGACTCCGGCCACCGAGCATTGGTCGGTGATCGCAAGTGCCGCATAGCCGAGCTGCCGCGCACGATGGACGAGCTCCTCGGGATGGGAGGCCCCGCGCAGAAAGGAGAAGTTCGTGAGGCAATGAAGCTCCGCGTACTGCGGTGGCTCGCGCACCTGGGCACTCCCGTGTTGAGCTACTGGATGAGGTACATTGAGAGCCGGAGGAAGGACATCGGGATGATCCCCGCTCGCTCACCGTATCTACAGGCCGATTGCGCCCGCTGCTGCGCGCTCTGCTGCGTCGCTCCGGCATTCGATGCGCCGCAAGGATTCGGCTACGACAAGCCCGCTCACGTGCCATGCACGCAGCTGCTCGAGGATCGCTGCAGCATTCACGGCGAGCGCGCGGCGCGCGGATTCCCGGCGTGCGAAACCTTCGATTGCCACGGCGCCGGGCAGCGGGTGACGCAGCAATTGTTCGGCGGCAAGTCCTGGCGCACATCGCCGGAGCTGGCACGGCAGATGTTCGACGCCTACTTCAAATACCGCGCGCTGCATGAGGTGCTCGTCCTGCTGGAGCTGGCCATGCCGAATGCATTGCCGGCCGATCGGGCATTGCTGCAGGAGCGCTTTCAATCGATCGATCATTTGTGCGACTCCGGAGCTGCGCTCGATCCTTCGGTGCGAACGGGCGAGGTACGCGCGCAAGCACTGGAGCACGTGCACCTGGCGATGCGTCGGGCCTCCGGCGCGAGCTAGCCGCCCTACCCGAACATCCCGTGCAAGAACCATCGATGGGGCTTCACGCGCTCGCGAAAAACCCACACCCGGGCGCCGCTCGAGTCGATGGCATGGTAGTAGTCGCGCGCGATCTCGTTGTTCTCCCACCAGCCGGTCTCGATGCGTTCCGGCTCGCCGAGCAAACGCAAGGGACCTCTCCACTGCGGCAGTCCATCGACTTGGGGTAAAAGCTGGGGCCGAGCCAGAAGCCACAGCGGGCGGCGGTAAGCAAGCCAGGGCGGAGCACCATCCGCGGCACTATCCGCGGCAATCCCCGCGAGCCTGTCTGCAGAGGTTGCCGGCTGCGTGCCGATTGCAAGCTGCGCCCGCGAGGCATCCTCGGGACGATGGGTGGCATGAATCTCGAGTGCATGCACCGACTCGACACCCAGACGTGCGCGCAGGCATTCGATCAGATCCGTCGAGGCCGCCTGCGAGCCGCCGCCGCCGTGCTCTCCGGGTTGCCAGAGCTCATTCGTATCGAGCGGAAGCGGCACGAGCCTTCCGGAGCGCAGCTCACACGAGCGCACGGGCTCAGGCCATGGGAGCACCATCAAGCGCTCCGCGAGCAGCGTTTGCAAACGGTGCGAATGGGCGGCAGGAGCAGCGAGCCTGAGGATGCACGGTGTCACCGGAGCATGACGATGTCCTAGCCGGCACTCGAGCTCGGTGATCCCGCACTGGCGAGCCTGAAGAAAATGGGCGAGATCCTCGATGAGCGGAGCCAGCGCCGCGAGCAGAGCATCGTGCCCTTCCACCTCGTACAGAAATCCCCGGCGCACGCGAAACCGCTCCGGCGCGCGAAAGCTCGTGCGCAGGTCGGGACTGCGGCCGAGCAGGCGATCCAATGCGCCGAGCATCTCGCGGCCGAAGCGACGCGCGAATCCTGCACGCGGCAACCGCAGCGCCTCCCCTATCGTGCGCACGCCAATCCTGGCCAGACGCTCGAGCACCTCGGGCGACCAGCGCAGCACCGCAAGCGGCAAGGGCGCGAGAGCTCCCGTGAGTCGTGCCGCATCCATCACCTCGAAGGGTTTGCCAAAACGCGCCGCAGCGAGCGCGGCGCAAGGCGTGGGTGCAAGCGCCAGTCGCGGCCTTGCGCCGCAGGCGCCGCAGGCCGCCAAAAAGCTCGCGCCCAGCTTCGCGGCACCATCGAACAGGTGCAGACTCCCCTTGACCTCGAGCAGCAGACCATCCGGCCTCTCGAGGCTCACCCGGGGCGTGAAGCGCTGCGCGCACAGGGCCAACCGCTCGAGCAATGCCCGCTCGCGATGCACGTCGCGGGGTTTCACAGTGAGGTGTGGCAGAAGCGCCAGAGCGGTCGCCACGCTCATGCCGGCGCGCACCCCGGAGTGCGCCGCCTGCTCGTTGGCAGCCACGATGTGCGAAGCGCGCCCCTGCTGCTCGACGATGGCAAGCGGTCCCGAAAGCGCATGCGCTGGACCGGTCAGCGCCTCGAGTGCGAGCTGCGGCAAATGAGCTCCGATCCACAGCTCGTGCGCTCGAGAGCGCGGCTGCGCGAGCGGCCGCTGGGGGATGAGATGTAGCGAGGGACGCTCGGGCGCTACCAGCTCGGCGAGTTTGCGAGAGGGACGCACGCTCATCGGAGATCCTGGCTGAACGTGATGAGCAGATCGCCTCGCGAGCCGCCACGACACTTCAATAGCTTCAGGCGAACACCCCCGCTCGCCGGCTGCAGCGCGAGGCGCACAGCCGCACGTGACGGCTCCCGCAGAGTTTGCGCAGAGAGCGTTCGGAACAAGAACGCAAGCGTGCGGCCGCGCTCGGTCGCAAGCTGCAACCGCCGCACCGAGCGCGCCGGTGCGCGCCGCACCCATGCGAGCACCACATCGCACGCGCCCGAGCGCAGCGCCTGCTCGCAGGCCCACAGCGGGGCTTCGGCGCGCACGACGAGCACGCGCGAGAGGCTCACACCGTGGGCCGTGAGTGCCGGCGCGAACAGCTCGAGAGGGCCGCAGGCATGGAAGGGGCGCAGCCCCTTCTCGCTGAAGGGTCCCTCGGGGGGGGCCATCCAGGCGCACCAGCGTGCTTGGGGCTGACGGCTGAGAAATGCGAGTGCAGGCAGAACCAAGTACAGCTCACCGATTGCGAGGTGCGGAATGAGAATCTCAACCACCCCGACCTGCGGCCAACCCTGGCCGGGCAGCTGCGCATCGAGCCGCGGAAAGCCCGTCGGCACGGTGCTCGTACGGGCTGCACTGCTGCCGCGCCAGATGGCAGGGTTGTTGAGAAGCGAAGCGAGCCGTGGATCACCGAGCATCGCCGGTATCTCGGGGAGAGCGACGCGACGCGCTGCAGGATGCGCGGCTAGGTCAGGCCGGTTGCCTTACCCCGGCGCACCACCCCCACGACGACCCCCTCGATGAGCAGGGGCTCGGCCTGGAGATTCACCCGGATGGGCTCGAATTCGCTGTTCTCCGGTAAAAGCCACACGATGGAGCCTTCCTGGCGATAGCGCTTGACGGTGACCTCATTTTCCAGGCGCGCCACGACGATCTGGCGGCTGCGCACATCCGCCGTGCGATGCACGGCCACCAGGTCACCATCGAGGATGCCCGCATCCTTCATGCTCATGCCGGTGACCTTCAGGAGATAATGCGGCCGGGGGTGAAAGATCGCAGGATCGATCTGCAAGCGGGCTTCGATATTCTCCTCTGCCAGAATGGGCTTGCCGGCGGCGACACGCCCGATGAGCGGCAAACCCATCTGCTCGCGAATGGTGTCCTTCAGCTGAATGCCGCGCGAGGTGCCGGGAAGAAGCGCGATGACCCCTTTACGCGCGAGCGCGCGCAGGTGCTCCTCTGCCGCATTGGCAGAGCGGAATCCCAGCTCCCGGGCGATCTCCGCGCGAGTGGGGGGCATTCCCGTTTCCATCAGGTGGCGTTGGATGAGGCGCAGGATTTGAGTTTGACGAGGAGTGAGGTCTGACATGGCACGTCGCTGTGTGCTTATACAGATACTGTGATTATATCCAGATCCCCTCCGCCTGCAACCCGTACCGATGCAGTCGTCATCGGCGCCGGCCATAACGGGCTTACCTGCGCGTGCTACCTCGCCCGCGCGGGCCTGAAGGTCACCGTGCTGGAGCGTCGAGGCGTGGTCGGGGGCGCAGCCGTCACCGAGGAATTCCACCCCGGCTTCCGCAACTCCACCGCCAGCTACACCGTGAGTCTCCTGCACTCCAAGGTCATCGGCGATCTGCGCCTGGCCGAGCACGGGCTTCGCATCGTGGAGCGGCCCGTGCAGAACTTCCTTCCACTTCCCGATGGCAGCGCCTTCTGCGCCGGACCTCGCGCCGCCGACACGATCGCTGCCGTGCGACAACGCTCTGCGAGCGATGCGGAGCGCCTGCCGGCCTTTCACGCCATGCTCGACCGCGTGGTGCACTACCTGCGGGACCTGCTGCTCAAGACTCCACCGGCCGGGCTGCGAGGCGCGCGCGATCTTTGGAGTCTCATCTCCATGGGGCGGGCGCTGCGTCGCCTGCCGCTCGAGACGCAGCGCGAAGTGCATGAGCTCTTCACGCGCAGCGCGGGCGAGGTGCTCGATGCCTGGTTCAAGTGGGATGCCCTGAAGGCATTGCACGGCTTCGATGCCATCGTCGGAGCCTTTCAAAGCCCCTACGCCCCGACGAGCGCGTACGTCCTGCTGCATCACGCCTTCGGCGAAGTGAACGGCAAGCCCGGAGTGTGGGGCCACGCGCTCGGCGGAATGGGCTCCATCACGCAGGCCATGGCGAAGGAAGCGAGCCGCCTGGGGGTGCAAATTCACACCGACGCACCGGTTGCCGCCATCCTCACGGGCAAAGCCCGCGCCCAGCGCCCGCGCGTTGCCGGGGTGCGGCTCGCCGATGGGACCACCATCGAGGCCGCCCTGGTCGCCGCCAACGTCAATCCCAGGACACTATTCCTGAGATTGCTCGATGCGCAGGATCTGCCGGAAGACTTTCGGTCTCGAATCGAGCGCTACCGCTGCGAATCGGCGACCTTCCGGATGAACGTCGCCCTGAGCGAGCTGCCCCGATTCAGCGCACGCCCCGAAGCCGGCCCCCACCTCGGCTCCGGCATCATCATCGGGCCCTCGCTCGGGTATCTGGAGCGTGCCTACCTCGATGCCCGCTCCTCGGGCTGGTCGCGCCAGCCGATCATCGAGATGCTGATTCCAAGCACGCTCGATCCGACGCTTGCCCCGCCCGGCGCCCATGTCGCGAGCCTGTTCTGCCAGCACTTCGCCTACTCGCTTCCCGAGGGAGGCGACTGGCGTGTGGAGCGCGAGCGGGTCGCCGATCTGATCCTCGATACGGTCGATGCGTACGCGCCGAATTTCAAGCGCAGCATCGTGGGCCGGCTTGCTCTATCGCCCCTGGACCTCGAGGAGCGTTTCGGGCTGGTCGGCGGGGACATCTTTCACGGCGCGCTGGCTCTCGATCAGCTCTGGGCCGCACGCCCGGTGCTCGGCCACGGCGACTACCGCACCCCGGTGGCGGGGTTGTATCTGTGCGGATCGGGCAGTCATCCCGGCGGCGGGGTCACAGGTGTGCCCGGGCACAACGCGGCACGAGAGATGCTACGCGATCGGCGCGCGCTTTAAGGACGATGCGCACGGCTGTCGCGGCGCAACGACAGGCGTTTCGCCCGGCGGAATGGCTCAGGGACGCGGATCGATGTCAACAGTTGCATTCCGCGGCCAAATTTGATCAAGTTGCGCCGCTTGCGAAGACTGTGGCGGAAGCACTACGCTCGCCTCTTCGCATCGTCCTGTCTCTAAAGGGACTCCCAATCGACAACCCAAAGGGGATGTTTGTTATGAAGAGCGCGATCGTATTGAATCTGGCAGCTGCGGCGGTGTTAGTTGGACTCGCGGGCTGCACCGACATCAAGCCGTTGCAGGCCGACATTGCGGACCTCAAGTCCCAAGTGGCCAAGCTGCAGTCCGACGTACAGGCCGCGAAGGCCTCGGCGGATCAGGCTTCGAGCTCCGCGCAGGCAGCGAGCCAGGCTGCGAGCGGTGCACAGAGCACGGCTAATCAGGCGCTGGCGGCGGCCCAGGCCGCTCAGTCGGCGGTCGATGCGACCAACGAGAAGATTGATCGCATGTTCAAGCGGTCGGTCTCGAAGTAAGCCGATCGATTAGTCGATGTGAATCTGCAGGGCGCCGTGCTCATCGCGCGGCGCTCTGCACTTTCGTGCACGCATCGCGCACGAAGGCTCATCAGTAGCGTACCAGCGCCGCTCCCCAGGTCACGCCGCCCCCGAAGGCCTCGAGCAACAAGAGGTCGCCGCGCTTGATGCGCCCGTCGCGCACGCCCACATCGAGTGCGAGGGGCACGGATGCGGTGGAGGTGTTGCCGTGGTCCTGCACCGTCACGATCACACGCTCCATGGGCAGATCGAGCTTGCGCGCGGTGGCTTGAATGATGCGAGTGTTGGCCTGATGCGGCACGAGCCAATCAATGGCCGAGCGGTCGAGATGGGTCGCGGCGAGGGCTTCCTCGACGACCTTGCCGAGGTTCGTCACGGCGATCTTGAAGACCTCGCTGCCCGCCATGCGGATGAAGCGTGACTTCTGCGCTTCGCCATGCGCCGGGCTGCTCCTGGAGACCCCGCCCTCGCAGTAGAGCGTGTCCTTGAAGGTGCCGTCGGCGTGCAGATGCGTCGAGATGATGCCTGGCTGCTGCGCGGGACGCAGCACCACCGCCCCGGCGCCGTCGGCGAACAGCACCGCCGTCGAGCGATCCGACCAGTCCGTGATGCGCGAGAGAGTCTCCGATCCCACGACCAGCGCGCAGCTGGCCTCCCCGGCACGCACGAATTTGTCGGCGATGGCGAGGGAGTAGATGAAGCCACTGCAGGCGGTCTCGAGGCTGAACGCCGGGCAGCCGGGCCGGCAGCCCAGGCGCTGCTGCAGCAGCACTCCACAGTTGGGGAAGATGTAGTCCGGCGTGGTGGTGCCAAAGGCGATGAAATCCACGTCCTGCGGGCGCACCCCAGCCGCCTCGATTGCGCGACGCGCCGCCGGCTCTGCCAGATCGACCGTCGTTTCGCCGTCGGCCGCGATGTGCCGCCGCTCGATTCCGGTGCGATCGCGGATCCACGCATCCGTGGTGTCCATCATGCGCTCGAGGTCGAAGTTCGTGAGAATCTTCTCCGGCAGGTGCGACCCGGTGCCGGCGATTTGAGAGTAGATCAACAAAGGCTCCTAGGGCTCGAACGCCTGCGCAACGTGGGCCGCGAGCCTGCCGCGCGCTGCGTGTGCGGCAAGCTCCACCGCCCGCGCAAAGGCGGTCGCATCGGCTCGACCGTGGCTTTTTACCACGACGCCGCGCAGCCCGACCATGCAAGCGCCATTGTATTGACGAGGATCGAGCGTCGCAGCGAGCCGGCGCAGCACGGGGCGCGCAATCCAACCGGCGAGCGTCGCATGCGCCGAAGCCTGGAATTCCTTGCGCGCCCGCGCCGCGATCAGCCGGGCGAGCCCCTCCATGGTCTTCAGGGCGACGTTGCCGGTGAAACCGTCGGTGACGACCACATCCACCTCGCCGGAGAAGATCGCATCGCCCTCGACGAAGCCCACGTACTCGAGCGGCTCGCGTGTGAGCAGGGCGTGTGCGGCCTGCAC
The DNA here is from genome assembly GCA_035524075.1 of Steroidobacteraceae bacterium. Classification (GTDB taxonomy): domain Bacteria; phylum Pseudomonadota; class Gammaproteobacteria; order Steroidobacterales; family Steroidobacteraceae; genus JASHUC01. Next base: position 137,644 of record DATKPP010000013.1, on the reverse strand, counting down.
GATCTCGTGGCCCTTGATGTCCTCCTCACCGATGTTCAAGAGGCCCACCCGCGGCCTCTCCAGGCCGTACAGATCCCGGGCGACGATCGAGCCCATGCGCGCGAACTGAGTCAGTTGCAGGGGCGTGGCCTGCGTGTTCGCCCCGAGGTCGAGCATGTGCGCGTGGCCGCGCGCGGAGGGGATCGCCGACATGATGGCTGCGCGCTCGACATGCGCCACCGTCTTGAGAACGAAATGGGAGATCGCGGTGAGGGCGCCCGTGTTGCCGGCGCTGACACATGCGGCCGCGCGACCTTCCTTCACGAGGTTCACCGCCACGCGCATCGAGGAGTCCCGTCCGCGGCGCACCGCCGTTCGGGGCGACTCGTCCATGGCAATGACCTGCGAGGCCGCAACGCTGTGCGCGCGCTCCCGAAACGCAGGCGGCAGGGCCTGGAGCTCCGGGTCGATCAGCTCCGGACTGCCCACCAGCAGGACGTGCAAGTCGCTGTCGTCGTGGAGCACGCGCAGCGTGCCACTCAAGCGCTCGTGCGGTGGCCGGTCGCCGCTCATCACGTCGACGGCGATGCTCAACACAGCTACGCTCGATCGGCGGAGCGCATGGTGCGCCGCCCCCGGTCGCGCAGCCTATTCCTGCTCTTCGGCTTCGGCCGGCTTCTCGATCACGCGGCGGCCGCGGTAGAAGCCATCGGGCGTGATGCGGTGGCGTGAGTGAGTCTCGCCCGACTGCGGATCGATCGACAGCGCGGGCTTGTCGAGGCCATCGTGCGAGCGATGCATGCCGCGGCGCGAGGGTGTCTTGCGGCTCTTCTGAACAGCCATTGATCTTCTCTCCGTCTAGTCCTGCGCGCTTCTGCCGCGCTTTAACAACTCGCCCAGCTGCTCGAAGGGGCGCTGTCGCTCCTCGGCCCCTGCAGGCTTTTCCGGGGCAACCCCGCTCGGCTGCAACGCCTGCAGCGCGCAGCCCGCATCGTTGTGCAGCGGCACTATCGGGAGCGCGAGCAGCAACTCCTCCTCGACCAGCTCCCGCACGCTGATGCGACGCTCGGGCGCGAGAATCGTCTCGAGTCCAGCGGGAGCTCGCTCCGCCTCGGTCCCGTCAGCCACCATCGCCACCCTGCCCTCGCAGTCGAGCTGATAATCAACGGGAGCAAGGCAGCGTTGACAGGTGAGCGATACCCGTGCCGAGACGCTCAGCTCCGCCACCGGTGTGCCCTGCACGGGCTCGAAGCACACACGCCCGCTTGCGCGCCCGTCCGGTTGCGCAAGCTGCGGTCGCACGCGCGGCAACTCCGCAAGCGGGATGACGAAATCGAGGCAAACTCGCTCGTCGGCCAGCAGGTCGATGTCGCGCCGCGTCGACCAGTCCTGCGACATGGGGCGCGTATGATAGGTAGGCCCCCCTGGCAAGTCAAAGCAAGTCAGTCCCAAGCCCTTGTTTCCGCCCGGTATCGTGCCATCGCCCGCACCGTTGATCCTCGCCTCCACTTCGGCCTACCGCCGCATGCTGCTCGATCGGCTGGGGGTCGGCTTCTCGGTCGAGGCCCCGGGGGTCGAGGAGACGCACCTCCCGGGGGAGGCTCCTCGGGCCCGTGCCGCAAGGCTCGCCGCTGCCAAGGCGCATGCCGTTGCGGCCCGGCACCCGCAAGCCGTCGTGATCGGCAGTGACCAGGTGGCCTGCACCGGCCAGATGATCCTCGAGAAGCCGGGCGAGGCGAAGGTGGCTCGGGAGCAACTGGCGCGCATGAGCGGGGGCGTCGCTGAATTTCATACCGCCTGCGCGGTCGTGTGCACCCGTGAGGCCTTCAGCGCTGCACACCTGGACACGACCCGGGCGGTATTCCGCCTGCTCACGCCCGAGGAGATCGACCGCTACATCGCGCGGGAACGCCCCTTCGATTGTGCCGCCAGCTTCAAGGTCGAGTCGCTCGGCATCAGCCTCCTCGAGCGCGTGGAAAGCGCAGACCCGACCGGGGTCATCGGCTTACCGCTCATCTGGATCGCAGCCACGCTGCGCCGACTGGGCTATCAGGTGCCCTGAAGCCGCTCGATCACGCTGCGCAGATCCGCCGGCAGCGGAGTATTCGCGCTGAACTGCCCACCCTGCGGCCAATCGAACCCCACCCGGTGGGCATGCAAGAACAGTCGCTTGAGCCCGAGCTCGCGCATGCGGCCATTGAAGTCCTCATCCCCGTACTTCTCGTCGCCCGCAACGGGATGACCTGCGTGCGCGGCGTGCACGCGAATCTGATGGGTGCGGCCGGTGTGCAAGGCCACCTCGACGAGCGTCGCCTTCTTCCCGAAGAACTGCACCGGGCGAAACTCGCTCACCGCAGCCTTCCCCTTGGGATCCACGCGCACGGTACGCTCGCCGTGCAGCCGCGCATCGGTGCGTAGAGCGGCCGTGATGCGCGTATGACCGAGGTTCCAGTGCCCTTTGACGAGCGCGAGATAGCCCTTCTCGAGGCGGCCTTCCCGCAGCAGTGCATGCAGCACGCGCAGACTGCTCGGCTTGCGGGCGATCAGCAGGCAGCCGCTGGTGTCGCGATCGAGCCGGTGCACGAGCTCGAGTGATTCCTTCGGTCGCAGCGCCCGCAGGGCCTCGATGACCCCGAAGCTCACTCCGCTGCCCCCGTGGGCGGCTACTCCGGAGGGCTTGTCGAGCAGGATCAGCTTGTCATCCTCGTAGGCGATCGCCGCGGCGATGCCCTGGAGAAGCTGCGCCGAGGGGGTGGCCGGTGCGCTTGGATCCTCCCGGCGCACGGGTGGCACCCGCACACTGTCGTGCCACTGCAGGCGTTGCTCGGGCTTGGCCCTGCGCCCGTTCACCCGCACCTCCCCGCGCCGCACCAGGCGGTAGACCCTGCTTCGCGGCATATTCCCGAGCTCGCGCATGAGGAAATTATCGAGCCGCTGACCGGCGCGCTCCTCGCTCACTTCGATGTGCCGGACAGGCTCACGCTCCCGGCTGTCATGCACCACCACGGACTTCTCCACGTAAGATATTGTTTCTACAGGGGCTCGACGCTATACTTGCAGGGCCGTCCCGCAGGTGGACGACCCATGGGTGGGGGCTTGCGCCGCCACCATGGTAACGGGCCCCGCAGGGGCGAGGGGTAGGCACGCATCTCGCTTGTGCCCCCACCTTGTGGAAGCTCATCAGTTGGTCCTCGATGATCGAGGCCATCGCGTTTGGCCGACAAGGCTGCAGCGCCCGTTTCCCGCAGCGCGGGAGCGAAGGCGCGCCGTCGGTTGAGAAGCAGAAGGTTTTCGGCGCATCGCCCGCTCACGGGCGGTTCAGTTGTATGAACATCGAGACTGTGGCGCCCCTACCCCTTTGTGCCGCGCTGTATGCACGGCCTCCCGCCGTCCCCTTGTCGGTCCCTCTCAAGTCAGTAGGGCCGCATGAAAAGAATGCTCGTCAATGCGATTCAGCAGGAAGAGTTGCGAGTTGCTCTGGTTGATGGCCAGAAGCTATACGATCTCAGCATAGAGCTCCCGTCCCGGGAACAGAAGAAGGCTAACGTCTACAAGGGGCGGATCTCGCGCGTCGAGCCCTCGCTCGAGGCGTGCTTCGTCGACTACGGCAGTGCCCGCCACGGATTCCTTCCCCTGAAGGAAGTCTCCAAGGAGTACTTTGCCAAGCCGCCCGGGCAGGGTGGACGCATGAACATCCGTGAGCTCCTCACCGAGGGACAGGAGCTGCTCGTGCAGGTCGAGAAGGAGGAGCGCGGCACCAAGGGTGCAGCGCTCACCACCTTCGTGAGTTTGGCCGGACGCTTCCTCGTGCTCATGCCGAACAATCCGCGTGCCGGGGGCGTCTCGCGCCGCATCGAAGGCGAGGATCGGGACCAGATGCGCGAGGTCATGGGGCAGCTCCAGATCCCCGATGGGATGGGGGCGATCGTGCGGACCGCGGGCGTCGGCCGCTCGGTCGAGGAGCTGCAGTGGGACCTCGATAACCTGCGCGCCCAGTGGGAGCAGATCGCTGCCGCCGCTAAGGATCGGCCCGCCCCCTTTCTGGTGTATCGCGAAAGCGACGCGGTGACGCGCGCCCTGCGCGACTACCTGTCGGACGATATCGGCGAGATCCTGGTGGACGATGTGCCGGCCTTCGAGAAGGCCCAGGAATACATGCAGCGCTTCATGCCGCCCGAGGCGCAGCGCCGCCTGAAGCACTACGCCGACGACATCGCTCTTTTCACGCGCTTCCAGATCGAGAGCCAGATCGAGTCCGCCTATGCGCACAAGGTGCAGCTGCCCGCCGGCGGCAGCATCGTGATCGACTACACCGAGGCGCTCGTCTCGATCGACATCAACTCGGCGCGCGCCACGCGCGGCAGCGACATCGAGACCACGGCGCTCAATACCAATCTCGAGGCCGCGGACGAGATCGCCCGGCAGCTGCGGCTGCGCGACATCGGCGGGCTCATCGTCATCGACTTCATCGACATGGAGTCGCCCAAGAATCAGCGCGACGTGGAGGATCGGCTGCGCGATGCCATGAAGATGGACCGCGCTCGCATTCAGATCGGTCGCCTATCGCGGTTCGGGCTGCTCGAGATGTCGCGCCAGCGGCTGCGACCCTCGCTCGGGGAGTCCAGTCACATCGTCTGTCCGCGCTGCGTGGGTATCGGCAGCATCCGCAGCGTCGAGTCGATGGCGCTGGCATTGCTGCGCCTGATCGGCGAGGAGGTGCGCAAGGAGCGCACCACGCGGGTCATCGCGCAGGTTCCGGTGGAAGTGGCGACCTACCTCATCAACGAGAAGCGCGAGTGGCTGCGCACGCTCGAGGACAAGAGCGATGCGGATCTGGTCATCGTGCCCAACCCCAACATGCAGACGCCCGGGTACTCGATCAGGCGCGTACGGGACGATGAGGCGGAGCTGGCCGAGAACAAGCAGGTGAGCTATCTCATGCCCACTGCGCCGGAGATCGCCGACCCCTCCGCGGAGGCCAAGAAACCGACACCGGAGGCCCCGGCGGTGGCGAATATCATGCCGGCCACTGCGGCACCCGTTGCACCATCGCCGGTTGCGCCGGCGGTGGCGCCGGCCCTGCCCGCCAGCGCCCCGCCCAGCGTTTGGGAGCGCTTCAAGCGGTGGTTCGGCTCGGAGTCGCAGATCAGAGCCGCCGAGCCTGGCGCGGCCGCGCCGCGCGAGAGTGCAGCCCCCGCCGAGCGCAGAGACCGGGGTGGCGGCCGCGGTGAGCGCGATGGGCGTCGCGGCGGTTACGATCGCTCACGGCGCCACAGGGGACCGGCCCGCGATCGCTCGGACTCCTCCGGTGCACGCGGCGCGGAGCGTCACGAGCGTGAGGGTGGCGGCTCGCGCGAGCGGGAGCGCTTTCGAGATCGGGATCGGGAGCGCCCGCGCGATCGCGATCACGACCGCAGTGAGCGCCCGGCGGCCGCGGCCGCAGGTCAAGGCGCCCCGGCGGCGGGCACACACCCCGACAACGGGCGGTCAAGCGCTCAACCGGCCCTCTCCGAGGATGTGGCTGAGCGCTCGGCGGAAGGCAGCTCCGGGGAGGGGCGTTCCGACCGAGGCGGTCGCGGTGAGCGTCGCGGCCGGCGGGGCCGGCGGCGTGGGCGACGCGGGGGAATGCGCGAGCACGCCACGGGCACCTCGAGCGGGTCGTCGCATCCAGACAATGGCGGGGCGCCTCGGGAAGAAGCACCTCCTGCCTTTCAGGAGCGCTCCGATGCTCCGGCCGAGCGGCCTTTCACGGCCCCGGAGCCAGCCGCGCGACCGCCTGAGCGACTGCCTGAGCGACCGCCTGAGCGACCGCCCGTTGCGGCTGGCGGTGGGGGTGAGAGCCCTCATACCCTGGCCCACTTCGAGCCCAGCCCATCGCTCGAGAGCCCGAGCCGCTCCGGCAAGCCCTATGTGGTCTGGTCGTCGGCCCCCTCGAACGAGCCCCCACGCGAGCCCGGTGGAGGAGAGGACGCGGGCTAGCCGGCGCGCGCGCGCGACTGCAGGTGTTGCAGGAGCCCGCGCGCGGCGGCCTCGATCAGGTCGAGGACTTCCTCGAAGCCATTGGGCCCTCCGTAGTAGGGGTCGGGCACGTCCATGACGTCGCGGTCCGGCCCGTACTGCAGGAACAGTTGCACGCGCTCGCGCGCGGCCACGGGTGCAACCTCACGCAGCGCCGACCAGTTGCTGCGGTCCATGGCCAGAATCAGATCGAAGCTCTCGAAATCGCTCGGGTCGACCTTGCGGGCGCGCATCCCCGACATGTCGTAGCCGCGGCGCCGGGCGGCTTCGCGCGAGCGTCGGTCAGGCTCACTTCCCACGTGGTAGTCCGCGGTGCCCGCTGAATCGACCAGCAGCTCGAGCTCGGGCGCTTCGCGAGCGGCCAAGGCCCGTAGCACGGCCTCCGCGCTCGGGGAGCGGCAGATATTGCCGAGGCAGACGAACAATACGCCGACACGATTGCTCCTCATCGATGCTCCTCGAGCAATGCGCTCACCGCCTCGAGATCCTGCGCAGTGTTCACATCCGGGCCGGGCGGCTGCATGGCATCGGCGACGACGATCGGCAAGCCGTTCTCGAGCGCGCGCAGCTGCTCGAGCTTCTCACGCTGCTCGAGCGGACTGGGAGCCAGTGAGGCGAGCTGCTTGAGCGCCCCCACTCGATAGGCATAGAGCCCGATGTGGCGCCGCGCACCGGCAAAGCTGCGCTGGCTCGCAAGGCCCGACGGTGCACCGTCGCGGTCCCACGGAACAGGAGCGCGGCTGAAGTACAGTGCCTGACTGCGCCGGCCGACCACGACCTTGACCACGCTCGGATCGGTCAGCTCGGCAAGGCTCGCGAGCGGGCTCGCGAGGGTTGCAATCAGTGCCCATGAGTGCGCGGCGAGCAACTCGCTCGCCTGATCGAGCAGCGCCGGAGGCATCAGCGGCTCATCCGCCTGCAGATTCACCACGACGTCCTCATCCTTCCATCGGCGCTGCCAGGCGACCTCGGCGATTCGGTCCGTTCCGGAGGGGTGCGCGACCGAGGTCATGACCACCTGCACGCCCAGCGCCTCGGCCGCCCGGGCGATCCGCTCATCGTCGGTGGCGACCAGCACCTCCTCGGCACGTGAGGCCAGCGCGCGCTCGCAAACCCAGTGCAGCATGCTCTTGCCCGCCAGCCGCAGCAGCACCTTGCCGGGCAGCCTCGCAGAATCGTGGCGCGCAGGAACTACGACGCGGAACACGCCCCCTCACTACCGCTCGAGCAGCGGATCGTCCGCCGCGAGCTGGCGCGCCTCCTCCTCGAGCATCACCGGCACATCGTCGCGCACCGGATAGGCGAGCCGGTCGAGCCTGCACACCAGAACATCCTGCTCGCGGCGGTACTGCAACGGGCCCTTGCACACCGGACAGGCGAGAATCTCGAGCAGGCGAGTGTCCATGGCCTCACTCTACCCTTTAAGCGCTCGAGCCGCATCGATCCGGCGGGACACCAGATCAAGGAGCGCGCGCGCCTGCGCATCCGCGAAGGTCGCGGTCACGGGAACGAGCCACATCCTCGAGGTTGCAAGAGCCGCACATCGGATCGCATCTTTCTGCGTCATCAGGATCGGCCACTCATCGGGGAAGGCGAGCTCCCGGGACGAGAAGGGGTGATGGTCGGGAAAGGGATGCTCGATCAGCTGCAGCCCCTGCGAGCGCAGATCGCGAAAGAACCGCTCCGGATGACCGATGCCCGCGACTGCATGCAAAGGAGTGGAGCGAAAACGCTCGAGCGGCACGCAGGATCCATCTTCGAGGCGCTGCGCCGCCCCGAGCCGCAGGCTCATGCAGAGGCTCCTGTCGAGGGGCACAGGTCCTCCGGAGGCGAGCGAGGCATGCTCGGCGACTCCGTTGACGACGATCGCGTCGACCTGCTTGAGCCGCACGGGCGACTCGCGCAATGGACCTGCCGGAATCAGCCGCCCGTTGCCCAGCCCACGGGCGCCGTCGAGCACTGCGATCTCGCAGTCGCGCGCCAGCCGCAGATGCTGCAAGCCATCGTCCGAGAGAATCACATCCACGGGCTCTGCAGCGAGCCTCAGAGCCGCCGCCACCCGATCCTCCCCCACCACGACCGGGCAGCCGGTGCGCTGCTGGATGAGGAGCGGCTCATCGCCGACGTCTTCCCAGCGTGAGCCCCGTTCGAGGAGGCTCGGGGTGGTGCGGCTGCGCGGCGCGGCGCGGCGGTAGCCGCGCGAGACGATGCCCACCGCAAGCCCGCGCGCCTTCAGGCTCTCGGCCAGCCAGATCGTGAGCGGTGTCTTGCCGGTGCCCCCGACGGTGAGGTTGCCGACCACGACGACGGGCTTGCCGATGCGATAGATCGGCACCGCGCCGTGCGCATAGGCGGCCTGCCGCAGGCGCATGGCCGCACCGTAGGCCCAGCCGAGGGGCTGCAGCAGCGACACCGCACCGCCAGGGCGGTACCAGATCTCGAGCAGCCGCCGCTCCATCGCGGTCATCAATCGCTGAACTGCAGGCGGTGCAACTGCGCGTACAGTCCGTCGGCGGCGAGCAACTCGGAGTGCGTTCCGCTTTCGACGATCCGCCCTGCGTCGAGCACCACGATTCGATCGGCCTGCTCGACCGTGGACAGCCGGTGCGCGATGACGAAGGTGGTGCGGTTGCGCACCAGCTCCCCGAGCGCGGCCTGGATGTGCCGCTCCGCCTCGGTGTCGAGCGCGGAGGTGGCCTCATCGAGGATCAGGATGGGAGCGTCCTTGAGCAACGCGCGGGCGATGGCAATGCGCTGCCTCTGGCCCCCCGAGAGTAGCAGGCCGCGATCCCCGACCAGGGAATCGAGCCCCTGAGGCTGCGCACTTGCGAACTCGAGGACGCGCGCAGCCTGCGCGGCACGCTCGATCGCCTGTGCAGCCACCTCGCGCCCGAAGGCGATGTTGTTGCGGATGGTGTCATCGAAGAGGATCACGTCCTGTGAGACCACGGCGATCTGATCGCGCAGGTTGCGCAGATCGTATTCGCGTACGTCGTGTCCGTCGATGCGCACGCTGCCGGCGGTTGCATCATAGAAGCGCGGCAGCAGGCTCACGAGCGTCGATTTACCGCTACCCGAGCGCCCGACGATCGCGATGCGCTGTCCAGGCAGCACGTTCAGGGAGACCTCGCGCAGCGCCGCCTGCCGCCCGGAGGCGTAGCTGAAGGAGACACCCTCGAGCTGCACCTGGCCTCGTACTCGCCCCACGCGATACGTACCCCCGTGCGGCTCCGGCGGGGAGTCGATCACCTCGAACAGGCTTTGCGCGGCGGCGATCCCCTGTTGCAGCGGACCCGACACGCCGACCAGCTGCTTCAAGGGTGTCGGCATCATGCCGAGCGCGGCAAGGAAGCCGGCCAGATCACCCGGTGTCATCTGTCCGTGCACCGCCTCGGAGAGCGCGTACGTCAGCACGATGGATGCACCGAGCGCCGTGATGATCTGAATGATCGGGCTCGAGAGCGCCTTCGTGAGAATCAAGCGCATGAACGAGTGACGATTGTGCTCGTTGGCCGCCCGGAACTGCTCGCCCAGGTGCCCCTCGGCGTTGTAGACCTTGATCAGCCGCGGCGCCTCGAAACCCTCCTTCGCCACGCGCGTCACATCGCCCATCGAGTCCTGGATCCTGCGGCTGTAGCGGCGGAAGCGCCGGTTGACGTTGGTCACGAGCCAGCCGATGAGCGGACCCAGCGCAAGCGCCAGGAGCGCAAGCCGCCAGTTGAACCACAGCAGCTCCCCTACGAGGGCGACGATCTGCAGGCTCGTGCTGATGAGCACGACGATGGAATCGGTGGTCGCGGTGCCTACCTGCTCGCTGTTATAGGTGAGCTTGGAGAGCAGCGTCGCAGCGGAGCTGCGGTCGAAGAAGGCGAGCGGCAGGGTGAGGACTCGCTCGAACAGCTGCTGACGCAGCTCGCTCACCACGCGCCGGCTGACCAGGCCCATGAAGTACGTCTGCACGAAGTCCCCGAGCGAGCGCAGCGTGAACAGCAGAACGAGTCCCGCGGGCATCCATTTGATGATGCTCGGATCGGGATGCGTGACGAACCCCTCGTCGCCAAATTTCTTGGCGAACCAGGCGAGCGCCGCCGTGGAGAGCGAGTACAGCACTGCGCCTGCGATACCCAGCGCGAAGGGCAGCGCGTGGCGACGCACATACCCGAGCAGGCGCCGATAGGTCCCGAAGGCATCCGCCGTCTGCAGCGGCGGTGCCACCCTACCCACATCGTTCAAGGCCGACCTGCCGACTGGCCCCTGATCGTTGCGATGTTGATCTCGACGAACCCCAGCCGGCCGAGCACATCCATCGCGGTGACGACGGATTGCTGCGTCGAGCGCGCATCGGCGCGAATCGTCACGCGCATGCTACGGTCCGTGCCCGCCTGCTTGAGCAGCGCCGCCCGCAGGGTCTCGGGGCTCGAGTTGATCAGTTCTCGGCCATTGACGAAATAGCTGCCCTGCTCGGTGATGGTGACGATGAGCGGCTCCACGCGCGGCTTGCCGGTGGGAACGCTGCTCGCCTGCGGCAAGTGGATACGCACCCGCCCCTCCTCCACGAGCGAGCTCGAGAGCATGAAGAATACGACCATCATCAACACGACGTCGATCAGCGAGACCAGATTGATCTCCGGCTCATCGAGCCGGCGTGCCCGCAGATTCATCGACGCGCGGCCTTGAGCATGTCGGGCCGGGGTGCAGCCTCCGCGCGCGACTCCGAACGGGTCTCAGCCCGCGCCGCCGCCGAGAGTCCCCCATCGTGCGCCGCGGCCTCGAGCGCGTCGGCGAGCTTGATCGCGCCCTTCTCCATCTCGATCACGATGCGCTCCACGCGGCCGCGCAGGTAGCGATAGCTGATGAGCGCCGGAATGGCAACGCACAGGCCTGCCGCCGTCGCGATCAACGCCTCGGCGATGCCGCCCGAGAGCATGCGCGGGTCGCCCGCGGCGCCGGCCTGCAGCGCATTGAATGCCTTGATGATGCCGGTGACGGTGCCCAGCAGCCCCAGAAGCGGAGAGATGCTGGCGATGGTGCCGAGGGTATTGAGGAAGCGCTCGAGGTCGTGCACGACGTGGCGGCCGGTGTCCTCCAGGCGCTCCATCATGATCTCGCGCGAGCGGTGGCGGTTGGCAAGCCCGGCGGCGAGCACCTTGCCGAGCGGGGAGTTCTGCTCGAGCGCGGCAATGACCTTGTCATTGACCTGGTTGCTCTCCACCAGCTGCCAGACCCGCTGGGTGAGGTCGCGGGGCAGAACGCGCTTCTCCTGCAGCGTCCACAGGCGCTCGAGAATGATCGCGGCGGCGGCGATGGAGCACAGCACGATCGGCCACATGAAGGGGCCGCCTGCCCGTACGATTTCCCACATCCGTTTGATTCCGTTGACCAGACAGTTAGCAGCCCATCATATCTGCTAGAGTTCCGCGCGCCTATGCCTCGCCGGCTGCTCAAAAGGATTGCACCGCACGCCCGCGCGCTCGAGGGCCGCTGGTACCTGCGCGCCTTCGGCTCGCACTTCACCGACCCGCGCCTGTGGGCGCTGCAGCGGCGCGGCATCACCGCCGGCTTCGGCGCCGGGCTTGCGATCTGCTTCGTGCCGCTACCGGTTCACACCCCGGTCGCCGTACTGGTGGCCATTGTGTGGCGGCTCAACGTGGTCGCGGTGGTGGCGACCACCTGGATTGTGAACCCCTTCACAATGGTGCCCATGTATTACGCCGCCTACCGCGTGGGGGCGGCGCTCACCGGCATCGAGCCGCACGCATTCGGGTTCCGCCTGAGCTGGGACTGGCTGCAGCACGGGCTGGGGCCGATGTGGAAGCCTTTTCTGGTCGGCTGTCTCACCTGCGCCATCCTGTGCGGAACGACCGCTTGGCTCAGCGCGGAGCTGCTCTGGCGCTGGCGCGTCACGCGGCGCTATCGCGAGCGGCGCTCCTCGGCCTCCGCGCCGCTCAAGCCCGCTCGAGTCCGCTCACCCCCGCCCTGAGCCGAGCGGGTCGTCGCTGCGCAACGTACCTTGCTCGAGCGTCAGCACGCGCTCCATCCGCGCAGCCAGCCGAGTGTCGTGCGTGACGATGACGAGGCTCGTGCGGCGTTCGCGGTTGAGCTCCAGCATGAGCGCGAAGACCTGCTCGGCGTTGGAGCCATCGAGATTCCCGGTGGGCTCATCGGCGAGCACGAGCCGCGGCTGCGTGACCAGTGCACGTGCCACGGCGGCGCGCTGACGCTCCCCACCCGAGAGTTGATGCGGCCGGTGAGTCAGGCGGTCGCCAAGTCCCACACGAACCAGCAATTCCCGGGCGAGTGAGCGTGCCTCGGAGATCGCGACCCGTCGCACGAGAAGCGGCATCGCGACATTCTCGAGCGCGGAGAACTCCGGCAGCAGATGATGGAACTGATACACGAAGCCGAGCGCTCGGTTGCGCAGGTCGCCCCGCCCTTGCTCGCTCAGGGCATGAATATCCTGACCGCCAATCAGCACGCGCCCGGAGGAGGGCCGGTCGAGGCCGCCGAGGATCTGCAGCAGCGTCGTCTTGCCCGAGCCCGAAGCGCCGACGATCGCCACGCGCTCCCCCGCACTCACCGCGAGATTCACCCCGCGCAGCACCTCCAGTGTCACCGGTCCCTGCCGGAAGCTCTTCCGGAGGTCCACTGCATCCAGCACCGCCTCAGAAGTCATGCCGCAAGGCCTCGGCGGGCTGCGTGCGCGAGGCGCGCCACGAGGGATACAGCGTCGCCAGTGCGCACAGGAGGAACGCGACACCGCAGACGCGCAGCACGTCCGTCCACTCGACGTAGGCCGGCAGGTCGCTCATGTTGTACACACGGGGGTCCAGAAACTGCGTACCGAGCAGCCGCTCGAGCAGGTGCACCAGCAACTCCACGTTGTGGGCCACGAGCATGCCGAGCGCAGCTCCGAGCACGGTGCCCGCAAGCCCGATGAGCACGCCCTGCAGCAGGAACATCAACAGAATGTTGCGCGGTCCGGAGCCGAACGTGCGCAGGATCGCGATATCGCTCTGCTTCTCCTTCACGATCATGACGAGCGTTGCGATGATGTTGAAGGCAGCCACCGCAACGATCATGAGCAGGATCACGAACATCATCGTGTGGGTGCTCTCGATCGAGCGGAACAGGTTCACGTTCTTCTTCGTCCAGTCGCTCACGTAGAATCCGCCCCCGAGCGCCACCGCAAGCGCACGCACCGTCCGCGGTGCGCGGAACGGATCCTGGAGCGCAAGCCGGATACCGGTCACGCGGTCGCCCAGATGATACACACGCTCGGCGTCGGCCAGGCTCACGAGCGCGAGCGCGTTGTCGTACTCGTACATGCCCGAGTGAAAGATGCCGCTCACGAAGAAGCGGCGCATGCGCGGCTCGATACCGCTCGGCGTGGGGGTACCCTCCGGGGCGATCAGAACCACGGAATCCCCGACCCCCACGCCCAGATCGTGGGCAAGCGCCGAGCCGAGCACGATGTGGTACGAGCCGGGCGTGAGATCCTCGATGCGCCCTGCCGTCAGGCGCTCGGCGATCCCGGTGGTCCTGCGCTCCTCGGCCGGGATCACCCCTCGCACTTCCGTGCCGATGACGTGCTCGCCGTGCGCGAGCATCGCCTGCTCCTCCACGTAGGGGGCGGCGGAGGTGACGCCCGGCTGGCGCAGCGCCGCGGCCTGCGCCGTGCGCCAATCGGCGAGCGTTCCATCGAGCCCCTCGAGCGTCGCATTGGCCGTCACCGCAAGCATGCGCGTGCGCAGCTCGCGCTCGAATCCGTTCATCACCGAGAGCACCACGATCAGCACGGCGATCCCGAGCATGAGCCCGAGCACCGAGGTGACCGCCACGAACGACACGAACCCGCGCCGCTGCGTGGAGCTCAGATAGCGCAGGGCAATCAGCCATTCGTACGGGCTGCGCATGCTCGGTCCCAGGCTACTCGTAGCGCAACGCATCCGCGGGCGGGGTGCCCGCGGCGCGCAGCGCCGGATAGATCGTCGCGACCGTGGTCAGCACGAGCGCCGCGAGCGCGATCGCCGCGACGTTCGACCAGTGCAGATCCGAGGGAATCTCGGTGTTGTAGTACACGTCGGGATTGAGGATGTGAAAGTGGAACGTGCTCTCGAGCGCCGGGACGATGGTCTGCACGTTCAGCGCGAGCACCACGCCCAAGGCAATGCCCAGTGCCACCCCGACCCAGCCGATGACCAGACCCTGCGTGATGAACACCCCCATGACCCGCGCGGGGGAGGCGCCGAAGGTGCGCAGGATCGCGATGTCGGTGCGCTTGTCGTTCACGACCATCACGAGCATCGCGACGATGTTGAATGCGGCGACCGCCACGATGAGCAGCAGGATGAGCGACATCATCGTCTTCTCGATGCGGATGGCGCGAAAGTAATCGGCATTGTCGGCAGTCCAGTCGATGACCTGGAAACCTGCGGGCAGCACGGCGCGGATGCGCGCGGCGAGCCGCGGGGCCGCGAGCGGATCGTCCAAGCGCACGTGCAGGCCCTCGCCGCTTGCGGCCGCCCCCAGGGCGCGCACGTCGTCGATGTTTGCAAAGACGAGCGTGTCGTCGTTCTCCTCGAGACCCGCCTCGAACACTCCCGTGACGGTCAGCCGGCGCAGCTTCGGTGCGGGGGTGCCGTCGGGTAGCAGCGTCGGGATGAGCAGCGTCATCGTGTCGCCCGGGGTGAGCGCGAGCTCCTGCGCGACCTCGGCGCCGGCGATGGCGCGATCGCTCCCGGGAGTGAGCTGCGCGAGCGAGCCCTCCTTCACCGCGCGGGCCACCTGCGTGACGGAGGCTTCCACGCGCGGATCGATGCCACGCAGCGTCACGGGCACCATGTCCGGGGAGCTCACCGCCAGAGCCTGAGCCTCCAGATACGGTGCAACGCCTGCAACCCCCGGCACGCTCGCCACGGCGCGACGCGCCGCGTTCCACTCGGCCGCGGTGGGCTGCCGCGCAGCACTCGTCGCGATCACACGCGCATCCGAGCTCAGTGCGAGCAGCCGCTCGCGCAACTCATCCTCGAAGCCGTTCATGACGGAGAGGATCACGATCAGTGCCGCAACGCCCACGCAGACGCCGGTGAGCGATACCCAGGTGATGAAGGAGACGAAGAACTTGTGGGTGCGGGCGCGCACGTAGCGCAGCCCCACAAAGGCTGGGAGGGGATAGAACACTGGGTGAATTTAACCACATCGCTGCGGTGCGAGGGTCATTCCTTGAAGCGCGTCACAGATCGCATCGCGCGGGCGGGCCCGGAGCTTTGACAGAAATCCGGCGGTGCTATAGTCACCTTGAGGTCGCAAATGAGAGCTCAAGCCGTCACTGCGGTCGTGTGCGCGTTGCTTGTCGCCGGGCTCTGTGCGGGGCTCGCTGCCAGCGGTGCGCTCGCCGAGACCATCATCGTCAACGACCAGGTCAGCGTACGCGATTCGAATATCCCACGGCCCATGCGCGGCATGCACATGGCCGAGGTCGAGCGTCAGTTTGGCGCTCCCACCACGCGCCATCCGGCCGTGGGTCGCCCGCCGATCACGCGCTGGGACTACCCTGCTTTCTCGGTCTTTTTCGAGCGCGACATCGTGCTGCACTCGGTCGTGACAGGCGCGCAGCCGGCAGGCGCTGAGGAGCACCCCGCGCAGCCTGCCGGGCCCGCGCAGCCTGCCGAGCACGCCTCGAGCGCTGCATCCTGAGAAGGGCCCTTATCCCCGCCACGTTCGGCCTGTAAGCTGCGTGCTTTTGGCCCGCGCCGCGGGCCCGCGCGCGCTTGCCGATGTCCCTGCTCAGTCCGAAGCTCCCCAGCCCCTCGCAGCCTCACCTACGCTGGCACCAGCTCTATGGCAGCGCTGCCGCTCTGGCCATCGCGGAAAGTCTCGCGCGCGATGGACGGCTCTATCTCGTCATAGCGCGCGGGGCGCGCGAGCTCGAGCGCTTCGCCGCCGAGATCGGGTTCTTCGGCGGCAATGCGCGCGCGGTGCTGACGCTCCCGGACTGGGAAGTGCTGCCCTACGATGTGTTCTCGCCGCACCCCGACATCACCTCCGAGCGGCTGCGCACACTGCATCAGCTGCCGCGCCTGCACGGTGGCTGCCTGATCGTTGCCGCCGACACGCTCCTGCAACGGCTGCCCCCGCGGCAGTACGTGGAGGGCCGCACGTTCGAGCTTGCCGTGGGGGATACGCTCGGGCTCGAGGCATTCCGCGCGCGCCTGGTCGAGTCGGGTTATGCGAGCGTGAGTCAGGTCGCAGGCCCCGGCGAGTTCGCCGTGCGCGGCTCGCTGCTCGATGTCTTTCCGATGGGTGCACAGGCGCCCTTGCGCATCGATCTGTTCGGAGACGAGATCGAGGCCATCAGGCGCTTCGATCCCGAATCGCAGCGCTCGCTCGATTCGGTTGAGCGCGTGCGCATGCTCCCCGCGCGCGAGGTGCCTCTCGATCCGGAATGCGTGCGCGGCTTTCGCCGGCGGTACCGCACCCGGTTCGAGGGCGATCCGATGCAGTCGGCGATCTACCGCGGCGTGAGCGAGGGCCTCGCTCCTTCGGGCATCGAGTTCTACCTGCCGCTGTTCTTCGATGCGACGGCGACTCTGTTCGACTACCTGCCGGCCGATGCCGTCATCGTGCATCAGTCCGGGGCGCTTGCGGAGATCGACCGGGTGTGGCACGACATCGCGCTGCGCTACGAGGATCGCCGCCACGACCTGGAGCGACCGGTGCTCGCCCCGCGCGAGCTGTTTCTCGAGCCGCAGGACCTCATCGAGCGCGCCGCGGGGTTCTCGAGCATCCAGATCGAGAGCTTCAAGAGCGACGTGGAGCTCTCGCGCGGACAGGGTGTGCAGCACTTCGCGACCACCGCGCCGCGCGAGCTGCGACTCGACGCGCGCGCGGAGCAGCCGCTTGCGCTGCTCGAGGGATTCCTCGCCCAGCTGCAGGGGCGCGCCTTGATCGCAGCCGACTCGCCCGGGCGGCGCGAGGTGCTGCAGGAGATGCTGCGGCCACACTTCCCGCACCTGCAGGTCGTTCCCGACTGGAGCAGCTTTGCATCCGGCACCCAGGCACTCGCTCTGGCGGTGGCCCCGGACATCGAGGGCCTGCAGCTCACGAGTCCCACGCTTGCACTTCTGACCGAGTCACAGCTTTTTGGCGCGCGAGCGCGGCAGGAGCGGCGCCGGCGGCGCAGCACCGCCGATCCCCAGGCGATCCTGCGCGACCTGATGAACCTGGCTCCCGGGGCACCCGTGGTGCACGAGGAGTACGGGGTCGGCCGCTACGCGGGCCTCACCAGCATGGAGATCGCGGGCCAGCAGGGCGAGTTCCTCGTGCTGGAGTACCAGGACGGCGATCGCATCTATGTGCCGGTGCACGCACTGCACCTCATCAGCCGCTACACCGGTGCGGCGCCCGAGAGCGCTCCCCTGCACAAGCTCGGCACCGACCAGTGGGCCAAAGCGCGCAAGCGTGCCGCCCAGCAGATCCGCGATGTGGCAGCCGAGCTCCTCGATCTGTACGCGCGCCGCAAGGCGCGTCAGGGCCTCGCGATGCCGCTGCGCGAGGCCGAGTACCAGGCCTTCGCGAACGCCTTCCCCTTCGAGGAGACCGCCGATCAGTCCGAGGCGATCCGTCGCGTGCTCGAGGACTTGCAGAAGCCACAGCCCATGGATCGCATCGTCTGTGGTGATGTGGGATTCGGGAAGACCGAGGTCGCGATGCGCGCCGCCTTCATTGCCGTGCAGGCCGGAAAGCAGGTCGCGGTCCTCGTTCCCACGACGCTGCTTGCACAGCAGCATCTGACCAACTTCCGCGACCGCTTCGCCGACTGGCCGGTGCGCGTGGAATCCCTGTCGCGCTTCCGTACCGGTGGCGAGAGCGAGGCGGTCCTCGAGGGTCTCGAGCGCGGCACGGTCGACATCGTCATCGCGACGCACCGCCTGCTGCACGCGCATGCGCGCTTCAAGGACCTGGGACTCGTGATCATCGACGAAGAGCATCGCTTCGGGGTGCGTGACAAGGAGCGCCTGAAGAGCCTGCGCGCCGAGGTGCACGTGCTCACGCTCACCGCGACGCCGATCCCACGCACCCTCAACATGGCGCTCGGCTCGCTGCGCGAGCTATCCCTGATCGCCACCCCCCCGGAGGAGCGGCTGGCGATCAAGACGTTCGTCATCGAGTGGCATGGTGCGACCCTGCGGGAGGCGGCGCTGAGGGAGCTGCGCCGCGGAGGTCAGATCTACTTCGTGCACAACGAGGTGCGAACGATCGAGAGCCTCGCCGCCGAGATCCGCGAGCTGATCCCCGAGGCGGATGTGCGCATTGGCCATGGGCAGATGCGCGAGCGCGAGCTCGAGCAGCTGATGGTGGATTTCTACCACCGGCGATTCAACCTGCTCCTGTGCACGACCATCATCGAGAGCGGGATCGACGTGCCGACCGCCAACACCATCATGATCAACCGCGCCGATCGCATGGGGCTTGCGCAGCTGCACCAGCTGCGCGGCCGGGTCGGCCGCTCGCATCACCGCGCCTACGCCTATCTCATCGTTCCCCCGCGCCGTGAGCTCGGCGCCGAGGCCGTCAAGCGCCTCGAGGCCATCGAATCGCTCGAGGAGCTCGGTGCAGGATTCGTTCTGGCGACCCACGATCTCGAGATTCGCGGCGCGGGCGAGCTGCTCGGGGAGGCGCAGAGCGGGCAGCTCACCGAGATCGGACTCGCCCTGTATCTGGACATGCTCGAGCAGGCGGTGCGAGCCTTGAAGGAAGGGCGCGAGCCGGCGCTCGATCAACCCCTCGCCGCCGCCACGGAGCTCGAGCTGCGCGCTCCGGCTTTCCTGCCGGAGACCTATGTCGGCGATGTCCACGTGCGGCTGGTGCTCTACAAGCGTATCGCCTCGGCACGCAGCGACGCCTCGCTCGATGAGCTCACCGCCGAGCTGGTCGACCGTTTCGGCCCCCTGCCCGAGCAGGCGCACAATCTGCTGCGCGTTGCGCGCCTGAAGCTGCGGGCACGCGCACTCGGCGTGCGGCGGCTGGATCTGGGTGCGCAGGGCGGCTACGTGCTGTTCGAGGCGCAGAACGGCCTCGATCCGGCCGTGGTCGTGCGCTTGATCCAGCGCCACGCGCGCGAGTTTCGCCTGGAGGGTCCACTCAAGCTGCGCATCTCGCGCGAGCTGACGGCCGAGGCGGAGCGCTTCGCATACGCCGCGGAGCTGCTGGGCCGCCTCGCCCAGAACGCACGCCCCGTGCAGCCGCCGGCCGCGCACCGTTTGGAAGGCGCAGAGGAATGACCGGGGTACAATCGGCGGCGAAGCATCGTCCCGGAGTGATCAGCGTGAGGCCATGGTTTGCCGCTCTCGCCGCCGCCTGCATTTGCTGGTCGGCGCACCCGCAGCAGCCCGCCGGCGGTGCGCCGCTTGCCCCGCGCAGCACGCCTTCGGTGCCGGGTGCTGCCACGGCGGGCGCAGCACCCGCGGCGGCTGCCCCTCGGGCCCCCGTCTACCGCGTCGAGCTCGTGGTGTTTCGAGCCCTCTCGGCTCCCGGCGGTGCGGAGAACTGGAGCATCGAGAACGGCTCGGCGGCGGCCGCCTCGCCGCAGCTGCAGCCGCAGACCGAGACGGCAAGCGCCGCGGTGGCAAGCGAAGCTGCGCCGACCGCCGCTCAGCAGGCCGCTCAGCAGGCCGTAGTGCGGCCCCTGCCGGCCTCGGAGTTCCAGCTCGACGGCGTGGCGGCTCGGTTGCGCTCGAGCGGGCGCTTCCTTCCGGTGGCTCATGTGGAGTGGTCGCAAATTGCGAGCCCCTGGGGTCACGCGATCGAGATTCCCGTGCAGAGTGTCGGGCTCGACACCCGCGGGCTCAGTGGAACCGTCTCGCTGCAGCGCGGCGAGTTCTTGCATCTGGAGCTCTCGCTCGACTACGCGATTGACGATCCTCCCCAGGGACTGCGCGCCGCGCCGGGAACGGTGTTCACCCTGCATGAGATGCACCGCATGCGCTTCTACGAGCGCAACTACTTCGATCATCCGGCCTTCGGCGTCATTGCGCTCGTCACGCCGCTGCAGGACTCGCCGCACGCTCGAAAGTAACGCGGCGCGCGGCAGGCTGCCGCGCGGGGCGATGCCCTCAAGCCACCTCGGAGGCTTTGAAGTCCTGCGCTTCGGCCGTGCAGATATTGTTCTTGCCGAGCGCCTTGGCGCGCTTGAGCGCGAGGAGGCAGGCGCTCACGAGCGCATCGACCGGCAGATCGGGCGCGGGCACGAGGCTCGCGGCTCCTGCGCTCAACGTGACGTAGCGGCTGCCCGTTTCTGCGCGTGGATTGTGGATGAGCAGATCGCGCACGCGCTGCACGACGACTTTCGCATACTCTCCGGCCCCCGCCGCCGCTTCCCCGCGCGTCAGGACGGCAAAGGTTCCCCCTCCCCAGCGCGCCACCATGTCGCTGCCGCGACGGTAGGAGCTTGCGACCGCCCGTGCCACGCGGCGTATGCATGCATCGCCCGCAGCCTTGTCGAAGGTGTCGTTGTACGCGGCGAGATTGTCGATATCGAACAGCGTGAGCGCGATCTCCTGCGAGTCGCGCTGGGCGACGTGCCAGTCCCGATGCAGCAGCTCCTCGAAGTACTCGCGCGAGTGCAGGCCCGTCAGCCGGTCCTCGCGCATGAACGCCGGCAGACCGATCGAGCCGCGCTCGACGGGGCGCAGCCGCTCGTTCGTCTCGCGGTGGTAGCTCACCCATTGAACGAGCCGTCCCTCGGCATCCCGTACCGGCTGCAACCAGATCTCGTTCCAGAACGCGGTTCCATCGGGGCGGTAGTTACGCAGCTCCACCCGACAGCTCTCACCGCGCTCGAGCGCCTCGCGCAAGCGCCGCCGGGCGTCCTGGTCCCGATCGGCTGCCTGGAGCATGCGCAGGTTCTTGCCGCGCAGCTCCTCGACCGTCTGGCCGCACATCTGCGCGAACGCGGCGTTCGCATACAGCACCGGGTGGCCCGCATCGGTGGCATCGCAAACGACGATGCCGAGCGGCGCCGCATCGAGAACCGCGCGCCAATCGCTCACGAGCCACCTGATATGAGGGTGAGCGGAGGAGCCGCTGCACAGGCCGAGAGAGCGGCTTGCGCCGCCTTCCACTCGGCCGACTGGACGAGCTCGCTCCAGGGCAGCCCTTCGCGTCCGCGCATCCGAATGAATCGCAGCTGCGAGGCGGGTGAGGGCTCGATCGAGAGTCGCTCGAGGACCGCGGCGACGGCAGCACGATCGTTGCAGATGAGCAGCATGTCGCAACCTGCCGCGACCGCGCGCCCGGCCCGCTCGATGATGTCCCCTCCCACCGCCGCGCCGGCCATCGACAGGTCATCCGTGAACACGGTGCCCTGGAAGCGCAGCTCCTCGCGCAGCACGCCGCGAACCCAGCGACTCGAGACACTCGCGGGCCACGCATCCACGGCCGGAAACTGCACATGGGCCATCATGACCCCCGCCAGTCCGTTGTCGATCAGCCGGCGGTACGGGCTGAGATCCTCGACAAGATCGGCGAGCGCACGACGATCCACGGGCAGCAGCAGATGCGAATCCGCGCGCACCGCGCCGTGCCCGGGGAAATGCTTGGCGGTGGCCGCCATGCCGGCATCGCGCATGCCGTGCATGTACGCAACGGCGAGCTGTGCCACCGCATCGGCGCGGGAGTGGAACGCTCGATCCCCGATCACCTCGCTCAATCCATAGTCGAGATCCACGCAGGGAGCGAACGACAGATCCACGCCGTGCGCGCGCAGCTCCGCCGCCATGAGCCAGCCCATGCGCCGCGCCAGTGTCAGCCCCGCGCGCGGATCGGCGTCGAATTCGTGTCCCAGGCGACGCGGCGCGGGCAGGCGCGAGAACGTTTCCCGGAAGCGCTGAATGCGGCCGC
The DNA here is from genome assembly GCA_035524075.1 of Steroidobacteraceae bacterium. Classification (GTDB taxonomy): domain Bacteria; phylum Pseudomonadota; class Gammaproteobacteria; order Steroidobacterales; family Steroidobacteraceae; genus JASHUC01. The sequence goes on along the minus strand of DATKPP010000013.1, from coordinate 115,747 downwards.
CCTCGTGATCGACGGCGACCAGAAGCGGGGGACTGCGCACGGCATGAATCGCCTCGACCAGCGCGGTGAGCTGCTCGGAGTCTTCGAAATTGCGGGTGAACAGGATGACCCCGCCCACGAGCGGGTGCCGCAGCATCTCGCGCTCGTCCGCCTCGATCCGGGGACCCGCCAGATCGATCATGAGCGGCCCCAGGCTCATGCGAGCCTAGTCAGCGCGCGTGAGCAAGGCGAGCGACTCGACGTGGGTCGTGTGCGGAAACATATCCACCACCCCGGCTGCGCGCAGATTGAAGCCATGGTCGTGAACCAGAGTCCCTACGTCCCGTGCAAGACTGCCCGGATGACAAGAAATATACAGCACCCATTGTGGTGCAATTCGTGCAATGGTCCGCATTACGTCGCGTGCGCCCACCCGCGGGGGATCGAGCAGCACGTGGCTGAAAGCCCCGGGAAGCCAGCGCCCCGCAAGTGCCTCCTCGCGCGCCAGATCGGCCTCGAGCCACTCGACGTTCGACAGTCCATTCAAGCGCGCATTATGTCGTGCCCGCTCGATGAGTCCCCGATCGCCCTCGACACCCAGCGCATAGGCTGCACGGCGAGCGATCGGCAAGGTGAAGTTGCCAAGACCCGAGAACAGCTCGAGCACTCGAGCCTCCGGGGTCAGCTCGAGCAGTGCGATGGCGCGGGCGACGAGTGCCTGGTTGACCGCCCCGTTGATCTGGATGAAGTCGGTCGGTGCAAATTCGATGCGCGTGTCGAAGCCGGGCAGCGCATAGTACAAGGGCTCCTCGGCTCCCTCGCCTGCTGTGAGCCGCGTCACGGATTCGACTCCGCCGGTCTGCAGGTACAAGCGCACGCGGTGCAGCTCCTCGAACGCGCGCAGCCGCCCCAGATCTTCAGCCGATGCATTCTCGAGCACGCGCAGCACCAGCGCGGTTGCATTGTCGGCCACCGCCACCTCGATCTGCGGCACGTGCTTGCCGAGCGCAAGATCGCTCAGGAGCTCCGCGAGCGGCCTGATCAGCTCCCCGACCGGCGGCGCGAGCACCTCGCAGCGCTCGGTGGCCGTGACGTACGGGGAGAGCCGCTCCCGAAATCCCACCAGGACGCGGCCCTTCTTGGTCACGTAACGCGCCCCGAGCCGGGCGCGTCTGCGATACCCCCAGGCCGGTCCCGTCAGCGGCTCGAGCCAGTGCTCGGGAGATGCCAGCGCCACGCGCTCGAGAGTGTCGCGCACCTCCGCCTGCTTCGCCTGGATCTGCTGCGTCGCATCGAGGTGTTGCAGGGCACATCCACCGCAGACCCCGAAGTGAGCGCAGCGTGGCACCGTGCGGCCGGCGGCCGGCTGCACCACCTCGAGAAGCGTCGCCTCGTCGTGACGCTTGCGCCGGCGAACGCGCTTGAAGCGCACGATCTCACCTGGAAGAGCACCCGCGACGAATACGGTCTTGCCCGCATGAACCACGCCCTCCCCTTCGTGTGTCAGCGCATCGACCGCTCCGAGCTCGGTCTCACTCAAACGCCAGCCTCCGCGGCACAATGCTCCCAGGACTGCAGGAACTCGGCGTAGTGCGGCTCGGTGCCGTCCCGCAGGTATGCCTTCACGCGCTCGATCTCCTCCGCATAGCGCTCACGGGCGAGCCGCCCGCGCATCAGCTCGAAGCGCAGGTAGATGAGGTAGGTGTTGAGCGCGTCGGTCTCGCAGTAGCGGCGAATGCGCACGATCTCTCCGGCGAGCCAGGCGTCCCAGACCTGGCTGCCATCGAAGCCGAGCTTGCCGGGCAAGCCGAGCAGCGCCGCGGTATCGGCGAGCGAGGCCCGCGCGCGGTGCTGATATCCGGCGAGAACATCCATCAAGTCGATGTGGCGCCAGTGGTAGCGGCTGAGATAGTTGTTGAAGCGAAATCCGACATCCTCGTCTCCGGTCTCCCAGTAGCGCGCCGCGCGTACACCGGCGCGCAGCGCTCGATAGTGCAGCACGGGCAGGTCGAACCCGCAGCCGTTCCAGGAGACGAGCACCGGGGAGAAGCGCTCGATGCCATCGAAGAAGCGCTCGAGCAGCTCGCTCTCGCTCGAGGCCGGGTCGCCGAGGCTCCAGAGCCGCAAGCCCTCGCGGCTGCGCAGCACGCACGAGACGGCGACGATGCGCTGCTGCGCATGCGCGAGAAACTCATCGCCGCTTTTCTGACGGCGCAAAGTGAACATCGCCTTGGCCACCTCGGCGTCCTCGAGCCCTTCCAGGCCGTGAAGCCGTCGGCCCAGACTCACATCCGGGACGGTCTCGATATCGAAGACCAGGGTGTTCATGGGCGAGCGATCCTGGCTCAGGCAGCCTTCATCAGCACCGCGACCGCCACCACGAGTCCGGCCTCGTCCGTGAGCGTCACGTGTCCCTCGCCGATGCCCAGACGGCGGCGCATCTGCTCCCCGCGCGCCGAGAAGATGACCTCGGGCTTGCCCCAGGCGTTCTGCACCACACCCACGTCGCGGATCCACATGCCATGGGAGAAGCCGGTGCCCATCGCCTTGACGATCGCCTCTTTTGCAGCGAAGCGCATGGCGATGAAGCGCTCGCGGCGCTGCGTATGCGCCAGCTGCGCTTGCTCCTGCGGGAGAAGCAGGCGCTCGACGAAGCGCCCCCCGAACCGCTCGAGAGTGTGCGCGATGCGCTGGGTCTCCAGCACATCGACGCCGATGCCGAAGATCATCGACGCGCCGCCCGCATGAGCTGCTTCATCTCGCGCACCGCGGCGCCGAGTCCGTCGAACACTGCGCGCGCGATGATCGCGTGGCCGATGTTGAGCTCCACGATCTCCTCGATCGCGGCAACGGGCTGCACGTTCGCGTAGTTCAGACCGTGCCCTGCGTGGACGGTCAGGCCCAGGCTCCCTGCCAGTCGTGCGGCGCTCGCCAAGCGGTCGAGCTCGACGGCTTGATTCGCGCCACTGGCATCCGCATAGGCGCCCGTGTGCAGCTCCACGGCGGGAGCGCCGATGCGGTGAGCGGCCTCGATCTGGCGCGGCTGCGGATCGATGAACAGCGCCACACGAATGCCCTCACCGGCGAGCGAGGCCGTCGCCTGCGTCAGCCGCTCGATCTGACCCGCGGCGTCGAGCCCGCCTTCGGTCGTGAGCTCGGCGCGGCGCTCAGGAACGAGACAGCAGTCTGCCGGCCGCACGTTGCGGGCGATCTCGAGCATCTCCCCGCTGACGGCCATCTCGAGGTTCATGCGCGTTTGCAGCAGATCCCTGAGGGCATGCACATCGCGCAGCTGGATGTGGCGGCGGTCCTCGCGCAGGTGCAGGGTGATGCTATCCGCGCCCGCCATCTCGGCGAGCAGCGCGGCGGGAACGGGATCGGGATAGCGAGCGCGTCGCACCTCGCGCAGCGTGGCGACGTGATCGATGTTCACACCCAGCGCGATCATCTGGACACTCCTCGCGAGCCGCCCGTGACCGAGGCAGGCCGCAACTCGAGAACCGCGCGAGCGACCGCTCGCGTTGCAAGCTCACGCCCCTCGAGGCAGTGCTCGAGCGCGCACTTGAGCAGGCGGCGCGCATCGGCGAGCTCCTCGGGGCTTGCGAGTCGCTCCTCGTGCAGACTCACGAGGGAGCTGCCCGGCAGCGCGCCCGGATCGTCGCACGCGGCTGCGCTGAGGCCCTCTCCCGGACGAAATCGGTAGTAGCCTCGCGCGGCGATGCGCCGTCCCGTCTGGCACTCGGAGGTGAGATCCAAGCCGTAGCCGAGCTCACCGAGCAAGCGCTTCTCGAAGATCCTGAGTCCCGGCTCGAGCGCGCTGCCGGCCTTGAACCGCTCGAGCACGTGTGTGTAGGCATCAAAGAGCGAGGGGTGCGGATCGTGACGCGTCGTGAGCTTCAGCACGAGCTCGTTCAAGTAGAAGCAGGCAAGCAAGTACGAGGCGGGCAACGAGCCGGTGGCCGGCGCGCCGCTCAATTCGGCTCCGGTGAGCTGCGGTGCCTCCCCGCGTCCACTCCAGGACAAGAGCAGCAGCTGAAAGGGCTGCAGCGCCGCGGCGAGCTTGGACTTCGGCCCCCGTACGCCGCGCGCGAACAGCGACAGGCGTCCGTGCTCGCGCGTGAGCACCTCGAGGATGCGGCTGGTATCCCGGTAAGGGATGTGGTGCAGGATGTAGCCCGGCGTCAGATGCGTGCGCCTGAGGTGCACACTCATGTCTCGAGCCCCAGCTGCCTGAGCGCGCCGGCGTTGTCGGTCCAGCCCTCGCGAACCTTCACCCACAAGTTCAGGTGCAGCCGGCGATCGAGCGCGCGATTGAGCTCCAGGCGCGCCGCACGCCCCACCCGCTTGAGCCGCTCGCCGCGCGCCCCGATGACGATCGGTTTCTGCCCCGCCCGGTCCACCCAGATCGCCGCATCGACGAGCAGCTGTCCATCCTCCTCCACCGCACGCTCGATCTCCACGGCAACCCCGTAAGGCAGCTCCTGCTTGAGCTCCAAGGTGAGCTTCTCCCGAACGACCTCTGCGATGCGAAACAGCGCATCCCGATCGGTGCGCTGCTCCGGAGGATAAAGCGGGGGGGACTCCGGAAGCAGACGCGCGATCGCCCCGAGGAGGGCATCCCGATTCTCCCCTTTCAGCGCCGAGACCGGCACGATGTCCGCAAACGAGCATCGGCCTGCAAGCTCGGCCAGGAAGGGCAGCAGTCTCTCCCGGGGGCGAATCCGGTCGATCTTGTTGACCGCCGCCAGCACCGGCCGGCCCCCCTCGCGGATCCGTTGCAGGACCATCTCATCCTCGGCCGTCCACTTGCGCGCCTCGAGCACCAGCACGTTCACATCCGCATCGTGAAGCGCCGCGGAGGCCGTGCGATTCATCACCCGATTGAGCGCGCGATGGGGCCCGCGATGCAATCCCGGAGTGTCCACCAGCGCAATTTGCGCCTGCTCCAGATTCAGAACACCGAGCACGCGATGCCGCGTGGTCTGTGGCCGCGGCGTGACGATACTCAGCTTCTCCCCGAGCAGTGTGTTGAGCAGCGTGGACTTGCCGACGTTCGGGCGGCCGAGGAGCGCGGCAAAGCCCGCGCGAAAAGGCGCTCCAGGACTCACGAGTTGACTGCCTCGATCTGGGCCAGAACGCGCTCGGCGGCCTCCTGTTCGGCCCGCCTGCGGCTGCTGCCCCGCCCCCGCGCCTGCAGCCCCAGGGCGCTCACACCGCACATCACCCAGAAGGTCTGGTCGTGCGCCTCCCCCTCGGTGCGCTCGACGTCATAGCGCGGCAAGGGAAGACCACGGGATTGAACATATTCCTGCAGTCGTGTCTTGGCATCCTTGAGGCACTCCGGGGCGGGCAGCTGTGCAATCCGCGGCTCGACCAGGCTCTGGACCATGCGACGGGCAGCCTCCAGCCCCCCATCCAGATACACCGCGCCGCACAGCGCCTCGAAGGCGTCCGCCAGAATGGATTGGCGGCGAAATCCTCCCGAGCGCAGCTCTCCGGGTCCGAGCTGCAATACCTCCCCGAGTGAGAGCTCTGCAGCGACCTCTGCGAGGGGCTCGCGGCTCACCACCCGCGCCCGCAACCGGCTGAGATCCCCCTCATCGGCTTGCGGGTACGCCTGGTACAAGTGCTCCGCGACGAGCAGGTTGAGGACCGCATCGCCGAGGAACTCGAGCCGCTCATTGTGGGTGCGCGCCGCGCTGCGGTGCGTGAGCGCCGCGGCAAAGAGTGTCGCATCGCGCGGCTCGTAAGCGAGCCTCTCGCGTACCCAGCGTTGTGGCCAGTCACCCGCCATGGGCTTCGGTGCGCCGCGGCGCTACTGGCCGCCACCGAACTGGACGACCTTGTCGAAGTCGGCCTCGAGTGAGAGGTTGGCGAAGAGCGGGGCGTCGTCGGTGTACTTCGCCTCGAGTGTCCAGGTGCCGCCATCGTTATGGATGATCACATCCCGCACGTCCGGGTAGGTGATGCTCTCGATGTCGAAGCGCTTCTCGAGCGAGATGCGGATCGATTGCGCTGTCACGGTCTCCTGCCCGCGCGCGTCCGCGGCCGCCTGGTCCAGGCCGTGCGCCACTCGCATGTAGTTCAGATACACGGGAGTGAGCCGGATCGCCGCATAACCGACGATCGCGACCGGAACGAGCAGAACCAGCCAGCCGAGAAATGTGATTCCGCGTTGCTTTCTGTACATAAACCCCCCCGGGGCTGTCAGCGAATGCGCATGCCGATCCGGTTCCAGAGAATCGGACCGCCCGGATGATGCCACCCGGCCCAATTGAACCAGATTCGAGTGGCTTTGCCGACCAGATTGGCCTCGGGGACGTACCCCCAGTAGCGCCCATCGGCACTGTTGTCGCGGTTGTCGCCCAGCATGAGATACATGCCCGGAGGAATCACGTGCTCCGCCCAGTCCCCGTGCTCCTGCAGCGCCAGGTCGTTCGAGGCAGGACACACATAGCCGCGCGACAGATGGCGGGTACAGCCCGGCAGAGGCTCCACGCCGATGTCCCCCGTCGTCGGGCAGTACATGATCTCGTGGCGGTGATGATCGAGTGTCTCCTCGATGAGGTGCATGCCCTCGTAGCAGTGATCCACATCGTCGTAGAGCCCGCGATCGACGATGGGCACCGGCTTGCCGTTGAGGATGATCAGGTCATCGCGAACGCTCACTCGGTCTCCGGGCAGCCCGACCACCCGCTTGATGTAGTTGATCGAAGGGTCGGGTGGATAACGGAACACGATCACATCCCCACGGTGCGGCTCACCGACCGAGACGAACTTGCTGTCGAGCACCGGCAGGCGCAGCCCGTAGGCGTACTTGTTGACGATGATGAAGTCGCCATCGAGAAGGGTGGGCATCATCGAGTCGGACGGAATGCGAAAAGGCTCGAACAGGAATGAACGCAGCAGCAGCACGATCACCGCAACCGGGAAGAAGCTGCGAGCGTAATCGACCGTGCCGGGCTCGCTGACGACGCTCGGGTCCTTGCCCGCCGCCCGGGCCGCGGCCGTGCGCCGCCCGCGCAGCACCGCCGCATCGATCCCCCACAACACCCCGGTGACGAGCGCAATGAGGACCAGTGCCAGACTGAAGTCGAGCTTCTCGGCCACGAGCAGCCGGATGACCACGGCCGCGAGCAGCAGCGGCAGCGCGTAGTACGCGGCCGCCATGGCCGGAGGATCGGGGCTTGCCTCCGGCGCGGCCGCAATCTGCCTCCGAGGGCGCAGCAGCCAGTCATCCACGACGCACACGATCCCCACGGGGATGGCGAGCCAGCTGAGAAGCGTGATCAATTGCATCAGCATGGAAGGTCCTTGTTGTTGCGCGAGGGAGCGCGCTGCCCGCTCGTCCCGGGGCGGGCAGCCCTGCTCACGATTTGCGGCCGACCTGCAACACGGCGAGAAAAGCCTCCTGGGGAATCTCCACGTGACCGAGCTGCTTCATGCGCTTCTTGCCCTCTTTTTGTTTCTCGAGGAGCTTGCGTTTGCGCGTCACATCCCCGCCATAGCATTTGGCCAACACGTTCTTGCGTAGCGCCTTGACCGTGGCACGCGCGATGACCGAGGTGCCGATCGCGGCCTGTACCGCAACCTCGAACATCTGCCGCGGAATGAGCTCCTGCATCTTGTCCACGAGCTCGCGGCCGCGGTGGTAGGCGCTCTCCCGGTGCACGATGGCCGAGAGCGCATCGACGCGCTCGCCGTTGATGAGAATGTCGAGCTTCACGAGCGGCGCGGCCTGGAAGTGGCTGAAGTCGTAATCGAAGGAGGCATAGCCGCGGCTGACCGATTTCAACCGATCGAAGAAGTCGAGCACCACCTCGGCGAGGGGCAGCTCGAACTGCAGCGAGACCTGCGTCCCGAGATACAGCATCTTCTTCTGCACACCGCGCTTCTCGTTGCAGAGCTTCATCACCGCGCCGACGTGCTCGGGGGGCGAGAGGATGCTCGCCAGGATGATGGGCTCGCGGATCTCGTCGATCTCGTTCAGCGGGGGGAGCTTCGCGGGATTGTCCACGTATTCGAGCTTCCCATCGGTGCGCGCCACCTCATACACCACGGTCGGCGCGCTGGTCACCAGCTCGAGGTGGTACTCGCGCTCGAGCCGCTCCTGCACGATGTCCATGTGCAGCAAGCCGAGGAAGCCGCAGCGAAATCCGAATCCGAGCGCCCCGGAGACCTCCGGCTCGTAGCGCAGCGCCGAGTCGTTGAGGCGCAGCTTTGCAAGCGCATCGCGAAAGGCGCCGTAATCCTCCGAGTTAACGGGGAAGAGCCCGGCGAAGACCCGCGGCTTGATCTCGCGGAAACCGGGCAGAGGTGCGCTTGCCGGGCGCGACTCGAGCGTGATCGAGTCTCCGACCGGCGCGCCATCGATCTCCTTGATGCCCGCCACGACGAATCCGACCTCGCCCGCCGACAGTGACTCCTGTGCGACTGATTTGGGAGTGAAGCGCCCGAGCTTGTCCACCGCGTGGCTGCGCCCGGTGGACATGACCCGGATCTTATCGCCCGTCGCCAGGCGTCCGTTCACGACGCGCACGAGCGAGACGACGCCCACATAGTTGTCGAACCAGGAATCGATGATGAGCGCTTGCAGAGGAGCCTCGGGATCGCCCCGCGGTGCCGGAATCCGGCGCACCAAGGTCTCCAGGAGCTCCGGCACCCCCTCGCCGGTCTTGGCGCTGACGCGAGCGGCATCGCGAGCCTCGATGCCGATGATGTCCTCGATCTCGCGAGCCACGCGCGCCGGGTCGGCCGAGGGCAGGTCGATCTTGTTGATCACCGGCAGCACCTCGAGCCCCTGCTCGATCGCCGTGTAGCAGTTGGCGACGCTCTGCGCCTCGACGCCCTGGGAGGCATCGACCACCAGCAGCGCCCCCTCGCACGCGGCGAGCGAGCGCGACACCTCGTACGAGAAGTCCACGTGACCGGGGGTATCGATCAGATTGAGCTGATAGCGTTGCCCATCATGGGCCTCGTAGTGCAGCGTCACGCTCTGAGCCTTGATGGTGATGCCGCGCTCGCGCTCGAGCTCCATCGAGTCGAGCACCTGCTCCTGCATCTCGCGCGCGTCGAGTCCGCCGCACAGCTGGATCAGCCGGTCTGCCAGTGTCGATTTGCCATGATCGACGTGCGCAATGATGGAGAAGTTGCGTATGAGCCGCATCAGAGAGTTGGGTTCCGCCAGGAGGCTCCATGGGCCATCCATGCGGCCACCGGGGCGAATTCTATACGGCTTTTGCTCTCAGCGCTGTGCGGGCCCGGAGGCTCTCAAGAGCCTCAGAAGCTCCGGCGCATCGAGCCGGTGGCGGCACACGACCGTGCCATCGAGGAGCAGCACGGGCACATTGAGGCCATAGCGCCGGTTGAGCTCGGTGTCGCTCTCGACGTCGATCAGCTCGATGGCGGGCAGCTCGAGACTGCGACTCAGGCGCTCGAGCGCCGCCAGCATCTCCTCGCACAGCCCACATCCGGGCCGCTGCACGAGCAGCAGCCGGGCACCACCGGTTTGGCTCGTTGCTGGCATGGGCACTCGCTCGGATGGCGGCCCGGGTCGCAGCAAGCGCTCAGTGCGCAGGCGGCTGCGCTTTCATCGAGTTGGCGATGAATTTGACGGTCTCGGGCGGCACTTCCCCGACCGCCGTGATGGGATGACCGTCAACGACCGTGGTGAAGGTCGATGTGGAGCCCAGCTGGGCGCTACCCGCCGGCGTGTGACCCACGTGCGTGCGCGACTCGACGAAGACCGAGACGGAAGCGAACCCGTCGGTGTAGACCAGATGCTCGACCAGGCCCGTGGCACCCGGCATGACTTGCGAGGCGCGCGCCGACATGTGGAATCCGGGCGGGAGGTGCAAGGCGCTCCAGGTGTAGACCGGATTCGGCGGGAGCGGCGTCGGCACCTGTCGCAGCCATTGAAAGCCGTCCGTGGACACGTCGGGCTTGAAGGCCGAGTCCGGTATGCGCTGCGGTGTCACGATGCTCGCAAACACCACCTGCTCGATCACGTGGCCCGCCCCATCGCAAAGCTGCGTCCTCAGGGGCATTCCCGTCGCCTCGTCGATCCACAGCCGATAGCCGTAGCGATAATCGTCCTTCGGAGTGACCACGATGAGGCGCGCCTTGCGGCCGATGATGCGCGTGCGCTTGAGAGCCTTGACATCGTAGAACTTGCTCGTCGAGGCGTCGAACTTCGGCAGCCTCCCGAGCAGGAAGCTCTTCTGCGGCTGCTGCTCGATCAGTACGGTGCGCGCATCGGGCAGGTAGCAGGCGAGCTGCGAGCCCGTGCGGATGAACTCGCGCCCGGAGCCATCGAGGGACACCAGCCGCTCGGTGACGCTCCCATCCTGCACGCGGTGGATGATGCGCAGTGTCTCGACCGTGCCGCCCTGGATGTGCGAGAACACTCCATCGTAGTTGAGCGTGGTGAGCGCCTGGTTCATGCGCTCGAGCCAGTTTTGCGGCTCCTCGGCGGAGGCGGTCGTGGCGACCGCAAGAATGAAGGCGATCCAGGCGAGGCGGTCGCTAGCGCGCCAGATCCGCATGCGTATCCCGAGCGTCAGGGTTGCTGGGAGGGCTCTGCGTCGCTTGACCACCCTCGGCCGAGTGCGCCCATTCGGAGGCGACCAGGGCCGCGAGCGCATTGCGCCGAAGCAGCGGAGTGGAGAACTCGCTGTGCGCAACCACGAAATCGGCCAGCTCGGTGGGAGGCACCCCCGTGGCAGGCTGCACCGAGGGTGGCACGACGTAGCTGTCCGAGGGCTCGCTGCTGGCGGGGACGGCGAGCGCCGGCAGCGTCGGAACCGCACCGGACTGCGCGACGATCGGGGCATCCGGTGAGCCCGCGCGCAAAAACAGGATGGCCCCGGCGGCGACGCTCGCGGCGAGCCCGGCGCCGGCGATGGGCTGCCACCAGCGCGTGAGGCTCCGGCCGACCCTGCGGCCCGCGCTGAGGGGGCGGTTCCCCACGAGCAGACTGGGCTCGGCGGCGACCGCGATGCTCACCTTGGCGGCGAGCTGCCCATTCAGCCGCACGCCTCGCTCCATCCGAATGGCCGCGCCGATCGAGGCATAGTGCCCCCAGCGCGCCTTGAGCCCATCGTCGCGCGCCAGGCGACGGGCCAGCAGCTCGCACTCGGGCGCCGGCAACTCTCCATCGAACATGGCCGATAGCTGACTGTCGAGCTCTTCGCTATTCATCCGATCTCCTCCGCTCGTCCGAGTCCGCCCTCGAAGACCTCTCTCAATCGGCGATCGATCGCCTCTCGGGCGCGGAAGATCCGCGACCGCACGGTGCCCACCGGGCAGCCCATCGTCGCGGCGATCTCCTCGTACGAGAGACCCTCCAGCTCGCGCAGCACGATCGCGGTCCGGAGGTCCTCGGGAAGCGCATCGATGGCAGCATTGACCGTGCCCCGGATCTCATCCGTGAGGACCAGGCCCTCGGGCGTCTCGGAGTCCTTGAGCCGGCCTTGCATGTCATAGGACTCATCCGAATTCTGGGCATCGAGATCGAACTCGACCGGGCTGCGATCGCGCGACACGACGGCGTTCTTGGCTGTATTGATGGCGATGCGGTACAGCCAGGTGTAAAAGGCGCTGTCGCCGCGGAACTGGGGGAGCGCACGGTAAGCCTTGATGAAGGCTTCTTGGGCGACATCCTCGGCTTCTGCAGGGTTGCGTACATAACGCATGACCAGCTTCACCACTTTGTGCTGGTACTTGAGCACCAGCGCATCGAACGCCCCTTTATCCCCGCGCTGCACGCGTCGGACGAGGCTTAAATCACTCGTATCGGCGGTCACGGGAGGCCCCCGACGGGGAAGGTCACCACGCCGCGCGCTGAGTAGACCCCTAGCGGCTGCGGAAGTTCAGGTCTCAAGACCCACATGCCATGTGATGCCTGTCACGAGGAGCTTCCGAGTCTACCGGGGCCCCGGGGCGGCCACCAGAGCGATGACTTCAGCGAGCTCGCGATCCACCTGGGCATCCCACTGGGCCGCGCTGGAACTGAGCAGTAGCTCGGCGAGGACCGGATCGGGAAGCCTCAGCAGGCGCTCGAACGCCTGCTGATGCCTCAACGAAGCTTGGGTGTAATGCCCCTCCAAGAAACGCTCGAGCAGGACATCTAGCTCCTTCATTCCCCGGCGGCAGCGCCACCGCAGGAGCTGCGCACCGGGTCTCTCCACGGGGGCAACCTCCGCCCGCGCCTTCAGTAGCGCCGTGTGACCAGCATCTTCTTGATCTCGGCGATGGCCTTCGCCGGATTGAGGTCCTTCGGACACACGTCGGTGCAGTTCATGATCGTATGGCAACGATACAGCCGGAACGGATCCTCGAGCTGGTCGAGCCGCTCACCGGTCGCCTCGTCGCGGCTGTCCACGATCCAGCGGTAAGCCGCCAGAAGCGCGGCGGGTCCGAGAAACCGCTCGCTGTTCCACCAGTAGCTCGGGCAACCCGTGGAACAGCATGCGCACAGGATGCACGCCGCGGGCCGATCGATCTTCTCCTGCTCCTGCTTCGACTGAGTGCGCTCGCGATCCGGAGGTGCAGGCGTGTCCGCCCTGAGCCAGGGCGTCACCAGCGCGTACTGCGCGTAGAACTGGGTCAGGTCGGGCACCAGGTCCTTCACGACCGGCATGTGCGGCAGCGGGTAGATGCGGATCTCGCCCTTCAGGTCCTCCATCGCCGTGATGCAGGCAAGCCGGTTGAGCCCGTTGATATTCATCGCGCACGAGCCGCAGATGCCCTCCCGGCAGGAGCGACGGAAGGTGAGCGTCGAGTCGATGCTGGCTTTGATCTGGATGAGCGCATCGAGCACCATCGCCCCACATGCCTTGGCATCCAGCTCGAAGGTGTCGATGCGCGGCCCCTCGGTGGAATCGGGATCGAACCGATAGATGCGGAAGGTGCACGCTCGCTGCGCACCGGCGGCGCGGTGGATGCGTCCGCGCGGGTTGATCCTGGAGTCCTTCGGGAGAGTGAATTGAGGCATCGGGTGCTCGCCGCGCGTGGCTGCGCTTGTTCAATACGTTCGCGCCTTGGGAGGGATGGGTTGCACGTCCTCGCTGAGGGTATTCAGGTGCACGGGTCGAGCCCCGAATCGGGTGCGGCCGCTCGAGTCCACCCATACGAGCGTGTGCCTCAGCCAGTTCACATCGTCGCGCTGGGGAAAGTCCTCCCGGGCGTGGGCGCCGCGACTCTCGGTACGCTGCTCGGCGGAGGCAATGGTCGCGGTGGCCTGCAGCAGCAGGTTCTCCAGCTCGAGCGTCTCGATCAGATCGGTATTCCAGATGAGCGAGCGATCCATCACCCGCACGTCACTCAGGGTGGCGAAGGTGCGGGCCAGCCGCTCCATGCCCTCGCGCAAGGTCTCACCGGTGCGAAAGACAGCCGCATCGCTTTGCATGATCCGCTGCATCTCCAGGCGGATGGCAGCCGTCGGACGCGAGCCGCTGGCGTGGCGCAGCCGATCGAGCCGCGCGATGGCAGGCTCGGCCGCATCGGCCGGCAAAGCCGCATGCGCGCTGCGGGGGCGGATCGACTCCGCACAACGCCGCGCCACCTGACGCCCGAAGATCACCAGGTCGAGCAAGGAGTTCGAGCCGAGCCGATTGGCGCCGTGCACCGAGACGCACGCCGCCTCGCCCGCGGCGAGCAGTCCAGGCACCACCGCATCGGCATCACCGTTGCGCGGGGCGACCACCTCGCCGCGAAAATTGCAGGGTATTCCCCCCATGTTGTAGTGGACCGTGGGCAGCACCGGGATCGGCTGCTTGGTCACGTCGACGCCCGCGAATATGCGGGCATTCTCGGTGATGCCGGGCAGGCGCTCGCGAATGACCTCGGGACCCAGGTGCTCCAGATGCAGATCGATGTGGTCGTGCTCCGGCCCGACACCGCGGCCCTCGCGGATCTCGAGCGTCATCGCGCGGCTGACGACGTCGCGCGATGCGAGGTCCTTGGCGTTCGGGGCGTAACGCTCCATGAACCGCTCACCCTTGGAGTTGGTGAGATATCCCCCCTCCCCGCGCGCGCCCTCGGTGATCAGGCATCCTGCGATGTAGATGCCGGTCGGATGAAATTGCACGAATTCCATGTCCTGCAGCGGCAGTCCCGCGCGCAGCACCATCGCGTTGCCATCCCCGGTGCACGAGTGCGCCGAGGTGCAGGAGAAATACGCGCGCCCGTAGCCGCCGGTCGCAAGAACGGTCGCATGCGCGCGAAAGCGATGCAGCTTGCCCGCGCTCATATCGAGCGCGACCACACCGCGACAGGCCCCGTCCTGCATCATCAGATCGATCGCGAAGTACTCGACGAAGAAGGTCGCCGAGTGACGGATGGATTGCTGATAAAGGGTATGCAGCATCGCATGCCCGGTGCGGTCGGCCGCCGCACAGGTGCGATGCGCGATGCCCTTGCCGAAATGGGTGGTCATCCCGCCGAAGGGACGCTGGTAGATGAGTCCCTGCTCGGTGCGCGAGAAGGGCAGCCCATAGTGCTCCAGCTCGATGATCGCAGCCGGCGCCTCCTTGCACATGAGCTCGATGGCATCCTGGTCGCCGAGCCAGTCGGAGCCCTTGACCGTGTCGTACATGTGCCAGCGCCAGTCGTCCTCGCCCATGTTGCCGAGCGCGGCACTGATGCCGCCCTGCGCGGCCACGGTGTGACTGCGAGTCGGGAAGAGCTTGGAGATGCAGGCCGTCGCAAGCCCCGCCTCGGCAAGTCCGAGCGTGGCTCTCAGGCCCGCACCGCCTGCACCGACGACCACCACATCGTAGGTATGGTCGATGATCTCGTAGGCGCTCACCCATCGCTCCCCAGCGCGATGCGCAGCACGGCCACGACCGAGAGCACGGCGATCGCCACATGGGCGAAGCTCGATGCAGCCAGACAGAGCGTCTTCCAGCCGACCTCGTGCACGTAGTCCTCGAGAATCACGCGCATGCCGAGCTGCGAGTGCCACACGCACACCAGCACGAAGATGATCAACATCGGCGCCGTCCATGCGCCGCGGATCCATGCGGTGACCGTCGCATGGTCGTGCGCCGGCAAGGACAGGAGCGAGACGACGAACCAGCAGCCCAGCACGACGAGCGCAACCGAGGTGAGCCGCTGCGCCCACCACTCGCGGACCCCCTCCTTCGCCGAGCCGTAGCCGCGCACGCGGCCGAGAGCGGGTCGCTCGCTCATCTGGGGCCTGCCCCGCGCAGCACCCACAGGATCAGCGCCGCGGCAAGCAGCACGGAAAGTGCCAGCACCCATCCGGCGCTCTGACGCGACCGCGCTCGATCGAGCCCATGGCCCGTATCCCACACGAGGTGGCGCAGGCCTGCGATGAGGTGATAGGCAAAGGCGGCGAGCAACACCGCGTACACGAGCTTCAGCATCGGGCTTGCAAGCACTGCCGCGGCGCGCCCATAGGCGCGCGCGCCGCTCGCCGCGGCGATCAACCAGTATGCGAGCAGGATCTGGCCGAGGCTGAGCACGATGGCGCTGGCGCGGTTTACGATCGAGCTGAGCAAGCTGTACCTGCTCATCTGGTAGATCGTCAGGTGGGGCGAAAGCGGCCGCACGCGCGCCGGCGCTCCGCTCGTCTCTGGTGCGCTCATGAGTGCTCCCGGGAGTGGAGAAATTCTGCCAGAATTCAGCTTGTTGAGCTACGTTGGACGCAATACTTGAGCGCAGACCCCGAACCGGCGACCGCCCTGGAGCTGAGCGAGCTTGGCGTGCTGAGCGTGCGGGGGGCCGATGCGCTCGGGTTCCTTCAAGGGCAGCTCTCGAGCGATATCACACGTCTTGAGGCGCAGGGCTCGCAGCTCGCCGGCTATCACAATCCACAGGGCCGCACCATTGCCGTCATGCGACTCGGAGCGCTGCGCGGGCAGGTGCTCGAGGTGCTCGCGGTCATGCCGCGCGAGCTGATCGCGCCGGTTGCTGCGCGGCTCGGTCGCTTCGTGCTGCGCGCCAAGGTGCAGCTGGTGGACGCCTCGGGCAGCTGGCGGGTGCGCGGACTCGTCCAACCGCATGCGCCAGCGCCCCCGAGCGGTGCCGTCGGTGTCACGATGAAGGCAGGTGATTCGCCCACGCGCTGGCTCGCGCTCGAGCCACAAGCGGCGCCGCAGCTCACATCGGCCGCTCCAGCGAGCGCGCAATCTGCCTGGCGGCTGCTCGACATCGCCGCGGGAATTCCGCAGGTCTATGCGCGTACCTCCGAGGCATTCGTCGCTCAGATGCTCAATCTGGATCTCCTCGGAGCGGTTGCCTTCTCGAAGGGGTGCTATACCGGCCAGGAGGTCATCGCGCGTGCTCATTACCGCGGGCGCGTCAAGCGCCGCATGCAACGCTGGCGCACGCGCGAGCGGGCCGAGCTTGCGCCCGGGGACACCGGACGCCTGGCCGACGGGCGAGTCTACCGTGTGGTGGAATCGGTGCAGCTTGCCGATGGACGCTGCGAATTCCTCGCCGTGGCGCCGCTGGATGCTCGTGCCGAGGCGGAGCCCGAGGGTGAGGCCGCAGGCTCCGCGCATTCGGTCATCGAGGCCGAACAGCTGCCACTACCCTACGAGCTGCCCTAGCCTCTACGCCTCCGGGCGCAGCAGCGGAAAGGCGATCACATCGCGAATGGAGGCCGAGTCGGTGAAGAACATGACCACCCGGTCGACTCCGACCCCCAGGCCGGCGGTCGGCGGCATGCCGTACTCCAGCGCGCGGATGTAGTCGGCATCGTAGTGCATCGCCTCGTCGTCGCCGCTTTCCTTGCGCGCCACCTGCGCACGAAACCGGGCCGCCTGCTCCTCGGGATCGTTGAGCTCGGAGAATCCGTTCGCCAGCTCTCGACCGGCCACGTACAGCTCGAACCGATCCGTCACGAAGGGGTCCGCATCGTTCGAGCGTGACAGCGGAGACACCTCCGCGGGGTAGGCATAGACGAACGTCGGGTCGAGCAGAGTGTGCTCGACCGTCTTGTCGAAAAGGGCGATCTGTAGCTTGCCGGGCCCGTCGCCCGGATGCAAGGCGATGCCGCGCTGCTCGCACAGCTGCTGCAGATAAGCTCGATCGCGCAGCAATGACGGATCGAGGCCGGAGTTGCTCTCGAGGATCGCCTGCTCGATCGTCACGCGCCGAAACGGCGCGCTGAGATCATACAGGCGGCCCTGATACTCGATGCGCATCGTTCCGTGAATGGCATTGGCGAGCCCGCGGATCGCCTTCTCGACCCACTCCATCAGGTCGCGGAAGTCGCCGAACGCGAGGTACAGCTCGAGCATCGTGAATTCCGGGTTGTGCTGCGTCGAGAGGCCCTCGTTGCGGAAGTTGCGGTTGATCTCGTACACGCGCTCGAAGCCGCCGACGATCAGACGCTTGAGGTACAGCTCGGGCGCGATCCTCAAGTACAGATCCAGGTCGAGCGTGTTGTGATGGGTGATGAACGGCCGTGCGGCCGCGCCGCCGGGAATCGCCTGCATCATCGGCGTCTCGACTTCGAGAAAGTCGAGCGCATCGAGGAAATCCCTCAGGTAGCGAACGATGCGCGCGCGTGTGCGCAGCACGTTGCGGCCGGTCTCGTTGATGATCAGGTCGGCGTAGCGCAGGCGGTACCTGAGCTCGGTGTCGGCGAGCCCGTGCCACTTGTCCGGCAGCGGGCGCAGCGACTTGACGAGCAGCCGCAGGCTCTCCACGCGCACCGTGAGCTCGTTGGTGTTGGTGCGAAAGAGCACACCGCTCGCCCCGACGATGTCGCCCACATCCCAGGTCTTGAATTCCTCGTACGCCTCGCCCAGCGCCTCGCGCTGCAAGAACAGCTGGATCCGTCCAGTGCGGTCGGCGAGCTGCGCGAAGCTCACCTTGCCGTGCGGACGCTTGAGCATCATGCGTCCGCCCACCCTCACGTGCGTGGGGTTGGCCGCAAGCCACTCGCCCGTGCGCTCTGCGTAGGCGGCCTGCAGCTCGCCCGCGAGCGCGTCGCGGCGAAAATCGTTGGGGAAAGCACCGCCGCTGGCGCGCAGCCGCGCAAGCTTCGCACGCCGCTCGGCAATGAGCTTGTTCTCGTCCTCGGCCATCTGCGCCCCTACACGCCCGCCTTGAGCGAGGCTTCCATGAACGGATCCAGATCCCCGTCGAGCACCGCAGTGGTGTTGCCGACCTCGATCCCGGTGCGCAGGTCTTTGATGCGCGACTGATCGAGCACGTAGGAGCGGATCTGATTGCCCCAGCTCACGTCGGATTTGGAATCCTCGAGCACCCGCGCCGCGGCGTTGCGCTTGTTCACCTCGAGCTCGTAGAGCTTCGCCTGCAGCATCTTCATGGCGGTGGATCTGTTCTTGTGCTGACTGCGCTCATTCTGACACGCCACGACGATGCCGCTGGGTAGATGCGTGATGCGCACGGCGGACTCGGTCTTGTTGACGTGCTGCCCGCCCGCGCCCGATGAGCGGTACACATCGACCTTCAGGTCCGCGGGATTCACCTCGATCGCGATGTCGTCGTCGATCTCGGGCGAGACGAACACGGAGGCGAAGGAGGTGTGGCGGCGATTGCCCGAGTCGAACGGTGACTTGCGCACCAGCCGGTGCACGCCGGTCTCGGTGCGCAGCCAGCCGTAGGCATACTCGCCCTTCACCTCGACCGTTGCGCTCTTGATGCCTGCAACCTCGCCTGGATTGGAATCGATCACCTCGCAGCTGAAGCCACGCGCCGCGCCCCAGCGCAGATACATCCGCAGCAGCATCTGCGCCCAGTCCTGCGCCTCGGTGCCCCCGGCGCCGGCCTGGATGTCGAGGAAGGCGTTGTGCGAGTCCATCTCGCCCCGGAACATCCGCTTGAGCTCGAGCCGGCGCACCGCACCGGCGAGCCGCTCCGCATCGCGCTCGATGTCGCGAGCGGCAGCCTCATCCGCCTCACCCTCGGCGAGCTCGAGCAGCTCCAGGGCATCGGAGGCGGCCTTGTCGTTGCGGTCGATCTCCTCGAGATCGGCGCTCAGCCGGGCTCGCTCGCGCCCGAGCTCCTGCGCCCGCTCGGGCTTGGACCACACGGCCGGGTCTTCCAGCTCGCGCCCGACCTCCTCCAGACGCTCTCGCTTGCGGTCGTATTCAAAGATACCCCCGTAGCGAGCCCATGCGCTCCTGCAAGTCCTTGAGCTGGCGCCTCAACTGATTGACTTCCATCGTCCCCACTCTCGCGGATCTTCACGTTTGTATTGGGTGCGCATTCTATCATGCACGGCCCGGCGGACCGGGCGATGACGCCGGCAGGACATGGTCCACCAGCAGCTGCAGGCGTCGCTCGCCCTGATACTCGTTGATGTCCAGCCGATAAACGAGCTGCGCCTCTCCCAGGGGTAGCTCGGCTGCGCGCGCTGCCGGCTCCTCGAGGTGGTTGAAAGCGATGGCATCGAACGTGCGGCGCGCCCCGGGCAGCTCGACCCACATCTTCAAGTGCTTCTCGGCAACGACGCGCGCGGTTTTCACGGCGAACAGTCCATCGAAACAGGGCTCGGGGAAAGCCTGCCCCCAGGGCCCTCCCTCGCGCAGCGCCGCGGCCGTGTCGAGCGCGATCTCGTGGGCCGCAAGCTCACCGTCGGTCTCCACGCAGTGGGCTGCCGGGCAGCCACCCATCGCACGCACGACCTCCTCGTCGAACGCGCGCGCGAAGCGCTCGAGCTTCTCGCGCCCGAGCGTCAGTCCGGCCGCCATCGCGTGACCTCCGAAGCGGCTGATGAGATCCGGCTCACGCGTGGCGATCGCCTGGAGCACATCGCGGATGTGCAGCCCCGGAATCGAGCGTGCCGAGCCGCGCAGCTCCCCCTCAGCGCCGCAGGCAAAGGCAATGACAGGACGGCCGACCTTCTCCTTGATCCGCCCGGCGACGAGCCCCACCACCCCCTGATGCCAGCTCTGGTGAAACAACGTGAGCCCACCGGCGGCGCGCGCGCCCAGGTCCGCGTCGCGAAGGTGACGCACCGCGGCGAGCGCTTCGGCCTGCATCCGCGCCTCGATCGTGCGGCGCTCCTGGTTCAGCCGGTCGAGCTCGCCGGCGAGCTGTGCGGCACGCGGCGCCTCATCGGTCAGCAGGCACTGGATGCCGATCGACATGTCATCCAGCCGTCCAGCCGCATTCAGGCGCGGTGCCACCCCGAAGGCGAGATCGGCGGCGGTGATGTCCGGGCCTCGGCCCGCGACGGCGAGCAACGCGCGGATCCCGGCAATGCATCGGCCCGCGCGAATTCTCCTGAGTCCCTGCGCAACGAGCACGCGGTTGTTTGCATCGAGCGGCACGAGGTCTGCGACCGTACCGAGGCAGACGAGGTCGAGAAACTCCGCCGCTCCGGGCGCTGCCTCCAGCAAGCACCCTTCGCGCTCGAGCCGGCGCTTGAGGCCCGCCATGACGTAGAGCGCCACGCCCACTCCGGCAAGTGCGCGGCTTGCAAAGCGGCTGACTGTGAGGTTGGGATTGACGATGACATTCGCATCCGGCAGACAGGCGCCCGGCAGATGATGGTCCGTGACGAGCACATCGATGCCGCGCGCCCGCGCAGCGGCGACGCCCGCGAGGCTCGAGATGCCATTGTCCACCGTGACGATCAGCGTCGGGTGCCGCTCTGCGGCGAGCGCCACGATCTCGGGGGTGAGGCCATACCCGAACTCGAAGCGATTGGGCACCAGGAAGTCCACCGCGGGGAACGACCACGCGCGCAGCGCACGCACGATGAGCGCCGTGCTGGTGGCGCCATCGGCATCGAAGTCACCCACGACGAGAACGCGCCCCGCGCGACGATGCTTCACGAGCAGATCGGCGGCCGCATCCACGCCTTCGAGGGTGCTCACCGGCAGCAAGCGCTCCAGGGCGAGGCTGAGCTCGAGCGGCGAGCGCAGTCCGCGCGCGGCGTACACGCGCTGCAGCACCGGATGCAGCGCGCTGCCAAGGAGCGCTGAGGGGCTCGCCTCGCGACGCCTGATCTGCGCGATCACGTCTTGCTCGGGGGGCCGGCGGTGAGCGCACCGAGGGCACTGCGCGAGCGCGAGTGCCGCCATAGCCGCCAGCGGTCATGCCGGGTGAAGGACACCCTGCGGTCGTTTGCGATGAGCGTGCACCGGGTGAGCGAGCCTCGAGAAAGAGCGCCCACAGCCGGCATCAACCATTCCCGGTCGAAGCTCTCCAGCGCGGCGAGCGGGGTTGTGGCATCGAGCGCGCCCGTCTGTGCGGCGGTGAAGAGCTCGAGCGTCGTGACGATGCGCTGCGGCTTGAGCGCACCCAAGGCAGCAAGGCTCCGGGGCGGGGATGCGCAATGCGCTCCAAGCAGATGAGCGAGTCCTTCCACGTAAGCATCATCGCTGAAAAAGCCGACCGAAGGGGGAGCATTATCTGCGCTGGAAGGCTGCATTTGCGCTGCAAGCAACCGTCCGCCGCCCCACAGCCACAATGTGCTGATGGGTGCTCGGCGGGCGGCAGCCCGAGCGGCATTCACCGGATGCTCGTGCAGCCACATCTCGATCTCCGCTGCGAGCCGACGCAGCGCAGCCGCACCGCCTCCGCGCGGCAGCGCATGCTCGAGGCTCGCGCCCAGGCACCGCGCCGGATCGGTCGTTTGAATGTCTCCCGAGAGGGCCGGTCCAGTTGCCAGGAAGCGGCCGGCGCGTGTGGGGGTCAGCGCGTATCCGGCACCACCGAAGGTGTCGTCGAACGCTTGCACGAGGTGCCCCTGTGCGGCCGCATCGACTCGCAACAGCCCCTGCGGCATGAGGTGCACACTCGTGAGGCTTGCGACCAGGTGGAGGGGATCTGCGAACCACACGAATGCGTCGGCCGGGCTACGGGATGAGGCGCCGTGCAGCACCGCCGTCGCGGCAATCGGTGCCGGGCTCAGCGCAGCAAGATCGCAGCGTCCCAGCCAGCGAGCAAGCTCGCAACGCCACCCGTGCGCCAGCATCTCGACCCGACCGAACTGCAGCAGGCGCGCAAGGCCCGGCAGGCTCGAGCTCATCGGCAGCATGGCGGCCGAGCTGCCCGCGAGATAGAGGTCGGCGGCGACTATGACGAGCTCGGTCACGAAGCGTATGGTAGTCGGATGAAGCTCACACGCGATGCACGCAGCGATGTGAACCTCATTCGCGGTTACGGGCGCGAAGGAGTGCAGATCGGTGAGCGTGTGGTGAGCACGCACTGCATCGTGGCCGCCAACGCGCTGATCACCTCGCTGCCGGCGAGGAGTGCGGAGAGTCTTGAAGCTGCGCACCTCGAGGAGATCTTTGCGCTCGAGCCCGAGGTGGTGCTGCTCGGCACCGCATCCCGGCAGAGCTTTCCGGCGGCAGAGATCCGCCAGGCGTTCGCGGCGCGCGGGGTGGGACTCGAGGCGATGGATCTCGGGGCTGCGTGCCGGACCTACAACGTGCTGGTCCAGGAGGATCGGCGGGTGGTGGCGCTACTGTTCCTCAGCTGAGGAGGCGAAGCGCAAGAGGCGCAATCGAGAGAAGGCACAGGGGGAGAGATTTCCACCGATATTCTCGAGCAATCATTCGAAGCTGACAGACTCGAACAATTAACTATATCTTTTTGCTTTTGCCGATATTTTTCTTGCTTTTTTCGCCCGATCCCCACCCCGTGCCTTCTCCGAATTGCCCTCCCAAAGGTCACGACACCCGCGAGCGTTGGCGCGATTATGTCGGGGTTTCACGACATGTTAAACGGCTTGCAGTTCCATTCGCAAGCCATCGTGGCATTTGAGACTTGGTCTGCCTGAGGCGCTCTAAAATCGACGCGCGAGCATGCCCGGAGGACCCGTGACGACTTGTTATCTAACTTTCAGATACTTACGGATCTAATATAGAGTTGTTTCTCGTAAGCTTCCTACAGGGTCCCCCCGAGCAGAGGCACGAACGAGACGGCCCCGAGCGACTGCCGCTCGAGGCGTTGCTCCTTGCGGGTGAGCCGCACGAGCTCCTGCTCGCCCTCGGCCCCGACCGGCACGATCAGGCGCCCCCCCATGCTCAGCTGTTGCAGCAGCAGATCGGGAATCGTGAGCGGCGCTGCGCTCACGAGGATGCCATCGTAGGGCGCGTGCGATTTCCAACCGGCGCTGCCGTCGCCGTGACGAAAGCGCACGTTGCGCAGTCCGAGCTCCTTGATGCGCTGGCGCGCCCGCTCGATGAGCGGCTCGATTCGCTCGACGGTGTAGAGCTTGCCCACGAGCGGCGCGAGTACGGCCGTTTGGTAGCCGCAGCCCGTCCCGACCTCCAGGACGTTGCTGAGCGGAGGCCCCTCGAGCAGCGCCTCGGTCATGCGCGCGACGATGTAGGGCTGAGAGATCGTCTGACCAAAGCCGATGGGCAGCGCCGTGTCCTCATAGGCTCGGCTGCTGAGGGCCTCGTCCATGAAGATGTGGCGCGGAACGTTGCGGATGCGCTCCAGCACTGCGAGGTTGGAGATGCCCTGCTCCCGCAGGCGCTGGACCAGCCGGTCGCGGGTGCGCGCGGAGGTCATTCCAATGCCGGTGAGCCTCAGATCAACCATCGATGCCGTCCAACCAGGTCGTGAGCATCGGCAGGGCCGCATGCCGTGTGAGATCGATCTGCAGCGGTGTCACCGAGACGTACCCCTCGGCCACGGCGTGAAAATCGGTGCCGGGCCCCGCATCCTGCTGCGGGCCGGCCGGACCCACCCAGTACACCGGACGGCCGCGCGGGTCGTGCGCCCGCAGAACTTGCTCCGAGCGGTGACGGAAACCCAGTCGCGTGGCCCGGAATCCACGCAGCTGCTCGTACGGCACATCGGGCACGTTCACGCTGAGGATCAGCGACCGCTCGAGCGGTCGCTCGAGCAGCTGCTCGACCAGCAAGCGCGCCACGCGCGCGCCGCTCGCGAAATGCCGCCCGCTCTGCGGGTCGGTGCACAGGGACAGCGCGAGCGTTGGCAGCCCCAGGAACCGTCCCTCGATCGCCGCCGCGACGGTTCCCGAATAGAGCACGTCGTCCCCGAGGTTCGGTCCGTCGTTGATTCCCGAGACGACCATGTCGTGCTCGAAGTCGAACAGGCCCGAGATCGCAAGGTGCACGCAGTCGGTCGGGGTTCCGATCACGTAGTAGACGTTCGGCTCGGCCTGGAAAACCCTGAGGGGCACGTCCAGCGTCAAGGAGTTGCTGGCGCCACTGCGGTTGCGATCCGGTGCCACGACGGTGATGTCGGCCAGAGGCGCGAGGGCCTCTTTCAGTTGTAGGATGCCCTCGGCTCGGTAGCCGTCATCGTTGCTGATCAGTATTTTCACGCTGCAGAAGTCATGGCCGGTTCGAAGAGGCGCGCCAATATAGCGGGTGAAGGCCCCTCGCGGGAGGCTCGGGCGCGGTCTCAGCGCGAGCGCGCTCCCGAGGATATCCCGCAACCCTTGCAGGACGAAGACGCGGCGCTGTTTCGGCGGGCGATCGGTGAGGTGCGCCCGATCGAGGACGACCGCGCGCGCCTGCCGCGACCGAAGCCCCCGCCGCGCGCGCAGTTCACCCGTGCCGATCGGGCGGCGATCCTCGATGAGAGCCTGCACGGGGAGCCGGATGACCCCTATCTCGCGGGCGGAGAGGTGATCTCCTACGCCCGCCCGGGAGTGCGCCGCTCGGTTCTGCAGCAGCTGCGGCGGGGCCAGTACCGGATCGAGGCGGAGATCGACCTGCACGGCTTGACCGTCCTTGCGGCCAAGTCCGCACTGCGCGGTTTCCTCGCGCACGCGGTGCGGCGCGGCGCACGCTGCGTACGCATCATTCACGGCAAGGGGCTGCGCTCGGGACCGCGCGGACCGGTGCTCAAGGTCTCGGTGAGCGGGATCCTGCGGCGCTGCTCGCACGTGCTCGCGTTCGTTTCGGCACGTCGCGTCGATGGGGGTACGGGCGCGCTCTACGTGCTTCTCAGCAACACGACGGCCTGAGCCGCGATGCCTTCGCGACGGCCGAGGAAGCCGAGCCGCTCGGTCGTCGTGGCCTTGATGTTGATGCACTCCTCGGACACCTCGAGCAGCCGTGCGATGGTCCGGCGCATCTCATCGCGGTAACCGGAAAGGCGCGGGGCTTCGGCGAGCACGGTGATATCGGCGTTGGACACGGCGAGCGCGCGCTCCTTGAGCAGCGCGAGCACGGAGGTCACGAAGTGGCTGCTGTCGGCACCGCGCCACCGAGGGTCATCGTCGCGGAAGTGCTGCCCGATGTCGCCCAGCCCGCAGGCGCCCAGCAGCGCATCGCACAGCGCGTGCAGCACCACATCTCCATCGGAATGCGCCACGACGCCGCTCGTGTGCGGGATGCGCACCCCTCCGAGCATCACGAACTCTCCGGGGCCGAACGCATGCACATCGATTCCCGATCCGATTCTCATGGTTGCGTCCTGCCCCGAAGGGCTTGCAAGCAATGCGCGCGCGAGGGTCAGATCCTCGGCGGTCGTGACTTTGATGTTGCTCGCCGAGCCTGCGACGCGCACAGGGCGCGCGCCCGTCCACTCGAGCGCCTGCGATTCGTCCGTCGGGGAGCGCCCCGCGGCGAAGGCGGCATCGAGCGCGGCGCACAGCGCTCCGTAGCGGAACATCTGCGGCGTCAGTGCGCGCCAGAGTCCCGCACGCTCGACCGTAGCCTCGATGGCGCCCTCCGGGCTCTCCCTCTTGAGCGTGTCGGCGACCGGGCTGGCGAGCAGTCCACCGACCGGGTGATCGGCACATCGGGAGAGCAGGCGGTCGAGGTCCAGGCGCAAGAGGCAGGGCCGTGCCGCATCGTGCACGAGCACCCAGTCGCCCGGCGCGGCACGATCCTCCAGTGCCGCCAGAGCCCGGCGCACGGACTCCGAGCGCGTGGCACCCCCTTGCGCCGTGCGAATGCGACCCTCCCCGAGCCGTTGCGCGATGCGCGACCAGTGGGGATCCCCGGGCGCAAGCGCCACGACCAGACCCGCGCAGCGAGCATCGTCCCAAAAAGGATCCAGGGCCCACTCGATGATGGCACGGCCGTGGATGCTCGCGTACTGCTTGGGGTATGGCTCACCGAAGCGTTGACCACTGCCTGCGGCCGGCATGATGAGCCAGTACTGCATCGGAGTGCGGCGACGCAGAGCCTCAGCGCTGCGCGGTGTGCGTCTCGACGGGCGGCACGACCTGATAGAACGTCTCGTTCGCGCCGATCATGCCGAGCTCGCTGCGGGCCCGCTCCTCGAGCGCGGTCATGCCATTCTTCAGGTCGTGCACCTCTGCGGCCAGCTCGTGGTTGCGCTCGGTCAACCGGGCGTTCTCGGAGCTCTGGGTCGCCACGGCCGCCTCGAGCGGTCCGAGCTCGCGCACGCCATTGTGCGAGATCCACAGCCGATACTGCAGAAGTACCAAGACGATCGAGAGCGCTGCCGCAAGCCACCTCATCGGGGCGAGAGCCTACCAGAGCTGCCCCTCACAGGAGCGACTCTTCCAGCGGCCGTGATTTGACCGCCGAGTCGAGCGCCCGCAGGGTTTCAAGCAGAGGCTCCATGCGCGCCAGCGGCCAGGCATTGGGTCCGTCGGAGAGTGCCTTCGCGGGGTCGGGGTGCGTCTCCATGAAGAGCCCGGAGATGCCCGTGGCGATTGCAGCCCGTGCGAGGACTGGAATGAACTCGCGCTGCCCGCCGGATGCGCTTCCCTGCGCTCCCGGAAGCTGCACGGAATGCGTCGCATCGAACACGACCGGGCAGCCGGTCTCGCGCATCACCGCGAGCGAGCGCATGTCGGCGATCAGATTCTGATAGCCGAAGGAGAAGCCCCGCTCGCACACCAGAATGCTCGCATTGCCCGTCGAGCGGGCCTTCTCGACCACGTTCTTCATCTCCCAGGGCGAGAGGAACTGGCCCTTCTTGATGTTGACCGGCTTGCCCTGCGAGGCGACGCTGACGATGAAGTTGGTCTGGCGGCACAGGAACGCCGGCGTCTGCAGCACGTCCACCACCGCGGCGACCTCCCCGAGCGGGGTGTCCTCGTGCACGTCGGTGAGCACCGGCACTGCGAGCTCGGTGCGAATGCGCTCGAGGACCGCGAGCCCCGCCTCGATCCCGGGTCCGCGGTAGCTCCTCGAGGAGGAGCGATTGGCCTTGTCGAAGGACGCCTTGAAGATGAAGGGAATGCCCAGCCGGGCGGTGATCTCCTTGAGGCTGCCGGCGATGTCGGTCGTGAGCGCGGGCTCCTCGATCACGCACGGCCCGGCGATGAGAAAGAACGGGCTGTCGAGACCGACCTCGTGCCCCAGGAGCCTCATGCTCCGGCGGCCGCGGGCAGCTGCGCGGCACGTTGCGCGCGCGCGGCGCGGATAAAGGCGGTGAACAGCGGATGTCCATCGCGAGGGGTCGAGGTGAACTCGGGGTGAAACTGCGTCGCAACGAACCAGGGGTGTGCCGGGATCTCCACGATCTCGACCAGCCCGTCCCGGGAGAAGCCCGAGAATCGCATGCCGGCGAGCCGATAGCGCTCGAGGTAGCCGTTGTTGAACTCGAAGCGATGCCGATGGCGCTCCAATATCATGTCGCGGCCGTAGAGCTCGCGCACCCGCGAGCCTGCCGCGAGCATCACCTCCTGGGCCCCGAGCCGCATGGTCCCACCCTTGCCCGAGGTTTCGGTCCGCAGCTGCGAGCCGCGCGCCTGGTCCTGCCATTCCGTGATCAGTGCGATGACCGGATGGGGCGTCGCCTTGTTGAACTCCGTGCTGTTCGCCTCGGCAAGGCCCAGGACGTTGCGGCCATACTCGATGACTGCGATCTGCATCCCCAGGCACAGGCCCAGATAGGGAATGCGATTCTCGCGGGCGAAGCGCACCGCGCGGATCTTGCCCTCGATGCCGCGCTCCCCGAAGCCCCCCGGCACCAGGATCGCATCCATTCCCTCGAGCGCCCGGGTGCCGTGCTGCTCGATGTCGGTCGATTCGATGTAATGGATGTTCACCCGGGTGCGCGACTTGGCGCCGGCGTGCGTCAATGCCTCGTTGAGGGACATGTAGGAGTCGCGGATCTGGACATACTTGCCGACCATGGCGACATCGACCTGGCCGTCCGGATTGGCCCGGCTGCTCACGACCTGGCGCCATTCGGCCAGGTCGGTCGGTGGGACGTTGAGCCGCAACTTGTCGACGATGATGTCATCGAGGCCCTGCTCGTGCAGCAGAATCGGAATCTGATAAATGTTCTCGGCATCCACGGCCGAGATGACCGCGCGCTCCTCGACGTTCGTGAAGAGCGCGATCTTGCGGCGCTGCTCCTCGGGCAACCCCTGCCGGCAGCGGCACAGGAGCACATCGGGCTGGATGCCGATGCCGCGCAGCTCCTTCACCGAATGCTGCGTGGGCTTGGTCTTGATCTCACCGGGCCCCGAGCCGCCCACGATCGGAACGAGCGTGAGATGCATGTAGACACAGTGACTGCGACCGAGCTCGACGCCGAGCTGGCGAATGGCCTCGAGGAACGGCAGGGACTCGATGTCGCCGACCGTTCCCCCGATCTCGACCATGCACACATCGGCATCGCCTGCTCCGAGCTTGACGCTGCTCTTGATCTCATCGGTGATGTGCGGAATCACCTGCACCGTGGCGCCGAGATAGTCTCCGCGGCGCTCCTTGGCGATCACGCGCTCGTAGATCCGGCCGGTCGTGAAGTTGCTATTGCGGCCCGTGGTGGTGCGCACGAAGCGCTCGTAGTGCCCCAGATCGAGGTCGGTTTCGGTGCCGTCCTGGGTGACGAACACTTCCCCGTGCTGGAAGGGACTCATGGTGCCCGGATCCACGTTGATGTAGGGATCGAGCTTGACCATGGAGACCTTCAGTCCGCGGGCCTCGAGGATCGCGCCGAGCGAGGCGGCGGCAATCCCCTTGCCCAAAGAGGACACGACTCCGCCAGTGACGAAAACGAAGCGGCTCATGAGAGATTTCAGGGATCCCGTCGCACAGAGGAGCGCGGCCTGCGGCCGTGAATCGACGGGCCAACAGACTAGCACAGCCGCGGGCGACGTTGAAGCGCGACAGGCTCAGGGGGCGCGATGCCACAGCAAACGGCCGCGGTGCGGCGTTGCGGGTGTGGCCTGGATTGCCGCATCCACCCACAGGTCTCCCGCGGCGAGCAGCTGCTCGCCGCACCACAGGAGCGGGATGCGCCCCCGCTCGGCCTGCCCCACGTGCGCCTCTTGCAGCAGCGATTTGAGCGTGCGCCGCGGTCCCCCGCGGCGTGGCCGCAGCCGCTCACCGCCGCAGCGCAGCCGTACAGTCACCCGCTCGGGAAGCGCATCGAGGTCGATCGGCCCATGCCGATCGCGCGCAAGCTCCAGGCGGCCCAGGCCCGGGGGTAGCTCGAGCTCCGGAGCGCTGCGGGGCGACCACGGCAGCGACTCGAGCGTGATCGGATGGCGCCTCGGTACGAGCTGCAGCAGGGACCCTTCGCGTTGCGCCACGGTGCCGCCCCAGGAGACCTGCGGGTGAGCATCCGCACGTGCCTGAAGCAGGGGGCCTGCGAGCTGCTCCAGGCGCCGCGCATCCGGCAGCGATGTCCCGCTGCGAGCGATCCAGTATCGCAACACATTGCGCCGCCGCTCGAGGGGCAGTCCCCGCAGCCGCTGGATGCCCAGCGCCGCGCCGACCGCCGCCCGCTCGGCATCGAGCCGCCCCATCAGATCGAGCAGCCGCTGTGCCTCGGCCGCATGACGCGCGCTGCGCGCTACGGCCCGGCTGGCCGCCGGCCAGCGCGCGCGCACCAGAGATACGATGCGGCGCCTGAGGTAATTGCGATCCAGCGCCTCGTCGGCGTTGGTGTCATCCTCGACCCACTGGAGCTGCCGCGCGTGCGCCCAGGCCTCGATCTCGCAGCGCTCGATCCCCAGCAGCGGCCGAGCGATGCGTCCCCGACCGAAGGGTGCGACGGGCGCCATGGCGGAGAGGCCCGGAAGCCCCGCGCCGCGGAACAGCTGTAGAAGCACGGTTTCGAGCTGATCGTCGGCGTGCTGGGCCGTGAGCAGCACCTCGGAGACTTCGAGCTCCTGCTCGAGCGCCCGATAGCGCGCATCGCGCAAGGCTGCCTCCAGGGAGGCGCCCGCGGGGCGATCCACATCCAGCTCGAGCACCTTGAGCGGCACCCGCAGCCGCTCGGCGATCGCGCGGCAGTGTGCAGCCCAGCGCCGCGAATTCGGATGCACCCGGTGGTCGATGTGTACGGCGCGCAGCGAGCGTCGCGCCCCGCGAAGCATCGCGAGCGCAGTGAGCAAGACGGTGGAATCGACACCGCCGCTGAATGCGACACAGAGCGCCGCAGTTCGGTGATCGGGCAGAGCCATCTTGAGGCTCCCCGCGACGCGCTGCTCGAATGCCGCCGGACGCCGCATTCACTTGCCCCCCTCCTCCGAGTACACCCCGAAGGAGACGATGCGCGCGCTGCGCCGCGCGCGCAGCTCCTCGACCGACAGCCGCTCGAGCTCATCGAGGCTGCGAATCAGGGCGGCCTTGAGTACCGCGGCCATCGCGCCGGCGTCGCGGTGGGCACCCCCGAGGGGCTCCTCGAGCACCTCATCGATCAGCCCGAGCTGGTACAGCCGTTGCGCAGTGAGCCCGAGCGCCTCGGCGGCCACCTCCTTCTTGTCCGTGCTCCTCCAGAGGATCGAGGCGCATGGCTCGGGGGAGATGACCGAGTAGGTGCTGTACTGGAGCATGATCAACCGATCGCACACGCCGATCGCGAGCGCGCCTCCGGAGCCGCCCTCTCCCGTGACGGCCGTGACGATCGGCACGCTCAGCACGGCCATCTCGAACAGATTGCGTGCAATCGCCTCGGCCTGGCCGCGCTCCTCTCCGCCGATGCCCGGGTAGGCACCGGGGGTGTCGATGAGCGTGATGATCGGCAGATGAAAGCGCTCGGCGAGTCGCATCAACCGCAACGCCTTGCGGTAGCCCTCGGGCTTGGGCATGCCGTAATTGCGACGCACGCGGTCCTTCGTATCGCGCCCCTTCTGGTGGCCGATGATCATCACCGCGCGGTCCTCGAGCCGGCCGAGCCCCCCGACGATCGCGAGGTCGTCCCCGAACATGCGATCCCCGTGCAACTCGTTGAACTCGCTGCACATGGCGTTCACGTAATCGAGCGCATACGGGCGCTGCGGATGACGGGCGAGCTGGGTGATCTGCCAGGGTGTGAGATTCTCGAAGATGCTGACGGTGAGCTGGCGGCTCTTCGCCTGCAGCCGCTCGATCTCATCGCTGATGTTCACTTCCGAGTCGGAGCCGACGTGCTTGAGCTCCTCGATCTTGGCTTCGAGCTCGGCAATGGGCTGTTCAAAATCGAGAAACGAGACGGCCATGGGACCTGAGTCGGACTCCTGGGGCTCAACCGCCGCAGGTTACGGTTGGGCGCTGGTGGCGTCCAGTCCCGCGCCGGCGCCGAACGATCGCAGGGAGGGGGGTGGTCCGTAGATGAGCTTCACCCCGTCTCGCCCGAAGAACCCCTCGAGCTGATCGACCAGCTCCCGCGTGGGGCGCACGTTCCACTCCGCCGGCAGAGTGAGCGCGCAGCTGGCATCGGCACCGCGGTATTGAACGCTCACCGCACAGTGTCCATTGCGCCACGGGCCGAGCACGTGTGCCAGACGCTCGATGAGCGAGCGCTCCTTCTCCGCGGCGGGCCAGCGCAGCAGCAGGCGCTGCGCCTGCTGCTCGCGCGCCTTGTACAGGTCGGTGACGCGCCGCGCTGCAAGCCGCCAGCCGTCGCTGAAGTCATCGAAGCGCAGCATGCCCTCGACGAGGATCAGCGAGTCCTTGGCGATCAGATCGCGGCACTGCTGATACACCTCATCGAACAGCATCACCTCGAGCCTGCCCGATCGATCATCGAGCAGCACACTCACGCGCGGGCCGCGCTTTCGCACCTCATCCACCAGCCCGGCCACCGTCGTGGGGCGGCCCGCGCTGAAGCCGCGCCCCGGCTCGGGTGCAGCCGCAGGACGCTCGCTCACGAGCTCGCCGATGCGCGCGCTGACAAAGCGTGGCAGATCGGCCTCGAAGCGATCGATCGGGTGGCCCGTGAGATACAAGCCGAGCGTCTCGCGCTCCCCGGCCAGGCGCACCTGCTCGCTCCAATCCGGCAGCTCGCGCAGCTCGCCGCTCGGGGCAACCGAGCGTTGAGCGCCCTGCGCGGCCGCCAGACCGAACAGATCGCTCTGACCCGCCTGGACCGCGCGCGAGCTTTGATCCCCGAGCAGCATGGCCGCCGGCAGGCGGCTCATGAGCGTCGCGCGGTTCGTCCCCAGCCCATCCATGCTGCCGGAGCGGATGAGCGCCTCGAGCGCACGGCGATTGAGCTTCTGCAGATCCATGCGACGGCACAGATCCTCGAGGCTCGTGAACTCCCCACCGCTCTCGCGCTCGGCGATCAGCGCCTCGATCGGGCCGAGCCCCAGGCCCTTGATCGCCCCCAGACCGTAGAGGATCGTGCGCTCGTCGGCCACTGCGAACTCGTAGCGCGAGCGGTTGACGCCGGGGGGCTCCACCGTCAGACCGAGCTGCTTGCACTCCTCGATCATCATGACGACTTTGTCGGTGTGATCCATGTCGGCCGAGAGGACCGCCGCCATGAAGGCGGCCGGATCGTGCGCCTTGAGGTATGCGGTCTGATATGACAGCAACGCGTAGGCGGCGGAGTGCGACTTGTTGAAGCCGTATCCCGCAAACTTCTCCATCAGATCGAAGATGTGCGCGGCGCGATGCCGATCGACGCCGCGCTGCACGGCGCCCTCGACGAACACGGAGCGCTGCTTGGCCATCTCCTCGGGCTTCTTCTTGCCCATCGCGCGGCGCAACAGGTCGGCGGCGCCGAGCGTGTAGCCGGCCAGAACCTGCGCGATCTGCATCACCTGCTCCTGGTACAGGATGACCCCATAGGTCGGCGCGAGCACGGGCTTCAGGCTCGGATGCAGGTAGTCGATCGGGCCGTCGATGCGACCGTGCTTGCGGTTGATGAAGTCATCGACCATCCCCGACTGCAGCGGACCGGGCCGGAACAGCGCATTGATCGCAACGATATCCTCGAAGCGATCGGGCTGAAGCCTGCGGATGAGATCCTTCATGCCGCGCGACTCGAGCTGGAATACGGCCGTCGTGCGCCCGGACTTGAGCAATGCGAACGTCGCCGCATCGTCCATGGGCAGGCTTGCCACCACGAGCGGCGGCTCGGTGCGTGCGGCGCGGATGCGGTTGATGATAACCACCGCACGATCGATGATCGTGAGAGTGCGCAGCCCGAGGAAGTCGAACTTGACGAGCCCCGCGGCCTCCACATCGTCCTTGTCGAACTGCGTGACGACGCTTGCCCCGCTCTCCTCGCGGTAGAGCGGCGCAAAATCAGTGAGCGCGGAGGGTGCGATCACGACCCCCCCGGCGTGCGTGCCGGCGTTGCGCGTCAGGCCCTCGAGCGAGCGGGCCAGATCGATGAGGTTCTTGACCTCCTCCTCCGCCTCGTACAGGCGCTTGAGCTCTGGCTCCTTGGCGAGCGCAGCCTCGAGCGTGATGCCGAGCTCGAACGGGATGAGCTTGGCGATGCGATCCACGAAGCCGTAGCTCATCCCGAGCACGCGCCCCACATCGCGCACCACGGCCTTGGCCGCCATCGTGCCGTAGGTGATGATCTGCGAGACGCGCTCGCGCCCGTACTTCTGCGCAACGTACTCGATGACGCGGTCGCGTCCCTCCATGCAGAAGTCGATGTCGAAGTCCGGCATCGACACGCGCTCGGGATTCAAGAAACGCTCGAACAGCAAATCGTGCTCGATGGGATCGAGGTCGGTGATCGACAGGCCGAAGGCGACGAGGGAGCCAGCCCCGGAGCCGCGGCCCGGACCGACCGGCACGCCGTTCGCGCGCGCCCAGCGGATGAAATCCGCGACGATCAGGAAGTAACCGGCAAATCCCATCTTGCAGATCACGTCGAGCTCGCCTGCGAGGCGCTTGCGATAGGGCTCGCGCTCGAGCACGCGCCCGGCCAGCCGCGCGTCCAATCCGCGCTCCGCCTCGATGCGCAGGTAGTCAACGATGCTCGTGCCGGCAGGCAGCGGATAGTCCGGCAGCCGCGCCTCCCCCAGCTTCAGCGCAAGGCTGCAGCGGCGCGCGATCTCGACGGAGTTGGCCAGGGCCTCGGGCACGTCGGCAAACAGGACGGCCATCTCCGCCGGCGTGCGCAGGTACTGCTGCGCCGTGTAGCGGCGTGGACGGCTGGGGTCGGTGAGCAGAGCGCCCTCATGGATGCACACCCGGGCCTCGTGCGGCTCGAAATCCGCAGCCGTGAGGAATCGAACATCGTTGGTGGCCACGACGGGGACGCCCCGCCGCGCTGCCAGTGCGACCGCAGCGGCGATGTACGCCTCCTCGTCGGGCCGGCCGATGCGCTGCAGCTCGAGATAGAACCGGTCGCCGAACAGATCGAGCCACGCATCGAGCGCGCGCTCGGCCTCGAGCTCGCGCCCGTGCGAGAGCGCTCGCCCCACGTCCCCTTCGGTCGCCGCCGAGAGTGCAATCGTGCCCGCGAGCTCGCGCGCCGTGAGCCAGTGGCGCTCGATGAGCGGGGCTGCGCGTTGGGACCGCTCGAGGTAGGCCCGGCTCACCAGCCGGGTGATATTCCGATAGCCGGTCTCGCTCTGACAGAGGAGGGTCAGGCGCGAGGCGTGCGAGCGATCGGTGGGCTCGGCCACTCGCAGATCCACCCCGATGATGGGCTTCACGCCGCGCTCGAGCGCGGCGCGGTAGAACTTCACCATCGCAAAAAGGTTCGTCTCGTCCGTCAGGGCCACGGCGGGCATGTGCGCCGCGGCGACGGCATCCATGAGCTCGGTAACGCGCACGACGCTATCGACGAGCGAGTACTCGGTGTGCAGGCGCAAGTGGACGAAACCGTGCGGCATCGTGGCTCAGCCCTTGACCGGTGCGAAGGAGCGGCGGTGCAGTGGCGAGGGGGCGAGCGAGCGCAGCGTCTGCAGGTGCGCGGGGGTTGCGTAGCCCTTGTGAGTTGCGAAGTCGAACCCCGGGTAGCAGGTGTCCAGGCCGCGCATCATCGCATCGCGATGAGTCTTGGCGAGGATCGATGCCGCGCTGATTGCGGCAATGGAGCTGTCGCCGCCCACGATGGCCTCGATCGTGCATGCCAGACGCAGATCCTCGACGCACGGCACGCAGTCCCCATCCACTTGCACATGGCGCGGGAGGACCGGCAAGCACAGTAGCGCACGCCGCATCGCAAGCAAGCTCGCCTGCAGAATGTTGAGCTCATCGATCTCCTCGCGATCGGACCAGGCGATCCCCCAGGCGAGCGCCCGGGATCGAATGGCCGCGGCAAGCTCCTCGCGCACCTGCGGCGCGAGGGTCTTGGAGTCGGCCAGACCTTCGATGCGCCGGCGCGGATGCAAGATGACCGCGGCCGCCACCACGGGCCCTGCGAGCGGTCCGCGCCCGGCCTCGTCCACTCCCGCAACCAGCCTCCCCGCTCTCATCGGGAGGGATTCTCCGTGCGGCTTGCTCGAGCCTGCTCGATCAGCTGCAGTATGGCGGTGGCCGCCCGCTCGGCTCCCCCCAGGCGCAGCTCCCGGTGCACGCGGCGAAATTCCTCCTCGAGGGCTGCCCGCCGGGGCCGGTCTTCCAGAGCTTTCAGAACTGCAGCTCCAAGCCCCTGGGGCGTCACCTGCGCCTGAAAGAACTCGGGTACGAGCCCTCTGCCGGCGAGCAGATTCGGCTGGGAGAAGTATCGGACCTTCACGAGGCGCAAGCACTTGATCGCCCAGGCCGTGAGCGGAGCGAACCGGTAAGCCACCACCATCGGAACCTTGCACAGCAGCGCCTCGAGAGTCGCCGTTCCCGAGGTGACGAGCGCCGCATCCGCGGCCGACAACACTCGCTGCGCTTGACCATCCACGATCCGCACCGCGCCCCATCCGCCCCCGCGCATCTGACGCTCGAAGATGGAGCGTACCTCCCCGGATGCCATGGGTGCGATGAATTCTACCGAGGGACGGTGCGCTTGCACCCAGCGCGCGGCCGCAATGAAGTCGGCACCGAGCCGCTCCACCTCCCCGAGCCGGCTGCCCGGAAGAATGGCGATCAGCGGGACGTCCGGATCGATGCCGAGCTCGCGCCGCGCGCGGGCCCGGTCGATATCGAGCGGAATCTGGTCGGCGAGAGGATGGCCGACAAAGAGCGCCCGCACACCGTGGCGCTCGTAGAACTCCGCCTCGAAGGGGAGCAGGCACAGCACCAGGTCGCAGGCCTGCCGGATCCGGCGCACGCGGCCCTGACGCCAGGCCCACACCTGCGGGCTCACGTACTGCACGGTGGGGACCCCGGCGCGCCGGAGCGCCCGGGCGAGGCCCAGATTGAATGCCGGAGCGTCCACGCCGATGAACGCATCCGGACGCTCAGCCACGAAGCGCGTGCGCAGGCGGCGACGCAGGCGCAGGAGCCGCGGCAGATGCTTGAGCGGCTCGATGAGGCCCATGACCGCAAGCTCCCGAGCCGCCGCCCAGGGCTCGCAGCCCGCCGCCTGCATGAGAGGCCCCGCAACCCCTGCGCAGTGCAGCTGCGGGACCCGTGAGCGCAGCGCCGCAATCAGCGCAGCGCCGAGCTGATCGCCCGAGGATTCGCCTGCCACGATGCCAAGATGTAACGGCCGGGGGGAGCTGTCCACGTGCGCCGGTCAGGAGCGTCTGGGATCGAGGATGAGGGCGGGGCCTCCCCGCTCAGCGGGTGAGGCTGCGATCGGAGCGCGCGATGAACTCGACGAGCACTTCGAGCTCGGGCTGCTCGCGGGCGAGCGCGGTGAGCTGCTCGAGCGCCTGCTCGAGCTTGAGCTCCATCCGGTAGATGAGGCGGTAGGCGTGCCGGATGTGCAGGATCTGCTCGGGCGTGAAGCCGCGGCGCTTGAGTCCCTCTGAGTTCACCCCATGGGGCACGGCGGGATTGCCCGCGACCATGACATACGGTGGAACGTCGCGGCTCACGATGGAGCCGCCGCCGAGGAATGCATGCGCGCCGATCTTCGCGAACTGGTGCACCGCCGTGAGCCCTCCGAGCTGAACCCAGTCGCCGATCTGGACATGACCTGCGAGCGAGGCGCAGTTGGCGAACACCGTGTTGCTGCCGATCTGACAGTCGTGGGCGACATGCGAGAACGCCATGAAAAGATTGTCGTGGCCGATGCGCGTGAGACCCTGGGCCTGGATCGTTCCGCGGTTGACCGTGCAGCTTTCGCGAAAGACGTTGCGGTCGCCGATCTCCAAGCGGGTGGGCTCGCCGCGATACTTCTTGTCCTGGGGTGCATCTCCGAGCGATGCAAACTGGAACACGCGATTGTCGGCACCGAGGACTGTCGGCCCGTTGATCACCGCGTGGGGACCCACGACGCTGCGCGGCCCGATCTCGACGTCCGGCCCGATGACGGTGAAGGGCCCCACCGTCACATCCGGTGCGAGCCGCGCCTGTGGCGAGACCGCCGCGCGCGGATCGATCACCTCGAGGCCTCCGGTGTGAGCATCATGTCGGCGCTGGCCACCTCGTCGCTGCCGACGTACGCGGCAGCCGAGAAGCGCCAGATCCCCTTCAAATTGCGCTCCAGCCTTGCGGTCAGGATGAGCTGATCGCCGGGGGTGACCGGCTTGCGAAAGCGCGCCTTGTCGATGCCGACGAAGTAGAACTTCGTGTCATCGTTCGGGATCACCCCCGCCGTGACGAACGTGAGGATCCCCGCCGCCTGCGCCAGCGCCTCGATGATGAGCACACCGGGCATCACGGGGCGCTGCGGAAAGTGACCCGAGAAGAACGGCTCGTTGAACGTCACGTTCTTCAGGGCGCGGATGGTCTCGCCCGAGTGCAGCTCGAGCACGCGATCGACGAGCAGCAGCGGGTAGCGATGCGGCAGGCGCTTGAGGATTGCGAGGATGTCCAGCTGAGCCGTTTCAGTCATCGTGAGAAACCTGCGGCTCGCCGCGCTTGCCTGTCGCGCGCTCGAGCGCCGTGAGTCGAGCATTGATGGAGGGGAGCCGCTTGAAGAGCGCCACGAGCTTGCGCCAGCCCGTTGCATCCTCGCAGGGAATCCCGCCGGAGTATACGCCCGCTCGAGTGATGGAACGGCTGACCGAGGTGCTTCCCGTGAGGATCACGTCATCGCAGATCGTGATCCAGCCGCTGATCGAGGCGGCCCCACCGATCATGCAGCGCTTGCCGATGGCGGTGCTGCCGGAGATGCCGGTGCATCCTGCGATGACGGTATGCGCCCCGATGCGTACGTTGTGACCGATCTGGATCTGGTTGTCGAGCTTGACGCCATCCTCGAGAACGGTGTCGTCGATGGCCCCGCGATCGATCGTCGTATTGGCCCCGACCTCCACGTCGGCACCGAGCTGCACGCTGCCAAGCTGGGGCACCTTGACCCACGCACCGGCATCTTGCGCGAAGCCGAACCCGTCGCTGCCGATCACCGCGCCGGGGTGAATGATCGCGCGCGGCCCCACCCTCACTCCCCGCCCGAGCGTCACCCGGCCCACGAGCCAGCTGTCCTCCTCAACGCACACGTCCGCGTCGATCAGGCATTGCGGACCCACGACGACTCCGGCGCCGAGCCGGACGCGCGGGCCCACCACGGCGAGCGCCCCGATGTGGACGGTTGCATCGATTCGAGCCTCGCTCGACACGACGGCGCTTGGGTGTACACCGGGTGAGGGCTTCTCGCGCGGGTAGAGGAGCGCTGCAATGCGCGCATAGGTCGCGCGAGGGTTGGCCGTGACGAGCGCCGCGACGGGACAAAGGGCTGCGAACTGCGGCTCGAGCACCACGGCCGCGGCCTTGGTTTGCGTGAGCAGCGATCGGTGCCGTGGGTCGGCGAGGAAGGCGACCGCGCGCCCATGGGCCTGGCCCAGGGCAGCGACGCTATCGACGATCGTCTGGGGATTCCCGCGCAGCTCGCAACCGAAGCGCACCGCGAGCTCGCCGAGCGAGACCGTCATGCCGGATACGCGAGGCGCCGGTCACTGGCCCGAGTTGGACCTCGGCGCCTTGGGCGCCGCACCGGTCCCGGAGGCCCCTGCCTGCTGCAGGCGCGTGAGGATCGCCGGGGTGATGTCCACGGTGTTGGTCGAGTAGGCCACGTCGGTGAGCACCAGGTCGTAGCTCTGTGCCTTAGCAAACTTCGCGATCTCCTCGGAGAGAGTGCGCTGCAGCTTGGTCAGGTCCTCGTTACGGCGCGCGGTGACATCGTCCTGAAACTCGCTCTGCTTGATCTGCAGGTCGCGCTCGGCATCGCGCAGATGCTTCTCTTCGTTCATGCGCTGATCGTCGCTCATGGTCGCCCCGTCGCGCTGGTACTTGTCCTCGCGCTGCTTCAGCTGCTGCTGCTCGGTCTGCAGCGCACGCTGACGGGGCCCGAACTCGGCCCGCCAGCGCGCTTGCATCTCCTTGGCCTGCGGGGACTCCTGCAGCAGCCGCGGAACGTTGACCACTCCGATCTTCAGCTCGGCCCAGGCCGGGGAGGTTGCGAGCACCAGCGCCGCCGCTCCCCAAATGACTGACTTGATCACACCCACCTCGTAAAGGACCGCACGCCCAAATTCTTCCGCGCTCGTTCCGGGGGATCCCTAGAACGCCTGCCCCACGTCGAACTGGAAGCGCTCGACGTTGTCGCCCCAGCTTCCTGGGATCACGGCTCCCGCGCTGTTCACGACCGTATCGCGCTCCGGATTGGCGTTCAGGGGCACCGCGAAGCTGAACCGGAATAGCCCCAGCGGAGCCAACCACTCCACGGCGACACCCACCGATTCCTTCAAGTTACCATAGGCCAAGTGGTAGTTGATAGGCGGCCCGAGGGTGCCCAGCACGACCTCTCCGGTGGAATAGTACTCGGGGGGTGCAAAGAACCGCGGGCTCTTCGTCGTGAAGAAGACGTTGCCTGCGTCGGCGAACAGCTTCAGCCGCGCGCTCGACTGGAACTTCTCCGGCATCGGCAGAATCATCTCCGCTCGGGCGAGCACATTGGCGTTACCCCCGTAGGGGTTGCCGAACTGGTCGCGCGGACCGAGAGAGCCGGGATAGAAGCCGCGCACCGAATCCGGACCACCCCCGAAGAACAGCGCGAACGGCGGCAGCGAGGTGGTGCGGCCGAGCCCCTCACCATAGCCCAGCTGCAAGTTGAAGTCCGCGTTGAACTTGCCGTAGATCGGCACGTACTGGAGGAAGTTGAAGCCGGCCTTCCAGTACTCAACGTTGGTCGCCGGGGGCGTGTACGTCCCGGAGAGCTGGACGAAGGTGCCGCGGTCGGCGAACAGCGTCTTGTTGCGCGAGTCGAAGCTCCATCCGCCGGTGACCTGAGGTGTCCAGAACTTCGTCCCGTACACCTGGTATGCGCTCGTGACGTAGCAACCACACAGGTAATCCTGCACCGAGCCGACCCCGCCCAGCTCCTGATAGGGATGGCCGTTCTCCTCCACCCATTCCTGGGCCTGGATCGCGCTGGATCCGCTCACCGTGACCAGCTGCGCATCCTGCACGTTCACCCCGAGGGAGAGGAACTGGAACTCGCTCACGGGATAGCTGAAGCTGAGACCCGCGGTGAGCAACTTGGTGGAGAACTGCGAGGAGGTGGCGATGAACTGGCTCACATCGCGATAGCTCAGCGAGATCGTGCGGATGATGTTGTCGATCGTCGCGTACGGGTCGGTCTGGGAGATGCTGTAGACCTTGCTGTAGGCACCTCCGGACAGGTCGACCGAGAAGCGCTCGCCGGTGCCCAGGAAGTCCGCGTCGGTGTAGTTCGCATTGAGCGTGAGCTTGTAGAGCTGCGAGTAGCCGACGCCTCCGGAGAGCTGTGCGCCCGGGCCCTCCTCGATCTTGTAATTCACGTCCACCTGATCGGGCGATCCCGGCACCGGGGTGGTGTCGGAGTCGACCTTCTTCACGTAGGGCAAGCGCTGGATGCGCTGCTTGGAGCGCTCGAGCTGAGCGTTGGACAGCCAACCCCCCTCGAGCTGACGCAGCTCGCGGCGCAACACCTCGTCGTTGATCTTGGTGACGCCCTCGAAGCTGATGTTGCGCACGTAGACGCGATTGCCCGGATCGATGAAGAAGGTGAGTGAGACCTTGTGGGTGGCGGGGTTGGCCGTCGGCACCGGCTCGGCCTTCGCGAAGGCGTATCCGTCCTGCCCGAGGCGATTCTGGATGAGCTCCTGAGTCGCGGTGATGAGCTTGCGCGAGAAGATCTCTCCGGGGGCGACGAGCACGAGCCTCTCGAGCTCGGCTTGCGGCACCACGAACGTGCCCGCGAGCTTCACCTGCGAGATGCGGAAGATCTCCCCTTCCTCGACGTTGACCGTGATGAAGATGTCGTTCTTGTCGGGTGCGATCTGTACCTGGGTCGAGTCGATCTGGAAATTGGCGTATCCGCGATCCATGTAGAAGGAGCGCAGCCTCTCGAGATCTCCCTGCAGGTCCTCGCGCGAGTAGCGATCGTCCTGCTTGTACCAGGAGAGCAAGTTCGGGGTATTGAGCGTGAAGCCGGTCCTGATCTGGCTCTGCGTGTAGGCGTGAGCGCCCACGATGTTGATCTCGCGGATCTTCGAGCGCTTGCCCTCCTTGATGTCGACCTTGATCTTCACACGGTTGCCGGCCTCGTCCTCGACCTTCTCGTCGACGCTCACGGCGTACTTGCCAC
This sequence comes from Steroidobacteraceae bacterium, assembly GCA_035524075.1. GTDB lineage: Bacteria > Pseudomonadota > Gammaproteobacteria > Steroidobacterales > Steroidobacteraceae > JASHUC01. Next base: position 74,095 of record DATKPP010000013.1, on the reverse strand, counting down.
GGCTGAAGTACTGGTCCGTGAGGTAGTCGCGCACGTCCTCGAGCACCGACCGGTCGAAGATCTTGCCGGTCGCAAGCCCGACGGCCTTCAGCGACTTCTGCAGGTCCTCGGTCTTGATGTCCTTGTTGCCCGTGATCTCGAAGCTCTCGATGGAGGGGCGCTCCAGGACCACCACGATGAGCGTGTTGCCCTGGCGGCGAAACTGCACATCGCGGAAGAACCCGGTGTTGTAGAGCGCCCGAATGGCCTCGCGCACCCGCTGCGGATTGAGCTTGTCTCCGATGTTGATCGGCAGGTAGTTATAGACCGTGCCCTCGGAGATGCGCTGCAGACCCTCCACGCGAATGTCACCGACTGTAAAGCTCGACGGACTTCCCGTCTCGGTGGGCTCAGCAGGACCGACGCCCAGGTCCTGGGCCTCGGCGAGCGAGCAACAGGCGAGCAGGATGAACGAGACCAACCCATAGCGCATCATTCGGGACCCCGGCCGATCGAAGGAGCTCAAAATCTAGATTTAGTAGGAAGGAACAGGTGCCACGGCGCGCTCATGCATAGGCGGCCCGCACCCCGCTCCGGCGTTCTTGGCAGCTCGCCTGCGCGAGGCTGCGTGCTTCTGCGTCGGCCTGCAGCACGTCATCCAGACTCCGGACGGTCCCCCCCGAGAGCTTCGTGATCACCGTCTCAATGACTGCTGCGATATCGGGAAAGTTCAATTGACGATCCAGGAATGCGTGTACGGCAACCTCGTTGGCGGCATTCAGCACCACGGGGTCGAGACCTCCGGCCCGCGCGGCCGCCTGGGCGAGCGCGAGACACCTGAATTTAACGGTATCGGGCGCGCGAAAATCCAGTCGTCCGGTGCGCACCAGGTCGAGAAACGGGACTCCAGCCTCCACTCGCTCCGGCCACGCAAGGGCGTGAGCGATCGGTGTACGCATGTCCGGAGATGCGAGCTGGGCGAGAACCGACCCATCGACGTACTCCACGAGCGAGTGCACGATGCTCTGGCGATGCACCAGGATGTCAACACGCTCCCTGGGCAGGCCGAATAGGAAGCACGCCTCGATGAGCTCGAGGCCCTTGTTCATGAGAGTCGCCGAATCGACCGAGATCTTGCGCCCCATGACCCAGTTCGGATGAGCACAGGCCTGCTCGGGTGTCACGCTGGCCATCGCCTCGAGCGGCCATTCGAGAAACGGACCTCCCGAGGCGGTGAGCAGCACGCGTCGCACGCCGATCGGGCACTCCCCCGGCCGCGACCCGTGGGGCAGGCACTGGAAGATGGCATTGTGCTCGCTGTCGATCGGCAGGAGCTCGCCTCCGGAGGCGCGCACCTCCGCCATGAGCAGCGTCCCTGCCATGACGAGAGATTCCTTGTTCGCGAGCAACAGACGCTTACCGGCCCGAGCAGCGGCGAGCGTCGAGCGCAATCCCGCCGCACCCACCACTGCCGCCATCACGGAGCCGACCTGCGGCAGCCGAGCGATCTCCTCGAGCGCGTCGGCGCCACCGAGTACGCGCGTGGGTACGCGCGCCCCGGAGAGGTGGCGCTCGAGCTCCGGAATGGCGGCGGTGTCCGCCAGCGCTGCCAGCTCGGGCTGCCAGCGGATGATCTGCTCGGCCAGGCGCGCCGCGTTGCGGTGGGCCGCAAGCGCGACGACCCGAAACCGATCCGGATGACGCCCGATCACATCGAGCGTGTTGGTGCCGATCGAGCCGGTCGAGCCGAGGACGGCGACTCCGATCACTTCGCCACTCCAAGAGCGACGAGCCCGAAGTACAGCACCGGGACAGCGCCGGTGACGCTGTCGATGCGGTCCATGACGCCGCCGTGGCCCGGGAAGAGCGTGCCGCTGTCCTTCATGCCCGCGAATCGCTTCAAAAGGCTCTCCGTCAAGTCGCCCACCACCGAAAAGGCCACCGCAACGAGGCACAATGGCACGAATACCCCCGCGGCAACGCCAAACCAGCGGCTGCCCGCGATGGCGACGAGCGCACTGACTGCGGCGCCGCCGAGCGCGCCCTCCCAAGTCTTACCGGGTGAGACCTCGGGAGCAAGCCGCATTCTGCCGAAGCGCCGCCCGACAAAGAAGGCGGCGATGTCCGCGACCCACACCAGGATCAGGACGAAGAGCATCCACTGCCCGCCCCGCGGCACATCCCAGCGCAGGCGCGAGAGCGCGACCCAGGCCGGCACCAGCGCGAGCAGGCCGGCGAGCGCCGCCGACCAGCGGGCGACGCGGTGCGGCGCGAACAAGATCCACACCAGCGCCAGAATCCACCACGAGAGCGCGACGGACAGCACGGCCGTGGTCCCCTCTGGAGTGGCCGTCACTCGCCAGCTGAGCGGTAGCAGCAGCCCGACCAGGGCGACGTAGGCCAGGCGCGCAGCGCCCGAGCGGGTGCGCAAGAAGCCCGACCATTCCCACGCCCCGGCCAGCACCACGGCGCCCAGGGCCAGCACGGTTGCGAATGGCGGCAAACACAGGACCACCGCGAGCAGCAGCGCGATGAGCACCGCGGCGGTCACGATCCGGGTTCTAAGCACGCACGGCGCTCCGGGCCTGCTCGGCAGTGCGGCCGAAGCGGCGCTCACGGCCGGCATAGAAGTCCAGCGCCGCATCGAAGGCGCCCCGGTCGAAGTCGGGCCAGTTGAGATCGCTGAAGTAGAGCTCGGTGTATGCCAGGTTCCACAGCAGGAAATTGCTGATGCGCCGCTCCCCGCCGGTTCGAATGAACAGGTCGGGGTCCGGCAGATCGTGCAGCTCGAGCGCACCTTGCAGGTGCTGCTCGGTCAGCTCCTCCGGCCGCAGGACGCCCTCGAGGCAGCGTGCGGCGAGTCTCTGCGCCGCCCTGACGATGTCCCAGCGGCCCCCGTAGCTCATCGCGACCTGCAGCGCGAGGCCATCGTTGCCGCCGGTCTGAGCCTCCGCGGCGGCCATCTGCGAGCGCAGCCGCGCCCCGAGACGGCTGCGCTCGCCGATGAACCGCAGGCGCACGCGGTTTGCGTGCAGCTCTGCGATCTCGCGGTCGAGTGCATCCACGAACAGCTCCATGAGCTGCGCGACTTCATCGTTGGGGCGTGACCAATTCTCACTGGAGAATGCGAACAGGGTGAGCGCCGCGATGCCGCGCGTACGACAGGATTCCACGCAGGTGCGCACGGCCTGGATGCCGGCCTGATGGCCGGCGTGGCGGGGCAGGCCGCGCCCGGCTGCCCACCGTCCGTTGCCATCCATGATGATGGCGATGTGCCGCGGCACGGTCATCGGTCGGCTAGACCTGCATGATCTCCTTTTCCTTGGCGGCGAGGGCCTGATCGATCTCCGCGACGTGTTTGTCGGTGAGCTTCTGCACCTCGGTCTCCGCGCGCCGCTCGTCGTCCTGGGAGATCTTCTTCGACTTGAGCTGCTCCTTGATCGCCGCCATCACATCGCGCCGCACGTTGCGTACGGCGACCCGCGCGTTCTCGGCATCGTGACGGACCACCTTGGTGAGATCGCGGCGGCGCTCCTCGGTGAGCGGCGGCATGTTGATGCGGATGACGGTGCCGGCCGTCAGCGGATTCAAGCCCAGGTCGGATTTGTGGATCGCCTTCTCGACCGCCTGAACCATCGGCTTCTCCCACGGCGCCACGACGAGCGTGCGCGCATCCTCGACGTTGATGCTCGCGATCTGCTGCAGCGGGACCTCCGAGCCGTAGTAGTCGACCTTCAAATGCTCGATCAAGCTCGGATGCGCGCGCCCGGTGCGCAGCTTCTTCAGATCCGCCTGAAACGTTTGCACACACTTCGTCATGCGCGCCTGCGCGTCTTTTTTGACGTCATCTAGCATGTGGTCTCCCCGGCGGCTTCCCTACATCCTCACGTTACTCGAAAGTGACGACCGTGCCTACGTCCTCGCCGCGGGCGATACGGGTGAGGTCGCCGGTCCGGTTGAGGTTGAAGACCCGCAAGGGGAGCCGGTTGTCGCGGCACATCACGATGGCCGTGGCATCCATCACGTTGAGCTTGTCGGTGAGCACCTTGTCGAAGGTCAGCCGGCTGTAATGCACCGCGGCGGGGTTGCGCATGGGGTCATCCGAGTAGACGCCGTCCACCTTGGTGGCCTTCAGCAGCACATCCGCGCTGATCTCGATCGCCCGCAGGGAGGCTGCGGTGTCGGTGGTGAAGAAGGGGTTGCCGGTTCCGCCGGCGAAGACCACGACCCGGCCCTTCTCGAGGTGACGGATGGCGCGCCGGCGAATGTAGTCCTCGCAGACCTGGTTGATGCGGATGGCCGACATCACGCGCGATTGAAGGCCGAGGCTCTCGAGAGAGTCTTGCATCGCAAGCGCGTTCATCACGGTTGCAAGCATCCCCATCTGGTCCGCAGTCACGCGGTCCATCCCGGCGCGGGCAAGACCTGCGCCGCGGAAGATATTGCCCCCGCCGATCACCACGGCGATCTGCACGCCCATGTGAGCGATGTCGAGGATCTCCCCGGCGATGCGCTTGAGCACGCTCGGATCGATGCCGTAATCGCCCGTGCCCATGAGCGCCTCGCCCGACAGCTTCACGAGGATGCGCGCGTAACGAACCGGTGCAGGCGTGCTCATGCTGTTCCTTCGACAGGGGGTTGGCGCGCGCCACGAGGCGCACCGCCCTCGCAACCGCGCGGCGAATCAGTGTCGAACGGGACCGCCGGAGCTTCCTTGCACCTGCGCCATCACTTCGGCCACGAAGTCGCCCTGCTTCTTCTCGATCCCGGCACCGACCTCAAACCGCTCGAAGGCCGTGACCTTCGCATGTGCTCCCGCGAGCAATTTCTCGACGGTCACGTCGGGATCCTTGACGAAGGGCTGTCCCGCGAGCGTCAGCTCGCCGAGGGACTTGCGCAGCTTCCCCTCCACCATCTTCGCCACGATCTCGGGCGGCTTGCCACTGCCTTGGGCCTGCTCCGTGAGAATCTCGCGCTCCTTCGCAACCACGTCGGCCGGCACATCCGCGCTCGTCCGGTACTTGGGACTGCTTGCCGCGACGTGCATCGCAAGGTCGTGCGCGAGCTCAGCCTGCCCTCCCTCGAGGGCCACGAGCGCCCCGATCCGCGCACCGTGCCCGTGCACGTAGGCGCCGAGATGGCTGGCCCCCGCGAGCAGCGCGAAACGCCGCACGCCGATGTTCTCGCCGATCTTGGCCACGAGCGCCCGGCGGCGCTCATCGATGCTCTCGCCGCTTGGCAACCGCGCCTCGAGCAGCGCTGCGAGCGATGCGGGCCGTGCGCCGAGCACGCGTGCGGCCACCTCGCGCGCGAACGCCCGAAAATCCTGCTCGCGAGCGACGAAGTCCGTCTCGCAGTTGACCTCTACCATGGCCGCAGAGCGCCCGTCGGCGGCCTTCTCGATGACGATGATCCCCTCGGCGGCGATGCGCTGAGCGCGCTTGTCCGCCTTGGCGAGCCCCTGCTTGCGCATGAGCTCCGCGGCCGCATCGAGATCACCCTTGGTCTCGACGAGGGCCTTCTTGCATTCCATCATCCCCGCGCCTGTGCGCTCGCGGAGCTGCTTCACTGCTTCGGCTGTGATATTCACTGCGTACGGCCTCCCGGCCGATGGGGGACTGATCGCTCAGCCCGCCTCTGTGCCTGCTTCACCCTCGTCGCTCGCACCGGCGCTGCGCGGCTTGCGCCGGCGCGCGGCCGGTCCGGCGGGCACGGCGGGTGCGGCGGCGGGCGGTGCGACCGATTCCTCCAAATCCTCGAAGTCGGTGCCGACATCGTCGGCCTCGGACACCTCGACCGGCGCCTTGACCGGTGGCACGCGCCGACGGGGCGGGGCCTTCTTGCGCACGACCGGCTGCGGGCGATGCCGCCCACGTGCGGCCTTCTTGCGCGGCTGACCCAGCTCGTCGAGCTCGACGAACTCGTCCTCGCCGACGGTGACGGGAGGCACGGAAGCCTTGCCCTCGATGACGGCATCGGCCATGCCGGCCGTGTAAAGCTGAATGGCGCGCATGGCGTCATCGTTGCCGGGCACGACGTAGTCGATGCCGTCCGGCGAGCAGTTCGTATCGACCACCGCCACCACCGGAATGCCGAGCTTCTTCGCCTCGTGAATGGCGATGCGCTCGTGCCCCACGTCGATCACGAAGAGCACATCCGGCAGGGATTCCATTTGCTTGATGCCGCCGAGGCTCCTCTCGAGCTTGTCCATCTCGCGACGCAGCTGCGTCGCCTCCTTCTTGCCACGCTTGTCGAGCGCGCCGCTCGATGACAGCTCGGAGAGCTCCCCCAGGCGCTTGATCGACTGGCGGATGGTCTTGAAATTGGTGAGCATGCCCCCAAGCCAACGCTGGTTGACGTAAGGCATGGCGCAACGCTCGGCCTCCTTCTGGACGGCCTCGCGCGCCGAGCGCTTGGTGCCTACGAACAACACCTTGCCGCTGTCGGCCACGATGTTCTTCACGAACTGCGCGGCCTCCGCATACAGCGGCTGCGTTTTCTCGAGGTTGATGATGTGGATCTTGTTGCGCTCACCGAAGATGAACGGTGCCATCTTCGGGTTCCAGAAGCGGGTTTGGTGTCCGAAGTGGACGCCCGCCTCCAGCATCTGTCGCATCGACACGCCGGGCATGGATGTTCCTCAGTTTGGGTTGGGCCTCCGCGCATCCCGGGCTGCCATTCCCCGCGCTGAAGCCAAGCTTTCAAGCGCATGGAACACCCAGCAGCCCTGGTCGTGATACGCGTGTGGGTTTCCTCGTTGCCAACGAGGGCCGCGCTTTATACCATGAACATCCCGTCGGAACAATGCCTTACGCTGGGCTCAATCCGCTCCAATGCACGTCACGATCAAATCCCCTGAAGAGCAGCAGAAGATGCGCGAAGCCGGGCGCCTGGCGGCGGACGTGCTCGACATGATCACCACGCACGTGCAGCCCGGGGTGACGACCGAGGAGCTCGACCGGATCTGCCACGACTACATCGTGAATGTGCAGAGTGCCGTGCCGGCCAATCTCAACTATCGCGGGTTCCCCAAGACGATCTGTACGTCGGTCAACCACGTCGTCTGCCACGGGATCCCGAACGACAAGCGTCTGAAGGCCGGCGACATCATCAACATCGACGTGACGGTGATCAAGGACGGCTTCCACGGGGATACCAGCCGCATGTACAGCGTGGGCAAGCCGGCCGTGCAGGCGGAGCGGCTCACCCGCGCCTGCCTCGAGGCCATGTGGCGGGGAATCCAGGTGGTGCGCCCCGGGGCACGGCTCGGGGACGTGGGGTATGCGATCCAGTCCTTCGTCGAAGGCCTCTCCTACTCCGTGGTGCGCGAGTACTGCGGGCATGGCATCGGACGGATCTATCACGAGGATCCGCAGGTGCTGCACTACGGGGAGCCCGGCACGGGGCTCGAGCTCAGACCGGGAATGACTTTCACGGTCGAGCCGATGGTCAACGCAGGCAAGCGCCACGTGCGCCTCCTGCCCGACGGGTGGACGGTCGTCACCAAGGACCACTCGCTCTCGGCCCAGTGGGAGCACACCGTGCTCGTCACCGAAACGGGCGTGGACGTGCTGACGCTCGGTGCGGCGGACCGATGACGGTGCCCGCCGGGTGCTGCGATGTCCGTCAGTGATCCGGATTCGCTCGATGAGGCAGTGAGTGAGCGGGAGCTTGCGGCCTCCCCGTGGCCGCTGCTCGCGCGCCTGCCTGCGCTGCTTGCGGCCCACGCAGGATCGGGCCCGGCTTATCGCGACCTGCTGCGCCAGGCGCACGAGGAGCTCAAGAGTCGATTTCTTGCCGAGGATCCGGTCGAGGAGCTCGTGCACGCGCGTGCCGCCGTTCTCGATCTCGTGCTGCGCCAGGTTTGGCACGAGCAGCTCGGACCCGATGAGATGCGCTGGGCGCTGGTGGCCGTCGGTGGATACGGGCGGGGCGAGCTGCATCCGTGCTCGGATGTGGACCTGCTGCTGCTTGCGCCCGCCGATGCGCCCGAGCGCTCGCGGATCGAGCGCTGCATCGCGTTTCTCTGGGACATCGGGCTCGAGGTCGGGCACAGCGTGCGCACCGTCGAGCAGTGCCGCGAGGAGAGCGCAGCCGATGTGAGCGTGATGACGACGCTGCTCGAGGCACGCCTGCTGGCGGGCGATGCGCAGCTGCTCGCCGCGATGCGCGCTGCGCTCTCACCCGAGCACGTCTGGCCGGTGCGCGAGTTCTTCGAGGCCAAGCTGCGCGAGCAGACCGAGCGGCACCTGAAGTCGAACGACACTGCGTACAACCTGGAGCCGAACGTCAAGACCGGCCCGGGCGGCCTGCGCGATATTCAAACGATCGGCTGGGTCGCCAAGCGACACTTCGGCGTGGACTCGTTCGAAGCGCTCGCGCAGCGCGGCTTTCTCACCCCGGCGGAGCTGCGCCGCCTGAAACAGGCGCAGGCCTTCCTCTGGAAGGTTCGCTTCGGGCTGCACGTGCTGACCGGCCGGCGCGAGGACCGTCTGCTCTTCGATCATCAGATTCGCCTCGCCAAGACCTTCGGCTACGAGGATGCCTCGTACACGCTTGCCGTGGAGCAGCTGATGCAGCGGTACTACCGTACCGTGATGGATGTGAGCCTGCTCAACGAGCTGCTGCTGCAGCTGTTTCGCGAGGCGATCCTCACCGAGGACGAGCCCCCGAGGCCGCTCAACGCGCGCTTCCAGGTCCGCAACGGCTCGCTCGAGACGCGCGGCGAAGACACCTTCGTGCGCACGCCATCGGCACTGCTCGAGCTGTTCGTGCTGCTGCAACAGAACCCGGACATCCGCGGCGTGCGCGCCTCGACCATGCGTGCCGTGGCGCGCAGCCTGTGGCTCATCGACGAGGAGTTTCGCCAGAATCCGCGCCATCACCGGCTCTTCATGGACATCATCCGCGCGCCGGTCGGTGTCACGCACGAGCTGCGGCGGATGAATACCTACGGGGTCCTCGGCCGCTACATCACCGCCTTCGGCCGCGTGGTCGGGCGCATGCAGTACGATCTGTTCCATGCCTATACGGTGGATGCTCACACGCTGTTCGTCGTGAGCAACCTGCGCCGTCTCGCGATGCCGCGCTACGACCACGAGCTGCCCGAGCTCTCGGTCATCATGCAGCACCTGCCGCGGCCGGAGATCGCCTATCTCGCGGCGCTGTTCCACGACCTTGCGAAGGGGCGCGGCGGAGATCACTCCGAGCTCGGCGCGGTGGATGCCGAGGCGTTCTGCCTCGAGCACGGGCTGTCGCGCTACGATGCACGGCTGGTCGCCTGGCTCGTGCGCCATCACCTGGAGCTCTCGATCACCTCTCAGAAGCAGGACATCTCCGATCCCCAGGTGATCAACGGCTTCGCGCGCAGCGTCGGGGACGAGACGCATCTCGATTATCTGTACGTGCTGACCTGCGCCGACATCCGCGGCACCAATCCGAAGCTGTGGAACTCGTGGAAGGCCTCGCTCCTGCGCGAGTTCTACGAGCGCGTCAAGCGGGCGCTGCGGCGCGGGCTCGAAAGCCCGATCGACCAGGATGAGCTCATCCGCGAGGCACAGGACAACGCCCGGCGGCTCCTGATCGAGCGCGGCGTGCCGCTGCCGGAGATCGAGCGCGCCTGGATGCGATTCTCCGCAGCCTACTTCCTGCGCCACACGCCCGATGAGATCGCCTGGCACACGCGCCTGCTCGCAGAGCGCGAGCCGAGCTCGGGGGAGCCGCTGGTTGCGCTCGAGGCGAAAAGCGTGCGCGGCACCACCGCGGTGCTCACGTTTGCTCCGCATCTGCGGCACGGTTTCGCACGCACCACCGCGGTGCTCGATCAGCTCGGACTCACGATCGTCGATGCACGCATCACCCCGACGGGCGACGGCTTCAGCCTCGATCTTTATCACGTGCTCGAGGACGATGGAGCGCCGATCACCGATCCCGATCGCCTGGAGGAGATCGAGCACGCCCTGTGGCGCTCGCTGCAGCGGCCCGACGCGCCGTTGCCGGCCGTCTCGCGCCGCGCGCCGCGCCAGGTGCGTATGTTCAACACTCCGACCCAGATCAACCTGAGCGTCGATGAGCGCAATCACCGCTCGGTGCTCGAGCTCGTGGCCGGCGACCGTCCCGGGCTGCTGTGCGATGTGGGCAACGTGCTCAAGCAGGAACGCGTGGAGCTGCACGCCGCAAAGATCATGACCGTGGGTGAGCGTGCCGAGGACGTGTTCTACGTGACCGACTTCGATCTGATGCCGCTCACGGAGAGCGCGGCGGAGCATCTGAAGGAGCGGCTCATGCGCGCACTCGACCGGCGCGAGGCGGCATGAACCCGCGACTCGAGCGGCTGCAGACCTATCCGTTCGAAAAGCTCGCGCTGCTCAAGTCCGGTGTGCAGCCGCCGAAGCGGCTCGAGCCCATCGCGCTGTCGATCGGGGAGCCGCAGCACCCCCCACCGCAGCTCGTCCTGGATGCGCTGCGCGATGGCATCACGCAGCTCGGCCGCTACCCTGCGACCATCGGCAGCCTCGAGCTGCGCTCCGCGGCTGCGCGCTGGCTCGAGCGCCGCTTCGCCCTGGCAGCCGAGTCGGTGGATCCTCGCAGCATGGTGCTGCCCGTGAACGGCACGCGCGAGGCGCTGTTCGGGTTCATTCAGGCGGCCGTGGACGGATGCGCCGGTGCGCTCGTGGCCATGCCGAATCCGTTCTATCAGATCTACGAAGGCGCGGCGCTGTTGTCGGGTGCCGCGCCATACTTCCTCGACGCCACCGAGAGCACCGGCTTCATTCCGGATCTGGAGCAAGTGCCCGCAGCGGTGTGGGAGCGCTGCCAGGTGCTGATCCTCTGCAGCCCCGGAAATCCCACCGGCGCTGTGCTGCCCGCCGCCTACCTGCGCCGAGCGCTCGCGCTCGCCGCGCAATACGGCTTCGTCGTCGCCGCGGATGAGTGCTACGCGGAGATCTATCTGGATGAGCGCGAGCCGCCGCCGAGCCTGCTGCAGGCGGCGGTCGCATCCGGCCACCGCCGCTTCGAGCGCTGCATCGTGTTTCACAGCCTGTCCAAGCGCTCGAGCGTCCCGGGGCTGCGTTCCGGCTTCGTGGCAGGAGACCCGCAGCTGCTCGAGCGCTTTCTGCTCTACCGCACCTACATGGGCGGGGCCATGTCGCCGCTCGTGCAGGCAGCGAGCATTGCCGCCTGGAGCGATGAAGCCCACGCGGCCGCCAACCGGCGGCTCTACCAGGAGAAGTTCGACCGGGTGGTCCCGATTTTGCGGTCCGTGCTGAAGGTGGAGCGTCCCGCCGGCGCATTCTATCTGTGGCCCGACGTGGGAGGGGACGACGAGCGCTTCGTGCGCGAGCTTTACGCTGCGCGCAACGTGACACTTCTGCCCGGCAGCTACCTGGCGCGCCCGGGCCCCCGGGGCAACCCCGGGGCTGGCCGGGTGCGCATCTCGCTCACCGCAAGCCTCGATGAATGCGTCGCGGCGGCCGAACGCATCCGCGATTTTCTTGCCTGAGAGATCCCACGCTCATGACTCAACTCGAGACTCTCCAGAGCTTGATCGATGAGGCATTCGAGCGTCGTGCCGAGCTCACGCCGAAGAGCGTGCCGCACGAGCTCGCCGTGACTCTGGACGAGTGCCTCGAGGCGCTCGATAGCGGGCGGGTGCGCGTGGCCGAGAAGCGCGAGGGCCACTGGATCGTCCACCAGTGGTTGAAAAAGGCGGTGCTGCTCTACTTCCGTACCCACGACAGCCGCATGATCGATGCCGGCTACACGCGCTTCTTCGACAAAGTGCCGCTGAAGTATGCGGATGCCTCGGAAGATCGGCTGCGCGCGGGCGGCGCCCGCATCGTGCCGCACGCCATCGTGCGCAAGGGGGCCTACATCGCCCCGAACGCCGTGCTGATGCCGAGCTACGTGAACATCGGCGCGCACGTGGGCCCCGGTGCCATGGTCGACACGTGGGTCACCGTCGGCTCCTGCGCGCAGGTCGGGCGCAACGTGCACCTCTCAGGCGGCGTCGGGCTCGGAGGAGTGCTCGAGCCGCTGCAGGCAAACCCGACCATCATCGAGGACGACTGCTTCATCGGGGCGCGCTCCGAGATCGTCGAGGGCGTGATCGTCGAGGCAGGCTCCGTCATCTCCATGGGTGTCTTCATCGGCCAGAGCACGCGGATCTACGACCGCACCAGCGGCGAGATCATCCAGGGACGCGTGCCGGCCGGATCCGTGGTGGTGCCGGGCACGCTGCCCTCCTCCGACGGCCGTTACGGCCTTTACTGCGCGGTCATCGTCAAGCGCGTGGATGCGCAGACTCGCGCCAAGACCTCCATCAACGAGTTGCTGCGCGCCGCGGAGTGACGATCCCGTCGCTGCGGCTCAATACGACATCATGATGGGAAGCGTCATGCGCCCGAGCAGATCGCGAGTGACACCGCCCATCAGGATCTCGTGCAACCGCGAGTGCCCGTAGGCACCTGCCACCAGGAGGTCCGCGCCGAGTGCGCGAGCGCGCGACTGCAGCTCATCCGCGATGCGGTCCGAGCGGATGCCCGTCACCTCCAGCGGCCGGGCCTCCGCGCCGTGACGCCGCAGATGCTCGATCAACTGCGGCAGGGGCGGCGCACCGTGCCGCGCGATGAAGTCCTCCGGATTGATCGCAAGCACGACCACCTCGTCGGCCTGCTCGATGAGGGGTAGCGCGTCGTGCACCGCGCGAGCCGCGGGGCGGCTCGAGTTCCAGGCAATCGCAACATGGCGCCCCAGCGTCTGGAAGCTCCCCTGCGTCGGAACGAAGAGCACCGGACGTCCGGCGATGAACAGCATCTCTTCGGAGAAGCGATAGCCGGCCGCAGTGCTGCCGGCCGGCGTATTCACATCGAGGATGCTCAGATCGGCATAGCGCGCGTACTGGGGCAGGACCCGGATCGGCTCTCCATCCACACTGCGCCACTCGACCGCGACGCCGTACTCCCCCGACAGACGCTCGAGCTCGCGGCGCAAGTGGTCCTCGGTGATGTCGATGGAAGCCTCGACGCTGCGGTCGAGCCGCTGGAGCTCCGTGGGGGATCGGCCGCCGAGCTCGGCGGTTTGGCGCCGTGCAAGCTGCTCGGGAGTCCACTCGCGAAGAAACAGCGCAGTGAGCCGGCATCCGTGGCGACGCGCAAGATCGACGGCGAGACGCAGGCGCAGCGGCGCGCCTGCAGACTCATCCAGATAGACGAGCAGATCCTTCAGCGCCATGACGCACCGCTCACTGCGTGAACGAGGGTGGCGGCGCAAGACTTGCGAGGTAGTCGGCGATCGCTTCGATCTGCTCGGAATTCAACCGCGACAGCACGCGCGCATGCCGGTTGGTTGCCTGACCTCGAGACGCGCGGGCTGCATCCTGCAGCGCGGAGATGTCGCGTACCAGCGAGGCCGCGCTGCGACCTGCGAGTTCCGGGACGTGCTTTGCGGCATCGCCCGCGCCGTTGCCCCCGTGGCAGTCGGCACAGTAGAACGTGTAGCTCAGAGCTCCTCGAGCAACGAGCTGATCGGCGGTCCTCGTTTGAGCTGCCACGAGAGTTGCGGCACAGATGACAAGCCCGGCAGCCAGCACGAGCGCGCGGTAACTCGAGCGGCACATCGATTGAGACACCTCCCGCCGTTGGGCGGGCGCCCGTGGCGGTCGCATCATAGCGCTGCGATGCGCTCATGGGTCGTGCAGCGGATCGCTGCGAGCGAGCGTATCGCGGAAGATGGCAAGCACGGCGGGCAGCGGCCGCACGATGCCGGGAAGCTTCTGGAAGTCCTGCCAGCCGCCCCCGAGGTCCCGGTACAGCAGGACGAACTGATCGTCCACCGAGGCCTGTGCATCGACGTACTGCTCCTGGATCGCGTACTCCTCGCGCTCGGCATCCACGACGTTGAGAAAGTCCGTCAGACCGCGGTCGTAGCGTTGATTGGCGAGCGTCACCGCGCGCTGGCTTGCGACCAGGGCATCCCCGAGGCTCTTGAGGCTCGCCTGCTGGGCGGCAAACGAGTCGACATCCGAATCCACCTGCTGCACAGCGGTTTGGATGAGCGCCTTGTAGCTCGTCAGCCGCGCTCGGGTCTGAAGCGTTGCGACCTGCACCTGCGCATCGAGCTGGCCGAAGTCGAGCAGCGGCCACACGGCGCCGGGCCCCACCGACCAGATGTGCTTACCCACGTCCGCCGTGCCGACCACACCGCGCTGGAAGCCGATTGCGCCCGTCACGATGAACTGCGGAAACAGATCGGCAGTTGCTACGCCAATCCCCGCCGTGGCGCTTGCCAGCTCACGCTCCGCCTGCTGAATGTCGGGGCGGCGCCGCAGCAGATCGACGGGCATCCCCGTTGCCGCGGTCGCCGGCACCGACGGGATCATCTGCGCCGGGGCGAGCTCGGCGAGCAGATCCTCCGGGTACTGTCCGAGAAGGGTCGCAATGGTGTACTCCCCGTACTTGATCTGCGCTTCCACCGGAGCGAGCTGCGCTCGAAACGTCGCAAGCTCGCGCGCGGCGAGAGTCACGTCGAGCTCGTTGGTGATGCCCCGCTGATAGCGCAGGGTCACGATGCGCAGCGACTGCTGCAGCACGTCTACGGCCGCCCGCAGCACCGAGTCGCGCATCTGCAGGCCGCGCAGATCGACGTAGGCGCGCGCGACGTCAGCGATGACCGAGACGAGCACGGCATTGCGCGCGTCGGCCGCCGCTTGCGCGTTGTAGTGCGCCTGCTGCATCTCCCGGCGCAGCTTGCCGAACACGTCGATCTCCCAGAATGCATCGAAGCCACCCACCGCGCGGATGCTATTCAGTCCCTGCGCCGTGTCCGACGAGGTGAGCGGCTCCATTGACCTGCCGCGCGTCAGATCGCTCCCCGTGCCTCTTCCGTATGCGCCGCTCGCATCGGCGGCCGGCAGAATGGTTCCCACCAGTCCCGCCTCGTACGTGCGGGCGCCCTGCAGGCGATCGAGCGCGATCAGCACATCGGGATTGGCCTTCACCGCACGCTCGATGAGCGAGTCGAGCTCGGGATCTCCGAGCGCGCGCCACCAGCTGGCAAGATCGGCCGCTGAGGTCGCGCCCGAGGATGGCCCCGCCGCCACGGCAGCATAGTGATCCGGGACCCGCACTTGCGGGGTGTGGTAGTCGGGCCCCACCGCGCAGCTGCCCAGGGCGGCCGTCGCCAAGGCAAGCGCCGCGCTTGGGAGCGCCCCCCGGAAGCGCCGTGGCGCTTGCACGCGCTTCGGGCAGCTCATCAACGCGCTGGCGGGCTCGAACACGCCTCACCGCTCCGATGCGACGGCTTGCGCGAGAGGGCCGCCGGCCTTGCGAGCGCCGTCCGCGACGCTGCGCGTCGTGGGCGCGCCACCCTCGACGTTGACCAGATCACCGCTCGCGAGCGAGTCGGGCGGACTGTTGATCACGCGATCCGAGGGCGTGAGACCCCTCAGCACCTCCACCTCGGTGCCCAGATTGCGCCCCAGGGTGACCGAGCGCAGCTGCGCATGATCGTCGCGGCCGACGAGTGCGACCTGCATCCCCGCCTCGCGAAAGATGAGCGCGCTCGTCGGGATGTGAACTACGCTCGAATCCGCCGGCAGCTCGAAGTGCACCTCGGCATAGGTCCCGGGCTGCAGCACCCCGTCGGGATTGTCGGCGTGCAGCTCGACGAGCAGGGTGCGAGCGGCGTTGTTGATGGCGCGGGCGGTCGTCGCCACCACCGCGTGAAACACGCGCTCCGGGTACTGCGGCAGAAGGAGCGTCGCGGTCAGGCCATCATGGATCCCCGCCGAGATGGCCTGCGGCACCTGCACGTACACCCGCATCTCGTCCACCTTGGCCACCTTGAACAGTACGGGCGCGCCGCCACCGCCCGCGCCGCTGCCGGCATTGATGAGCGCTCCGATGTCGGTATTGCGCTCCGTGACGATCCCATCGAACGGCGCGACGAGTGACTTGAACTGCTCGAGCGCGTTCAAGCGGTCGACGACTCCGCGGTCGGCGTTGACATCCGCGAGAGAGGCTTCGTACGCAGCGTTCGCGCTTCCGTAGTCCGCCTTCTTGGATTCCTGCTCCTGCTCGGAGACGACCCCCTTCGGGGAATCCCGCCAGCGGATGTACGTCGTGCGGGCAAACTCCATCTGCGCCTTGCGCACATCCACCTGCGCGCGCGCGGAGTTGAGGTTGGCTTTTGCAGCTGCGAGCTGGGCATCGAGGTCGGGCGCGTCGATCACCGCGAGGACCTGCCCCTTCTTCACATGAGCGCCGTAGTCGAAGTACCACTCCTTCAAGTAGCCGCTGACGCGGGCGTAGATGGGCGCCTCGTACCAGGCTTCGATGTTGCCGGGCAGCACCGTCTCGAGGCCCGTCACGCCGCGCTCGGGAGTGAGGAGCTGGACCGTGGGAACGGCCTGCGCATCGGTCCAGTGCGCCACCGAGCGCTCATGCAGGAAGCGCCCCAGGATCCCCACCACCGCGATCAGGATGGCGACTGCGGCAGCGATGAGGCCAATGCGCCTGAGCTTCGCGGTGGAGACTCCATCATCCCGTGGAATCCCGTGTCCCCCGGCCGGCTCGTGCTGATGCAAGTCGTCGTTCTCGATCAAGATCGGTCTCCAGGATCACGCGGCGGTGGGGTCGGACACTTGCTTGGCCTGCTTGCCGTGCTCGCGATGCAGGACGCTGAACACCGTCGGGACGAAGAACAGCGTTGCGACGGTGGCGACGAGCAGCCCTCCGATCACCGCACGGCCCAGCGGGGCGTTCTGCTCACCGCCCTCTCCCAGTGCGAGCGCCATCGGCAGCATTCCGATGACCATTGCGAGGGCGGTCATGAGCACAGGACGAAAGCGGGTGAATCCCGATTCGAGCGCGGCGGCTGCCGCATCGAGACCGCGCGACATGCCCTCGCGCGCAAAGCTCACGACGAGGATGCTGTTCGCCGTGGCGATCCCCATGCACATGATGGCGCCGGTGAGCGCCGGCACCGAAAGCGTGGTGCCGGTCATGAACAGCATCCACACGATCCCCGCGAGCGCTCCGGGGAGCGCGGTGATGATGATGAACGGATCGGTCCAGGACTGGAAATTGACGACGATGACGAGGTAGATGAGGACGATCGCGCCGATCAGCCCGATGTAGAGCTGACTGAAGGCGCTCTGCATCGTCGCAACCTGGCCACGCAGCGCCGTGTACGAGGCACGCGGCAGCTCATGCTTCGTTTGAGCGACGATCCGCTCGACGTCGCTTGCCACTGCGCCGAGGTCACGTCCCTGCGTGGCGGCGTAGATGTCGATGACCGGCTGCACGTTGTAGTGCGACACCACCCCGGGGCTCGGGCCCGGGAAGATCCGGGCGACGCCGCCCAGGTATTGCGGGGTCCTGGTGCTCCCCGAGGTGAGCGGCACGTTCGACAGATCGGACAGGGTGTCGATGCGGTACTGAGGCATCTGAGCGACGATCGGGTACTCGACCCCATTCTCGGTGTTGAGCCAGAAGTTCGGCTTCACCTGGCCGCTGCCCGAGAGCGTGACGAGCAGGCTGTTCGCCACGTCGCGCTGCGTGAGTCCTACCTCTCCGGCGAGCGTGCGATCCACGCTCACGTTGATCTGCGGATAGTTGAAGACCTGCTGGATGCGCGCATCCGCGATGCCCGGCACCCGGCGAATGCGCTTGAGCAGATCGCCGGCATAGGCGTAGTTCGCCGCCTGGTTGTTGCCGATGACCTGCAGATCGATGGGCGCGGGCAGGCCGAAGTTGAGGATCTGGGACACGATGTCGGCCGGCAGGAACGAGAATGTCGCGCCGGGGAACTGCCGCGGCAGAATCGTCCGCAGCTGCTGCACGTAATCGGCCGTCGGGCCATGGTCGGGCGTGAGCGAGATGAGCGCATCGCCGTCTTCGGGACCGATGGTCCCGGTGTTCTGGTACGCCATGTTGATGCCGCTGAACGGCAGACCGATGTTGTCGGTGATGTTGTCGATCTGATCAGGCGGGATCACACGGCGCACCGTGTGCTCGACCAGATCGAACAACCGCGCCGTCTCCTCGATGCGCGTGCCGGGCTGCGCTCGCACGTGCATCAGGATCGCCGGCGAGTTGACCTGCGGGAAGAAGTCCTTGCCGAGAAACGGCATCAGCACGAAGGAGGCGAGGACGCAGACGAGGAATCCGATGATGAAGGTGCGTGGATTGCGCAGCGCAAGCCCGAGCAGGAGGCGGTACTGGTGACGGATGCGCGCGAAGCGCGACTCGAAGGCGATCTGGAAGCGCTTGAGGGGATTGCGCGAGGGCACGGCTGCAGCAGGGTGCGCCCCGTGAGTCTCCGCAGGGGTGTGCCCCCGCAGGAGGAAGTTCGCCATCGTCGGAACGAGGGTCCTCGAGAGCGTGAACGAGCCGACGAGCGCAAAGACCACGGCTTCGGCCATGGGCTTGAAGAGGTAGCCGGCCACCCCGCCGAGCTGGAACATCGGAACGAACACGATCGACAGGCATAGCAGCGTCACGAAGGCCGGGATGACGATCTGCTGCGCGCCATCGAGAATCGCAGGCTCGATCGACTTGCCGAGCTCCAGGTGATAGTTGATGTTCTCGATGGTCACCGTCCCGTCGTCCACGAGGATACCGACGGCGAGCGCCAGACCCCCGAGGGTCATGACGTTGATGGACTCGCCGAGCCAGGAGAGCGCAGTCAACGAGAAGAGGATCGCGAGCGGGATCTCGATGAGGATGATGACGGTCGAGCGCCAGCTGCCCAGGAACAGCAGGATCATCAAGCCCACCAGGATGGCGGCGATCACGGCCTCGCGGATGACGCCGACCACCGAGGCCTTCACGTACAGCGACTGATCGCTCACGGGCTGCAGGTGCAGGCTCGAGGGTAGACCCGCCTCGACTCGCGGCAGGAGCCCCTTGATGCCCGAGATGATGTCGAGCGTCGAGGCGCTGCCTGCTTTCAGGATCGTCATGAGCACCGCATGCGCGCCGTTCACGCGCACCAGGTTGGTCTGCGGCGGCGCCCCGTCGTGGACGTAGGCCACATCGTGCACGTAGATGACCGTGCCGTTGACCGTCCTGACGGGTAGATCGTTGATCCGATCGAGCTTGGTCGGACTCGCATTGAGAGCGACGCTCCAATCGAACTTGCCGATCTTCTCATCGCCCGCCGGCAGGATCAGGTTCTGCACGCTGATGGCGTTCACCACGTCATCGGCTGAGACCCCATGGGCCTGCATCTCCTGCTGATTGAAGTCCACCTGCACGTCGCGCACCTGGCCTCCATAGGGCGATGGCAGCGCAGCGCCCGCGACGGTGGTGAGCTGGGGCCGAATGAAGTTCTGCCCGTAGTCGAACAGCTGCATTTGCGGCAGCGATCTGCTCGACAGCGCGAGCTGCAGGATCGGGACGCTCGAGGCGTTGTAGCTCAGCACGTAGGGCGGGGTGATGCCCGCGGGGAGATACTTGAGCACGGTCTGCGAGGCGGCCGTCACCTGAGCCATCGCGGTGCTGATGTTCACGTTCGGCTGGAAGAAGATCTTGACGACACCGTAGCCCGAGAGCGACTGCGACTCGAGATGCGCGATGTCGGAGACCTGCGAGGTGATCGTGCGCTCGTAGAAGTAGATGATGCGGCCGGACATGTCGTTCGGCAGCAGCCCGGTGTAGCTCCACACGACGCTGATCACCGGGACGTTGATGTTGGGAAAGATGTCGGTCGGGGTGGTGAGCGCGGCGCGCACGCCGAAGAGCGCGATGAACAGCGCCAGCACGACGAAGGTATAAGGGCGCTGCAGCGCAACCCGGACGATCCACACGGCTCAGTGTCCTCCTCGAGAGGTGGTCACCGGCGAGAATGCCTCCTCGCCCGCGGTGGGTGCGCAGCGGCCGCTCGGCGTGGCGCCGAGTGCGCCGGGCACCGTGCCGTGCAGTGCCGAGGGCCGCGGGAACCGCACCCGAAAGCAGCTGCCCGCACCGGGGGTGCTTTCCACCTCGACATCCGCACCATGCGCGGTGCAGATCGAGCGCACGATCGCAAGGCCGAGCCCGGTACCGCCCTCTGCGGTGTCACCCTCCCGGGTCCGTGCCTCGTCGGCGCGAAAGAATCTCTCGAACACGTGCGGCAGGGCATCCTGTGGAATGCCAACCCCCGTGTCGCGCACCTCGAGCAGCGCCACACCCGGACGCTGCTCGGTGCGCAGGCTCACCGTGCCCCCGCGCGGGGTGAACTTGATGGCGTTGTCGAGCAGGTTGACGATCACCTGTTTGAGCCGACCGCGGTCGCCGCGCACGATGAGCGGGCGCAGCGGATCGGCATCGAGCTGGACGCCGCGATCCTCGGCCACCAGGCGCATCTGCTCCACGGTCTGGCTTGCCAGCACGGCGAGATCCACATCGACCCATTCGCGCTGCGCATCCCCTGCATCGAGCCTCGAGAGCACCAGCAGCCCGGACACCAGGCGCTCCAGGCGAGCCACCTCCTCGAGGGTGCTGCCGATTCGCTCGCGCAGCTCCTGCGGGCACCCCTCCTCTCTGACGATCTCCTGCAGCTCCCCCTTGATCACGGTGAGCGGCGTGCGCAGCTCGTGAGAGGCGTCGGCGAGGAACCTGCGCGAGGTCTGCACCGACTCGTGCAGCCGGCCGAGCATGTGGTTGAGCGACAGTGACAGCTCCTGCAGCGCATCGCCCGTCTGCATGACCGGCAGGCGCTCATCGAGGCTTTGCACGCTGATCTGCGCCGCGGTCTGCGCCATGTGCTGCACGGGGCGCAGTGCGCGCTGGACGAGGAGATAGCCCCCGCCGGCAGCACAGGCCACGAGGACCGGCAAGAGCATGCCGAGCAGGCTGAGCAGGCGGTCCTGAACCGACTCCACTCGCTCGAGCGAGGTGCCGAGCTCCACCAGGTACCTGCCCGAGTGCGTGACGATCGGCGTGCTGCTGATCAGCACCGGACCGCTGCGGGTCTGCACGCGGCGCGTACCCACGCGTGCGGGCCAGGGCCCGTTGTCGGGCGCGATGCTCGCCGGGTCGAAGCTGCCGTCCGCCGGTCGCCCGGAGCGGTAGATGAGCGTTGCGGGTGCGCGGGTGATGCGCACGAAGCGGTTATTGAACTCGGGAGCCACGCGCGTGTTGATCGCATCGGCGATCTCACGATCGCGGATGGTCGCGGGCGCGGCGTGGAGAATCTGCTCGACTTGCACGGACCTGCGCCGCAGCGAATCGCTCAGACTCGACCGCAGGTAGTGCGCCAGGCCGAAGTACATGCCACCGCCGACCAGCGCAAAGGTCGCGCTGAGCAAGAGCGCGTAGCCCACCGCGAGCCGGAATGCGAGCGAGCGATGGTTCACGGCTCTGCCTGCCGGCGCGGCTCGGGCTCGCGGATACAGTAGCCGACGCCCCGCACCGTGTGGATCAGCTTGGTCTGGAACGGATCGTCGAGCTTTCTGCGCAGGTAGCGCACGTAGACGTCCACGATGTTCGTGACGCCCTCGAAGCTTTGATCCCAGACGTGCTCGAGGATCATCGTGCGTGAGAAGACCCGGCCGGGCGAGGAGAGGAGGTACTCGAGGACGCCGTATTCCTTGCTCGTGAGCTCGATGCGCTCACCGGCGCGCCGCACCTGCTGGGTCAGGCGGTTGACCTCCAGGTCCCCGATCCGCAGCACATCGGTCCGGGGGGCCGGGGTGCGCCGCAGCAACGCCTTGATTCGAACCAGAAGCTCCGCAAAGTCGAAGGGCTTCGTGAGGTAGTCGTCCGCCCCGGCCTCGAAGTGGGCCACCTTGTCTTCCGTGGCATCCCGCGCCGTGAGCACCAGGACCGGCAGGTGGGGATGGGTGCGCCGCAGGCGCCGGAGCACCTCCGTACCGCTCAGCTGCGGGAGCATCAGATCCAGGACCACCAGGTCGTACTCGTAGGACTTGACGTAACCGAGCCCCTCGGCACCATCGGCGGCCAGGTCCACCGCAAACCTCTCGGCGCGCAGCCCCCGCGCCACGAACTCGGCGAGCTTGTGGTCGTCTTCGACGATCAGTAGGCGCATGGGGGCATCGCGCAGCGTTCCTCAGGCCCGCATTCCAGGGCTCGCCAATTAGAGCGGCGTTAGCCAAGCATTAAGAAGTTCTCATAAAGCGGGGGCGATTGTGACCGCTTTCGCAGCATGGCCATCGACCGGCCCAGGCCGGACCTGTCATACAACTGTCATCCGTCTGCCGTCTAGCTGTCACTCAGCAGTTGCACAGTGACGCCGCCCTGGCGAGCCGTGGGGCAGGTCGGCGCATGCGTCTGCATCGGTGTCGCATGCGGTGCGGGCCTGTTTCAGTCGCTGCGCCGGTTCTTCACATCCCAAAAACCAAGGAACGTGAGATGACACGCAAGTGCTCGAGTTCGCCTGCGGTTCACCCCTCGGAGCTTCGACCCGCGCTCCGGTCCACCTCCGTCGCAGCGGTGGTGGCGGCACTGGTCGGCGTATCGGCCGCCTCCATGGCGCTCGCCCAGGAAGACACCAGCACGGCGCAGCAAGTTCAGGCCCTGAAATCCCAGGTTGACGAGCTGCAGCGGCGCCTGGATGCCCTGCAGGGCAAGCTCGCAACGAGATCCCAGACCCCGAGCGCCCCACAGGCGAAGCAGACGGCGGCGGCATCCCATGCGACGAGGCGGCCTCAGACCCAGCAAACCGCCGCGACGCCGAGCGAGGCCTCCGAGCCCCCCCACGTTCAACCCATCGCCCTCGCATCGAGCGAGGCGGACTCCCAGCAGAGCTCGACGGAGCCCGGCGGTTACGGATCTGCAACTTCCTCGGGCCCTGGGCTGCAGGCCGGCCCGCTCCTGATCACCGTCGGGGGCTTCACCGAATTGGCGATCATCGATCGGCACCACACCGAGTACGCGGATGTGGGGTCGGTGCCTTTCTCCTCCATACCCTTCCCGGACGCCGAGCAATGGAACGTCTCGGAATTCCGCGAAAGCGCACGCCAGAGCCGTTTCTCCCTGCTGACTCAGGCCGACCCCTGGAACGGCGCCCGAGCAGAGGCCTATTTCGAGACGGACTTTCTCGGGGCCGCCCCCACGGCCAACTCGCGCGAGAGCAACAGCTACAACCTGCGCATGCGCGTGTTCTACGCGCGCTTCATGCTCGATTCTGGATTCCAGATCCTGGCGGGCCAGAACTGGAGCCTCGCAACGCTCTACAAGAAGGGGCTCGACGCACGCCAGGAGGACGTTCCGCTCACGATCGATGCGCAGTACGTCGCGGGCTTCAACTGGACGCGCAATCCCCAGTTGCGATTCGTGCAGAAGTTCGGCGACATCTTCTCGCTCGGCTTTTCGGCGGAAAGCCCGCAGGCCGTGGTGAATGCCACCAATAACGTTCCGGCCACCTCCACATCGGGAGGAACGCTCAGCGCCTATCCCTCCAATGCGCTCTACTCCGTTACCCCCTCGAGTGCCTCCGGCCTCCTGGACAACGCGACCAGCTACACGATCGACTCGGCCCCGGACCTGATCCTCAAGGCCGCACTCGATCCGGGCTACGGCCACTACGAGATCTACGGTCTGCAGCGCTGGTTTCGCTCGGCGGTCGGAACCGATACCAACACCGTCTCGGCCAGCAGCATCGGGGGAGGCGCGATCCTGCCGGTGGTGGCTGACGTGTTCAGCTTCCAGGCGAGCGGGCTCGTCGGCAAGGGCGTGGGCCGTTATGGATCCGCGCAGCTGCCCGACGTGACGCTCGAGCCCAACGCCACGTTCTCCCCCCTCAAGGGGTACCAGCTGCTCTTCGGTGCCTTCGTGAAGCCGATCCCCAGCCTGCAGATCTACGGCTATGCGGGCCGGGAGCAGGTGAGCGCGAACTACTTCGAGGGAACGATCAGCAACGCCGGTGTGCCCACGCTCTATGCGTACGGGTATGGCAATCCGCTGTACAACAATTCAGGGTGCTACACCCTGGGCGGCAAATGCGTCGGCAACCCGCAAACGGTCGAGGAGCTGACCGGCGGATTCTGGTGGAAGTACTACCACGGTCAGCTGGGGAACCTGCAGCTCGGCTTGCAGTTCGCCTACAACCAGCTCAATGCTTTCTACGCCGACAAGGGGGGCGCGCCGAGCACCAATGTGTTCGAGACGATGGTCTCGTTCCGCTACTACCCCTACCAGAAGTAGCTCGATCGGGATTGCCGATCCACGAGGGCGCCGCGAGGCGCCCTCCTCTTTTGGGGAGTCCCGCAGGATCAGGCCCCGGAGCTCACCGGGCCGTGCGAATCCGCTCCGCCGAGCTGGGACGGGTCGCCCCCGGGGGCAGGCGGGGGGGCCTCGGGGGCGATGCTTTGCACCTGCCGGGCAATGAGCCGTGCGTGATCGCCGATGCGCTCCAGGGACTTCAGGACGAAGGCCGCCTCCACGGTCGCCTCGAGGTGTCGCGGATCCTCCATCGCGTGCGTCAGCACCCGCCGAAGGCCGGCGGCGTATTCGCCATCGAGCTCGTCGGCGCGCGCGGTCAGCCGCGCCGCCAGCTCCCCATCGATGCGATCGAGCGAGTCGAGCGCCTGCCGCAGCAGATTCATCGCAAGGTGAGCGAGCTGGCGCACATCCAGAGAGGCGGCGCGGACCGGCCGGTCGCTCTGCTGCAGGACCGTCAAGGCGATCTTGCGAGCCTCATCCGCGGTGCGCTCGAGCTCCGCGACGGACTTCGCCATCGCAAACACCGCCCGTAGATCCCGGGAGACCGGCTGACGCCGGGCGATCAGGTTGAACTGATCCCGATCGATACTCTGCTCGTACTGCGTCACCCGGGCGGCGCGGTCGAGCACCGCCCCGGCTGCGTACGGGTCCCAGTCGGTGTACGCACGAGTTGCCTCGCCTACCTGATCGAGCACGAGCGCGCCCATCTCGATCACGCGCAGATGAAGCGCGGCGAGCTCACCGTCGAAGGCCTTGCTGATGTGGCCTTCCAGCACCGGGGCTGGCTCGCCGCTCATCCGAACCTTCCCGTGATGTAATCCTCGGTCAGCTTGTGACGCGGGTTCGTGAAGACCCGATCGGTGTCGCCGACCTCGACCAACCGGCCGAGGTGGAAGTACGCCGTGCGCTGGGACACGCGCGCGGCCTGCTGCATGGAGTGCGTCACGACGACAATCGCATAAGACTCGCGCAGCTCATCGATCAGATCCTCGATGCGCGCCGTGGCCACCGGGTCGAGCGCGGAGCACGGCTCGTCCATCAGGATCACCTCGGGCTGCACTGCAATCGTGCGCGCGATGCACAGGCGCTGCTGCTGGCCACCCGAGAGCCCCGTGCCGAGCTGCGTCAGGCGGCTCTTCACCTCTTCCCACAGCCCGGCCCGCTGCAGGCTCGTGCAGACGATCTCATCGAGCTCCCCGCGCGAGCGGGCAAGACCGTGAAGCCGCGGACCGTAAGCGACGTTGTCGTAGATCGACTTGGGAAACGGATTGGGCTTCTGGAACACCATGCCCACGCGGGCGCGCAGCTGCACCACATCGAGCTGCCGGTCATGGATGTCGCGACCCTCGAGGAGGATGGTCCCCTCGATACGGGTCCCCGGAATCGTGTCGTTCATGCGATTCAAACACCGCAAGAACGTCGACTTGCCGCAGCCGGACGGCCCGATCATCGCCAGCACCTGGCGGCGGCCCACATCGATGCTCACGTCCTTGATGCCCTGCTTGGTGCCGTAGGTCACGGTCACGTTGCGGCAGGAGAACACGGGATCCTCCACACGCGCCTGCCCCACCGTTTGGCCGCCAGGCTCCTCCAGCGCGAGCGACACCGCCGTGCGCCCACTCGGCTTGAGGTTGATGCCTGCGTCGCTCGCGCTCGAGCGCGCGGCTGGATCCAGCGGGATCATCCGAATCGCCCCGTGACGTAGTCGTCGGTCCTGCGGTCACGCGGCGCCGTGAACATCTGCTCGGTCGGTCCCGTCTCGATCAGCTCACCCAGATACATGAAGGCGGTGACGTTCGAGACACGGGCCGCCTGCTGCAGATTGTGCGTGACAATTGCAATGCAGTATCGCTCGCGCAAGCTCTGCAAGGTCTCCTCGATGCGCAGCGTCGAGATGGGATCGAGCGCGGCGGTGGGCTCGTCGAACAGCAGCACCTCGGGCTGCACGGCGACGGTGCGCGCGATGCACAGGCGTTGTTGCTGGCCCCCCGAGAGACTGCGGCCATCCTGGGAGAGTTTGCCTTTCACCTCGTCCCACAGCGCGGCATCGCGCAGCGCCGCCTCCACCCGCTCCCAGAGCTCGGCTCGCGAGATGCGCTGCACCAGGCGCAGTCCGAATGCCACGTTATCGAAGACCGACATCGGAAACGGTGTGGGCTTCTGGAACACCATGCCTACTCGAAAGCGCAGCCCGGCAACATCCACGCTTGGCGCGAGAATGTTTTCCCCGTCGAGCAGCACCTCGCCGGTCGCACGGTGGCCCGGGTACAGCGAGTACATCCGATTGAGCACCCGCAGCAGCGTTGACTTGCCGCACCCGGAAGGTCCGATGAAGGCAGTGATGCTGTGGTCGCGTAGCACGAGATTGATGTTCTTCAGAGCACGCGTTGCCCCATAGTGGAAATCAAGGCCGCGGATCTCGATCTTGCCTTCGCTCGGGTTGCTGCCACGCTCCTGCGGCGCACTGCGCTGCACTCTGCCGGAGCTTGCCTGCGCGGCCGCGTTCGATGCGCTCGAGCCCTCGCCGGTACTCGCGGGGACACCCACGCGCGCCTTCCCCAGATCGTTCGACATCGCTCCGGGCGCCGGGGTCATCGCCTGCCCCCTCCCGGAGACAGTCGCGACACCACCACGCGTGCGGCGATGCTGAGGAACAGGATGGTGAGCGTGATGAGCAGCGCCCCCGACCAGGCAAGCTGTTGCCAGTTCGCATAAGGGCTCAACGCGAACTGGAAGATCACGACCGGAAGGTTCGCCATCGGCGCGCGGAGATTCGTGCTCCAGAACTGGTTGTTGAGTGCCGTGAAGAGCAGCGGCGCACTCTCCCCGCTGATGCGCGCCACGGCGAGCAGCAACCCCGTCACCATGCCGCTGCGTGCGGCAGGATAAGCGACGCTCAGGATCGTCCGCCAGCGGTACGCGCCAAGCGCCGTCGAGGCATCCTTCATGCTCTGCGGCACGAGATTCAGCATGTCCTCCGTGGTACGCACGATCACGGGCATCGCGATGATCGCGAGCGCAATTGCGCCGGAAAGCGCGGAGAAGTGCCCCATCGGCACGACGACCAGCTCGTAGACGAACAGCCCGATGATGATCGAGGGCGCGCTGAGCAGCACGTCGTTGATGAACCGGACCACGGAGGAGAGGCGCGCGTTGCGGCCATATTCCGCGAGGTACGTGCCTGCGAGCACGCCGATCGGTGCTCCCATCAGAATACCCAGCAACGTCATTGCCACGCTGCCGTAGATGGCGTTCAGCAGACCGCCGCCATCCGAGCCGGGGGGCGGTGTCATCCCAGTGAACAGGCTGATCGAGAAACCCGCGAGCCCCTGCGAAAGCAAGGTCCAGAGAATCGCTCCGAGGAACGCGAGGCCGATCGAAGTTGCGACCCCCGAGAGCGCGAGCGCCAGGACATTGATCACTTTGCGGCGGGTGCGCCGGCTCATACCGAGGAAAGCGCCCGGCGGTCGAGCCGCATCAGCATCAAGCGAGCGGTGGCGATCACCGAGAACGTGATGACGAACAGCAGCGCCCCGAGCCCGATCAATGCCGATCTGTAAAGCGGCGTCGTGGCCTCGGTAAACTCGTTGGCGATGGTCGCAGAGATCGTCGTTCCGGGAGCGAGCAGCGAGGTGGCGATCTCATGAGCGTTTCCGATCACGAAGGTCACCGCCATGGTCTCACCCAGGGCGCGCCCCAGACCGAGCATCGTGCCGCCCATCATGCCGGTACGCGAGTACGGCACCACTACGCGCCAGACGACCTCCCAGGTGGTAGCTCCCAGCCCGTAACCGGACTCCTTCAGCACATCGGGGACGGTCTCGAAGACATCGCGCATCACCGAGGAGATGAACGGAACGATCATGATCGCGAGCACTATACCGGCGGTCAGCACGCCGATCCCGAACGGAGGCCCTTGAAACAGAAGGCCGACGCCCGGAAATGTGCCCAGGGTGCCGATGATCCACGGCTGCACGTACTGCTGCAGGATCGGAGCGAAGACGAACAGGCCCCAGATGCCGAAGATGATGCTCGGAACCGCGGCGAGCAGCTCGATGGCAACTCCAACCGGTCGCTTGAGCCAGACGGGCGCCAGCTCGGTCAGGAATACCGCAATGCCGAAGCTGACCGGGAGCGCGAGTGCCATCGCAACGAGCGAGGTCACGATCGTGCCGTAGATCGCCGCGAGAGCCCCGTACTCGTCCGTCACGGGGTTCCAGATCTCGCGGGTGAGAAACGCGAGTTTGAAGCGTGCGAACGCTGGCCACGCTCCCTGCACCAAGGAGAGGGCGACACCACCGAGCAGTATCAGCACCAGCACGGCAGTGGCGAGCGTCACGCCGTGGAAAAGCCGCTCGCGCAGGCGCTGCCCCGCGATGTGCCCTGCGGAGAACTTCACATCGACCGGGACAACCTCATTCATCACCGTAGCCTGAACACTTCGCTGGATGGAGCCGGCCGACGAGCACGGCCGCTCCCCACGGAGGTTACCATCGCGGCATGAGCGATGGGTTGCGGGTCCCTGCGGGCCCGATCAGATACCCAGTTGCCGCTTCCAGTAAGCTCGGATCGCCTCGACGGTACTGGCGGGCAGCGGCCCGAAGGCGATTGACTTGGCCATCTCCTGACCGTGCTCGAAACCCCACAGGAAGAAGCGTGTCACGGACTCGTTGACTGACTTGGGAGCATCCGTTCGCAGGATCTGCCAGGTGCAGCCGGAGATCGGCCAGCTCTCGGCGCCGGGCTGATTCGTCAGAATCACATAGAAATCTTGCGCCTTCGTGAAATCCACGTTGGCGGCCGCCGCCTGGAAGCCCTGCAGGCTCGGACTGACGGTGCGCCCTGCGCTGTTCACCATGCGGGCGTACGACATGTGATTCTCGAGGATGTACGCATACTCCACGTACCCGATCGAGCCGCGAATGCGCTGCACGTACGAGGCGACACCTTCGTTGCCCTTGCCGCCAAATCCGGTCGGCCAAGCAACCGAGGTGTCGGCGCCGACCTTGGCCTTCCACTCCGCCGAGACCTTCGAGAGGTAGTTGGCGAAGGTGAAGGTCGTGCCGGAACCGTCGGAGCGATGAATGACGCTGATGCTCATGTCGGGTAGAGGCAAGCCTGGATTCAGACGCCGCAGCGCCGGGTCGTTCCACTTGGTGATCTTGCCCATGTAGATGTCGGCAATGAGCTGGCCGCTCACCAGCAGCCGTCCGGGGCCGACTCCCGGGAGGTTATAGACGATGTCCTCGCCTGCAATTGCGGTGGGGAACTGAATCAGATGATGCTGCGCGAGGACCTCAGGTGTGAGCGGCTTGTCGCTCGCACCGAACGCAACTGTTCCGGCCTCGATCTGTGCGATGCCACCTCCAGAGCCGATCGACTGGTAGTTGACCTGGATCCCGGTCGCAGCAGCATAGGCTGCGGACCATTTTGCGACGAGCGGATACACCCAGGTGCTTCCGGCGCCGGTAATTGACCCCGCCGCGAGAGCCGTCACGCTCGCCGTGGAAGCGAAGGTGAGGAAGCCAAGGCGGGCTCGCCAGGACGCGTGACCAAACGATTTCATGACTCCTCCAAATTTCACGGTTCGGGCCGCACGAGAAACCTGCGGAATGTGACATTCTCGTGACTACCGCAGGCTAAACAGAACGGGCTGGCGCCCCGGCTAGGCGCCAGAGCGTCAAGCGGACGGGTTGGAGTCTCGCGTGCACGAGTTTCACTTGTATGACAGTGCGGACACCAGCCTGGATCGGGCTTGCGGCAGGGTGCGTGTCAACGTATAAACGCGCCGCCGGCTCGCTCGCCGTCCCCGTTCGGTCACGCCACCCAGATCAAGACTTGCAGTGTCCCAAGTCCTCGAGCTCACCCGCAACCTGATCGCCCGCCCCTCGGTCACCCCGGCCGACGAGGGGTGTCAGGCCGTGCTGATCGAGCGGCTCGCGGCGGCCGGCTTCGAGGTCGAGCGCTTGCGTTACGGCAATGTCGAGAACTTCTGGGCCCGGCGGGGAACGGCCGGCCCGGTGCTGTGCTTTGCGGGCCACACGGATGTGGTGCCGACGGGGCCGCTCGAGGAATGGCAGACCCCTCCCTTCGAGCCGACCCTGCGCGAGGGCCTGCTCTATGGACGGGGCGCGGCGGACATGAAAAGCGGACTGGCCGCGATGACCACGGCGGCCGAGCGCTTCGTCGCGGCTCATCCGGGGCATCGCGGAACGATCGCCTTCCTGATCACGAGCGATGAGGAGGGTCCTTCGGTCGATGGCACCAAGCGGGTGGTCGAAACGCTCAGCGCCCGCGGCGAGCGCATCGACTGGTGTGTGGTGGGCGAGCCCTCGAGCGAGGCGGTGCTGGGCGACACGATCAAGATCGGCCGGCGTGGCTCGCTGAGCGGCCGGCTGACCGTGCATGGGATTCAGGGGCACGTCGCATATCCGCATCTTGCGGAGAATCCCGTTCACACGCTGGCGCCGGCACTCGCCGAGCTGACCAGCCGCACCTGGGACCAGGGCAACGAGCACTTCCAGCCGACGACCTTCCAGGTCTCGAACCTCAACGCAGGCACCGGCGCACCGAACGTGATCCCCGGGGAGCTCAAGGCGCGCTTCAATCTGCGCTACTCACCGGTGCAAACCCTGGAAGGACTCAAGCAGACCGTGGAGGACATCCTGGGCAAGCACCGGGTCCGCTACACGCTCGAGTGGTATCTCTCCGGTGAGCCTTTCTACACCTCCCCCGGTGCACTCACCCAGGCGGTTTGCGCCGCCGTGCGGGACATCACCGGCGGGGTGCCCAAGCTCTCAACGGGTGGCGGCACCTCCGATGGGCGTTTCATCGCCACACTGGGTGCGCAGGTGGTGGAGCTCGGGGTCGTCAATGCAACGATCCACAAGGTCAACGAGCACGTGCGCGCGGCCGATATCGAAGCGCTCGAGGGGATGTACCTGGGCGTTCTGCGAGAGCTTCTCGTCTAGGGGATCAGCGCACCGGGCCCTCGGCCGCTTTGCGCACCGTGCCTTCGCTCGGGGCACCACGATTGCTGCCCTCGTCCTGCGGCTTGACGAGCAGCACATTCGTGAGAACGCCGAAGGTACCCAGCGCGGCGGCGCACAGGAGCACCCACCCGGGCATCGCGAGGCCTAGGAAGCGCCAGGTGACCTGCTGGCACTCGCCGCCTCCATGCAGCACCTTGCGCAGCACCTCGGTCACCGGAAACATCTTCAGGAGCACGTCGAGGGGCGCCCCGCAGGCGGGAATCGAGCCCAAGGGCAGGCTCTGAACGTACAGATGACGCGCAGAGACGCCGATGGTGGCCAGGGCCGCCACGCCGATCAGGCAGGCGTACACATAGGCTCCCCAGCCGCGAGGATGCTGGAGGGCGGCCAGGGCGAACACGATGCCAAGGGCGAGGATCGTGACGCGCTGCAAGATGCACAGCGGACAGGGCTCCAGATGCCCGACGAACTGCTCGAAGAGCGCATAGCCGAGCATCGCAAAGCAGGCAAGCGCGCCTAGAAGATTGAACAGGCGGCGATTCGGGCGCATCCGCCCATGATACCCCGATCAGGTGCTGGCAGTGGTCTGCCGGCCGCGCAGCTCTTGCTCGACGTCCTCGAGTGAGGTGTGGCGCACGTCCTTGCCGTGGACCATGTAGATCACGTACTCGCCGATGTTCTTGGCGTGATCGCCGATGCGCTCGAGCGAGCGCACGACCCACATGACATCGAGCGCCCGGCGGATGGTGCGCGGATCCTCGAGCATGAAGGTGATCGTCTGGCGCTGGATCGATTCGTATTCCTCATCGACCACGCGGTCCTGGCGGGCCACCTGCAGGGCCGAGTCGGCATCCATGCGGGCGAAGGAATCCAGCGCACTGTGCACCATCTCCGAGACGACCCGTCCGAGATGCTTGATCTCACGATACTTGTCCGCCGGACGCTCCATCGTGGCGAGCCGCGAGGCGATGTAGCCGATCTTCTCGGCCTCGTCCCCGATGCGCTCGAGGTCCGTGATCGTCTTGATGATGGCGACGATCACGCGCAGATCGCCGGCCGCGGGGGCGCGCGTGGCGAGGATGCGGCTGCATTCCTCGTCGATCGACACCTCCATGTTGTTCACCTTGAAGTCGTCCATGGCGACTTCCTCACCGAGGGTGCTGTCTCCCTCGATGAGCGCGGTGATTGCCTTCTGCAGCTGCTCCTCCACGAAGCCGCCCATCGCGAGCACCCTGCTGCGTACCCGCTCGAGGTCCTCATTGAAGCG
The DNA here is from genome assembly GCA_035524075.1 of Steroidobacteraceae bacterium. GTDB lineage: Bacteria > Pseudomonadota > Gammaproteobacteria > Steroidobacterales > Steroidobacteraceae > JASHUC01. Next base: position 41,690 of record DATKPP010000013.1, on the reverse strand, counting down.
GCGGGAGATGTGATGGGTGAGGTCCGCGGTCTCCATCTACCAAGTCCTCCAAGCACGCGCCCCAACGCGTGCGCAACCGATGATACTCGCTTGGCGGATCATAGCGGAGCGCGCGCAAGATGCGAGCCGATGCAGGTCTCAAAGATGGCGAGGCCGGCTCTCACGCAGCATCGGCCAGGAGCACGGGCTCCTCGCGCAGCGTGTGCTGCTTCCCGTCCCCGGGCCAGCGGTAGAGCTGCAGCTCCCCGCGATGGTCCTCGACCAAAGCCGAGCATGACTCCACCCAATCCCCGGTGTTGGCGTAAACGGTGCCTGCGATGCGGCGCAGATTCGGCCGGTGGATGTGGCCGCAGACGATCCCCTCATAGCCCTGGGCCGATGCATAGTCCACCGCGCTTTGCTCAAAGCGCGCGATGTAGCGCGCACTGGTGGGCAATGCGAGCTTCAAGCGCTCGCCGAGCGATCGGTAAGGCTTTCCGAGGGTGCGGCGCAGGTCGTTGATGCCATGATTCACGGCGAGGTTCATCTCGTAGAGCGCATCGCCGAGCTTGTAGAGCCAGCCTGGGCAGGCCAGGACGCCCTCGAATTGATCGCCGTGACAGACCAAAAGGCGCGTCCCCGCGGCTGTCTGATGCACCCATTCGCGATGCACCTCGACGGCCCCGTGCAGCAGCTCGGCGAAGATCGACAGCCCGGCATCGTGATTGCCGGGCAGATAGACCAGCCGTGCCCCGGCACGGCGTCGTGCGAGCAGGATTCGCAGCACCTGGGAGTGCTCCTCGCTCCAGAAGAAGCGCTTGCCCATGCTCAGCGCATCGACGATGTCCCCGACGAGCACGATGCACTCGGCATCCACCCGGCGGAGAAACTCGGCCAGCTCGCGCACCCGCGAGCGCTTCCACCCCAGGTGGATATCCGACAGGAACAGTGTTCGCGCCCTACCCTGCCGGTCCGCTGCTCGTCTGTGCATGTTGCGCCACGGGCCTCACTGAGGATGCCATCGAGCCTCGACGCGGGACGTTGCGGGGAAATGACAGCGGCGCGAAGCTTTTCTTAAGTCTTAAGCTTAACCCTCAGTTTATTGATTCTGCTGGAATCAGCCGGCCGCCCGGATGTCCGCTGCCCTGCGACCGATCCGGCGCAGGGGGAAATGGCATCCGAACACGCTCCCGCTCCCCGGGGCACTATCCACCTCGAGCGTCGCCCCGTGGCGTTGCAATACGTGCTTGACGATCGCAAGGCCCAGCCCCGACCCTCCGGTGCTGCGCGAGCGGGCGGGATCGACCCGATAGAAGCGTTCGGTCAGCCGCGGAATGTGCTCGGGCAGGATGCCGATGCCGGTATCGGTCACCGTGAAGTGCCCCCCCTCATCGTCCACCCACCAGCGCATCTCGATGGACCCCTCGGGTGGGGTGTACTTGGCGGCGTTGTCCACGAGGTTGAAGAACGCCGAATGGATCTCCGACTCGTTGCCGATGAGGCAGGCATCCGAATCCAGGCGCACGCGAATCTCGCGTGGGCGCTCGGAGCGGGCGAGCACGTCCTTGCGAAGGGTGGCGAGGAGTGCGGCCACATCGATCGACTCGCCGTCCTGCACCTCCCCGTCGGCGGCCTCGAGCCGCGAGAGCTCGAGCAGGTCGCGGATGATCTGGGTCATGCGCTCGGCCTGGCGGCGCATCTCCGCCAGCGGTCCCTTGAGCTCCGGATCGAGCACGGGATCGTGGCTCAAGGTCTCGAGGTAGCCCGAGATGACGGTGAGCGGGGAGCGCAGCTCGTGCGAGGCGTTGGCGACGAAGTCCTTGCGCATGCCTTCGAGCTGCACCTGACGCGACACATCCCTGATGAGCAAGAGCAGCTGCCCCTCCCCGTAGGGTACGAACTGCAGGGAAAGGAAGACCGGCTCGCCCGCACCGATGCGGATGATCACCGGATTGGCGTACTGCCCACCGCTCAGGTAGCGCGCGAACTCCGGCTGGCGCACCAGATTGTCGATGCGCAGCCCAAGATCGGCCGGGCGACGCAGGTTGAGCAGCAGCGCCGCCATGCGATTGAACCAGACGATCTCGTGCTCGGCGTTCAGGATCACGACGCCATCGGGGAGTGCGGCGGTCGAGCGCTGGATCTGGCGGAAGAGCTGGATGAAGCGTTGCTTGTGGAAGCGCTTGCGCCGATGGAGCCGCACGACCTGCGTGATGGCATCGCCCCAGGCGCCCCCAAGGTCGGGCGGATCGGAGGAGCTGCGGTGTCCCAGCCACCAGTCGAGCCGGAACAGGCTGACGAGATGCCAGGCGAAATACGCCCCGACCACCAGCGCGATTCCAGCAAACGGGTGCCCCACGGCCCAGCCGATCAGCAAGCCGGCCGCGACGGCGCCTGCCAGACGCACCGCTGCGAACCACAACGCTTGCAATGCCAGGGATATCATTCTTGCAATGCCGGAGATATCACCACCGGGCCCCTCGCCGCATAAGGGATGCGGCTAGGTGGTGCGTGCCGAGAAGCGATATCCCGAGCCGCGCACCGTCTGAACGAACCGATCGTACCCGAATTCCTCGAGCGCCTTGCGCAGTCGGCGGATGTGCACGTCGATCGTGCGCTCCTCCACGTACACGTTGCCGCCCCAGATCCTATCGAGCAGCTGATCGCGCGTGTAGACCCGCTCCGGGTGGGTCATGAAGAACTCGAGCATGCGGTATTCCGTGGGCCCGAGCGGGACGGTCTGCTCACCGATCAGCACCCGGTGACTCGCCTGATCCAGCGCGAGCTCCGCAAAGGCGATGCGCTCGCCCTCCCCGGAGGGTGCGACGCGGCGCAGCACGGCGTTGATGCGCGCCAGCAGCTCGCGCGGAGAGAAGGGCTTGGTGACGTAGTCGTCGGCACCGCCATCGAGCCCTGCGACCTTGTCGCTCTCCTCGGCGCGTGCGGTGAGCATGATGACGGGCAGGTCCCGCAGCTCCCGATCACGCTTGAGGGCGCGAGTGAGCTCGAGCCCGCTCATGTCCGGGAGCATCCAGTCCACGAGGATGAGGTCAGGCCGGCGGTCTGCGAGCAAAGCACGCGCCGACCGGCAGTCCTCCGCCTCTCTCACTTCGAAGCCCGCTCGCTTCAGGCCGAAGGAGATCATCTCGCGAATCGGTCGCTCGTCCTCGACGATTAAGACCTGCTTGGCTGACATTCGGTATGGAGCATGTGTCGCGAAGTATTACAGGGCCCGCACATTACAATCTCATGACCGTGGGCCTGCGTATATTGCGTCGCCACACCGGCGAGCGATTATGACAATCCGATGAAAATCCCGGTCCCGCCTCAGGAGCGTTGCGAGCTGGGCGGGCGCGCGACATCGTCACGCAGATAAGCCGGTATGGCTTGCTCGGCGGCTAGGGTTCGTCCCGCAGTCACCTCCGGAAGGGCAAGCCGGGCCACCTCCTGGGCCCTTGGCAACCAGTCGCCGTGGATGGCGGCCAGGCGGGTGTTGAGCCGGGCGAGGGCCTGGGGATAGGCCAGAAAGCCGCGACCGACCCCGTGCACCGGGGGCTCGAGGCTGGATGGCAGTTCCACCTTCTCGGGGGCCTGGACCTGCTCATCCCCGCAAGGCTCGGCGAGGCCTCGCGAGTCGCATCGATAGCACCCCCAGTACACCTCCTGCATTCGCGCATCCGCGCACACGAGGACCCCGCGTACACCGGCCTGATCATCGAGCACCCGCTGCGCGAGGGCTCGCAGGTCCGAGATCGGAACCACCCGCCGACCGGCGCCAAAGGCGAGACCCTGCGCGACGCTCGCCGCCAGCCGGCAGCCGGTGAAGGCTCCGGGGCCGCGCCCGAATGCGATGGCATCCAGCTGCGCCAGCGCAACACCTGCCTCGGCGAGCACAGCGTCGACCATCTGCAGGATGTGCTCGGCATGGGCCCGATCGAGCTCGGCGTAGCGGCTCACCAGGTGCTGCGGTGTGAGCACCGCCGCCGAGCAGGCCTCCGTCGCGGTGTCGAGCGCGAGGATCCTCACGCGCAATCCGGCTGCGCCGAAGCGCCGCGCATCCGCAGCGCCGCGCAATGACGGTGCAGGAACCGCAGCGCCTCCTCAGGGTCCCGCGTGCAGGGCATGGGAGGCAGCGCAGCCAGGAGCGCGGCTCCGTAGAAGCGCTCGACGATGCGCCGATCGCAGATGACCACGGCCCCATAGTCGCTCTCGCTTCGGATCAGCCGCCCGACGCCTTGCTTCAAGGCGAGCGCCGCCTCGGGCAGCTGAAAATCCCGGAAAGCGTTGCCACCGCGCGAGCCGATGTGCGCGATGCGCGCCTTGACGATCGGCTCATCGGGGGATGCGAACGGGAGCTTCTCGATGATGACGAGCCGCAATGCCGCGCCCTTCACATCGACACCTTCCCAGAAGCTCGCCGTGCCGAGCAGCACCCCATCCCCGTCGGCGCGGAACTCCGCGAGCAGCCGCTCGCGGGGCGCCTCGCCTTGCACGTAGAGCCTGAAGGGCGGGCTCGCGCCCCAAAGCTCGCGCAGCACCTGCGCAGCCTGGCGCAACGCGCGGTGGCTGGTGAACAGCACGAATGCACCGCCGCGAGCCGCCTGGATGAGCGGCAGCATCGCCTGCAGCATCGATCGGACATAGCCCGGCTCGGCCGGCGCGGGCAGGGCGGGCGGCAGGTACAGCAGGCTCTGGCTCTCATAATTGAAGGGACTGTCGAGCTTGACCGTCTGGGCGCCGGACAGGCCCAGCCGGTCGGTGAAATGGCTGAAATCCTCACCGAAGGACAGCGTCGCCGAGGTGAAGATCCACGCGCACGCTCGGGACTCCACGACGCTGCGGAAGCGCTCCGCGACATCGAATGGGAGCAGATGCAGATGGAATCCGCGCGGGGTGAGCTCGACCGTGCGCAGGCCCTCGAGCTCGCTCGGATCGGCGATACGCTCGATCTGGCCTGCAAGCTCCGCGGCTCGCGCTGCGAGCTGGGCGGCGGCGATCTGCTCGCCACTCTGCAGGCACTCACCGAGCGCGAGCAGGGAGCCTGAGAGCTCACCGGCGGGCCGCTCGAGCTGCGCGGCACACCCCTCCCAGGTAACCCGCCCGATGTCCCTCGGAATGCAACCGGCAACCTCCGCCAAGGCCTGCTCGGCGCCGCGCAGCGCCGCTTGCATCGCAGGCGCGGATGCGACCGTCTCGAGCCTCACCGCCTCGAGCAGATGCTCGATCCGCCGGCTGCTGACGTTCGCCCCGAAGAGCTGCATCGCAAGGTCGGGCAGCTGATGCGCCTCATCGAGAATGATGGCATCGGCGGCCCCGAGAATGTCGGCGAAGCCGTCCTCCTTGAGCGCCAGATCCGCAAGCAGCAGGTGATGATTGACGATCACGATGTCGGCTTCCTGCGCCTGCCGGCGCGCCGCCGCGACATGACAGCGCGCAAACTCCTCGCAGCGCGTCCCCAGACAGTTGTCGCGGGTGGAGGTGACCGACGCCCAGAGCGGATGCGCATCCGACAGCCCGGGCACCTCGGCAAGATCCCCGCTGCGCGTGGTGCGCGCCCAGCGCTCGATTCGCGCAAGCCACGACCCCGGCTCGCCGGAGGACCCCTGGGATACATCCAGCGTGAGCTGGGCTCGACTGCGCGCAAGGCGGTGGCGGCAGAGGTAGTTCGCGCGCCCCTTGAGCAGGGCCACACGCGCCGGGCGGCCGAGCGCGGCTGCGAGCAGGGGCAGGTCCCGCGCGTACAGCTGATCCTGGAGCGTACGGGTACCGGTCGAGATGAGGACCCTGGCCCCGGATAACAACGCGGGAACGAGGTAGGCGAAGGTCTTGCCGATGCCGGTCCCGGCCTCCACGACCAGCAGCTCGCGGCCCTCGAGCGCGCGCGCCACGCACTCCGCCATCCGCAGCTGCTGGGGCCGGGGGGTGAAGTCCGCCAGCGCGAGCCGCAAGGCCCCGTCCGCGCCGAATATGTCACCTAGCTCGAGCATCGGATTCCGCACATCCTTGACCGGCGTAGCCTTGAGCTGCGGTCATCCGCGCGGCATTTTGCTGCAACCAGGTCGCAAAAGTCGCATTATTGGCCATTGCAGTGAATTGGTGCATCGCACCAGGATGATGCTCCTCGCCATGAGCCTTTCCACTCAGTTCGCCCTTGCCGCTGCGCGGTTCCTGCAGGAGCGCACGCAGGCTTACGGTTCGCGTGCGCTGCGGGTTGCACGGCACGGAGCGGTGCGGGCAGTCGAGCGGATGGAAGCCGAGGGACCCCGGATCTCTGCACTGGCCGAAGCCGGCCTGAAAGCATCCGAGGCTTCTTTCCGGGGCCTCGATCGCCTGGTACGGCATGGCCTGGCCAGCGCAAAAGGCGCCCTCGACGATGGCGCGGAGCGCTTGCGTCTGACGGCGCGATCCGAGACCTTCGCTGAGCTCTACGACGCTCAGCGTGCGACCCTGCCCGCATCGCGGGCGCGAATCGCCAAGGAGCTCGAGGCTGCGTGGGCCATCGTCCTGTTGACGGGTCAGGAGCTGGCCGGGGTGGCGCGCTCGGCGCGCGAGGATCTGGCCCAGAGCCGGCAGCAGCCTAGCCACGCTCGCGCTCGCAAGCCTCGGGCCAAGCGCGCCACGCGGCGCCGCGCCGCACTGCCCCATTCGCCGTGATGCCCCAGCGTGCCTCGTTATGCAAACTGACCGCTGCGGCGCAGGCCGCAGCCAGGCGGTGCAGGCCGTACTGTCAACGACGCCGTTCCCGGCGAGCAAGCCCCTCTAGCTTATAATTCCGCCTTTTCGCCACGAATACAGGACGCGCGCATGGCCACCGCCCCGCACGAATTCACAGCTCTTCCCCAACTGAGCCGGGCGGTGTCCGAGTGGGTCGAATCGGTCTGCAAGCTCACGCAGCCCGCCGAGGTGTACTGGTGCGAGGGCTCCCCTGCCGAAGCGCGGGAGCTCACGAGCAAGCTGGTCCAGACTGGCGAGCTCACGGTGCTCAACCAGCAGCACTTCCCCGGCTGTCACCTCGCCCGCTCGAGCCCGAACGATGTGGCTCGGGTCGAGCACCTCACCTATGTGTGCACGCGCTCCAAGGAGGATGCGGGCCCGAACAACCACTGGATGGCCCCGGACGACGCCCACGCAAAGATGCGGGCCTTGTTCAAGGACTGCATGCGCGGTCGAACGCTCTATGTCGTGCCCTACTGCATGGGCCCCCTCGACTCCCCGTACTCACGCTGCGGCGTCGAGATCACCGACAGCGCGTACGTGGTGCTCAATATGGGCATGATGACGCGTGTGGGTCGGTCGGCCCTCGAGCGGATCGCCCGGACAGAGCGGTTCGTCAAAGGGCTGCACTCGATCGGGGAGCTCGACCCCGAGCGGCGATTCATCATGCACTTCCCGGAGGAGCTCTCCATCGAGAGCTTCGGCTCTGGATACGGCGGCAATGCGCTGCTTGGCAAGAAATGCCACGCGCTGCGCATTGCCAGCTGGCAGGCGCGCTCCGAGGGGTGGCTCGCCGAGCACATGCTCATCGTCGGGTTGCAGAACCCTCGCGGAGAGACCCACTACATCGCGGCCGCGTTCCCGTCGGCTTGCGGGAAGACCAACCTCGCAATGCTCATTCCGCCGGAGTCGATGCCCGGTTGGAAGGTCTTCACCGTCGGGGACGATATTGCCTGGCTGCACCCGGCCTCCGACGGGCGGCTCTGGGCGATCAATCCCGAGGCCGGTTACTTCGGCGTGGTGCCGGGGACCAATCGCGAGACCAACCGCAACGCCTTCGAGATGATCCGTCGCGACACGCTGTTCACCAATGTGGCGCTGACCGCAGACAATCAGCCGTGGTGGGAGGGACTGAAGAGCGGCACCCCCGTCATCGACTGGCAGGGTCGGCCGTACGATCCGGCACGCGGCCCCGCCGCACACCCGAATTCCCGGTTCACCGTCTCCGCCAAACGCAATCCGGGGTACTCACCTCACACCGAGGATGCAGCCGGTGTCCCCATCTCGGCGCTCATCTTCGGCGGGCGCCGACGCGAGGTCGCACCGCTGGTCTACGAGGCCCGGGATTGGTCGCACGGGGTGCTGGTGGGAGCCTCGGTCGCCTCGGAAACGACCGCTGCCGCGACGGGTCGGGTCGGCGTCGTGCGCCGCGATCCGATGGCCATGCAACCCTTCTGCGGGTACAACTTCGCGGACTACTGGCAGCACTGGCTGAATCTCGGTGCGAAACTCAAGCGCGCGCCGCGCATCTTCCACGTCAACTGGTTCCGGCGTGACGCGCAAGGCCGATTCCTCTGGCCGGGATTCGGCGACAACCTGCGCGTGCTCGCCTGGATGCTCGAGCGCTGCGCCGGCACCGCCGGGGCGGTGGACTCTCCAATCGGGTGGCTGCCGCGACCTCAGGATCTGAATACCTCCGGGCTCGATGTGAGTGCGGAGGCGCTGCGCGATCTCACCTCGATCGACACGCCGCTCTGGCGCAACGAGGTCGTGGAGATCCGCCAGTATCTGGCGCAATACGGAGAGCGGCTACCCGCGGCGCTGCTGCGCGAGCTCGATGGAACCGAGGCGCGGCTGAAAGAGTAGAGCTGGGGACACCCGCGGGCGCCTGCCGGAGGGATACGCTCGGCGCCGCCGCGCAGCTACCCTTCCTCGCAGACGAAGCGAATGGTGTCGGGCGAGTCTCGCTCGGGCACCTTGCCGAGTCCGATGAGCCCCTTACCTTTGATCTGCACGCTGTCGCGGCGCACGAACGCCTCGTCTCCGTCGTCCATCTGCACGAAGGTGCCATTGGTGCTCTGATCGATCAGCACACACTTGTGGCGGTTGATCTCGATGCGCGCATGCAGGCGTGAGATCAAGTTTCCCTTCACCACCACGTCGTTGTCCTCGGCGCGACCGATCGCGATGGTCGGGTGGTGGTCGTCCAGCACGATGTCGCGGTCCTCGAAGCTCAGCCGTAGCTTGACCGCAGGGCCGCTCTTCCCGGCGAGCGCGATGGCGGGCACCATGCTGGTCACATCCTCGGTCTGCCAGAGCACCTCGTACAGGACCACCTCACTGCCCTGCCCCTTGAGCATGGCCACATCGACCTGGCGCACGACCGCGCGCCACTGGGGGGACAGTCGCTCCACCATCGCCGTCGTGGTCATGATCTGCCCGGCCTTCGCCTGGCTGGTCATGCGGTTGGCGGTGTGAACCGTGGATCCGAAGACATCGCGATTCTCGAGGACCACCGGTCCGAAGTGGCAGCCGATCCGGATGGCAACCGGCTGACCCTCGACGCGCAGCTGCGAGTGCCGGGTGATCTGCTGTTGCATCTGGGCGGCGGCGTTCAAAGCCAGATCGGCGGTGGGAAAGGTGGACATCACCTCATCGCCCATCGTCTTGATCACCGTGCCCTGATGCTGCTCGGTCGCGCCGCGCATGACCTCGATGCAAATCGCGACCATGTCTCGAGCCTTGAGGTCGCCCATCAGCTCATAGAGCCGAGTCGATCCCACCACATCGGCAAACAAAATTGCGAGCTCGATATCTTTTCCCATGCAGCAGATCGGCAACGCTGTGCTGATGGCTGCAAGTGCAGCAGCGACCTGCCCAGATTATACGCAACTACTCCCCACCTGCTACCAGCAGGGCCGCCCGCACAGGTGCCCGGCCGTACACGCGCTCGCGCCACCAAGGACACAGGTGTCGCGGGAAAGCGTCATGGCGGAGCTCCCGCGCGCGCAGCGGGCGCAAGCACCGCAGCAGCCCGCCTGAGCAGTGTCGGGTCCGCGCCCGGCACCCGGGCGCCCTCGCTCAACACGCGCCGGTATTCGCGGGCTCCTGGCTCTCCGCTGTGCAATCCGAGCATGTGCCGGGTGATAGATGAAAGCCGCTCTCCTTTGGCGAGCTCCCGCTCGCAGTAGCGCACCATGCGCTCGAGCAATAGAGAGTGGGACCACTGCGGGTGCGGCCCATTCGAGAAGACCGACTCGTGCAACTCTGCGAGGAGAATCGGCCGGTGGTACGCCTCCCGTCCCAGCATCACCCCATCGCACCACGAGAGCGCATCGAGAATCGCATCGCAGGTTCTGAGGCCCCCGTTCAGCACCAAACGCACCCCGGGGAACTCGGCTCGTACGGCCCGCACGATGTCGTATCGCAAGGGCGGCACCTCGCGGTTGTCCTTGGGGGAGAGCCCGCCCAGAACGGCCTTGCGCGCATGGATGATGACCGTCTCGCATCCCGCCGCACGCACTGCCTCAACAAACGCATGCAACGCCTGTGCGTCCGCCTCGTCGAACCGCGCGCCGGCCGCCACGCTCTGTGCGCCACGACCCTGCACGACACCGATCCGCATCTTCACGGTCACGGGCACCCGCACCGCGGCCCGCATCGCTGCGATGCACTCGGCGACCTTCTGAGGCTCACGCATCAAACAGGCGCCGAAGTCCCCACTCGCCACGCGATCGCTCGGACAGCCACAGTTGAGATTGATCTCGTCATAGCCCGCCTGCTCACCGGCGCGGGCGGCCGCCGCAAGCTCTCGTGCATCGCTCCCGCCGAGCTGCAACGCAACCGGGTGCTCCTCGGGATCGAACTCGAGCAAGCGCGATCGATCCCCCCGCACGATCGCCGCGGAGGTGATCATCTCCGTGTACAGCAGGACCCGCGGAGAGAAGCCGCGCAGGAAATACCGACAGTGGCGGTCGGTCCAGTCCATCATCGGAGCCACGCACACCCGTCGATCAATGGCTTGGAACGACTGCGAGCCAAAAGTAGCACTTTCCGCGGCTGGCGTCATCATCTCGTATCACTCATAATCACTCTGTATCACGTCCGATAACGGGCGCAGTGGTACAGGAGTGATACATGGCAAGCCTCATCTCGCGCGCCGGCCGCTGGCGTGCCCTCGTCCGCAAGGGCGGGCACACCCGCTGTGCGACTTTCGCCACCAGGGCGGCCGCAAAGGCCTGGGCCGCCACGATCGAGCGGCAGGTCGATGAGCTGCGCGCCTCCGGCGTCATGCAGGCTCGCGGGCTCACCATCGGGGATTTGATCGACAGGTACACCCGCGAACTGTACCCCGTGAAGGCCTGGGGGCGCAGCAAAGATGCGGATCTCAAGCGCCTGAAGGCCGACCTGGGCGACCAGCGCGTCTCGACTCTCACCTCCGCACACCTCACCGATCACTTCCGTAAACGCTACGCTGAGGGCGCTGGCGCCGTTGTCGTGTCCTCCCAGCTGGGCTATCTGGTCACGGTCCTGCGCATCGCCCGCACGCTGTGGCACCTCGACGTGCCCCTGCAGGCGGCGCTCGATGCCCGCTCGGCGCTTGCGAGCGTGGGCATGGTCGGCAAGTCGAAGCGCCGCGATCGACGCGTGAGCGATGCGGAGCTCGCCAAGCTCGTCGGCTACTTCAAGAAGCACCAGAGCGCGATCCCGTTCCCAGACGTGCTGCAATTCTGTCTCGCCTCGGCGATGCGGATCTCGGAGGTGTGCCGCCTGGAGTGGCGCGATCTCGATATCCCCGGTCGTACCATCATCATCCGCGATCGTAAGCACCCGACCGATAAGCTCGGCAACGACCAAACGGTGCCGCTCCTGAATGTGGCGGGCGATGCGTTCGCCATCATCGATCGGCAGCCGCGCGGCGGCGCACGCATCTTCCCGTACAACTCGCGCACGATCTCAACCCTTGTGACGCGCGCGGCGCGGCGCGCGAATCTCCACGACCTGCACCTGCACGACCTGCGGCACGAGGCAATCAGTCGCCTGTTTGAGGCGGGCTATCGCATCGAACAGGTGGCGCTCGTCTCCGGTCATCGCGACTGGGCGATGCTCAAGCGGTACACCCACGTGCGCGCGGCCGACCTGCATAGACCCTCGCGTCCAGAGGCGACCCCCATCGCCGAGGCCAGGGGGAAAGGATCCAGCGTGCGGGCATGAAACCGCTGGCGTGCCCATTCGCGGAATACCATCGGCTGCTGGCGCTCGAGGTGGCGCTCGACGCACTGATCGACCGAGTGTGGCGTGGCTTCGTCGGCGGCTCCGTGACGCTCAGTCGGGAGGAGTGCTATGTGCTGCTGCCTATCCTCCAGGCGGTACGCGCCGGCCGTATCGTCGCGCCAGTCGGCACACCTCGCGTCAGAGCGGACAAGGGCGTGATCGCTGCTCAGTACTGGGCCCTGCGACTGACCGAACCGCGCATGCGTGACGAGGACGCTCGTGCGGTAGTGGCTCCGGTCTGGGACATCTCACACAGCCGCGTGTATGCGATCGCCGGACCGCTGCGCGCCGAATCCGAGCGTTTTCTCAAAGGCATCGGCCAGGAAGCCGTCACCAGCATGGTCACCGCTCTGCGACTGACTGGCAATTCCGCATAATTCCCGGGCTTCATTTCGGCTCATCTCTGCTATCGAATAGTGACCGGCTTGCTGCCGGTCATCGTGTCCGGTGCTCGCCCGGAGACGATCCAATGTCAAGCAAACTCGACGAGACGCTCGAGCTCATCAGCGAGGCCGAGCTCGCAGAATTCCGCAACGTCAAGGTTGACCACCTCCGGAACGAGCGCTCCCAGGGGCGCGGTCCGCCGTACGTCAAAGTCGGCAATTCTGTGAAGTACCCGCTCGGCGCCCTGCGCAAGTGGCTCGCGGAGCACACCGTCAGGCCAGGCACCGCGATGACGCTCAGCGAAGGACGGCAGCGCGCGTGATCACGCACGGCGCCGCCCCGGGAGCTTCCGACTCCCGGGGGGCTGAGACATCACGAGGGAACGGCGCGAGCGTAGCACGGCGCCGACCACCAGGGCGACTGGCCGAGGAGAGCGAGCCGTGAGCGCCTTCGAGATCGTCTATGCGGCCCTCGTTCGCCTTGGGGTCGGTTCGGAGCTGCGCGCACGGCGCATGGAGCAAGCATCGCGCGCACCGCGTTGGCGGCTGCATACGTGCTTCGGCTGCGGTTGCCGTGGAGACATCAGTGCGCGCTATCCGATTTGCACGCGCTGCGAGGCGAAGCTGACCCCTGATGAGCGGGACATGTACGCGGCCTGGCTCCAGCAGCGCGAGCATGATGCATGTACGGACGCTCGCCTGCGCCAAGCTGGCTTGCGGCGGTCGCGCGAAGAGCTGGAGCGCCAGCGTGCCATCCGCCCTGGCGACCAGGTCGCAGTCTTCAACCATCCTGACGTGGTCGACGGCGCTCGAGCGACCGTGCTGAGTGCGAGGCCGAGCGGCTGGATTGCTATTCGACTGGAGAGCGGCGGCCCCGAGCTGATCGTCCACGCGGCCGACGTCCGGCTGCTCGGTGCGCTCTCGCGGGAGCGACGGGCGTGAGCCGCGGCGCTCGAGCTCTCTATTCCGCGAACAGCTCGCGCAACACTTCGGGGCGAGCGCGAGCGATGGCCAGAAGCGCGCGTGCGGCCCCGGAGGGCTTGCGGCGGCCCTGCTCCCAGCCCTGCAAGGTGCGCACGGACACGCCCATGATGGCGGCGAGCTTCTCTTGTGTGAGGCCACCTGTACGCCGCGCGCGCCATTCCTTGAGCGCGACGTTGAAGGGCTTCGCGCGCGCGACATCCCGCTTGCTCCATGCTGGATTCTCGGCGTCGGGCTTGCCGTACTGGCGCCGCTCAGTCGTGGCTTTCTGTCGCATATCGTCTTTCCTCCGCTTTGGTCGCGCGGCGCAGGCTGATCGGGCGAACGACTTCGACCGTTTCCCGGTCCTCATGCTCATCGCGTACGGTGAACGCGATCGAGTAGAGCCGGCCCTCAGCAAGGGCGAGGCCAAACCAGCGCTCCTCGCCGCGCCTTTCTTCGATCCGCACCGCCATCGCGTTCCAGTCGAGCCGCTCCGCGAACTCCAAGGACAGGCCGTGCTTCTTGCGGTTCGCCCGGTCTTTCCTGGCGTCGAACTCGAAACGCATGGACTGAGTTTATGCGCCTCTGGCGTATACGTCAAAGGCGTACAGGCCGGAATGGGCGGCGCCCGGGTCTCAAAACAGGAGGGCGGGTAACGGATGCCCCGAGTGGCCGTCAATGTGTGGCTGAAGGCCGTCATGTCCAAGACCGGGCCGCTGCCGCAGCGCCTGCGACACGCCTGCCACGTTCTGGCGTGCTTCATGCGTGGGGACGGCGCCGAGGGATGTTTCCCATCGCAACGCACCGTGGGCGATGCCATGGGAGTCAGCCATCGCACGGCGGGGCGCGACCTCGGCAGCCTCGAGCAACGCGGTTGGATTCAGTCGGAAACGGTGCGTCGGCAATTCGGCAAGGTGGGTCGGCGCTACTTCCCTGCCGTGCCACTCGATAATGGGACAGCCGAGCATGTCCCAATCAACTCCGCGAATGGGACTCCTAGCGTGACCCATGCCGACCGCAATGGGACAGCGGATCGCGTCAATGGGACAAATCGCGAAGAAATTGGGACAAACGGCGAGCGAATTGGGACTCCTAGCGTGTCCCTGAAATCTCTTACTGAAATCTCTACTGAAAAGAGCGCGGCTTCGCCTTCGCCCGCGATCGCGGGCTCAGCCGCGCCCAAACCGGACCTCGACTTGCACGACCAGGTGACAGCGCTGCGCGCGCTCGGCTGGAGCGACGAGCGGATTCTGGCGAAGTGGAAGGCAAAGGGGATGACGGAAGCACACCTGCGTGAGGCGAAGTCATGAGAGGCACCATCGGCGGCACGCTCGACTACGCCGCGCTCGCTGCGCTCAACCGTCCACGGACTCGCGAGGAGATGCGCGTGGCTGTGCACGAGCTCGCCGCACGCGGGATGACCGACTACGCGATAGCGCACGCAACCGACCTCGCCGTCGAGCAAGTAAGACGCATGCTCGCCGAGCGGGACCACGACACAGGAGAACGACGCTAATGGCCGAAGAATCTGACGACGCGACCTTCTGCTGCCGGCGCGCGCAGCAACTTTGGAACATCGGTTGCGAGAGCGGCGAGGAGGTCGCCCCCGACGAACAGCTCCCGGGCCGCTGCTTTTGGCACTGGTTCGACGATCAATGCACGCTGCATCGTGGGATCGTCGGCCTGCCGCTCAGGACCTGGCGGTGTTTCACCGGGCGCGTGCGCTGGTATGCCTCGCCTCGCTACAGGGAGCAGCGTCGCAGGGAAGTGGCGGAATTTCTTCGGGACCTCGATTCGGACTGAGACCGACGCAATGCGCACAAGTAGACCGCACAAGTACCGCACAAGTACCGCTCAACTTGCTCACCTTCACTGCACACACACAACCCTACGTAGTAGGTGTGTGTGCATGTGCGCGCAGCTCAACTTGAGCATGTGCAAGCGGAGCAGCACCAAACGGCAGGCGTGGCCGCACTTCGGGGTCCTTTCCCACAAAAAACCAAGCGCGGGGCTGTGCCTCGCGGATATCCACTAGCCACGGTGTGCGCCTGAGGGCGGTTTCATTACCACATGGGAGGGTCAAACGTGAGTGACGTTCGGGTCGGAATCGCGGAGCTGGCGACGCTGTTCAACGTGACGGAGAAGGCCGTTCGGGACTGGATTTCGGCCGGTCTGCCGACGCTCGTGCAAGGCCGGCAGGGTCGCGGTCACAAGACGCTCATCGAGTTGCGCAAGGCGGTCGCGTGGTACTTCCGCTCGCAGCATGAGCACCTGGCGCTCGTGCGGGAGAAGACGCGCCTGGCGGGCGTGCAGGCTCGGCGCGGTGAGCTTGCCGAGGCGCGCGAGCGCGGCGACCTGCTCGATCGCGCCGAGGCGGTACGGTTTTGGCAGTCTGCGGTGGTTGCGCTGCGCCAGCGCTTGCGTTCGATACCGGCGCAACTCGCCGCCGACGTAGGGACGGTCGAGACCCACCGCGTGCTGCGCGCTGCGCTCACGCAGGCGATCGATACAGCTCTGGCCGAGATCGCGAGCGAGCCGTTTGCGGCCCAAGTGGCCGCGCAGCACGTCCAAGCCGAGGCGGCGAACGATCTGCGTGAGCGCTCCGAAGGCTGAGGCATTGCGGCGGCTCCTCGAGCTCGCCGAGGGCGTGCTTCCTGGCGCTCTCGTGCGTGCTGCGGCGGCCGAACTCGTGGCGCTCACGCTGGACGTTGCCGAGCTCGGCCGACACCTGGATCGGCGGCGCTCCGAGACGCTCGAGCGCGCCAGGAGGATCAAGGCACTGCGGGCGCGGAGGCTCACTCGGGCGCAGATCATGGCGTTGACGGGCCTGTCGCGTGACCAGATCTACCGGGCCGAGCGGATGGCGCGGTGAAAAGCTTCGCGCGGCCGCGAACGCCAAGCGCAGCAAGGCGACCAGCAAAAGGCCGCGCAAGCCGGACGGGACGCTAGCCAGTGGGGCCACCGTCGGTGGCTCGACTGGCTCTGCCCAAGACAAAGGCGGCAAGGCGAGCGCTGCTCGTGCCGCCGCGGCGGGCGTGGACCGGGGGACCGTGGCAAAGGTCCGCACGCGGTCGTGGCCGCTTGCAACCGAAGCCGCGCGATTTCCGCGTCGCACCCGTGGCAGGCTCATCGGCGGTCGCACCACGCGACTACCGAAGGGAGCACCCATAGTGCGGCACGTGAAACTCATCGATCCCCGAGCGAACAGCGCCTCCATCGGCCAGGGCGTGCCCACAACGCCAGTGGTCGACAATCCGCGCCCCACCATGCCGATGATCGAGACCCCGCGCGCGGGTGGGGGCATGGCGGGCGGTGAGACCGCGGGTAACTTCTCGTTGGGGGCGATTCCCGGCGCACCGACGGTCAAGCAGCAGGCGGGCGTTGCGAAGGGTCCGGACACCCAGGAGATGCCCGAGGAACAGGAGCTGTGAGCGCATTCAATCGCGCCGCGCAGGAGGCAGTGAGGAGCGCGATCGAGCGGGCACGGGATGCGGTGCAATTGATGCAGCCGGACTCGCGCTGGATCGAGCTTTGCGGGCGCGTGGACCTTGCGCGTGCGGTGCGTTCTCTTGCCGAGGAGGAGCGGCCGGGCGGGGCTTTGCGCGAGTGCTCGGATGAGCTGCGCCGCAAGAAGCCGCTCGGGCAGAACGAGTTTGCGAACGGCTGCCGGATCCCTTACGAGTCGCTCGCCATGCTCACTCGTGCGGACATCGCGGCATCGAGCAGCCAGGGCGGCTACTTGGTGAGCACGATGAACCTGTCGAGCGCGGCGCAGAGCTTGTTGAGCATGCTCGTTCTGGGCGCGCTCGGCGTCACGGCGATCGATGCGACGAGCAACGTGAACCTACCGAAGGTCACGTCGTCCACGACGGGCTATTGGCTCTCGGCCGAGTCAACGCAGATCACGGAGGCCGATCCGACGTTCGGCCAGACCTCGTTCTCAGCGCACCATGTCGGCGCCTACAGCCAATTGAGCAGATTGCTGACGCTGCAGGGACTGCCGGACGCGGGCGTGATCATCGCGACCGAGCTGGTGCGCAAGCTCCGACGCACGATCGAGGCCGCCGCGCTCTCAGGTGCAGGCACGGGTGGTGCGCCTCATGGCGTCATCGGTACCTCGGGCGTCGGTGCCGTGAGCGGTGCAACTCTCGCGTTGAGCGGGGTCATGAGCGCGGTCACCGACACGGGCGATGCGCTGGAGCCGGGCTCGAACGCGGGATGGGCCACGGCGCGGTCGGTTGCGAGCACGCTGCGGCAACGCCAGGAGTTGACGAACTCGAGTTTCACGCTGTGGCAAGGGCGGCTCGAGGCGGGGACGCTGGGCAGCTATCCGAGCTTTTCCACTTCAAACATCGGCTCGGGCATCGCGATATTCGGAAATTGGATCTACGCGTGTCTGGTGGACTTCGCAGGAGGCCTTGAGATCGGTGTCGATCCGTACGGCATGCCGGGCTCGGGGCAGTTTCAAAATGCGATCGTGGGGCTGCGTTCGCTCGCGGCGCTCGATTTTGGGCTCGTGTGGCCGAGCGCGTTCACGGTCGTGAGCAGCATCACCTGATGGGCGTGCTCGTGGTCATCTGTGTTGCAGCGCTCACGGTGTTTGATTGCGCGCTGGTGTGGCACCTGCTCCGGAGGCAACGATGAGCTGGCGTGATGCAGTCGAGTGGCACAGTTCACCACGGCTCCGGGAAGCGGTGCGCCTGGCTTCGGAGACGGGCGATCCCTTCCGGCAGCTCGCCCCGCACCGGCCGGTCACGCACAAGGCGCTCCTGATTCGCGTCACGCGGGTGGGCTGGTACGGACCCAACGGCGAGCCGGTCGTACTCGGTCAGAAGTTCAAGCTCCCGGCGCCAGATGCACATGGGCTCATCGCGCTCGGGCGCTGCTGCGTTGCTCAATGAATGTGTTCCACACCGGGGTGGGGCGGCCGCTCCAACCGTCTCCAACACCCCCGGTGCACGGTGCACTCGATCGACACCGTGTCCAGAAACATCGACGAGCGCTCGCGGATCGGGACACCAAGGGGCTGCCCCTTACTCCTACCGATCGCGGCGAGCCGCAAGCCGGGCGAGACTCGGCCCGGGCGCGGAAGTGAGGCGCCGTTGCCACGGCTGTTGGCGCGTGACGCAAACTGCGCCCGGCGTATTCATGCCGGCCAGGGGGCGGCCGATCCAGTGCTCGCTGTGCCGAGCGTGCCTTGCGAAGGTGCGCGCGGGCGACACTGAGCTGCGCACGCTCGTCGAGCTGCGGCTGCTCATCAACTTCGGGAATTCCGAAGTTTGAGGGGGAGCACGGGAGAAAACGGCCGCATTAGAAGGCCAAGGCGCCGCGATCTCGACCGCCCCGCTACCTCGCTATCCCCCGGATCCTCTCTGCGGCGCTGTCGAGCGCGTTGTACAGTTCCTGCGCTTGGGCAAGGGCACCCGAGTTCCGGTCGAGAATGAAAAGCCGCGTCAGAGCGCCGGCGATCGCCTGCGACAGGTCGGCGTTGCTTTGCACGAGCAGATCCCACTGCTCGGGTAACATGCGGGCAGCCATTGTTTCAGCACCTCGAATGCTGGGACGTTGGTCAGCCGCTCGGCCGTGGTGACACACGGTCGGGCGGCGCTCTTGCACCGCTCCAGCACCATCAATGAGGCAGGCTGCTGATTCTGTAGGCTATTCGCTCCGATCCATCATGGGAGCGACGGCGACGCGGCGGTCGATTTCCCCGCCCGCAGGATCGCGCGAAAGCCCTGGTTTTTCAGGCTTTCGTGCCTGCGGCGTTTCTGCGGGATTGGCGCACATTTGGAGGAGTTTATCGTTTGCGGAGGATCGGGGTCGTCCTGCGCGAGTAACCTCGCCAGGCGGGATCGGCGGGCGAAGATTCCGATCCGGGCGGTGGTGGACTCTTATCAGTGCGCGGCAGCGCCGTTGGCGAGTATCTCTTGCAGCTCCTTGAGGTCGCCCGGCTTCACCAGGTGCCTGTCGAAGCCCGCGGCCAGGGCCTTTTCGCGATCGGCCGGCTGGCCGTAGCCCGTCATTGCCACGAGGTAGAAGTCCGGGTAGCGCAATGCCGTGCGCAGCCGGCGCGCGACCTCATACCCGTCCATGCCGGGGAGGCCGATGTCCACCAGCGCCCGCTGCGGGTGAAAGCGCTCGGCGAGCTCGAGCGCCGCCGGACCGTTGCTGGCGACGGCCACCTCATGGCCCCAGAAGCGGGCGAGCAGCGCCATCGAGTCGGCCACATCTGCATTGTCATCCACGATCAGCACGCGGCAGGAGGCCGCAGCCGCGGCGCGCTCGGCCGGTCGGTCCGACGACTCGCTCGCCGGGTGGGGCGCTACGGGCAGGTGCACGAGGAACTCCGACCCCTGACCCACGCCGGCGCTTCTGGCTTCGATATGGCCCCCGTGCAGCTCGAGCACGCGCCGCACCAGCGTGAGGCCGACTCCCAGACCGCCCGCCGAGCGATCCAGGGAGCTGTCGACCTGGGTGAAGAGCTCAAAGATGCTCTCGAGCCGGTCGGCGGCGATCCCGATGCCGTTGTCCCGCACGCAGAGCACCGCCTCATCCTGCGTCCGCGTGAGCGTGAGGGAGATGCGCCCGCCGGGCTCGGTGTACTTGGCGGCATTCTCAATTAGATTCAACACGACTTGTTCGAGGCGGACCGCATCGCCCTGCACCCAGAGCTCGCTCTCGGGCAGGCGCAACGCCAGCTCGTGCCGACGCTCATCGATGCGCGCTCGGCTGGCCTCGGCCGCGTGCCTGACCACTTCCACCCAGTCGATCACCGAGCGCTTGAGCTCGATGTGCCCGTGACTGATCCGGGCGATGTCCAGCAACTCATCCACCAGGCGCTTGAGCCGGCTCACCTGCCGCTCGATCAGGTCATACAGCCGCGTGGGCGCCTCGGAGCGCTGCTCGCGACGCAGCAGCGCCATGGCGTGCGTGATGGGGGTCAGGGGATTGCGCAGCTCGTGCGCCAGCATCGCGAGAAACTCGTCCTTGCGCCGATTCGCCTCGCGCAGTTGCGCGGCCGTCGCGCGGCGCTCCGTGATGTCCTCGATCGCGAGCAGAATCAGCTCCGGGCGCTGCGGGTCGCTGGCGATCTTGCGGGCGTTGATGCGCAGTGTGCGCGGCGCGGCCCCCGGCGCCTGCGTGTAGAGGAGGTCGTAATTATCGAGCGCGGCATTTTCTTTGATGACGGCGCCGATCCGCTGCAGCAGTCCCGGTATGTTCCATTGCGTCGTGCCGATCGCGGCGAGCGAGCGACCTTCGATATCCTGGCGCCTGGCATTGAAGTCGACATAGAAAGCGCGGTTGGCCCGCAGGATCTGCAGATCACCGTCGAGCACGATCAACGGCTCGCGTACCGTCTCGACGATGGCGTCGGCATACGCGCGCGCCCGTTCCGCCACCTCCCGCGCCCGACGCACGTCATCGTTGAGCACCCCGAGCTCGCGATTGCGCTCGCGCAGCTCATCGTTGGTGGTGGTGAGCTCCTCGTTCGTCGACTGCAGCTCCTCCTTGGCGGTCTCGAGCTCCTCGTTGGTGCTCTGGAATTCCTCATTGGCGGACAGCGCCTCCTCGTGCGCGGACCTGAGCTGCTCCTTGAGCGCCTCGTGCTCCTCGACCATCGCCTGCAGGTACTGCCGCATCGCCACGAGCTCGCGCTCGAGCTGTGCGAGCCGCCGGTCCTTCTCCGCTTCCGGCAGTGCGGCCACCGGCACGGTGCGCGTGCCGGCAGGCGGCGAGGCATCCTCCAGGATGATCAGATAGTGCGGCTCCGGGGCACTCTTCAGCGGGATCACCTGCAGGGTGACCGCTGTCAGATCCCCGACGTGCAGCCCCTCGCGCCGCACGCGTTCGCCGCGCTCGCGGGCTTCGGCGACCGCAGGTGAGAGTTCGACGAGCAGCTCCGGGCGTGCGACCCGGGTGAGATTCAGGCTCGGCGCACCGGCTGCAAATTCAAAGTACGGCCCCGTCTCACCGCGGATCTGCAGCAGGTTGAGCTGCTCATCCACCACCAGGCTCGCCGGGGCGTACTCCGCGAGCAGCAGCCGGTCCGCCGCGCGTTGCACCGAATCGGCCGGCGCCGCGCTACGCGCTGTATCGAGCTGGGGGGGCGGCACTCGCTCGGTCGCAAGGACTGTCCGGTCCAAGTTCAAGGCGGCGCTCGGTGTGGCCTTTCGGGTGTAGAGGCGGGTCGGCTTGTCGATCATCTCAAACAGGCTTGAGCTCGCGCCGACCGATTCGGAGGGTCCCAGCAGCAGATAGCCCTGCGGCCGCAGGGCGTAATGGAAGAGCTGCATCACGCGCCGCTGCACGGTGGCATCCAGATAGATCAGCAGATTGCGGCAGCTGAGCAGATCCAGGCGCGAAAACGGCGGATCGCGGGTGACGTCCTGGCGCGAGAAGACACACAGGTCGCGCACCCGCCGCGCGATGCGGTAATGCGAGTCTTCCTGGGTGAAGAACCGCTCGAGGCGCTGCGGCGAGACGTCCTCGGCGATGGCACTGACATAGAGCCCGGAGCGTGCTTTTTCGATTGCGGTCTCGCTCAGGTCGGTGCCGAAGAGTTGAATCCGCAAGGGCTCCTGCTGATCGCCCAGATACTCGAGCAAGGTGATGGCGATGGAGTAGACCTCCTCGCCCGTGGCGCAGCCGGGCACCCAGATCCGCAGCGCCTCTTGGGGCGATCGTCCCGCGCACAGCCGCGGCCAGACCTGGGCACGCAGCACCTCGACGGTGTCAGGATCGCGAAAGAATTGCGTCACCCGGATGAGCAAGTCCTGATACAACGCCGAGGCTTCGGCGGGGTCCTCCTCGAGGAGGCCCACATACTCGGGGAGCACATCGAGCCTGGGCACCGCCATGCGGCGCGCCACGCGCCGGCGAACGGTGCTGCGCTTATAGTGTGAGAAATCCACCCCCTGCGACGCCCGCAGGCGGCGAAAGACATGACGCAGCTGCTCTTCCTCGGCGTCCGTGCCCTCCTCCTGCGCAGGCATCACCTCGGGCGCACCGCTCGCCTGCCGCAGATACCGGTGCGAGCGCAGACGGGTGAGCTCCCGGGCGATCTCGCGCGGCCGCAATACGAAATCGATGCATCCAGTGGCTATCGCACTTTGCGGCATGCTGGCAAAGCGCGCCGAATCCGGGGCCTGGGCAAAGGTGATGCCGCCCTGGTGCTTGATCGCCTGCACGCCGAGGGTGCCGTCCGCATCCCCGCCCGAGAGCACGATGCCGATCGCGGCATCGGCGCAACCTTGGGCAACCGAGGTAAAGAGGATATCCGCCGGATGATGCGGTCGATCGCGCTCCCGCGCGCGCACCTGCAAGCGCTCCGCCTCGAGGGTGAGCGTTGCGTTGGGTGGAATGACGTAGACGCGATTGGGCAGCACCTGCATGCCATCGACAGCGCTCTGCACCGGCATCTGGGTCCTTTTGCCCAGGAGCTCCGCGAGCAGACTGTCATGTTCACGGGCGAGGTGCTGCGCCACGAGAAAAGCCATGTCGCTGTTGGTTGGCAGCGCCTCGAACAGCTCCGACAGGGCTTCGAGCCCACCGGCAGAGGCGCCGATCGCCACCATCAGGAACGTCATGGGCATTCCACTACCACACCTGATGCCGTCATGGCGGAGAGCTCCAGGAGCGAGCGGGCGCAGCCGAGCACTTATGCGATTACGAATCCCGCTCGGGTTAATGTGTAGATCACGAAGTCGCCTGGCCGGAATTTCAAATCCTGGATCAGCGTTTCGACGATGGCCTTGGCGATACGTTCTGGACCGGCGAGGTCCGACAAACGGCTACAGAGCTGACCTAGACACTGCACTCATTCGCCCGCATTTACAATAGATAATTGCCGCAGCGCACTCGGCCTATGGTTCAGTTCGCGTTGATGTTTGATCGCGAGCAACTCGCCTCGCTGCTTGAGCGCTCGGTAGCGTCAGAGCGCCAGGTAGGCTGGCGAGCCTACGTCGGGCGTAGCGCGACGGCCACCGGAACGCGGGCGGCACGGATTGCGGGCAGCAACCCGCCGAGCAACCCGATCGCACAGGCCCAGAGGATGCCCACCGCAAACAGGCTCGGCCCGATGAGCAGCCGGAAGGACACCTCGCTGTTGAACTCCCCGCCGCCGGTGCTCAGTGCATTGCCGTTGAACAGCAGCCAGGCGGCGCCGGCGCCGAGCACCGCACCGAGCATCGACAGGAGCAACGCCTCCACGAGAACCGACACCACGACTCCTGAGGAGCCGAAACCGATCGCGCGCAGCGTGGCAATCTCGGCGGTGCGCGCCGCGACTGCAGAGTAGAGCGTGTTGAGGGCCGTGAAGATGGCGCCAATCGCCATGATCGCGGCGACCACCGTGCTCAGCAGGTACAGCAAGCTCGTGACTTGCTTCGCCTGGCCGCTGTAGTAGTCCTGCTCGCGATCCACATCGACCTCGAGCGCGGGATTGCCGAGCAGCGCGCGGCGGTATCGATCAATGGAGGCCGGTGAATCCAGCCGCACCGTGACCGAGCTGTATGCGCCCCAGTTGAAAGCGGACATGAGCGTGCGAGCGTCCGCGAGGATCTCGGAGTCGTGTGAGTCGCCCCCGCTCGTGAACCGGCCCACCACGCTCCAGAGATTGCCCCCGAGCTCGACCCTACGGCCCACATCGAGGCCCGAGAACTCAGCCGCGGCGGCCGCTCCGACGATCACCTCGCGCAGCCCCGGTCGGAACATGCGTCCCGCCACGATCCGCCACTCCGGGTGAACCAGCATGGCGGCCGCGCCCACGCCCCGCATGGTCACGCCGGCCTCGACACCGTCGGTGCGTTTGGGAAGAGTCACGCCGACGACATACTCGGGGCTCGCGGCGATCTCACCGCTCGCGCCGCGGAGCACCCCGGGGCCATCCTCGATCGGTCCCACCCAGCCGAAATCGATGTTGCTGAAGCCCTCGCTGGTGGCCGCCTTGTGCAGCACGATCGCGCGCGCAGGATCTCCCGTGTTCCCGAACGCCTGGCTGAGACCGGTCGCCATGCCCAGAACCGAGACCAGGACCCCGACGACGCCTGCGATTCCGATCACGACGACGAGCGAGGTCGCAAGACGCGCGGGCAGACTGCGCAGGTTCATGGCCGTGACCGCGACGATCTGCCTCCACATAACGGCGTTCCTCGAGCCCTCAGTGCGCCGCGAGCGCCGTGGCCACATCGAGGCGCGATGCGCGCCACAGCGGAGGCAGAGCACTCACGATCGCAAGGCACACGGCGATCGCGAACCCGGCCCCGATCACCGACAGGGGAATGGGGACCGCGGAGAGACCCACGCGCTGCATCAGCGGGGGGAATGCGAGCGCTGCGAGCGCGAGACCGCACAGTGCTGCGCCGAGGCACAGCATCAGGGCCTCGAGCACGACCAGCATCGCGACGATGCCGTTCGAGTAGCCGAAGGTCTTGAGCACCGCGAGCTCACCGATGCGCACGCGCACCGACTGCATCATCGTGTTTGCCGTCAGCGCGAGCAATGTGAACAGGACGGCTCCGATGATCGCGTTCACGATG
Organism: Steroidobacteraceae bacterium; assembly: GCA_035524075.1. GTDB lineage: Bacteria > Pseudomonadota > Gammaproteobacteria > Steroidobacterales > Steroidobacteraceae > JASHUC01. The sequence continues at coordinate 16,840 of DATKPP010000013.1, read as the reverse complement.
AAACGTATGTTGCCGGCCCGCCGGATGTTCGATTGCGCCCAGGCCTTCTCGGTCTGGGTCAGCGTGGGGGACGCGGAGTTGCGGAACAGAGCGTCGATCTGCCGGCTGATGCGCGTCGCGCTCGCCGGGTCCTTGATCCCGACGATGAACTGGGAGGCCTGGTCCTTCATGCCGCCCCCCTCGGAGAAGTAATCGTAGTTCATCCACAGCTCATTCGTCGGAAGATCTCCCTTGCTGTAGTGGAAGATGCCGACGATGTCGAACACCCAGCTGCGGCTGCCGTCCGGATGCGCCCAGATGGGCGTGTCGACGGTGATGCGATCGCCCACCTTCCAGCCGTAGCGGCTCGCGAGGTCCGCACCGATGATCGCCCCCGTGCGAGTGCGCAGCATCGTGGCCCGCTCGGCCTCCGGCAGCACGAGCTCCGGATAGATTCTGAACAGCGCCGCCATGTCCATGGCGCTCCCGCCGAGCTGGTTCTTCGGATCCTGGTAGTAGCCGCCGAAGTACCCGTTCGCGGCCACGGCGGTGACCCCTGGAATGCGCTCGATCTCGTTCCGGATCGCGATCGGCATCCAGTGGGTGAAGCCGATGCGATTGAGAACCCGCAGACGCGTATCGCTCATCGAGTTGATCAGCACATCCAGGCCGCCGACCACGCCATGCAGGACGCCGAACAGCAGAAAGGCCACCACGATCGAGAGGAACGTGAGCAGCGTTCGCAGCCGGCTGCGAAGGAGTGCGGCCCAGACAAGCGGCAGGTATTTCATCGGCGCGGTCGGTTCCCGGCTCAGGCGGTCCTGCGGGCTCAGCGCGAGCCCACGCGCGGTTCGGGACCCCGGTGGGTCCCGCCATGCCGCGCGGCGCGACCGCCGAGCCGCGCAACTGCCGCCGTGCCGTGCCAGATGCCCAGGAACACCAGCCACACGATGAGTCCCAGCACGAGCGCGAACAGCGCCCCCTGCACCGTCAGGGTGAAGCCCGGCTGATACGCGCTCCAGGTCGATCGCAACAAGTCATAGTCAGGATGGCTAAGGAGATAGGAGCACTGGTGCACCAGGTCGGCGTTGAGCGCCTGCAGTGCCCCGCGCAGCCGCTCGGCTGCATCGACCATCGACTGCAGCGCTACACCTTCGCGGTGGAACGTCCTATCCTGGCTCGCGAGGTGGTAGTCGATGAGCTTGGCTAGACTGCCGCCGAAATCGTGGTTGGCGATCGCCTGGAAGGGGGCCAGGTCGGCGCGCACCTGGTCGAGTCGTCCACCGAGGCGCTGCCGATACTGCGCGATGAAGCTCGGAACGCAGGCCGCGACCAGCACCGCGGCGAGCAACACCACACGATCGAGGATGCCCCGAACAATGCGCATGCCGCCATTGTCCAACGGGTCCGCCCCGCAAGACCAGCCAGGATGAGGCCGACGAGCAGCAACCCCCTCATCGAGGTCGGCGATCTCGGCGCGGAAGGGCTCGGTTTGTCCCACAAAATACAGGTCGCCCACCAGCGTCCGGCACGCCGAGCCTCGGGTCGCTGCCATAGTTTATCGGCTCGTACGTCAGGAACTCGCCCGGTGTGAATGGCGAGGCGCGCACCGGGAGGCTCGCCAGCAGCAGCACGGCCAGGGCAGCGAATGTGCCGGTGATGGCAATGAACCTCACCTCGGCATGACCCAGCCTCTTCATGGATGTACCCCCATCGGTCTCGCCCGTCCTCCCTCGAGCAAACGAAAACCGCCGGCGAAAGACGACACTGGCCTCATCCGGCAACCAGGCCCGGCTGAGTCGCCTGTCGGGTTTCCGGGCCGCTTCTCGTTAGGACCTGCAAGGAGGTGCAATGGATGCTTCCCCCGTCGACGGCATCGGTCGCGGTGAGCCGCTGTGACGCTCGTAATTGTCGCTTGCGAGCCCATCGGGCATGCTGTACGCGGGGTCCCAAGCGAGGGATTGCTCTTGTCCGACATACCAGGCGAGGTCGCGCCGCCCGCCAACAGCACCCAGGGTGCGGATGCCCTGTTCGCGGTGCTGTACGAGGAGCTCAGGGATATCGCCCAGCGGGAATTGCGGCGCAACGGCGCGGTGACGCTGAGCGCCACGACCCTGCTGCACGAGGCGTATTTCAAGCTGCAAAGCCGCCAGGGCACTGCCCTCGGCAACCGCGCGGAGTTCCTCGCCTACGCCTCGCGCGTCATGCGCAACCTCGTCATCGACTTCGCGCGCCGCCGGCAGGCCCAGAAGCGCGGCGGCGGATTCGAGATCACGAGCCTGCCCACGGCCGTGCCCGAGCAGGTCGTCGAGGCCGCCGAGCTCGAGCGATTGGGCATGGCGATCGACTCGCTGGCCACGCTCGATCCTGCGCTCGCCGAGCTCGTGAATCTCAAATTCTTCTGCGGCTTCTCGTTCGTGGAGATCGCCGCCACGCGCGGCGTATCCGAGCGCACGGTGCAGCGCGACTGGGAGAAGGCCCGCATGCTGCTGCTGCGAGCGCTCGAGGGGCGCGAGCTGCTCCCCGACTGAGCGGGGCCTCGTCGGTGCCGCCATGATGCCCCAGGATCTGCAGCGCAGGTGGCCTCAGATCAGCTCCTATCTCGATCGGGCGCTTGATCTCGACGAGAGCGCCCGCGAGCGCTGGCTCGATGAGCTGCAAAGGAGCGAGCCGGAGATCTGCGTGACCGTGCGCTCCTTGCTGGGCGACGCAGCGCGTGCCGCACGCATGCCGCTGCTCAACGAGATCGATGGCTTCGCCGCGCTCGCGCATGGGAATCTGGCGGGCCAGCGACTCGGCGCCTATACCCTCGATTCGGTGCTGGGTCACGGAGGCACGGGGACCGTATGGCTCGGGCACCGCAGCGACGGCCGATACGAGGGCCGTGTGGCGGTGAAGCTGTTGAACGCGGCATTGCTCGGGCGCCCCTCCGAGCAGCGATTCGTACGCGAGGGGACGGTGCTCGCGCGCCTGCGCCATCCGCACATTGCCCAGCTCATCGACGCGGGGGTCATCGCGGGACAGCCGTATCTCATCCTCGAGTACGTGGACGGCCGGCAGATCGACCGCTACGCGCAGGCGCGTGCACTCGGGGTCGAAGCCTGCATTCGGCTATTCCTCGACGTGCTTGCCGCCGTGGCTCACGCGCACACACACCTCATCGTCCACCGCGACCTGAAGCCCTCCAACATCCTCGTCACCGCGGAGGGGAGCGTGAAGCTGCTCGACTTCGGCATCGCGGCGCTGCTGGATCCGAATGCCGTGCAGCTCACCCGCGAGACGGGCGCAGGTCTCACGCCCGCGTACGCCGCTCCCGAGCAACTGCTCGGCCAGCAGGTGACGACCGCCACCGACGTGTATGCGCTCGGACTGGTGCTCTATCAGCTGCTTGCACAGCGGCATCCCTTCGATCCCGCGAGCAGGAGCGTCGCCGAGATGACCCGTGCCACGCTCGAGCAGGAGCCGCCTGCGCTCGCACAGACGGCGGGTGCGCGGCTGAGCGGGCGCTTGCGCGCGGATCTTCAGAACATCGTCGCCAAGTCACTCAGAAAGGAGCCCTCGGAGCGCTACGCCAACGCGGAGGGCTTCGCTCGAGACCTCAGACATCTGCTTGCCGATGAGCCCGTGGCGGCTCGATCGGCCGGGGCCGGGTACCGGGCTGCCAAGTTCATGCGCCGCCATCGCGCGGGGGTTGCGCTGGCAGCGCTGGTGACGGCGGCGCTCGCCGGCACGAGCATCACAACGACCGTGCAGATGCTCGAGGCACATCATCAGCGTGACCGGGCGCTACTCGAGGCCAAGCGCGCCGAGTACCAGAGCCGTTTTGCCTACCAGCTCATGGCCGATGTGGGCGACAAGGGAGAGCCCGTCACCATGCAGCAGCTCCTGGACCGGGGCGTGCAGGTTCTCGAGCGAAATTACGCCGACGACCCGCGCTTCATCATCGACTCGCTGGTCAACATCTCGGGACGCTACATGGATCTCGGGGCTACGCAGGCGGAGCATGCTGCGCTCGTGAAGGCCGAACAGCTCGCGCGCCAGCTGAATGATGCGGACCTGATTGCGTACGTGCAGTGCAGTGCGGTCGAGACCGAGCTCGCACTCGGCCAACCGGTTCGCGCTGCCGAGCGCATGCAGGATGGGCTGGCGAACCTCGCCAGGGTGCATGCTCCCTCGCTGGACCGGCGTGCCGAGTGCGCTCTGGCGCAGGCACGAGTGCTGTGGTCGCAGGGAGATCTCGCGGGGGCCATCCGCGTGGCATCCGATACCGCACGGATGCTGGAGGTCGCAAATTCCCGCATGGCTCCCGAGTACGACACCGCAGCCTCCATGCTGGTGATCATGCTCGGTCAGGACGGGCGCAACCGCGAGGCCCTTGACTGGAACCGTCAGCTGATTGCCGCCATCGGACGATCCGAAGGCGACCACACGCTGCGCATGAACGGTGCCCTGCACAACCAAGCGGCCATGCTGGCCGAGGGCGGCGATCTGCGAGGGGCGCTCGAGGTGCAACGCAAGCTGGTCCAGGGAATCGTGGCGCAGCAGGGCGTTCAATCAGTCCCGGCAGCCATGCTGAACAAGCTCGGCTTCTATCAGGTGCGTGTCGAGGAAACCGGCGAGGGGCTCACGTGGCTCGATCGCGCCGTCGCAGCGGCGGCCGCACACGGCAACCAGCCGGCCGAGATCGGGGCGCTGCTCAATCGCGCCAGTGCCCAGGCGCTGCTCGGTCACGCGCCTCAGGCGCGAGCCGACCTTGCCGATGCCGAGCGACTTGCCCGCCCCGAGCCGCAGGACAACCGCGATGCCCTGCGCGCCATCCGCATGGTCCGCGCCCAGCTGCTCCTCGCCGAGAATCCCGCCGCGGCGCTCGAGCTCATCGATCCGCTGCTCGCGGAGCTCGACTACCCGCGGCAGCGCACCGCCCGGCGACTCGCGCCCCTGCTCACTCTCAAGGCGCAAGCGCTTCTGGCGCTCAACCGGCGCGCCGAGGCGCTCGCGACTGCAGGCCAGGGACTCGAGGTGGCGGAGTCCCAGGCAGAAGCGGCGGATCGCAGCGCGTATGTAGGCGAGGCCCTGATGACGCTCGCTCGCGTGCAGCGCGCATCCGGTGACCGGGTCAGCGCGCTTCGCTCCGCGCAGCGTGCCGAGCGTGCACTTTCAGCCAGTCTGCGCGGAGACCATTCGGAGACGCGCGCCGCGGCGGCGCTGGCTGCTACGCTGAGCGAGAGCGCTTCTCCTCGAGCCACTCCCAGCGCGTGAACTTCTGCAGCAGAAGCGCCTCGAGCTCCTCGAGTCGCTTGCGGTCGCTGCGCAGTGCCTGCGCCCCCTGCCGATGATAGTCGGGCGCACTCATGCGCTCGGTGAGCTGCCCCTGCTCGCGCTCGAGCGTCTCGATCTCCTCGGGAAGGCCTGCAAGCTCGCGCTGCTCGTTGTAGCTCAGTCGCGCCTTGGCGGGACCCGAGGTGGGCGACGGCTCACGCACCACCTTCGCGGGTGCGCTCTTGCGCGCTTCGTCCGCACGATCGGCTTGCTGCGCGGATCGTTGCTCGAGGTAGTCGGCGTAGCCCCCGGCATACTCGCGCCACAGCCCATTGCCCTCCGCAGCCAGCGTCTGAGTCACGACGTTGTCGAGAAAGCGCCGGTCGTGACTCACGAGCAGCAGCGTCCCATCGTAGTCCTGCAGGCGCTCCTCGAGCAGCTCGAGCGACTCGATGTCCAGATCATTGGTCGGCTCGTCCAGCACGATGAGGTTCGCGGGCAGCGCGAACAGCCGCGCGAGCAACAGGCGGTTGCGCTCGCCGCCGGAGAGCATGCGGACCGGCGCTTGGGCACGCTGCGCGGGAAACAGGAAGTCTCCGAGATAGCTCATGATGTGCCTGCGCTCGCCGCCGAGCTGCACCCAGTCCGAGCCGGGACTGATGGCCTCGGCGAGCGTGGCTTCGGGATCGAGCTGGGTGCGGAGCTGATCGAAGTAGGCGACCGTGAGGCGAGTTCCCAGCCGCACCGTGCCGGCATCCGCAGCGAGCTCCCCGAGCATCAGCCGGATGAGCGTCGACTTTCCCGTCCCGTTGGCCCCGATCAGCCCGATCCGATCGCCCCGCATGATGCGCAGCGAGAGCTTCTCGATGAGCGGGCGGCTGCCGAAGCGCTTGCTCACACCGTCGAGCTCGGCGACCAGCTCGCCCGAGCGCTCTGCCGATGTGAGCGTCAAGCGCAGATGGCCGAGCCGATCGCGCCGCCTCGCCCGCTCGAGTCGCAAGCGCTCGAGTCGGCGCACGCGCCCCTCGTTGCGGGTACGCCGCGCCTCGACGCCCTTGCGGATCCAGACCTCCTCCTGCGCCCAGAACTTCTCGAAGCGGCCTCGCGCGGCGTCCTCGGCCGCGATCTCCTCCTCCTTGCGTTGCTCGTAGGCGGAGAAGCTGCCGGGGTAGGAGCGCAGCCTGCCGCGGTCGAGCTCGATGATGCGTGTGGTGGTGCGATCGAGGAAAGCGCGGTCGTGGCTGATGATGATGGCGGTAGGCACCCTCAGCAGCAGCTCCTCCAGGCGCTCAATGGCTGCGATGTCGAGGTGATTGGTGGGCTCATCGAGCAACAGCAAATCCGGTTGCAGCGCGAGCGCCAGGGCAAGCGCGGCGCGCTTGCGCTCCCCGCCGGAGCAAGTCACCGCAGAGGTTGTGCCCACGAGCCCGAACCGATGCAGGAACTCCTCCAGGAGCGACCCCATCCGCCAGTGCTCCCGCTCGTCGGCGGGCGCGACCGGCCAGGCGTCGGTGAGCGTGGCCGAGGGACGCGCACGCAGCAGCAGACTGTCGTGCAGGTTGCTCGCGAGCGGCAGCTGCGGCTCTTGCTCGACGAGCGCAAGGCGCAAGCCGTTGCGCCGCATCAGCTCGCCGTCGTCGAGCAAGGTCTGACCTGCAAGCACCGCAAGCAACGTCGACTTGCCCGTGCCGTTGCGGCCGATCAACCCAAGCCGCTCGCCCTCGACAACGGCGAGCTGCGCTCCATCCAGCAGCGGGCGATCGCCGAAGGCGATCTGCGCATCGCGAAGTGTGATCAAGGACATGCGCGCATTGTCCGGATTGGACGTGCGTGCGCAAAGTCTGTACAGTGGCCCGTGCTGAAACCTCAGGGTGCGCGGTCAGCACCCGGTTTGGCTCGCAGTCTGTTACATCGACGCACTTCGATTTCCCTCTAACTCACTACCCTCGCGTCTGACCGCCGCAGCCGTTGCCTGCTGGCCCGTTATAACGGACCGGTTGGGGCCCCTACACCGGGCGCTGCCGGGCGAGCCACTCATTTCCAAGGATTTCACAATGTCATTCGTTGATCTCGGGCTCAAGCCCGAGCTGTTGCGCGCGCTCTCCGACAAGGGCTATTCCGCGCCGACCCCCATCCAGACCCAGGCGATTCCCGCGGTACTCGCCGGCCGCGACGTTCTGGCGGGTGCCCAAACCGGCACCGGCAAGACCGCAGCGTTCGTGTTGCCGCTCTTGCAACGCCTCGCTGGAACCACTGCCCGATCTCCCCGTGCGCTTGTCTTGACTCCGACTCGCGAGCTCGCGGCGCAGGTCGCCGACAGCGCCCGCTCCTACGGTCAGCACCTACCGGTGCGCACCACCGTCGTGTTCGGCGGGGTGAGCATCAAACCTCAGATCGAGGCGCTTCGCCGAGGCTGCGACCTCCTCGTCGCGACGCCCGGGCGGCTGCTCGATCTCGCCGAGCAACGCGTGCTCGACCTGCACGGGATCGAGTGCCTGGTGCTCGACGAGGCGGACCGGATGCTCGACATGGGATTCATTCCCGCGATCCGACGCATCCTGAAGCTCCTGCCGGCCAAGCGACAGAATCTGATGTTCTCGGCCACTTATGCGGCACCGGTGCGCGAGCTCGCGAGCCGCTTTCTGCACGATCCCGCGCAGATCCAGGTCGCCGCGCGCAACGCGACTGCCGAGCGCATCGAGCAGCGCGTCTATCGCGTCCCCCGGGAGCACAAGCGTCATCTGCTCGCTCACATGATCCAGGCTGAATGCTGGCCTCAGGTGCTGGTGTTCACGCGCACCAAGCATGGCGCGAACCGCCTGACTCAGCAGCTCGAGTCCACCGGAATCCGCTCCGCGGCAATCCACGGAAACAAGAGCCAGGGCGCGCGCGTCCGGGCACTCGCCGACTTCAAGGCGCGGCGGATCACTGCACTGGTTGCAACCGAGGTCGCCGCGCGTGGGCTTGACATAAAGGAGCTCCCGCACGTCGTGAACTTCGAGCTGCCGAACGTTCCGGAGGATTACGTCCATCGGATTGGTCGCACCGCGCGCGCGGGCGGCGCCGGATGCGCCGTGTCGCTGGTCGCGCCGGAGGAGGTTCCGCTGCTGCGCGAGATCGAGAAGCTGCTGGCTCGTCCCCTGACTGCCACTGCCCCACCCGCATACGCAACTTCCGGTTTTGCGCCAAATCGGGATCGCGGAGTAAAGTGACCGGACAAACGCACGTACAGACCTGCGGGAGCACCCCATCGTGAAATTCAGTGCCCACAAGGCGGCCGTAGCGCAAACTCCTGCCGAAAGGCTGCGTCGCGGCCGCGCGGCAGCACTGGCTGTGCGGGCGGCATTCCCCCGTGTGCAACAGCTGCGGATCGACTTCAGATTCGAGGAGACGAGCTCCTACGCGCTGGCCCCCCAATCACATCTCTTGTATCCCCCGGCGCGAGCCTTCTTCGTGTTTCCCTGTCCTCATGCCAACTGCGACGGTCAGTTCGATCTCACGACGATCGTTCGCAGCACGGTGGCCGCTGACACCCTGGCCTCACGCGGAACCGTCGTGTGCTCGGGCTCCCGTGCGCTCGATCACGGCGGCTCGAAGCAGCCGTGCGGGCTGAACTTGATCTACTCGGTGACCGCGCTGCTCTGAGGCGGGCGAATCGCGACCCTACACGAGCCGTGGCCCTAGAGCGGGCCCTTGGCCGCAGCCCGCGCAGCGCGCGCGCTCTGCTCCTCGCGCACCTGTGCAAGCGTCAGACGCGTGCTGACGGCGACCACATCCAGGACCGGATGCTCGGGATCGGAAGGCAGGCGCAGACCGTGGAGCTTCTCCCACGTGCGGATGCGAACGTCGGGTGGATTTGCGTCCGAGCGTTGCTCGGCCAGCTGCCCGCGCTTCCATTCCGCACGCTCGCGTTCTTCATGCGCGAGGCGCTCCGCAGCGGTCTGGACGAGTTGCGGTGAGGATGGCAGTGTCATGTGCGCGAAAACCTCTCGAGCCTGCGCACAGCGTACACGAGTGCGTCGTGGACCTCTCGAATATTTCCCTAGTCTTTTTCAACCGCGGCGGCCGCCCGTGAGCGCGTCGCAGCGAGTCTCCAGTGCTGCTTGGGGGCCATCGGTCTTCCGCAGCTCGCAAGCACGGAACGCAGGTCGCGCAGCGCAGGGAACACTTCCCGGTTCCAGTCGGCCCCTTGCGCATCGTGTGCACGCTGCTCGTACTCGACGATGTCTTTGTCCTGCCCGAAGATGCGATCCGTGAACCACACCACGAAGGGCCACATGGCGTGGATGAGACCCGGCACGCGCGGCTTCTTCACCGAAAGATACCCGAAGGTGCGATTGGTGCGCTGTTCCGCATCGAGCGGTGTATAGCTGAGCCACACATCGAGCACCGGATCGTCGGTCTGCTGAACGTTCCGACCGACCCAGACCTTGAGGGACTGCGTTGGGTAGTCCGTACGGATGCGCATATGGTCGGTAAAGTGCTTGCTGGCCGTCGGCTGCTTCTTGCGCATGAGGCGGACGATGACAAATTCGCCGACCGAGCGCTTGCCCGTGGTTCGACTGAAGCTGTACTCCACCTGCGCCCAGTGCGGCCCGTGATCGCGCCCGAGGCATCGAGCCGTGATGGAGCCCATGTACTTGCGGTGCATGAACTGATGGTTCATGTCGAACAGGTTCTCGTGCATGAACGTGTAGTGGCACGCCACATCGCGATTCAAGCGTCGAGTCTTGTAGTCACGGCGTTGCGATGAGCCAAGGCGGTGCGGCAGCCGCTGGTCCGCGAGCTCCGGATCCCCGGGGAACACGAAGATCAAGCCGTCGACTTCGCACGCCGGATAGCGCCGGACGGCGCACGGCAGCCGTTCCTTGCCCAGGTACGGGATGCTCACGCACTGGCCCGTCTGATCGTACGTCCAGCCGTGGTAGTGGCACTTGAGCTGATCGCCGCTGACCACGCCCAGATGCAGCGGCACCTGTCGATGCGCGCAGCGGTCCTCCATCGCGAAGACTTGGCCGCTTTGTCCGCGCCACAGCACGATCGGGTCGCCGGCGAACTGGCGCGCGAGCGTACCACCGCGCTTGAGGTCATCGGACCATGCCAGCGGGTACCAATAGTCCGGATGCGTACCCACACGCCGCAGATCGAGGGTACGCGCGGATTGTGCGGTATGCGAACCGCTGCTGTTGTCGATCATCGAGCCCCCACTCGTAACGTTGAAAAGTATGCGACGAGCCGGCCCGAATCGCCACCGAAATAGCATGAAACGGGCTCAGGAGCCCTCCGGAGCCTCGACATTGACGAGCGGGCGACGTTGCCGGAAGGTCTCCGTGGTGTTGGCTCGTGGGAAGGGTTCGGCCGGAGGGGGCTGACCGAGAAATCGGCACAGGGGCTCCCAGCCCTCGAGCACGTCGTACACCAGCAGCCGTTCGGCCGGCATGACTCTCCGGACCTGCGCATTGTGCTGCTCGTACACCTGGATCAGATGCTCACGATCGTGGATGCGACCCCCGAAGAGCGGCAGTATCGCCTTGCTCACGAAGGGTTCCATCGGCCTTGCGGCGACCTGCTGCAGGTGCTGGTCGCTGAAGATCGTGGCCTGGGTGGAGCGAAACCAGCTGTCGGCCTCGCGTACGGTGAGGACGATCTTGGCGAGGGGATAGCGAGCGGCGAGCTCCTGGTAGAAGTGGCATGCGGGCCAATCCGTGGTCGCACGGTACCCGGCCAGCAGCCGGTCCCAGTCAACCGGCTCGCCCTGTGCCGCACGGTTCCAGTCAGGTGCCGTTTCGGGATGGGCGATGAACTCGGTCATGTGATGGCAGCGCACGAACCCGAGCCGCTCGAGCGCGAGCTTCAAGGAGGTCGTGCCGGTCCTGCCGAGTCCGGCTCCGATGACCTCGAGCGTCATTGCAGGATGAGACTCATGCAGGTGAGCCCGGCCTCCGCCTTGTGAAGCTCGTCCACCTCGAGCACCCGTACCTTCACGCCAGCGTCGCGCAGGCGCTGCGCGGTGCGCGGATAGCGGCTGCTCACGAGCGTGGTGCCAGCAACGCTGAGCACGTTGGCCGCAGCGGGCTCCGAGTCCTCCACGGTGAGGATCTCGAGCCCACCGAAGACCTGCGGATCGACCCACTGAGGATTGAGCAGCACACGCTCGGAGCCGATTGCCGTCACGGCGGACTTCAGGTGCAAGCAGCCGGCAAGGGGCACCCCGCGCGCAGTAAAGCCGAGCGGCTCGATTGCGGCTGCGAGCTGCTCGAGACCCGCCCGATTGGTGCGCGCAGACAAACCGACATAGAGCGTCCGATCGATCCTCAGCACATCGCCCCCGTCGAGGCAGCCCGGCGGGGTGATGCGGCGCAGAGGCCTGTGGCGCTCCAGAGCCCGCCCAGTGGACTCGACCTCCGCTTGCCGCGAGGCGACGCCAGGGTGCGTGATCACCGCGACCCCGGGCAGCACCACTGCCGTGTCCTCCACGAACACCGCATCGGGATGCTCCGGTAGCGCCGGGAGCCACTCGATACGCGCGCCCAGCTCCTCGAGCGCCTGCACGTAGAGCGCGTGCTGGCGCGCCGCCCGTGCCGCATCGATCGGCACCCGCTCGAGCTGCATCAGCTCACATTCGGTGAGCCGCGGGCTCACCGCGCGCACGAGGGCAATGATGGCTCCGGCGTCGCTCACGGCGATCGACTATAGCGACGCCCGTGCAGCGTCTCAAGCGCCGATCGAGTCCCGGCAACTGCCGCACGGCCTCCGCACATCACGACGGCGCATCCTAAACTCTGCAACGCAGAGTACTTGACGACACGGAGTTAAAGCGCATAGAGTGAGCGTCGGGTTGCCGGCCCTGCTTCATGGGAGTTCAGGTCGTGCTGAGCACTTGCGCGCAGTCGAGTCCGTCGTCGCCCGCCGCCGCCACCCACCCTACGGATCTCATCACGGTGTGGATCGCCACGGCGGTGCTTGCAGTCATTGGCACCTGGATGGGCTTTGCGGCATTGCCGGGCATCAACTTTCCGATCTGGATCGTGTGCGCCGTGAGCGCGCTGATGCTTGTGCGACGAATGGGCCGGACCGGCGGGGCGGACAGTCCGGCGTTGCAGTACGCCCCGGCGGCATTGCTCGCGCTGAGTTGCGTGCTCGCGGGAGCCACGGCGGTGACGGCCAATCCCGTGCGGGGGACATTCCTCGCTTTGATCAGCCTCGCCCTGCTCGCAATTGCCCTGAAGATGCTCGCGGGCGCGCCGCCGAGCGCCCTCACGCCGGGCTCACTGCTGCAACTGCCTCTCACGCTCGGCCACGAAGTGATGTGCGAAAGCGCACGCAGGGCCGACGATACGTTGGCCATGCTGCGCAGCGAGGGCAGCGCGCCCTACCTGCGTGCGATTGGGCTCGCTCTGCCCGTGTCCGCGGTGCTGGCACTACTGCTCGCCAGTGCCGACCCGACGCTCGGCGCCTGGCGCGATGACCTCGTTGAGGATCTGCGCAGCCACGAGCTCGTGCTGCGCGTGATCTTCTGCATCGTCCTGGCCTCGATCCTGCTTGGCATCTACGGAGGCGTGCTCCGACCGGCAGGGCTCGCATCGCCCTCCCGCGCAACCCTCGATGCGCTCCGCGACACCGGTCGCATGCGCCTGTCCACGCTCGAGCGGGCAACGGTGCTCACGGCCGTGGCGCTGCTCTTTGCCCTGTTCTTCGCACTGCAGCTCTCCTACCTCTTCAGCGACCAGGGCTCCCGTGCGGGTACCGGTGTCACCTTCGCAGAAGCCACTCACCGCGGCTTCGAGCAGATGCTCCTGGCCGCTGCCGTGACTGCAGGCGTGATCATGACTCTCGAGCGCCACGCACAGCGGGGTATGCACGAGACCGCGCTGCGCGTGCTCGCCTGGTCCGTGGTTGCCGGATCGCTGCTGCTGCTGGTGTCGGCCTACGAGCGCGTTCGCTTCTACGAGGCAGCGTACGGATTCACACTGCCGCGGCTCAACGTGCAGGTGTGCTGCGCCATCACGGTCGCAGCGTTGCTGCTCCTCGCATGGGAGCTGCACGCACTGCTCGATGTCGCGCGGCTCTGTCGCCGCGTGCTGCTCGTGTGCGTGTTTGCCGCGGCGGTTGTCACCTTCGGCAACGCGCCCGCATGGGTGGTACGTGCGAATCTTGCACGTCAGGCGGGCACCGGACGCCTGGATGTGGCTTATCTGGCACGGCTCGGACGCGACCTCGATGCCATTCCCGATCTGGTGCGTGCGCTGCCGGGCCTTGCGCCCGGCGTTGCCGCGCCTCTGCGCCAGAGCCTGCGCGAGACTGCCCGGCGGCAATCGGCGGCGCTCGCCGAGAGCCACTGGTATGAGTGGAATCTGCGGCGTGCACGGGCGCGTGCAGCCCTCCGGCAGATGGAGCTCAGCTCACCGTAAACTAGCGGGATGCCTTCGCGCGGCTACCTGCTGTCGCTTCCGGAACGCGTGATCCGCTCGGCGCTCGGGATGAGCGCTGGACTCGTGCGCGAGATGGGCGATGTGGTCATCCCGAGGTCTGTGCGCCGCAGCCAGCTCTACCGGAGCCTGGTCGAGACGACACTGCGCTACGTCATTGAGGAGGTGGGAGGGGCAAAGGGTCTCTACCCGGCTGCTGCACCCCAGGCACCGGACTTTCTTGCACGGCGCGCCGCCGGCCACGCGGTGGAGCTGCTCGGCATCGTTGCGTTTCGTGTCTCCCCGGTGTGGGTACTTGCGGCACTTGCGGATCTGAGCGGCCTTGGGCGGCGGCTGATTCCCGAGATCGCCGAGGCACTGAAGGAGTCGGGACTGCTCGAGAAGGACGCTCGGTTCGAGAACGTCGAGCAACTGCTCGATGGCCTGGAGAGGACCTCAGCGCGCTTGGCGCAGACCATCAACGCGCCACCGCTCGATGTCGCCGCACTGCGCAAGGAGTGGGCGGAAATGCGAACGCATGTGCGCGCCTTCAAGCCGGACGAGCTTCCGCCGGCCAAGGCCATCATCAGCACGTGGGATGAATTGAAGGGCGAGGCGAGCCGACAGGGCAGCTCGATATTCCAAACTTCATCCGTCCTGGCAATCTCCGCGCTGCGCACGCTGCCCGATCGGGCGCGGTGGCTCTACTCCTCCACCCGCGTGGGCGCGAGGCACACGGGCAAGCTCTTTGCAGCGACCATCATGGACGACTACGGCCAGACGCTCGCGCAGCTACGTGAGGCCGGCTATCTCACCTATGCCAAGCGACAGTTGAGTCCGTACCTGCGGGCCTGCGCCGAGCAATTCTCCCGCCAGCAGCGTACGCTGACCGAGCGACTCATCGAGAAAGCTCGACGCTCGCGATCCTCCAGGCGTCGCGATCCTTGATGTACTTGACGGTCAGGGTTCTACGCTCCGTGCTGCGCAAACTACCGTCGCCCTGGGCGTGAGCCATCTGCGCGAGTGTCGAGTCTTGGGCCAGGGGCACATCCCGCTCGACGGCACAGTCGAAATGTCCGGTCGCGCTTCGGCCGTCCGGGGCGATCCGGATCTGGTCCGGCGCCCCGGCAGGGTGAGCGACGATGCGGCGCACGGCACCGCCGGCCAGGCCGCCGTGCTCGGCGGCATTGACCTGCCGCAGCCAGGATTGGTGCACATCACGGATCGCCGCCTCGTCCTCGAGGCGCGCGATGCGGCTCTTCAAGTCCTGATCCGCAAGCGCGACGGCCGAGATCGAGGCGGCGGCCATCGGGGCAGCCACGAGCGCGCCACCTTGCAGAAAGCTGCGGCGCGTGGAGGTCTTGTCCTGGGTCATGCGCAGGTCCTTACGTCTTGATCTGGAAATACCGGTCCACGTCGAACTTGCCCGCGTGCCGGACGATGGCGCCGATCGCGCTCATGTTCAGGCCGCGTGAGCCGCAGTTATAGCCAATGCCCGCATCGTGCATGATGTTCAGGTTGAGCAGGATCGTGCCGAGGGTGCCGTTGCAGGCCTCCTCCAGCCAGTACATGAAATAGATGCCGTCGCGGATCTTGACGAAGTCGCCGGGACCGCTCCATTCCAGTCCGCCATGCTGATCGGGCGTGAAGATGATCCACGACACCGTATTGGGCGTGGAATACAGATGCATCGACACGAGCCCCGGAGCGTAGCTGTAGGTGATGCAGCGGCCCAGCATCTCGGTCGTGCGGCTGTGACGCCGGTACATGGGCGGCTGAATTCCCTCCATCTCCAGCACGCCGAACAAAGTGCGCGCGCCGGCCTCGTTGGCGAAATAGGGAGTATTGAGAAAGCCGTTGTAGCAGGTGACCAAGCCCTGGTGGAAATCCGCTGCAATGATGTGCCCGTCGTGATCCGGAGCGCCCTCGAGCAGATGACCGAACAGGATCAAGCCCGGCGCGACTTCGTAGGCCTGATAACGGGCGCGGGTCCACGCGCCCTCCCCTGCGCGACGCCAGCTCAGCTCGTCGGCGCTCACGACCTGGTATTCCATCACCGGCCCATGGTCGTAGCGCAGCGTGAAGCTCTTGCCCTTCAGGAAGTCACTGGCCGGCAGCGCGTTTGCGCTCATGCCCGCAGCACCGCCTGTCGTGACCCGCGGCGGGAAGGCAGCCGAGTGGTCCTTGACGATCTGGTCGACCTGCTCCCGCGTCAGCTTCTCCATCGTCTTGAGCGGGCGGTACACGCGCCGCCCACCCTTCACGGGCTTGCCGTCCTTGTCCTTGGGCGCGGGCAAGGGGTCACCGGAGTTGTCCGCGAATTTCTCGAAATGTGCGATCTGGCCCACGATGTCGCCACGGCCTCGGAAGAGGTAGTACTGCAGCTCGTCGCCTTCGTCGAAGCCGAGCCGCACCCCCATCTGGTGGCTGCGGTTCATATCGATCACGTAGGCGGTGAATGTGCCCGAGAACTCACACTCGGTGCGGGTATAGACGAAGAGATCGTTGTCGAGCTTGATGTAATCGGAGGGGGCGGAGAAGCCGAGCTCACCACCCGTGCGCGAGAGCTCCACGAAATGCGAATACACCGACGAGGGGTAGTACTCCAGAGTTTCCACTCCGGTGTCCTGCACCCAGTGATACCCACGCCCCTCCACGCGATTGGTGAGCTCGTGCCGCCCCTGGGGCGCCGCGCCGCCGTGATCGAGGTAGCCGAAATAGATCTGGCGCTGGACCTCGCGGTTGTCCTCATAGCCACTGAACCAAAGCTCGATCACCGTGGCGAGCTTGCTGCCTCGGTCAACGATGACCGTATAGCCGCGCTGCGTACCGGGCACCAGATGGGTGAACAGGCAGATGGAGTCCATCTCCAGGGCGCCAAATCCGGCTCGCGCCGGCTTGCCGCCGTTCTCGGCCACCGCCAGCCGGGTGTTGCTCGCGAACCTGTAGTGCAGCGCGGGGCCACCATCGGTGATGATGCTCAAGGTCTCCCCGGCAAAGTCCGTGGCGAATGGGGAGACACTGGTCGGCCCGCGCTCGGCGACGGGCGCAAGCTTGGCGGCGATCTGCTCCCGCGTCAGCTTGGTATAAGCGATGCGGTGCATCTGCTTTTTCGGATAGGGCGTTCCCGGCATGCGTCACTCCCGCTGCGACTTCGCGGGATCGTGCAACGCCGAGCGCACCCCGCGCAAGCA
>DATKPP010000012.1:0-2225 GCA_035524075.1 Steroidobacteraceae bacterium | reverse complement strand
GATCGTCGTGAAGTCAGGTCGAACCGCCGCATCGGCCCAGGCTGCGCTCTCACACAGCGGGGCACTGGCGGGGTCCGATGCACTTTACGATGCTGCATTCCGGCGCGCTGGCATCTTGCGCGTGGACACGCTGCGCGAGCTTTTCGATGCGGCTGAGATCCTCTCATGCTGGAAGACTTACCTCGGACCGCGCTTGGCGATCGTCACGAATGGTGGTGGCCCCGCAGTGCTCGCGACCGACGCACTCATTGGCAAGGGAGGGGAGCTTGCGGCGTTCTCGGATGAGACCCGCGGCAAGCTCCAGGCGCTGGCGCCCTCGGGTGCCTCTCACGCAAACCCGCTCGATATCGGCGGGGATGCGCGGCCGGAGCGCTATGTTGCGGCGCTCGATGCAGTGGTGGCGGATCCGGGGGTCGATGCCGTACTACTCATGCATGCCCCGACGGCAGTGACCGCCGTATCAGAGGTCGCCTCAGCCTGCGCGCCCGCGCTCGCGCAGGCGCGCTGTCCCGCGATGGCTTGCTGGCTCGGTATGTCTCACGAGCATTGCGCGCTTCCTACGTATTCCACGCCAGAGGAGGCCGTGGGCGCCTTCCAACATGTCGTGCGCTATCACGAGAGCCAGGCATTGCTCCTCGAAGCGCCGGCGGCAATAGTCGGTGTGGAACGTGCCGATCTGCGCACGGCACGGACCATCCTGTCCCGAGTGCTTGGCGAGAACCGTGCGATGCTGACCGAAGCCGAATCGAAGGAGGTGTTGTCAGCGTACGGTATTCCAGTGGTCGAAACACGCGTTGTGCGCGAGGTCGCTGAGCTCCCTCAGGCCGCGGACTCGATCGGCTACCCAGTCGCCTTGAAGATTCTTTCGCCGGACATCGTTCACAAGTCGGACGTGGGAGGGGTGGCTCTCGATCTCGAAACGCCGGAGGCGTTGCTCGAGGCGGCCGAGAGCATGCATCGCCGGTGCGGCGAGCTTGCGCCGCACGCCCGCCTCGATGGATTCACGGTGCAGAAGATGGTTCGCCGCGGCGGTGCGCACGAGCTCCTGGCGGGCATCGCGTTCGATGCCACCTTCGGGCCGACGATCGTCTTCGGGCAGGGGGGTACTGCCGTCGAGGTCGTCGGCGACCGGGCTCTCGCTCTGCCGCCCCTGAACGCCCGGCTGGCGCACGATCTCATCTCGCAGACCCGTGTGTACCGACTGTTGAGCGGCTACCGGGGTCGGGCTCCCACAGACATGCGAGCGCTGGAGGAAGCCCTCGTGGCGCTTGCCCGGCTCGCTGCGGATTGTCCGGAGATCGTGGAGCTCGACGTGAACCCCCTGCTGGCAGACGAGCACGGCGTGCTCGCGCTCGATGCACGCATCCGCATCGAGCGCGCGCGCAGCGACGGGGCAGATCGATTCGCGATCCGACCCTATCCCACCGAGCTCGAAGAGAGGATCGACTGGCACGACCGGCATTTGCTCCTTCGTCCCATCCGGCCGGAGGACTTCGATCAGCACAAGCGTTTCCTCGCGCAAGTCTCCCCTGAGGATATGCGGACGCGGTTCTTTGAGGCCGTGCGCGAGTTGCCCGACCGGGAGCTCGCGCGCCTGACGCAGATCGACTACGACCGGGACATGGCGTTCATTGCCGTGGAGAGCGCGGTCGGCGAGGCGGATGAAACACTGGGTGTCGCGCGCGTATCGACCGATCCCGACAACGTCGAGGCGGAGTTCGCCGTGCTGGTGCGCTCCGACCTCAAAGGCCAGGGACTGGGACATGCGCTGCTGGAGAAGCTCATCCGCTATTGCCGGGATCGCGGCACGTCGCGCATGGCGGGCGAGGTCTTGAGTGACAACCTGCGCATGGTCCACCTGGCCGCGGCGGTGGGATTCAAGGCGGAAGCGAAGCATCGGGGCATTCTGACCCTGACGCTCGACATGAACTCGGACGCTGCATCGACTCCGGCGGCGGCGGCCGGTCGGGAGGTGGCGAGAGCGGCTGAGGGGTCAGCGTAGCGATTCGAGATAGTCGGCGACGGCTTGCGCACGCGGCAAAAAGAAGGGCGGCTATCGTTTTAGCCGCCCTTTCACGCCGGCATCCGCGGTCGGCCCGCGGTCGCCATCGCTCACTGGACCTTTATCTCGATCGGCTTGCGCTTCTCGATTTCCGTCTTCGGGATGTGGACCGTGAGCACGCCGTCCTGGCTCTCGCACCGGATGTTCTTCTCGTCCACGTTGT
>DATKPP010000011.1:0-28543 GCA_035524075.1 Steroidobacteraceae bacterium | reverse complement strand
CCGAAGTGCGCGCTGGGAGCGGGATGACACTTCGCGGACAGTGGCCGCTGAAACTGCTCTGGGGGGTTGATCCTTGTTCCTTCCGCTGACTTCGGCCGCGATTCCAGCGTTTGGCGTTTTGGCCTACTACTCCCCCTATGCGGCTCGCTTGCTCGCCGTCAGAGGTCTGCGGGACCGCCTACGGCGGGACCGAATGCTCGTTTTGACATTCGATGATGGCCCGAGCAGGTCGCTCACGCCTGAACTGTTGAAGCTGCTCAATTCATACGGCGCGAAAGCGAGCTTTTTCATGTTGGGGCGCAATGTTCGACGAAATGCAGACATTGCAAAGGCCGTAGCACAGGAAGGACACGATGTGGGCTGCCATTCCGAGGAACATTTGAATGCCTGGAAGGTAAGCCCCTGGAAGGCTGTTGCTGACATCGACGCCGGCTATCGGCAGCTCTCGCCCTGGGTGCCCGCCAATGGGATGTTTCGCCCGCCACATGGAAAGATGACGCTTCCGACTTATCTGGCCGTTCACAATCGGAAAGCCCCGATCAGTTGGTGGACGTTGGATTCCGGTGATACCCGGACTCCACTGCCGCGTCCTCAGGAGGTAGTCGCAGACGTCGTCCGTGAGGGCGGCGGCATCGTCCTCATGCACGATCTGGACAGATCTCCCGAACGAAACGGTTTCGTGCTCGAGACAACCAGCCTGCTGCTGCGGGCAGCCGCAACTGAATCGATCGCCGTCAGGCGATTGAGCGAGATCCGTCATTGACCACCAAGGCACGCAGACGCAAGGTGATGGCAGTCTCCTCTGGAGGGGGCCACTGGGTGCAGTTGCTCCGCCTTGCTCCCGCCTTCAATTCCTGTGACGTGGCCTTCGTCACCGTGAACCGCGCCTACCGCTCTCAGGTTTCCGGTCATCGCTTTTATGCGGTAAACGATGCGACACGCTGGAACAAGCTTGCTCTGATCAGGATGACGCTCGCACTTGCCTTTATCATGATCAGGGAACGGCCCGACGTGGTTGTCTCCACTGGAGCAGCGCCGGGTTACGTCGCGCTCAGGATCGGCCGGCTTATGCGTGCGCGCACCATATGGCTGGATAGCGCCGCCAATGTCGAACGACTCTCGATGTCGGGCGAAAAAATGGGCCCGTACGCCGATCTTTGGCTCACGCAATGGGAGCATCTTGCCACGCCCGATGGGCCGCAGTGCCTGGGGACCGTGTTATGATTTTCGTGACTGTAGGTGCACAGATGCCCTTCGATCGACTGATCCGAACGGTCGACGAGTGGGCTTATCAGCGGCAGAGATCCGACGTATTTGCCCAAATCGGCCCATCCAACTATCGCTCCAAGATCATCTCGACGGTGCAGTTCATGGAGCCCGCTGAATTCCAGAAGAGGATGCAGGATGCACAAGTCATCGTGGCGCACGCCGGGATGGGGTCGATAATCAAAGCGTTGGAACACGGAAAGCCCATCGTTGTAATGCCCCGCCGCGGCCATCTGCGGGAAACCCGAAACGACCACCAGGTCGCTACCGCCAAACAGCTAGCCACCACCGGACGCGTGATCCCTGCCTATGATGAAGAAGAGTTGCGGGACAGACTGGACCACCTCGGCAACGTGCAGTCGCCACAGCGGATAGCCATGCATGCGTCGACGGCACTGATCGAAGCCGTTCGAAACTTCATCGAAAACGCGTGAGTCCAGTCGAGAGGATGACGGTCTCTACTGCCATGGAATACCATCATTTTGTGCGGCGGGAAATTGGCCCACTTCTGCCCGCAAATGCAATCCACATACTTGAAGTGGGCGCGGGCGCCGGCTCTACCCTGAAGTGGCTGAAGGACATTTTCCCCGCGGCGGAGACGACCGCGGTCGAGATCAACACCTCGGTGGCCGACGAACTGAAATCAAACGTGGACCGCGCACTCCTTGGCGGGATTGAAGAGACATTCCCTCAGCTCAGACAATACGATCTGATCCTTCTCCTGGACGTTCTCGAGCATCTAGCCGATTCGGCCACTGTCCTCCGTAACCTTGCTTCGCTCCTGACGCCTACGGGCTCCGTCATCGTTTCGCTGCCGAATATTGCTCACTTCAGCGTGTCGGTTCCCCTTCTCCTGCGGGGGCGCTTCGAGTATCAGGATGCAGGCATCATGGATCGCACTCACCTCAGGTTTTTCGTCAAGGAAACGGCGGTTCGTCTTTTGAACGACGCGGGTTTGCTCGTCGACAGAGGACTCATTTCAGGCCTGCAAGGACCGAAAACACGGTTGGCGGACTCGGTCACGCTTGGTCTGCTGCGCGATCGATTGGCAAAGCAATATATTATGCGTGGCCAGATAAACTCAGAACGCCTGCCACAGCCCTCAATTCGTTGGTCTGTGGCTCACTGACGCCTGTTCCTATACCGGAACCAGTAACTCCGAGTAGGCGATGATGCGTCCGTCCCGGATCTCGAGCAGGTCGATGAGCTCGGTCGCCACGACGGCCCCGGTGATCCTGGAGTGAATGCGCGCCCGCCACTGCACCGCCGCGCGGGCACCGTCGATGATCGTGGTCGTCATTTCGTGCTGGGAGATCCGGAAGGTCTTGACCAGCACGCCGAGCCAGGTGCGGATCTCCCGCTCGCCCTGCGCGGCGATGGCGATGGGCTTACCGTCGCTCGAGCCGGCGATCTTGAAGGCGGCGTCCGCCGCGAATAGCCGGCAGAGCCGCTCGAGATCACCGCTCGTCCGAGCGGCGTAGAGCTCCCGCAGCAGTTGCTCGATGACGTCCCGCTGCGGAGCGGTGTGAGAGGAAGTTGTCATGGCATGACTCAGTGAAGCACGGCGCGAATATCCGCACCCATGAGCTTATAGGCTTCGGACGCGTACGGGATCACCCCGCCCAAGCCGTAAAAGAGGTGGATCATGCCCGGATGACAGCGGTACTTCGTAGCCACCCCGGCAGCCGCGAGGCGCTGAGCATAGCTCTGCGCTTCATCCCGCAGCGGATCGCACTCCGCGCTATGGATGCAGGTGGGGGGCAAACCCGCAAGCTCCGGCATCCGCAGCGGCGACACGCGCGGATCCTCTGGATCGTCGCCCCGGGAGAGGTAATTCCTGAGATCGTGCTCCAGAGTCTCCCGATCGAGCAGATGGCCGACGGCGAATTCCTCGCGGGAAGCGGTCGAGGCGCGGTAATCGAGTATGGGACAGAGCAAGAACTGCAATGCGATCGGAGGTCCCGGCCCGCGTGCCAGATTCTGACAAACGACCGCGGCCAGGGTCGCCCCCGCGGAATCGCCGCCCACTCCGAGCCGCTTGGGATCAACCCCCAGCTCCTCGGCGCGACCCGCAATCCAATCAGTCGCTGCGCAGGCGTCACTCACGGCTGCCGGGAAGCGCGCCTCAGGCCCTAGGCGGTAGTCCACCGACAGCACTCGGCAGCCGCTCGCATTGGCGAGCGCGCGGCAAATCCCATCGTGCGTATCGAGGCTCCCCGCCACGAGGCCTCCCCCGTGAAAAAAAATCAGTCCGGGCAGAATTGTCGACCGTGTCTCGATCGGCGTATAGCTGCGAATGCGAAGCCCTCCAGCAGGCCCGGGCGCCAGCCGGTCCTCGACTCCGGCAACCGGGTCAGCAGACCCTCCAAGGCTCAATAGGCGCTCCAGAGTGATCCGCCGGTCCGCCACCGACAGCTCGCCGGTGCTGCGGGGCACGGAGGCCGCCAAGCGGTCGAGAAAGCGCTTTACGTACGGGTCCAGAGGCATTCGAGACCCGACCGCGCTTTACAGATCCAGGGCGCGCTTCACCGCGGCCGGCCAACGGTGCGGTTCGGT
The DNA here is from genome assembly GCA_035524075.1 of Steroidobacteraceae bacterium. Lineage (GTDB taxonomy): Bacteria > Pseudomonadota > Gammaproteobacteria > Steroidobacterales > Steroidobacteraceae > JASHUC01. Next base: position 24,721 of record DATKPP010000011.1, on the reverse strand, counting down.
GCCGTGCACGCAGAAGAGAGCCACCACCAGCCGGTCCATGCCGAAGGCCACGCAGCTCGTGTGCGCAGCCTCCCCCGTTGCGGTCGAGATATCCCAGGTCACCCCGAAGTGCTCGCGGTGATAGTTGAAGCTCATGCACGCCGTGGGCTTCGCCCCCTCGTGATAGGGGATCAGCAGCTCGAATTTGAGCGACTGCTGGCGCTGACTCACCGCCATCACCTGACCGACGCGGCCGAAGAACGGGTCGTTCGCCACATCGAGCTGCGAGGGAAGCCCGAGCTCTTCCGCGAGCCGCTGCGCACGGGCCATCCACTGCTCGCGGAACGATTGGATGGAGTCCGGCGAGCCAATGCGCACGAACTCGCGCATGCGGAAGGATTGCAGGCGATCGAGCGAGCGCGAGGGCTCGCGCCGAAAGCAGTCGGCCGCCACGTCGAAGAGGAGCCCGTCGGCGGGGAGTGCCCCGCGCTCGGCGACGAGCGGGTACACCGGGTAACAGGCGGCCGGCGACAGCACGAGATCGGCTGGCGCGAGGGAGGCTGTCCAGTCGCCGCCCTCATAATGCGCATCGGCCGCCGCACGGATCTCAGCCTCGCTCCCGTGCAGCGCGCACACGCAGCCCAATAGATTGGGGAAGCTCTTCAAGTAGCCCGACTTCTCGAGCTGGCTGCGGCTCATGACGGGTGGAAACCGCAGGATCTCGGCACGCGGATCGCGTTGACGGGAGATATAGCCCGAGAGCGCCTCGAGCACGCGCTCGTACACCCCCGTGCGCGCGTAGACTCCATCGCTGCCGATCGAGTGGAAGATCGCCTTCCTGACCGATTCCAACAGCTCGTCTGCAGGCACCGCATCCGCCCGGGTGGTCGTCGTCATGCTCTCACGCTCGCCGTTACTCGCTCACCGATGCCGGGATTGGCATCATCAACAGCGTCCCGGCGAGTCCGCTCAGGATGCGGTCGTTGTTGATCATCAGCGGCGATGACAGCACATCGCGGAGCTGGCGCTCGACGCTGAACTCGCTGTCACACCGATAACCTGAAAGGCCGCACACCCTGAGCGCCGTGAGCACCGCCTCGACCGCGAGATCCGAGACCTGCACCTTGGTAAGGGTAATGAGCGACTGGAAATCGATCGAACCCAGCGCTTTGGCATCGCCGAGTCGCTCTTCGTAAGCGCTGAGCGAGGTCGCGAGCACCGCGCGCAAGGTTCGCAGCGCCCTGAGCGCTGCGGTGAGCTGCGTGGCGCCCGGGGGCATCTGTCCGCCCGAGTGGCGTGCGGCGTTGCGCACGAAAGCCTGTGCTCGTGCGGCGGCGCTCGCAGCGATGCCCGCCCAGACCGATCCCCAGTAAAGATGCGCGGTCGGCACCATGGTGTGCGCGTGAATGCCCGCATAGGGCTCCGGCAGGATCTGATCCGGGGTGCCGCTCGCGATCAGGTTGTAGCCCTGCGAGCAGGTGCCACGCATCCCTAGGGTGTTCCAACCCTGCAGGCGCGTCAGCGTGTAGTCGTCCTTGAGAAACGCGATGAGCACCTGGTCGGAGCCGTCCGCGTCGGCGGAGCGCCGCGCCGTCGTCACGATGCCGTCGGCCTCGGCGCCGTAGGAGATCACACTCGCCCGCCGCTCGAGATGAATCTTGCCGTCGCGTTGCTCCACCGGCGCCTGGCTCGAGCGCACGTTGCCGCCGCCCTGACCTTCGGTGGTGGAGGAGGCGAGCAGCAGTTGCTCGCTCGCGAGCCTGCGCAGCATCTGGGCGATCGCAGCGCTCGCCACGCCGTGGCGCACCAGACACGCGACTTTTACCTGATGCATGGCGTAGATCATGCCGGTGGAGGAGCACGCCTGCGCCAGGCGATAACACACGTCGGCGACTTCGCGGACCGAAGCGCCCGCGCCGCCCAATCTCTCCGGCACCTGAATGCCGAGCAGGCGCTCGCTTCGGATCGCATCGAATGCTTCGCGGGGAAAGCGCGAGGCCCCGTCCACGTCGGCGGCGTGCCGGGTAGCGATGGCCGCGACGGCGGCGGCGCGCGAGGAAAAACTGGCGCTCGCGGGATTCAGCCCTTGCGTGCTCTGGCTTGCGACTGTCGTATCGTTCACTAGTGAGACCCGGCCGAGGTTATTTTGTTCGATCCGTCTACATTTAGGTTTTGGAGGCTTTGGCTTCCCAGCCCACATCCATTATGCTTGGATTATATGCCATAGATACCCGCTCTCGGAATCAGACGGGCATCACATAAAAGGATAACAATAAATGCCGCTGGTGATCGAGCATCCCGGCAAACACGCATGCGCGAGGGACGCGCTGACCGTGGGGCTCCTTAACAATATGCCGGATTCGGCGCTCGAGGCGACCGAGCGGCAGTTCGCTGCGCTCCTCGGCGGCGCCTCTGGACCGTACGAGGTCCGACTGCGGTTTTCATCGATTCCCGAAGTACCCCGCGGCCCGGCAGCCCTCGAGCGAATCCAGCGCGAATACTGGCCGCTCGAGAGGCTGCTCGCGGACGTTCCCGATGCCCTCATCGTCACCGGCATGGAGCCGAAAGCGCCGATGCTCGAGGATGAGCCGTATTGGGAACGCATGACGCGCCTGCTCGAGTGGGTGGAGCGGCATGCGGTCTCGAGCGTCTGGTCCTGTCTTGCGGCCCACGTCGCCGCTCAGGCGCTCGCGGGCGTGCGCCGGCAGCGCCTGCCGGAGAAGCGCTTCGGTGTCTTCGCCCATCACGAGCTCACCCCCCATCTCCTGCTGCAAGGCATCGAGGCGCCGCTCATCACCCCCCACTCCCGCTGGAACGACCTGCCGGTCCAGGCGCTCGAGGAGGCGGGATTTGAGGTGTTGAGCGCCTCGCCCTCCACGGGTGCGGATCTCTTCGTTCGTGAGCGCAACGCCCTTCTCGTGGCCTTTCAGGGACATCCGGAATACGAGGCGATCACCCTCTTGAAGGAATACCGGCGGGACGTGGGCCGGTTTTTGCATGGCGAGCAACCCGGTTGGCCGACGGCGCCGTCCGGGTATTTCTCCCGGCAAGCGTGCGAGCTCCTCGAGGCCTTCCGTGAGCGGGCAAGCGACCCGCGGTCAAAAGAGGAATTCCCCTACCAGGAGCTCGCGGCACAGTGCCAGGCTCCCTGGCAGGCGGCCGGCATCGCGATTTACCGTAATTGGCTTTCCCACGTAGCCGGACTGCGAGGTCGATTGCACCTGCGCGCCACGGCAAAGGTATGATGAGCACCATGAGTACGAGCGAAGCTGTGAACGAGCTGTCCACCACTCTCACTCCCCGCGAGCGGCTGCTCGCCCTCGTCCGCAAGATTTTGGGACCGCAGGCGGCCACGCGGCCTCTCGCCATCGATGCGCGGCTTCCCGAGCTCGGCATCAGCTCCCTCAAGATGGTGAGCCTCATGCTCGCCATCGAGGCGGAGTTCGACCTCGCCATTCCGCAAGCGGAAATCACGCCGGAGAGCTTCTCCTCCATCGCCTCGGTGGCGGCCATGATCGAGCGGCTGTTGGCTTCGCTCCCTCAGCCACGCTGATCATCTATCGAGGTGCTTCGCAGCGCGCCTCCTCGAGCGCCGCCACCAGCTCATCGACGTCGGCCATCGTGATTTCACCATGCGTGGCGCAGATCCTCACCACATCGCGCCCTTCGAGCTTTGCGACGGCGACCCATGCCTTGCCGGATGCGAGCACCGCGCGCACGATCTCGCGCACGGGTCGCAAGCCCGGCGGGGGCAGGACACAGAGCACCGCGAGCCGCGAATCGTTGGCAATGCTCCAGCCCCTCCCTGCCAGCCGCGCTTTCACGCATTCTGTGACCTGCACCGCGCGCTCGACATGCGCTGCGTACCCCTCCCAGCCCGCGGCGGCGAGTGAGAGGAAGAGCCGCAGGCCCATGAAGCGGCGCGACCATTGCACGCTGTTGAGATAAGGGTCGATGCTCGTCGCGCTGGAGGGCATGAACTCGGCGCCAACCCGGAAAGTCTCGCTCAGGATCGCCGGCGCGCGCGTGATGAACATGCCGCACCCCATGGTCGTCGCGAGCCACTTGTGCGCATCGATGGTGAGAGAGTCGGCGAGCTCGATGCCCGCGAGCTCGCCCCGGAGGCGCTCCGAGCAGAGCGCCGCTCCCCCCCAGGCAGCATCGATGTGGTACCAGATATCGCCCTCCCGGGCGACCCTGGCACAGGGCTCGAGCGGATCGATCATGCCGGCGCCGGTCGTCCCGGCGGTCGAGGAGATCAACACCGGCACGGTGCCGCGTCGGCGATCCTCGCTCACCGCCTCGGCCAGCGCGCGCACGTCCATCCGGCCCGCGCCATCGGTGGCGATGAGCTTCAACGCCGCGCGGCCGATTCCCGCCTGGTGGGCAATCTTGTGCCAGGCGGGCTGACACTCGCACGAGGTGTAGATCGCCACGGGTCCGCCGAAGGCGCGCACACCCTCCTCCGCGAACCGCGGGCGCGCGCGGGTCAGAGCACAAAGGAGCGCCGTGTAGTTGGCTTCCGACCCTGCGGTGGTGAAGTGCCCGGTGGATTCCGCCGGCAGCCCCGCGCGCTGCGCGAACGCCCGGATCACATGCTGCTCGATCGCGACCGGCGTGGGCGAGGAGCCTGAGCTCGCGAGCTGTGGATTGAAGGCGCCGCTGATCCGATCGGCGCACTGAGAGGGAAAATTGGACGCGGGATTGAAGAGCCCGAAGTAGCGCGGGTGCACCATGTGCACCGTGCCGTGCTCGAGCCGATCGATCGCCCAGTCGATGAGCTCCTCGAGTGGCCTGGGCTCGGCAAAATCGAAGGCGGTGAGCTCGCGGCGAAACCCCTCCATGTCGATGTCCGGCATCACCGATCCGCGCTGGACGCGCGCCATCGCCTCCGCGAGCGCTCGGGTGAGTCGATCCTCGATCCCCTCGCGAATCGCCGGGTCTGGAAACAGCGCCGCTACCGGCGGTGCGATTCGATCTGCGGTCACGCCTCCTCCGATCAGCTGCGCACCGCGGCCGCCAGCGCCTGATCGAGGTCGGCGAGGATATCCTCGATGTGCTCGATCCCGATGCTGAGCCTGATCGTCTCGGGAGCAATGCCGGCGAGCCGCTGCTGCTCCGGTGACATCTGCCGGTGGGTGCTCGAGGCCGGGTGACAGGCGAGCGACTTCGCATCGCCCAGGTTCACCAGGCGCTTGAAGAGCTTCAGCGCATCGTAGAAACGTGTCCCGGCCTCATAGCCTCCCCGCACCTCGAAGGTGAGGAGCGAACAGGTCTTGCCCTTGAGGTACTTCTGCACGAGGGGGTAATAGGGACTGTCCGGAAAGCCGGCATAGCTCACCGAGGCCACGCGCGCGTCGGCGCGCAGAAATTCCGCCACCTGCCGCGCATTCTCGACGTGACGCTCCACGCGCAAGGCCACCGTCTCGATGCCCTGCAACAGGAGGAAAGCGCTCAAGGGCGAGAGCACGGAGCCCATCGTGCGCTGAAAGACACTCCGGCAACGTCCGACGTAAGCGGTCGGGCCGTAATGCTCCGTGTAGATGAGACCGTGATACGACTCATCGGGCTCGGTCAGCATGGGAAAGCGCTTGGCATGGCGCTCCCATGGAAACTTTCCGCTGTCGATGATGATGCCGCCCATGGTGGTGCCGTGACCACCCAGAAACTTGGTGAGCGAGTGCACGACGATGTCGGCGCCGTACTCGATCGGCCGGATCAGAATCGGGGTCGGCACGGTGTTGTCGACAATGAGCGGCACGCCGGCCCGATGCGCCACCTCGGCAAGCGCCTCGATGTCACAGACATTGCCCGCGGGATTTCCGACCGTCTCACAGAAGACCGCGCGAGTATTCTCATCGATGAGCGCAGCGAGCGCCTCGGGCCGGTCGGAGGCGGCGAACTTGGTGTGGATGCCGAGCTTCGGCAGAATGTGCCCGAGAAGCGTATGGGTCGTGCCGTAGAGCTGCGGCACGGAAACGACGTTCCGCCCCGCCTCCGTCACCGCGAGCATCGCGTAGTGGAGAGCCGCCTGCCCCGAGCTCACGGAGAGCGCGGCCATGCCGCCCTCGAGCTGCGCCATGCGCTCCTCGAGCACATCGGTGGTCGGATTCGCGATGCGCGTGTAACGATAACCGTCGACCTCCAGGTCAAAAAGCGCTGCTCCGTGCTCGGCGCTGTCGAAGGCGTAGGCCACGGTCTGATAGATCGGCACCGCCACCGATTTGGTCGTCGGATCGCAGTCGAAGCCGCCGTGCAGGACTATGGTCTCAGGTCGCATGGATGCCTCTCGTCTCCCCTTAGGCCGTGTTGCCCGCGTCCACCGTGAGCGTGATGCCAGTGATGTTGCGCGCCTGCTCACTTAGGAGGTACTCGACAGCAGCCGCCACGTCGTCGGGCTCCGCCATCCGGCGAAGGGCGCTCCGCCGTGCGACCTGCCCACGGTCACTGTCTGAGAGCGCATGCGTCATCGCGGTGTCGACGAATCCCGGCGCCACGGCATTGACTGTGATACCAAGGGGGCCGACCTCGCGCGCGAGCGAGCGCGTGAACCCCTCGAGCGCGGCTTTCGTGGCGGAGTAGGCGCAGAGCGCCTTATATCCGTTCGAAGCGACGATGCTCGAGATGTTGACGATTCGGCCCTGGCGGTCGGCCATCATCGCGCGCACGACGTATTTCGTGAGGAGGACGGGCGACAGGACGTTGAGCCGCACCAGCGCCTCGATCTCGGGATCGCGCGCCATGGAGAGGAGCCCCGAGGTGCCAATCCCCGCGTTATTCACCAGGCTGTAGAGCGGCCCCACGTCGCGGCGCAGCTCCCTCACCAAGGCTCCGAGGCTATCGAGGGCGTCGAGGTCGAAGGCGCGGAAGCGCAGCTCGCCCTTCACGGTGCCGCCCTTCCCGGAATCCTGGTGGGCGTCAGTCGCAAGACGCTCGATCGCGCTGCGCAGCTCCTCGGTCTCGCGACGCGCGAGCGCGATGACCCGGTACCCGCTCGCGGCCAGCCGCGAGGCGATCGCGAGTCCTAGCCCTCTGCTGCCGCCGGTGACGAGCACGTTACGCATTCGCGCGCACCAGCTTTCCGGACGCCGACATCGCGAGCGCCTGCACGAACGAAATTTGCGCGGGCACTTTGTGCGCAGCGAGCATCCTGCGGCAGACCTCGAGGATCTCCTGCCGGATGCGCTCCTCAGCCGCGGACTCCTCGCCTCCTGTCCCATCAGCGAGCACCACGTCCGCAGTGACGATCGCGCCGATGATGGGGTTGCGGCGTGATCTCACCAACGACATTCTGACGCGCGGGTGGGAATTGATCACGGCCTCCACCTCTTCCGGGTGAACCTTGAGTCCGCCGACGTTGATGATGCCGCCGCTCCGTCCGACGAAGTAATAGCGCCCATCGCGCAATTCCAGGCGGTCTCCGAGGTCGACGAAACCCTCCGCATCCTTCAAAGGCGGGGCGTCGTCGCCAAGGTAGGCGGAGGCATTGCCGGGCGATCTGATCCTGAGCGTGCCACGACTGACATCGAGCTCAACGCCCTGCTCCGACCTGCCCACCAAGCATTCCGGAAAGCCTGCGCGGCCATCACGAACTTCAAAGCCGACACCCGCCTCCGTCGATGCGAAGGCGTGCGCCACCATAGCCCGCGGAAACGCCGCCCGCAGCGCATCGAGGATGCCTTGATCGGCGATCTCGCCGGAGAGCCGGACATATACGGGAGAGAGGAGCTGCGCCGCGCCGCTCATCAGGGCTTTCCGCCAATGAGAGGGTGTGCCCGAGATGTGCGTCACCCCCGCAGCGGCTGCCCGGGCCAGATACTCGGTGATCGCCTCGCCCGCGCTCGGGAGCACCAGCGAGCCGCCGTAAAGCGCGCGCAGGTAGATCTGCAGTCCCCCGTAGCGGCGAATATCGTAGAAGGTGCTCCAGACCGGAGGTGCGCCGCCGCCCTCTGCGAAGTCCGGATCGCCGGAGAAAGCATTCGTGAGACTCGCCAGGGTGTGGGCGACGAGCTTCGGGGCACCGGTGGTTCCGGAGGTGAGGAGCACCCATTCGGTGTTCCAGCGGTAATCGTCCGCGGACGAGGAACGCGGTACGCGCAGAGGCACTGGCGCGGGATCAGCTTCGACGGCGAGGTCGATCCCAACGCCGGGCGGTGGGCTCTGCGATGAGTCACTCAGCCATACATCCGCCCCAGCGCTGCGGACCACTCGCGGCAGAAACTCCGATGGCAGGTCCGGCGTGCAGAGCACCATGCGCCGCGCCAGCCCGTCGAGCTCCAACAGCACGACCGCCAGCGTAAAAGGATCACGAACGACGATGATGACCGAGCGCCCTCGCAGCGCATCGAGGCGCCCGGCGAGACAGGACTCTTCCGCGAGTGAGGGCAGTGATGCCAGTCGGCCGGACCCGATGAGCATGCCGCGCCGCGCTGCGGCGGTACCGCCGATTACCGCGTCCGAGAGCGCCATCGGCTACGCCGCGCGAGCTTCGTACAGCTTGACGAAATCCCCAAAAGTGACGGGGAAGCCCTCGGCAGTATCGAAGGGATCGTGCCCCACCGCGTCCTCGAGGCGCGCGACGATGAGCGCGAAGCTCAGTGAGTCGAGCCCGCACTGCAGGAGCTTCAGATCATCGCTCAGCGGCGCGAGCTGGCGCTGCTGCTCCCGGGCGACTTCCTGGAAAATGTTCGTGATGATGGCTCTCGTCGACATGGTGCTGAATACCTGTGGCGGTTCTAAGGGATGGGGCGTGCCAATGTTCTGCGGCGCTGGACGGGATGGCTAAGCCTCTGGCGTTTGCGCCCCGGATGCGCCGGCACCGTAGTAGCCGTAGTAGTCCGAATAGCCATCTCCGCCTGCCTCGTAAGCATCGTTGAGCACCAGGCCGTGCAGCCTGCCCTCATCGATGAGAGCAAGGGCAGCGAACAGCGCCTGACGGGGGGTTTTGCCAGCTCGCGCGACCAGAAGAATCTGTCCCGGAAGCTGCTTGAGGGCACGCGCCTCGCTCGAAACGAGGAGCGGGGCGGAGTCGAACAGCACGAGCCGCCGCGGATGGCGTGCAGTGAGGCGCGCTGCGATCTGCGCCATCCGGGCACTGGCGATGAGCTCGGAGGCGGCACCTTCGGCCGCTTTGCCCGCAGGCAGTAGCTCGAGCCCTTTGATATCACTCCCGAGGACGAGCGACTCCACATCGAGCGCTTCGTCGGCGAGTGCATCGAGCAAACCTCGCTCCTCCTGGATGCCGAACGTGTGGCTGAGGTGCCTCTTGGGAGTGTCCGCGTCCACGAGGAGCACCGACACGTCGCGCTCGCGCGCAATGCTGAGCGCGAGATTCAGCGCGGTGAAGGTCTTCCCTTCTCCCGGTAACGCGCTCGAGACGAGGATGAGCCGGTACTCGGGCGGCGCCTCGGTGGCGAGCGCCTTCTGGATCAGTGGACGCTTGATCTCGCGGTAATAATCGGCGAAGTGGGCGTCCTGGCCGGCCTCGGGAATCTCGCCTCGGTCGCGCAGCGAGTTCATGTCGATGCGGATGCGGCGCTGCGGGCCGCCCTCGACCGGTGCAAACTCAGACGGGGCGCGCGACGGTGTCCGTCGAAGCCTCTCGATTGCGCTCTCGATGATGCTCATGGGGCTACGTCCATCATGCGTGCACCGAGGCTGCCGGAGTCCGCCCACCCAGCCGGACTCCGGCGTAGCTGAGCGCCACTGCAAGCACAAAACCCGCCAGCAGGCAGGCGAGCGCAAGTGAGAACCACCGGACCTCCCGGCGTCTCAGCTGCGCGGCGCGCGTGGGGAACGCGCAGCCGACCACGGTGATCACCTCGATACCGGTGAGCTCCCGCAGTGCCGTCGGCGAACCGACGACCGGTCGATATCGATTGAGGCTATAAGCGAGACCGCCGCCGGCTGCGAGGGCGAAGAAGAGCGCTCCGGCCAGGAACAATCCCCGCGCCGGCCACACCGGCGCGAAGCTCACCACCGGGGGCTGCACCAGCGCAAAGCGCACGGCACCCGCGTTGCCAGCCTGCTCGCCGAGACGCGCCTTGTCGTAGCTCGCCAGCAACGCCGCGTACTGCTTCTTGTTGATGTCGTAATCGCGGCTCAGCTGCGCGTATTGCGCCTGCAGTTCCGGGGTGGCGTTGAGAAGATGACGCAGCTGCTGCGCTTTCGATTGGTGCTCAGCCAACTCGGTCTTGAGATCCGCAATGTCGACATCGGCCTTGTTGAGGGCGAGCTCGATGCTCTGATAGACGGGATTCGCACCCGCGCCGCTCGTCGCCGCGACGCTCGCGTCTCCGCGCTCCAGCGCGGCAATCTCCTGAGCGCGCCGCTCCTTCAGCTCCGCGAGGGTCTTGCGTGCGGCGATGACGTCCGGATACTTGTCGGTAAACTTGAGCAGCAACTGATCCAGGTGCGCCTGAACCTGTTGAATCTGCGATACCGTGTCTCCCGCTATCATCTGCCCATTCGGCCCGATGACCGGCGTCGAATCCATTGCGGAGACGGCAGCGCTCCCATGCAACTCCTTGCTCAGCTCGTCGCGGCGACTCTGCGCCACGATGAGCTTCGTCTTGATGTCCTCGATAGTGACCGACTCTTGCTCGAGCTGGGCGAAATAACCGCCCTGCTCGGCCGGCATGACACCCAAATGCTGCGACCTGAAGGCCGCCAGGCGATCCTCGGCGGTTTGCAGGCGCTGCTCGTAATCTGCAATCTGCTGCTTCAGGAACTCCTGGGCGTGCACGGACCCCCGGCGGGTGCCCCCAAGAGTCTCATTGATGAGGGTGCTCGTCAGCGCCCGAACCATCTCCAAGGCACGTGCACGATTCACGTCCCGGTACGTGATGCCGTAGGTGGTACTACCACTGACGCCATCGCTATCCGATAGCTCTTCCGTGAGGTTGATCCGCTTTCGCAGCTTCTTGAGCAGCTGCTGCTGTTTCGCGGGCCCGATCCCTGTCGCGGGAATCACGCCCACACGCTCGGCGAGCGCTGTGAGCTCGGGAGTGGCGAGCAGGGCCTGGCTGACGTAATCGAGCTGCACGTTGATATCCTGGTCGACGGCAAGCCCCTGCAGAGCGGGCTTGAGGGCGGTATGCGTGTCGACCAGAATGGCGGCCTGCGCCTCATAGCGATCGGGCAGAGCAAAGACGATGAGCCAGCCGGCGAGCGCCACCGCAGCAGCCGTCGCGAGCGCGGCCCAGCGGAAGCGCCAGGCCCCACGCAGCTCATCCATCAGGGGTGCGAGTTTCGCGTTCACGGCGCCTCAGGGACCGCCTGCGGGCAGGGTCCGAACTGCGGGGGCAAGTACTTGAATATGATCATTATTGTTGAATCGGCGCGCCCGGCGCACGCGAATGTGCCCTATGGTGCCATCGCGCGAGGTTGGGTGTCACCTCGGTCCACGCGACTGTGACGGCCCTCACACCGGTTAGCAGCCTTATGATAGCGCTCTTTGAAACCGGATCGGCATTCCGGTCCGCGCCACTGTAACCGGCGTGAAGCCTACATCGGGAGATCGCCATCACACGTATTGACGACACTCACGTGCCGGAGAGCCGCAGAGGCGCCTCCTCGGCCCTCAAGGGGTGGGTGAGAGCTCTCGAACGCACCGCCACCATCGAGCGCGAGCCGCGCACCACCCTGCCGATCCTGATCGATCGGCTGGCGGCGCGCCTTAAGTCATCCCCGGCACTCATCTCCCGGGAAACCTCGCTGAGCTATCAGGCACTCGCCGAGCTCTCCCATCGCTATGCGCGCTGGGCCCTCGCCGAAGGCATCGCAGCCGGCGATACGGTGTGCCTCCTGATGGATAACTGTCCGGATTACCTCGGCATCTGGCTCGGCCTCTCGCGCGCGGGTGTCGCGATAGCCCTCCTCAATACGCACCTGACGGGCGAGTCTCTGGCACATTCGATCCGGATTGTGGCACCGCGAGCCATCATTGCTGGAGCGCGGTTCGCCGACCGGCTCGAGAGCGCGCGAGCCCTCATCGCCGCGGAGGTGCCCTGTTGGAGCCACGGGAGCGACGGCTCGCCCTTTCCTCGGATCGAACCTCTCATCGAGCGTCTTTCGGAAGAGCCGCTTGCGGAGAATGAGCGGGCATTGCCCACGCTCGCTGACCGGGCGCTTTATATCTACACCTCGGGAACGACCGGCCTACCCAAGGCCGCGATCGTCAGCCACCGTCGGCTGATGCAGTGGAGCCACTGGTTCGCCGGGATGATGGACGTCACGCCGGCCGATCGGATGTACGACTGCCTGCCGCTGTATCACAGTGTCGGAGGAGTCGTGGCGACGGGCGCTACGCTGGTGGGCGGCGGCGCCGTCGTGTTACGCGAGCGCTTCTCGGCGAGCCATTTCTGGGAGGATATCCGGCAGGAGCGCTGCACGCTTTTTCAGTATATCGGCGAGCTCTGCCGGTATCTTCTGGCGAGCCCACCGCAAAGCGGGGAAACCAATCATGGTCTTCGTCTCGCCTGCGGCAATGGACTGCGGGCTGAGGTCTGGACGGCGTTTCAGGATCGTTTCCGCATTCCTCGGATTCTCGAGTACTACGCCGCCACCGAAGGCAACTTCTCCCTGTACAACTGCGAGGGACGGCCTGGCTCCGTCGGTCGGATCCCGCCGTTTCTCTCCCACCGCTATCCGGTTGCGCTCGTCCGCTCCGACTCGACCACCGGGATGCCAATGCGTGATGCGCAGGGCCGATGCCTACCCTGCTCCCCCGGGGAAGCGGGCGAGGCGCTCGGGCGGATCGTCGATGGCGCGGGAGGCGAAGGAACACGGTTCGAAGGCTACGCGGACCGGGAGGCCACCCGCAGCAAGGTGCTGCACGATGTGTTCTCCCCCGGCGATGCCTGGTATCGCACGGGGGATCTCATGCGCCGCGATGCGGAGGGCTTTTTCTACTTCGTTGATCGTGTCGGTGATACCTTTCGCTGGAAAGGCGAGAACGTCTCGACAACCGAGGTCGCGGCGGTGCTCGGCAATATCCCAGGCGTCGCCGACGTCGCGGTCTACGGGGTCTCGGTGCCGGGTACCGAGGGTCGCGCCGGCATGGCGGCCGTGGTCGTGGCCAAGGATTTCGACCTTACGGAGCTCAGCCGGGAGACCACCGGGCGGTTACCCGAGTACGCTCGGCCGCTCTTCCTGCGGATCGTGACCGCCCTCGACCTTACCGGCACCTTCAAGCTGCAGAAAGCGAGGCTGACGTCGGAGGGCTATGACCCCTCGCTCGTCACCGATGAGCTCCATTTCTGGCATGCGGGGCAGGGGTGCTATGTGAAGCTCGACACGGCGCTCCACCAGCGCCTCGTGAGGGGTCTCGAGAGGGTGTAGTCTCGCTACGAATGAGCCTCGAAGGAGATAGCCACACCCGCCGGTTTCGCGATGCGCTGGGCGCCTTCGCCACCGGAGTCACCATCGTGACCGCCCGGGACAGGGACGGCCGGGACGTCGGACTCACAGCGAACAGCTTCAATTCCGTTTCGCTCGATCCGCCGATGGTACTCTGGAGCCTCGCGAAGAGCGCCCGGAGTCTGCCGACGTTCGTCGAGGCGACGCACTTCGCCGTGCATGTGCTCGCCGCCGATCAGGAAGAGCTGTCGCTCAGATTCGCGGCCCGCGGAGCCAATAAATTCTCGGACCTGGAGCTCGATCGGGGTCCCGGGCAGGTTCCGTTGTTGCGCGGTTGCTCGGCACGCTTCCAGTGCCGCACGGCCTTCAGGTACGAGGGCGGCGATCACATGATCTTCGTGGGGGCGGTCGAGGCTTTCGATCACACCGAACGCGCGCCGCTCGTCTTTCACGGCGGGCGCTATGCCGTGGCCGTCCAAAAGGAGCCCCTCACCTCCTCCTCCGCCCCCGAATCCTCCGAACCCGACAGCAGCTTCAGTCAGGACTTTCTGATTTACCTTCTCGGCCGGGCGCACTTCCAGCTCTTCCTCGGGGTGCGCCGCGAGCTCGAGCTCCATGGATTGAGCGAGGAGCAATGGTTTGTGCTCAGTATTCTGGGCCTTTCCGATGACCGCACGGTGGCCGAGCTCGATCAGCTGCTCTGGTACACGGGCAAACGGGTCACCTACGAGCTCCTCGCAAGCCTGACGGCGGCGGGTTTCGCCGACCTTCACGGCGGCTACGATCCGCACGCGCGGGTCGTGCTCACCGAGAGCGGGCGCCGCGCGGCGATCGAGCTGGTGGCGGCGGCCAAGGCCGCAGAGGCGGATGCCGAGCGCAACCTCGGACTCGCAGAGACGCGGCTCCTCAAGCGCGCGCTGCGCACCATCATCCGGGAGACGCACCCAGGTCTCCCGACCCTCCTTGCCCCCTCTCATCCTGAATAGAGGCGACCGAGGGCATGTCATCGAACCGCTCCGTTTTCGACGCTCACTTGACCGCCATTCAGGCGATCGCCCGGGACGTAGCGGCGCGCCATGCCGCGGATGTTGATGCAAGGAGTCGCTTTCCCGAGGAGACACTCGCGGCGCTCAAACGTGCACGTCTCCTGAGCGCGCCCGTGCCCGAGGACCTGGGCGGCCCCGGCTTCGGCGTGCGTCAGCTCGCCGAGCTCTGCGCGACACTTGCCAGGGCGTGCGGATCGAGCGCCATGGTGCTCGCGATGCATTACGCTCAGGTCGCCTGCCTCGTCCGCCACGGCATCGGGACGCCTTTTTTCCCTGCGTTCCTCGAGGAGCTCGCGGAAAACCAGCTCCTCCTCGCCTCGATGACCTCGGAGCAGGGAACGTTCGGCGAGATGCGCACCAGCCTCTGCGCCGTGCGGCGCGAGGGCGGCCGGTTCGCCCTCGACAAGGACGCGACGACGGCCTCCTACTGCGCTCAGGCCGATGCGATTCTGGTCACGGCGAGGCGCTCTCCCGAAGCACCGGGGACCGATCAGGTGTTGGTGTTGGTCCGGCGCGGTGACTGCCATCTGACTCAGACAGGCACCTGGGATGCCTTAGGCATGCGTGGCACCTGCAGTCCCGGCTTCCAACTCGCATCCGCGGGACCCGAGGAGCAGATCCTCACCCGCCCTTTCGAAGAGATCGCCGCGCAGACCATGGTCCCCTTCTCCCACATCCTCTGGTCGAGCCTTTGGTGGGGCATTGCGGCCGATGCGGTGGGCAGGGCGGCGGAGCTCGTTCGCGACCAGGCGCGACGCCATCCCGGTGTCGTGCCGCCGAGCGCCGTGCCGCTCGCGCAGGTGTCCGCGGAGCTACAGACCCTGCGACACAACTGGCTGAGTGTCGCTGAAGCCCTGGATGAGCTCGAGGCGAAGGGTGCGGAAGGCCACCGGCAGCTCCGCTCGATCGGCTGGGCGCTGAAGCTCAATCACCTGAAGATGAGCGCCTCGGAGGCCGCTCCCCGCATCGTGCATCAGGCGCTGCAGGTCGCGGGCATTCTCGGCTATAAGAACGACACGCCCTTCAGCGTGGGAAGACATTACCGCGACGTGCTGTCCGCCTCGCTCATGATCTCGAACGCGCGCATCGCTGCAAAGAACGCCTCGATGCTGCTTGTCTATAAAGAGCAATGAAGCCAATGGTCACACGCCGACAGGTTCTTGCGAGCGTCGCCGCCCGAGGGACACAGGCGCCACGAACGAGTCTCTGGATGGGCGGAGCCTTCCTCGTCGGCCTGATCATCGCCCTCATTACCCTCCTGCACTTCGGCAGCGGCGATCGGGGAACGCGGATCGCACTCCAGCTGACGGCCCGCTGGTCCTACGGCTTCTTTTCGTTGGCCTACCTGGGCGGGCCGCTCGTCACGATCTTCGGATCGAGGTTTCAGCCCCTGGCGCGCCGGGGGCGCGAGTTGGGACTCGCCTTCGCATCAGCGCACCTGACGCATGCAGGCCTCGTGGTCTGGATCTACCATATTTCCCGCACTCCGCCGATTGGCGTCTTCGGGGCGATCTTCTTCAGCATCGCCCTGGGCTTTACGTATCTCCTGGCGCTGCTTTCGATTCCGACATTGGCCGCACGCCTGCCGCGGTGGCTGTGGCGCGCGATCCTGATCGTGGGTATGGAGTTCATCGCCTACGCCTTTCTCACGGACTTCCTCGGACATCACTTTCGCCACGGCCTCGAGGATGTTATTTTCTATCTGCCCTTCACCATGGTCGCAGTGGCCGCGGCGCTGCTGCGGATCACCGCCTACGGTATCAAGCTCTACCGATGGTTCCGGTCAGGATCGCGAAGGGACAAGATCGATCCGCTCAGCCCGTCGCAGCAAGCGCGCTCGCCAGCATCCCGCGGAGCTGCTCCGGCTCCCTGAGGTAAGCATCGTGGCCGTGGATCGAGGAGATCTCGCGCAACTGCGCGCTACCCATCCGCGCAACGAGGGCGCGCACGTCGGCAATCGGCACGAGCTGATCCTCCCGTGCCGCTACCGCCATGGTGGGAACGAACACACGTGTCGCATCCATCTGATGGAGATCGAGGGACTCCGATAGGCACAGAAAGGATTCCGCTCGCAACCCGCCGTCCAGGTCTGCGGTTTCCGGAAAGAGATACCGCTCCACCGGGAAAACGAACTGCTCTTTGACCGCGACCGGCAGAACGGGAAAGCGCGCGGCGAATTCCTCCGAACTGCGATAGAGCGAGAGCGCCACCGCGCGCGCGAGCCTCAGGCCCTCCTGCGGGCGACCACACTCGATTGCGAAGCGCACGATCTGGCGCTGGACGCTGTGCCAGGCCACAGCCATCGCGTGCGGACGGTCCGCGGCCGATACGATGAAGAGCTCTGCCGTCTGCTCCGGGTACCGCTCCGCGAAAGCCAGTGCCACCATTCCGCCGTAGGAGCCGCCGACGATTGCTCGCAGCGACCGGATCTGCAGTGAGGCCAGCACACGCGCGAGCGCCTCGGCCTGATCGTAGGTGGAGATGCTCGGGAATTTCTCCCCGGGCTGAGGTCCAGTCGAATCGCCGCTGCCGCCGAGATAATCGAAGCTGAGGATCCGAAAGCGTCGGGAGTCCAACGGGCGTCCCGGTCCCACCACCTCCCGCCAACAGCCCGCGCGCGGATCTTCGGGGTCGAAGAGCCGCCGGTCGCACCAGATGCCGCCCATGGCGCAGACGATCGGAGCGTTCGCGGGCCCTGAAAGCCGCCATGCAATGCGAGCGCCCGAGATACGGCCGCCGTGGTGGAGTACCCACTCATCGGGAATCTCGAGTACTCCCAGGCTACAGATATCTTCCATTCGTCACTTCAGCGCTGATAGGGGACGGCCTGTCAAGGTATTGATTTTATTATGAACGGCTATTGCACAGTCAAGGCCGTCGTCTCGCAGGGCGGGTCTCGCGAGCCCCTGGGGTCATGCAGGGCTCTATCCCCACCGGTCAGCTGATCGTCTTGCTGCCAACCTGCGATTTTGCACTCTCGATGCCAGTGTTCGTGTACGCCGTTACGGCGAAATACCACGTGCCAGCGCTGAGCTGGGTCACGGTGTAACTCAAAGAGCTGGGATTTCCGACATCAATCTTGGAGCTGAGCGAACCGGCAGTCGTGCCGTAGTAGATGTTGTAACCGGCCAGATCGGTCAGCGCGGAGCCGTTGGTGTTGGCGGTCGGCGCCGTCCAGCTGAGTGTCGCGCTGCCCGTTGATCCCGAGCCGCCACCGCTGCCCGAGCCGCCGCCCGAGCCACTGCCGCTGCCCGAGCCACCACCCGAGGTTGTCGAGCCTGAAGACGATCCGGAACTGCCCGTCGCACCTGACGGATTGCTGGTCGCACTCGCCGAAGGTGATCCCGAGGCCGAGCCTTGGTTGCAGCCTGAGAGAATCAGCACGGCTGCGGCTACACCGCATAATGTCTTAATGGGCCCCATGCACTGCTCCTCCCCGGAGTGGGCCAAGGGAAACCTTACAACTTATGCCGCTACGGCAAGCGACTGACTCGCAGCGGCAACGGGTGCTTGGCTGCAAGGGCCGTGCCAGTGAATCATAACCTGCTGTGAATCAAGGTGTTGGGCTTTTTGCCGGCATTACCGAACCGCGCGTGGACGTCGATTCGTCTCCGAATGGAGACCTATTTCGTCAAACGAGGCGCGCTGGTCTTGGTAAGTGCTTGAGAGAGCAGGAGAAAGCCGTTGTTGCTAAACGCAGACGATTGGACAGAGACCGGTCTCACGGCACTGAAGAGCACCTGACCAGGCTGTCGGCTGCCCGGATATTGGCTTCGCCTTTCAGCCGAGTACCAGGCGCGGAACTGTCATGTCACGCCCGCTTGAGAGCTTGAGACCACGTCGGATTCGGTGGCGCCATACAACGTCTTCCATTCGGGAAAGTCCCGGCCGAGCAGATCGCTCAACTCCTCGGTCTGCTTCTGTTGTGTGAGCCTCAGGTAGCGCTCGACCTCATCGACAACCGCGCGTGACAGCTTGAATGGTTTCGCGGCCAGTCGGGATCCCAGCTTGCGCAGGAATTTTGGTACGAGCGGCCGGATCGAACCGTACATTCTCGAGCACCGGAGGCGGTGGAGAATTCCTAATCCGCGGACTTGCTCGATTTCCTCTGGCGTCTCGTTCAAGCGCTCGCCGAAAAGACCCGGATCAAACTCGGGATCGATGCCCAGCCATGAACACAGTGCGCGATATTGCTCACGGGGCTGGGCGACCAGGGACTCGAGGGTGAGCGTGTAAATGCGATTAGCATCGACGTGCCGAAGGTAGGCCCTGAGCTGTCTCGCATAGTAGCTCACATCCCGATAGTGAGGGTCGAAGCGGATGGCGGTTAGGATGTCGCGGCGCTCTCCCCACCACCGAACGACATGCCGATAGTGACTGATCGTGCGCTCAATCGGATCGCGCATGATGTAGATGAACCTGGCTTCCGGACTCAAGGCGAGAATTCTCTCCGGAATACCCGCGAAGACCGGCACCTGGGAGTAGACCGTGCTCGCTTCAGCCCGATAAGGGACATCGCCCGCTGCGGCGAAGAGGGAAAGGTAGCGGTCGAGACTACGCCAGTGCCCGTCCCGCCAGCGCCCCCGCCAGAAGCTCTTCAGCACGCTGGGGTCGGCGAAGGAGCAGGGCTCCTTGACGGGACACATGAATACAGCGGGGTGAGCCTCGAGCAGACGAGTGAGATACGTCGTGCCCGACTTCATCGAGCCTATGACGAAGAGATTCGGCGCGCGATGGGGCACGGCGGAGCTCAAGGCTGACCGCTTTTCATTCTATGCGCAAAGAACCCTCCTTAAGCAGATGAATTGTAACGGAAGTTCATTTGATTATGTCAGATGGTAGCCGCCGATCTGATCGTCCTCCGCCAGGGTCAGCGCCGGCGTCGCTGATCGCCGTGCGCCTCACTCTGACCGACTCCGCAATCCCGAAACGCGCATTGCGAAAACATTACATAATCCGTGGAAACCCTGAACTGTGCGCTGTATCGCGGAAAGCAGCGGCAGCACCCCTGATACTTGTCTCCGTGCACCGACACCGGGCAGGCTTTGTGTGCTACTGTGCCGCCTGCGGGACCCGCGACGCGGGCGTGCGGCAGCAGCGGCACAACGCCTGCACTGATAAAGACACAACAACTTCAGACGCCATCCGAGCACCGATCCAACAATAACCTTACGTGATTGATGCGAGCTCACTGACCGCGCCGGCACGCGCGCCGCGGTGAGCCGACAAGAATACGAATACTGTCAGGCGGCCATTGCCGCCGCGAGAAGTGAATAGCAATGTCATCCGTTGCTGAATCGTTCGCACACCGGCGGGTCCGTCTCGGCAATGTAGAGCCGGCGGCCGTAGCACTCCTGAGGCAGCTCGACCCGCTGATCGTCGTGCTGTCGCTCTTCGTTTGTGAGCGCGCCTTCGGCGAGCAGCCCTCGCCCGCCTTCGTGGCGCTCGCCCTCCTCACCTGGATCATCTCGGGGCAGCTCTTCGATCGCGTCGGCGCCTCCGAGGCGGCCTCGCTGGGCTACTGGGATTTCAGCAAGAGCTACACCCGCGTGCTGCTGCAGTGGATCACCGTCGCCGGCATGCTGTTTCTCGCGGGCCTGACGTTCAAGGCGACCGATATCTTCGGCCGCGATGCGATTCTGACCTGGTTCGTCGCGACGCCAGTGGCTCTGTCCGCGACTCACTTGCTGCGGCGACGGGTGCGCTGGCGTTCCGAGAATGGAGCCGCCGCGCGCTACATCATCATCGGCGTGAACGAAGTTGGCGTAGAGCTCGCCCGCCGCCTGCCTTCGGCCGGCTTCATGGGCTACTTCGACTTCCGCACCGCCGACCGCGTGGCCCAGGTCACCGACCCGAAGAACCTCGCCGGCCACTGCCGCGACACGGCGAATTTCGTCCGTGAGAAAGGCGTCAAGGTGGTCTACATCGCCCTGCCGCTCGCCAACGTCCCGCGGATGAGCGAGCTGGTCAACGCGCTGCGCGACACCACCGCTTCGGTGTACTTCGTGCCGGACGCGTTCGCGTTCGACCTGATCCAGGGCCGCCTGGTCGAGATCAACGGCATGCCGGCGCTCTCCGTCTGCGAGACGCCGCTCCATGGCATCGAGGCGGTGTTCAAGCGCGCCATGGACGTGGTGATCGCGACTTTCGCCCTGATCCTGCTCTCACCGCTCCTGCTCGGGGTGGCGGCTGCCGTCAGGCTCACTTCGCGGGGACCCGCTCTCTTTCGCCAGCGCCGTTACGGCCTCGACGGTGAGGAGATCGTCGTCTACAAATTCCGCTCGATGCGGGTTTGCGAGGACGGCAGCGAGATCACCCAGGCGAAGAAGGGGGATCCGCGCGTCACCCGCGTCGGCGCCTTCATCCGCAAGACTTCGATCGACGAGCTGCCGCAGTTGCTGAACGTGCTGCAGGGCAAGATGAGCCTCGTGGGCCCGCGGCCGCACGCCATCGTCCACAACGAGCTCTATCGCAAACTGATCAACGGCTACATGATCCGCCACAAGGTGCGCCCCGGCATCACGGGCTATGCGCAGGTGCACGGTCATCGCGGCGAGACCGAAACGCTGGAGAAGATGTCGGAGCGCGTGCGCTACGACCTCGAATACCTGCGCAAGTGGTCGCCCTGGCTCGACATCAAGATCCTGGTCAAGACCCTCCTCGTGGTCCTGCAGGATCAGCGCAACGTGTATTGAGCCCGGCCCCCTGATCCCCGCCTTCCGGCGCGAGCCTGAGGCCCCCGCCGCCACACGCTGAGAGCTTCCGCCGCCAGCCCCGCGGCATCGTCCGCGCGGTGCGGCGACGCTGCAGAGCGTCGCCAAACACAAACGCTGTCTCCAACACCGCACGTCTGTCCGTCGAGACATTTGCGCGCGCGCATCCAACGCTCTAACTTTCACGTCAAGGGCAAACCCGCCGCGAGGCGGGGACGCAAAGCCACCGGTCTCTACGGCTGCAAACGAGCCTCACGAGACAGCGGGGTTGCCGGCAAAGCGCAGGGAGCATGCATGCCGTCATCCGACCCGCGCGACACGAGGAATCGCGCAGACACCCGCCGCGCTTCGCCGCCCTTGACCGTGTCGCAACATCATCGTCGGGGCGTTCTAACGTATGCAACATTCAATCATCGGCCTTCCGCGGCGGACGATCAACCATCTTGCGCGCGCGCGTCAACTCGCAATCTGTGCCTGCATGCTCGCGGCGCTCGTCGCCGGCGGCGCGGCGCACGCCCGTACCCGCTGGCAACACAGGCCGGTGATCTCGGGCACGCCTGCGACCACCGACGTCGCGGGAACGGCCTACAGCTTCACACCCACCGCCAGTGGACCGCGCGGCTACAAGCTGACGTTCGCGGTCTCCGGCAAGCCGGCATGGGCGAGTTTCAACACGGCAACCGGCCAGCTCTGGGGCACCCCCACGGCCGCCGGCAGGTTCGCCAACATCGTGATCAGCGTGAGAGACGGCATCGCCAGGACATCGCTCGCCCCCTTCACCATCACGGTTTCGGCGCCAGCCAGCGCCACTCCCCCGCCGCCCACCATTTCCGGCACGCCCGCCACCACCGATGTCGCCGGCACGGCGTATACCTTCACGCCGCAGGCGAGTGACAGCAACGGAGCCGCCCTCTCCTTCAGCGTGCAGAATCTGCCGTCCTGGGCCATCTTCAGCATTGCAACCGGCACGCTCTCGGGCACTCCCGCGACGGCGAACGCCGGCACGTATTCCGATATCGTGATCTCGGTGAGCAATGGAACCGGCAGCGCGGCGCTTGCGCCGTTTTCGATCACGGTGAGTCAACCGGTGACTTCCGGCAGCGCGACGCTGAGCTGGACGGCTCCCGTCGACAATACCAACGGCACCGCTCTGACGGATCTCGCCGGCTACAACGTCTACTACGGCACCTCGCCCACCGCCATGACCACGGTCGTCAACATAGCGAGTGCCGGAACGACGACCTACACGGTCGGCAACCTTGCGGCGGGCACGTGGTATTTCGCGGTAAACGCCTACACCACGAGCGGCACGGAGAGCGCGCTGTCCAGCACCGGCAGCAAGACCATTCCTTGAGCCTGGCGCCAGCGAGCCGTCGCGTCCCGGCAACCCGAGCGTCGCGTGTATCGGCGGTGACGTGGTCGCCACCGCCACACGTGGGTCAGCGGGCTCGCCTCCGCCGAGACAGCGCGAGTCCGGCGCCCAGCATTCCGGCGCCGAGCAGAGCGAGCGTGTCGGGCTCCGGCACACTGCCACCACCTCCGCTTGACGTCACGCCTGCCGTCGTAATGGAGAAGTAGAGGCCAGCCTGACTCGGATCCATGTCGTCGTAGAAGAGCTCGAGCGTGTGGCTTCCGGCGCTGATGTCGAATCCCGAGGTGCACGTGCCGTTGGCGAATCCATGTACGCCGCCCAGGTCGCACACGATCTGTCCATCGAGATACGCGAAAGCCGAATCGTCCGCGCCGATGCTGAAGCTGATCTGCTCCGTCGTCGGCACGTCGATGGTCCCGGTGTAAAGGGCAGTCAGGCCACCGCTGTAGTCGTTGGTTCCCGTTCCATTAGGCGGGTAGAAGTTGGACGTGTCGTCTATGGGCAGCGTCACCGTCCCCGTACCCGTTTCGGTCACGTGGGAGTTCAGCGACGGGCTCCACCAGGTCAATTGGCCATTGTAGACATCCTGGATGCTCGGCATTGTGCCCGAGTAGCCGGGATTCAACTGCGGCAATCCGTTTGGCCCCAGAGTGCTCAGGACCTCGTTGTCATAGGTACCGCAGCACAACGTGCCGTAACTCGGATCGCTGGAGGAGACCTCGTAATAGGTCACCGACAGCGTGCTCGCATGGGCCAGCCCACAGGCGATTCCCGCTGCCAGGCATGTCAAAACCGCGGCGGCGCGGACCAGGTTCTTCTGAGTCATCGGCGCGTCCCCCTTACATGACGGCGACGGATGAATTGTCTGGCTCCGCCGCGGATCGCGCGACAGGCGCGATCAAACACTCCATGTGCAGCTTTCGTGCCGAGAGAAATTAATCCAACAAAGTCAGAGGGCTACGAAGCAAGGGCGCCGATGGGCGGGAAACTGTAAGAAACAGCGACAGTGCGCACGTCCGACAGTCGTCGGCCAACCGCCGTGTCGACTGGTTTTACAGCCGACACTCCAATATCCGCACGATGCTTTCGGCTGTTGAGGTAACCGCCTCTAAATCCAGGAGAAGTATCAAACCAGGCACGGAACATGCATAACCCTGAACATAACCGGGGTGTCAATCCCAAATCGGGACGGGTCATCATGAATAAGAGTCGTTCCAGCTCATTCAGAGCCTCCGCGGCCGTCGCAATCGCCTCGATCGGCGGCAGCCTCCTCGCCGCCACCGCGTTCGCGACCCCCACCAATCCGGCGTCCTTGTCGCCGGGTCAGAGCTCGCTATCGGTGCCTCTGTACGGTAGCAGCGCCAGCAATTACTCGACGGCGCCGACAGGCCACGGCCTGCAGTATTGCGTCAACGGCCTGTGCGCGACGGGCACCGTGTCGACCAGCGACATCATCCCGCTGTTGTCGGGCGACGGCGGCTTCCTGGAGATCGCGGGCACCACGAATCTCAACCCGTTCGGCGCCGACGACGTGACGTTCGCGGTCGCCTTTGGCGGCGATGCCGCAAACGGTGTGCTGAGCGCGGTGATCCCCGGCTTGAGCACGTGGGCGACCGATGTACAGGCTTGTGATCCGAGCGTGTCGGCGCTGCTGCCCTGCCCACCCACCGGTTCCGGCGCCACCGCCGCCCGCGATTCGGCCGGTGACGTCACGTTCTCGGCCACCGCCACCACGGGCCTGCCCGTGAACCAACTGCTTCTCGGGCAGGCGACCGATGTCTATGCCATCTACACGAATGCGCCCATGGGCTCACTGACGCTGATCGATCCAACGGCGGTCATCACCTATGCCAACGGCGATGTCGCAGATTTTGCCGCCCTGAGCCTCATGCCTCCTTCGTCAACCGGGACCGTGCCCGAACCCTCGGTCCTCGGCCTGCTGGCGGCGGGCCTGGCCACCCTCGCCCTCGGCATGGGCCTGCGTCGCCGCTCGAGCCGATAGCAACCCGCACAACAGGAGGCCCCTGGCCCGGGCCTCCTGAGTCCCGCAGCGCAGTAAGCCTGCGATTGCCCGGCGTACATGACGAAATGTTACGCGGGCGCCGAACCTGTAGAAATCCAAAGAAACGTGAACCCGCTCAACTTCGGGCGGTTTCGCGCGTCTCACCCCTTGAGGATTGAGGCACACACGTTTGCGTTGTGATCCCGGTGTGCCGGTCGCGCTCGAGACTTCCCCCTCCCTGAGACTCGAG
>DATKPP010000010.1:0-76550 GCA_035524075.1 Steroidobacteraceae bacterium | reverse complement strand
CGGCCATCACCCGCGCAATCCGATCCAGACGCTCTTCGACTCGGTGTACTCGTACAGAGCTTCCGGACCGAGCTCGCGACCCACCCCGCTCTGGCGAACGCCCCCGAACGGAACCGAATAGGCGACTTGCCGGTAGCTGTTCACCCACACCGTTCCGGCACGCAAGCGAGACACCAGACGGTGTGCCCGTTGGACATTCTCGGTCCACACGCCGGCGGCAAGCCCGAACGGGGTGTCGTTCGCAATGGCGAGGGCCTCGTGCTCGTCGCGGAATGGGATGAGACAGGCGACCGGCCCGAAGATCTCCTCCCGTGCGACCCGCGACTGATTGCTCACCTGTCCATAGACAGTCGGCTCGACGAAGAATCCGCTCCCCGCCACTCGCCGGCCGCCGGCGAGCTGCTCGAGACCCTCCGAGCGGGCGATCTCGAAGTAGCCCAAGACTTTCTCGAGCTGCGCTTTGGAGGCGAGCGGGCCGAACTGCGTGGCGCGATCCAGTGGATCACCGATGCGCAGCTCGCGCGCGCGCCCGACCAAGAGCGCCGCGACCCGGTCGTAGACTCCTTGCTCGATCAGTACGCGCGAGCCGGCGACGCACGTCTGACCGGAGGCCGCGAAAATTCCCGCGAGCACTCCCTCGACCGCGGCATTCAGATCGGCGTCTGCGAAAACGATATTGGGCGACTTGCCGCCGAGCTCGAGCGACACGCGCGCACAGCGCTCGGCCGCCGCGCGCGCCACGAGCTTGCCGGTGGCCGTCGAGCCGGTGAAGGTGATCTTGTCCACCCCGGGATGCTGGATGAGCGCCGCACCGGCTGAGCTCCCGAATCCGGTCACGACGTTGACGACCCCATTGGGAAAACCTGCCTCGGTTGCGAGCCGGGCGAGCTCGAGCGCGGAGGTCGGAGTTACCTCGGAGGGCTTCACTACGACAGTGTTGCCGGCGGCAAGTGCCGGGAACAGCTTCCAGCCGAGGATCGCGAGCGGGGAGTTCCACGGCGTGATGGCAGCGACCACTCCGACGGGCTCGCGCAAGGTATAGGTCGAGAAGCCCGCCGGACCGGGCACGCTCATACCGCTGTGGGTCTCGGCGAGACCCGCGAAGTAGTAGCAAGCACGCGCGACGCCATCGATGCCCGGGCGCATCTCGCTCACGAGCTTGCCGTTCTCTCGAATCTGCTGATACGTGAGCGCATCGGCATTGGCCTCGATGAGCTGCCCCAGGCGGCGCATCAGCGCCGCTCTTTGAGCGGCCGGCTGCCGCGGCCAGCCGTCATGATCGAACGCACGACGTGCAGCGGCGACCGCGCGCTCCACATCCGACGCATCAGCCTCTGGCACCTGGCCCCAGCTGCGCTCCGTGTAGGGATCGACACAGCGAAACGTGCGGCCCGAGCGGGCCGGCGACCATTCGCCATCGATGAGCATGCGGTACTCGCGGTCGAGACCGTCGGGCTCGCGGCGCAGGGTTGCCGCGGACCGCGGCTCGTCGGTGAGGATGCTCATGGCCATTGGATCCGAATCATCATCGCACAGGCGCGCTCGCACGCGGAAAGGCAATGCGCCAGAGCGTCCCGTTCGCATCCTCCGAGACGATGAGCGCGCCATCGCGAGTCTCTGCGACCCCCACCGGCCTGCCCCAGACCTGGGCGTCGCTCATCACGAATCCGGTGAGGAAGTCCTCGTACTCGCCGGTGGGAACTCCGTTGCGCATGCGCAGCCGTACCACCTTGTAACCGGTGCGACGGCTGCGATTCCACGAGCCGTGCAAGGCGACGAATGCATCCCCGACGTACTGCGCTGGGAAGGCGGCGGGCCCGGTGGTTGCGGCATAGAACATCAACTCGAGCGGGGCCGAGTGCGCCTGTAGAAGCACATCCGGCACCGTGACCTTGCCCTTGAGATCGGGACGCTCGCCGCGATGCCGAGGATCCTCGTGCGAGCCGATGTAGTACCAGGGCCATCCGTAGAATGCATCGTCACGCACCCGAGTGACGTAGTCCGGCGGCAGATCATCTCCAAGCCCGTCACGCTCGTTGGTCGCGCACCAGAGATCTCCCGTGGTGGGATTCACGGCGAGACCCACGCAGTTGCGAATGCCCGCGGCGTAGATGCGGCGCCGCCGCTTGCCCCCCGGATCGAAGGCCAGCACATCGGCCCGGTCGGTCTCCTCGCCCCATGCGGCGCCGAGTGCGCGCTCGGCCTGCCAGCGCCGGATCTGGGCGATCGTCTTCCTGGGCATGTCCTCCGCGACGTCCGAGGCTGAGCCGACCGACACATACAGCCGCGCGCCGGTTCGCGAGAAGGCAAGGTCGCGCGTCCAGTGGCCGCCGCCCGATTGGCTGAGCTTTGCGACCAGGACTTGCGGCGGTCCGTGCGGCTCGACATCGCCATTGCGGTAGGCGAAGCGCACCACGCGCTCACTCTCGGCGACGTAGAGCCAGCGCGGATCCGGGCCGATCGGATAGAAGGCGATGCCAAAGGGACGCTCGAGCCCCGAGGTGTACACGCGATCCTCGGAGGGCCGCGCAGCGCCCGGAGCGGCTCGCAGCACGCGAATGCGCCCGGCGAGCGACTCGGCCACGAAGATGTCCCCATTCGGCGCAACGCGCAGGGCGCGCGGGTCCTCGAACTTGCCTCCGAACCGCGCGACGGTGAACCCGGGCGGCACGCGCAGCGTTGCCCTTCGAGACAGCGGAACAATCTCGGGAGGGTCGGTGGCGGAGGCGCTGGCATAGGGTGCCGGCAGGTCGGCGAGGCTGACGAAATGGGCAGTGCCGGGTGAGTCGGCGCGCCAGTCGGTGGCGGTCGGATCCGCAGACGGGGCTGGCTGCGCCGCCGATGCGACGGCGAGCCAACCGCCCGCCGCGAGCATCGCGGCGCCCCTCACAGGACCTGCCTCGCGCCGGTGCCTAGGTCGCCACGAGCTCGGCGGGGTCGATTGGAAGCTTGCGAACGCGCTTGCCCGTTGCGGCAAAGATGGCGTTGCACAATGCCGGTGGGGCCGAGGGCAGCGAGGGCTCGCCGAGGCCCGTCACCATGTTGTCCGTCAACCGGAAATGCACCTCGACCGGCGGTGCCTGGTTCATCCGCAGCAGATTGAAGTCGTGGAAATTGGTCTGCACCACGCGGCCGCGGTCGATCGTGATCTTCTGTCCGAGGGCTGCGCTCAGGCCGTCGATGATTCCTCCCTGCACCTGATTGATCGCGCCGCTCGGATTGACGATCTGCCGGCCGCAGTCCACTGCCGCCCAGACCTTGTCCACCTTGACCATTCCTTCGGGCGCGACGGTCGCCTGAACCACTTCGGCGACATAGCCGAGATGGCTGTAGTACATCGCAACGCCCAGACCGGTGCGCGAGGGGAGCTTACGCCGGCGGTTGTCCCAGTCCGACTTCTCGCGCACGAGCTCGAGCACACCGATGGCGCGGCCACTGTCGAAGGGCGGCAGCGCCATGAAGCGCCGCCCGCCCGGTCCAGGCGGCTCGTGGATCACTCGCGCCGGACTGTACAGGTCGATCCGGTATTGCAGAGGATCCTTTCCAGCGGCGATTGCGACCTCGTCGATGAACGACTGGAATGCGAATGCGATCGCGTTGTCTCCGGGCGCACGCAGCGGCCCCGTCGGCACGCCCAGCAGGATCATCGACTGGCTGAACTCGACGTTCGGCACGAAGCGCGCCGGGAAAGTCGTGGGCTCCAGATCGGCGCTGTCGGAGGGCTTCTCGCCATCGCTGGTGAAGGTGACGAAGTGATCGCGGAACGCCGTGAGCTTGCCCTGACCGTCGAGGCCGGCCTTGAAGTAATGGAAGCCCGCGGGCCGGTAGTACTCGTGCTGAATGTCCTGCCGGCGGTTGTTCAGCAACTTGATCGGCAGACCCGTTCGCTGCGACAGGTACGCTGCCTCCACCATGAACGAGGATCCGAGGCGCCCGCCAAATCCACCCCCGCAGCGGGTCATGTGCACCGTGACGTTGCTGGGGGGAATCTTCAGCGTCTTCGCGATCAGCGCCTGACCGGCGCCGGGGTTCTGTGTGGGCGCCCAGATCTCGAGCTTGCCGTCCTGAAAGTGCGCGGTAGCGTTCAGGGGCTCGAGATACGCATGGGCGATGAAGGGATAGGCGTACTGTCCTTCAACGGTCTTCGCTGCGCTGGCGAACGCTTTGTCCACATCGCCTTCGCTATGAAACACCTTGTGGGGCGGCTGCGCCGCGAGCTGCGCTGCCGAGCGGTCGAAGCCTTCCGTGCTCTGGCTGGCCACCGGACCCTCGTCCCATCTCACGGCAAGGCTGTCGAGCGCCTTGTTCGCTGCCCACCAGTTCTCGCCGATGATCGCAACGCCGGACACGAGGGAGATCTGCATTCCATCCGGCAGCCCATCCGGATGGGCACCCTCGACGAGGAAGGCATCGTGAATCCCGGGCATCGCCTTGATCTGGTCGAGGTTCGCGCTGACCGCCCGGCCGCCGAACGCCGGGCATCTCTCGAACACCGCGTACTTCATCCCGGGAATGGACTGGTCGATCCCGAAGAGCGGCTTGCCCGTGACGATGAGCGGATTGTCCACGCCCGTGGTGAACTTCCCGATGATGCGGAAGTCCTTCGGATCCTTGAGCTTGATCTTCTGCATGCCCGGGAACATCCCAGGCGGGGGCCCCGGCGGTCCGCCGCGACCTGGCCGTGCCATATGGGCGGCCGCGGCGGCGTGTGCGGCCTCCTCCTTGGCGGCGATCGCTCCAGCCCTCGAGGCGAGCGCGCCATACGCCAGAGTCCGGCCGGTCGGCTTGTGCCGTACCTTGCTCGGCAGCGTGTCGCACTGCTCCTCGCTCACGTGCCACCTCTCGGCGGCCGCCTTGATGAGCATCGCGCGGGTGGAGGCGCCCACCATGCGCAGCGGCTCGTAGTTCATCGGGATCGAGAAGCTGCCGCCGGCGAACTGCGGGCCGTAAATCCTGGCATCGACGGGACCCGTCTCCGCGCGCACGTCCTTCCAGTCGGCGTCGAGCTCCTCCGCGATGATCATCGGCAGAGCAGTCTTGATGCCCTGCCCGATCTCCGGATTCTTCGCAATGATCGTGATGATGCCGTCGGGGGCGATCCGGATGTAGGCGTTGAGGGTGTACTCGCCCTTGGCAGCCTGCGTGGCCGCATCCGAGAACCCCGGAATGCTGAAGTCGATGAGCAGCCCGCCGCCGACGGCAGCCCCCACCTTCAGGAATGTGCGCCGCGAGGCCGACTGCGGTTGCGCCTGCTGGATGGCCATGCTCAAACCTCCCTCGAATCTGCGGTGGGGAGACCCGCCGCCTGTTTGATGGCGGCGCGGATACGGGTGTACGTGTAGCAGCGGCAGATATTGCCGCTCATCGCGGTGTCGATGTCCTGGTCGCTGGGCTGCGGCGTTGAGGTCAGCAGCGCCGTGGCCGCCATGATCTGGCCCGCCTGGCAATAGCCGCACTGAGGCACATCGAGCTCGATCCAAGCTTGCTGCACCTTCTGCCCGACGGGGTTCGCGCCGATTCCCTCGATCGTGGTGACCGGGGCCGAGCCGACGGTGGCAATGGGGGTGATGCAGGAGCGAGTTGGGATGCCATTGAGGTGAACCGTGCAGGCACCGCACAGACCCATTCCGCAGCCGAACTTCGGCCCCTTGAGGTCGAGTACATCCCGCAACACCCACAGCAGGGGGGTGTCGCCTGTCACATCCACTGCCTGGACCTTGCCGTTGACGCTGATCGTGTAGCTCATGCTCGGGGTCCCCCAATGGTGAGTGCGCCCCCGCACCCAAGGCGCGTGGCCGCAGCCGCCCGACATCGTACCAGACCATGAGCCCGCAAGGTGCGGGCACCCGCCGGCGCAGGCTCACCGGCCGTCAATAGAGCCGTTACCGCCTGGACCGGCTGGCCGGATCGGCCCCCGGTCATCTGCTCCATCACTCGAGACCCGCGTGCCGCAACGGCAGACGCGCGACTGCCGCCCAGTCGCGATCGCCGTCGCCGCACGCGAGCGCTTCGAGCAGATGATCGCGCAGCAGGCTTGCGAGGGGCATTGGAACGTGGACGGCCTCCGCCGCGTGCAGCGCCAGGCGCACGTCTTTGAATCCGAGCCTCAGCCGGAACGATGCCGGCTCGTAGCGCTGCTCGCCGATCAGCTGTCCGTAGCCCTGATAGACCGGACCGGCGAACAAGGTACTGGTCAGGATCTTCAGGAACTCTGCGCCATCGAGACCATGGGCGCGCGCGAGAGCGACCGCCTCCCCCATCGCCTCGATTGCGCTCGCAATCATGAAGTTGCCAGCGAGCTTCACGACGTTGGCGCGCTCGGGTTCCTCGCCCACCGGCCAGATTCTCTGACCGATCGCCTGCAGCAGCGGCTCCACGCGCGCAACGCTTGCGGAGTCACCCGCGACGACGATGTTCAGCTTTGCATCCCGCGCCACCTCGGGCCTGCCAAACACAGGCGCCGCAACGTATCCGAGGCCACGCTCGCGGTGCAGGCGCGCAAGCTCACGTGCGCACGACACGGAGACCGTGGCGAGATTCACGTGAACGAGTCCCCGCCCCGCCGACTCGAGCACACCTTGCTCCATGAGCACGGAGCGCAGGGTCTCATCGTCCGGCAGCATGCTCATGAGCACCTCGGCGCGCGCCGCATCGGCGGGTCGCGCCGCCGGTTGCGCACCGAGGGCTGCGAGCTCCTTCACCGGCCCTGGCGATCGATTCCAGACGATCAGCCGGTGTCCAGCACGGATCAGATTCGCGGCGATTGCCCTGCCCATCTGGCCAAGCCCAATGAATCCAGCCTCCATAACGCCTCCACGACTGAAGTGATGGTTTGCGACGAGCAGCGAGAGCACCGTGCGTGCCTGCCTGGTGATGGGTGCTCGAACCCAGGGTTGTTCGCTACTATGCAGCACCCATGCTCGTGCTGCAGCAGTCGATCGACGCGCTTTGCTCGGGGCGCTCGCGCGCCCGCGACTTGATCGAGGGTTGCCTGCAGCGCATCGAGGAGCCCGCAGGCGAGGGCTCGAGAGCCTTCCTGGGCGTCTTTGCCGCCGAGGCGCGCGCGCGCGCCGACTCGGTGGACCGGCTGCGATCAGCGGGTGCGCGGCTGCCGCCGCTTGCAGGTGTGCCCGTCTCGGTCAAGGACCTCTTCGATGTCGCCGGGCAGACGACCGCCGCCGGGTCGCAGGCCCTGCGCTCCCGCCCGCCCGCCTCCCACGACGCCTGGGTGGTCGAGCGGCTGCGCGCCGCCGGCATGATCGTGATCGGCCGGACGAACATGACCGAGCTCGCATTCTCCGGTCTGGGCATCAATCCGCATTTCGGGACGCCGCTCAATCCATACGAGCGCAATATCGGACGCATCCCGGGCGGCTCCTCCTCCGGTGCCGCCGTGTCGGTCACGGACGGCATGGCTGCCGTGGCCATCGGGAGCGATACGGGCGGCTCGGTGCGCATTCCGGCGGCCCTGACGGGCATCGTGGGATTCAAGCCCACGGCACACCGCATTCCCCGCCAGGGCATGGCACCGCTCTCCACGACTCTCGATTCCGTGGGTTGGCTCGCACCCACCGTCCGCTGCTGTGCGTTGCTCGACGCCACCCTGTGCGGTGGAAATCGCGAGCTCCCCGATCCGTACCCGCTCGGGGGCTTGCGCCTGCTGGTTCCGCAATCGTACGTGCTCGAAGGGCTCGACAGTCAGGTAGCCGCCAGCTTCGAGCGCAGCTTGGAGGCTCTATCGCACGC
This sequence comes from Steroidobacteraceae bacterium, assembly GCA_035524075.1. Taxonomy (GTDB): domain Bacteria; phylum Pseudomonadota; class Gammaproteobacteria; order Steroidobacterales; family Steroidobacteraceae; genus JASHUC01. The sequence goes on along the minus strand of DATKPP010000010.1, from coordinate 68,804 downwards.
CGGAGCGCTGCTCCGGAGCACGCCGTTGCCGCAGCTCGCACGGCTCCCGGAGATCAACGCCACGGGTGGGTTCAGCGCGGCGGAGTCTTACGCGCGCTACGGGGCCCTCATCGAGGCTCACCCCGAGAAGTTCGACCCACGGGTGGCCGTGCGTGTGCTGAAGGGCCGAGAGCAGACGGCCGCCGATTACGTGCGGCTCATCGAGGCTCGCGCCGATCTCATCCGGCAGGTCGACCGCACGACCGAGGCATTCGATGCGCTCATCATGCCAACGGTCCCGATCGTGGCCCCCAGGCTCGAGGAGCTCAAGGACGATGCAGCGTACTTTCGAACCAACGCCCTCGTGTTGCGCAACCCGGCGGTGGTGAACTTTCTGGATCGCTGCGCCATCTCGCTGCCGGTCCAGCGCCCGGGGGAGGCGCCCGTGGGCCTCATGCTCATCGGCGAGCACGGCAGCGATCGCAAGCTGCTCGCCGTGGCGCGCGCCGCGGAGGCGTTGCTTACCGATGGCGCTTGATGAGGGGTGGCAACGCTCGGCCGGCTCAGCGCGGATTGTCGTGGTGCGTGTTGTCCACCTCATGCGAGATGTCGTGGTCGACACACGCGGTGGGCTCGACAAGGTCGACGTCCGTGAGCTTTGCGACGCGCAGAGTCGTCTTCCACGGCTCGGCAAGCACCTCCGGGTCGTAGACGGTCGCCTGCCACTGCAGGGTGTTCCCGATCCGGCGCAAGCGCTCGACCACGTGCATGGCCGTCGTGTGGAAGGCTCCATTGTCGGTGAGCCAGGTATCGTCGCTGAAATGCGTGCCATCCACGACCAGCGTATCTCCCTCCCAATGTCCCACCGCATCACCGAGCGTGCTGTCCTCCACGTCGGCGCGGTGCGCGCGGCCATCGGTCGGGACGATGCGCCAGAACGCACCTGACACATCGTCGTAGAGAAAGACGAGCTGCCCGGGAATCTGCACGATCTTGTCCGGAGGTCCGATCCGAGGCACTCCGGGGGAACGGCAGTGCAGGACCGGATCCATCTGCAGCTGGTGCTCGTTGAGCTCCTTCACCTTTGCCAGGAACTGTGACTTGTAGTGCGGGAAGTTCGGCGGCGGCCGCGAGGCTCGCGCCGCAACGGGTCGCGCTGCGGGCGCAGGCTCACACCCCGCCACGCATACCGAGCCGCCCGGAAGCTGTTGCGGATGCAGGAAGTCGATTCCCGAGCCGTTGTCCCAGGTGCCGTTCAGATCCGGATGCCCATCGGGCAAGCGCGGCACCGAGCCGGCGTCGGTCGCCTGCACTGCGCCCGGATAGCCGGAAGAGTCGGCCGCCCCGCCGCAGGAGCTCCACAGCAATGCCGCAGCCGCCGCCGCAGCGGCCAGCGTCGAGCAGGAAAGCCCCTGAGCCCTCGCGCTAGTGCTCATGGCGCACGACCTCATTTGTCCGGTGCGAACTGATAGTGATGCCCATCCGCATAGGTGATCATGAGCATGTAGCCCAGGTGCGGCGTCCCATCGCGCGCCGGGTAAGCATCGACCGTCGCGGATTGGCTGTTCCCGACCAGCATGGCCTTGCTGAGTCCTGCCTTGCGCATCATCGCCACCGGAACCGTCTCCAGACGCCACTCGGTGACCGAGCCGCCCGGCTCCTTGACCATGAGGTGAACGTAGATGTGTGGATTGGCCCACTCGACCTGCGAGACGACGCCCGTGAGCGTCAGCTTCTTGTGGACGTCGAACTCGCCGCCGACCGAATGATGTGCCAGCGCCACATTCGCGGCGAGAATCAGGAAGGATGCGAGCACCGCCCGCGACCGCCATCGAGCCCTCATGGGACCTCACCTTACTCTTTGGTCTGGCGGCACAAAAGCCCCGACCGGGCTTGCTTCGCCAAGGGCGGCAGCACGGCGTATCATGCACTTGGAACCCAAATCGCGGCACCCCTGTCGAGAGAGGCCTCTATGCGAAGACTCATCACCGCAGCGTGCTCGCTCACCCTTGCCGCGACGCTGAGCCTTGCGGCAGCCCAGGCGGCCGAGCCTGCCACACAAGCAACCGCGTCCCAGCCCAGTGCCAAGCCCGACCCAGGAGCGAAGGCGATCGGCGGCACCTGCCTTAAGTCAACCGGGTCGCGCATCGTGCCGAAGGCGGGCCAGTGCGTGCTCGCGCCCGGCCACGTGTACACGCAGCGGCAACTCGACACCACGGGCAAGACCGACACCGCAAGCGCCCTGGGAATGCTGGCGCCGAACCTGACCGTCTCGCATCACTGAGCACGGCCGTGGCCGCTCCGCTCGAAGTCCGCTAGACTGCAGCGCGACTCTCGATCGCGAGGGAGTGGATGGGTCGGTTTCGTCTTGCGTTGGCTTTGCCTCTGCTGGTGCTCCTCGCCCAGCAGGGTGCGGTGCTCCATGAGCTGAGCCATGTCTACTATGCGGGCCAAACTCTCGGCTCGCAGCTGCACCAGGACCAGCAGCTCCCCGACGACTCGCTGTGCCCGACCTGCCAAAGCTTCGCGCAAGTTGCCCATTCGGCGGTCGGGGCCCCAGCCGTTAGCGTTCCGCCCTCGAGCACCTATCTACCCGTTTCTTCCGCCGCTCACCCCACCCTTTCCGCCGACGCACCCAGTCCCCGCAGCCGCGATCCTCCGCAAATCCGAGCCTGAGAGCCTGTCTCTTTCGACGAATCAGCGCTCCGGTCGATCCGGCGCTGTGGCATGAGCTCATCTGCGGAGTGAAGCATGTTCAAATCGATTTGGCCGCCTGCTGCGGCCGGTCTTGTATTTGCCAGTTTGTTTGTCCCCCCCACACAAGCCAGCGTGGCGCCATCGACGGGCACGAGCGCCACATCCTCGGCGGCCGATCCGGGCGCGGCCCAAGCCGGTGGCCCCACCACCACGGGTGGCACTTCGGACTCCTCGAGTGTCACGACCGTGGTCGTCACCGCGCAGCGGCTGAACGCCGCTCGCTCGGAGATCGAGACGCAGACCGGCGCCTCGACCTATACCATCACGAGTGAGGCCATTTCGGCCGAACCCGGCGGCGCGAACGTTCAGCTCAACCAGGTGCTCCTGCAGGCGCCAGACGTGGCCCAGGACTCCTTCGACCAGATACACGTGCGCGGCGATCACAACGATCTGCAGTACCGGCTGAACGGCATCATCCTGCCCGAGGGCATCAGCGTGTTCAGCCAGACGCTCGATCCCAGGCTCATCTCCTCGCTCAGCCTCATCACGGGCGCCCTGCCCGCGGAGTACGGGCTACGCACCGCCGGGATCATCGACCTGACGACCAACAGCGGCCTATTCCAGCCGGGCGGATATGTCTCCTTCTATGGCGGCAGCCACGGCGAGATCGAGCCCGCGGCTGAGGTGGGCGGCAGCGACGGCAGCTTCAGCTACTTCGTCGCGGGCACCATGATGAAGAACGATCTGGGCATCGAGTCCCCCGACGGCAGCCCCAACCCCCTGCACGACCACACCGATCAGCTGCACGGCTTTGCCTATCTCGAGGACATCCTCGGTCCGAACGATCGCGTCTCCCTCATCCTGGGCTCCTCCGACGAGGCGTTTCAGATTCCGAATGCTCACGGTGAGGAGCCTGGTCTGGGGCTCGACGTGGAGGGGACAACGGACTTTCTGAGCAACAATCTGAACGAGACCCAGCACGAGCTGACGCAGTACGCGATTGCCACGTGGCAGCACTCCGAGGGCGCCTTCAACATCGAGAGCTCCGTCTCCGCGCGCTACACGAGTCTGCATTTCGCTCCGGACTGGGTGGGCGATCTGCTCTACAACGGTATTGCCCAGAACGCCTTCAAGGACGACACGGCCACCGCCTGGCAGACCGACAGCTCCTATCAGCTCAGCGATGCGCATACGGTGCGCGCCGGGTTCTACCTGCAGCATGACAGCTCCGAGAGCGAGACTGCCTCCTCGGTCCTGCCTATCGACGCTCTGGGCGTGCAGACGAGCGACATCCCCGAGATCATCCCGGACAACGGCACTCAGTCGCAGGAGATCGAGAGCGCCTACCTGCAGGATGAGTGGAAAGCCCTATCCTCGGTCATTGTCAACTACGGTCTGCGCTTTGACCACTACAGCGCCTACTCGAGCGGCAGCCAGGTGAGCCCGCGTCTGAACGTGGTGTGGCAACCGTGGGACGGCACGACCCTGCATGCCGGCTACTCGCGCTACTTCACGCCGCCGCCCTTCGAGCTGATCGCGGCCACGACGTTCACGAAGTTCGCCGGAACGACTGCCGTGCCGCCGGGCTCGGTGACCCAGGACACCCCCCCGATCGCCGAGCGCGCCGACTATTACGACGCCGGCGTGCAGCAGAAGCTGCTCGACAAGGCGCTCACGCTGGGCATCGATGCGTACGGCCGCACGGCGCAAAACCTCATCGACGAAGGACAGTTCGGCGCTCCGATCATCCTCACGCCGTTCAACTACCGCTGGGGACGGGTCGGCGGCATCGAGTTCACGGAGAACTATTCGCTCGCCAATTTCTCCGTCTATAGCAATCTCGCCTTCCAGTCCGCCAAAGGCAAGGGGGTCGAGTCGGCACAGTTCAATTTCCCTGCGGCGCAGCTCGCCTACATCGCCGACAACTATATCCACCTCGATCACGAGGAGCGGGTGTCGGCGTCGGCCGGCGTCTCCTATCTCTGGCAGGGGACGCGTTTCAGTCTCGACTCGATCTTCGGGACGGGACTGCGCGAGGATTGGCTCCTGCCGGACGGGCTTGACGTTCCGAACGGCGAGCATACCGGGAGCTACACCGTGGTGAACCTGGGTCTGACGCACGCCTTCGTGCTCACCGGCTCGAACACGTTGACCGCGCGCTTCGACATCATCAATCTATTGAACAAGGAATACTTCATCCGCAGCGGCACCGGGGTCGGCGTCTTTGCGGCGCAGTACGGCGCCGCGCGCGGATTCTTCGGCGGCCTGACGTGGAGCTTCTAAACCTGATCTGATGTCACAAGACCCCGAGCGCCTTCCACCCATTCCTGCCGAGCAGATGACGGCCGCGCAAGCGAGCGCCGCAGAGGCGCTCGTCCGCGGCCGTCGCGGTGCACTGTTCGGGCCCTTCGTGCCGATGCTGCGCAGCCCGGAGTTCCTCGATCGGGCGCAGAAGCTCGGCGAGTACCTCCGCTACGAGAGCGCCCTGCCCGCGCGCCTGCGCGAGCTCGCCATCCTCATCATCGCGCGGCATTTCCGCCAGGCCTATGAATGGCACGTGCATGCGCCGGCGGCGGTGCAGGCCGGTCTTGCTGCCGCGACCATCGCCGACCTCGCGGCCGCGCGACGCCCGGGGGCCCTGCAGTCCGATGAGACCGTCGTTTACGATTTCTGTACCGAGCTGCTCCGCGAGCACGAGGTAGGCGATGCGACCTATGAGCGCACGCGCGCGCTGCTCGAGGAGCGCGGGCTGATCGATCTGTGCGGCGTGTGCGGCTATTACGCAATGCTTGCGCTCGTCATGAATGTTGCGCGAACGGCCCTCCCCGAAGGGGTCTCCACGCCCTGGTAACCCTCAGGCGAGCAGCCGCGCCAGCGCCTGAAGGTAGCGCGCCTGAAGGGCCGCACGAGCGACATGAACCCCACCGCTCACGCGCTTGCGCCCGCGGCGCCAGACGCAGTCGACCACGCGGCCACGGGCCGCGAAGATCCAGCCATCGAGCCACGCATCGCCGTGGCGGTGCGCAAGGGAGGGATGCTCCGCCGCAAGGCTCACGAGGTCCGCCTCGGCCCCCTCGCACAGCAGCGCCTCCGTGCCAAGCGCGCGAGCCCCTCCTCGCACAGCCGCCTCGAACAGCGCACGTCCCGTTGATCGCTCCTCCCCTGCCGAGAGGACGTTGCGCTTGCGCCGCGTGAGGCGCTGCGCGTACTCGAGTGTTCGGAGCTCCTCCGCCGCATCGATGAGCACGTTCGAATCGCTCCCGATGCCGTAGGTGCCTCCCGCCGCTCGGAACACGCTGGCCGGGAAGATCCCGTCGCCCAGATTGGCTTCCGTGAGCGGGCAGAGGCCGACGACCGCTTTGGCCTTGGCCACGCGCTCGAGCTCCTCGGGCGTCACGTGGGTTGCATGCACCAGGCACCAGCGCTCATCGACCTGGACATGATTCAGGAGCCACTGCACTGGACGCTCGCCGGACCAGGCGAGGCAGTCGTCCACTTCCTTGGTCTGCTCGGCGATGTGGATGTGAAAAGGCGCGCCCATGGAGTGAATCGCGGCGAGCTCCTCGGGAGCAACGGCGCGCAGGCTGTGCGCAGCAACGCCGACCGTTGCGCCATCGAGCGCCTTCGCGGCACGCCGGCTTGCCTCGAGCAGCCGTGCGAATCCATCGACGTCGTTGACGAATCGCCGCTGAGTAGGCTGGGGCTCGGTGCCACCGAAATTGGCGTGAGCGTAGAGCACGGGGAGCAACACGAGCCCCAGGCCAGCCTCGCTCGCTGCAGCGATAATCCGCTCCGCGCTCTCGGCAACGTTCGCGTACGGCCTGCCTTCGAGGTCGTGGTGCAGGTAGTGAAACTCCGCAACCCGTGTGAAGCCGGCCTCGAGCATCTCCATGTAGGCGAATGCCGAGATCGCTTCGATCTCTTCCGGGCCCATGCGTCCGACCAGCCGATACATGGCCTCCCGCCAGGACCAGAAGTTGTCCGCGACGCTCGTGGCCCTTTCCGTGAGGCCTGCCATGGCGCGCTGGAACGCGTGGCTGTGGAGGTTCGGTATGCCCGGAACGCCGACGGCATGACGCTCGTCTTGCGCGCCTGCGGGAACTCCCGCCTCGATGCGCTCGATGCGTCCCGCCTTGACCGTGAGGCGCACATCCTGGGCCCAGCCGGACTCGAGCAGCGCCGAGCGGAACCAAAGTCGAGCCTGCGCATCGGCGGTTCTCGCATCGGCAGCACCGCGGGCCGCATCCGCGCCGGATGAGTTTGCGGAGGTGTACAGTCCTGCCATGAGTGCATCACCGGCCTGGTTGAGCGTGACGCGGCGTTCTGCGCCGCTCCTGCTCAGTATTCCGCACTCGGGGGTGGATATCCCGCTGCAGTTCGAGCACGGGCTCGTATCGTTGTGGCTCGCCCGGCGCGACGCGGACTGGTGGGTGGACAAGCTCTATGACTTTGCGGGTGAGCTGGGCGCAACCGTCGTGCGAACGAGCATCTCCCGCACGGTCATCGATGTCAATCGAGATCCCTCGGGGGCCTCCCTCTACCCGGGACAGGCGACCACGGAGCTCTGTCCCACGACGAGCTTCGATGGCGAGCCACTCTATGTCGCTGGCGCCGAGCCCGATTCCCACTCGAAGGCGGAGCGCACGGCCCTTTATTTCCAGCCCTACCACGACGCCCTCGCGGCCGAGGTCGCGCGGCTGCGCGAGCGTCATCCGGCGATCGTGCTCTACGATTGCCACTCCATTCGCTCGCGCATCCCGCGGCTCTTCCCCGGAGAGCTGCCGCACTTGAATATTGGTACCAACGGTGGTGCGAGCTGCGCCCCCGCACTGAGCACCGCGGTGCGGTCGGCCTGCGAGGCGAGCGCCTTCAGCTGCATCACCGACGGCCGCTTCAAGGGAGGCTACATCACGCGCCGCTATGGACGCCCCGCCGAGGGCGTTCATGCGCTGCAGATGGAGCTGGCCTGCAGGGGCTATCTCCACGAGGAGCAAACGCCCGTGCAGCCCGGCTCCTGGCCTCCCCCGTACCAGGCGGATCACGCCTTCCCGCTGCGCAGCGTATTGCAGCGTGTGCTCGTCACCTGCGTGTCCTTTGCAGAGTCACGCGGCGGGGCGCTGCCTCGCCGCGAAAGCTGGTAGCCTCGCAGGCGAACACATCCGCAAGGGGGGCTGACGATGCCGTGGAAACGCAGGCCGTTCCGCGGAACCGATCTCGGGCGCGCGCTCAATGTCGCCGATCTGCGCGAGATCGCCCGCCGCAGGGTCCCCAATTTCATCTTCGAGTACGTCGAGGGAGGAGCCGAGGACGAGTCGAGCCTCCAGCACAACCGAGCGGCACTCCAGGCCCTGCGCTTCGTCCCCCAAACGCTGGTGGACACCCGCGCGCGTCATCAGCGCATCGAGCTCTTCGGGCGCGATTGCCCGGCGCCGCTCATCATGGCCCCGACGGGCGGCAACGGAATGGCCGCGCCGCTGGGCGACCTCGCGCTCGCGCGGGCCGCGGCGAGCCTCGGCATTCCATTCTGTCTGAGCACCGTCTCGACGGTGCGCCTGGAGCGCATCGCAGCCGAAGCGGGCGGCCGGTTGTGGATGCAGCTGTACGTGATGCGCGATCGCAAGGTCGCCGCCGACATCGTGGCCCGCGCGGCTGCGGCCGGTTACGAGGCGCTGGTCTTCACCACCGATGCCAATGTGTTCGGCGCGCGCGAATGGGATGTGCGCAATTACCGCCGACCCGGCAAGCCGACGCTCAGGAACTTGCTGAGCGCGCTGCGCCATCCGGGGTGGCTCTACCGGGTGCTCATTCAAAACGGCGCGCCGCGCTTCGAGAATTTCCTGTCATTCCTGCCGCCCGGCGCCGGGAGTGCCCTGGGGGGCAGCACGGTGATCCCCAAGCTCTTCGAGCCATCGCTCACCTGGGATGACGTGAAGTGGCTGCGCGAGATCTGGCGCGGAAAGCTTCTGGTGAAGGGTGTGCTCAGCGTTCCCGATGCCGAGCGCGCCGTGAGTCTCGGCTGCGACGGCATCGTGCTCACGAACCACGGGGGCCGTCAGCTCGACTATTGTGTCTCGTCGATCGACATGCTTCCCGAGATCGCAAGCGCAGTCGGCAAGCGCACCACGATCATCGTCGATGGGGGCTTCCGGCGGGGCTCGGATGTGATCAAGGCCCTTGCGCTCGGTGCCGAGAGCGTCATGATCGCCCGGGCAACGTTGTACGGCCTCATGGCAGCGGGGGAACGCGGAGCGCGCCGGGCGCTCGAGATCCTCATGAGCGAGATCGATCGCACGCTCGGGCAGCTCGGCTGCTGCTCGGTCGGCGAGCTCGGCCCGCACCTGCTGCGAGGGGGGCACCTCGCGCAACGTCCCCCAGCCACGTGAGGCGCAAGCGATGAGTTCTACAGAGTCCGCTGCCGGTTTCGCGAAGGCCATCACCCGGCTGGATGCCACCGCGATCGTGGCCGGCTCGATGGTCGGCTCGGGCATCTTCATCGTCTCTGCCGATATCGCCCGCCAGGTCGGATCCCCGGGCTTGCTGCTGTGCGTGTGGCTCCTGGCCGGGCTCACCACGGTGATCGGGGCGCTCACCTATGGCGAGCTCGCCACGATGTTCCCACGGGCCGGTGGCCAGTATGTCTATCTGCGCGAGGGGATCTCGCCGCTCTTTGGATATCTCTACGGCTGGACGCTGTTCATGGTGATTCAAACGGGGACGGTTGCAGCGGTCTCGGTCGCGTTCGCTCGCTTTACCTCGGTCTTCTGGCCGGCGCTCTCCCCCGAGGTGTTTTTCGGCTTCAGCCTTCGGCTCCCGAGCGGCCCCATCGATATCGGCCTGTCGCCCCAGCGGTTGCTCGCCCTCGCTGCGGTGATCGTCCTGACGGCGATCAACATTCGGGGTGTGCGCACGGCCGCGCTCATTCAAACGTCACTCACGATCCTGAAGGTGGCCTCGCTCGCCGCGCTGATCCTCGCAGCGCTGGTCATCGGACGGGATCCCCGGGCTCTCGCCGCAAACTTCGGCTCATCCCTGTGGCCTGCGGGCGGTGTGCACCTGGCGGTCCTCCCCGCGATGGGCGCGGCCATGGTCGGCGCCCTGTTCGCGATGGACTCCTGGAACAACGTCGGCTTCGCCGCCGGGGAGTTGAAGAATCCGCGCCGCGATCTGCCCTTCTCGATGACTGCGGGCGTGCTCACGGTGACGCTGCTCTACCTGCTCGCAAATCTCGGCTATCTGAGCGTGCTGCCCCTGGCGAGCATCGCCGCCGCGCCGCAGGACCGGGTCGCGACCGCCGTGCTGCAGGCGGTGTTCGGCGCAGCGGGGCTTGCGGCCATGGCGGGCGCCATCATGATATCCACGTTCGGGTGCGTGAACGGCCTCATTCTCTCGGGCGCGCGCGTCTATTACGCGATGGCGCGCGATGGGTTGTTTTTCAAAGGCGCCGGGACGCTGCATCCGAGATATCAGACGCCGACCTTCGCACTGAAGCTGCAGGCCGCCTGGAGCTGCGCGCTATGCCTCTCGGGAACCTACAGCCAGCTGCTCGATTACGTGATCTTCGCGGCGCTGCTCTTTTATCTCCTGACGGGCGTCAGTGTGTTCGCGTTGCGACGCAAGCGGCCGCAGCTCGAGCGCCCGGTCCGCGTGCCCGGTTACCCTTGGCTCCCGGCGCTCTATGTGCTGCTCACCGCGACCATCGCGATCGATCTGCTCGTCGTGAAGCCGCGCTACACCTGGCCTGGGCTGCTCATCGTGGCGCTAGGAGTGCCGGTGTACTACGCTTGGAGACGCGCGACCCGGCGCAGCACACGCGCAGCCGAGCCCGCGTGAGGCGCGCCGCCACCACCGCATCGCGATGCATCCGCTGACCGCCGCATTTCTCGTCACGCTACTGCTTGGAACCGGCTTGCGCCTGTGGCTCGCATCGCGCCAGGTCGGCGCCGCGCGCCGGCATCGCGAGCAGGTTCCCGAGCCCTTCGCAGGCCAGGTCTCTCTCGCCGAGCACCGCAAGGCAGCCGACTACACCATCGCTCGCGTGCGGCTTGGGCGAATCGAGGGCGTCGTCGATGCGCTCGTCGTGCTCGCTCTCACGCTCGGTGGCGGCATCGACCGGCTCGACACTCTGTGGCGCAGCGAGGCTTTACCCGAGCCCTGGCGCGGCCTCGCTCTGGTTGCGAGCGTCCTCGTGCTCACCATGCTCATCGGCCTGCCGTTCTCGCTGTGGCGCACGTTCCGCATCGAGGCTGCCTTCGGCTTCAATCGCACCTCTGCATGGCTCTATCTGGCCGACCGCCTCAAGGGCTTGCTGGTCGGGGTGCTCCTCGGCGGACCGCTCGTTCTCGGCGCCCTGGAGCTGATGGAGCATGCCGGCCGGCTGTGGTGGCTGTACGCATGGCTCGGCTGGCTCGCCGTATCTTGGACGCTCGCGTGGGCGTGGCCGGCGATCATCGCCCCGCTCTTCAATCGCTTCACTCCCCTCAGCGATGCGGCACTCAAGTCGCGCATCGAGACCCTGCTCGGCCGTTGCGGCTTCGCCTCGAAGGGGGTCTTCGTCGTGGACAGCTCGCGTCGCACGGCGCACGGCAATGCCTATTTCACGGGCGTCGGGCGCAGCAAGCGAATCGTGTTCTTCGACTCGCTTCTGGGGCAGCTCGGCGCCTCCGAGATCGAGGCAGTGCTCGCGCACGAGCTGGGGCATTTCCGCCTGAAGCACGTCCGTCAGGGCCTGATCGTCTCGGCGGTCGCATCCCTCGCCGGTCTTGCGCTTCTGGGCTGGCTTTCGCGCGAGCCTTGGTTCTACAGCGCACTCGGGGTCCAGCAGGGCTCTGCCGAATGTGCGCTGCTGCTCTTCCTGCTGGTCGCGCCCGTGTTCCTGTTCTTTCTGACGCCCCTTGGATCGCTCTGGTCGCGACGGCACGAGTTCGCGGCCGATCGATTCGCAGCCGAGCATGCGAGCGCCGCCGATCTCGCCGCGGCGCTCGTGAAGCTCTACCGCGACAACGCAACGACGCTGACGCCCGATCGCATCACCTCGGCCTTCTACGACTCGCACCCGCCCGCGCTGGTGCGAATCGCATACCTTCGCAAGCTCGCACAGCGCGCAGCAAGCTAGGCGGCTCGCGCGCGCCGCAGTCAGCTCACCTCGCGCCGCAGCGCATCGGCGGCCAGGCGATGACGCGAGGCAGTGCTCAGCCGGACGGGTGCGGTCTCCACGAGCAGCAGGCACAGCAGTCCGCCGGCCACCGCGCACGCAGCCTGCACCACGACGGGAGTGGTGACACTCCAGGCGTCCGCGAGCGCGCCCGAGATCGAGGTGATGCCGAAGCCGCCGACCACCTCCCCGATGCACACGACGAGGCCCATGGCCGTGGCGGCGTAACGCCGCGAGATCGTCTCGCCGGGGATGACCCCCATGTAAAGGGGGAAGGTTCCGCTACCAAACCAGCCGACGAACATGAGCGCGCCGATGAGGATCGGCGGCCCTGGAATGTAGAGTGCCGCAAGCGGCGTCAGCACACCGACGAAGCAGAATGCAATCATCACCGGCTTGCGTCCAAAACGATCGGACAGGGCGGGAACGGTGAACGATGAGAGCGCGGAGGCCACCCCGAGCGCCGTCAGCAGGTAGCTCATGACGGTCGGTGAGAGATGCCGATAATCCGTGAAGAACTTCGGCAGGAACGTCCAGCCCATGATGAACCAGGACACCATCACGACCGAGATGAGACAGCACAGGAGAATGTTGCGCACGCCGAGCATCGCCATGAGCCCCATGCGCTTGCCGCTGCCGCCGAGGCTGTGCGCATCCATCACGCGTTGCGCCGTCTTGTCCGGCTCCCGCACCCACAGAAGCACGGCGACCGCGCACGCAAGACCGGGCACCCCTGCGAGGTAGAACGCCGCGCGCCAGCTCAACTGCTGGGCGAGCGCAACCAGCAACAGCGGCGCGAGGCTCTGACCGAGCACCGAGGCGAAGAAGTTCTGCATGATTCCGGCGTTGATGCCGCGGCGATGCTCGGAGGACTCGGCCACCATCAAGGCGAGGCACACCGGAAGGAACGGGCCCTCGACCGCCCCCATCACCATGCGTGAGGCGAGCAGCACGGCAAACGAGTGGGCAAAACCGGCGATGAACGAGCACGCAGAGAAGATGATGAGGAAGCTGAGCAGGAACGGCTTGCGCACACCGCTCGCATCGGACCATCTGGCGATGAGATAAGCGCCCAGCGCCCAGGTCAGGGACAGCCCGGAGCCGAGCAGCGCGGTCTGCGTGTTGCTGAGGGGAATGTCCCGCTCGATGAACGGCACGAGGATCGTGCCGGCGTTGCGGTCGAAGAAGGCGATCCCGAAGGCAAAGCCGAGCAGCAAGAGCAGCCCGTTCTCGTAGGTGAAGAGGCCCCCTCGCCGGTGATTCACGCTCATTCCCCGTTCCCCTCACACTGACCGGTAAGGCACCGCATCCTGCGCTGCGCGCCACATCTCATCCGCGGCGGGCCGGTGCATCTCCTCGAGCAGGTGCCCGACCAGCCCCGCACAGCGCGCCGTCAGGACGATCCCGCGCATGACTTCCGTCGGGATCTCCGCCTCGCGCAGCGCCACGGCAATCGCGGCGCTGACGTTCGTCGGAAGTGCCTTGCCCAGGACCTCCAGAACGGCAGCCTCGAGCAGCCCGAGTGCCTCGATGTAGTGGCCCGGCGCGCCCTGCGCGCGCGCAATCTCGATGAGCCTCGCTACGCGCGGATCGCCGGTCTTGTGAGTGGGATGGCCGAAGCCGGGCAGCGCCTTGCGATCGCGCCGGAATGCTCGAACGGTCTCGAGCGCCAGAGCCTTTCGCTCCTGGACCGGGGCGGCGACCAGCTGGTCGAGCACCTCGGCGCAGCGGCTCGCGGTCCCCGCGAAGTGATCGCCGACGCCGAGGAGCCCTGCGGCCACTGCCCCCTGGAGCGACTCCGGAGCCCCAAGCAGGGTGAGCCGCGAGGCGATGACCGAGGGAACCAGCCCATGCTCCATGATCGCAACCAGCACGGCGTCGGTCAGTGCGACCTGCAAGGCAGTCGCATCCTTGCCGAGCAGATGAAAGAGCAGCATCTGCGTGAAAGAGAGCTTGCCCACGAGCTCGCTCACCAGATCGCGGCCGCGGACCTCGATGCGCTCGGCGGTCGCGCCGCAGAGCTCGGTGTGACGTGCGCTTCGGGCGGTCAATGTGGGCTCCCCTCTCTGCGTCCAGATCCGCACGGTAGCGGGCGAGCCCGATGCTGTACAACCCTTCGCTTGACAGCGGGCACGCCTATGGCAGTATTACGAATGTCAATATTAGTAATAACAGTGCATTCCCGAAGCGATGAGCGAGCAGACGCTGCACGAACTTGCCCGCCTGAGTGTCAGCTTGCCGAGCGAGCTGCTCGCCGAGCTCGATGCGATGGTGAGCGAGCGGGCGCTGCCCAGCCGCTCGCAGATGATCGCCGAGCTCATCCGCCACGCGCTCGCCGAGCACAATGAGGGGCTCGCGGACGCCGTCCTGGCAGGCACGGTGACCCTCATCTATCGCGCCGACAGCGGCCGCGTGCGCCAGGCTCTCGGGCAGATCCAGACGGCCTACGTGAAGGAGGTCATCTCCTCGCAGCACGTGCTGCTCGAGGATGACCAATCGCTCGAGGTGCTGCTGGTTCAAGGACCGGCGCCACGCCTGAAGGCGCTGTGCGACGATCTGCGCAAGGTTCGCGGGGTGCAGCAGATCAAGCTCGTGACCACCACGGCGCTGCTGCCGCCGCTGCACTCCCACGGGGTGGCCGAGGCAGCCTCGCACAGCGCCCCGTCCCGAGCAGCGCGATGAGTCCGAGCACCAAGGATCCGTTCGGCGCCCAGGCGCATGCACGCTCCATGGCGGGAACGGTCGTCGAGGCGATGCCGACCGTGCCTGCAACTTGCGCGAGCGCGCGGCCCCCCGGTGTCGATGCCGATGCGATGCTGTGGGAGGAGACCATCGCAAGCGGCGGCTACGCCTCGAAGGAGCTGCGCCGCGGGGCGCGCTTGCGTCTGACGGACGTGCACGGGGATGCGTGCGTCTCGATGCTGCTGTTCAACGCCGAGCGCCCCGTCGAGCGCCTGAATGTCGCGGACACGATCAAGGTGCAATGGTGCGCCTATCTGACGGCCGGCCGGCTGCTGCTTTCGGACATGGGACGGGTTCTGGCGAGTGTCATCGCGGATGACGCCCAGACCCACGATGTGTTCTGCGGAGCGTCGAACGAGGCTGGCAACACTCGCAAGTACGGGATCGGTGCCAACTGGAGCGCCCAGCCCAACGCACGCGATCGGCTGCTGCTCGGGGCTGCGAAGTTCGGCCTGGGGCGCAAGGACGTGCATCCCTGCATCAACTGGTTCAAAGGCGTGCGCATCGGGCCCGACGGTGCGACGGCCCTGGAATATGGTCCGTTCTCGCCCGGCCGCACGCTGACCTTGCGAGCGGAGATGGACCTCATCGTGGTGCTCGCCAACTGCCCGCACGTACTCGATCCACGGCCGCGCTACACGGTGACGCCGGCCCGCGTGACTGCGTGGCACGGCCCCGTCACGCCCGACGACGACGCGATTCGCAATGCGACTCCCGAAGGCCTGCGTGCCTTTCTCAACGTCGAGGAGTACTTCCGCCGCTGAGACGCTCCATTGAAGCGCCCGCGAGCCCCATCATGAGCGAGCCTGTCCTCCCAGCCCTGCCCGGCCGCATCGTTCTCGATACGGTCATTCCTGCGCGAGCACCCTGGGACCACATCGTGCGCAGGGGAGCGACACTGCGAATCATCGATCTGGAGGGCAATCAGTCGGGCGACTTTTTGATGTATGCGCTCGAGGACGATGCGGAGCGCTACAGCGCGCAGGACACGATCGCCGGGCAAGCGAACATTTTTCTGCGCACGGGCTCCATGCTGCTCTCCAACGAGGGCCGCCCGATGGCGCGCATCACCGGCACGACGGTCGCCTACCACGACACGATCGGCGGTGCCTGCAGCTGCGAGAGCAACACTCTGCGCTACGGACATCACACCAAGTCCCAGCATGCCTGCGTCGAGAACTTCCTGGAGTCGCACGTGCGCCACGGCCGGGGCAAGCGCGACATGGTCTCAAACATCAACTGGTTCATGAACGTCCCGGTCGAGCCGGATGGGACGCTCGGGATCGTGGATGGCATCTCGGCGCCCGGGCTGTACGTTGACCTGCTGGCGCAGATGGACCTGGTGGCCGTCATCTCCAACTGCCCCCAGATCAACAATCCCTGCAATGCGTTCAACCCGACGCCCCTGCGCGTGATCATCGCAGCGCCCGAGGCCTAGGCTTGTTCCGGAAGGTTCTGATCGCCAACCGCGCAACGATCGCCTGCCGGATCATTCGCACGCTGCGCCGCATGGGTATCGCCTCCGTGGCGGTGTTCTCGGACGCCGATGTGGGATCGCAGCACGTCGATCAGGCGGATGAGGCCGTGCGGATCGGTCCGGCGCCGGCGCGCGAGAGCTATCTGAGCGTCGATGCGATCCTGGCGGCCGCCCGCGAGCGCGGTGCCGAGGCGATCCACCCCGGCTACGGCTTCCTCAGCGAAAATGCCGAATTCGCCGCGCGTTGCGAGGCCACCGGCATCACCTTCATCGGCCCGACGCCGGAGAATATCCGTGCATTCGGGCTGAAGCATACGGCGCGCGAGCTCGCGCTCGCGCAAGGCGTTCCGCTCTTGCCGGGCAGCGCCGTGCTTGCAAACTCCATGGCGGCGCAGCGCGAGGCCGAACGGATCGGCTTTCCGGTGATGCTGAAGGCAACGGCAGGTGGAGGCGGCATCGGAATGCGCCGGTGCGCACGCGCGAGCGAGGTCGCCGAGGCGTTCGAGACCGTGCGCCGGCTCGCAGGCAGCCATTTCACCGATGCGGGCGTGTTCCTCGAGCGCTACGTGCCGCAGGCACGCCACATCGAAGCGCAGATCTTCGGCGATGGCACCGGCCGTGTGATCGCGCTCGGGGAGCGAGACTGCTCGCTGCAGCGCCGCAATCAGAAAGTGATCGAGGAATGTCCGGCGCCGAATCTGCCGCAGACCACCCGCAGAGCGCTGGGCGAGTGCGCCGTCCGGCTCGCATCGGCCATCCGTTACCGCTCCGCCGGCACCGTGGAGTTCCTCTACGACGCGCTGCGGGAGGAGTTCTACTTTCTCGAGGTCAACACGCGCTTGCAGGTCGAGCACGGCGTGACCGAAGAGGTCATGGGCGTCGACCTCGTCGAGTGGATGGTCCGATGCGCAGCGGGAGAGCGCGATTTTCTGGATGTCTGGACGGATGAGACTCGCACGCCGCAGGCCTCCGGCGTCGCCATCGAGGCGCGGCTCTACGCCGAGGATCCGGGAGAGGGCTTCCGCCCCTCGAGCGGCACGCTCACCCATGTGCGCTTCCCGCGGCAGGCGCGCGTGGAGTCCTGGATCGCAGACGGCAGCGATGTGGGCACGCACTACGATGCGCTGCTTGCGAAGCTCATCGTGAAGGGCGCGGATCGCGCAGCCGCAGTGCGGGCGTTGCAAGGCGCGCTCGAGGAAACGCAGCTCGCGGGGCTCGAGAGCAATCTCGAATGGCTCAAGGTCGTGGCGCGCAGCGCCATGTTTGCGCGTGGCGAGGTCTCCACGCTCGCGCTCGCCGGTGTCGAGTATGCGCCGCGGTCGGTGCGTGTCCTGAGCGGCGGGCTTGCCACGACCGTGCAGGATTACCCTGGCCGGCTGGGCTTCTGGAGCGTCGGCGTTCCGCCGTCGGGGCCGATGGATGGGCTCTCGTTCCGGCTCGGGAACCGGCTGCTCGGCAATCCCGAGGGTGCCGCCGGCCTCGAATGGACTGCCGTGGGCCCGCAGCTGCTGTTCAACCACGACGCAACGGTGTGTCTGGCAGGCGCGGCAAGCGATGCGCTGCTCGACGGGGTCGCGCTCGAGCCCTACCGGCCGCAGTGCGTAGCAGCGGGTCAGACCCTCAAGCTCGGTCGGCTGCGCGGTGCGGGCCTGAGGGGCTATGTGCTCTTCCGCGGCGGACTGGACGTACCCGCCTACCTCGCAAGCCGCGCCACCTTCACGCTCGGCGGTTTTGGCGGGCATGCAGGTCGCAACCTTGCCGCCGGCGATGTGCTGCACCTCGCCCCAGCGCCGCTCGAGCCGGTGACCGCCGAGTTGCCCGAGCCGGCGCGGCCGCCGATCGAGCGGGAGTGGACGCTGCGCGTGCTGTACGGCCCGCATGGCGCACCCGATTTCTTCACGACCGAGGACATCGATGCCTTTCTCGGGGCCTCCTGGGTAGTGCACTACAACTCGAACCGCACGGGCGTGCGTCTGATCGGTCCGCGTCCGCGCTGGGCGCGCCGGGATGGCGGGGAAGCGGGACTTCATCCGTCCAACATCCACGACAACGCGTACGCCGTGGGCGCGGTGGATTTCACGGGCGACATGCCGATCGTTCTGGGGCCGGACGGACCTTCCCTCGGAGGATTCGTCTGCCCGTTCGTGACGATTCAAGCCGACCTCTGGAAGCTCGGTCAGCTGGCGCCCCACGATGTGGTGCGCTTCGAAAGCGTCGACGAGGAGCGCGCGGAAGAGCTCGAGCGTGCGCAGAACGAGCTCGTCGCGCACCGCGGCTCGCACGCCGTGCGCTCCCCCCGCGCCGACCGCCCCGCTCGAGCACCGGCGAAGGCTCAGCCACTCGCGAGCCCCGTGCTGGGCGCGATTCCCGCGGCAGCCGAGCGCCCGATGACAGTCTATCGACGCCAAGGCGACCGGCACCTGCTGGTGGAGTACGGTCCGATCGTGCTCGATCTGGAGCTGCGCCTGCGGGTGCATGCGCTGATGCTCGAGCTCGAGCAGCTGCAGCTGCCGGGGGTCATCGATGTGACGCCCGGCATCCGCTCACTGCAAGTTCACTACGATGGGCGCCTGCTTCCACAGGCGCGGCTGCTGCAGGTGCTCGCCGATGCTGAAGAGCGGCTCGGCACGCTCGAGGACTTTCAGATCACCTCGCGCGTGGTGCACCTGCCCCTTTCGTTCCGGGACCCGGCCGTCGAGGAAACGATCGCGCGCTACATGGCGTCGGTGCGCGAGGATGCGCCGTGGTGCCCGGACAATATCGAATTCATTCGCCGCGTGAACGGTCTCGACTCTAGCGAGGATGTGCGCCGCGTGGTGTTCGATGCCCGCTACCTGGTCCTCGGCCTCGGGGATGTGTATCTCGGGGCACCCGTTGCCACGCCGCTCGATCCGCGCCATCGGCTGGTCACGACCAAGTACAACCCGGCACGCACCTGGACTCCGCCCAACGTGGTGGGCATCGGCGGTGCCTATCTCTGCATCTACGGCCTCGAGGGGCCGGGGGGCTACCAGCTCTTCGGCCGCACCATCCAGGTGTGGAACAGCTATCGCCAGACGCAGACGTTTCGCGACGGCAAGCCCTGGCTGCTGCGCTTCTTCGATCAGATCCGCTTCTTCCCGGTCACGCATGCGGAGCTTACCGACTGGCGGCGCGACTTCCCGTACGGCCGGCGCAGCGTACGCATCGATTCGGAGGTCTTCAGGCTCGCCAACTATCGCCGGATGCTCGCCGAGCACCGTCTCTCGATCGAGGCTTTCCAGGCGCGCCGCCAGGCCGCGTTCAATGCGGAGTGCGAGGAGTGGGAGCGTCGCAACGAGCTCGCGCGCCCGGATGGGATCTCAGGCACCACAATGGTGCAGGCGGAGGTGCAAGTCCCCGATGGCGCGGAGATCGTCGAGGCCCCATTGGGCGGCAATATCTGGAAGATCTACGTTCAACCCGGGGAGCGAGTCGAGAAGGGCACGGTCATTGCAGCGATCGAGGCCATGAAGACCGAGTGCCAGGTACCGAGCCCCGCAACGGGACTCGTGCGCGCCGTGTACATCCGGGAACGTCAGACCGTCTCGCCTGGCACTCCGATGATTGCCCTCGACACCGCAGTGCGGCCGCACACCGAGGACGGCTCACGAGCATGCCTGGAACGACCCTAGCCGGCATCGTCTCGGCCGTGACGAGCGGCGCCGCGAGCGCCGAGCGCGTCGCAACGCGCGTCCTCGCCGAGGCGGCCGCCTACGATGCCGTTCAACCGCAGGCCTGGATCAGTCGCTGCCAGCGCGAGGAGGTGCTCGCGAATGCGCGCCGCATCGACCAGCGTATCGCCGCGGGTGAGCGCCTCCCGCTGGCCGGCATCCCCTTCGCGGTGAAAGACAACATCGATGTCGCGGGCATGCCGACGACGGTCGCCTGCCCTGCATTCGCCTATACACCGGCCGCCTCGGCAGGCGTCGTCGAGCGCCTCACGAGCGCGGGGGCGATCCTCATCGGCAAGACCAATCTGGATCAATTCGCGACCGGTCTCGCTGGCACGCGCAGCCCCTACGGCGCACCGCGCTGCGTTTTCAATCGGGACTATGTGAGCGGCGGATCGAGCTCCGGCTCCGCCGTGGTCGTCGCCGCCGGCATCGTTCCGCTCGCGCTCGGATCGGATACGGCCGGATCGGGCCGCGTGCCGGCTGCCTTCAACGGAATCACCGGCTTCAAGCCCACGCGCGGGCGCTGGAGCACTCGCGGTCTAGTACCCGCCTGCCGCTCGCTCGACTGCGTGAGCTCCTTGACGCAGACCGCCGCGGATGCTGCGCTCGCCGACTCGGTCCTGACCGGATTCGATGCCGCCGACCCCTACTCGCGCATGCCCGGGCCGCCCCCGGAGATCGGACTCCCGTTTCGCTTTGGAACACCGCGGCCGGAGCAGCTCGAATTCTTCGGCGACTCCGAGTCTGCAGCCCTCTACCGTGCGGCACTCGAGCGCCTGAGCGCATCGGGTGGCGCCGCGGTCGAGGTGGACATCGCACCGCTTCTCGAGGCTGCGCGCCTCCTGTACTCAGGGCCATGGGTCGCAGAGCGGACGGTGGTCGTCGAGGACCTGCTGGCATCGCACCCCACCGCGATTCATCCGGTCGTGCGCTCGATCGTGCAGGCCGGCAAGGGGATCTCGGCGGTCGAAGCCTTTCGCGGATTCCACACCCTGCAAGGGTGCGCTCGGCGCGCACAGGCGCTCTGGCAAGGCATTGACGTGCTCGCGCTGCCCACTGCCCCCACGATCTATCGTGTGAGCGAGCTCGAGGCCGAGCCCATTGCGCTCAACAGCCAGCTCGGCCTGTACACCAACTTCGTGAACCTGCTCGACCTGAGCGCGATTGCGGTGCCGGCGGGCTTCCGGCGCAATGCGACCGGATTCGGATTGAGCCTCATTGCTCCCGCGTGGGCGGACCGCGGACTGCTCGAGCTTGCGCGGCGCCTGGAGACTGTCCAGTCGGCACCGGGCCCTCCACCCCTCGATAGCGAGCCTCGCGTGGCCGGCGTCCTGCTGGCCGTGGTCGGCGCGCATCTGGCGGACATGCCGCTTCACTGGCAGCTGGCATCACGCGGTGCACGCCTGGTTCAGCGCACCCGCACTGCGCCGGTGTACCGGCTGTACGCAATGCGCGCTCAAACACCGCCGAAGCCCGCGCTGGTGCACGTCGGCACGGGCGGGGGCGCAATCGAGGTCGAGGTCTACGAGCTCGACCTCACTGCCTTCGGCAGCTTCGTCTCCGAGGTGCCGGCGCCGCTTGCGATCGGCACGGTCGTGCTGCAGGACGGGGCACAGGTACGCGGCTTCGTCGCCGAGCCTCGCGCGCTCGAAGGCGCCGAGGACATCACCTCCGCGGGCGGCTGGCGCGCATATGTGACGAAGCGAGCGCATCGACACTAGAGGACCTCAGCCGTGAAGAAGCTCACCCCTGCCGCCCGTATCCGCTCGTCTCTGCTGCACGCGTGGCTTGCGACGGTCCTGATGCTCGTTGCGCTCGGCCCCCTCACGGCGCGCGCCGAGCTGAAGGTGGGCGTGTCGGACTGGCCGGGGTGGGTTGCCTGGTACGTGGCTCAGAGCGAGGGGTACTTCAAGAAGTACGGCGCCGACGTGAGGCTCATCTGGTTTGCGAACTACAGCGACTCGATCTCGGCGCTCTCGACGGGACAGCTCGATGCCAACAGTCAGACCTGGTCCGACACGCTGGGACCGCTCGCCAAGGGCCTCCCGCTCAAGGTCGTGCTGGTCAATGACAACTCCTCCGGCAACGATGCCGTGATGGTGGGCCCGGACATCCATTCCTTCGCCGAGCTCAAGGGCCACACGATCGCGCTCGAGCAGTTCAGCGTGTCGCACTTCGTGCTCTACACGGCGCTCGCACGCAATGGCCTCACGCCCCGCGACGTGAAGGTCGTCAATCTCTCGGCCGGGGATGCCGCGGCCGCCTTCATGAGCGGCCGCGTGGATGCGGCCGTCGTGTGGAACCCATGGATCAGTCAGATCGAGAAGAGCGGCAGAGGGCGCGCGCTGTTCACCTCGCGCCAGATGCCGGGTCTCATTCCGGACCTGCTGGTCGCGCAAACCGAGGCCATCCGTAGCAAGCGCAGCGACCTGGTTGGAATGATCAAAGCGTGGTTCGATACCCTCGCCTTCCTGCGGACTCACCCCGACCAGGCGGTGCGTATCATGGCGAAGGTCGTTGGTCTCGATACGCAGCAGTACCGGGTCTTCCTTCCGGGCACGCGCCTCTTCGATGCGGCGGCCAACCTCGATGCGTTCAACCCGAGGAGCCCTCGAAGCCTGGTTGCGGTCGAGCCGGCCATTGCAGGCTTTCTGCTCTCCAACAAGCTGATCGACGCAAGCCCCAATCCTTCGAGCGGGGTTGACCCCTCGCTCCTCGAGGAGGCGTTGAAGCGATGACCGGCCGAATGGGCCTCGCGCCGAGCTCCGTTGTGGTCCCGCTCGAGCGGCCGGCACCACCCGCTGCGGCCCCACCCGCAGCGGGTGCCGAAGACAGCGTGGTGGTGCTCGAGCCGCCACCCCTGCGGCGCGCCGCGACGCATCTGTGGACCATTCGCGGCTTCATCAGCCAGCGACGCTACTGGATGCTCGCGACCATCGGCGTTGCCGTGCCCCTCCTCGCCTGGTTCGCGCTTGCGGCGCTGGGTACCGTGAACAAGGTGTTCCTGCCCGGGCCCCTCGACGTGGCACGGCGCGTCATGACCTGGTTCAACGACGACGATCTCCTGGGCGATGTGCGAATCAGCTGCTATCGCGTCATCGCCGGGTGGGCCCTCTCGGCACTCATCGCGGTGCCGCTCGCGCTTCTGATCGGTACCTACCGGTTCGTTCAGGCGCTGCTCGAGCCGCTCACGGACTTCATCCGCTACATGCCCGCGGTCGCGTTCATCCCGCTCGTCATGCTGTGGATCGGGATCGACGAGGGCGCAAAGATTGCGATCATCTTCATCGGCACGTTCTTCCAGATGGTGCTGATGATGGCCGAGGACGTGCGCCGCGTGCCGATGGCACAGATCGAGGCGGCGCAGACGATGGGCGCCACGCGCCTGGAGATCATCGAGAAGGTGATCGTCCCCTCGGCCAAGCCGGCGCTGCTCGACACGCTGCGCATCACGATGGGCTGGGCCTGGACATACCTGGTCGTCGCGGAGCTCGTCGCTGCCAACTCGGGGCTCGGCTACGCGATCATCAAAGCGCAGCGCTTCCTGCAGACGGACAAGATCTTTGCCGGGATCATCCTGATCGGCGCGATCGGGCTTGCCATGGACCAGTGCTTCCGGCTGGTCCATCGATTAGCCTTCCCCTGGATGTACAAGCGCAGCTGAGCATGGCGAACGCGGTCCACTGCCGGGGCGTCTGGAAGCTGTTCGAGGCGGGAACCACCCGGATCACGGCGCTGCAGAACGTGAGCCTCGACATCGGCGACGGCGAGTTCGTGACTCTGGTCGGTGCTTCGGGCTGCGGCAAGTCGACGTTCCTGCGCACCCTGGCCGGGCTCGAGGCCCACACGGCCGGCGAGATCGAGGCGGGCGGCGTGCGCATTACCGGGCCGGGCGTCGACCGCGCGATGGTCTTTCAGGACTACAGTCTGTATCCGTGGCTCACGGTGACGGAGAACATCAAGTTCACCCGCCAGCTCTCCGCCCACACGCGCGACCGAACCTCCTCCGACGTCGAGGCAGCCGCGGGACGCGCCGAAGCGCTCGTGCGCCTGATGGGGCTTGCCGCCGTTGCGAGCGCCTATCCCAATCAGCTCTCGGGCGGCATGCAGCAGCGCGTGGCCATCGCACGTGCGCTCATGAGCCGACCGCGCATTCTCCTCATGGACGAGCCGTTCGGTGCGCTCGACGCCCAGACGCGCGAGGTGATGCACGATCTGATCCTGCACGTCTCCGAGCTCGAGCACTGCACGGTCGTCTTCGTCACTCATGACGTGGAAGAGGCGATCTATCTGGGCCGGCGCGTCGTCGTGATGGCTCCCCGACCCGGGCGCATCGACTCCATCTACGAGGTGCCGCTGCCGGCGCGGCGTGTACAGGACATGAAGCACACACGCGCCTTTCTCGAGCTCAAGACCCAGATACTCGAGCGCATACGCTCCACGTCAGGCATGAGAACCGACACCGACCTGCTGCAGAAGCTCTCGCAACGGGCCCCTGACCCGAGCGGCCTTTCCACGACCGAGCGCACGCTCGATCCCTGATACCGCAACCGCCTGCCCTACAACGGCGCACAAGCGGGCTATCACGCGCCCGGCTGGTGCGTTCTCGCGTCGAGCCCGCGACGCAACAACAAATCGAAGCACAGCGGCGAGCGCGTAGCCTCTGTTTTTCCAGTCTTTTTCCATGCCCGGAAGCGGTGCCCCCGTGCGGGCATACGGTTTGCACAACACCTCTCCAAAATGTGCGTCTAGGGTTCCGGCCCGCCAAGCGGCGGGTGGCTGGTCCGAGAGAGGCAGTCCAGAGCAGGCGTAACGCACGAGCGTTGCGTGTGCCTCTGGATACACGGCGGGACAAAAGCCCGGGAGACTCAGGTCGAGGAGACTTGTTCATCCTCGGGATGATCTTCCGCGAAGAAGAAAATCCCATTTGGGTCTCCTCGACGGTGCGATCACGGCATCAGGACTCGAGGAGGCATCTCGTTGTGAAGTCGAAGAACGCTCGCAGCTCGCGAACCATCCCTACCCGCGCCAAGCCACGCACGGCGATCGATGCCAGGGTGAGAGGGCTTCGGCTGGACCGAATGACCTCGCTCACCGCGGCTGTACTGACGGCGCTTTACGGGGCTCCCTGTCTGGCAGACGGTGCGGCCCCGCCATCGACCGCGGCCGCAGAGGGTCCGTCCTCCGACACGAGCGCCTTGCAGGAGGTCATGGTCACGGCCACGCGCCGCACCGTCAATGCCCAGGACCTTCCGATCAGCATCACGGCGATCAGCGGAGATCAGCTGCAACAGCAGGGAATCGAGGACATCGCAAACCTCGCGCAGTCGGTCGCCGGTGTCAATTACACCGACAAAGGGGCATTCGGCGGCGTCAACGGCTCGACGCTGATCATCCGCGGGTTGAACAGCGAGCAAACCGCCGGCCAGCTGGCGCTCGCCTCGCCAGTCGTACCGCCGGTCGCCACCTACGTGGACGACACCCCGCTCTTCTTCAATCTGCAGCTCCAGGACCTCGATCGCGTCGAGATCCTGCGCGGCCCGCAGGGCACGCTCTACGGGTCCGGATCGCTCGGCGGCACGATCCGCTTCGTCCAGAACGCGCCCGATCCGAGCCAATTCGATGCGCGCGGGGAACTCGGGGTGAGCGACACGGCTCATACCCACGCGCCGAACGAGGAGGCGCACGGGGTGCTCAATATCCCCTTCGCCTCGACGTTCGCGATTCGCTTGAACGCCGGCTATTCGTACGATGCCGGCTTCATCAATCAACCGAACCTGTACGTGCTCAATTCGCAAGGCGCCCCCGTCTCTGCGATACCCGGGGATCTGTGGAGCCCGCCCGTGAAGTATTCCCAGGACGGGACCAATCACAACACCGAGCGGAATGCGCGCTTCGCCGCGCTGTGGCGACCGAACGACGAGTTCCATGCAGAGTTCAACTATTACTATCAACAGATGCAGGCGGGCGGCTTCCCCTATGCCGCCACTCAAACCGCCGCCTACAACAATTGGATCAGCCCCGCGACGCAGCCGGTGGGCACCTTCACCAATCCGCCGCTCGTGAACCCGCTGTACAGCTCTCCCGTCCCGGCCGGGGTCGACTCATTGTCGAACGCCGACAACTCCTTGGAGAGTGCGACCGACAAGGTGGGGCTGGGCGCGCTCACTCTCGAGGGCGACCTGGGATTCGCGACGCTCACCTCGTCCACCTCGTATGCCGACCACCTCAATCGCTCCTCGGACGATCTGACCGCGCTGTATACGAGCTTCTCCTTCTATCAGAGCCTCTATGGGCAGAACCCCCGCTCGTTCGTGCAGGGACACGACGAGCTCGATGACCGGCCGTGGGCGGAGGAGCTGCGGCTCACCTCCAAGACCGGAGGCGCGTTCGACTGGGTGACGGGCCTGTTCTACCGCTACGAGAAGACGAACATTCAAGAGCACGAGTTCTACCCCGGCTATCTCGACTTCTACGACCAGTGCGCGCCGATCTACGGCCAGAGCAGCGGCAATGGTGTCTCGCCGTCGTACTGCGGCGTGGGTGAGACCGCTTACACCCCCGGAACGACCACTTACGTCGATGGCATCCCGATCATCAAGGATCAGGCGTACATCGGCGACTTCGAGACCAGGTTCCGCGACATGGCCGCGTATGGCGATGTGACCTGGCACATCACCAAAAGCTGGAGCCTCACGGGAGGCACCCGCGTGTTCAAGCAGGACGTGACCCAGGCGCAGCAGACCGGACTGCTGTTCGATGGAGGACCGTTCTTCGGCACCACGCCGCCGATTGCCAACAGCTCGCTGAGCGACTCCTGGGCCCGGGCGCTGTGGAAGCTCAATACCTCGTATCAGCTCAATGACAAGAACCTGGTGTACGCCACGTGGTCGCAGGGATTTCGTCGCGGCGGGGTCAACGCGCTGCCCGCCGCGGAGCCGGGCGAGGGCTATGTCACCCCGACGGCGCTCACGAAGCTCTCCCCCGATACCGTGGACAACTACGAGATCGGACTGAAGGGAGAGCTCGCGGGCCGCTTCCGTTACTCGGCCGCGGTGTTCGACATGCAGTGGCACAACGTTCAGGAGGGCGTGCAGCTCACACCGCTCGTGCTGCCGGCGTCCCTCAACGTCGGCCAGGCGGTCAGCCGGGGTGTGGAGCTCGAGACATTCACGCTCCTGTCCTCCCATTTCAACGCACAGCTCGATTACACGTACGACCAGACCAAGCTCACCGAGCTCAATCCGCTCTTCGTCTTTCCGAACGTCTCGGCACCCCCGCCCGCGATCGGCAGCCCGCTGCCCGGCACGCCCAAGGACAGCCTCGCGGCGACGCTCGAATACGTGCACCAGCAAGTCCTCGGATGGGAGTTGCGCTACGACATCACGGCGCACTATCAAAGCGCGATCCTGCCGGCGCTGTCGGCAACCGTACCGACCGCGGCAGGCTACACGATGCTCGACACGCGTTTGTCCTTCGAGCGGTCGCACTGGACCTGGTCGCTGTATCTGGACAATGTGACCAACAGGCTCGGGATCCAGTCGTACTCCGATCCCGCGCTGTACGGCAATCGCTGGCAAGCGGTCGTTTCGACGCCGCGTACCGTCGGCATGACACTCTATTACGCGCTCAACGAGTAACATGGGGGAATGCAGAGCGTAGCCGTCCTCGAGCGCCTCATTGGCTTTGCCACCGTCAGTCGCGACTCGAACTGGGAGCTCATCGAGTTCGTGCGTGAGTACCTCGCCGCGCGTGGCATCGAGTCGAGACTCTATCCGGATGCGAGCGCTCGCAAGGCCAATCTCTACGCGCGCATCGGCCCTGCGGTGGAGGGGGGCGTGATGCTGTCCGGGCATACGGATGTCGTGCCCGTGGACGGCCAGAGCTGGTCCTCCGCGCCGTTCGAGCTGCGCGAGCGCAGCGGGCGGCTCTTTGCCCGCGGAGCGGCCGACATGAAGGGCTTTCTGGCCTGTGCGCTGCGTGCGGCTGATCGGGCCGCCGGCCGTACGCTGCGCGCACCATTGCACCTGGCCTTCTCGTACGACGAGGAGCTCGGCTGTCTCGGCGTGCGCTCGTTGATCGACGACATGCGCTCATGGAGCGTTCGTCCGGCGTTCTGCATCGTGGGGGAGCCGACGCTGCTCGCCACTGCCGTGGGACACAAAGGCAAGGTGGCTGTGCGAGCGGCCTGTCACGGCATCGCGGCACATTCGGCTGCCCCCGAGCGTGGGGTCAACGCAATCCACCTGGCTTGCGACCTGATCGAAGCCACGCGCCGCCGCCAGTCGCAGATCGCACATTCCGGGTCGAGCGATCCGTCCTATGCAGTGCCGCACACTACGCTGCACGTGGGCGTCATTCACGGCGGCGCCGCGCTCAACATCGTTCCGGAGCATTGCGAGCTGGAGCTCGAGATCCGCAACCTGCCCGCCGACGACCCGCTCGCCATCCTGGAGGGTATCCGTGCCGATGCCGCCGCAATCTCCGCGAGCGTCCGCTCCGCCGGCATCGAGCTGGAGATCCTTCACGAGTACCCAGCGCTGCAGACACCGGCCGAGTCGCAGGTGGTGGAGCTCGCCGCCGCCCTCACCGGGCAGCGCGAAACGATCAAGGTCGACTTCGGGAGCGAGGGCGGCCTGTTCAGTCGCGAGCTCGGCGTCCCGACGGTCGTTTGCGGTCCCGGATCGATCGATCAGGCGCACAAGCCCGACGAGTTCGTGAGCCTCGATCAGCTGCAGCGCTGCGACGCGATGGTCGACCGTCTCCTGGAGGTGCTCGCTTGATCCGAACCGGCCGGCAATACCTCGACTCCATTCGCGATGCGCGCGAGGTATACATCGACGGCGAGCGAGTGAAGGACCTCGTGCGGCATCCGATGTTCAAGCCGCTGATCGACATCCGTGCACGCATCTACGACATGCAGCACCAGAGCGCAACGCGCGACGTGCTCGCCTATCAGGACGCGGGCGAGTGGCACGCGGTGGCGAACAAGCTGCCCCGCAGCGAGCAGGACTGGTGGGATAAGCGCCGTGCGACGGACACCATCCTCGAGGAGATCGGCGGCATCGTGACGCGCGTCGGAGACGAGACCGTCGGGGAGATCTGGTCGCTCTTCGACGGGCAGGACGTCCTCGCGGAGCTCGACCCGCAGTTCTCGGCCAATGTCCGCCAGCACGTGCAGGCGGTGATCCAGGGCGATCCGTTTCACGTCTCCGCGAACACCGATCCCAAGGGAGACCGGTCCAGGCCTCCTCAGGAGCAGGATCCCGACATGCTCCTGCACGTCGTGCGCGAGACCGATGCCGGTATTATCGTGCGCGGCGCGAAATACGAGACGGCGGCCGCGTACGCCAACCAGGCCTTCACCAAGCCGACGATCGCCAACTGGGGCAACGAGCAGCTGTCGGACTACGCCGTCGGGTTCATCTGCAATCTGAGCTCCCCGAACCTGAAGTTCATCTGCCGCACGGGCTTTGCGGGTCGCGCGCCGGCGGTGGACTATCCTCTCGCCAACCGCTTCGACGAGATCGACGCACTGGTCATCTTCGACGACGTGTTGATCCCCTGGGAGAACGTGCTGTTCTACCGTCACACCAAGGCGGCCAGCTTCATCCGGGCGACGCTGCATCGCTATTCGGCGTTCGCATTCGTGCAGCGCAATCTGAAGCTTGCGGATCTCGTGATCGGCGCGGCGCTGTTCAACGTGCGCCAGACCGGACTCGACAAGCAGCAAGCGGTGCAGGAGAAGCTCGCGCAGCTCGCGGTCTACCGCGAGGGCATCAACGCGCATCTGACGGCGGCCATCACCCTCGCCCAGCGCAGCCCGGCGGGTCTTCTCATGCCGAATCAGTCGCTGCTCTATGCCGGACGGGTGCTTGCGTGCTCCCAGCTGCACGAGTTCATGCACATCGCGCGCGAGCTCTGCGGAGGCCAGATCTGCATCACACCCGACAAGGCGGCCTTCGACTCGCCGGACACCCGGCCCTGGCTCGAGAAATACTACTCGGTCAACGAGAGCTGGATCGCGGAGGATCGCCGCAAGCTGCTTGCGCTCGCGCGCGATGCGCTCAACTCCGACTACGCCGGCCACCGGCTCACCTTTCAGCTGTTCGCGCAGTCCCCGCCCTTTGCGCACCTCAACGCGGTGTACCGCAACTTCGATTGGGATGGCCCGCTCGACTTCGCGCGCAAGGCGGCGGATCTTTCCGAGCGCGTGATGCCCCGCACGGGACGCCGGCACGGGGACGGTGCCGTGACGCAGTGGTTCGCCGCGCACCCCGGCGGCCACGCCTCGAACGAGCAAACGTGACGCCCAGGCGCCGCCCGTGCATACACGCCTGCGCAAGTTCAACACCCGCGACACCTACCCCGAGCAGCGGCTCGACAACGACCTGTGCCAGGTGGTGGTGGCGCGCGGCCGCATGGTCTTCCTGCGGGGTCAGGTCGGCCAGAGCCTCGATACTGCTCAGAGCGTGGGCATCGGCGACCCCGCGGCCCAGGCCGAGCAGGCCATGCAGAACGTGAAGCAACTGCTCGCCGAGGCCGGCGCAGGCCTCGAGCACATCTGCAAGGTCACGATCTATCTCACCGATCCGCGCTGGCGGGAGACTGTCTATCGCACGATCGGGCGCTGGCTGAAAGGGATCTACCCCGTCTCCACGGGTGTCGTGGTCGCGGCACTGGCGCGTCCAGAATGGCTCGTGGAGGTGGACGTCATCGCGATGATCCCCGATGATCCTTGATCGATGACCTTCTCGATCGTCGCGCGCATCGAAGATGCTCGAATGTTCGGCATTGCAATCGCCTCCTCTTCGCCGGCGGTTGCGGCGCGCTGTGTCCATGCGCGCGCTGGTGTAGGCGCCGTGGCGACGCAGAGCCTGACCGACCCCGCGCTGGGCCCGCGAATCCTCGATGCTCTGGAGCGCGGCGTCGAAGCGGCCGCTGCGCTCGATCGCGCCGTGCGCGCTACTCCCTTTGGCGCCTATCGCCAGCTCGCGGTGATCGGGCGGCACGGTGTCCCGGTCGTCCACTCGGGCGCGCAAACGCTCGGCACGGCAAGCGCGGCGTGCGGCACGCATGCCGCGGCCGCCGGAAATCTCCTGGCGCGAGCAGAGGTCCCCGCGGCGATGGTCGGCGGATTCGAGCGTGCAACGGGACACATCGGGGCACGCCTGCTGTGCGCACTGCGCGCCGGCCTCGAAGCGGGCGGCGAGGTGACTCCGGTTCACTCGGCCGGTCTTTTGATCGTGCGGGAGCTCAGCTGGCCGATCGTCGACCTGCGAGTGGACTGGAGCGACGCCGATCCGGTCGCAGAGCTCGCATCGATCTGGGACCGCTACGCACCGCAGATCGAGGACTACGTGCAGCGCGCGCAAGATCCGGCCACTGCACCGGGATTCCAGGTGCCCGGCGATGGCGCGACTTGATCCCCGCCACGCGAGGTCGCTGCTCCAGCGGGCCAGCGGACTTCTCCCCCTCGGTCGGCTGGTCGAGGCGCGTGCGCTCGCCGGTCTCGCCGAGCAAAACGCGGGCGGCGATGCCGAGCTTCTCGATGCGGTCGGTACGCTCTACAGCCGCGCGGGCGACCAGAAGCGGGCGCTCTCGGCGTACGAGCGCGCCGTGGCGCTCGCGCCGAACGATCCGCGGCTGCTCTTCAACCTCGCAACGGTGCGACGCTTCGTGGGAGCGCTCGCTGCGGCAGAGTCCGATTACGACCGGGTGATTGCGCTGCGACCGGACGACTACGAGGCGTATCGGAACCGCTCTGACCTGCGCCGGCAGACCCGGGAGCGCAATCACATCGCAGCGCTCGAAGGGCTTCTCGCGCGCGGCGTCCCGGGCTGGCAGGCCGAGGTACAGCTGCGCTACGCGCTCGCCAAGGAATACGAGGACCTCGGGGAGCACGAGCGCTCCTTCGTGCATCTGGAGCAGGGCTCCCGCCTGCGGCGCGCGCACCTCGGCTATGACGTGGCCACGGACGTCGCAACCGTGGATTGGATCATCCAGGCGTTCCCGCAGACCGTTGCGCCCGCGCCCGCCTCTGCCAGGCGATCCGGGACCGGGACGCCGATCTTCATCGTCGGTCTGCCGCGCAGCGGCTCGACACTGGTCGACCGGATCTTGAGCAGCCACCCAGCGGTATCCTCAGCCGGGGAGCTCAATTGCTTTGCGCATGCGGTGGTCGAGGGCGTGCGCAAGCAGTCCGGGCGCGCGCAGTGCGAGCGGCGCGAGCTGATCGCCCGATCCGCGCACCTCGACTTCGCTGCGCTCGGGCGCGATTACCTCGAGCGGGCGCGCGCCGCTGGGGCGACCGGGCAGTGCTTCACGGACAAGATGCCGCTCAATCACCTGTACTGCGGGCTGATCCGCCGCGCACTGCCCCACTCGAGGATCGTGCACGTCAGCCGCGCCCCGATGGCGGCGTGCTATGCCATCTACAAGTCGCTTTTCGACCAGGGGTATCCTTACTCCTACGATCTGCGAGAGCTTGGACGCTATTACGTGGCATACCGCCGCCTGATGCGGCACTGGCATGCGACGCTGCCGGGACAGATCCATGAGTTGACGTACGAGGGCCTGATCGCGGATCAGGCTGGACAGACCCGCAAGCTCCTCGAGTTTTGCGAGCTCGACTGGGACGACTCCTGCATGGATTTCCATCGTAACCCCTCCCCGACAACCACGGCGAGTGCCGCTCAGGTGCGCAGTCCTCTCTACGACACCTCGGTCACGCAGTGGCGACACTATCGCGCACAGCTCGAGGAGCTGCATCGCGACCTGGCCGCGGCGGGCATTCAGGTCGAGCCTTGATGCCAGAAGCTACAGCGAGCGGGCGGGCACCATTCTGGGGCGGAGACCCAAGCGGATGGGCCCAGCATGCACCAATCGAGTGCAGCGCGTTGCATCCGCAGAGCCCCACCCATTAGCTTCTCCCTCATGCGACGAATGGTCCAAGGCGCTGGCCGCGTGATGCTTCTGGCGGCGGCCTTGGTGGTGACGCCGCTTGCAAGCGCAGCCACCCGCCTCACGCTAACCCTGGGCGTCGTCAACTGGATCGGCTACGGGCCGATCTACTGTGCGGCAGCCAATGGCTACTACGGGCGCTACGGCTCGGACGTGCGGCTCGTCACCTTCACCGATAACTCTCTCATGGCCGGAGCGGTCCAAGGCGGCGAGCTCGACGCGACCACACTCACCTACGATCAGGTGATCGTCGCGGATGCTCGCGGCTGGAATCTCAAAGTGATCATGCCCGTGGACTATTCGACGGGTGGCGATGCGATCCTGGCCGATGCCGGCGTGAAGGGCATCCGGGACTTGAAGGGCCGCAAGGTCGCATTCCAGCCCCTTTCGCCTTCGGACTTCCTGCTCGGCTATGCGCTCGCACAGACGGGTCTCTCGGAGAAGGACATCCAGGCAGTCAACGCAACACCCGAAGGGGTCGCCGGCATCATGGCCAGCGGCGCGGTGGACGCCGGGGTGACCTATCAACCCAATGTGTCGATGATCCTCAAGCTCGGAGGCGGCAAGCGCTATCACGTATTGCTGTCCTCGCGGGAGGCGCGCGGGATGATCACCGATGTGATGGTCCTCAAGGCGAGCCGCATCGCACATGACCCTGGGCTCGCTCAGGAGTTGATTCGCGGCACCCTCGATGGCCTCGAATTCATGCACCAGCAGCCCGACAAGGCCGCTGCGATCATCGCGCGCGTGCTGGAGATCACCCCCGCCGAAGTGCGGGCGCAGCTGCCGAACATCGAGAATCCGCCGCTTGCCGAGCTCGGCGACGTTTTCAAGCCCTCGAGCGAGCTGCCATCGTTCTACGCAAGCGGTAAGATCATGGGCCAGATCCTCGCGAAGGAGGGGCAGATCGGCGCGCTGCCCTCCATTGCCGCTACCTACGACGCCAGCTTCGTGAGCGCCATGCAGCACTCGAGGGGAGCACTGAGGTGAGAGGCCTGTTCCGGCGGCCGGGCGCTTGGCCGCATGTCCTCGTGATCGGCTACACGGTTCTCGGTTGGCCACTCGGAGTCTGGATGCTCACGCGTCCCGAGCTGCTCCTGAATGCAGCCGGCGTGCTGCTCACGGCGCACACGCTCGTCTACTCCGGCTATCTACTGCACGACTGCGCACACCACGCAGTGTTCGCAACCGCAGCCGCGAACGATCGGCTGGGTATTCTCATGAGCTGGATGAACGGGGCATGCCTTGCCACCTATCAGCGCTTGAAGCGCAAGCATCTGCGCCACCACGCCGATCGGCTGGATGTGGTCACTTTCGACTATCGTGCGGCGCTCAGGGCGAGCCCGCGGTGGGTGCGTGGCGGCGTCCTCGCTTTGGAGTGGGCATACATCCCGGCCGTCGAGCTGATCATGCGCGGCATGATCATCGCCGTGCCGTTCTCATCCGGTGCCGCAACCGAGCGGACGCGCATGGTCCTGCTCCTCGGCCTCAGGATCGCACTCTTCGTTGCGCTCGCGATGGTCTCGATCAAGGCTGTCGCGCTTTATGCGCTCGCGTACGTCCTCTTCCTCACCGTGCTGCGCTTCATGGATGCGTTCCAGCACACCTACGAGGTCTACGTCTCGCGCTCCCTCGAGTCCGCGCCCGCCGACCCGCGCCGGGACCGCCGCTACGAGTACTTGAATACGTACTCGAACCTGGTCTCCGAGCGGTGGTGGCTGCTGAATCTCCTGGTGCTGAATTTCCCGTATCACAATGCTCACCACGTGCGTCCGGGTGAGCCCTGGTACCGGCTGCCGGCGCTCCACCGCTCACTCTACCGTCCGGCCGATCAGCAAGTGATCACCTGCCGTGAGCTCTTTGCGAGCTTCCATCGGCACCGGGTCGCTCGCGTGCTGGCGGACGACTACGGCGAGGTGGCGCAGAGCGGCGAGCGGGCGAGCGGATTCCTCGGCGCGGTCGGAGTATCGTTCCTCACCGCGATGTGAGCGTCCCCAGCCCGCCCGGACCGAGTGACTCGACCCGAGGCGACCAGCTGCCCTGGGTGATGCAGTGTTGCACGTGAGCGGCGATGTCGCGCATGGGGGCGATCCATACCCCGCCCTTCTCGAGCATCCGGCCGATCATCCGGTGCGTGTGCTCCCAGCGCGCCAGGCGCCCGGACAGAAACGGATGCCACACCGCAACCCACAGGCCACCGTGGGTCCACATCGACTCGAATTCCTCCCACCAGCTCTCCCAGGCTCTTGCGGCGGACTGCAGCGGCATCTGGAAGCCGAGCTCTACGCTGTGCATGAAGGCGGGCCAGTCGTCCATGCCCCAGTGCGAGGGCAGCTCGAGCAGCGTGCCGCGCGCGGTGCCGATCAGATAGGGCACATCGTCGCCCATGAGCGAGGCATCGTAGGTGATCCCCGCCTCGAGCAGCAGCTCTGCCGAGCGGTGCGAGAAGTTGTAGAGAGGGGCGCGCCAGCCGGCCGGTCTCTCCCCGCTCAGCGCCTGCAAAGCGGCGATGCTGCGTGCCAGCGCTTCACGCTCCTCGGCATGGCTCAGCTCGTTCGGATGCTCGTGCAGGTAGCCGTGGGCCGAGACCTCGTGCCCGTCACGTAGCATCGCCTCGATCGCGTATGGGTAGCGCTCGGCGCACCATCCCGGAACGAAGAACGTCTGTCGAATCCGGTAGTGCCGGTAGGTATCCAAGATCCGGGGCAGCGCAACGTTCGGACCATAGCGCAGCATCGAGGCCGGCGACACCAGTGTGTGGGCGCGTTGCGGATGCGCAAGATAGAGGATGCTCTCCGCATCCATGTCGAGCGTGAAGCAAACGGCGCAGCGGGCGCCGTTCGGCCAGGGCACAGGGTTCGCGATCACGGCAATCCGGGGCGGCTCAACGGGCGGTCTTGCCGCCATCGACCGGCCAGGCAGCCCCGCTCACGAACCCGGCGGCATCACTGGCCAGAAAAGCGACCACGGCGGCGACATCCTGCGGCTTACCGAGGCGACCGAGAGGCACCGAGGCGATCTCCTGTGACCTCGCTCGCGCCGGATCGCCGAGCGACTCGAACTCCGCCTCCAGCATCGCAGTCTCGATCGGGCCCGGACAGACCGCATTGACCCGAATGCCGCGCGGGGCGAGCTCCACCGCGAGCGCACGGCTGAAGGCCAGAACGGCGCCCTTCGTCGCGCAGTACGCGCTGTATCCCGGTTGACCGATCAGCGCCAGCTCCGAGGCGATGTTGATGACCGATGCGCGACCGCTCGCCTCGAGCGCCGGGAGCAGCGCCCGGGTGGTCCGAAATGCGGCGGTCAGATTGACCGCGAGGAGCGACTCGAGAAGCTCATCGTCCGAGTCTTCGAAGGCTCGCCAGCGCGCGATCCCGGCATTGTTGACCAGGATGTCGCAGCGGCCGCCGAGCCTGTCCCGCAGCTGGGCGGTCACGCGCTCGGCGCTGGCCCGCTCGGCCAGATCGACGATGTACGGGAAGAACCGGCCGGCGCCCGCGAGGTGCTGCGCAGCCTTCCGCTCGAGACGCGGATCACGATCGAGCCCATGGACGGTTGCGCCCCCCTCCACCAGGCGCCGCACGATGGCGCCGCCGATGCCTCCGGCAGCTCCGGTCACCACGGCTGTGCGTCCGCTAAACAACGGTGAGGAAGGAAACGGCATGCGCACCGATGTACGTGTCAGCGCGCCGCGCGCCGCTGCCGGGCTCGCCGTAAAGTCCGACGACGACACGGCGAACGCGGTTCCGGTGCCAGGTGTTGAGGAGCTCACGGAGCGGCATCACGCACAGGCTCCGATCGCCGTAGAGCTCGCGATGCAACCGCGGCAGACGATACCAGGGCATCTGCGGCCTGTGATGGTGCGCGTTGTGATAGCCGAAGTTGAGCGTCAGCAGGTTGAGCCATGCGTGGCGCGCGGAGATCAGGTTCGAATAGGTATGGGCCTGCTCGTACGCACGGTCGCGACCGCTCATGGGCACGGGCTCGTTCGCTTGGACGAAGTACTGCTCGAACGTGTGATGGAAAGCATCGAAGAAGTTCAGCACGTGCAGCAGCAGCAGCGCGGCCACGGCGTACAGCGCGAGAGCCTTCAGCGACCACAACCCCAGAGCCACGAGCAGCAGGACTCTGAGGACGAGCATCCCCGCTGCGCGGGGCAGATGGGGGCGCTGGGACCGCACACCGAAGGGACGCCAGATCACCTGCAGGTGCATGAGAATCTCGGTCGCCGGCACATACGCCCACTCGAGCACTTCGAGAACCCTGCGTATCGCCGGGCGGCGCTCCATCAGCGCCTTCAGATCGAAGCAGGCGAGGTCGGCCCGATCCACGTGATGGCGAATGTGCATGTGGCGGATGCGCTCGAATGACGCATACGAGGATCCCGCGATGAAGCTCATGGCCTCGCCCACGCATTGATTGGCTGCAGCGCGTGCGAATAGCGTCTGATGCGCAGCCTCGTGAATGAGGTATGCGGCAAGCACCATGGTGTGCGTGCAGAGCACGACGCCCACGATGTTCAGTGCCGCCCCGGGTGCGCCCATCAATGCGAACGAGACGAGCCAGCCTGCGCACGTCCAGAAGAGCACGAGCGAGTTGGCGAGGGCCGATGGCCAGTCTCGGAACAGCATGTCCAATCTCAACTCCGTTCGCGCAGACTTGCAAGAGCCTTCAAACACTCCCTTCGCCGAGCCTCCATGCGCGCATCAACGGGTCGCCTGCATTGCCCCGCACTCGGTCAAACATTGAGCTCCGTGCGCCGAGTTGGTGCACTACCGAGGGGCTGTGGCTGCAAGCCATGCGCGCGGCCGCGGTCGCGCGCTACAATCTCCTCGTGTTCACACGAAAAAATGTGCATCGCGGGTTGCGGCTGCTTGCTCGATGGCCACTGACAGCCAGCTGATCGATCCGGCGGACTCGATCCTGGTCGTGATCGACCTGCAGCCGGGGTTCCTGGGCAAGCTGACGGCCGAGCGCCGCCACGCGGTCGTGGATCACTGCCGCTTCCTCGTGGAGGTGGCCACGCGCTTTGCGATCCCGATATTCGCGACGGTGGAGGATGTTCAACGCAACGGATGGACTGCGGAGCCCGTGAGCGGGTGCTTTCCATCCGGCTTGCCCCAACGGGACAAGAGGATCTTCGGCCTTTGCAGCCAGAGTGACCTGCGTAACGCCGTCCTCGCGCAGGCGCGCCGCACCGCGATTCTCATCGGGATGGATACGGATGTTTGCGTCCTGCACTCCTCGGTTGGACTGCGCGCGACAGGCTTTCGCGCGGTGATCGTCAGCGATGCCACCGAGGCGCCGGGGGTCGCGCGCGAGCAAGGACTGGCACGCGCGCGGGCTCTCGGGGTAGAGATCGTGGGCACGCGCGGACTCTATTTCGAATGGGTGCGCTCCCTCGAGGGGCTCGCGGTGGCAGAGGCCCCTCCGAGCATCGCGCCCCCTGCCGGGCTCTTGCTGTAGTTGCGCGCGGTGGCACGAGCCCTCGAGATTCACACGATCCAGCCGATCGCGCCCGACGAGCGACACGGCCGGGCCCGCGATCTGTTCACCGTGTGGTTCGGCTCGAACATCATGCTGCTGACGATCGTCACCGGCGCACTCGGTGCGACGGTGTTCCATCTTCCGTTCTCGTGGGCTGTCGCGGCACTGACGGTTGGCAACCTGCTGGGTGCGATCTTCATGGCCTTGCATGCCGCCCAGGGGCCGATCCTCGGCGTCCCGCAGATGGTGCAGACGCGCGGTCAGTTCGGCGCGCTGGGCGCATTGCTGGTCGTGGGCCTGGTGATCGTGATGTACGTCGGCTTCTTCGCCTCGAATCTCGTGCTCGCAGGGCAGGCGCTCCAGGCGGTGACCCCGCTCACGACCGTGAGCGGGATCGCGCTCATGGGGGTCGTGAGCGCAGCGGCAGCCATCTTTGGCTACGACCTCATCCACGCCTATGCGCGCGTCATCTCCTACGTCTCGGGCATCGCTCTCGTGCTGACCGCGCTGTGGATCCCGTTCGTGCATGGGCTGCCGCCGGGCTTCTGGAGCACCGGGTCGGTGAGCACTGCTGGTGTGCTCGGGACCCTCTCGGTTGCGGCACTCTGGCAGATCGCTTACGCGCCCTATGTCTCGGACTACACGCGTTACATGCCGGCCGACACTGGCGTGCGGTCGGCGTTCTGGGCGACGTACTGGGGCTGCACGCTCGGCTCCACGTTGCCGATGGTGCTGGGAGCTGCGGTCGGAGTATGCATCACCGGAGACGATGTCGTGGGAGGGCTCGGGGCGCTGACCGGCCGTCTCGCCCCCGCCGTCTTCGTGGTGTTCTCCGCGGCCATGATCGCAACCAACGCGATGAATCTGTATTGCGGAGCGCTCTCGGTCATGACGTTCGGCCAGGCGCTCGTCCCACGATGGTCGCCACGGGCCCCCGCACGCGCGCTCGTCGCGACCGTGCTGCTGGCGCTGTCCATCGCGCTCGCAGTCCTGGGGAAGGACTCATTCCTCGTCAACTACACCAATTTTATCCTGCTCCTCCTGTACGTTCTGGTGCCGTGGACCGCCATCAACCTCGTGGACTACTACCTCGTCCAGCATGGAAGCTACGACGTGGAGTCCTTTCTGCGCGCCGACGGTGGCATCTACGGCCGCGTGAACAAGGTCGCGGTCGCCTGCTACGCGCTCGGAATCGCGGTGCAGGTTCCGTTCATGTCCACGACGCTCTACACCGGGGTCGTTGCCCGCTGGCTGCATGATGCAGATATCTCCTGGATCGTCGGTCTCGCGGTGACCGGTCCGCTCTACTACTGGCTCGCTGCGAGCGCGCCCGGCCCGATCTTCTCCGCCTCCGCCTCTCGAGCCGACCCCACCGCCCCGTAGTCATCCCGCCGGACATTTCCGCAGGGCTGGCCCAGGCTCGTTCGCGAGCCGGTCATTCGCTAAGATGCCGCGCTTCGTCGCCTGCTCAAGGCGCACCAGACTGGAGAGCGGAATGCGAAGGTCCTTCCCTGTCATGCTCGGTTGCTGCGCACTTGTGGCAGCCGCCTCGGCCCACGCCGCCGGGGGTGGCACGCTGGCCGTGCACTGTGGTCATCTGCTCGACACGCTCGGCGGCCGCCTGCTCGGCGAAACCACCGTCGTGATCGAGGGTGCGCGCGTCAAGTCGGTTGAGCCCGGCAATACGCCCCCGCCGGGCGCAACCGAGGTCGATCTCTCGAGCCTGACGTGCCTGCCGGGGATGATCGATGACCACACGCATCTCACCAATCAGACGAGCCCGTCGACGTACGTGGATACCTTTCACTGGAACCTCGCCGATTACGTCGTGCGCTCGACCGTGTACGCGCGCCGCACGCTCTTGGCCGGATTCACCACGGTGCGCAATGTCGGGGACTCTCATAACGAGTCCGTCGCGCTTCGCAACGCGATCAACGCAGGAGTCATCGTCGGTCCGCGCATCTTCACCGCCGGCGTTGCGCTCAGCTCCACCGGCGGCCATGCGGATCCCACCAATGGTTATCGCATGGACCTTGCCGGCGATCCCGGCGTGATGCAAGGCGTGTTCAACGGCCCCGAGGAGGCCGCGAAGGCAGTCCGGCTGCATTACAAGCTCGGCGACGACCTCATCAAGATCATGCCCTCCGGCGGAGTCCTCGACGAGAGCTCGAGCGGCGACAACCCGCAGCTGACGATCGAGGAGATCAAGGCCATCGTGTCCACCGCTCACGATTACGGATTCACGGTCGCCGCGCACGCGCACGGCGCCGAGGCCATCCGCCGCGCCGTGATCGGCGGCGTCGACTCGATCGAGCACGGCACCTTCATGAACGACGAGGACATGCGGCTCATGAAGGAGCACGGCACCTGGTACGTGCCCACGATCATCGCCGGCACGTTCGTCGCGCAGATGGCCAAGGTACCCGGATACTATCCGCCCCAGGTGGCGGCGAAGGCTGCTGCGATCGGCTCGCAGATCCTCGGCACCGCCGGCCGTGCCTACCGCGCCGGCGTCAAGATCGCCTTCGGAACCGATGCCGCGGTGTACCCGCACGGGGAAAACGCGCACGAGCTCGAGTTGATGGTTCAGGCAGGCATGCCCGCAATGTTCGTGCTGCAAGCCGCCACGATGCACTCGGCGCAGCTCCTAAAGAAGGACGCGGATCTCGGGAGCGTGAGCCCCGGCAAGCTCGCCGATGTGATTGCAGTGCAGGGCAATCCGCTCGATGACGTGGGCGTCATGAAGCAGGTGAGCTTCGTGATGAAGGCAGGAGTGATCTACAAGCGGGACGGTAAGGCAATCGACCTGGACGTTCAGCCGCAGTGGATGCAAGGTCCGCCCAGCACCGTGCCCGCGGCGGCAGCTCAGGGCTTCGACTTCTGAGCCGACTGCTGCGCCGTGCTGGGCAGGATCGCCGGCACCTCCGTTCGACCCGTGACCGGATTGGCGTAGTGGAACGGAATGTCATACACGACGGGGAACATCTCGAACTTCAGCGTCGGCGGTGCGTCGGGCGGATAGACCTTGCTCTCACCCGGTGTTTCCGGTCGTGCGGCATGTGCCCACCCGCCGACGTAGCTGGTCGCAAGGGTGTTATAGACGTGGTCCTTGGAGAACCTCCAGATGCCGTCGACCTTCACCGCCTCGTTCTCGTAAACGCCCGCGGCGATGGCAGCCCGCGGGCCGAACGCCATCTGCTGCAGTGCCCGGATGCGAATCTTCGCCGACTTTCCGTCGGGAGCGACGTCGATCACCGGCTGCAGCTGCAGGTGATTGCCCAGCATTCCTGGTGAGGGACCCTCGTGTCCACGCCCCAGTCCCTTCAGCAGAAACTGATAGATGTGGTCACGACCCTGGTAGACGCCGCGCTGGGCGAGCTCCATCGAGCCGTCGTCGGCGAACAAGTTTGAGAGGTCGGTCCACAGATCCTTGTCGAGATAGTACCCGTAGGCGTCCTCCAAATTCTCGAGCTCGTCGTAGTCCTTCACGCGTTCGACGATTCGCTCGGCCTCCGCAAGCGCGCCATTCGCATCCCGCACGGGCCGCGGATTCCAGCGCTCGCCGGCAGGCATCAAAGTGGTGCTCACCGCCTGGGCGCTGGGCGCGCCGACCGTGGGATAGCGCGGCGGCTCACCCGTGACTGGATTGCGATAGTGAAACGGCGGAACGAACGCCTTGGGATAGATCGAATAGGTTTCGCTCGGCGGCCGATCGGGCGGCAGCACGGTGCTCGCTTGCGGGGCCGGCTCCGCGTCCTGAGCCCATCCCTTGTCGTAATCGGTGATGAAGGTCGGATAGTAGTGCAGCGACTGGAACTTCCACACCCCGCCCTGCTTCACGAACGTGTTCTCGTAGGTCCCCTCGCTCCACTTGCCCCATTGGCCGTAGATCCCCGTCATATCGAGCTCGCGGCTGCGCAAACGCGCCGTCGTGCCGTCGGGGGCCACATCGACGATCGGCTGGAGCTGGATGTGATCGTTCAGCCATCCATAGGTCAGCCCGTGATGACCGAGGAGCCCGAGGAACTCGCGGATGCGGCGCTTGCCGACGTAGACACCGCGCTGCGCCATCTCGATCGTGGCATCGTCCGCAAAGAGGTCCGCGACTTGGTCCCACATCGCGCGGTCGAGGTAGTAGCCATAGATCCGCTGCAGGTTCTCGATCTGCTGGGCATCCTGGAGCAACGTGGCGCGCTGCAGAAGCTCCGCGGCCGCACTCCCAGCATCGGAACGCTCGCACTGGCCTCGTTCCGAGATCGGGCGTGCCGCGGGCCAGACTTCCGCGCCTGCGTGCGTGGTTCCGGGGTTCGAATAATCGAACGGGGCGATGCAAGCGTTCACGAACCCGCCGCAGGATTCGCGTGGCCGGTCCGGTGGATGCGCGAGATGACGAAATGCGCGAGGCGGCTGTGCCGCAGGCGCTTGCGATCGGGCGGGGGCTGCCCAGCCCGTTTGATAGGGCGCTCCGAAGCCATCGTAATAATCGAGCCGTGCGATCTTCCAGACTCCGCCCTCCTTGCGGTAGCGGAACTCGTAGACGCCTTCGGCCCAGATCGCCGCACGGCCGTAATTGCCAATCATCGCAAGGGCGCGCCAGCGCCCGCGTGCCGTGCCACGCCCGTCCGGATCGAGATGGATGACGGGCTGGATGTTCATGTGGTTGTAGAGCCGCCCGTCGCCGAGCCCGAGCTCGCCCAGCTTCTTGCCCCCCACGTTCATGTAGAGGTGCTCGCGGATGCTCTCGTGACCGATGAACACGCCGGCGGGATAGTTGGCGACGGCATCCTGGGTGAAGAGGTCGGCAACGTCCCCCCACATCCCCTTGTCCACGTAATAGCCGTATGCGCGCTGCAGCTTCTCGATCGCGAGCACGTCCTCGGCCGCCGTGATCTGGCTCTGCAGCCGATCGATGCGCTGCCCAATGCACGCATGCGCGCGAGGACTCGCATTCCCCACCGCGGCGAGCAATGCCGTCACGAGGAATCCCGTGACCGTGAATGCCCTTCGCATGAATACGCCTGCTAGCGGCGCCGGAGATCGGCAAGCACGAGGGTGTCGCAAAGGCTCAGATCACCAGCATGCGGTCGATGGGGTCCACGCGCTCCCACAGGACAGGCGAGCAGCGCGCGGGCGAGTGAGGAATGGGATGCGCGTAGCGCGGCCGATGTCCGCAGATGTCGTCCACGTGCCACTCGTCGGCCTCGGATGCGCCCGCCTCTGTCGGGCACCGCGTGGGCGCCGCGACGCACACGCCCGTCGCCGCGACGAATGCAGCTGCAGTTGCGCTGCCCAGAAATGTCCTGCGGTCGATCGGCGCGGCATCGGCTGTCGCCGTGGAGAATTCCGGGCTCATGTGAATTCATCCCCGACCGGTGGCAGCGTGGACTGGGGATACCAGTTCGTATGGGTACCGCTGCGCAGGCGGAACGGGAGCTTCACCGTCGCGACGACCCCTTGCTCCATGCGCTGCGCATCGACGATCACGAGGTCCGACGACGTCGACTCGTAGTTGCTGCCGATCGCCATGACATACCCATCGCCCTCGGCCGTGGAGTTCTTGCGCGGCACGAACATCGCTTCCTGCAGACCCAGGACTCGATCGACCGCGCACTGCTTGATCTCCCCGCTCTTCACATCGAGTCGCTGCAGCACGTTCATCGCAAAGCGGCCCATCTTGGCCATCGCCGGGGCGCGCTCGGCGTCGGGTGCGATGTTCGGATCGTGGCTGCTCAGGTAGGCGTACC
Organism: Steroidobacteraceae bacterium; assembly: GCA_035524075.1. GTDB lineage: Bacteria > Pseudomonadota > Gammaproteobacteria > Steroidobacterales > Steroidobacteraceae > JASHUC01. The sequence continues at coordinate 24,869 of DATKPP010000010.1, read as the reverse complement.
GATAGTCGAGGGAGAGATAGCGGTCGTCCATGCGCGGCAGGAAGCCCGGCGTGGTGGACACCACCTCCTCCTCGAACGTGTCCTTGCGCGAATTGAGATTGAATGTCCAGCGTCGGATCTGGGAGGGGTCGCGCTCGCCGCTGGAGGTCGGCAGCTCCATCGTGATCTTGCCGCCGCGGTCGGTGGCGTTGAGGAAGTGCAGCGTGTTGCGCGCGGGGCCCTTGAACCAGCGCACATCCTTCGAGTCCCCGTCACGCGGCAGCACGGCGATCATCGTGGGCAGGCTTCCATCCCAATCCCACATCGGCAGACCCTTCTTCAGACGCTCGAGGCTCGTCGTGCGAGCAATGAGCGGTATGAGGATGTGCTTCTGGGTGATCGCCTGATCATGCATGATGCCGAGGTAGGGCGTGGGGAATGACCACTGGCGCGTGACCTTCCCCTCGGGGCTCAGGGTGCAGACCGATACGGCCTTGCTCAGGTATCCCTTGGCCATGTAACCGTAGGCGATCATCTCGCCGGTGACGGGGTCGATCTTCGGATGCGCCGACATGGTCTCGGAGTCCCACTGCCCGTCGAAATTCCAGTCACCGAGTGTCTCGAGCGTCTGCGGGTCGACGATGAACGGCAAGGAGTCCTCTTTGAGCGTATAGAGCTTGCCGCCGTGCCAGTACATGTGGGTATTGGCTGCGGAGCGGTTTATGTTCTGAACGCTCGGATCGTCCGTGAAGCGGTTGCGGTAGACGCCGAACAGCCGCCGCCGCGCATGCCGCTCGGCCATCAGCCGCGCGGTTTTCACGTAGCGTGCACGATAGTCCACATGACCGTTCTTGAAGCGAAAGCGGCTGATGTGCCCGTCCCCGTTGAATCCCGTCATCCATTCGTTCATGGGAGGCCGGTACTCGAAGTCGCATTGCATCCGGTAGAAGTTGCCTTCGATGTCCGACGGGATCTCGCCCCAGACTTCACAGTCGAATACATCCGCCTCGAATCGCGTGGGGGCGTTGAACCCAGGCGGAAAGAGCGGGTGACCTCGGAAATCCACGTACGACGGCATGGCTGTTCTCCTGCGGAGCGGCTCGGGGCACTCGCGGGGCATCTGTCCGAACCCTGACGATGCGCGGCCCACACTGACCGGTGCCCGATGATAACTCAACGGCCGAGGGTCATTCGCTCCGATCGCGACCGTTTCCCGGACAGACCGCCGGTTTTACCCGATCAGAAATTCATCGTGAACGTGACCATCCACTCGCGCGGCAGGCCGGGTGTGCCCACCTGCGCCGGCGTCTCGTACAGGTTGCCGGCGCTCGGTACCGTCGCCCCCGGCAGCAGCGAGGTCGGCGCGCCGAGCTGCTGCCAGTAGAACTTGTTGAATACGTTGAGCACCTGCACCCCCACCTTCCACTTTGCTGCGTCGGGCGCGTACCAGAGCGAGGCATTGAAGAGGCTGTAGCCCGGAACTCTCCACTGCGGGATCTGATAGGTATTCTCCGGACCATTCGTGATATAGCTCTGGTAGCGCCAGTCGAGCCGCGGCGTCAGCGTGGCGCTGCTCGGCAAGCGGATTCCGTACTGCGCCCCGCCGCTTGCATCCCATTCCGGCTGCAGGCGAACCGAGGGTGCAATGTAGTCCGGATTCGTCACATCCGAGATCTTGCTGTGAAACTCCTCCCAGCCTCCGGTGAAGTTCAGGAGCAGACGATCGATCGGCTCGGCGTACGCCTCGATCTCGGCGCCCGGCATGTAGGCCGGGATCCCTGAGTAATAGAAATACGGGAAGTAGCCCGGTATGCCGGCGAGCCCGGTGCCTGCGGGGCATGGAGCTCCGGGTGGCAAGCCGAAGACCGGAGCGCCCGCGGTGGGCGAGGAGCCGGGGGTGCACTGCGTGCCGAGCGCGAGATTCAGATACGACTTGTAGTCCTCGTAGAACACCGAGCCATTCACCCGCAGGCGGTGGTCGAACCATTCGGTCTTCGCGCCGAACTCGTAGTTGACGGCCTCCTGGCCCGGAACGTTCTCCTCCAGCTGCCCGATCGTCTCGACACGCGCATTGAAGCCGGGCAGCGTGAAGCCGCTTGCGGCCTCGGTATAGAGAAAGATGTTCGGCGTGAGCTGGTAGTTGAGGCTGCCGCTCCAGTCGCCGCGGCTGCCCGAGCGCACCACCTGTCCAGGCAGATAGATGCTGTCGGCGGGCACGGTGCTGACATGCGTGAAGGTCTCCGTCAGGTACTGATCGGTGTACCGCCCGCCCGCCGATACGGACCATTTGTCGGTCAGCTTGTAATTCAGATGCAGGTATCCGGCCTCGTTGTTGGTCGAGAAGCCTTGGACGTTCTCGAAGTTCGGCAGCTCGCCCAGATAGGCGTCAGCATCGAAGTTGGTGCCGCTCGTCTCGAGCTCGCGCGCATCGTAGGAGAAGAATCCGACCGTATACTCGAGCCGCTTGTCGAACGCATCCCCCGTGAGCCGCGCCTCGTTGGAGAATTGGCGGTGGCCTTGCAGATAGTTCGTCTGCGTGAGGCCAAAGGGCGTCAGGTCGCTGTCGTTGTCCCAGTTCGTCGTGTAGGTGCGGTACGCCCAGATGTACTTGAAATGCAGCCAGTCCGTGATGTCGTAGTCGAGCGTGGCGGAGGTGCCGTATTCCTCCAGGATCTGCTCCGGGTTGTACGATTGCCCGGTCACGATGTCCCCGTACGAGGAGTAATTGTCCCACGGGCTGGGGGAGACGAAGTGCGGGTTGCAGGACACCCCGCCGCAGTTGCCCGCGTAATTCATGCCATAGAGCGTCGAGATCACACCGGGAATGTGCACCGGACCGAGCGTGCACCCCTGGCTGTAGCAGTTGTTGGCCAGATCGAAGGGGCCACCGTACGGGGTGAGGAGCGTCTGCAGCGGCGGATCGTCCTGCTGCTTGTAGTAGAACGCGTTGACATTGATCTCCATGCCGGAGATGGGCAGGTAGCGCAGCATGCCGCGGAGCTGCTTGTGGTCGTATCCCCCCAGCCCCCCGAGCGCACAGCCGGTCCCCTGTAGAGGGCTGATGGACTCGGGCAGCGTTCCGTAGACCGACTCCGGCTGACCCTGTGCTTTCATCTCGCAGGTGAAATCCAGGTAGTGCCCGATGGAATCCTCCTCGCGCTCGGTGGCCACCACACGCACGAACAGCTTCTCGGGGATGAGCGATGCGTTGCCGATCCCGACGAACTCGACTCGACGCTTCTCGCCATAGGTGAGCTGGACCGAGCCCGAATCGTTATCCTGAGGCTTGTTGGTGATCAGGCGAATCGCACCGCCGATCGAGTTCATGCCGAACAGCGTCCCCTGGGGACCATTCGCGACCTCGACGCGGTTGAGATCGGCCAGATCGAGCGACGAGCCGGTGAGAGATCCCTGGTAGACGTCATCCACGTATACGCCGACGGTCGGTTGGAACGAATAGTCGAAGTCGGTCTGGGTGAACCCACGCAGGCCGATGGTCTCGGTGGGTCCGAAGTTGCTCACGGGCTGGCGAAAGTATGCGTTCGGAATCTCGTTGCCGATGTCGTTGAGATTCTCCAGACCCTGCTGCTGCAGGTCCGCCGATGTGATGGCGGTGATCGAAAGCGGCGTCGATTGCAGGTTCTCCTCCCGGTACCGGGCGGTGACGACCACCTCCTGCAGCTCCCCGCTCGACTGCGCATCCGGCGCCGCCGGTTGAGAGGTGGGTGGTGTGGTCTGCGTCTGTTGCGCAAAAGCCAGGGTAAAGACGAGACACGCCGATGCGCCCGACAAGGCCACGAGCAACCGTCGGACAATGCAACGCCATCCAGACTGAGTGTTCACTTGCCCCCCCCTTTGAATCGACAACGCGCCGATCCAGCAAATAAACTGCGAGCTTAGACTAAAGTCCGGGCCCCAGTCTGCCCTCGGGCCCGGCGAGGGGAAACCCTGGCTTTGCCGGGTGGCCGCGGTGCGGTCGCCTTGTTGCGATCTCAACACAGGATTAACGCATGCACCGTTGCGCGACCTCTCTGCTGACGACGCTCGCCATCGCTTGGGCTGCAGCGGCCGCGTCCACCACAGCCGTGGCCTCGAGGGCCTCCGCCGGCGGTGCAAGCCCGGCCTGGGCAGCACCCATTCCAGCCTTCGATGCGCGGCAGCTCGCGGCCAATCCGCGGGAGGGTTGGTGGACCAATGGGGGCTCCCTGTCCAACGAGCGCTACTCACCGCTCGATCTAATCAACCGCGGCAACGTCTCGGAGCTGAAGGCGCGCTGGCGCGCGTCCCTCAATGGATCGGGCTTGACTCCGCGGGCGGGGAATCAGGCGCAGCCGATCGTCTACGGAGATGGCATCTACATCATGACCGGCGACGGGGATGCGTTCGCGGTCGACCTGCAGACCGGGAAGGTTCGATGGGAATTCAGAGCCAATGTGGACCCGAAGGTCGCGCGCCCGTGCTGTGGCTGGCCCGGACGAGGCGTTGCCATCGGCGATGGCATGGTGTTCGTCGGTGAGCTCGATGCGCGGCTGATCGCGCTGGATCAACGCACGGGCCGCGTGCGCTGGTCCGTGCAGGCCGAGGACCCCAGGGCGGGCTACTCGATTGCCAGTGCCCCGCTCTACTACGACGGGATGGTGATCACGGGATTCGCCGGCAGCGATCTGGGCACAAGAGGGCGCGTGAAGGCCTACGATGCGCGTACCGGCAGGCTGCGCTGGACCTTCTACACCGTGCCCGGCCCGGGGGAGCTCGGCCACGACACCTGGCCGCCGGGTTCGGACGTTTGGAAGCACGGTGGAGCTGCCGTGTGGCAGACACCGGCCATCGACCCGCAGCTCGGCCTGCTCTACTTCTCCACCGCAAACCCGGGGCCGGTCCTGGATGGTGCGATCAGGGCCGGTGACAATCTCTTCAGCGTGTCGATCGTCGCGGTGGATGTGCACACGGGCAAGTACCGCTGGCACTTCCAGCAGGTCCATCACGATCTGTGGGATTACGACTCGGCGAATCCGGTCATCCTCTTCGATGCCATGTACGACGGCAAGCTTCGCAAGGGCATCGCCGAGGGCGCAAAGACCGGCTGGGTGTACATCCTCGACCGCGTCACGGGCAAGCCGCTCGTCGGCATCGATGAGCATCCCGTCATGCAGCTCGCGCAGCAGCACACCTCGCCAACTCAGCCCTTCCCGATCGGCGATGCGATCGTGCCGCAATCGATCGACATCGCGCCGGAGGGTTACGACCTCGTCAACGACGGGCGCATCTTCACGCCCTTCGCCAAGCACCCGGCCGTGTGGAAGCCGCTGGCCGCGATCAACTGGCCGCCGAGCTCCTACGATCCCCGCATCCATACGATGTTCATCTGCGCGACGGACTCGCTCTGGGGCGCGGTCGGCGGCGATCCCAACTATCCCGTGGAGCCCGGGGCGCTTTACTCCGGCAGCGTGGTGCAGCGCTTCGCCGCGCCGCGCCGCGGCATCTTTGCGGCTCTCGATGTCACGACGAATCGCCTGGTGTGGCGGCAACAGTGGGTGGATACCTGCTACAGCGGCTCGGTCGTCACGGCGGGTGGACTCGTCTTCGTCGGCCGCAACGACGGCAGGCTCACTGCCCTCGACGAGCTCAACGGCCACAAGCTGTGGCAGTTTCAGACTGACGGCGGGGTCAACGCGCCTGCGAGCGTGTTCGAGAACGATGGCAACGAGTACGTGCTCGTGCTCGCAGGTGGCACCGCGCTCGCGGGCAGCAAACGCAACGATGGCCTGTGGCTCTTCTCGCTCGATGGCACGCTGCCCTCCCTGCCGCCCGGCTCGGCCGATCCCACGCGGCCGCGCCGCGCACCTGCAGGCACCACCACCCAAGCGGCAGGTACAACAGCCTCATCGCCCGCAAACCTCGATCATGGCAGGGAGATCTTCGTCACGGCGTGCGTGGTGTGCCATGGGGAGTCCGGTCAAGGCGGTGGAGGCCACGGAGGCCCGGCATTGACACATGTGCTCACGCGCGACTCGATCGTCACGGTGGTCACGCACGGCCGCAACCAGATGCCTGCCTTCGGCTCGGCCCTCGAGGCTCAGGATCTCAATGACCTGGTGGGCTACGTACTGAAGATTGCCGCGCAGCGCTGAGTGGGGCCGAGGCAGCGCGCGCTCTAGCGTGGCTTCGCCGCGAGGACCTTCACGATGTAGCTGGCCACATCGTTGAGCTCGTCGGCGGAATAGGTCGAGGCGAATGCGGGCATGTTGTGTCGGCCCATGCTCGCAACGGACAGGATGCTCGCGCGGCTCAAGCCCTGAACGAGCGGCGGCCCGCCACCAACGCCGCCCTGGCCGCCATCGCCGTGGCACGGAAGACAGGCGGCGCGATAGATCTGGGCTCCGTTCTGGATGTTCGCGGCGCGCGTCGGGAGCGGAGGCGCCGGAGGGCCCGCACCTCGGCCCCCGAATGCTGCCGCCATCGGTCCGCCTCGGGGTCCGCGTGCCGACTCGGGGATGATCGGCGGAATCTTGCCATCGAGGGAGAACATCCAGATGCCATCGCCGCGCTTGCCGTTCGCGAACGTCCCGCCTCCGGCGTGCACCACGACGTACTGGCGCCCTTGGTACTCGAAGGTCGTGGCCGTCGTGTTGACGCCTGCGTCCGTTTGAAACTCCCACAGCTTGGCACCCGTGCGATCATCGAGCGCCGTGAGCCGCCCGTCGCTGCGGCCCACGAACAGCAGTCCGCCGGCCGTCACGATCGAGCCGCTGTAGCAGATCTCCCGCCACTTCTGGCGCCACACCAGGCGGTTCGTCGTGACATCGAGCGCGGCAAGAATTCCGTTGTCGTTGGCCTCGACCGAAGTGAACCGGCCGCCCATGTAGGTCTTGTTGGGCTCGGGCGTCTCGAGGTGCTGGCTCACCACATAGGTGTTCATCCGATCGCTGGCACAGACGTACAGCAGATGGGTCGCCGGATCGTAGGAGCTCGGCGGCCAGTTGGCTCCGCCGATGCTGGCCGGCTTCACGATGACCGGCGTGGTCCAGAAGGGGGTGAAGATCCGGCCGTGGTTCGCAATGTCACCGGTGCCGGGAATGAGCGGCGCACCCTCGGGTGGGATCTCGATCTGCTGCGGGACGATGGCATCGCCCACGGGATACGGTTGCGTCGCCGCAGTCGCCTGACGCGGCTCCTGCGGCACCGGCCGCTCATCGATTCCGATCAGCGGCTTGCCGGTCTCACGATCGAGAATGTACGCCCAGCCGGTCTTTGAGACCTCGACGAGGCCCTTGCGCATCCGGCCGCCGACCGGAGCGTCAAATAGCACGACGGGATTGGGCGAGTCGTAATCCCACAGATCGTGATGAACCTGCTGGAAGTGCCAGCGATACTTGCCGGTGTGGGCATCGATCGCGACCACCGAGACCGTGAAGAGATTGTCCCCGCGCCGCACCGAGCCGTTGAGATTCGGACCCGGATTGCCGGTCGAGAAATAGAGCAGCCCAAGCTGCGGATCGACGGCCGGAGTCTGCCAAACGGCCGCGCCCCCGTGCATCCACGCATCCGAATCCCGTGGCCAGGTATCGTGCCCGACCTCGCCCGGCCCGGGCACGGTGTAGAACGTCCAGCGCAGCTTGCCGGTACGTGCATCGTAGGCCTTCACACGCCCGCGGACCCCCTCCTCCCCACCGCTCAATCCAACGATCACGAGCCCGTCGTAGTACAGCGGCGCCGCCGTGATGCTGAATCCGTCCTGCCACGGCTCGGCCTGGACCGACCACCTGAGCTTCCCCGTGCGCTGATCGAGCGCGACCAGCTTTGCATCGAGCTGGCCCAGATAGACGCGGCCATCGCCGAGGGCGGCGCCGCGATTTGAGCGACCAATGGGGTTGCCGCTATGTGGGTCGGGATTGCCTCGATATGTCCACAGGATCCTGCCGGTCAGAACGTCGACGGCGAACACATCGTCCGCCCCGTTCGTGACGTAGAGCGTCCCGCGATACTCGAGAATCTGCGTCTGGCCCGAGTTTCCTGGACTTGCCCCCGAGCCCATCCCCGTCCGCCACAACGCCTTGAGCTTCGCGACGTTGTCGCGATCGAGCAAGGTCAGGGGCGAGTAGCGCTGGTTGAGGACATTCCCGCCGTTGGTGATCCACGCGTCGCGCGGCAGTGCAAGCAGCTGCTGGGCCGTGAATGCCGGGGTGGCTGCGATCGCGTCTTCCGCGCTCGCATTCCCGGCAAGCCCGAGGCAGGCCACCATCCCCAATCCGAATCGGAACCCGACTCCTGACCGCACCCGTTACCCCTCTTTCTCGTGCGCCACCGGCAGCTGGCGCTACTGCAGTTCCGTCTGCCCCTGATCGGTGACAGGGTTGCGATTGTTCTCCTCGCAAATGAACTCGAGCAGATTCTGATCGCGGGACCGATGGTACGTGAAGCTCGTGTGCCAGGGCCGCTCGAGCGCGATGGGATCCTCGACCGTCATCTCATCGATGAGCGTCTCGGGGCTGTCGTTCGCGAGGTGCATGCGCTCGATGATGTGCATCTGATCGCTGTGCTGCATCCCCATGCCGAGCTGGGTCACGGTCTTGATGCCGATGGTGTCCACCACGAGCGTGCTACCTTCCCAGTGTCCGATCGAATCTCCGTAGAAGGTCGGGTCGAGATCGTCCGCGGAGGGGTGCTTGCGGCCGTCGGTGAAGATGTTACGCCACTGCATCCACGCCTCGAAGTGCATCGTCACTCGCCCCGGCGTGAACAAAAACTCGATGGGGTACTGTCCGACGCCCATGATCCCCGGCATCCCCGGCGGGCGGCAGTACGACCCCTCGTGGGGCACGTTGCCTTGCGTCGCCTTCACGGCACGCACCCATGCCTGATAGTCGGCGAGATACTTGCCCTTGAGCGCAGGCTGCTCGCGTTTGGCCCCGCGGTTGAAATTGAGCGTCCAGACGCCGCCCCAGTCCGGCAGCGCGTTGAGCGATGCGTAGTGTCCCTTGGGGAACGCGGCCGGATACGCCTGATCGGAGGAATCCGCCGCCCCATCCGCGGCGAGGGCACCCGCCGCCAGGCACACGGACGCGAGCGCAAGCAGATATCGAGATCGCATTTCGACTCCTCGATGAAAAGCTGGCCGAGTATAAGTCCAATCACCGCCGACGTGTCCGCGGATCCCCGGTCGGACCGCGCCTTGACATGTCATCACGGACACCGTACATGACAGGCATCGGTAACGGCCGGGAGTGGATCATGAGAATCGGACGGGTGGCGGGATTCGCTGCCGTGGCGCTTACGTGGAGCCTCGCTGCGCTGGCGCACCACTCCTTTGCCATGTTCGACCAGTCCAAGCAGCTGCCCTTGAAGGGGACGGTACGCGATTTTCAGTGGACCAATCCTCACGCCTTCATCGATCTCGACGTTCCCAACGAGGCAGGCGGTATCGATCTCTGGAAGGTGGAGCTCAACAGTCCGAACAACCTGCGTCGTCAGGGGTGGCACTCGCACATCATGCATCCTGGCGACAAGGTCACCGTCGTCATCAACCCGCTGCGCGACGGGGCCAAGGGTGGCCTGTTCGTCTCCGTGACTCTGCCGGACGGCAAGGTGCTCCAGGATCCCACGCGCCGGGGCGGTGGACCCATCAACGTACCGCAAGTCCACTGAGCGACGCTCCGCGGTGCGCCGCGGGCCTCGAATCAGATGCGGCCGGCACGCATTGCACCACTGCTCGCGCTTGCTTGGGCGCTTGCCGCCTTGACGTCGCCGCTCTACGCAGCCGAGGTGCTCGACATCGGCTTGAGTGCGCGGAACACGCTGATCGAGGGCACCGCGACGCCTGCGCGCTCGAGCCGGGCCCCCACCGTGCTGCTCATCGGCGGGCTCGCCGGCCCGGATGCAAGTGCTGCAGTGGTGCGCCAGGCGGTCGAGTCGTTCGAGCACACCCCGCGCGAGCACCGAGCGTTTCGCCTGCTGGCGATTCCTCTAGCCAACCCCGACAGCGCGCCGCTCGAATTTCCGCCGCAGGGTACGGCCTATCGCGAGCACGCCGAATCGCACGTGCTGTGGCGCTGGATCGGCGTTCACGCACCGGATCTGGTGCTGATCGCCGGCCCCGACGCTTCGGGGCTTGCGAGGGCCCTCTCGACCGAGTCAGTGGCCGAGGTCGGGCGGATCCCGGCCCGCACGCGCTTCTCGGGTGAGCAGCTCGAGCGGTTGCGCACCGCAGAGCTCGAGTCATCGGAGGCACACCGCGAGATCGATCGACGGCAGAGCCGCTCTGCGCTGGCGCTCGCCGCGGAGCTCGCACGCTACTACGGGCACGACTTCAATCTGCCGATCTACATCAACGCCATTGCGCTCGAGGCTCAGCTGCGTCTCGGCCACCAGCGCGAGGTCGAGCAGCTCGTACAGCCCTACGTCGATGGCTCGCGCGACAGCCTTGCACGCCCGAACTCGCTCGTCTTCGCCGGGCACCTCATCTTCGGTGCGCTCGCGCGCCGCACCGGCGATGCGCGCTACCTCGCCCGCGTGAAAGCGGCCGCGGACTTCGGCTTCGAGCCGGACGGACGGATGAAGGAGGCGATGCCCTTTCACGGCGGGTTCAGCGATTCGATCTACATGGGTACCGCCATCCTTGCGCAGGCGGGCGCGCTGACCGGCGAGCGCAAGTACTTCGACATGGCCGCGCGCCACCTCGCCTTCATGGAGAGGCTCGACCTGCGTCCTGATGGCCTCTACCGGCATCACCCCGGCACCGAGGTGGCCTGGGGTCGCGGCAACGCGTTCGCAGCCATCGGGTTCGCGCTGACGCTGTCGGAGTTCCCCCCCGAGCACCCGGACCACGAGCGCCTCCTGGACGACTATCGAGCACTCATGGCGCGACTGCTCGCCTACCAGGATTCGGATGGCATGTGGCGCAATGTCATCGACTACCGGGGCAGCTACGCTGAATACTCCGCCACGGCGATGATCGCATTCGCGATGCTCCGCGGAGTGGAGCGCGGCTGGCTGCCGGCCGCTCGCTACCGGCCTGGCGTCGAGCGCGCCTGGCAGGCGCTGCTGGCGCGCACCGCAAACGAGGGGCATCTCGTCGATGTGTGCGAGTCGACCGCCCAGGCCGTGAGTCTCGATGACTATCTACGCCGCGCCGCCATTCTCGGCCCCGATCCGCGGGGCGGCGCCATGATGCTGCTGCTCGCGACGGAGATGGCGGGGCTGGGATAGGGCCGGCGGCACGGCCGCCGTGTCTTGGTGCACGCGATCAAAGCTGGAGGGTACATGACCCGGTCATTCCTGTTGCTCATGCTGATCGGTCCGCTGCTGGTCCTGCGCGCCGTGGGCGGCGAGACCATGCAGGCGATCGTCTTCGTGGATGGCCATCTCGTGATGCAGTCGGTTGCCCGGCCGGAGCCCGGCCCCGGCGAAGTGCGCATCAGGATCCGTGCGGCCGCGATCAATCCTGCGGATTGGAAGCTCGCGCGCCGGGCCACTCAGTTCGGCCCCCATCCGATCTTCGGGCTCGATGCATCGGGAGTCATCGACGGGGTGGGCCCGGGCGTGACCGGCTGGAAGCCGGGCGATGCGGTCGTCGCACTGACCCGCCCGCCGCATGGCGCTTACGCGCAGTATGCGGTCGTGTCCGCAGATTTCATCGCTCCGAAACCACGCAAGCTCAGTTTCGAGCAAGCCGCTGGCATTCCCGTCGCCGGCATCACGGCGTGGCGCTCGCTCGTGGACGTCGCGCATCTGGGCGCGGGTCAGCGGGTACTGATCGATGGCGGCGCGGGTGGGGTGGGTTCGGCGGCTGTGCAGATCGCCAAGGCGCGCGGTGCGTATGTGATCGCCACTGCATCACCGAGCAATGCGAGATTTCTCAGGTCGATCGGTGCCGATGAAGTGATCGATTACACCGCCCGGCCGTTCGAGCAGCAGGTGAAGGACATCGACGTCGTTCTCGATACGGTCAATCCCGACGACGGCCTGCGTGCGATGAGCACTTTGAAGCCCGGTGGGATTCTCGTCTCGGTCGTCGGCAAGATGCCCGCGGACCGCTGTGCAGCGGCCCACATCCGTTGCGATGTCCCCGGCTCGAGCGGTGGCCAGCCGGCGACTCCCTACCTGCGCGAGGTGGGCAAGCTCGCCGATGATGGGAAGTACCGGGTGAATGTCGAGCGCGTGTTTCCCTTGAGTCGGGCCGCCGAAGCGTGGGCGCTCAATCAGCAGGGCCACACTCGCGGCAAGCTGGTGCTGTCGGTCTCAGACTGAGGGCATCAACACCTCAAGGCGCAGACTCGTCCCCCCGACGATCTCCTCGTATGGAATGCACGTCGATTGGTACTGCACGTTGCGCGTGGGGAAGAGCGGAAGAATGTGCAACTTGATCTGATCGAGCAGCTCGCACTGACCGTTCACATCGCGTCCCGGCGGGTCGAGCCGGACCTGTACCGGTTGCCAGTGGGCTGCAACGCTCCCCGGGGCACCGTTGGCGCTGTCCGCCTGCTCGGGCGACACGGGCTCGAGCACGTAGAAGCTGCCCGCGACCCCCGGAGACGGTGTGGGCTGATTGAAGCCCGCGGTGCACCCGGTCTCGTGCACGTCCAGGCCGGCCTTGCGGGCCCCGAGCTGGAGCAGGACCTTGCGCATCTGGTCCGTCAAGCCCTGGCACACGTACTGAGTCTGAAGGCCCGCGTACACGAAGAACAGCTGCTTCTTGACCCAGTGGGCCGTCTGCGCCGCCGAGGCCGGCGCTGCGTTCGCCGAAGCGTCGGTTGCCGCCGCCGTGCCAGTCCCCTGCGCGGCCGTGAGGGTCATGAGGAGCGCGGCCAGAAGAACTCGCCGCCCCCGCGAATATCGACGTTGCGAGTCACGCATCGAGTGACCTCCAAATCTGCTGGGCCGGAGCCTCTTCATGAGGTCCGGTCCGCTCTACTGCGCCCGGGCCAGCTCTCCCGTCCCGGCCCCGGCGGTGGTGTTTCGCGTATGGCTCGACCCGGTCCTGTCGGGTATCAGGACCTCGGCCTGCAGAGTGTTCCCACCCGCTGTGAGCTGGTGAGGGATGCAGAGGGTGTGGAACTGCACATTGCGCGCTGGAAACAGCGGCAGGATGTGCTGCCGAACCTGCTCCAGCAGCTCGCACTGGCCCGACATGTCCAGACTCTCGTTCTGGTGGTCGAAATGGACATTCACCGGTTGCCAATGAGCGGGCACGATGCCGGGGTGGGCGCTGGGGTCATCGGCTTGGCTCGGCGGCACGGGCTCGAGCACGAAGAAGGTGCCCTGGACCGCGGGGAAGGGTTCCGGCTCACCCAGGCGCGATGTGCACCCCGCCTCGTGTACATGCATGTCGGCCTTCCGCGCGCCCAGCTCGAGCAGGACCCGTCTGACCTGATCAGTTAATCCTTCGCAAGAATAATGGGTCGTAAACCCAAGATAGGTAAAATAAATTTTCTTCTGTTCCCATCGGGCTGGCTGCGCAGCCGCAGCGGCTGCCGCAGGGGCCGCCTGCACCCACGCCAAGGGCTGCAGCCAGCAGACAGCCAGCAGCGTGGCCATCCCGAGGAGCCGCGTGAAGCGAAGCCGATGAGCCGAATCGCGCATAGAAAGCCACTCGTATAACGCGCGGGGAGCCCTGCGGTGTACAAGCCGCGGCGTGCGCCCGTATCCTGGCTTGACCCTAGCGAGAAGCGCAACCTTGTTCCATCAGCTCCTAACGCCCGTCGCCGGTAGCGTGTGGCTGTCGGTCGTCGTGGCCGCGCTTCCAGTCGCCACGGTCCTCATTGTACTCGGTGTGCTGCGTCATCCGGCGTGGGTCGCATCCCTCGCTGGCGCCCTGGTCGGGCTCATCGTCGCCGTCGCACTCTGGCGTTTCCCGCTATCGCTGGCGCTCGACGCCTTCGCCGCGGGGTTCGTCTTTGCCGTGTGGCCGGTCATGTGGATCGTGGTCAACGCCTTGCTGCTTTACAACATCACGGTCTTGTCGGGGCGGTTCGCGGCGTTTCGGCGCTGGGTGCTGGAGCACCTGCCCGATGACCGCCGGGTCATCCTCGTGGTGATCGCCTTCTGCTTTGGCGCGCTGCTCGAGGGCATCTCGGGCTTCGGCACGCCGGTTGCCATCACGAGCGCACTGCTCGTGCTGCTCGGGTTCGAGGCGCGCGATGCGCTCGTCTTCACGCTGATCTTCAACACCGCGCCGGTGGCCTTCGGAGCGCTCGGCGTTCCGATCACAACGCTCGGCGCGGTGACCCATCTCTCCGATGTGACACTCGGCGCGATGGTCGGGCGGCAGCTGCCGTTCTTCTCCCTGTTGCTGCCGTTCTATGTGACTGCGCTCTACGGCGGGCGTCGGTCCGTGGGCGCACTGTGGCCCGTATTGCTCGTGGCCGGGGGCAGCTTTGCCCTGATGCAGTTCATCGCCTCGAACTGGGTGAGCTACGTGCTGACCGATGTGCTCTCCTCGCTCGGCGCACTCATCGCGACGGTGCTGTTCCTGCGGCTCTGGCAACCGCGGCCCGATCCGCAGTTCCGTGTTCTCAGCCACTCCCGCGAGGCGGTGGACTCCTCCGCGAAGAGCTCCGCATGGCAGGGCTGGGTGCCGTGGATCATCGTGAGCGCCGTGGTGATCGCATGGACGAGCTTCAAGGTGCCCGCCTACCTGGACACCAAGATTGCGTGGCCGCACCTGCACAACGCGGTATTCATCACGCTGTACGGCAAGGCATACGCCGCGGTGTGGGATTTCCAGCTGTTCGCAACGGGAACGGCGATCCTCCTCGCCAGCGTCATCACCGCGGTGTTGGTGGGCTGCCACCCTTCCGACTTCCTTCGCGCAGTCGCGATCACCTGGCGACAAAGCCGCCTCACCGTACTGACCGTTGGCTTGATCATGGGCCTCGCCTATTTGATGAACTACTCCGGCCTCACCTACACGCTCGGCCTCGGTGTTGCCTCCGCAGGCCTCGCTTTTCCGCTGCTCTCCGCCTTTCTGGGGTGGGTCGCGGTTTTCCTCTCAGGGAGCGATACCTCGGGCAATGCGCTGTTTGGCAACCTGCAGGTCGTGGCCGCGCACCAGCTGCATCTGAATCCCATTTTGATCGCCTCGACGAACTCCTCGGGCGGCGTCATGGGAAAGATGATCTCGCCTCAGAACCTCGCAACCGGCGCCTCGGTGACTTCCCTGCAGGGACAGGAAGGGGCGGTGCTCGCCCGGACGTTCATCCACAGCGTGATTCTCACGGTCCTGCTCGGGTTGCTGGTCATCATCCAGCAGTACCTCGCTCCGTGGATCATCCCGAAATAGGCGATATCATCCCGCGCCATGAGCCGACCGCCACTGGACCACCACCACGGTGCCCACGAGCACGGTGCCCACCAGCACGATGACCACCACCGCGGTGGCCACGCGCACGGCAGCCTCGAGCACGGCAGCCACGAGCACTCTGCCCGCGAGCATCGGGGTCACGGGCCCCTGCATTCCCACGGCGGCGGGGCCGACGAGATGCGCGTCGCCTGGGCGTGTCTGATCATCACGACGTTTCTCGCCGTACAAGTCGCGGGCGGGGTCATCTCGGGCTCGCTTGCGCTGTTGGCCGATGCGGGGCACATGGTCTCGGACGCCATCGCCCTTGCCATGAGCTGGGCGGCGCTGCGGATCGGTCGCCGGCCCGCCGATGTGCTGCGCTCGTATGGCTATCGGCGGCTCGAGGTCCTGGTCGCATTCGCGAACGGTTGCGCGCTCTTTGTCATCACGGCCTGGATCACCTTCGAGGCCATATGGCGGCTCGCAACACCGAGAGTGGTCCACGGTGGATCGATGCTCGCGGTCGCAGCGGCGGGACTGCTCGCAAATGCCGTCGCGTTCCTCATCCTCAGCGGCGGGCGGCGCGAGAATCTCAACATTCGCAGCGCCTGGCTGCACGTGCTCGGGGATCTGCTTGGATTCGCGATCACCGTGGTCGCAGCAGCGATCATCCTGGTCACCGGCTGGTCCCGAGTCGATCCGATCCTGTCACTGATCGTCGCGGTGCTGATCGCGCGCAGCGCCGTGCAGATCGTCCGATCGTCGGGCCACATCCTCCTCGAGGGGACGCCCGTCGGACTCGACATGGGGCAGGTGCGCGAGGATCTGCTCGCGAATCTGCCCGCCCTGCGCGACGTGCATCACGTCCATTGCTGGTCGCTCACCCAGGAGCAGCAGTTCATCACGCTGCACGTGCGCACCACCGCCGAGGCCGATCTCGACAGCCTCGTTCCGGCCATCAATCGCCGGCTCGAGCACCGCTTCGGCATCACACACTCCACGATTCAGGTGGACCACACCGAGTGCGCAGATGAGCACCACGCTTGAGCGGCGCGCCCTGATGGCAGCCGCACTACTCACGGCCCTCACGCTGCTTTCGGCCACCGCGCGCGCGCAAGCACCGCAGGTGCGGCCGCGCCCCGCGGCGGTCGACGACCCGAGGCTCGCGCACGCCGAGCAGGACCCGGCGAACTGGCTCATTCACGGCGGCAGCTGGCTCGAGCAACGCTACTCGCGCCTCACGCAAGTCAATACCGCGACCGTCGCACGGCTGCGGCCCGCGTGGTCCTTCGAGTTCGATACGACGCGTGGGCAGGAATCCACGCCGCTCGTCGTGGACGGAGTCATGTACGTCACCACGGCCTGGAGCAAGGTTTACGCGCTCGATGCGCGCACGGGCCGCCAGATCTGGTATTTCGATCCGAAGGTTGCCGGCGCAGCCGGTGTTCCCGTCTGCTGCGACGTGAACAACCGCGGCGCGGCCGCATACCACGGCAAGGTGTATGTCGGTGCGCTCGACGGGCGGCTGATCGCACTCGATGCGGCGACCGGCAAGCCCGTGTGGAGTGTCATGACGGTCGAGCCACATCACTTCTACACGATCACCGGTGCGCCGCGCGTGGCACGCGGCAAGGTCTTCATCGGGAACGCCGGTGCGGATTTTGGGGGCCGCGGCTACGTCAGTGCCTACGACGCCGAGACCGGTCACCTGGTGTGGCGCTTCTACACCGTTCCAGGCGACCCCGCGGCGGCGCCCGATGGCGCCGCCTCCGATCAGGTGCTCGCCACGTTGGCCCGGCCGACCTGGTTCGGTGATTGGTATCGGTATGGAGGCGGCGGGCATGCGTGGAACTCGATCGTCTACGACCCGGATCTCAATCAGGTCTACTTCGGAACCGGCAACGGCTATCCCTGGAACCAGCACTTCCGCTCGCAGGGCCGGGGAGACAACCTGTTCATCAGCTCGATCGTTGCCGTCGACGCCGACACCGGACGGTACCGGTGGCACTACCAGGAGACCCCGGGCGACACCTGGGACTTCGATGCGATCGCCGACATCACGCTCGTTGATCTCAAACTCGGTGCCCACACGCGTAAGGTTCTGCTACACGCACCAAAGAACGGGTTCTTTTACGTACTGGATCGCCGCACGGGAAAGCTGATCTCGGCCGAACCCTACATTCCGGGGATCAACTGGGCCACGCGCGTGGACCTTCACACGGGACGTCCCGAGGTCGTCGCGGCGGCCCGCTATCACCTCGCGCCGTGGGTGGGCCGGCCCGGCGGCGGCGGCGCGCACAACTGGAATCCCGTTGCCTTCAGTCCGCAGACCCAGCTGCTTTACATCCCTGCCACGGAGCTGTCCACGACGTATCGGCCCGACAAGTCCTACCGCCCGATCGAGGGAACACCCAATCTCGGGGTGGATCTCTTTGGCGCACAACACGGAGCTCTCAACGCCGGGCCCGCACACGCAGGCACGGCATTGCGGGCCTATCTGCTCGCTTGGGACCCCGCCCGGCAGCGGGCCGCCTGGCGCGCTCCGGGGGGCGGCGGCGGAGTGCTCGCAACCGCCGGAGGACTCGTGTTCCAGGGGCGAAGCCGCGACGGGGTGCTCGGCGAGCTCGATGCATTTCGTGCTACCGACGGACGCGCGCTGTGGCACTACCCAACGCCGAACGAGATCATTGCAGGACCCATCACCTACAGCGTGGATGGCGAGCAATATGTCGCCGCTGCGGCAGGCGCCTCGCTCATGAGCCACGGTGCGGCCCGCGTTGCGAACGACGGTCACCTGTTTGCGTTCAAGCTCGACGGCACCGCGACTCTGCCCGCCGACCCACCGCTTGCGCCTCCCGCCAATCCTCCACACGAGACTGCACCACGGGCCGAGCTAGCCGCAGGCGAGAGCCTCTACGGCACGTACTGCGCCCGCTGCCACGGCGTGGCCGGCGAATCGGCTAACGTGATCCCGGATCTGCGCCGCGTACCGGTCCTGACCGATGGCAGTGGCTGGCGCAGCATCGTTTTGGACGGGGCGCTCGCGCAGGGCGGTATGATGGGCTGGGCACACTTTCTCACCCCTGCGCAAGCGGAGGCTATCCGCGCCTACATCGGCGACCGAGCGCGCGCGCTGCAGCGCTTGGAGCAGCAGGCCGCGCCGCAGTGAGGGGATCGTGCCCTTGCAGGAAAGGTGTTTATACTTTGGGTAGCCCGCCGCCGTGCCAGAATCCGACGGTTTGGGCTGGACGAACCGGCCCTTCGGGAGATGCGCGATGAACGTTGCACAAGTTGCCGCCGAGATTATGAAGCGTGAAGGGACCGAGTACCTCCTCGCTTATCCGCTCAATCCGCTCACCGAGTCCTGCGCAGCCGCCGGCATTCGCCCGATCATCGTGCGCCAGGAGCGTATCGGCTTGCACATGGCGGACTGCATCAGCCGGCAGACCTCCGGCGAGAAGGTCGGCGTCTTCTGCCAGCAGATGGGCCCAGGCTGCGAGAACTCCTTCGGTGCCGTGGCCCAGGCCTGGTCCGAGTGCGTGCCGGTGCTCGTGATGCCGGGCGGTTACCCCCGCAACGAGTCCTGGGTACGGCCCAATTTCAACGCGACGCTGAATTATCAGCACGTCACGAAGAGCTGCGAGCTCATCACCACGCCCACGATGATCGTCCCGGCCATGCGCCGCGCCTACACCATGGCGCGCAACGGCCGCCCGGGTCCGGTGCTCATCGAGGTGCCGGCCGACATGTGGAATCAGGAAGTCCCGGGCGTGCTCGACTACACGCCCACCAAGCGCGCCCGGTTCGCGCCCGATCCGGCTGCGATCGATGCCGCCGCCGAAGTGCTCATCAATGCCAAGCGGCCGCTCATCTACGCCGGTCAAGGCATTCACTACGCCAAGGGCTGGGACGAGCTCAAGCAGGTGGTCGAGCTGCTCGAGGCGCCGATCTGCACGAGCCTCGAGGGCAAGAGTGCGATCCCCGAGACACATCCCCTCGCGCTCGGCTCGGGCGGTGTCTCGATGCCTCTGCCGGTCTTTCAGCACGTGCAGGACGCGGATGTAGTGCTCGGAATCGGCGTCAGCTTCACGGCAACGGGCTTCGGCATCCGCTTTCCGACCAAGGACAAGGTGTTCATTCACAACACGGTCGATCCGATGGAGATCAACAAGAACATCCCCACGGATCACGCGCTCATCGGGGATGCGAAGCTCACGCTCGCCATGCTTCACGAGGCGCTCAAGGACCGCCTCGGCGGCAAGCCGCGCGGCCTGGCCGCCCAGCGCATCGCCGAGATCAAGAAGCAACGCGAGGCGTGGCTCGCCGAGTGGATGCCGCTGCTCACCAGCGAGGACAAGCCGCTGTCGCCTTATCGCGTGATCTGGGATCTTCTGCAGGTGGCGGATGTGCACAACACCATCATCACGCACGATGCCGGCAGTCCCCGCGACGAGCTTTCGCCCTTCTGGCGGCCCACCGCGCCGCTGAGCTACATCGGCTGGGGCAAGACGACCCAGCTCGGCTACGGACTCGGGCTTGCCATGGGCGCAAAGCTCGCCCATCCCGAGAAGCTGTGCGTCAACATGTGGGGCGATGCCGCGATCGGCATGACCGGCATGGACTTCGAGACCTGCGTGCGCGATCGAATCCCGATCATGTCCATTCTTTTCAACAATCACGCCATGGCGATGGAAATCCCGCACATGGAGACCTCGACGCTCAAGTATCACTCGACCGACATCTCGGGCAATTACGCAGACTGGGCCAAGGCCCTCGGGGGCTATTCCGAGCGGGTGACCGATCCGGCCGAGGTCACGCACGCGCTGCTGCGCGGCATCGCGGCGACCAAGCAAGGCCAGCCCGCGTTCCTCGAGTTCATGACCACCAAGCACAAGGTGTACTCCACGTTCGCGCCGGGATACCAGAGCCAGAACAAGGAGCTGAAGAGCTGACCGCTCTGACTCACCACCCGGGCTGCTGCCGGTAGGGCAGCAGCGTCACGTACGCGAAGATGTGGTGGATCCTCCCGCCGCGGATCTTGAACGTCTCGATGATACCCGTCGTATTGGGATAGGACGCGAGACTCTTTGGATTGAGTGCCCCTGCCGCGGTCCTGCGCAACGGCGTATCGATGTTGCCCGGATGCTCGAACGTCGCGGTGACGTAGACCAGACCGCGCTCCGGATCGACCAGCAAGAAGCGCCGGTGGTCGATCTCGTGGATGTAGTTGAACATCTTCGTGTTGAAGGATGCCTGTGTGCTCATCGCCGGCCGCGATGCGCTCGCCGGGGTCGGCGCCGTCTGCTGGCCGTTCTCGATGCGCACACAGTCCGGAGCGAACGGCACGATATCGCCGTCGCCGTGAACGATGCCCTCGAAGTACTGATTGGCTGCATGGATCAGCGCCTGCCGAGTGCTGCGCTCGGCAACGGGCACCGGCTGGTCCCAGAGCGGATCGCTCCGCACCAGCGCATCGAACGTGCCATGCACGCCGCTTTGCTGCCGCACGACGTATGTCTCGATCTCACTCACGCGGCGGTCATGCGCCTTCAGACGCGCGCTCAGGAGCGCCGTCAGTCCGTTCTCCTTCACGGTCCCGTAGAGTGCGACCTGCTCGCTCGCGGGGTCCTCGATGTAGAGCTTGAAGGTGCCGAGCCCATCGATGGTTTGCCAGAGTCCGTCACCCAGTGCGAGCCGGTTGGTGTTCTCGGTGAACTTGACCGTGGGTGTGGTGGGCAGCCGCGCCGGATCGTGCGCGACGAGGGCAGCCAAGTACTGGTCCATGAGGCCCTTGAGGCAACTGCGGTCGCAGGAGCCTGGCGCGTCCCCTCGCGCCGCCGCGCCGCCTGCGACCAGCAACGATAGCAGCGCGAGCACCGCTGTGCCGTCGGGCACCAGAACACCTCGAAACATGACAGCCCCCCCTCGCTCTGATTCTCTGGCTCCACGGTCATCGTACGCTCGGCGCCCGTGTGATGGCAGTCCCCCGATCCTGGGCTCTGGTAGGATCCGCTTCGGGAGCGCATCACATGAGCCAGTTCGTCATCCAGCCGCATTTTCGGCTGCAGGAATGGGTGGCCGAGGAGAAGGGCTACTTCACCGCGGAGGGACTCGACTACGTCTTCCACGAGGAGGTGCAGGCAACCGACGGCAAGGTCCACGACCAGGGCGACAAGGTGGGCGCATACCAGTCGCTCGAGCAGGGTCGCTCCTCCACCGTGAGCTGCGCGTGTCACTGGACGGTGAACGTCGCCGCCGCGCGCGGTCACGGCAAGCTGTACACGGGCGCCTATTCGGTGGCCCCCGCAGCGATCTTCGTTGGGGCCGACTCCTCGATCAAAGACCCGAGCGATCTTGCGGGCGTCCCGATCTCGGTGGGCTATCAATCCGGCAGTCACTACTCGAGCATCCAGGCGCTCGAGCAGTATCTGCCACGCGAGCGTATCCAGCTGTCCTTCGCCGATGGGATGCTCTTCAAGCGCATGGAGCTGTTGATCGAGGGCCGCATACCGGCGGCGGCCCTGTTCAGCGGCCCCTGCTACTTTGCCGAGCAGCTCGGGTTTCGCAAGGTGATCGACACGACGTTCGTCATTGCCACGATGGTGAAGGAGGATGCGGCGCCGCAGGACCTGCGGAGGTACTTCAACGCGCTGCGCCGCGCCCAGCGCGATATCGACCTGCGCCCCGAGCTGTACACGCACTACTACCAGCGTGAGTTTCCCACGCGCTATCACGCCTCGATGGACACGCGCCGCTGGGGACCGGGCGAGCGCCTGGTGTTCGAGCCCTACACCCAGGAGGCGTTCGACGCCTCACGCGAGTGGATTGCGCAGCGGCAGATCTTTGGACGGTCCGAGCTCGGATCAGGCTCGTACGATGAGGTGAGCGTGAGTTGACCTCACGCGCACCGGCCATGACTGGAAGCCGCCCGTGAGGATTGGCGTCGTTTACCCGCAGACCGAGCTTCGCGGCGACCCCGAAGCGGTTCGGCGCATCGGCACCACGGCCGAGACGCTCGGGTATGACTATCTGCTCACCTACGACCATGTGCTGGGTGCGGTGCATGAAGGGCGCGAGCCGAAGCTCACCGGTCCCTACACGGACAAGCACCCGTTCCACGATCCCTTCGTGATGTTCGCACATCTCGCCGGGCTCACGCAGCGGATCGAGCTCGTGACGGGCATCCTGATCCTGCCCCAGCGGCAGACCGCTCTGGTGGCGCGGCAAGCGGCCGATGTGGACTTGCTCTCCGGTGGACGGCTGCGTCTTGGTGTCGGAATCGGCTGGAACCATGTGGAGTACGAGGCGCTCGGACAGGACTTCAAAACGCGCGGGCGGCGCGAAGCGGAGCAGGTCGAGCTGCTGCGCAAGCTCTGGACGGAGCCGCTCATCACCTTCAACGGCGATTTCGATCGGATCGATCGTGCGTGCCTCAATCCTCGCCCCACTCGGCTCATCCCGATCTGGTTCGGCGGCTTCTCCGAGCCGGTCTATCGCCGCGCTGCGCGCCTCGCAGATGGCTTCATCTTCACGGGTTCGCCCGAGCGCGCGATCGAGGGCTGGAATCAGATCGAGCGTTTCCTCGAGGAGGCGCACCGCGACACGGCCCAGTTCGGCAAGGAGATGATCGTCGGACGCCTGGATAAGGATCCCGCGGAAGTGGCGGCGCGCATCCACTGGTGCCGCTCGTGGGGGTGTACGCACGTTGCGGTGGATACGATGAACAAGGGCTTTTCGAGCGCCGAGGCGCACCTGGAGTTCCTGTCCGAGGTTCGGCGGCGCGTCGGTTCCTCATAATCCGGGAGAAGATCTCATGGCAACCATCAAAGTGCTGCAGAACGGTCCTTACCTCGTCCAGGGCGACGACGTGACGGCCGTCGATTGGAACGGAGCGACCTATTCGATCGCGAAGCGCCCGTTCGCGCTGTGCCGCTGCGGCGGCTCCACGACCAAGCCGTTCTGCGACGGCACGCACAGCAAGACCGGCTTCAAGGCAGCGGAAGCGGCGATTCCCGGGAGCGCCGATCGGCCCGCCAAGACCTAGGGTGCGGACACCGCATTCCCAGGCACCGCGGCTGCGGAGGCGTCCGGCGCGGGCACGCGCGGCGCGGATGATCGGGCGTGCGCCCACGCGTGCAACGCAACACCCGACAGCACCAACGGCAAGCCGACAAACAGGCTCGGGGAGAAAGATTCGCTTCCGAGCGCCCAGCCGACGAGCAGGGCGACCGGCGGATTGACGTACGCGTACGTGGACGCGAGCGTCGCTGATACGCGCTCCACCAGGAAGCGAAACGCCGAGAAGCCCACGAGCGAGCCGAAGACGACCAGGTAGACCCATGCACCCCACACCTGGGGAGTGCGGGGCAGCGACCAGTGCTCCCCGAGCAGCGCGCTGAGCGCCAGGCCGATCACCCCGGCACACAGCATCTCCGCTCCGAAGCCCAGCGCTCCCGGGGGCACGCGCAGCCGCGGCGACAGCACGATCCCGAACGACCAGCTCGTCACGCCGAGGAGGACGGTCAGCGCCCCGAGCGGACTGGCCTGCAGATCCCGGCCCAGCAGCATGACGGCCGCGCCGAGCGCACCCAGGGCGATGGCCATCCATTCCACCCGGCGCGGCCAATGACCGAACACCCCCGACCAGAGGGCGGTTGCGAGTGGGATCACGCTGCCCAATGCCACCGTGGCCCCGGAGCTGATGTGATGCTCCGCCACGGCGATGAAGCCGTTTCCCAGCACGAGGAAGAGCACCCCGAGGAGCGCGGCATTGCGCCACTCCGTCAGCTGCGGCATTCGCGGCCTGCGCAGCAGCTGCGCGGCGAGCAGCACGCTCCCCGCGACGAGGAAGCGCGTACCGACGAGGAAGAAAGTGGGCAGGCCCTGGATCGCGACCTTGATGGCGAAGTAGGTCGTGCCCCAGACCACGTAGACCGTCGCCAGGCAAAGAGCGACGGTCCATATCGAGGCTCGCGCTGCACGCTGCACGCTACGGCTCCACTTCAAGGGCTCACGGACACGCCTCGCGGATACTAGTGGCACTGGAGTGCCATTGCCTTATGCTTCTCAAGGTGCAAAGCTACTTGCGTCTTGCAATCAAAGATTCAACCGCCCGAGGACCTCGTGTATGGATACCCTGGATCTGAAAATTCTTGCAAACCTCGATGCCGATATCCGCCGCCCCTTCGCCGACCTCGCGCGCGAGCTGGGTGTGTCTCAACCGACAGTGGCCGACCGTGTCCATCGACTGGAGCGGGGAGGCATTCTCCGCGGTGGATTGCTGCGCGTGGATTATTCGAAGCTCGGGTTTTCCGTCAGCGCGTTCGTGAGATTGCGCGCCACACCCTCGCACAAGCGCGGACTCATCGAGGCGGCACGCGCCATTCCGGAAGTGATCGAGATGCACAGCGTGACGGGCGATGATTGCATGATCGCACGGGTGGTCGCGCGCTCGGTCGAGGAGCTCGCCGGCATCCTCAACAGGCTCTCGGCCTTTGCCGATTCGAGCACCTCCGTGGTGCTCGAGACCGTCATTCCGCTGCGCAACCCGATGCCGGAGCTCGGAACCTCACGAGGCCCCGCGCGGCGAGAGCCAGGCTTGCGGCGAACGACA
>DATKPP010000009.1:0-18259 GCA_035524075.1 Steroidobacteraceae bacterium | reverse complement strand
CGCTCGCTGCCAGCCGTATATCGCGACGTGTCCCGGGGTCTCCCACAGGCGATCCGTCAGGACGAGATCCTTCTTGTCGCCGCTCGTGAGGGTGCCGAGCGGCTCGGGATACTGTGCGCGCTCCAGGTCGATGAGCTCGGTGTGATGCAGCACATAGGCGGTGCTGCGCATCGAATCGGTCGGCGCCAGGGGCTCAGGGATCAGCTTGATGGGGCTCGTCGCATAGATCGCATCGACGAGCTTCGGCGTTGGGAGGACGTAACCGAAGCGCGCGGCGACCTGGAGCGCCGCCTGCAGACCGAGCGGAACATAGAGGAAGTCGGAGTCGGACCCTACGGCAAGATAATCAGGCAGCACGCACACCGTCACGCGGTCCGTGCCTCGAGGGGTCTCGCTGCGCACCGTCACGGGAACGAGGTGCCGGAGGAAGCCCGGGATGTTGCCCTCGAGAAGCTGTGCGACGACGCGCGCATCGCGCGCCGGTCCCGACAGAGTCCAAACCTGGCGGGCGAATCCGCGGCCTGTCAGTGCGCCCGCGGGACGCGCAGGAATGGCGCGGAGCAGCGCCTGACCGCAAGGCCCGAGATGCGTCTGCGGCGATTGGGCGCGATTCGTGGCCGCGAGACTCACACCCCAAAGGAGCATGAGAGGGAGACCCATGGAAAGGGTGCGCAAAGCTTTCACGCCGTGGCGATCCGGTTGGTCGAGGGAACCCACTTTATACTCCAGAGCCGCCCCCGATGACAAAGTCGCGGACTGAAGCTTTGGCCGCGAAAGTCGCCTTTCTGGCCGATGAACGCCATTATCGGCGACGCCCACGCGCCGTCGCGACCATCGAAACCCATTTTGCGTGGGTCTTCCTGGTCGGCAACCGCGCCTACAAGCTCAAGAAACCCCTGCGTCAAGCGCCGGTCGATTACAGGACGCTCGCTCGCCGCGAGCGAGCCTGTCGAGCAGAGCTCGAACTCAATCGGCGTCTGGCGCCGCACGTTTACCTGCGAGTGGTGCCGCTCGGACGCGATGATTCCGGGGAGCTGACGCGCGCGCCCGGAACGAGGGTCGTCGACTGGCTCGTGGAGATGGTGAGGCTTCCTGCGACGCGCATGCTGGATCGGGCCATCCTCACCGGCACGGTCGGTCCTCGGGATCTCGAGCGGGTGGTCGCAAGGCTCGCGACCTTTTTCCGCCGTGCCAGGCGGCGGCCGCTGAGCGAGCGGGGCTATCTCGCCCGGCTGCGGCGTAAAATCCTGACCAACGCGCGCGAGTTGCGCGCGCCCGACCTGGCGCTCGATCGCAGCCTCGTGGAGGAGGTGATTCAGTCGCAACTCGCCTTTCTCGGTGAGCGCGCATCACTTCTAGCCGGTCGGGGTGAGCGTCTCATCGACGGGCATGGAGATCTGCGCCCGGAACACATCTTCCTCGGTACGCGCAGCCGAGGGGCTTGCGTGATCGATTGCCTCGAGTTCGACACAGACCTGCGTCGCCTGGATCCAGCGGAGGAAGTCGCGTTTCTTGCGCTCGAATGCGGGCGGCTCGGGGCAGCGGGTCTAGCCGACGATCTGATCGCGCAGTACGCACGAGCGATGGGCGATTCGGTGCCGCAGACGCTGATTCACTTCTATATGAGCCGGTGCGCTGCCATCCGGGCACAGATCGCGGCCTGGCACCTGCGCGATGCGGCATTAGCGGGAGCGTCGCGCAAGTGGCGGGCGCGCGCCCACTCGTATCTCGCCGATGCGCTGCAGCACATCCGTTGTGCACGCGCGCTCCCCGGCGGGACGAGCCATCCCAAGGACCGCCAACATCCGAGAGCTCGCGCATTGCCGGGACGCAACAGCCGTCACGAGGCTCAGGTGGATGCAACGGATGCGTAGACGCTCCAAGTGCGGTGAGTCAGCGGCACGATTGGCCTCCGTGGTTGCCTTGGTCGCCGCGATGGGCCTCGCGCTGGGGTCGCCTGTCATCGACGGGTCCACCGCCCGTTCCAGTACGCAACTCCCCGGTGCTCCGCAAACGCAGTGGACGCAGTATCAGACGGATGCTCCGAAAAGCATTCTCGAGCTGCAGCCATTCCGGAGCGCAGAGCGTGTTGAGTTCGATGTCGCCGGGGCAGGGCGCGGTGGCGCAACACTCGTCAATCTCAACCCCACGGTCAACGTGTGGTTCCTGGTGATGCTCGATGTGCCCGGCGCCACGACTCGGACCTACCACCTCGAGAACCCTCGGCCGCTCGAGCAGCGACCGCAGCTTGTCCTGGCGGGTGAGCGGGCCCTGAGTATCCGCGGGTTGGTGGGTAGCGAGCCTTGCGAGGTGTGGAGCGCAGCTCACGATTCACTCGAGGAAGCCGCGGACTCTCACCTTCCTTATGCGCCGCTCTGCGACGGCCGGCTGTATGTGCGCAATGTCGTGGCGGGCCATCGTACATCGCTCGAGAGCATCACCGACTTCCTGCGCGACCACGTGTATGGCGGTGAGGAGATCATCTCCTTCGTGAAGGAGCAGATGTACCGCGACGCCTTCCTGGAGCCGGGGCTGGAGCAAGCGACGACCGATTGCCGGCCGCCTCATCCGGCCTCGCCCGATCTACCCGTTGCCGCGGCCGTGAGTGCCGAGTCGGCCGCCCGGTGTCTCACGCCGGGCAGTCTCGGGCTCGATGTCATCGGCGCGGCGGCCGGCTTCTCTCCGGGGCATTGGTACCCGGTGCAGGATCTGCCCGGCATTTATATGAGCGCGGTGACTCCCGGCGACATGACCGCAGGTCTGCTCGGCGCGCAGCCCCACGTGAATCGACTCGATGCCGTCGAGATGGGAGCGCTCGTCTACCTCGTCGCGTTCGATCTGAGTGAATTCGACCTGCACTTCGCACTGGGTACCGACCATCCGCGCCTCGACTGGTCCCCGCGTCCTCCCGAGAGTATCTACGACCCTCGCCTGCCCGGGCCCGACGGCGTCGCAAGTCCTGCGCCGCTCGTCATGAACGGCCTGGTGAGTCCCGCGGATCTCGGGCGAACGGTCGCGACATTCGCCGGCGGATTCAAGCGGGAGCACGGCGCATTCCGCTATGGGCCGCTCGCGCTCGTCAATCATGGCAGCCACTATGGATTCATCCAGGAAGGGACGATCCTGAGCAAGCTCGAGCCGGGGCTCGCGACCCTCACCGTCATGAACGACGGCCGAGTCGAGATGAAGACCTGGACAAGAAGCGACGACACCTCACTTGCATCGATCCGCTATGCACGACAGAACGGTGTGCCGCTCCTCGAGTACGATCCTGTGGCCGCTCGCGGCGTGCCCGGCCCGCTGGTGAACCTCTGGGGAGCCGGCAACTGGTCAGGCTCCGTGGCCGAGGTCTTGCGGACACTGCGTGCCGGCGCCTGTCTGCAAGAGACGGGCTCGCGGCGCTTTCTCTTGTATGGATACTTCTCGGCGGCGACACCCTCCGCGATGGCCCGCGTCTTTGAGGCCTATCAGTGCCGCTACGCGATGCAACTCGACATCAATGCGCTCGAGCACACCTATCTCGCTCTCTACGTCCACCGGGATCGCGAGCGGCTGGTCGAGCACCTGGTGCAAGGCATGGAGCAGTGCGACAGCCGCACGCGCGAGGGCCTCGCGCCGAGATTTCTTGCCGCGCCCGACGATCGCGACTTCTTCTATCTGACTCGCCGTGACCGGCCGCAATGAGGAGAGTGTGATGAGGCATACGATGGCGTGCTTCGGTCTCATCGGCCTGTTGACGATGGCTACCCCGATTGCGATCGCCCAGCGCAATGGCACGGCAGCACACGCGTCGACCTCACAGGCGATCCGGGCGGCGGAGAACAGACGGCTGCTGCAAGAGGTCCAGAAGGTCCACGGCCTGTCGGACGCCCAGATGGCCGTTCTCCGCATGATCTTCGGCGACTCGCCCATCATCGGGCAGGGTAATCCGGCGATCACGCGGCATCCGATGTCCCGTGAGCAATGCGCGGCAACGCTCGCGGCCGCACACGTCTCCTATGCCAACGCGCGCTTCGAGCGTATCTGCGGTCGCAAGTACATGGCTCCGCTCTATGACCCCGCCAAGCAATCGCCGGAGGATGCCAAGGCCTGCATCGATCAGTTTGAGTTCCCGGATATCCCTTGCGAGTATCCCGTCGTCTGGGTCAAGGCGCGTGAGGCGGCGCAGATCTGCGCGGCACAGGGCAAGCGCCTATGCGATGCGGACGAGTGGGAAGATGCTTGTCAGGGCGCTTGGGAACCGCCCGATTACGATTTCGACCTTGCGAAGGGGGTGCCGCCTGATGTCGGCATCCGGCGTATGCGCGAGGCCCACAATCGAGCCCATGAGGCTGACAAGCGCTGGAGCTACGGCCCGAATTACGAGCGTGGCATCTGCGCAACCGGCAGCTTCAAGACGCCGGGCTGCAACGGGGGAAGCTGGGCGGGCTGCGGCTCGAACACCTATCCGGACGGCAGCTTCCCACGCTGCCACAGCCCGCTCGATGTCTATGACCTCAACGGCAACGCTGCCGAGCACATGAACCTGCCGCTCTCCCCGGATCAGATGTCGCAGCGTGGCAGCACCACGCTCGGTTACACGGAGATGAAGGGCAGCTGGTTCATCTTCGACACCTACCGGGCGCATCCCGACTGGTGCCGCTGGCGGGCGCCATTCTGGCACGGTACGCGCGTCATGGACCCGCACAGCCATGCCAACTATCACCTGGGATTTCGCTGCTGCCTCACGCGTCCGGCGGCACCGGCCACTTCTCGAGGAGCGGCGCAACCGGCTTGCCGGTCACCATCCGTCCCAGTGCCTGGCCGATCAGCGGCGCAATCGAAAGAGTGACGAGCTTCGCGGAGCCGGAAGGCGAGCGCGTTGCCGGGAAGGCGATGCCCACACTGTCCGTAACCGTGATGCTCGTGATCGGCTCGGCGGCCAGCAATGCCTCGAGCCCCGCCGCGAGCGGCGTGTGCGTCACCGCGACGTGGCTTGCCGCGGCGCCCGCGCGCCGGCACGTTTCGGCCGCGCGGATCAAGGTGCCTCCCGTCGCGCAGAGGTCATCGAGAATGATCACCGCGCGGCCGGTGACCTCGCCCGCGAGCCTTCCGCCCGAGACCTTGCCTTTGGCGCGCCGCTTCTCGATGAAAGCCAGATCGATCTCGCGGCCCGTCCGTGCGGCAATGAGCTCGCGAAAGATCTGAGCCCGCTTGATGCCGCCCACGTCGGGCGAGACGACAGTCAGTCCCTCAGCGCCGATCCCCGCGCGTGCGAAGTGATCCGCTAGCAACGGCAGCGCCGTCAGATGGATCGTCGGGACTCGAAAGGCATTATCAAACGCGGCCGGATTGTGCACATCCAGGCTGATGATGCAGTCGGCGTGCGCCGCCTCGAGCAGCTCCGCGACATAGCGTGATGTAACCGGGTCGCGGATCTGTGTGCGTCGGTCCTTGCGCGCGAAGGGAAAGTACGGCAGGACCGCCACCCTCGAATCCGCGCCGGCATCACGGAGGCCCAAGAGAAGAAACAGCAGACGCAGGAATCGAGAGGCTGCTGGCGCATCATCGGTGCCTGCGAGGGCTTGCAATGCGAATACCTGTCGTCCGCGAACGGACTCGAGCGGCCGGAGCTTGAACTCGCCGCCTTCGAAAGGTCGCTCCTCGATGGGAACGACGGGCAGATCGGCTTCACGGGCGACAGCTGCGGCCAGATCGTGGCTCTCGCTCAGGGCAACGAGAACAGGGCGTTGGGATGTGGGAAGCATCAGTCGGCCTCGCGTTCGACATCGCAACAGTGGGCGGGGGTTTGCTCAGCTGAGCGCTGCGCGTTATCCGCCAGGGGTCGAATCACGCTCAACCGCCGCTACGCTGCACGCGACCCGATCCCACGTACTTGCAATCGTGCTCTCGGGGCGGTGACGCCCCGGGGTCCCGACAGCGCGTGCGCCAGATGAAGCTCGACAGGCTTTCGGACTCGGGGATCACACGCGCAGCAATAGCGGCTTTTGAGAACGTCAGACGCGTACCGTGATCTCGTTCTTTACGGACAAAACGCCAGGTGCAGCCCACGCGGTCGCCTGCGCCTGATCGCGCTCGGCCCATGAGCGCACTTCCCCGCGCAGGGTGACTTCGCTGCCGGAGGCATCCACTGCGACCTTGTGGGCATCGATGATGGCGTTGCGCCGAAATGCGTCCTCGATCTTCTGCTTGATCTCGAGGGGCGCCACGCGAGGCTTCAGGCTGATGGAATTGCGTACCGAAAGAACGCCACGCAGGTACCGTACCGCGGCCTCCGCGCGCTCGCGCTGCTCGTGCCACTCGACCGTGCCTTCCAGTACAACATGGCCCTCTTTGACGATCGGCTTGATATTCTCCCAGACGAAGGGCAATTGCAGCTTGAGCGCTGCGACGGCATCGCGGGCGATCTCAGGGTCCGTCGGCATTCCGTCGAACGGCGAACGAACCGCAAGGTCGTTCGCTACCGCGGTGACCCCCGTTACGCGCTTCGCAGCCACCTCGGCGCGATACTTCTCGTGAGCGCTCACCGCATAGCCGGTGAGAGTGACGACCCCGCTCGTGACTTTCACGGCAATGTCGGTCTCGCAGACATCCGGTGCCCATCTGAGCTCTGCTTCCACGTCCCGTTTTATGTCGCTGTCTGATCTCATTTGATGTTACCTCTTGAGGCCTGAGCACGTTCAATGGCCTCGCGTGTCACCAGGGCGGATCGCGCGAGTACGAGAATCGTGGTCCCCTGGACCGGCACTGACAATACGCGGAACTACATAGTCGGTTTGGCGGCTGACCTTCAGTCAAAACGCGAGGGTTCAGCGCATCTCAGCGCCGATGAGTGCAGACCAATCGGCTTCGGAAAGAACCTTCACGCCGGGCGCGCGCGCCCTGGTGAGCTTGGAACCCGCCCTCGGACCGGCGACGATATAATCGGTGCTCCGGGAGACCGAGCCGGCCACTCTGGCGCCGAGCCGCTCGGCCAGCTCCTCCGCTTCCTCACGGGTTATCCCCGCGAGTGCGCCGGTGAAGACTACCGTCTTTCCGGCGACATCAATGCCCGCGCGAGATCCTATCGGCACACCGTCCCCCCTTGGCTGCGCTTCAGGATTCCCCGTGTCGCATCTCATCGAGGCATGAGCACCACTCATCGACGTTTCGGTTCTCCCTCAGCCGCCAGAAGAAGGGAAATAACGAGCCCTGCCACTGCCGTCAGGGGAATGATTCCATATCCCCAATGATGAACCAGGGGGCCGCTGATGAGGGTCCCGATCGCGGTCGCGAGCGCCAGTGCAGCGTTCAACAGGCCGACCGCCGCGCCTTCGCTGAAGGGCGTCAGGCGCGCCGCCAGCTCCGTTCCGGAGACGCTGATGAGGGGCCACGCGACGACGATCAGCACAAAGCCTGCCGCCCCCAGCACCGTACAGTCCTTACCTTCCATCAATGTCAGAAACGGCGCCGACAGGAGAGTAAAGCCACCGATGCGCAACATTAGACCTGCGCGGTAGAGACGGCCGGCGCCATACCTCGAAGCGAGATGGCTCGTAAGGACGTACAAAGCAATGCTCAACGCTGCCGCCGCGGCATAGATTCTCGCGCTGAAGTCGACGGCTATACCGTAGCTGTGTGCAAACATCAGGGGGAAGTAAGAAAAGAGCGCCGCCACGGCCAGCGCCAGCATGAACCACGACAACAGGAAGCGGCCGAAGGGCGTGCCTATCGCATGTGGTATTTGGCGTAATCCTTGCCAATTCAAACGGTAGATGTGTGCCGCCACACCGGAGGCCAGATCGAGCTTTGGGAAAATTGAGAGGGCGCGTACGTTGAGGTGGGGGTGGACGTCGTGCGGATCTGCGTTTTGCCACCTTGCCGCACCCGATGGTGGCAGGCCCATGCCCCCCACCAGCATCGCCGGAGCCAATAACGCTGCCGCCACCCATAAGCCAGCTGCCCACTGGCCACTGGAGAACGGTGCGGCCATCAGGAGGCCCACCACCTGACCGGAGGCATTGAAGCTTTGCAGCCAGCCGATGCGGGATTCCCACTCAGTCCGGGGTGCAAAATCGATCACCAGCAGCGTCGCCAGCGTTGCCGCCCCGCCCGAGCCCGCTCCGATGGCGAATGCCGATGCCATCCAGCTCCAAAATTCATGCAGTACGGGCACGGCGGCGATGGCCAGCGCGGTGAGCAGAAAGCTCCAAACAAACAGCTGGCGATAGAGCCTGAGACGCTCGGCGAGTGCGCCCCATAGGGGTGAGGTCAGTAGCCCCAGATTGTAAGCTCCCATCACATAAGCGACCGTAGCGAGGCGATGGGACAGGGACTCGATCGTCAGAGGCAGGAGCACCGGAAGCACGCCAGCGGTTACCGTCCCCAGCAGCAGATAGGCGATGTACCAGGGGCGGAGGTATTTCCGTGGTGCGCTCAGCGTATGTATCGCGAGCCGCATGCGGTTGCTATGAGCGAATTCATCAGGTGAAGTGTCCCCTGACTGCTGTCCCATCAATCGACTCTCTATTGATGATACCTGGGAGAACGGATGGCGCGGACCGCTGGGCGCTCGAGCACCATTTCTAGGGCGACCCTCCTCGGAAAGTACGCATTACCATTCTGTCTGGAGCTTTTGTAGGGTAATCAAAATTCGAAGGTCAAAAGATGTGCTTCTACCCGCGGTGCTCCATCGCAGCTATCAACATTGATGCTGTGACCGAGCAGTGGTCAGCCATGTTGCCACTATCACCTGATCCGACCCGAGAGATCCGTTGCGCGGCCGCCGATATAAGACTGGAGTGATCAAGCTTCCGCCAGATACGACGGTTCAGGGTGGATTTGCGGCGATTATGCGTGATGAGCTCAATAGTCTGATCGAGAATCGGATTGCCATAGTAAATGGAGGGGGTATGGAGCGCGTGCATAAGATGCGCGTCGCGCTCCGGCGCATGAATGCAACGCTCATGCTATTCAAGGACGTACTCGCATCACAAGCGACTGGGGAAATCCGGAAGAGCATGAAGTGGCTGAGCGACCGATTGGGTACGGCGCGGAATTGGGACGTCTTTGAAAGCCGAACCTTACCGAGACTCAGACCGCATCCGACGCAGTCGGCGGCTACCGAACGAATTGGCGAAGAGGTGCGCTCGCGACGTCGTATGGCCGATCGCGGCGCAATTCGAGCGCTGCGTTCGATTAGATATCGGAGCTTCATTCGAATCGCGAGACGCTGGCTCGCGGATGCGCGATGGTGCGAGGACCTCGCTCCCACCCTCCGTCCCCTGCTCGATGACCCGCTAATGGAGATTGGGAAAAAGTGGCTGAGCCGTAGTGCCCGCAGGGCGCGTAAGGCCGGGAGAGGCATAGCAGACCTCAAGGCTAAACAGCGACACCGGCTGCGCATCGCCCTCAAGCGATTGCGCTACGAAACGGACTCTCTTTCTGGTCTCTACCCCCGGAGGAGGGTCGAGCCCTACGTCAACGCACTCTGCATCCTCCAAGATGTGCTCGGTGAGCTGAACGATCTGGCAGTCGCGCGGCAGCTTCTGCGTCTCATCAGGCATCGGGACCGTGCGGCCATGCACGAGAGGCTCAGGAAGGCCAAGGTGAAACTCCTGAAGAGTCTGCCCCCTGCATGGGAAGCTTTCCGGGCAGTGAAGCCTTTCTGGCGATGAAAGGACGCTGGATCGGCTCGCTCACAATCGTACCCAGCGCAGTCGCAAGGCATTGGCGAT
This sequence comes from Steroidobacteraceae bacterium, assembly GCA_035524075.1. Taxonomy (GTDB): domain Bacteria; phylum Pseudomonadota; class Gammaproteobacteria; order Steroidobacterales; family Steroidobacteraceae; genus JASHUC01. The sequence continues at coordinate 8,543 of DATKPP010000009.1, read as the reverse complement.
GACGGACACCGAACTGAGGCTCATTGCTGCCGTTGCAATCATCGGGCTCAGCATCAGCCCAAAGAACGGATAGAGGGTGCCGGCTGCCAGTGGTATGCCGAGCGCGTTGTAGACGAAGGCCGCGGCTCCGCGAATCGATTAACCGCCCTTCGGTGGGTGCGTCGCTCCGCAGCCAGGAAGATCAGGTACGATCAAATGCGCCACACTCTTCAAGCGGCGATCTGAACGTTGCCATGCAACTCTCGGGTTGCGGTCCGCCGCGTGACCTAGGCTCTCGACGAATGTCTCCGCCTCAAAGCGGACCGTGCGCTGCGCGCTCCTCGAGGACCGCAACCGCAGGCAGGGTCTTTCCCTCGAGGCATTCCAGAAACGCGCCGCCTCCCGTCGAGATATACGAGATGCTCTTTTCAGCGCTGTATTTTTCGATTGCGGCCAGGGTATCGCCGCCCCCCGCCAGCGAGAAAGACCGGCTGCTCGCGATCGCGCGAGCGATTGCCTGGGTTGCCTGGCCAAACTGATCCAGTTCGAATACGCCCACCGGCCCGTTCCAGACAATCGTACCGGCCGCCTGCAGAATGTCGCAGATCCGACGAATGCTCTCGGGACCGAGGTCGAGAATCATCTCGTCCGCTGTCACCTGCCCGACGCGCCGCACCTCACCATGCGCTGTGGCGAGGCTCTCACGTGCCACCATTACATCAGCAGGCAGGACAACCGTTCGACCGGCGGCGCGTGCACGCTCCAGGAACGTTCTCGCGGTCCCGATCATGTTGGGTTCGCAGAGCGATCTACCGATGGATATGTCGGTCGCGGCAAGGAGCGTATTGGCAATGCCGCCGCCGACGATGAGGGTGTCCACTTTGGATAGCAGCGCCTCCAGCATCGGCAGCTTGGTCGAGACCTTCGAGCCTCCAACGATCGCGACAAGTGGGCGCATCGGCGCTACCAGCGCGCGCTCCAGAGCGTCAATCTCCCTCACGAGCAGCGGACCGGCGCAGGCAACGGGCGCGAACTTCGCAACGCCATGCGTGCTCGCTTCAGCCCTGTGTGCAGTCGCGAACGCATCCATGACGAACACATCGCACAGCGCCGCCAGCCGCCGGGCGAGCCCGTCATCGTCCTTCTTCTCGCCCTTGTTAAAGCGTACGTTCTCGCACAACACGACCGAGCCGGGGGCACAGTCAACGCCGGCGAGCCAATCCCGGCGCAGCGGTACCGGCTGGCCAAGCAGCTCCGAGAGCCTCGAGGCGACCGGAGCCAGGGAGCATGCAGCGTCGAATTTGCCTTCTTCCGGCCTACCCAGGTGAGAGAGCGCAATGACTTGAGCGCCTTGCTTGAGCGCCGCCTGCAGCGTCGGTAGCGCGGCACGGATGCGGGTATCGCTGCTCACTACGCCATTCTGTATCGGGACGTTCAAGTCCTCACGAATGAGTACGCGTCGCCCCGAAAGGTCCAGATCGGTCATGCGCAGCAGTTTCACGGGACTCTCGGACTCACTCGGCGCGTGACCAGGCCAGCGCGGTGTCGAGCATGCGACTGGAAAAGCCCCATTCGTTGTCGTACCAAGCACAAACCTTGACCAGGGAGCCGCCGATGACTTTGGTCATGGTGGCATCGTAAATCGACGAGTGAGGATCGTGGTTATAGTCCACGGAAACCAGAGGGGCGTCCGCATACGCGAGTATGCCCTGGAGCGGTCCGCGCTCGGCGGCGCCTCTCATCAGTGCATTGATTTCCTCAACGCTGGTCGTACGCGCCGGAGTAAAGCTCAGGTCCACCAGCGAGACGTTGATGGTCGGAACACGAATCGCAAAGCCGTCAAGCTTGCCCTTGAGCTCCGGCAGTACCAGCCCGACAGACGTGGCCGCGCCAGTCTTTGTCGGAATCATCGAGTGCGTTGCCGAGCGCGCTCGTCTCAAGTCTTTGTGATAGACATCGGTGAGCACCTGATCGTTGGTGTACGAATGGACCGTGGTCATTACCCCGGCGGTGATGCCGATCGCATCGTTGAGTACCTTGGCGAGGGGTGCGAGACAGTTGGTCGTACATGAGGCGTTGGAAATCACCGTCTGGCTCGACTTCAGTACGGCGTCGTTCACGCCATAAACAACCGTGGCATCGACGTCATTGCCGCCAGGGGCAGAGATCAGCACTTTTTTCGCGCCGGCCTCCAGGTGCTTGCTGGCCTTGGCCTTGCTGGTAAATAACCCGGTACATTCCAGCACCATGTCGACGCCTACGCGCGACCAGGGAAGCTTGGCCGGATCTCGCTCCGAGAACACCTGGATGCGATCGTCGTGAACGATCAGGGCATCGTTGTCGACCTTCACCTGAGTGCCGAAGCGTCCGTGAACCGTGTCGTAGCGTGTCAGGTGCGCGTTGATCTGTGCGTCGCCCAGATCGTTGATCGCGACGATCTGAGCCTGTCCGCGCCTGCCTTGCTCGTACAAGGCGCGCAATATAGTGCGGCCGATGCGGCCATAGCCGTTGATTCCGATCTTGAGCACGATTGCGGCTCCTCTGTCGATTCGGGGGCAGGACCTCGACAGCATCACGAAAAGCGATTCGTCATGCCATGCGCAAAACTACCTAGGACACGCTTGTGCACGAAATCGAGGTGACTGAGGAGCCGCTGGTCTTATTCCGCGCCAGCGACAACGGCAACATCGAAGCTATCGTGCGCTGCCTGGTGCCGCCCAAACAGGCGGGGCAGATCAAGACGGCCCTGATCGGGAAGATGCTCAAAAAGCTGAGTGAACAGCCGAAGCGGGTGCTCTTTCCGACGCCCTGAAGCGTCAATTCATTAGCGCGGATCCGAGATAGCTGGCGGCCGCCAGCGCCATGACCGCCACCGCGAGCCAGCCGAGGACCCGCAGCCCGAGCGGCATCCGCAGAGCATCCTGATCGCTCCTGCCAGATACCAACAGCATCGTCGCCAGCATGACGGGCACCGCCACGATTCCATTGATGACCGCGGTCCAGAACAGCATCGCGATCGGGTCGACATGGGTCACTGCCAGCGCGGCTCCGGCGACGGTTGCGGCCGATACGATCGCGTAGAAGCCGACGGCACGGTTCGCCGTAGACTCGAGGCTGGCTCGCAGGCCGAAGGCCTCGGCCACCGCATACGCGGCGGACCCGGCGAGCACGGGCACTGCAAGCAGCCCGGTGCCGATGATTCCGGCCGCGAACAGCAGGAATGTGAGGGGGCCTGCGAGCGGGCGCAGCGCCTCGGCAGCCTGCGCGGCTGTCTGGATGTTTCCCAGCCGGTGTGTATGCAAGGTAGCAGCCGTGGTCACGATGATGCAGAACCCAATCAGGTTCGAGAAGCTCATGCCGCACCAGGTATCGACGGAAATGTGCCGCAAGTCATTGCCGAGGGCTCCGCTGCCCATCCGACGATGTTTTCGGCGGTAGCTCAGCATCGACTCCTCGGCTTCCTGCGAGGCCTGCCAGAAGAAAAGGTATGGGCTGATCGTGGTGCCGAACACTGCCAGTACGGTAAGCAGCAGATCTCGATTGAATGATATCGAAGGAAAGAGGGTCGACCAAGCCACGGCGGACCAGGGGATCCTGAGACTGAGGGCCGCGACGACGTAGACGAGCAGGACGAGGGTCAGGAACTTGAGGTAACCCGCGTAGCGATGATAGGGCACGAAGACCTCGGCCGTCAGGCACCCCAGCCCGAACGCGAGCGTGTAACACGCCGCCGAGCCGTGAGCGACAAGACGCAGCGCCGCCCCCATGGCCGACAGATCCGCAGCAATGTTGAGAGTGTTGGCTCCGACCAGAAGCGCGACCAGCGCGTACAGTACAGGCCCGGGAAATCGCTGCCCGATGGCCTTCGTGAGGCCGCGTCCGGTCTGCCACCCCAGCCGCGCGCTGATGATCTGGATCGCGGCCATGAACGGCACGGTGAGCAGCATCGTCCAAGTGAGCGCGTAGCCGAACTGTGCCCCGGCTTGCGAGTAAGTGGCGATGCCGCTCGGGTCATCGTCGGCGGCGCCGGTGATCAGCCCGGGTCCCAGCACTCGCCACACGCGCAGGGCCTGGGCACGCAGAGATTTTGATGCTCGCGATTTTGCGCGCATGCTTGCTCGATGCCGACATTTCGGCGCCCCGCCGGCATAGTAGGGCGGGGACTCATCGCCGTCCATCCGCGTAACAATCTCAGGGCACGAGACGCTGAGCGCTGCGGAAGCTACGTATTAGGCGAGCACCCCACGCGTGCGATGCTATGTCACCGCAAGCTGAGGAGAAGCGTGATGAAAGCTCTCGTGTATCAGAGTCCCGGCCACAAAGCCCTCGAAGAGCGTCCCGTTCCGCAGATCAAGGAACCCGGCGACGCAATCGTGCAGATCAGCAAGACCACGATTTGCGGCACCGACCTGCACATTCTCAAGGGCGACGTGCCCAGCTGCGGCCCGGGCCGCATCCTCGGACATGAGGGAACCGGGGTCGTGGTCAAGACTGGTGAGGCCGTCACCAACTTTCGTAAGGGCGACCGCGTCCTCATCTCGTGCATCACCGCATGCGGCCGCTGCGAGTACTGCCGCCGCGCCATGTACTCACACTGCACCACCGGGGGCTGGATTCTCGGCAATCAGATCGACGGTACCCAAGCGGAGTTCGTGCGCATCCCGCACGCTGATAACAGCCTGTATCCGATCCCGGACGGCACAGACGAAGAGGCTCTGGTCATGCTGAGCGACATTCTTCCCACTGGCTTCGAATGCGGAGTGCTCAACGGCAAGGTGGCTCCAGGCAGCACGATTGCCATCGTCGGTGCTGGCCCGATCGGCCTTGCTGCGCTGCTGACCGCGCAGTTCTACTCGCCGGCCGAGTGCATCGTGGTCGACTTCGACCAGAATCGCCTGGAAGTCGCGCGGCGCTTCGGTGCCACGCAGACGGTGAATGCTTCCGACGGCAACGCCGCCGAAGCGGTGATGAAACTGACTGGGGGTCGCGGCGTCGATACAGCGATCGAAGCGGTCGGCGTACCGGCCTCATTCATAACTTGCGAAGACATCGTCGCTCCGGGCGGGACGATTGCCAACATCGGGGTCCACGGTGCCAAGGTCGATCTTCATCTTGAGCGGCTTTGGGATCGTAACATCACCATCACTACGCGCTTGGTTGATGCGGCCGCGACTCCCATGTTGCTCAAGACGGTTCAGAGCCGCAGGATCGATCCGAAGAAGCTCATCACGCACCGCTTCAAGCTCGACAAGATTCTCGATGCCTACGAGACCTTCGGGCATGCGGCAAAAACGCAAGCGCTCAAGGTGATCATCGAGGCTTAGGGGGAAATTCTCTCGCGGCATATTTAGCGCGCAGCCGAACCCACTCTCAGTGGTACGCTTCCGCGCCGCCTTCCCTCCACCACCCACCTCCCAGAGCGACATAGAGCGCAACGGTGTCCTGGTACCGCAGGGCCGCCGCCTCGAGCTCGTTGATCGCCGCCTGGTGGTATAGCGCATCGGCCGTGAGCACATCGAGATAGGTATCCAGGCCGGCCGCGTAGTTGACTTGCACGAGATGTAAAGCCTCCCGGGCCGCGGTGAGGGCCTCATCCTGGGCGCGCAGGGTCGCGGCATCGTGGTCGAGCGCTCGCAGCGAGTCGGCGACCTGCTCAAACGCGCCGAGCACGGTCTGGCGATACAGATCCAGCGCCTCGTGATAGTTCTCGACGGCTGCCTTGCGGTTGAACCACAGAGTGCCGCCTTCGAAAAGAGGCTGCTCCACGTTGACTCCGAAGCTCCACGCCTTGCCGCTCGAGGCGAGGAGCTGGCTCGTTGCGTTACCGTTCGCCGAGTAAGCTCCGTTCAACGTCACGCTCGGCAGTAGCGCTGCCGTCGCGACTCCGACGTTGGCGCTCGCGGCGTGAGCCGTCGCCTCCGCGATCAGGATGTCCGGCCGCTGTCGCACCAGGTCGGACGGCAGGCTGACCGGCAAATCGCGCGGCAGGCGCAGATCCTTCAGGCCGATCTCGGGCGGGCTCCAGTCGGCCGGAACGTGGCCGACGAGCGTCGCCAGCAGATCGTCGCTCTGCGCGAGCTTCTGCTCGAGCTGCGGAATGGTGGCCTCATAGGAGTCGAGCTGACTCTGCAGCGACAGCACATTGGAGTAGGGCTGGGTACCTGAATTGTACTGCACCTGAGCGAGCCTCACCTGCTCCTTCTGAAGCTCGATGAGCCGCCGGGTTGCATCGATCTCCGCGCGGTACGCGGCCTCGGCGACTACCGTGTTGACGATGTTCGAGAGTAGCGTTACATAGGTCGCGCGCTCTGTGGCGCGCTGTACGTCGACCTGTGCAGCCAGCCCCTCCAGCTGGCGCCGCTCCCCCCCGAACACGTCGAGCGCGTAGCTCGCCGAAGCGGAAAGGGTGAAGAGATTGAAGACGCTCGCGCGCGCATCCTCGTTGAATTCAGCCGGCGAGAGGCGCTCGCGGGTCGCCGCGGCATCGGCATGGGTCTGCGGATAGAAGATGCCATATCCGGCTCGAAGGCTGTCCTCGCTTGAACGGAGGCTCGCCTGCGTGGCGGCGAGGCCGGGGTTGTTCGCTAGCGCCTCGGCAACGATGGCCTGGAGCCGCGTGGAATTGAACAGCCGCCACCAGTCGCCTGCCACATCGGCGCCGGGGGTGAAGTGCTGGGCGACTCCCTGGGCGGCAGAGGTCTGCGCCGCATCCGCCCCCAAGCCGTAGTGGGCCGCGGGCGGCGCGGCCGGGCGGTGGAAGTCCGGCCCGACGGCGCAGCCGCCGAGGCTGTACGCCAGGCCGAGCACGATGATCCGCTGCGCCATTCTCGAGCGGCCTTTCTCATTCAGACTTGACATAGACATCGACCAGTTGCCCCGGATAAAGATGAAGCATCTTCGAGTTCTGGAAGCGGAAGATGACCGGCAGCACGCGCACATCGACCAGCTCCTCGCGCTCGTCGGAGAGCTCAATCTTGGGCGAGATGTAGGGTTGGACCCTCACGAACGTGAGCGGCACCTGATGATTCGTGCCGCGAATGAACATTTGAGCGCGCATTCTCGAGGGATCCGGCAGCTGATCGACGAGAATCTCATCGATGTATGCCCGCACTTCGAAGCTGCCCTGAGGCTTACCCATGACGACGAGCGGATCGAACCCCTGCGTGTAGGAATTGTATGCGCCCTGCGGCGAGACATAGCTACCCGCGGTGGCCTGCACGGCGAGCACGACGCCGTCCGACGGAGCGCGGATGGTGTACTTCGCGAGCAGTGCGGCAGCCGACAAATAGGATCTCTCGAGAGAGGTGTAGGTTCGCTCCTGGTTTTCGATGTCGTAGATCCACGCGCCGGCTTTCGTGAGCTGGTACTGCTTCTCTACCACCTGGAGATTGGTAGCCGCGATCCGCTCCGCGTTGGTGACGTTGTCGAGGTCATTCTTGCTGACGGCCCTGGGGTCCATCTGATACGAGCGCTGCTCCTTCGTGAGCTGATCCAGCGCGTTCTCGAGCGTCGCGCGGGCGTTGCCCACTTGGGCCCGCGCGACGGCGAGAGTCTCGGGGCGGGGCTCGGCCTTTAGCTCGTGCAGCATCGCGAGGGCCGCCTCGGCCTGCGCCTGCAACTGCTCGGTGGTAGCGCGCTCGACAGAGTCGTCGATCGAGACGAGCGGATCGCCTTTGTGCACCTGCTGCCCCTCGGCGACCAGCACTTGGGTGATCGGGCCCGGCACCTCCGGATAGATGTTGATGTTCTCGCCCTGAGCCTGGTCGCTCTCGACCATGCCCTCGGAGTAGATGCCCTTGGGGTAGGGGTTGGCCGTCGGATTGAAGACCGGCGGCTGGGATTGCGGCTCCCGGCTGAAGATGAAGGCGCTCGCGAGCGCGAGCGTGAGCCCGAGCCCCGCGCCGATGAAGATGACTCTATTGTGCATCCAACTCGCTCCTCTCGACGCCGGTCACTCTGCCATCCTCCATCTTCAGGATGCGGTCGGCGAACTCATAGATCCGGCTGTCGTGCGTCACGATCACGATGCAGCGCTTGTCAGACAGCAGGTGCTCACGCACGAACTGGACGATGTTGCGCCCGGTGTCGCCGTCGAGCGAGGCGGTCGGCTCGTCGAAGATCATGATCTCGGGGCGGCTGGTGATGGCGCGTGCGATCGCGACGCGTTGCTGCTCCCCGCCGCTCAGCTTGACCGGCGGGAGGTGCGCGCGATTCTTCAGACCCACGACTTCGAGGTCCTTCTCGGCTTCCGCAAGCGCTTCGGCCCAGTCCCGCTTCTGCAGGATCAGCGGGATCGCCACGTTCTCGGCGGTCGTCAGGCGTGGAAAGAGATGAAAGTCCTGGAATACGAAGCCGATCTTGTGCAGGCGAAACTCGGCCAGCGCGTCTGCCCCAAGGGACCAGATATCGGTGCCCTCGATGCGTACCGCGCCGGAGTTGGGTCGCAGAATGCCCGAGATCATGCTGAGCATCGTCGTCTTGCCGCTACCGGAGGGACCCACGACATAGACCATCTCGCCAAAGCTCGCCTTGAAGTCGACGTCTTTCACGGCGTGGGTGCGGGC
>DATKPP010000008.1:0-144118 GCA_035524075.1 Steroidobacteraceae bacterium | reverse complement strand
CTGACTTCGACCGAGTGATCACGGCGGCGACTCATGATCGATCTCCCACGGTATTCCAAACCGGTCCACGAAGAGCGCGAAGTGCGTCGACCAAAACGACTTCTGAAGGCTGACCTGTACGACGCCACCTTGGGACAAACTACGAAAGACTCGAGCCGCGTCTTCAGGCTCACGGATGTGCAACGAGACGTAGAACCCCTCGGACCGCCGGTACTGATTCGGCAAATGGTCAGTGCCGTGCAAGGCGCAGTCGCCTACCTTCAGGCTCGCGAACAGGACTTTTTGTTGCCAGTTCGGCGGAACCTGTGACCCAAAAGGCGAATCCACGTACTTTCGCACCCCGAGGAGGGTCCCGCCGAGGATCTGTGCATAGAGTTCAAAGGCTTCCTCGCATTCGCCTGCGAAGGTCAGGTGATGAGCCAGCCGCACCGTGGGACTTGAAACCACTGCAACTCTCCCGTGTCTCATATGGGCCGCGCTTCGTCGGCACCGGGTTGTCTGCTTTCCTGAAGCTTACACCGGTCCTCTCTGGGTCCGGTCCTGGCCCGCACTCGGTCCTACACACAGCGTTCCGTCGTGCCTTTCTATGGCCCTCCCCGCTCTAGGGAAACTCTGAACTACTGACCTGTCGCGCGGCTCTCATATGCTTGAAGGAGATCGGAGACCAGAACCCCGTTGATTCTCATGCCGCTGAGGTTCGAGTCGGTAATAGAGACATTGGAGAGATTGACGTCGACGAACACGGCGTCGGAGAGATTTACATTCGTGAATGAGGAGTGTTGCAGGGCTACATTCACAAAGCTCGAGTCCAGTAGCTTCGCGTTCGAGAAACGCGATTGGGTGAGGTCTGCGTCGTCTACCTGAACTCGGTCCCGGACACTTTTGATATCCATCGGCGTCTTCCCTCCTTTGCGCAGTATTACAATACAGCGGCCATTGTGCGAGTGTACTCATGAAGCAGCGGACGCTGACGGGGTTTGAGAAGTTCGCCAAGACTACGCGCCGGGCAAGATTCCTGGCCGACATGGATCGGATTATTCAGTGGAAGGAGCTCACGGCTGCGGTCGAATCGGTCTACCCGAAGGGCAGCGAGGCAGGCGGGAGGCCTTCGATTCCTCTCGAGCGAATGCTGCGCATCTGGACGGTCTGCTGTTTGAACGCTTTCAGACACCGAGCGAAATTACGGACGAAGTCATCATCTCGGCCTTCGAGGCGCTCGCTGCAGAATGATTCCAGCACTTCGGGAGCTCGTCAGGGCAATGACATAGCGGTCTCGGGGGGTGCCGAACGCCCGGCGCGCGGCGCATATGTTCTTGTGCTCTCCTGCGTGCTGGCGATCTTCTACGCCACGACGTCCGCGGGAGCGAGCACCTCCGCGCCGCTGCTAGATCGGACACTTTTTTTGGCGGAGCTGGAGATTACGGCCGCTCAGATATCTCCGGACGGCAAGCTCCTCGCCTTCCTGAAGCCGTTCCGCGGCGTCCAGAACATCTGGATCAAGCGGACCGACGAGCAGCTCACTGCCGCTCGGCCCGTGGCCGCGGGAAGCGATCACTCGGCACTGGCTCTCTACTGGTCGAACGATAGCCGCTTTCTGCTATTCACGAGGGATTCGAGCGGCAACGGGAAAGTCGACCTTTTCGCCGTTCGCGCGGACGGGATCACTGTGTCCTCCGGCGAGCCGAAGGCTCGGAATCTCACGGGCGGCATGGGGACGCCGGCTATGGTTCTGGCTCTGCCCGAGGTGGCTCCCGATGTGGTGTATGTCGGGCTGAACGGCGGGCAGCCCCCTCAGCTGAACCTCTACGCCGTCGACATCGCCACCGGAAAGCGCACCCTCCTGCGCAGAAACGACCTGGGAGCGGTCGGGTGGGTCTTCGATCTCGCCGGCAAACCGCGGCTCGCTATCCGCACAGGCAAGTACGGCCAGTTTGAATTGGTGCGATTAGACGCTGCGGGTCCCAAGTTGATCTATGACTGCTGGTGGTCGGAGACCTGTAACGTTCTCCAGTTCGACCCTGATGGCTGGCATGTCTATCTGGCGTCGAACCACGGCGAGAGTGTCGACAAGGTCCGGCTCGTCTCGCTCGACATTCGCAACGGCCATGAGGAGGTAGTCGCGTCGGACCCCGAGCAGGAAGTCGATCTGGACGAGACGGTCTTCTCACCGCACACGCACCGCCCGACCGCAACGGTCTACGAGGGGGACGCCGGCCTGCGATACGCCTGGCGAGACCCGAGCATGCAGGCTGACTTCCGTCGCCTGCAGGCCCGCTTGTCGGGAAGGAAATTGCGGCTTCAGCCCGCCGCCGATGGTCGGGATTGGCTGATCTTCGCCAGCTCCGACAGCGAACCAGGCGAGGCGTATCTGTTCGATCGCCCCACGGGCGCGCTCACCCTCCAGTACCGGCTCACCCCGTCGCTGCCACGCGCCGCGCTTGCTCAGATGACGGCGATCCGCTACCCCTCGGCGGATGGGCTCGAGATCCACGCCTATCTGACGCTTCCGCGCGGAGTGACACCGAGATCCCTGCCACTGCTCGTCGTGCCGCACGAAGGCCCTTGGAACGTGCGCGACGCTTGGGGCTATTCCAACCTCGCCCAGTTCTTCGCCAATCGGGGCTTTGCAGTGCTCCAGCCGAACTTCCGCGGATCGGTCGGGTACGGAAAGCGGTTCCTCAAAGCCGGCGATCGGCAATGGGGCAAGCGGGTGCAGGACGACATCACCTGGGGCGTTCGGCGGCTGGTTGCGACCGGGATCGCTGATCCGAAGCGCGTCGCGATCTTCGGAATGTCCTATGGCGGCTACGCCGCGCTGGCGGGCGCCGCCTTTACGCCCGACCTCTACGTCGCCGCGGTCGACATGTGCGGGCCGTCCGATCTGGTGCTCCTTTCGGAATCAGCCGTCTTCAAGAGCGCACGCGTCTTGTTCGACCAAAGCGTTGGCGACCCTTCGACGCCCGAGGGTAAGGCCGATCTGGAGCGGCAGTCGCCCATCAACTCGGCAGACAAGATCGAGACGCCGTTGTTGATCATCCAGGGCGCGCTGGATCCGGTGGTGGTTCAGGCTCAGTCGGACCGGGTCGTTGCGGCCCTGCGCCAGCGTCACGCGCCCGTGACTTATCTCCTCGCCAAGGATGAGGGTCATGTGCTGGGACCCGGCCACCTGTGGGGGCATCCGCTGAACAACTTGGCGGTCTTCGCTGAAGTCGAGAAATTCCTCGGTCAGACAGTAGGAACCCGCTACCAACGGGACATGACGCCAGAGGCCATGCAGCGCCTGAAGGAACTTACAGTTCCCGCCGATTGAGAACTCCCGACAGCCCTGTCATCACGCCAGGCGGCGGACTCAGTGAGGTCTGCGTGTAATCGGCTGATATCTTGGCTGACCGGACACGCGTTCCAGCCACGCTCGCACGTTCGGATAGGCATCGAGATCGAGCTGCGCCTCGTGGGCAACGTGCGTATAAGCGTATAGCGCAATGTCCGCGATAGAATAGCGCTCGGCGACGAAGTATTCGCGACCGCTAAGGTGCCTCTCCATCACCGACAGCGCGGCGCGGCCGCGCTCCAAGCGTTGCGGCAGCTCGGAGCGGCGCGGCGAATCCTCCGGAAGATGCTTCAGGATGAAGCGCGGTGTTGCCACGTAGGGCTCGTGACTGTACTGCTCGAAGAACATCCACTGCAATACCTGCGCACGCGCGAGGCGATCCTCCGGCAGGAAGGCCGTGCCGTCGGCCAGGTACCAGAGGATCGCATCGGACTCAGCGATGCAGGTCCCGTCGTCGAGCTCGAGGGTCGGTATGCGGCCGTTGGGATTCTTGGCAAGAAACGCCGCAGTGCGTGTACCACCGGTCATGATATCGAGCTCTATCCACCGATATGTCCGCGCAAGCTGGGCCAGCAGCAGCCGGACCTTGTAGCCGTTTCCCGAATCCAAGTAATCGTAGAGAATCATCCTTGTCTCCTCGCAACGAAGTGTCCTCGATGGAGGATGCTGGTCGGGCGTGACGACGTCATAAATTTTTTTCTGAATGCGAATTCTGCACCGCGACCGTGAAGCCCACAAGGCGCGTTCGATTGCCGGCAGCTGCCTCGCCGACTGGTCGCAGGGCAATGCTTCAGGGTAGAGCGCTAGAATAAGCGGCGTGCTGACGCTGTATGGGCAACCTCGTTCGCGGGCGAGCCGCTCGCTCTGGATGCTTGAGGAGATCGGCATCCCCTACCGGCACGTTCCGATTCGCCCGTCAGTTGAAGATCGCGGCCGGGCATATCAATGGAGCTTCTGGGTGGCGAATGAAGTTGAGCCATCTGATCCATTTCCGCGGATCGCGGCATGGCTGGATGAGTGCTGCATGCGACCCGCGAACCGCCGCGTTGTGGCGTTGCCACCCTAGAATCCTGCCAGGAAGGTAATTCGCGAAGGACTTCCCATGATGTTGAATCGCCGCGTGCTTTTTTCCGCAGTACCGGGTGTGATGGCGTGGCCAGCGCTTGCCCGGGAGGTGCCGGGTGCATTGGTGGCCTATGAGCGCGATACCGGCGGGCGAGTTGGGCTGCACGCCGAGAATCTGACGACGGGCGTGAAGATCTCGTGGCGAGCGAACGAGCGCTTCGTGATGTGCAGCACCTTCAAGGCCTCGCTGGCCGCGATGGTGCTCTCGCGCGTCGATCATGGCCAGGACCAGCTGCAACAAGCGATTTCCTACGGGCCCGAGGACGTGCCCGACTGGCATGCGCCTGTGGCCAGGAAGAACTTGGCAAAAGGAGTCATGACGGTGGTCGACATGTGCGAAGCAGCGGTTGAGTACAGCGACAACACCTGCGCAAACCTGCTGCTCGCGAGGGTCGGGGGTCCGGCCGCTCTGACGGCCTTTTGGCGCTCGATCGGGGATGCCGTTACGCGCCTGGACCACAACGAGCCGATTCTGAACCGCTCGCCCCCCGGCGACCCGCACGACACGACCACGCCCGCGGCCATGGCGGCCAACCTGCGCCGCCTCTTGCTCGGAAGAGTTCTATCGGTGGGGTCGCGCGAACGCCTCACCGGCTGGATGGTGAACTGCAAGACGGGAGACGATCGACTGCGTGGCGGCATTCCAAGGACCTGGAGGATCGCCGACAAGACGGGTAACAACGGCAAGGATGCTGCCGGCGACATTGCGGTCGCGTGGCCCAAGCCGGGCACGCCCGTTGTGATCTGCGCCTACACCCAGGGCGGTCTACCCACCGCCGCCCGGCTGGCGAGCGTTTTCGCTGATATCGGACGGATGGTCGGCCGACAACTCGGCTGACCCGGCTCATCCCAGAGGTCCTCCCACGCTATTCGAGCCGGAATCACCGCTTCGGGCTTGTCGGTCAACCCCGACGCAATGGGCAAGGCGCGAGCATCCCTGTCCGAGCCATGTAGACGGCATACTGTTCAGGGAATAGCTGCAACATGACGGCTTCCTCGCATCGAGCGCTGTAGATGAAGTACGGTCCGGCCAAAGCCAGCAGCAGCGCCCCGAAGACGTGCACGCCAATCGTGGAACCGAGCATCGCCAGAATCAGGCCGGCGTAAATCGGGTGACGAATGAGTGCGTAGGGCCCGTTTGTTACCAGTGCGGACTGCTCCTTGCGAGACATGGGCAGCCCCCAATTGCGCCCGAGGTGTCGCCGCGCGCTGATCGCCAAGCCGAAGCCCAATAGACAGAGCGCGACGCCGGTCCAGCCGAGCACACCCGAGTGGCTCACAGAACGCTGGGTCTCCACGATGAACTGTCGAAGCGATCGGGACTGCAGCAGCGCCACGATCAGTAAGATCGCAACTAGACGGAGGCCGATTTCCCAGCGCCAGCGGCGCTTGCTGGGGCTAACGCTGGGCTTCGCCTTCGCACCGGCGACTGCCCAGTAGGTGATAAACACCAGCCACATCCCTGCGATGATCCAACCGTGTAGGCTCACGCTAGTTCCCCCATTGTCACGGGGTGACCCAAGTCGGGGGGTCCCTATCGACCTTCTGCCTTGAACAACTCGAAGCCGGGCAACCGGAGAAACGAGTAGCATCTAGGGGCGGAAGCCACCAGAGCGGCCCCTGACCGCCGGGGATGCGACATGAACGTTATGTTTTGCATTTTTCTGATCGCCGCGATCGTCCTCCTATTCGCCACCTTGTGCGCGCTCGCGCTTGAAGCGGCGAGAGCCGCGCTTCCAACGTACGAAGAGCCTCCAACGGCATATTCATACCAGATTGACCGCCAAACTGACCACATCGAGCGGTGCGTCGCGAAGCTCACTCCGTCTAGCGGCTGCCCGGGCGCAGACGCCTCCTACCCATCTCGACCACGCACCGCAGAAACGCTCTTATAGGGTGGGGTCGGCCGATGGCAGTCGGTAACATCGGTAACACGGCGTTTGCCCGCCGCCAATTCCCATGGCGGCTCTTAGTGGCGCTCGCTGCCATGGCGGGATTGGTGCTCTGGTTCATCGTCCATCAAGCGCTCCCCTATACCTCTTTCGATCCGGCCACCTATACCGACTACTATTGGCCGCGGCGCTTCGGTCTGGTGCCACATATAGCTGGCGGCGTGGTCGCGATCCTCGTCGGTCTCGCTCAACTCTGGCTCGGTCTGACGGGCCGCACCGGGGGTTTGCATCGGACACTGGGTCGGATTTATCTCGGCGCCGTCGCGATCGCCAGCGCCGCGGCGTTTTACCTCGCCGTGACGATTGGATCACAGTCCTTTGCTTACGCCTCAGGTCTTTTCGGTCTGGCCAGCGCCTGGGTAATCACGACGTCGATGGCCTACGTGTCCATCCGCCATCGCGCGCTCGAGCAGCACCGTGAATGGATGATCCGCAGCTACGTCGTGGCGTTTGCGTTCGTGACATTCCGGTTGCTCGACAAGCCTCTTATCGCCTGGAATGTGGCAAAGGACACAGAGGTCTGGTCCATGATGGCTTTCGCCTGCTGGGCAGTACCGCTCCTCGTAACGGAGCCCCTCTTGCAACTCCGCAAAATTCTTCGTCGCAACTGACTGCTCCATGCTCTCGCTGGAATGGCCGTTCAGCCATCGAGCTATACTTACTGACCTTATCGTTGCAGCGCCCCCGGAGGCAGCCGCAATGCCCAACGACATGAAATACCGCCGATACGGGCTCTCCGCGGCGGTAATCCTTGCGGTCGTTTTACTCGAAGTGACGGGATGGGTTCGGGATCAGCGATCCATTACGCTCGCCGTCATCACTTTGAGCTTGTTGCTCGGACCGCCGGCGGGAGTGGCGCTAGGGAAGAGGTTTGGGGATCAATTCAATCGCCGGAAATAATCCGGCCAACAAATTCCACTCCTGCTGACCCTTCACGGCCACCGGCGACCAGTGTCCCGGCAACGTCCCGCCTCGCTCAGCTTACGGCGCCACGCACCGGCCACGGTGCTCGCTCGCGATCGCTACGATGTATCGCGCACGCCCGCGCGTACGGTTTGCGAAAGCGATGGGCTGATCGAGCCGCATCGCGAGGCAGTCGTCCTCGGCCAGATGATGGGTTTTCTCGCCGACTGTAACCTCGATCCGCCCATCCTGAACCCACACCTGCTGGTCGATGTGGGGCAGAGCGGCGCTCTCGTACGCGACCCGTACTCCTGGTGGCAGCGTCACCTCGACGAGGTGAATCGAAGAGGGGAAGCTCGCAGGCGAGATGTTTCGCCGCAGGTAGCCTGTTTCGGGGTCGCGCCAGGTTTCCCGATCCTTGCGCCCGGAGACCGGGCTCGCCGGCAGGGCCGGGTCGTCAAAGAGCGCCGCAAGTGGCACACCGAGTCCCGCGGCGAGCTTCTCCAGAACGACAGCCGTCGGACTGGTCTCTCCGCGCTCGATCAACGAGATCATCGAACGGCTTACACCGCATCGCTCGGAGAGCTCCTCGAGGGATATCCCGAGGCTGCTGCGCAAGCCACGTGCACGTGCGGCGATGCGCATGTTGATGCCGGAGGCCTCCTGTACGGATCTGACGTTCTCGTTCGCTTGCATGCTGGATCTTCCTCGCATATATTGGATTTATAATCCACTATAGTGGATGCAGCGTCAACGACCGGAACGTCCTGTGCATTCGCAAGAGACATCCATGGCGGCGGCCCCCTCACCGACCGCACCGTTCGGGGTCGTCGTCCGCGACGCGAGCGAAGCGGACATGATCGCCGTGCAAGCGATCTACGCGCAGCATGTCTTGCACGGACTTGCGACTTTCGAGGAGGTTCCTCCGTCCTTGCATGACCTTCTCGCGCGCCGCGTCTCCGTGATTGCGGCGGGCCTGCCCTATCTCGTCGCAGAACGCGACGGTCAGGTTGTCGGTTACAGCTACGCGACCGTCTATCATTCGCGCTCCGGATATCGTCATACGATTGAAGACTCGGTCTATATCGCGGAGGGACTCGGCGGCAGGGGAATCGGAAGCGCGCTGCTCCAGGTGCTCATCTCCCGCTGCGAAACAGGTCCCTGGAGACAGATGGTCGCCTACATTGGCAACAGCACAAATGCGGCTTCGATTGCCCTGCATCGCCGGATGGGATTCCGGCCGGTCGGGACGCTGGGCTCGGTGGGTTTGAAGCTTGGGCGCTGGGTGGACGTGGTGATCATGCAGCGCCCCCTTGGCGTGGGCGACCGAACGGTCCCTGTCGATCGCCGTTCGCACGCGTGATGGGACGCGTAGCTTTTATCGGACTGGGACGGATGGGCTGCGGGATGGCGGCTCGGTTGCTTCAGGCAAATCACGAGGTTCGGGTGTTCAACCGAACGCCCGCGCGGACCGATGCGCTGGTCGCTCGCGGCGCCCGCCAGTTCGACACGCCCGCCGAGACGTGCGATCGCGCAGAGGCAGTGGTGTCCATGGTGGCGGACGACTCGGCGTCGCAAGCAGTTTGGTTCGGAGAAAGCGGAGTTCTCGCCGCGAAGGCCCAGCCCGGCGCCCTGATGATCGAGTGCTCGACACTCTCATACGACTGGGTCCTCGAGCTGAGTGCGGCCGCCGCGGCTCTGGGTTTCCGCTATATCGACGCGCCGGTCACCGGGCTTCCGGCTGATGCGGCCGCGGGGGGACTCACGCTTCTGGTTGGCGCAGAGCTGTCCGATCTGGAAGCCGCGCGATACGCACTCGACACATTCGCACGTCGCATCATCCATTTCGGGCCGGTTGGCACCGGCACCGCCTACAAGCTGCTCGTGAACATGCTCGGCGCCGTGCAGATCGCCTCTGCAGCCGAGACCATGGCGATCGCCGAGAAGGCGGGGCTCGATCTGAAGACGATCGCAGAAGCCCTCGCGGAAGGGCAAGCGGCGAGCCCACAGGTGGTTCGCAACGCCCGCCGTATCTGTGCCGGAGAACACGAAGATGTCGTATTCACCCCGGCACTGCGTCTGAAGGACGTTGAATACGCCCTCAGGCTCACGAGTAGGCTGGGGATGGGTAGCCCCTTCGGTCTATTGGCGGCCCGGATGTTCCGGCAACTGTGCGAGCTCGGCTACGCCCAGGAAAACGAGGGCAGCCGTGTCACTCCGCTCCATTCTCGGTGAAATTCACGAGCACGTCGGGTTCATTCGGGGGTTGCTCTCTTCAGGTGGGCCTTGATGCGCCGTCCGGGCGTGACGGCGACCGTGCCCAGAAGCAGCAGCACGTCGCCCAAAGTGCTGTATCCACCCGTTTCGGGAACCGGTGCAGCACCGGGGGGCAGCTCGAGATTGGTATCGGCAAAGGACGATACAGGGCCGGTATTGAACGACTGATCAACATCGTTGATCAGGAAAAAGAAATCCTGGTAGGAAAGGCTCGGATCGGGCAGGGGTCCTCCCCCCAGGATCGTCTCGGCGTCCCCTAGAAGGGAGCGCACGTTGATCCCATTAAAGACCGCCACGTCGCCGCTGAGTCCGGTCAGAATCAGATCGCCGAAGGGAATATGCAGATTTCCCTCGATCACGCCGGCATCGCCGAACGTGACATTGAGCGCGAGGGTGACCACCTCGCCCCCGAGCGCGCCGGCGCTCGACTGGATGGGGTCCAACAAACTGACGGTGAGCGGTCCGGGAATGCCGCCGCTCGGCAGGAAGTTCTCGATGCCCTCAGCGCTGTCGAAGAGCAGCGAATATCCGCTCGGGCTGGACAGGCCGACTTGCAACAAATCACCATCCGCCGCGAATACGGAGTCGAAGTTGTTCTGCAACACTCCTGCAATGTTCGTCGGCGTTGGGTCTTCACCCCACTCGACCTGCGAGTAGCTGAGGAAATCGCTGTTGTTGAACTGGTGTGCGAATGCCGGGGAACCGATGAGCACACCCAGGGTGAATACCGCAGCCGCGCCCCACATTCGATGGCTCCCAGATCGGCGCATGAGCTTCCCCTTGCCCCTGTTGAATGAAATCAGGGCTTCACTACCCTACACGGATTCTGGAGGCGGAAGCCGACAAGCCCGCTGCAAGTGCGGATCGTCGAGCTGTCCGGACATCCCTTGCTCTGTGATCCTCTCGAGTCGACCCGCGCCGAATGCCTGGCGTTACCGGTCCGCAGCGGGCGCGTAGAAGAAGTAGTCGGCCCGGTAAGCACTTCTCCCCTGCGCGCCGAGCTTGGAGGCATCGCAGCCGGATGCGGGAGGCTGCCCCCCGTGGGTCGAGACCCGCTGGATGTGGGTGACCTGTGCGAGCCGACCCGAGCCGGAGTGATGGGTCACCACGACCAGCAACCACGGGACCGAGTCAGCGTTGGGCGAATCTACATGCGCGACCGCCTTGCCCACCACCGTGCTGCCGTCTTTGAGGCGCCAGGTGGGACCGGCGAAGTGCCGTCCGATCACGGCTCCGGTTGAGTCGCGCAGCGTAGCCTCCGGGCCCTCGAGCACCCATTGCACCTGGCCATCCGAGCCGCGCCGACAAGCATAGATCTGGGCGCCCGAGGCGTGCGCCTGCAAGACGACGCGCTCCGTCGCGGGAGTACTGATCGCAGGGGGGACGACCGGCGGCGCGATGCTGCCGAGCGGAGCCGCAACCGGGAGCCGTGCCATGGTGAGCGTGGCGAGTACCGCCGCCACCGCGCTTGCAGATCTCGTGAACGCCCGTGCCATGTGCATCCCTCCAGCTTGGTGATGGCCGCCCCGCCGCGGAGCTCCACTTCGCTATACTTCGGTGCGGATCGCAGGGGAAGGCCGATCGACACAACGCTCTACGTGGCCTCCACCTGGGTCATCCCGGCGCTCCTTGCGATCACGATGCACGAGGCGGCGCACGGTTATGCGGCGCGGCGCCTGGGGGATGATACTGCCTGGCAGCTCGGCCGAGTCACCCTCAATCCGTTCAAGCACGTCGACCCGTTTGGCACCATCGTCCTTCCGGCGCTGCTGCTCATGATGCGCGCGCCCTTTCTCTTCGGCTACGCAAAGCCGGTCCCCGTGCGATTCGATCGGTTGCGCAATCCGCGCCGTGACATGGTTTGGGTCGCCGCAGCCGGTCCGGGCATGAATATCGCGCTGGCGTTTGCGGCTGCACTGCTGTTGCACGCCGCGAGCCCGTTGCCCGCACCGATGAGGGTATGGGTGCTGCGAAATCTCGTGAACGCGATCGAGCTCAACGTGGTGCTCGCGATCTTCAATCTGATTCCCATACCGCCACTCGACGGAGGTCGCGTGGCGGTCGGCCTGCTGCCCACGGCACTCGCCGCGCCGCTCGCCCGCCTTGCGCCCTACGGCATGTCGATCGTGATCGGACTGTTCTTCATCGCGCCTCTCCTTGTGGCCGCAGCGGGTGTTCACCTGAACCTGTTCGCTCTGATCGTAGCGCGTCCCGCCAACGCCTTGATCGGCGCGATTCTCTGGCTTGCGGGCGTTCGTTAGCACCCATCCTCAGCCACGAGATGCCGTGGCATCATGGCCATCCGGACGATCGCTTGAATGACTGAGCACAGGCCTCTGCCGCACCGGCACCGCACTGCCGCGTTGCTGTTCGTCTTCGTCACGGTGGCGATCGATATGCTCGCGTTCGGCATCATCACTCCGGTGCTGCCACACCTCATCGTGGAGCTGATCGGCGGCAGCATCGCGAAGGCAGCGGTGTGGTCCAGCGCGTTTGGCACGCTCTTCATGCTCATGCAGTTCGTCTGCTCGCCGATCCAGGGCGCCCTATCGGACCGCTTCGGCCGCCGCACGGTCATTCTGATCTCAAGCTTCGGCCTGGGCGTGGACTTCATCGTGATGGCGCTGGCCCCCGTGCTGTGGCTGCTCTTCATCGGGCGCATCGTGTCGGGCATTTGCGCAGCGAGCTTCAGCACCGCCAGCGCGTACATCGCCGACATCACCCCGCACGAGAAGCGCGCGGCAGCCTATGGCACGCTGGGCGGCGCATTCGCGATCGGATTCATCGTTGGACCTGCGCTTGGCGGATTCCTCGGAGATCGCTCGATCCGTCTGCCGTTCTGGGTCGCGGCCGGATTGGCGCTCGTGAATTTCTGCTACGGCATGTTCGTGCTGCCCGAATCCTTGCCGAAGGAGCATCGCGGAGTACGCATCGAGTGGCGGCACGCCAATCCCATCGGCGCACTGGTGCTGCTCCGGCGCTATCCGCAGGTGTTCGCGCTCGCGGCGGTCTTCTTTCTGCTGGCGCTCGCGCAGTTCTCGCTCAACTCAACGTACGTCCTGTACACGGACTACCGCTACGGCTGGGGGCCGCAGATCGTCGGGTATACATTGGGCATCGTCGGGCTCTGCAGCGGCCTGGTCCAGGCAGTGCTGGTGCGGCACCTGATGCCCTCGATGGGCGAGCGCCGGATGATCCTCGCCGGCATTGCGTTGCTGATCGTCGGCTACGTCGCGTTCGGGCTTGCGCCCACGGCGTGGATGTTCATCGCCGGTATTCCGTTTCTGTGCCTGGGTGGGCTGGCCGGGCCGCCAGCCCAATCGATGATCACACATCAGGTCGGCCCCGCCGAGCAGGGGCGCTTGCAGGGCGCGCTCACCAGCCTGCAGAGCCTCGCCGGTATTCTCGGTCCGGCGCTGTTCGCGAATCTCTTTGCGCTGTTCATCGGCAGCCACGCCCCGACCGGCCGGCTGCCCGGTGTCGCCTTCGTTCTGGCGGCGGTGCTCGCGTTGGCTGCGTTGCTGCTCACGGCGCGCGCCACCCGGAGCGTGCCGGGCGTGACGCCGCATCCCTGACCCCTGCGACGAGCTATCATCTGGGCGATAGGGGGAATCGAAATGTCACTTCGTGCTGGGCTCGCCCTGACCGCTGCATTCTTCCTGGTCACTTCGGTCTCGGCCGCTCCGCTCGGCGGCAGCGGCGTCGCTCCGCCGTGCAACCGGGCCTGCATGATCGACCTCGTCGATCGCTATCTGGCCGCACTGGTTCGCCACAGCGCAGCGGGATTGCCATTGAACCGCGACGTCAAGTTCACGGAGAACACGGCGCGACTGAAGGTCGGCTCCGAAGGACTGTGGGTGGGCGCATCGGAGCTTCCGACCGGCTTTCGGATCTATGCCATCGACGTCGATGCGGGCGAGGCGGGCTTCTACGGTGTGATGAAGGAACGCGACCGGCCACTGATCATCGCACTGCGCTTGAAGGTGGTGAATGGCCAGATCACGGAGATCGAGCATGTGCTCGCGCGCGGGATTCGAGCGCAAGCTGCCCAGAACCTCGCAGTCGCTCGTCCCGAGTTCACGACGATGCCCGCTCGCAGCCACCGCTTGCCGCGCCAGCAGATGGTCGACATCGCCGACAGCTACTTCGAGGCCATCGAGCATGCCGACGGCAAACTTGCCCCATTCGCCGACGATTGCGTGCGGCGGGAGAACGGCATGCAGACCACGCACAATGCGCAGCCGGTGCCGTGGCCCGTTCCGCTTGGCTCCAAGCAGGCCGACCAGGCGATGGCCTACATCGGTACGCTGAGCTGCAGCGATCAGCTCGACACCCACGTGATGGACTTCATCACCAGGCTCTGGCCGCGCCGCCACGAGATCGTCGATCGGGAGCTCGGCCTGGTCTTCTCGTTCCCGATGTTCCAGCACCGCGGAGGATCGGGCACGATCAAGGTCTACCACGTGCCCGGGGTGGATAGCCTGCCGCTGGGCGGATCCTCATCCAACATGCAGGCGGGGGAGATCTTCAAGATCGATCGCGGCCAGATCGTTGCGATCGAGGCCATGGGCGTTTTCCTGCCCTACGGAACCAAGAGCGGATGGGGCGAGTAGTCGGCGTCATCGCTCGGGGCGTTACGACGGCCGAACGGTTCCCTCACCGTGGGGCGCGGCCACGAACGCCGGCAGCTGCTCTGCGTGGTCCGACAGAGCGTGCAGCCGCGGAAAGTCCGATTCCGGAACGCTCCCGGGTAGCATGCGCTGAGTGAAGTGCCAGGCGATGGCCGTTGCGACCTCGGCCGCACCGAAGGACTCCTCCGGGGACGAGCGCCCCCGCAGGAGGTCCGCCTCGAGCTCCCGATAGCTGGCGCCGAGCTGCCCCGTGACTCGAGCCACCCAGGGCTCGTGCCGCTTCTCCGGCGGGCGCAGCTCCTGCTCGTATATGAGCTGGACGCTCTTCTCGCATGCCGCGAGCGCAAGGCCGATCGTGCGCAGCGACGCGCGGCGCTGTGCGAGCTCGCGGGGCATCAGGGTTCGGGGAGCGGCCAGGGCCTCCGCGTAATCCAGTATGAGGGTCGAGTCCATGAGCACCGTCCCGTCATCGCACACGAGCGACGGCGCCTTCACGACGGGATTGATGGCGCGGAATCTCTCGAATGTGCGAAACACCGACAGGGCCTGGTGCTCGAACGGGATTTCGAGCAGCAGCAGGGAGACCGCCACGCGGCGGACATAGGGAGAGTCGAGCATTCCGATGAGCTGCATGGCACATCCTTCCTGAGCGGTCCGACCGACGCCACGATGATATCGACGCTGCACTGCAAAATGCCTCCCGGCAGCGGGCGCGCTGCTCCAGGCGCCCTGCGCCTGGAGTAGTCGTTCTCCTACACGATGTTCGCTGGGTCAGCGATACCGGCTCGCTGCGGGGGGTGGCAACCTGTCCGTGGTCTCCGATAGAAGGTCAACAGCGAATGACAACACAGCAAGCTGATCGGCAGTCTTCCCGCCTGGCCACTTCCCGAGCCGACGAATTGGTGTATGCAATCGCGCTGGCGATGGCAAGGCGGCAGATGCGACGCACCTGGCAGTGTCGAGAGCCCGAGAAAGTGCTCGCGGCTCGCTCATGGGACCGCGCGCCGGCTCATCGTGCGAGGATGACGCTCAACGCCTGAGTGGGGAGGCGACCCTACTCCGCGCTCACCGTGTATTGCTCGATCAAACCGTCCGCCGTGGCTCGTACGACGACCTCGAGCTTGCGTCCCGAGCAGGTCACATCGTAGACCCGTGTGACGAGGCCGCCACGAAGCGAGGTGCGCTTGAGCTCAAAGCCGGTCGGTTCGCCGAGCGCGCCCAAGCTGGTACGGAAGTCCTCGAGCGCTTGCGCGGAGAAGTAGTCGCGCGCGTTGTCGGTCAGGAGCTTCGGGTCCAGCGTGCCGCGCTGTAACGAGACGAATACCGCACGGTCCCGGCTGAGCGTGGTCGCCTCGGCGGGGGTTGCCCCCAAGAGCAGGATCTCTGCCAACCGGTTGGCGATCGTCTCGCTGGCATCGACCGCCTCCTGATTCGTCAGCACGACGACCGCCACACCATCGTCGGGATATAGAACGTGATGCGACGTGAAGCCGTCGATCTCCCCGCCGTGGCTGAGCGCACGGCGTCCGTGCTGCAGCGACACGTCCAGACCGAGTGCATAGCCGGTGCCCGCACCGTTCGCAAGCACGACCTCGCTCGTCAGCTGCCGCAGGCTCCGCTCGCTCAGTATCTTGCGTTGCATCAGGGCAATGTCCCAGCGGGCAAGATCGCTCGCGGTCATCGCCAGCTCGCCGGCGGCGTAGAGCCACCCGGGCGCCGATGGTCGGGAGGGGTGCAAAGGTCCGAGCGCATAGCGCAAGTAACCCGTCGGATCGCTCTGCGGCAGCGGAGCCGCGTTCACGTCGAGGACGCTCGTCATACCGAGCGGCTGGAAGACGCGCATCGAGAGCTGCTCGAACAGGGGCCTGCCACTCACCTTCTCGGCGATTGCCCCGGCAATCACGTAGCCGGTGTTGCTGTACTGCCAGGAGGTGCCGGGGGTGAAGTCGAGCGGCTTGGAGCCCCAGCGCTCGATGATCGTGGCCACACTCACCGGTTTGCGCATGTCCGGCAGAAGATAATCCTGCGGCCAGTAATCACGGACGCCAGCAGTGTGGGAGAGCAGCTCGCGGATCGTCACCCCCTTGGCGAAGCCGAGCCGATCGAGGAATTGGCCGGCGGTGTCAGTGAGCGATAGCCGGCCCCGCTCCTCGAGCAGCAGCAGCGCCGTCGCAGTGAACTCCTTGCTGATCGAGCCCACCGGATAGCGCATCGAGGGGAGCGCCACCCGGCGCGGCTCGAGCGTCGCATAGCCGTAGGCTTGCGCATAGATCAACCGCTGCTCGCGCACCAGTGCAACCGAGGCCGACGGGACGCCGGTACGCGCGAGGATCTGGCGCACGGTGGTGTCGACCCTCTCCTGCAACGCCGGCTGGATGCGTGGAGCGATGCTCGACGGGGAGGCCGTGGCGGCGTACGCGGCGCCACCCAGCAGACCGAGCAGAAGCAAGAAGCACGAGTGATCCCTCAGGCCTCGCAGAATGCGCATCGCGCAACCCCCTTACCGACTCGACATTCTCAGGCCGCCGCCGGTGGAGCTCACCGAGCTCGCCGCGCGGCTGCGACTGCGGATCGCTCAGGGCTCGGGATCGCTCCCTTCGGCGATGCCCTCGAACAGCGGAGTCGACAGGTAGCGCTCGCCCGTGTCGGGCAGCATCGCGAGGATCACCGAGCCCTGCTGGGCTTCCCGCGCAACCTTCACAGCGGCAGCGAACGTGCCGCCGGAGGAGATTCCGCAGAAGATGCCTTCCTGGCGTGCGAGCGCGCGCGCGGCCTCTATCGCCTCGGTGTCCGCGACCGGCACGATGCGATGGGGCACCTCCCGATCGAGCACCGCCGGGAGCAGATCAGGTGTCCAGCCCTGGATCTTGTGGGGAGCCCAGGGCTTGCCCGAGAGCATCGCCGCCCCCTCGGGCTCCGTCGCGATGATCTTCACCTCCGGACGCGCCAGCCGGATCATCTGGCCCGCTCCGGTCAGCGTTCCGCCGGTCCCCCAGCCGCTGACGAAGAAATCGAGCCGCTTGCCGGCGAAGTCGCTCAGGATCTCAGGTCCGGTCGTGCTGCGATGATAGGCGGGGTTGGCGGGATTCTCGAACTGCCGCGCGAGGAACCAGCCGTGGCGCGCGGCGAGCGCTTCGGCCTTGCGGATCATGCCGGTGCCGCGCTCTGCGGCCGGCGTGAGGATCACCCGCGCGCCGAGCATGCGCATGATCTTGCGGCGCTCGATCGAGAAGGACTCGGCCATGGTGGCGACGAACGGGTGGCCCTTGGCCGCGCAGACCATCGCAAGCGCGATCCCGGTGTTGCCCGAGGTGGCCTCGACGACGGTTTGGCCGGGCTTCAACGCACCGCTGCGCTCGGCGTCCTCGATGATAGCGATCGCGAGCCGGTCCTTCACCGAGGAGAGGGGATTGAAGAACTCGCACTTCACGTACATCGTGACGTGCTGGGGGGCAAGGCGATTGATGCGAACGATGGGCGTTCGCCCGATCGTACCCAGGATGCTGTCGTAGATCACGGAACACCTCTCGAGGCTTGTGACCGCCCCCCTTCTTGGTGTCGGTCAGTATGCTTGAGCGCACGCCGGTCGCCAACCGGATCCCGCCGCACGGAGCTGGGATCTGCATAGTTTGAGCCAGCGTTCGTGTACGATTTGTCGTCCGTTTGGCGGCGGACACACCTCGAGGAGCACCACATGATCGGATATCTCACGCTGGGCACCAACGATCTTGCACGCGCGGCACGCTTCTACGACGCCATCGCGAAAGAGCTGGGCGTCGGGAGAATGGGCGAGACCGAACGCCTGGTCATCTGGGGCAAGCCCGGTGGGGCGGCTGCGATCGGCCTGGCGCTCCCGTTCGATGGCAAGCCTGCGAGCGTGGGCAATGGCGTGATGGCGGCCTTCGAAGCGCAGGACAAAGCCCAGGTCGACCGGATTCACAAGCTCGCGCTGTCATTGGGCGGCAAGGATGAAGGGGCACCGGGACCGCGAGGCGAAGGATTCTACGCCGGCTATTTTCGCGATCTGGACGGCAACAAGCTCAATGCGTACGTGATGGGCTGAGCGCTGAACGGCGCGGCTGCGGCGCTTTCACACGAACGGCAGCTCCATCGACTCCCCGGAGGCCAGTCCCGCGAAGCGCTCGAGCAACGATCGCAGCTCCTCGAGCATGCGCGTCGCCGATTCGACGCTGACGCCTGGGCCGCCGTGCCCCTATCCTCACGCGAGCCGCTGTGGTAAACGACCCAGACTGATCCATCGCCCGTTCGATGTCCGCATCGGGCGGGGACTGGGGGGCAGCAGACATGATCTGTCGGCTTATCGCGGCTGGCGTGCTTGCGATGCTCGCGACCGTGAGCCTTGCAGGTCCGCCGGAGGTTGCGCTCGTCGGTGGAACGCTGATCGACGTCGACAATTTCGGCGAGACGACCGCAGATCTCGTCGATTCGACAGTCCTCATCCGCGGTGAAGTGATCGTGGCGGTGGGGCGAAGGAGTCAGGTGGCGATTCCACCGGGCGCAAGAATCGTCGATGTGCATGGCGAGTACATCATTCCGGGCCTGATCGACGGGTTTGCCGCACAGCGAAGCCAGGGCCAGGCGAACGCGCATCTCGCCATGGGAATCACCACGATCATCGGCATGTCCGATGATCGGCGCGGTCTGCTGCTGGACGAGGATCCTCAGCCGCACATCAAACGGCTGGAGGACGTGACCGGGTATGACCTCTCCGGGCTCGATCCCGCCCCGGAATCGATCGGGGAGATCCGGGCGCGCGGCCGGCGCCTGGGTCCAACCGAGCTGGCAGCTTATGTGGATACCAAAGCCTGGGACGGCGACACGGTGCTGTGGCTCGGGTACTCGCTCGATCTCGAGCAGCTGCGCGCGGTGGTTGCCGCCGCGCGCCGCCACAAGCTGGCCACCATCGGCGAGCTCGGTCACGCATCGTACGTCGAGGCCGCCGAAGCCGGCGTGCAAGCATTCGTGCACATGGAGCGCTTCATGACCGAGGTGGCACCGCCTGCGCTTCGCCATGCGCTTGCGGATGATCCGTTTCCCGCCCGTCCCAGTGCGCTGGGGAGCCAGTTCGAAACGTTCCTGGGCTCGTTGAGCCCGAGCGCACCCGAGGTGCGCCAATATGCCGCGCGGCTCGCCCACACGCACGCGGCGCTGGTCCCGACCACGACGCTGTACGTGTCCGGAACCGAGGTTGATCGTCACAACCCGTGGGCGAGCGAGATCGGACCGCTCGTGGATCCGCACGACGTGCACGCACCGCTCGATCCGGCCACGGGTACTCAGCCGCGATCCAGGCTGAGGCCGCGGGAGGCGCGCGATCGAGAGCTCAAGGAGACCGAGGCTTTGATGCGGGTGCAGTCGGCATTCATCGCCAAGCGAGTTGCCTTTCTCGCGGCCAGCGGAACGACCGCATTCGGCGTGCTGCCCGGAGATGGTCTGCACTGGGAGATGCATCTTCTGACGCGCTTGGGGCTCAGCCCCCGGCAGGCACTCGCTGCAGCAACTGGAAATTACGCGCGAGTCTTCGGCTGGACAGACCGCGGACGCATCGCGCCTGGCTGCCTCGCCGATATCGTCGTGCTCGCGAAGAGCCCGGTCGAGAGCATCGACAACTCGCGTGCCATCACCCGCATCTACCTCGCCGGGCGGGAGCTCGATCGTCCGCAACTGCTCACGCCACCGCGGTGAGCACCAGAGACGCCGGGGATTGGGGCGCGGTTGGCCAGGGTGGTAATCTCGATGCCCTGCACCGGCCGGGTGCAGCACCGACAGGCTGACAAGGCTCGCAAATGCCTCAGGACCCAAGACCAGTCGTCTACCGGCACCGGCTTTCCACCCGGATCTGGCATTGGCTCAACGCGGTCGTCATCGCGATCATGCTGATGAGCGGCCTGATGATCTTCAACGCACATCAGCGCCTTTACTGGGGCCAGTACGGCGCCAATCCCGACCACGCGTGGCTCGAGATCGGCAACGTGGGCGAGCGGGGCTTTCTGCGTGTGGGCAACCACACGATCCATACCACCGGATTCCTCGGCGTCTCCGGCGGAACAGGCGATCAGGCGGTCGACACTGCCTTCCCCGGGTGGCTCACCATCCCGTCGGATTACGACCTGGCCGGTGCGCGCCACTGGCACCTGTCCTTTGCGTGGCTGTTCGTGGCGGCGATCGTCGCGTACTGGATCTTCGGTCTTGCCAACCGGCATCTCTGGCGGGACGTGCTTCCCAGCAAACAGGAGCTCACCCCGCATCACCTCCTGGGAGACATCAAGAGCCATGCGCTGCTGCGCTTCCCGAAGGGCGAGGCGGCGCGGCGCTACAACGTGCTTCAAAAGCTCGCCTATCTGGGCGTCGTCTTGGTCCTGATTCCGCTGCAGATCCTGACGGGGCTTGCCATGTCGCCGTCGATGGATGCGGCCTGGCCATGGCTGATCGACGTTCTCGGGGGGCGTCAGTCCGCGCGATCGATCCACTTCATCTGCGCGATGCTCCTCGTGCTCTTCTTCCTCGTGCACATTCTCATGGTGGTGCTCGTCGGGCCGATCAACGAGATCCGATCGATGATCACGGGGCGCTACCGGCTCCCCGCGGAGCATCGCTAGTGGCCGCCCTCATCACCAGACGCAGGCTCATCGCGGGCATCGCCGCCGGGAGCTCTTCCATCGCGCTGTCCGCCTGTGCAGGATCGAGCGACAGCACGTTCTTCCAGGACAAGGTGCTGTCGGTCGGCGAATGGCTCAACTACCGCATGCAGCGGCTGATCGTGGGAAACGCGCTTGCCCAGGAGTTCGCTCAGAGCGAGCTATCCCCGGTCTTTCGCACCAATGGCAACGTCAATCCTGGAACGCCGGAGTATCTGCGGTGGGCGGCAAGCCAGTTCGTCGATTGGCGGCTGCGGATCGATGGACTGGTTCGCTCGCCCGCCTCGTACTCGTTGGCTCAGCTGCGCGCGATGCCCTCGCGCACCCAGATCACGCGACACGACTGTGTCGAGGGCTGGAGCGCAATTGGAAAGTGGACGGGCGTTCAGCTCGGCCGCCTTCTCAAGCAGGTCGGGCTGCTGCCGAACGCACGCTTCGTCGTTTTTCACTGTGCAGACAACTTCGATGGCACGCCCTACTACGAGAGCATCGACCTCGTGGACGCGTTTCACCCCCAGACGTTGCTCGCCTACGCCATGAACGGCCAGCCCCTGTCGATCGGTCACGGCGCCCCGTTGCGGCTGCGCGTGGAGAGGCAGCTGGGCTACAAGCACGCCAAGTACGTCATGCGTGTGGAGGCGGTGGCCTCGTTGGCCGGGATCGGAGACGGACAGGGCGGGTTCTGGGAAGATGAAGCCGGTTACTACTGGTACGCAGGCGTCTGATCTGCTGCGGATGAGGGCCGGCAGGCCGGCACGGGGCCACGGCCGTGCGGCTTCAGGGTGTCTTGAATTTCGTGAGCGTCGATGCTGCCGTCACAACCCCGCATTCACACTTCACCGCCAGCTCGACGGGCGAGCGCATCTGAGTCTCATCACCCCTGCCCTCAAACACGTCCTCGCACAGCGCAAGCAGACGCTGGCACGCGCAACGCACCCCGTAGTACCAGGTGTTGCGCCTGAGATTCGGAAGAGGAGTGACTGTCAGGGCGCGTCCTTCTTGCGGGGGCTGCCTTCCGGGCGAGGAAGCAAGAGTCGTGCCGCAAAGCGCTCCGCGGACATCAGGGGGGCTGGGGCACGAGCGGCAGGGTGATGTGGGAGGGCAGCCTCGCAGAGGAGTAGACCCGCTGCGTCGCCGGGCGATAGTCGCTGGCCTTGGCGGCATAGATGCTGGGCACAAAGGTCTGCGGGTTGCGGTCGATCAGCGGGAACCACGTCGACTGGATCTGGACCATGATCCGGTGCCCCTTCAAAAACACATGGTCGCGCGAGCGCAGCGGAACCGGCCAGCGGGTGGGCACATTCGGCGTGAGCGCATGCGGATGCTCGTAGCTCAAGAGGTAGCGCCCGCGACGGACCTCCATCGCGATGGGCAGCTCATAGCCGTTGAGCTTCTGAGCATAGGCTCCCGCATCGGGACCCTTTGAGTCCGGATTGGTGTACCAGTCCACCTTCTCCACGTCCTCGGGGAAAACATCGATGAGCTTGACGACGAAGTCGCTGTCGCTGCCCGAGGTCGACGCATACAGAACAGCCTCCACCTCGCCCGTCATGGTCAGGTCATGCGGCAAGGGCTGGCTGACGTAGGTGAGCACGTCGGGGCGGTGATCGACGAAGCGCTGATCGCCGGATTCCCAGCGCTTCCAGTCACCCGCCGGATAGGTCGGCGATATGGGTCTCGGACGATAGGGCACCGGGTTTGCCGGGTCCGAGACGAAGCTGCGATACACGCCCCCCTTGCCTGCCATGGGCCTGTCGAAGGTCAGTGTGCCGTCCGCATGCAAATAGAGATCGGTCGGCACGGCGCTTTTCAGGGGCCACTCGGAATACGTGCGCCAGGTATTCGTGCCGGTTTGAAACGTCATGGCCCGCCAGCTGGGCTTCGAGCCCTTGCCATGCAGCCAATAGGCGAAGAACGGCGCCTCGATCTGCGCGCGGAACTCGCGCGCGGTGTCGTGGCCCAGAGCCCAGGGACCGAGCTTGTCTTCCACCGCCCCGTGCCAGCAGCCATGGCACCAGGGCCCTGCGACGATCAGGTTGGTGTGGTCGGGGTCGCTTTCCGCCGCGTGACGAAAGATCTCCCACGGACCCCACGGGTCTTCCTGGTCCCAGAAGCCCGCCACGTTCAGGTTCGGCACCGAGGAGCGGTGCAGCTGATCGACCCAGGCCTGCGACCTCCAGAACGCGTCGTAATCCGGATGAGCGAGGTTGTAGTTCCAGAACGGAAGCTTGCCGTGCAGATAGTGGTCGTTGATGTTCGAGAGCGGCCCCAGCTCCAGATACCACTGGTAAGTGTCCCACCGGTCGAACAGGAAATGGGAGTTGGCGAGCTTCTCGCTCTCCTCGAGCACCGAGTATTCAAACCCGTAGCTCAGGCGCAAGGCACCGTACCGGTGGAAGTCGTCGTTCATCCATTGATTGACCGGGGATGCCTGCTCGCTCACGGCCTTCAGTGCCGGATGCGGGCCGAGCAGCGTGACGCCCGCCGTCATCCCGGCGTAAGAGACGCCCATGATGCCCACCCGGCCGTTGTTGTTGGGCACGTTCTTGACGAGCCAGTCGATGGTGTCCCACGCATCGCGCGTCTCGATCGTGCCCTTGCCAGGCTCCGTCAGGGCATCACCGGCGAGCGTGAACGTGCCCTCGGACTTGAAGCGGCCGCGAATGTTCTGCGTGACGAAGATGTAGCCGTCGGCTGCCAGCTCCTTGAGATTGGCCGGCATCTCCTCGGGCGCCTTTGCGGGGACTCCGTACGGAGTTCGCGTGAGCAGGATCGGCAGCGGCGCCGACACTCCGACCGGGCGCAGGATGACCGTCTGCAGCCGGATCCCATCGCGCATGGGAATCATGACCTCCTGGTACTCGAACAGTGCTTTCTTCGCCGGCGCAGCGGAGGTGGGCTGCGCCGGGGTGGCGTTCTGCTGGGGGGCGGACTCGCTCGGTGAGCTCAAAAGCCCGGCCACCGTCATCAGCACGGCGACGAATGTCGTTCTCATGCGGCGCGCCCGGTGCAACCGTGACATGATGCGCGAGTCACAACGACCGGGGGATCGCGCATGCGCAGCGCCTTCAATGCCATCATGCGAGCGGTGAGCAGTCTCATTGGACTCCTCATGGTCGCCGTCGGGGTCATCTGGATACTCCAGGGGCTCGATCTCGCCTTTCGGGTCGGATTCATGGTGGGCCAGAAGCGCTGGGTCCTGTTCGGGGCGATCCTTGCGCTCGTGGGCGTTGCGCAAGTGATCTGGAGCAATACGCGGCAGCGGTAGCGGCGAGGTCCCTCAGCCTCGCGACGATCTTTCCTGCAGCTGCTGCACCACCTCGAGAGCCTTTGCGACATGCTCGGTCGGTGAGACCTTGCTGATCGCGCTCACGATCTTGCCGTCGCGGCCGATGACGAAGGTCGTCCGGTCCGCGAATCCATGGCCGATCTCCACACCGCGTACGTCCTTCAAGCCCGGCGGGCCCTGGTGCACCTGGATGTCGTAGGACCTCGAGATCGCGCCGCTCGCATCGGAGGCCGTGGGGAATTTCCCTGCGCAGTACTTGGGATCGGCGGAGAAGTCATTCAGCCGCGCGAGGCTGTCGAGGGACACGCCGATGATCGTGGCGCCGGCGGCGGCGAACTTGTCGCTGTCCGCGGCGAAGGTGTGCGCCTCGATATCGCAGCCCCCCGTGTACGCGGAGGGATAGAAGTAGACGACCACGGGACCCTTCTTGAGGGCCTTGCGCAGCGAGAACGTAATGGCCTTGCCTGCCAGGGAGGCTTGCGCGGTGAACTCGGGAGCCGTATCCCCCTCCTTCAGCGCAGCCACGGCCGGGAGCGCCGCAATGCTCATCAGGAGCGTACCGAGCAGTAGGCTTTTCATGTCGAACACCTCGAGTGCAGCTGCGGGCGGTTGCGCATTGTATACGAGGAGCGCGGATTGTCCGTTCCATCGATGACTCAGCCCGCGCGCAGCGTCGTGAGCGGTGGCTGCCGCACCACCGAGCGCGTGGCGAGCCATCCACTTGCGGCCACCAGCGCGGCGCCGCCCGCCACGCCCACCGCGAACACCGCAGGATCGAACCCGTAGGGCACCTGCAGCACGCGCGCGGCGACGAACGCTCCTGCGAGAAAGGCACCCAGTGCGGCCAGCAGACCCGCGAGCGCGCCCAGCGTGGTGAACTCGGCCAGCACGCTCTGCAGCACCGTGCCCCGGCCCGCGCCGAGCGTTCTCAACATGGCGCTCTCGAAGCGCCGCTCGTCGCGACTGGCTTGCACTGCCGCAAGCAGCACCGTGAGTCCTGCGAACAGCGTGAACGCAAAGACGCTTTGCACGGCGAGGATCGCCTTGTCCACGAGCGAGCGGACCTGGGCGAGCAGATCGTCCACGTTGAAGATCGAGACGCTCGGAAACCGGTGCGCAAGCTCGGCGAGCACCCGCCCCTGCCGCGGATGGAAGTAGGCGCTCGTGAGATAGGTGCCGGCCGCGGCATCGAGCAGCCCGGGGGCAAAGACGATGAAGAAGTTGGGCTGGAAGCTGTCCCACTTGACCTTGCGCAGATTGACGACCGTGGCCGTGAAGGGCTCTCCGCCCACATCGAAGGTCAATCGATCACCGAGCCGGAGACCGAGCGACTCCTGGAATTCCGTGGCGAGCGAGACGAGCGGCTTGCCGAAGTCCTTCGGCCCCCACCAGTGTCCGGCGACGATCTGGTTGTCCGCCCCGAGATCCTCCGCCCACGTGATGTTCTGCTCGCGATCGGCGAAGCCCTCCCCGCGCTGGCCGCGAAAGCGCAACGACTCGACGGAGCGCCCGTCGATCCGGGTGAGGCGTCCACGGATCATCGGCATCATGCGCGAGAGCCGGGCGCCGTTCGCCTGCAGATACGCGCCGAAGGCGGCGCGCTCGCCCGGAGGAATGTTGATGAAGAAGTAGTTGGGAGCATCCGCGGGCAGCGTGCGGCGCCAGTCGCTCTGCAGATCCCCGCGCACCAGGCCGAGCAGCAGCAGCACCATGAGCCCCGTGCCGAAGGCGACGATCTGCACCAGACTGTCGGTGCGGTGGCGGCTGAGGTTCGCGATTCCGTAGCGCCAGGCCACACCCACCCGGCCGCGCAGCCGTGCGGCGAGGGTCACGAGCAGCAGCGCGGCCGCCACCAGCAGCGCGGCGAATGCGGCGAGTCCCACGGCGAAGTCCAGGAACAGTCGCAGGTCCCCGACCGCCCAGTAGATGAGTGCGGCCACGACCGCCACGGCAGGTCCATAGGCGAGCCACACGAGCGGCGCGGGCGCTCCCACGTCGCGCCGCAGCACGCGAACGGCCGGCACGCGCGCCAGCTGCAGCAGCGGCGGCAATGCAAATCCCGTCAGCACCGCGATCGCCGCCGCGAATCCCATGCCGACGGGAGCAAGATTGGGGGGCGGCAGGTCGGCATTGATGAGACCCCGAAGCGCATGCAGCAGCCACTCCTGCGCGAGGAACCCGATCGCAGAGCCCGCAAGCGCCGCGATGAGCGCCACGAGCAGCAGCTGCAGCGCGCTGATCGAGAGCATCAGCGCGCGGGTGGCGCCCAGGGTCTTCAGGAGCGCGACTGCATCGAGGTGGCGCCGCACGTACTGGCGCGCCGACATCGCCACCGCGATGGAGCACAGCAGCACGCTCGCAAGACCTGCAAGCTCCAGGAAGCGTCCCGCGCGGTCCACCGCATCCTTGATCTGCGGGCTCGCCTCGGTGATGTCGCGCAAGCGCTCATCGGGCTGCCGGTGCTGCTCGAGCCAGTCCCCGAAGGCCCGGATGACCGGCCCGTCCGCTGCGAAGAGGCCTCGATAGCTCACCCGGCTGCCGGGCTGGATGAGCTGCGTCGCCGGCAGATCCGCGCTGTTCATGATGAGGCTCGGAGCAAGCTCGGTGAAGCTTGCGTCCTGATCCGGACGCGAGATGAGCACTCGCGTCACCCGCAGGCTCGCAGCGCCGATCGACAGCTGCGAGCCCACCTTGCCGCCGAGGGTTGCGAGCAGCTTCGAGCTCGGCCACACCTCGCCGCGGCCCGGGATGCCGTGGGCGGGTGCGCCGACCGCGAACGGCTGGTCGGCCACGCGCACCGTGCCTCGCAGCGGATAGCCGGCCGACACGGCGTGGATGTCCGAGAGCTCGCTCGCATCCCCGAGGAAGACGACGCTCAGCATCGAGACGAGCCGCGCGGAGCGCACGCCCCGGCGCGCGGCCTCTTCAAAGTAGGCCGCCTCGATCGGCCGTGGCGAGCCGAGCCTCAGGTCCGCCGCGAGCACCTCGCTCGCCTGCTGATCCACGGCGATGGCGATCCGGTTGACGAGGAATCCCACCCCGGTGAGGGCGGCCACCGCCGTGGTCAGCGCAACGAGCAGGATCGCAAGCTCGCCCGAGCGCCACTCGCGCGACAGTCCGCGAAGCGCGAGCGCGAGTGCGCGCATCAGGACACCACCCGCCCCGCATCCATGTGCAGGATCCGCTCGCAGCGCGCGGCGATCGAGCGCTCGTGCGTCACCAGCACGAGCGTGGTGAGCGACTGCCGATTGAGCTCGAAGAGCAGCTCCACCACGCGCTCCCCGGTGGCCGTATCGAGATTGCCAGTGGGCTCGTCGGCGAACAGCACCGCCGGCTGGCCCACGAACGCACGGGCGAGCGCAACGCGCTGCTGCTCGCCGCCGGAGAGCTGCCGCGGGTAGTGCCCGAGGCGGGGGCGCAGCCCCACCCGCTCGAGCGCCGCCCCTGCAATGCCGCGGGCATCCGACCGCCCCGCAAGCTCCAGGGGCAGCATCACGTTCTCGAGCGCCGTGAGCGCGGGGATCAGGTGAAAGGACTGGAACACGAATCCCACGCGCTGCGCCCGAAGCCTCGCGCGGCCGTCCTCGTCGAGCAGGGTGAGATCCTGACCGGCGAGCCAGACCTTGCCCGAGCTTGGGGTGTCGAGCCCGGCGAGCAGCGCGAGCAGCGTCGATTTGCCCGCACCCGAGGCGCCCACGATCGCGACAGACTCACCCGCTGCGATCTCGATCGAGACCTCGCGCACGATGGTCAGCGTCCCCTCGGGGCTGCTAACCTGCTTGGAGAGGTTGGAAGTTCTGAGAACGTTCTCGCGAAGGGCGGGCGCCGGGGCGCTCGCAATGGGGCTGCTGCTCATCGGGCTCCAAGGCGCTGCGGCGGCGCAGCCTCGGACCATACTCGTCTTCGGCGACAGCCTGAGCGCTGCTTACAACCTCGCCGTGGAGCAGGGCTGGGTCGCCCTGCTGAACAGGCGCTTGCACGCCCAAGGGTACGGATACGACACGGCGAACGCCAGCATCAGCGGGGAGACCACCAGCGGAGGCCTGCAGCGCCTGCCCCGCGCACTGCGGCTGCATCATCCGGCGATCGTGATTCTCGAGCTCGGCGCAAACGATGGCCTGCGCGGGCTGCCACTCGACCAAACGCGCGCCAACCTGGCGCGCATGATCGAGCTTTCCCGGCAGGCGGGCGCCCGGGTGCTGCTGCTGGGGATCCGCCTGCCGCCGAACTACGGTCCGCGCTACGGCACGGCCTTCGCGATGCTGTACGGGGAGCTTGCCGAGCAGTTCCAGGTACCGCTGGTGCCGTTTCTGCTGGAGAAGGTCGCCCTGAATCCCGAGCTCATGCAGTCCGACGGGCTGCATCCGAATGCCGCCGGCGAGCCGGCGGTGCTGCAGACCGTATGGCCCTATCTTCGTCCGATGCTCTAGCTCCCAGCTGATGCTCAGACGCCTGCTGCGCTATGTGTCCCCGTACCTGATCGTCGCTGCGCTCGCAGCCGCAGCGCTCCTGTTCGATACCTGGCCCCTGTACCGCCGTCCCGCCCTTCAATGGATACTCCTGCTGGCCACCACCCTCCCGGTGACGTTCTTTGGTGACTGGCTGACCGATGGCGCCCTGAGCACCCCGATCTCGCTGATCGTCGAGCGGCGCAGACGCGGGCCGCGGCCCTCCTGGCTGCGCATCCTGTGGTATGTCGCCTGTTACCTGCTCTTCGCGATCTGCACGGTGGTCGTCCTGTACTGGCTGCAGGCACCGACGGCCTTCTGAGCGGTCCGTCGCGCATTTGCGGGGGGTGCAGGGCGGTGCTATATACCGCCGCGTGCAAAATATCTGGTTGAGATCCTACCCCGCGGGCGTGCCTGCGCAGATCGATCCGCGCACCGTGCGCTCGCTGGGGGAGATGGTGGAGACGAGCTTTGCGCGCTTTGCCGAGCGCCCCGCCTTCACTCAGATGGGTCGCACCCTGCGCTACCGGGACATCGAGGCGCTCTCGGGGGCCTTTGCCGCGTGGCTGCAGCAGCGCTCGGGCCTCAAGCGCGGCGACCGCCTGGCCATCATGCTGCCGAACGTGCTGCAGTATCCCATCGCGATGCTCGGTGCGCTGCGCGCCGGGCTCACGGTGGTCAACACCAACCCGCTCTACACCGCGCGCGAGCTCGAGCATCAGCTCAATGACTCCGGAGCCGCCGCGATCGTGGTGCTCGAGAACTTCGCGCACGTGGTGCAGGAGGTGCTGCCCCGAACGCAGGTCAAGCAGGTGCTCGTCACCTCGGTCGGCGAGTGGCTCGGCTTCCCCAAGGCATCGATCGTCGACTTCGTGGTGCGCCGGGTGCGCAAGCAGGTCCCGCCCTGGCGAATTCCTCACGCGCTCGACTTCAAGGCCGTCGTGCACCAGGCGCGGGGACTGCGCCCCACCCGCGTGGAGCTCGATCACGAGGACATCGCCTTCCTGCAGTACACCGGCGGGACGACCGGGGTCTCCAAGGGTGCCATGCTCACCCACGGCAACATCTGCGCGAACGTGCTGCAGGCGGAGGCCTGGATCCTGCCGTTCCTGCCCGCGAGCGAGAGCCAGTCGCGCGTGCTCGTCACGCCGATTCCGCTCTATCACATCTTCGCGCTCACCGCGAACTGCATGCTGTTCCTGCGGCTCGGCTGGCACAACGTGCTGGTCACCAATCCGCGGGACATTCCCGCGTTCGTCGCCGAGCTCAAGAAGTATCCCTTCGAGTACTTGAGCGGTGTGAACACGCTCTTCAATGCGCTGCTGCACGCACCGAGCTTCAAGCAGGTGGATTTCAGCCACCTGCGGATCACACTCGGTGGGGGAATGGCCGTCACCTCCTCGGTGGCCGAGCGCTGGAAGGCCGTGACCGGCAAGCCGCTGAGCCAGGCCTGGGGGCTCACCGAGACCTCCCCCGGGGTCTGCATCAATCCGCCGGGTGAGGACTTCAACGGCTCGATCGGGCTTCCGATCTCCTCCACCGAGGTGAGCGTGCGGGATGACGAGGGTCGCGAGCTCGCCCTGGGCGAGGTGGGCGAGCTGTGCGTGCGCGGCCCGCAGGTGATGCGCGGCTACTGGAACCGCCCCGATGAGACTGCGAAAGTCATGCTGCCGGAGGGGTGGCTGCGCACGGGGGATATCGGCCGCATGGACGAGCGCGGCTACGTCTACATTCAGGACCGCAAGAAGGACATGATCCTCGTGTCCGGCTTCAACGTGTATCCGAACGAGGTGGAAGAGGTCGTCTCGGCGCACCCGGGGGTGCTGGAGGTGGCCGCCGTGGCGCAGCCCGATGAGCACTCGGGCGAGGTGGTGGCGCTCTTCGTGGTGAGGAAGGATCCGGCGTTGACCGAGCGGGACGTGATCGATTTCAGCCGCAAGTCGCTCACCCCGTACAAGGTACCCCGGCACGTGTACTTCCGGGACGAGCTGCCCAAGACCAACGTCGGAAAGATCCTTCGCAGAGCGCTGCGCGATGAGCTGACGCCTCCGCGGTCGTAGAGCCCTCGTGCGCGAGGCTGCCTGCCCTCACCTCACTCGTCACGCCTGCCTTGCCTGCGCCCTCCTTCGCCCTTCGAGGCGCGGTGCGGCGCTGCCTCCGAGCCCGTCCCCTGCGTCTCCCGACAGATGGCAAAGACCGCCGCACCGAGCGAGAAGCCCTTCTCCCCCGCCTGCGGCTCGGAGCCTCGCGCACGCTCGGGACCATGGGACTGCAGAAAAGAGTCGATCTGCTCCAGGAGCGCATCCGCGCGCCTGCCCACCTGCGCACGAAAGAGCGCAAGGCTGCGCGCATCGGCCGCAAGCACCAACGATCGCACCGGCAACTGCTCGTGCGCCCGCGCGGAGAGGTTGCGCTCGAGCGTCCCCATCAGATCTCCCGCCATCTCGCCGGCCGAGTACAGCGACTCGGCACTCGCCCCCCCGGCGCTGAGCGAACGGCGCGTGGCACGCACCTTGTCGGTCCGCACCCGGGTGAGCGCCCCCACTCGCTCGAGCTCGCTCAGGATCGTCCAGTAGTAGACCCCGCCGCTGTATCGCCGCGTGAGCTGCTCGAAGCTTCCCCGCGCCCCCTGGATGGGGAGCGCGGCGGGACTACCCGCCCGGGTCTGAAAGTCCCGGTCGTCGTGCCAGCCCGCCAGCACGCGCGCGGCCCGATGAAGCTGCGTAGTGCTGCGCGGGCGAAAGTCCGCCTCGTCAGGCGCCGACAGAAGCCCGGGAAGTACCGCCCGATTGATGCCGGTGATGACTGCCAGCCGTGAATACGTCACCCGCTCGCCCTGCCGCACGAGATACTCCGACCCGGCACGAGCGTAGACGCTATCGACGATGGACTTGAGCTCCCCGGCGCTCACCCCGAAGCGTATGAGGATCCTTACAAGAGGATGCAGGACCCGGGTACAGAGGTATGCCAGAGCGGCGCGGACGTCGGGCTGCATGGGAGGAGCACTCTCCGGAGGCTTGGAGTCCACAGTTCCACAGCCCGCGCCAGTTCCTCCTCACGATGGACACCGGTTGCAAGACGGTCTCGGCTGTGCGATTTTTTCGTCAAAAGTATATCACCGGCTTAACCACGGGCACCGCCTGCTCACGGGCCAAAAAATCAACAGTGCTGTCTAGGAGGTTTCTCTTATGTATGCGCTCCCCCGATCTAGCCACCGAGCATCACCGCGATCGGATGAGGTCGTATTTGACGTAGTACGCCCCATGATTCGCATCTTGCGGGCGTGCGGAATCAGCTCCCGTAGCATTCGCTCGGCGGCAGACAGGGCGTGTGGCCAATACAGCGGCAACCTCGGTCGAGCAGTATCTATTGAGCATGTTCCGTTTCCCAAGCTCGCTGAAATTCTGATGGTCTGGGCGAGGGATCCCGAGTTTATCGACGAGACGGGGTTGCCGATGAAGCTGCCGCTGGCGGGCAAGAAGCGTTCGTTTGCAAGTCTGTTGAAGAAGGTCGGGGTACTATCCCAAGCAAAGGACGTGTTTGAACAATTGGAGATGCTCGGCTCAGTTCAGCGTTGTGGGCGCCGCGCGAGAT
Organism: Steroidobacteraceae bacterium; assembly: GCA_035524075.1. Classification (GTDB taxonomy): domain Bacteria; phylum Pseudomonadota; class Gammaproteobacteria; order Steroidobacterales; family Steroidobacteraceae; genus JASHUC01. Next base: position 111,909 of record DATKPP010000008.1, on the reverse strand, counting down.
TGATTTCGAATGTTCTGTTCAGCGTAAAAGGCAAGCGGTTTGTGGCGGGACCACTCCTCGACTCAGTGCGGGAATTCTTGGAAACAATCGAACACAACCTACATCAAAGACCCGGCTCTTTCGGAGGGAGAATGCATCGCTTGGCGTCCTGTGCGTCGCTGGACCCGGCTCAATTTGCGGAGGTTCAAAGATTTGTTAGGGTTGGCGGCCAGGCGTTTCTCGAGGCCCTTGACGAGAAGCTTGAGTCTTGCAAAGCGAAGAGCGGTAGAGGTTTGTACTATGGTGCCGGAATTTACGTTGTAGTACAGAAACCAGAAAAATCATCTAAGCCCGAAGCTCAGCTGCGGTCGGTGAGAAACTCCGCTCGTCAACGATCTCGGTGACCAAAGAGCGGTCCAATTCCCTCCAAACCCTACGACGTGAAGAGGGCGCTCAATCTAAAAAGCAATGCCCCGTGGATTCGCCCAGCCCTGGAGCATAGTACCGTCCTTCAAATCGACGATTAGGGCATTGCGTTCGAGCCGGTGATGGCGTTCGAACCGGTGATGGCGTTCGAACCGGTGATCGCATTCGAGCCGGTGATCGCATTCGAGCCGGTGATCGCGTTCGAGCCGGTGATGGCGTTCGAGCCGGTGATGGCGTTCGAGCCGGTGATCGCATTCGAGCCGGTAATTGCTTCCCCAGAATCAATCATCCGCAGCGAGTCGGCAAGCAACTCTCCGTCCGCCAGTGGCCGGATGCCTGCGACTGCAACAGTTTCGCCCACTTTAAAGGTCAGATCAGATGAAACGCTAAGCAGGCTGCTAACGTCGATCCACAAACTTCCAATTTCTATCCTGGCCGTTCCCGGATTGTACGAACGCACCGCCCCCGTGACGAGTACGCGAGTACTTCCTGGTACATACTGAGTAGATGTACTAAGGGCGTATGCGCTGGTTGTGCTGCCCCGCGAAATGACGACCACCGCCGCCAAGTCACCCACTTTATAGCCATTCGCACCCGCAATGGTGAAGCCTTGTCCGGCAATCACTACGTTGCTCTTGTCCGAACTATCAACGGGGCCATAGTCAACCACGATTTCGGAGATCTCCTGAGTGCTCACCTCGGATGCAAAGGTATTCCCTTGGGCGAGAGCGCAGGTAACGGGTAGCGTCAGCAACAACCGCCTGAAGCCTATCGAGACCTTCATCATGATGACTCTTCTTCCTTAATTCTGTCCGGTTGCTAACTGCATGCCAATTCAAATGTGTAAGTCAAAATCGCCCGATTGTTCTAGCCATTGGTACATTCCGACACCAGTTGAAATGACGGCCTCGCCTGGCTCCGGCTGAGCATTCATTGAGATCCATTCGTCGATATCTTCAAGCGTACCCTGCATCGCGGTTCGCACATACGACACAAAATCGTTGTAGCGGCGCGCCGGCAAGCCATCATGCGCAAATGCCGTTCGTTCAAATCTCCCAGTAGTTCTCCCAGTCTCGGTGAGATTTACATCGAGGGTATCGAGGAATCGTCGGGCGGCTCGGGCTATATACCTGATCAAATCCTCACTGAGTTCTTCTCGGACATGAGTTCGGCTTACAACCTGCAGTCTGCCGCGCTCATCCTGTTTGACGGCTCCCGAGGTGATCAGCGTTGCCAGAACCTCGGAAGGATCTGCTTCGGGCACGTGGGATCGCACGAGCTCGACGAAGGTGGTCTTCGTGTCCTCTGCCTCGTACTCGAGCTCCATGGGAACGCCGACGGGCACTACGACGAAGGGAGGCTTGGTGTGCCATGCGTGAAGCACACGAGCCGCAGCGTTGTTGTCATCCAACGCGGCCGCCGCGATGTGTGGCGGATTGTTCAGCACCCGTTCCATCTCTCGTCGGGCGAGTCCACACACGACCGCAAGTCGTGCAAGTGAAACTGCGAGCCCCTTCTCCCTCAGAACCGACTGTCCCGCTCTTGCAAAGGCGTGGCGGGCTATCTCGTCAAAATCGCTGTACACCACGCCGTTCCGAACCAGAATCCGCGCGATCGGGACGAGCATGTGCCGCACTGCAGCTAGCAGGCAGCTCTTGAGATCCATAGTGCACCTTTTGCCATAACTTGGCAAATACATAACATATTGAATTTCAAGGCTCTACAAACGTGACGTACTCGACGGAAAAGAGGCTTGACTCGGGCAGGGGTTTGTAGGCCGTTCACGGGGCCAATCTTTCAGAATCGGCGCCCGACATCAAGCCAAACCGTGCCGGCATCCGGCCGCAGCAGGGCGGGCGGGGTGCCCGTGGGAGGGGTCAGGTGGTCTCGGCGGGGTCGAACAGGCGGCGGTGCTCGAGGATCGCGTACCGGTCGGTCATGCCGGCGATGTAGTCGGCGACCGCCCGGGCGCGACCGGAGGCGCCGTGCTCGGCTGCGCCGCGCTCGGCGGCTTCCCGGTGCTCGGGGGGCAGCAGGCTCACGTCCTGGAAGAAGGCCTCGAAGAGCTCGGTCACCACCCGGCGGGCCTTGGAGGTCATGCGCACCACCTTGTGATGGCGATACACCCGCTCGCGCAGGAACGCCTTGAGCTCCTGGTGCTCGGCCAGCACCCCAGCCCCGAGCCCCACCAAAGGCTTGGAGCGCTGGCGCACCTCCTCGATCGTGCCGGGCTTCGCCTCGCGCAGCCGCGCCTGCGTCGTGCGGATCAGATCCACCACCACGGCGTTGATCATGCGGCGGATGGTCTCGTGGATGACCTTGCGCTGCCCGAGCTGCGGGTAGCGGGCGAGCACGGCTGCGTACTGGCGCTCGAAGATGGCGACCTCCCGCAGGTCCGGCACATCGATGAGGCCCGCACGCAGTCCGTCGTCCACGTCGTGATTGTTGTAGGCGATCTCATCGGCGAGATTGGCGATCTGGGCCTCCAGGCTCGGCTGCTCGCGTCGGATGAACCGCTGCCCGAGCTCGCCCAGCCGCCGCGCATTGCGCACCGAGCAGTGCTTGAGGATGCCCTCGCGGCACTCGAAGGTGAGGTTCAGGCCGCTGAACTCCGCGTAGCGCTCCTCGAGCTCGTCCACCACGCGCAGGGACTGCAGGTTGTGCTCGAATCCCCCGTACGGGCGCATGCAGGCATTGAGTGCGTCCTGCCCGGCATGCCCGAAGGGGGTATGCCCCAGGTCGTGGGCGAGGGTGATCGCCTCGGTCAATGTCTCGTTCAGCTTCAGGGCCCGGGCGATCGAGCGGGCGATCTGCGCCACCTCGATCGAGTGGGTGATGCGGGTGCGGTACAGGTCCCCCTCGTGATTGACGAACACCTGGGTCTTGTAGACCAGGCGGCGGAAGGCGTTCGAGTGGATGATGCGATCGCGGTCGCGCTGATATTCCCCGCGGAAGTCGGGCTTGGGCTCGGGATGGCGCCGCCCGCGGGAGTGCTCCTCGTGCGCTGCGTACGGGGCCAGCTCGCGATGCTGCTTGGCCAAGGCGCGATCAGCCGCAGTAGGTCCGCACCGTCGCCTCCAGGGCGCGGTCCGGATAGTCACCCGTCACGTACGCATCGCCCACCCCGCGCAGCAGCACCAGGCGGATGCGTCCGGCTTTGACCTTCTTGTCGATCTTCATGTGCTCCAGGATGGCCTCCGCCGGCACCCCGCGCGCCGCCGTCGGAAGCCCGGTCCGCTCGAGCAGCCCGCGCAGCCGCTCGACGGCCTCCGACCGCAGCGTGCCGCACGCCTGCGACATCGATGCGGCCATCAGCAGCCCCGCCCCGACCGCCTCGCCGTGCAGCCAGCGCCGGTAGCCGCTCGCCGCCTCGAGCGCATGGCCGAAGGTATGCCCGAGGTTCAACAGCGCGCGCTCGCCCTGCTCGCGCTCGTCGCATCCGACGATCTCCGCCTTGATCTCGCAGGAGCGGCGGATGGCGTGCGCAAGTGCCGGAGGCTCGCGCGCCAGCAGCCGCCCGATGCTCGCCTCCACCCACTCGTAGAGCGTGGCATCGCGAATGAGTCCGTACTTGATGATCTCCGCCAGTCCCGCGCGCAGCTCGCGCGGCGGCAGGGTCTCCAGGGTGGAGGTATCGGCGACCACGGCGACGGGTTGATGAAACGCGCCGATGAGATTCTTCCCGCCGGGATGGTTCACCCCGGTCTTGCCGCCCACGGAGGAGTCCACCTGCGCGAGCAGCGTCGTCGGGGCTTGCACGTAGGCAATGCCGCGCTGGTAGCAGGCTGCGGTGAATCCGGCGATGTCGCCCACCACGCCGCCCCCGAGCGCCACCACCGCAGCATCGCGTCCCAGGCGGTTGGTCACCAGGACATCCAGCAGCCTCGAGACGGTGGTCAGGGTCTTGTGCGCCTCGCCATCGGGGAGGGTCGCCCGGAACACGCGCCGGCCCGCGAGCGCCTGCGCAACCCGCTCCGCATAGAGCGGCGCCACCACGGTATTGCTGACCAGAAGCAGATCCCCGCCCGGGATGCACCCCTCGAGCACGGCGCGTTGATTGAGCAGGCCCGGTCCGATCAGGATCGGGTAGCTGCGCTCGCCGAGCTCGACGGTCAAGCGCTCGACACCGCTCGGGCGCGCAATCGAGGATGGGCCGATCTTCATCGGGCCGGAGTATACGACCTCGCCTGCTCCTTCAACGCGCGGATGATCTCCTCGGCGACGTTCTGCACCTTGCGCCCATCGGTCGGCACCGTGGCATCGGCGAGGCTCTGGTAGAGCGGCGCGCGCGCGCCCATCAGCTCGGCGAGCTTGGTTGCCGGATCGACGTTCACCAGCAGCGGGCGATGACGGGCGCGCTGCACGCGGCGCACCTGCTGCTCGACCGATGCCTGCAGGTACACCACGCACCCGCGCTCGGCGAGGTGGCGCCGGTTCTCGGGCAGCAGCACCGCACCGCCCCCGGTCGCAAGCACCACGGGCTCGATCTGCGTCAGCGCATCGATGACCTCGCGCTCGCGCTGGCGGAAGCCCGCCTCCCCTTCCTTCTCGAAGATGAAGGAGATATCAACGCCCGTGCGCCGCTCGATCTCCGCATCGCTGTCGTAGAAGTCCGCCTGCAGCATGCGGGCGAGCAGCCGGCCGACGGCCGACTTGCCCGAGCCCATGGGACCGATGAGAAAGACATTGCGCTTGCCGAGCATGAGGGCCCGAGCATACCGCAAGGGGGCCGAGCGCCCGATGCGCAGCGGCGCGCCGCGGGAGACCGCCCCCGGGCGCCTCAGCCGGTTGCGAGCGGTCGGCTCAGTTCGAGCCCCAGCACGCCTGGCTGGTGGCACTGCCCGTCGAGCCCTGCAGCCCGCTTTGCGCGAGCGTGAAGGTCGTGCACTGCGCATCGCTCGTCTGCGGGGACTTCACGGGCGTGGCAGTGAGGGTGTACTGGTTGGTCGCAGGCGTTGCGAGCGTGATGGAGTAATAGTTCTGCGGGCTGTTGTAGCCGTTGGTCACGCCCGTGACGCCCGGCGGCGTGCTCCCGTTGACGCACTGGGTGTAGTCGTAGGTCTGCGAGTAGCAGCGCTGCATGATCTGGGCGGCGTTGGTGAGCGCTCCCGTCGCATCCGTGCGATTGGATCGCTGCGTGTACTGCATGTACGAGGGATAGGCGAGCGCACCGAGGATGGCGATGATGCCGATCGTCACCAGCAGCTCGACGAGCGTGAACCCGCCCTGCCCCGGGGATGCGTTAACGGCTTTGGGTTGCATGGATCTCTACCACCTGGCTTTGCTGGGAGTTCGGTGGGCCGTTCAGTTTCACCTGGACGGTCTGGCCCACCTGGAGGTTGAGCGCCTCGGAGGCCGCATCGCTCGAGGCCTGGATGTGATAGATGCGCCCGTCGACCACCACCTCGCCATCGGCGGTCACGGCGGTGACCGTGCCCGTGATGGTCGAGGGCATGACCGGCTTGTTGGCGAGGACCGGCTGGCTCGCGAGCACCCCGAGAGCCGCGGCGAGCAGCCAACCCTTCGATGCATGTTCAATGTTCATAAGCACTCCGCACAGTTGGTCGCGACGCTGTCGCGGTTGCAATCAGGTCCTTCGGTCGTCCCGCTCATCGGATCTCCCACCAGGCGGTACGGCTCTGGCCGCCGCCCCGGAGCAAGGCATTGAGGATGGGGTCGCCGCAGGTCGCGGCGCCACCCGCGCAGAGCGGGGGGGGAGTGACCCCGCCACCGGTGCTGCCGGTGCCCGAGCCCGTGTAGGCGCCCGAGACCGTGGACTGGCCGGACTGATTGATGAGGATGTCCTCGCTTGCGGTCCCGCCACCCAGGTTACCCGAGATCACGCGCACCGCCGAGGAGTAGACATTCCCCAGGAAGGCGCCGGCCACGTTCGGCTCGGAGCTCGTGACCGAGCCACTCTCGGTCACATCGAACACCGGCCCCGGGAATGAGCCTCCGTCGAGGTAATTCAGGACGTAGAACCACGAGTCGGTGCTCGTCACGCAATTGCTCACCGAGGGCTGATTGGTGGTGATGAGCACCATCCCGCCATAGAGCGCGGGGTCGGTCACGATCCGCTCCCCCGGATGGAGGCTGAAGTTGACGTACCACCCCATCTTCGAAGGCAGCGTCAGCGGATTCGAGGTGATCGTGAATGCATCGACCTGGCTCCCGCTTGCGGTGGTGACGGACTCCGCGGTGAGCGACTGCTCCACGAGGTTGGTCTCGGTGGTCGTGCTGCCGTTGGGCATCGCATCGTAGAGCCCGTACATGCTCTCGACCTGGGTCGAGGACAGATCGGTATTGGAGAGCAACTCACCGGTGCCCACGAAGACCATCGTTCCCTGCAGCCGCGGGAAATCCGGATTGAGGCTGACCTGCGGTTGGGTGGTGATCGGCTGGGGGTTGCCGCCCGAGTCGGTGGCCTGGTACAGCACGCTCACCACCCAGCTCGAGGGATTGGTGTTGGAGATATCCACGCGCCACACATTGCCCTGCAGATCCCCGGCGTAGAGCACGTTGGCCGGCCCGGCCACGCTGCCGGAGCTGCTGGCCGTCTGGATGGTCGACAGGCCATTCGGCGTGCTGGCGCTGCACGCAGTGGGCACCGCGGCGCACAGGTTGATCTTCGCGATGAGCGCACCGTTTTGCGGATTCACCGCGTAGATGTACGGCTGCTCCGTCGAGCTGTCGTAGCCGTTGCCGAAGAACAGGAGCGTCCCGGCGTTGGTGATGGCGAACTGCGGGGCGCTGAAGGTATCCCCGAGGTTCGCGTCGGTGAACTCCCACAGCACGTTCGAGGCGATGCTCGCCTCGGTGGTCATCGCCCCGGGATTGGTCACATCGAGCGCGAAGATGCTGGTGCCCCCCGCGGACTCCCCGCTCACCAGAACGGTGTGCCAGCTGCCGTCGCTGAACTGAACGTCGGATGCCTGGGGCGAGCCGTCCACGAAGAATTGATGGCTCTCGTTGTACGTCGGATAGGTGAGGTTGATCAGATTGCCGTACACGCCGTGCGGGATGTACGCGAAGCGCTCGTAGCCCGTTGCGGCATCGATGGCATGCAACATTCCGTCGTTGGCGCCCACGTAGATGACGGGCGGACGATTCAGATACTCCGCCACGAATGCCGCGTAGGAGCTGGTCTGGGAGGGACCGGCCGGCGCCCCGATATAGATCGGCGCGCTGTCCACGATGTCCGCGAGCACGTGAGTGCGCGTGCGGTAGGGGCCGCCCTGGAGCTGCTCCAGCTGTCGATCGCCACGCAGGTAGTTGAGCGCATCCTGGCCGTTGGTGTCGGACGGGTTGCTCTGCAGGTCCTGTCCGAGCGTCGTGGAGCTCGCAATGCCGGTGGACGGCGTGCCGCTGCTCCACTCGAAGGGAATACCCGCTCCGGCCACCGGATCCCAGGTCGCAATCAGCCGTCCGGAGGAGGTCGCCTGCCACGACTGCGCATCGAGCTGCGCCTGAGCCGACCACACGGCATCGGTCGGATTGGTGTCGACGTAGCCGGTGGTGGGACTGATGGGGAAGGCGAAGAGATTGCCCGTCCAGTCCTGGTTCGTGTCCTTGGTCGTGAACTGGGCCTGGTACACGACCGAGCCTACGTGCAGGCCGGTCGAGTTGATCGCCGAAGAGGACACCGACTGCGTCGCGGCCTGGATGTCATCGAGGATCGATTGCAGCGCCTGCTCGAGCTGGACCGCATTCAGTGCCGGGTAGTACTGCTGCGTGCCGCCTGCGAGCGCCATCGCCGTGAGCACACTCGCCGCCATCGGATTGGAGGACACTCCCGAGCCGATTCCGATGACGTAGGTCTTCTGCGGATTGGTCGCAGCGGTGCTCATGCTCGTCAGGGTGTTGATGGTATCGAGGACCGCCTGGTCGTTGGTCGCGCCGCTGTTGAGCGATCCGTCGGCGTTGAAGCTGACGGTCACTCCGTATTCCGAGGCCGCCGTGGTGCCCGGTGGCGGCCAGGAGTGCCCCCCGAGATCCTGGGTGGGTAGGCCATCCGTGAGGAGGATGACGTAGCGCTGGATGCTGCAGCCTGCGACCGAGGAGGCGGGGTTGGCAATGCTGTAGTAGTTCTGGGCGTTCTTGATGAGCCCGGCAATCGGGGACTGCTCGGCAACCGCCTTGAGCTCCCCGGTGGCCCCTGAATTGGTCTCCGGGGCGAGCAGCGGTGAGAAGTGGGCAAGCGCGGTGGCGACGCTCGTGGGTGTCGGAGCCTGGCCGGCGCTCGTCATCTTCACGACCGGCGCCCAGTACGTGCCACCGGGATTGTAGATCTGATCGTTGCCATTGTCGTAGCCGAACCCGCGCTCGATATACATCGTTTGGGGCGTGTACGGCACGTACCCGGCATTGGTCGGGAAGGTCTCCGTCGCGCACGCGTTCACCTCGCTGGTGTACGCCACGTGAACATTTGTGAAGGCCGCGTTGTACTGCGCGAGGGAGTAGTTCGGCGGCCAGGGATTGGCCGGGTTGGGTCCGCCGTACACCAGGCACAGGGGCGCCGCCCAGTTGTTCGGCGCGTACAGCACGTCGTTGATGAGCGGGTCGTCGCTCGTATCGGAGACCTGCATCCATTGCGAGCCCGAGAGCACGGCGTCGGTCAGTTCGATGACGCCGCTCGTGCGCAGCGCATGGCAATCCTCGTAGACGGAGTTGGTCGTTGGCAGGCTCGTGAAGTAGCCGTAACACGGATTCGCAATGTAGGTGTCACCGGCGATCTGGGTGTTCGTGAACACGAAGCCGCTGGTCGTCGGGCTCATGACGTATTGCCACGTCATGTACTCGCCCACGTCCGCCTGCGAGCAGGTGGTCGTGGTGCTGCCCTGCGAGCAATAGGAGATGAGCGCAAAGTCGGTGTCCGGCATGAACTCGCTGATCACGTTCCAGATCGCAGCCTTCGCGACGTTCATGCGGCTGGCGGAGTTGTCGCATTCATCGCCCGCGGGGCAGGTGCACAGCCCGCCGGCCGAGCAGGTGAGCGAGGCCGAGGTGACCGTGTAGGGGGCCTGGCCGCCCGAGCCGACATTCAGGGGCGGCGTGAAGCCCGAGGGAACCGTGTAGTTCACCGGCGAGCTCTCGTTCTGCAGCAGCGAGACGCTCGCCCCGAGGGATCCCGCGCCGGTCATGATGGCCCCGGCGAGCGTTCCTTCCATCGACTGCGAGTTGCCGATCAGGAAGACCACCTGCGGGTGCGCGGGGATCGAGACCGTCAGGGGCACCTGCGAGATTGCGATCGGCGCGGGTGTTGCACAGACCGCCCCGGCGCCATAGGCGGCGGCGATGAGGAATGCCGCCATGCGCAGGACCGGGCCTGCACGGCGGGTTCGAGTGGGCTGCGGAGCGTTGGCGCGTCGCATAGGTTTACTCCACTTACTGCACTTGATAGATGCTGCGCAGCGTTGCGCTTGCGCTTTGATCGCCGCCGGTCGCATGCACCGTGATCTGGTACACCGCCGTGCACTGGGTGGTGTTGTATCCGGTGCACGGGCTGATGGGCTCGCCCGGCAGCACGGTGCCGGGAAGGCCCTCGATGATGATCTGGGGCGAGCTCGAGACCGAGGTCAGACTCTGACCGGCCGGCGCCGAGCCCGCTGGGGGGGCGACCGAGGGAGCATAGGGGATGGTGTTGCCGGCCGTGGCCTGCTGCGTCCAGTTGTAGCCCGGCGCATACACGCTGACCCAGTTGTTCAGCGACAGCGTGTAGTAGCCGCCCGCGTTCGCGAGGAACATCGACGGCGTGTAGTAGCCTTCCTTGATATTCATCTCCGCATAGCGCAGAGCCGCTTCCGCGGCCTCCACGGCCAGCTGATGATTGGAGTCGTTCTGCGCCATGCGCTCCTCGGAGCTTTGCATGCGCGCGAGCATCACGCCGAGCAAGGTGAGGATGAGCAGGAAGATGAGCGATACGAAGAGCACGGCCCCGCGCTGCTTCGCTCCGCGTCTTCCCATGCTGATCGGTCGATGTGTCATGGTCGGCTCGCGCGGCTCAGTTGGTGTTGTCACGCAAGGAGATCGTCATGTCGAAGGACTGGCGCGCGCGCGTGTCCTGCGGCGCGGTGATCGTCGTGCCGAGAAGGCTGAACTTCTGTGACTGCGGGGGCTTGGGCACCGTCCCGAGCGGACTTGCGGCGAGCACCGCGACCTTCACGCTGATCACGCAGTTGAAGGCGAGGCATCCCGATGTGTTGCCCGCGGCGGCCGTCGCCACCTGGTCGGCGGTCACGTACTCGGTGGCCGAGAGCCACTGGCCCGTGGTATCCACGCCGTAGAGGATCTGCATGTTCTCGACATCCGGCACGATCTCCACCGCGGGTGTTTGAAAGGTCGGATTCGGGGCCAGCTCGTACATGAAGAGCGCGCCGTCGCCGTCGGCACCCTTGCCGATGTAGAAGACGATGGTGTCGGCCACGGCCACTTGAGCGCCAGGCGCATAGGTGCCGAGCAGCGGATACTTGAACGTGACGGCGTTCGCGCCCACCGTTTGAATCTCATCCACCTCCGACCACGCGCAGTTCGAGACGATCGCGATCTGGTTGGCCTGCAGCCCGGTCGTGACTTGCACCGGCACGGTGTTGCCACCACCGTTTCCATTGGTATAGACGGGCTGAACCTGCGAGTACGTGGTGTGCACGGCGATCACATCGCTGCCCTTGATCGGCGGATAGCCGGCAGCCTGGCCTACCGTGGTCACCGAGGAATCCAGCGCGTCCCCCAGGGCGGCGATGCTCGTCCAGTCGTTACCGTTCAGGTCTGCGGCGGGAGTCGCGCTCAATGCGAAGGTGCTTCCGGGGCTCGTCCCGACGGCCTCATAGGCGGAGATGGCCTCGGTGAAGTCGTACGTCATCGGCGTCGGAGCCACCCCGCCCATCGAGACCGCCTGGCGCTGGGTGCTGTTGCACGCCATGTAGCCTCCGGCCCGCAGCGCCTGCTGGATCACATCGAGCGCGATGCGGCCGTTGTCGGCGACCACCGATTCGCCGGAGGTGACTCCCGAGGCCGAATGCATGCTGACGAACGTCGCCAGCACGGCGCCCGTCACGACCAGCCCGAGCGCCATGGCGACCGTCAGCTCGATGATCGAGAAGCCGCGCTGCGTTCTCATAGCGCGCTCTCCAGCGTGAACGTCATGGGATTCGGCGCCGCCGCGGCCGGGGTGCCGAACGCCCACGCCGCGATGCTGTCGTCCCACTGCACGGTGATGGTCACCATGACCTGGTTGTTCGCCGGATAGCTCATCGTGACCGTCCCGTCGCCTGCGGGCAGCGCGCCGATGATCACCCCGTTGGGATTGCTCGCGCTGACCGCGTTGTTGCCGGCGCCGAGGCGCTGCTTCCAGTTGTAGATGTCGTACGTCGCCTGCTGCGCAGGCGTGCAGGCCGCGACATTGCACTGCACGCCGGGCACCGGCACCGCACCGAGCGCGACGGCATATCCGCCCGGCACGGTCAACGCGTAGTTACGGTTGGCGCGCATGTCATCGAGGATCGCGTAGGCAAGATCGGTTGCCTGGCCGCGAAAATAGGCGCTGTCGTTCGCCTTCATCGCCGCCAGGACGAGCTTCGCCACCCCGAGCAGGCCGATGCTGATCACGAGCAGCGAGACCAGCACCTCGACGAGCGTGAAGCCCCGGGCGCGGAAGCTGGCGCGTGGCGTGTGGTGTCTCATGATGGCACTCATGGGCAGTTGAGAGCCGCGCCGGCGAGAGTCTGGCCGGCCGTGGACGAGGAGCGCACCGAGCCGATCGGAGAGATCTCCATGTCGTGCGCCCAGGCGGCGCCGCGAATGTCGCACAGCGTGAAGTAGGTGATGTTGTAGATGTTCGAGCCGGCCGCCGCCTGCACGAAGCCGTTCGGCTGAAAGGTCACCGAGCTGATGTTGGCCAGCCCTGCGCCGGCATCGAAAGCCGCCGAGAGGGTGTTGTTGGCCCCGAGCGCCGGCATCGCCTGCAGCACGGTGATCGGCGCGCTGGTGGTCTCCACGATCCAGCCGGTGGCCCAGCCCCCGGGGTTCACATTCCCGCTGCAGGTCGCCCCGTCGGCCGAGGCACAGATCAGCACGTTCGCGTCCTCCTTGATCGCCTCGCTGCGCGCGAAGTCGAGACTCATGATCAACGAGTTCGCCTCGGAGGTCTGGCGGGTGTTCTGTACGAAGGTCGTGAGCGAGGGCATTGCGATGCCGACCAGGATGCCCGCCACCGCAAGGGTGACGAACAGCTCCATCAAGCTGAAGCCGTGTTGAGCCCGCAAAGGACGGGTGAGGTGGCGCATGGGAATAGTTTGAATCCCGCGTGTGCTTGGAAGTGTGAAGCAGAGCACGGCGCCCGCGCGTGCTGCGAGCGCCCCGACGGCCGGTGGATTTCGGCGGATGAGCGGTGCGCCCCGAGCCGGGCGCTCACCGCCGCAGCGGCGTTATGTCCTAGTAGACCGTCGTTCCCTCGTGCAGGATCTTCGGCGTGACGAACACGAGCAGCTCATCCTTGTCGTTCGTCTTGATCGTCTGCTTGAACAGATTCCCGAGCACGGGGATGTCCCCGAGCACCGGGATCTTCTGCTCCTGGTCGCGATGGGTGGTCGCGAGAATGCCGCCGAGCACGACCGTCTGGCCGTCGTTCACCACCACCTGGTTGGTGACTTCCTGGGTGTTGATCGAGGGGACGTTCACCCCGCCCGACTGCACCACCACGGTTCCGACGCTGTCGTCCTTCACGTCGAGGTCGAGAATGATGCGATTGTCGGGAGTGATCTGCGGTGTGACCGTGAGCGAGAGCACCGCCTGCTCGAACTGAATGGTGGTCGCCCCGCTCGAGGCCGACTCCTGGTAAGGAATCTCGGTGCCCTGCAGGATCACCGCCTTCTTCTGGTTCGCGGTGACCACGCGCGGGGCGGAGATCACATCGGCGCGCGTCTCGAGCTGCGCTGCCGACAGCTCGAGGTCCACCAGATAGTCCGAGCCCAGCACGCCAAAGGCGATGCTGCCGCCCGCATCGGGCGTTGGCAGGTTGACGTTGTAGCGCTGCAGCGCGCTCGTGCCCGTGGGAATCGACACGGGGAACGGGCTGCCGGTGCTCTGCAGATTGTTGAGTGCCGAGGAGACGATCGAATCCTCACCCGCCGCGGAGCCCGTCGTGGTGATGATGCCGTTGCCGTTCTTGTGCACGCTCGTCAGGCCGAGCACCGTTCCCAGCTCGCGCTTGAAGTCATCGTTCACGATCACGACACGCGCCTCGATCAGCACCTGCCGGATGGGAATGTCGAGCGTTGCGACCAGGCGGCGAATGTCCGCGAGCCGCTCGGCGGTGTCGTGCACCAGCAGGGTGTTGGTGCGGTCATCGACCGATACCGAGCCGCGGGGTGACAGCAGGCTGCTGGCGGCGGCACTCGCGCTGGTCGCCTTGGGCTTGATGAGCTGGGCGATGTCGGAGGCCTTGGCGTAGTTCACTTGCAGGAACTCCGAGCGCAACGGCTCGAGCTCCTGCAGGTCCTTGCTGGCGGCGAACTCCGCCTTCTCGCGCGCCGAGAGCTCCTCGGCCGGGGCCACGATGATGACGTTGCCGTCCTGGCGCTTGTCGAGCCCCTTGGTCTTCAGCACGATATCGAGCGCCTGGTCCCACGGCACATTCTGCAGGCGCAGCGTCACGCTGCCGCGCACCGAGTCGCTCACCACGATGTTCTGCCCGCTCGCATCGGCGAGCAGCTGCAGCACGGCACGTGTGTCGATGTCCTGGAAGTTGAGCGTCAGCCGGTCGCCGGTGTACTTGCGCTGCGGCTCGGGCGCGCCCGCCACCCTGCGCTGCGCCTGCACCTCCACCACGTACTGATTGTCGGTCTGGTAGGCGAGCTGCTCGTAGTTGCCGGTTGCGCTGATGATGATGCGCGTGTCGTCCCCGGCGCGCGTCACGTCGAAGCCCGTGACCGGCGTGCCGAAATCGGTCGCATCGTAGCGCCGCAGGAATCTGTCGGGCAGCTGCGTGCCGGTGAAGTCCACGACGATCTGATCGCCGACCTGGCGCAGGTTGATCTGCGTGTGCGGGTCGGTCAGGTTGACGATCACCCGGCCGGCGCCATCGCTGCTGCGCCTGAAGTCGATGTTGCTGATCGCGCGCGGGCCGGCAGGCGCCGCGGCGACCGCTTGAGGTGCCGCTGCCGGGGCCGCGGAACCGCTGTCGGAGGATTGCGCCGTGGCTGCGGCGCTGCTGCCCGGAGCGCTCGCACCGAGCGTCACCACCACATCGTTCCCATCCACGCGCATGCTGTAGGGAATCATCCGGTCGAGCTCCACGACCAGGCGGCTGCGCTCCTTGCCTTCGGCCGCGAGGATGCTCTGCACGCCCTCGGAGTGCACGTCGATGTGCCGCGAGGGCAGGGCGAGCGTGGTGTTCGGCAGGTCGATCGAGATGCGCGCCGGATTGTCCACCGTGAACGACAGGGGCTGCGGCGCAGGTCCCGACAGGTGCAGCGTCATCTGCAGCTGCGCTCCCGTGAGCGGCTGGACGTTGATCGACTGCAGAGCCGGACCGCTCGCAGCTTGCGGCGGGACGCCGAGCACGCCGAGCGACAGCGCAGCGGCCGCCAGGGCGAGCGCGCGCGTGATGCGAGTCGGACTGTGGCGTTTCATGACTTTTTGGAACTCCCTGCTACCCATCCGCTAGTCGCTCAGAGTGAGAGCCGCGGGGCGCTCGATATAGCCGCCCGTGCCATCTGGAACGATCTCGCGAACGACGATCTTCGATGCGGTGATTTCGGTGATCCTGCCGTCGTTCTGTCCGATGTAGTTGCCGGTCAGAACGCGATTGACCAGTCCGTCCTTGGTCTGCACGAGCCCGTAGGTCGCCCCATCGAGCCGCAACGTGCCGACCATCTTCAAGGTGTCGAGCGGAAACTGCTCGAGGAACTCCCGGTTGCGCTTGGGGTCGGGACGCAGATTCGCGCCGGCGCCGTTCGGGCTGCTCGGCAGGAACGGTGAGCGCAGATTGGATGCCGAGTACGTGAAGGTCTGATACGGCTTGACCTCCGGAAGCGGCTCGACGCGGCCGCCCGATTCGCGCTTGGTCGAGCTGATGAAGCTTTGCAGCTCGTCGTCGGCACTCGAGCAGGCCGTGAGCAGGCCGAGCGCCGGCAACGCCAGCAGCATCGTGCAGGCGAATCCCGTGAGGAGCGTGCGCCGGCTGCGGCTCATTCGGCTGACTCGAGGCTCATTGTTGCTCATATCGCGACCCACCCGCTGCATCCGTCCGCGCGCTCAACCGCCCGCGTGACGGTGGTTCTTGAGCTCTTCCTTGCGCTTGGCTGATTCGGCGGCCGCGAGCTCCTCCTCGTCGAGGTAGCGATACGTCTTGGCCGTCAGATCGAGCGTCAGCTGATCGTAGGAGTCCTTCGACGCCGGCTTGATCTGGATGTTGTGCAGCGTGACGATGCGCGGCAGCGCCGCGATGCCGCTCACGAACTGGCCGAACTGGTGATAGCTGCCGGTCAGCTCGATCTTGATGGGCAGCTCGGCGTAGAAGTCCCGCTTGATCTCCTCGCCCGGCTGGAAGAGCTTCTCCTGCAGCCCCGCGGCCAGACCCGTCTGCGAGATGTCCACCAGCAGGTTCGGCACCTCGGTCTTGCCCGGCAGCTGCCGCAGCAGCGCTCCGAAGGAGCGCTCGATGTCGTTCAGCTGATCCTTGTAGACCTTGAGGTTCACCGCCTTCTGGTGCTTCTGCTTGAACTCGCCTCGCAGCTTCTGCTCCTCGTCCTGGTACCTCGCAAGGTCGGGCCGCTCGCTCTGCCAGACGAACATGTAGATGAGCACCGCAGCCAGCACGGCGAAGCACAGGGCCACCGCGCCGGCGCGCACCGCGAGCGGCCAGCGTCCCGGGTCGCGCGGATCGAGCGATCGCAGCTCCTCGAGCAGATTCATGGGCTGGGTCCTCGGCGCGCCACGCGCCGCATGCCGGCGCCGGCGGGGCTTGCCTCATCATCCTCGTTCGCGTGGCTCACCTGCTCGGCATCCAGCACGAAGCTCGAGCCGAAGGTGTCGCCCTTCTTCGACTGCACCACCTCGAGTGCGGGGTTCTTGAGCCACTCGGAGGCGTCGATGTTGCGCATGAAGCTCGACACGCGGGTGCTCGATTGCGCGACGCCTTCGAACTTCAGGTGGTTCTCGGTCTGCGTGACGCTCGTGAGGTACACCCCGTCGGGCAGCGTGCGCACGATCGCGTCGAAGAGGTGCACGATCTCGGGCCGCGAGCGCTGCAGCTTCTCGATGATCTCCATGCGCGCGATGAAGCTCTGCTTGGCGGCCTCGAGGTTGTTGATCTCCTCGATCTGCTTGTCGAGCACCTTGATCTCGCGGCGCAGGACGTTGTTGCGCTGCTGCTGAGCGCTGATCATCGAGTCGACCATCAGGTAGGCGATGAAGGTGACGGCGATGGCGGCCACCGCAGCTCCCCCCAGCGCGACCGTGAAATGCAGCTTGCGCTCGCGCCGTTGCGCTTCGCGCCAGGGCAGTAGATTTATGCGGGGCATGTCAGTCGAAGCTCCGCAACGCAAGCCCGCACGCCGTGAGGAGCGCCGTGGCATCGCGCTGCACTGCCTGGGCCTTGGCACGCGAGGAGAGTTTCATCTGGCCGAGCGGATCGCCCTTCTCCGCCGGGATTCCCACGCGGCTCGAGATCACATCGGCCACTCCGGTGATGTTCGCGCAGCCTCCGCAGATCAGCAGCTTCTCCGGTTGCTCGCGCCCCGAGCCGGAGGCGAGATAGAACTGCAGCGAGCGGCTCACCTGCTGGGTCATGTCGTCGATGAACGGGTCGAGCACCTCGGACTGATAGTTGCCGGGCAGACCCCCTTCCTTCTTCGCGCGCCCGGCCTCCTCCATCGACAGGCCGTAGGTGCGCATGATCTCCTCGGTCAGCTGCTGTCCTCCGAAGGCGAAGTCGCGCGTGTAGACGACTTTCAGGTGCCTCAAGACGCTGAACGTGGTGCTGCTCGCGCCGAAATCGGCCACCGCGATCGTGCGGTCGATTCCGCCGTCGGGCATCTGGTGCGTCATGAGCTTGCAGGCGTTCTCCAGTGCGAAGGCCTCGACATCCACGATCTTGGTGGAAAGCCCCGCGGCGTTCACCGCCGACTGGCGCTGGTCCACGTTCTCGGTGCGCGTGGCAACGAGCAGCACGTCGTTGGTATCGGCATCCTTCTCCGAGGGCCCGAGCACCTCGAAGTCGTAGCTCACCTCGTCCATCGGAAAGGGGATGTACTGGTCGGCCTGCATCTCGACCTGCGCCTCGAGATCGCCGGTGCGCAAGGCCGCGGGCATCTGGATCACCTTGGTGATGGCGGCATCCCCGCTGATGGCGATGGCGACCTCGCGGCTGCGCGCGCCCGAGCGCTTCACGGCGCGTCGCACGGCCTCCCCGATCGCCTCGGCATCGACGATGGTCTTCTCGTTCATGGCGTTCTGGGGGGTAGGCTCGGCGGCATAAGCCTCCACCCGGTACTGACCCCCACTCATGGCAAGCTCGATGAGCTTGACGGACGAGGTGGTTATGTCAACCCCGAGCAAGGGACGATACTTGCGCTGAAGGAGGAACATTTTTATTCCTTATCAGTAAGTTACGCCCCGAGAGGCCCCACCCAGTGTAAAATTGGCCGCTATCTTATAGCAGCGAAAGGTTAAATCAGGCGTGAGGGGTCTCACGAAACGCCCCAGTCGTCGCTTGCGATGGCCATCGACCAAATTTCCCCGCCCCGGCTGGAAGCCGTCATCTGGAGAGCAAAGTGGGCAAGCGGCGCGGTCGGCGCAAGCGGGGGATTTCGGCGCATGGAACCTTCCCCGGCCGCCGTGGCTGGCTACGCTCGGATGGTTTAAGGTTCACGCCGGCAACCCCGCTGTCGTAGGCACCACGCCCTTAGACCGGAGGCTTTGCGTCCCCACCTTTCGGTGAGTTTGCCCATTCAACCGGCGGGTACTATGCATAGGCGCCCAAAGCGACGCAAGCAGACGGGATGTTTTTGTGATGAGGGTTCTGTAAAGAGATAGTCCCCGGTGCACTTTCTGCGGACTCCGTGCTACAGGGATCCGCCGTGAGGCACGACTCCTGCGGGCTCCTCCTTCGATGGCTCGAGAGCACAATCCGGTGAAAAGGAACTACGCGCGGATCCTCGGTTTGCTGGTGGGCAGTGCGGCGCTGCTCGGGCTTGTCGGTGCCTTCGGGCTCAGCTGCGCCTATGTGTACCTCGAGCCCTCGCTGCCCTCGGTCGACTCCATGCGTACCATCGAGCTGCAGGTTCCGCTGCGCGTCTACACCTCGAGCGGCGACCTGATCGCGCAGATCGGCGAGGAGCGGCGCATGCCGGTCACCTACGAGCAGATCCCGCTGCTCGTGAAGCGGGCTTTTCTCGCCGCCGAGGATGACCGGTTCTTCCAGCACCACGGCATCGATTACCTGGGTCTGCTGCGCTCCATCGCCGTGGATATCGCCTCCCGGCAAAAGGCTCAGGGCGGCAGCACGATCACCATGCAGGCCGCGCGCAACATGTTTCTGTCCTTCGACAAGACTTGGCGGCGCAAGCTGCAGGAAGCCTTCCTGACCTACCGCATGGAACACGCCTTTACGAAGGAGCAGATCTTCGGGCTGTACCTCAACGTCATCTTCTTTGGCGAGCGAGCCTACGGGGTCGCTGCAGCCTCGCAGACCTTCTTCGGCAAGCCCCTCAGTGAGCTCTCGGTCGCGCAGGTGGCCACGCTTGCGGGCATCCCGCAGGCACCCTCGCGCTACAACCCCATCGCCAATCCCGAGTACGCGAAGGCGCGCCGGCACTACGTGCTGCGACGCATGCGCGAGCTCGGCTTCATCGATGCGGCCACCGCGGAGGAGGCCAACGTGGCACCGATCGAGGCGAGCGAGCACGGTCCGGTCTATGACGTGGAGGCGCAGTACGTCGCGGAGATGGCGCGCCAGGAGGCGCTGCGCCTCATCGGCCCGAGCGCCGAGACGGCCGGCTACAAGGTGTACACGACCATCGACGGACGCTTGCAGGTTGCCGCCAACCGCGCCGTGCGGCTCGGACTCATCGAGTACGACCGCCGCTACGGATACCGTGGCCCCGCGGGCCATGCCGAGCTTGCCGCCAATGCGCAGTCCGAGGACTTCGAGGAGGCGCTCGATGAGTATCCGGCCATGAGCTTTCTCACGCCGGCCGTCGTGGTCGAAGTGGGGGACAGGTCGGCGCGCGTGTTCGTCAAGGCGCACGGGATGCAGGAGGTGGAATGGGATGGCCTTTCCTGGGCGCGCCGCTCGCTCCACGGCGAGGGGGTCGGCGCAGCCCCCAGGAGTGCGCGGGACGTGCTCGCGCGGGGCGATGTGATCTATGTGGTGACCGATGACCGGCACGCCGCGCAGCTCGCCCAGGTTCCCGAGGCGCAAGCGGCGCTCGTTGCGCTCGATCCGACCGATGGCGCGGTGGGCGCGCTGGTGGGGGGGTTCGACTACTTCGCCAACGAGTATAACCGCGCCGTGCAGGCGCGCCGGCAGCCGGGCTCCGGATTCAAGCCGTTCCTGTACTCCGCCGCGCTCGACGACGGCTTCACCCCGGCCTCGGTGCTGCTCGATGCGCCCATCGTGGTCGACGGGGAGGGTCTGGAGTCGGTGTGGCGGCCCGAGAACTCCCATCGCGATTTTCGCGGGCCGATGCGCCTGCGCGAGGCGCTCGCCTGGTCGCGCAATCTGGTCTCGGTGCGGCTGTTGCGGCAGATGGGACTCAAATACGCGAGCGACTATGTCACGCGCTTCGGCTTCGACCGCCAGTCGCTGCCGCAGAATCTGACGCTCGCGCTCGGCACGCTGCAGGTGACGCCCCTCGAGCTCGCCTCCGCCTATGCAACGTTCGCCAATGGAGGCTTCCGGATACAACCCTACTTCATCGACCACATCGAGGGGCCGACGGGCAAGATCGTGTGGCAGGCCCAGCCGCTCATCGCCTGTGCACTGTGCGAGCACCCCGCCGACCTCGGCACCCTGGGCAAGCCGCAAGCGGCGCCCCCTGCAGGTGGGGGCGCAGCCGTGCGAGCCGCTGCGTATCCTTCGGCATCGGGCCCGCCCGCAAGTCCCGGCAGTGCCGGTGCCGTCGGTCCCGTGCCGCTTGCAACCTCGAGCACCGCTCAGAGCGACCCGCTCCAGGGACTCTCGGCCGAGCAGCTGCTGAGCCTTGCGGATGGTCTGCGCGGAGGCGACGGCGACCTTCCGGCCAAGCGCCTTGCTCCGCGGGTGATCAGTCCGCAGAACGACTACCTGATGACCGACATGATGGCCGACGTGATCAAGCACGGCACCGGTCAGAGGGCACTCGTGCTCCATCGCAGCGACCTCGCCGGCAAGACCGGCACGACCAACGAGTCGCGCGATGCCTGGTTCAATGGCTTCACGCGCAATCTGGTCGCAACCGTGTGGGTGGGATACGACCAGGAGCGCTCGCTGGGCGAGACCGAGGAGGGTAGCCGCACGGCGCTGCCCATCTGGATCTACTTCATGCGCGAGGCTCTGAAGGGAGTGCCGGAGGAGCGCCGTCCGATGCCCGATGGACTCGTGACGCTGCGCATCTCCCCGGATACCGGCATGCTCGCGAGCGCCGAGAATCCCGATGCGATCCTGGAGACCTTCATGGTGAATCACCTGCCGGGGGCGGGTGCTCCCGGAAGCTCGCCCGCTCAGCAGGGCAAGCAGCAGGCGCAGTCCGGGGATTCGCTGTTCTAGCCGAGTTTCTAGCCGAGTATTCACATGCCGAAACGACATCCGCTTCCGCGTCATGAGAATCTGCGGCGCGCGCTGGCCCAGGAGGCTGCGCGCGTCATGGCCGAGCACGGCATCCGCGACTTTCTCATCGCCAAGCGCAAGGCGGCCGATCGCCTGGGGGTCACCGACAGCGCCGCGCTGCCAAAGAATACGGAGATCGAGAGCGCGCTCGTCGAGTACCAGCGCCTGTTCCGGGGCGACTCGCACACCGAGTCGCTGCAGGCGCAACGCCACGCGGCGCTCGCCGCCATGCGGCGGCTGAAGGACTTCGAGCCGCGGCTCGTCGGCGCGGTGCTCGCCGGTACCGCAACCGAGCACTCCGACGTGCAGCTGCACCTGTTCGCCGACACGCCCGAGTCGGTGGCGATCAGCCTCATGGATCAGGGGATCCGCCATGAGATCACCGCGCGCCGCGTGCGCATGAACGCGGATCGCATCCTCGAGTACCCCGGCGTGCGGTTCGAGATCGACGATCAGGCGATCGAGGTCACCGTCTTCCCGGCCGATGGCCTGCGTCAGGCCCCGGTGAGCCCGGTGGATGGACGGCCGATGCGCCGTGCGGATGTCACCGAGCTCGAGGCGCTGCTGCAGGCATGAGCGGCAGCGCCGCCGCTCGGTGGCGGCTGCCCGGGCTAGCTAGCTAGCTGCGCTTGCCGATGTCGAGGTAATCCCGGCGCGTGGGGCCGCTGTAGAGCTGGCGCGGCCGCCCGATGCGCATGTGCGGGTCGGCGATCATCTCCTGCCAGTGCGCGACCCAGCCGACTGTGCGCGCGATGGCGAACATCACCGTGAACATCGAGCGCGGGATGCCGATCGCGCTGTAGATGATCCCGGAGTAGAAGTCGACGTTCGGATAGAGCTTGCGCGATACGAAGTACTCGTCCTGGAGCGCGATCTCCTCCAGCCGCAGCGCCAGCTCGAACAGCGGGTTGTCCGCGCGACCGAGCTTTGCGAGCACCTTGTGGCACATCTGGCGAATGATCTTCGCGCGCGGATCGAAGTTCTTGTAGACGCGGTGCCCGAAGCCCATCAGGCGGAAGTGACTGGAGCGGTCCTTGGCCATCGCGAGGAACTTCGGGATGTTCTCGACCGTGCCGATCTGCTCGAGCATGGCGAGCACGGCCTCGTTCGCGCCGCCGTGCGCGGGGCCCCAGAGCGCCGAGACACCCGCCGAGATGGCCGCATACGGATTCGCGCCGGTGCTGCCCGCCAGGCGCACCGTCGAGGTGCTCGCGTTCTGCTCGTGGTCGGCGTGCAGGATGAACAGCAGATCGAGTGCCTGCGCCGCCACCGGGTCCACGTGATACGGCTCGCACGGCACCGCGAAGAACATGTGCAGCATGTTGCTGCAGTAGTCGAGGTCGTTGCGCGGGTAGATGAACGGCTGGCCGAGCGAGTGCTTGTGCGCCGCCGCCGCGATGGTCGGCATCTTGGCGACGATCCGATGGGCGAAGATCTCCCGATGCCGCAGGTTATAGATGTCCATCGAATCGTGATAGAAGGCCGAAAGCGAGGCGACCACCGCCGAGGTCATGGCCATCGGATGCGCGTTGTGGTGGAAGCCGTTGAAGAACCTCAGCAGCGTCTCGTTGATCATCGTGTGATGACGAATGGACTCGACGAACGCCTCGAGCTGGCGGCGGCTGGGCAGCTCGCCGTGCAGGACCAGGTAGCACACCTCCATGAAGGTGCTCTTCTCGGCGAGCTGCTCGACCGGGTAGCCGCGATACAGGAGCACGCCCGCATCCCCGTCGATGTAGGTGATCTTGCTCTCGCAGGCGGCCGTGACCCCGAAGCCGGGGTCGTACGTGAAGACATCGTAATCTTTGTAGATCGACGAGATGTCGAGAACGCTGGGGCCGATCGTGCCCGCACGCACGGGCAGCTCGCTTTTTTTTCCGCTACCGGGCGCGGCTAGCTCGAACTTGCTCTCGGTCATGGTGCTTGCGCCTGAAGCTTGCGGGCATCCCGCGGGCGCAGGACGAGCGTTACACGGTCCGCGCACGGAATCAAGGCGAGGCTCGGCATTCCTGCCGAGCCGCTCGCCGCGATGATTGAGAGAGCCGGGCCGGACTCAGCGCCCGCGCGCGGCGGCGGTCCCGTACTTCTTGCGGAACTTGTCCACGCGCCCGGCGGTGTCCACGATCTTCTGCTTGCCCGTGTAGAACGGATGGCAGCTCGAGCACACCTCGACTTGCAGATCGTGCCCGAGCGTGGAGCGGGTCTTGAACGTGTTCCCGCAGCTGCAGACGACGGTGATCTCTTTGTACTCCGGATGGATCTGCGCTTTCATGATGCTCACTCGAGAGGAGGGCCGGAAAAAGGGCCGGGCAGTCTACCGGCGAATCGCGCGCTCCTCAAGCATGGCTGCGGGCTTTCCCCGCACCGCCGATCACGAGCTCTCGAGGTCACGCCTCAGCTGGCTCCCGGGTAGTCATAATAATCCACAGAACTTGTGGATAACTCTGTGGACCGTTCTGTCCGGCAAGGGGCGAAATGGGCGCCAGATTGCATATCTGTTACGTTGGTTAAAAAATGATCAGCCATTATGCACCTTATTGCTCAATGGCTTACGGTAGTCTCATCCAGAGACTTGACTGATATAGCGTGTAATCCGCTCATTTACCGATGGGGCCCCCGCGGCCTGTGTATAACGGCTTACGCGCCAGCTCATGACAGAGCTTGCAGGGGTCTTGACAGCGCAGCCGGCCGGGCGGGAACAGGCTCCGGAAGGAAGCGCAGCAGCATCTCGTTCAGGAATCGCGACCCGAGCCGTGTCGGTTGCCAGCGCTCCCCGCGCGCTCCGACGAGCCCAAGCCCGCGCAGCTGCTCCATCGTGGGCGCCACGCTTTCCCAGGGCAAGCCGGTGCGCTTCTCAAACACCGGCGCATCGAATCCTTCCACGAGCCGCAGAGCGTTCAGCATGAACTCGAACGGCAGATCCCGCGGGGCGACGACCTGGCGGCTGAGCGAGCGTACGGGGTCGGCGAGGTAGCGCCGCGGCTCGCGCGTGTGCGTGGTGCGCACGATGCATCCATCGGCCGCAAAGCTCAGCTTCCCGTGAGCTCCGGCGCCCGCCCCGACGTAGTCTCCGAACGACCAGTAATTGCAGTTATGGCGCGCCCGACGGCCCTCGAGCGCATAGGCGGAGATCTCGTACTGCGCAAAGCCCGCAGCGCCCAGCAGCTCCTCGCAGGCCGCAAGCATCGCGGCGGCTTCCTCGTCCGAGGGCAGCTCGGGCGGTGCTGCCGCGAACAGCGTCCCGGGCTCGAGGGTGAGTTGATAATGCGAAAGATGCGTCGGGGCAAGGCCGAGCGCTTGCTCGAGATCGGCACACGCACTCGCGGTGGATTGGCCCGGCAGGCCGTACATGAGGTCGAGATTGAAGTTGCGCAGCCCCGCGGCATGCAGCTCCTCGGCCGCCCGGTGCGTCTCGGCCGGTGAGTGAATGCGCCCGAGCACCTTCAGGGTCTGCGCATCGAAGCTTTGCGCTCCGAGCGAGACACGATTGACCCCCGCGGCACGGTATTCGGCGAATCGCCCGCGCTCGATCGTGCCCGGATTGGCCTCGAGCGTGATCTCCACGTCGTGCGCGAATCCGAAGCACTCGCGCGCGCCCTGGAGCACCCGCCCGATGGCCGCGGGGGAGAACAGGCTCGGCGTCCCGCCACCGAGGAAGATGCTGGTCAGGGGCCTGCCTGCAGCCTCCGGCTGCTGGCTGCGCAGATCCACCGTCAGCGCTTGAACATAGCGTTCCTCGGGCAGCGCATCCTTCAGCGCGTACGAGTTGAAATCGCAATACGGGCACTTGCGCACGCACCAGGGGAAGTGCACGTAGAGGGAAAGTGGCGGTGTCGTGAGCGGCATCACTCGTGTGAGGCATCAGTCATCAAGGGGTGTCGTGCGAGCGCAGCTGGTGCAGTAGCGAGGACAGTGCCTGCGCCCGATGGCTGACCGCATCCTTCTCGGCGGGCGCAAGCTCCGCCGCCGTGCGCGACTCGCCCCGGGGGACGAAGATGGGATCATAGCCGAAGCCGCCCGTGCCCCGGGGCACCGCAGCGAGGGTGCCTTCCCACTGCCCTTCGGCGATGAGCGGTCGAGGATCGGTGGCGCTGCGCACGTAGGCGATGACGCACCGGTAGCGCGCGCGGCGCTGCTCGGGCGCGACGCCACGCAGCTCCTGGAGCAGCTTCTGGAGGTTCTCGCGGTCGCTCGCATGCTCGCCCGCGTAGCGCGCGGAGCGCACGCCCGGACGGCCGCCGAGCGCCGCCACCTCGATGCCCGAATCGTCCGCCAGCGCGGGCAGCGCAGCTGCAGCGGATGCGTGCCGCGCCTTGATCAGCGCGTTCTCGAGGAAGGTGGCCCCTGACTCCACCGCAGGGGGTACGCCGAGCTGTTGCTGCGCGATGAGCTCCCAGCCAAGCGGGGCGAGCAGCACCTCGAGCTCGCGCAGCTTGCCGCGATTGGCGCTCGCGAGAATCACCCTGCAGATCGAGGATCCGGCGGCCATGTGCACCGCGTCGGGCGCTCTATCGGCGCCTCATCCGGGCGAGCCGTGCAGCGCTTGCGCCTGCAACGCGAACAGTCGCGCAACGCCCTGCGCCGCCAGATCGAGCAGCGCATCGAGCTCGTGCCGGCGAAAGGCATGGCCTTCGGCGGTGCCCTGCAGCTCGACGAAAGCACCGCCGTTGTTCATCACCACGTTCATGTCGGTCTCGGCCTGCGAGTCCTCCGCGTAATCGAGATCGAGCACCGGCACCCCGCCGACGATGCCGACCGACACGGCCGCGATCTGTCCGTGAATGGGGCTCGCTCGCACGGTGCCGCGCCGCACGAGCCCCTCGCACGCCTCTGCGAGCGCGACGTAGCCGCCCGTGATCGAGGCGGTGCGTGTCCCGCCATCCGCCTGCAGCACGTCGCAATCGATGGTGACGGTGCGCTCCCCGAGTGCCTGCAGATCAAGCACGGCTCGCAGCGAGCGGCCGATCAGCCTTTGGATCTCCTGCGTACGGCCGCTCTGCTTGCCGCGCGCCGCCTCGCGCGCCGAGCGCGAGTGCGTCGCCCGGGGCAGCATGCCGTATTCGCCCGTCACCCAGCCCTGACCCTTGCCCCGCAGGAAGGGGGGCACCACATCCTCGATGCTGGCCGTGCACAGCACGCGCGTATCGCCGAACTCGACGAGCACGGAGCCTTCGGCGTGCTTGGTGAAGCCGCGCGTGAAGCGCACGGGGCGCAGCTCATCGGGCGCACGGCCGCTCGGCCTGGGCTTGCTCACGGTCCCTGCCAGCGCAGCGCTGCGGCGGTGGTGTTGTCGCTCGCCGGGCCATTGTTGGCCACCGCGCACTGGCAGACCGCGCTCAGCATCTCGGGCAGCGGCGCCGCCGGCACGCCGGCGAGCCCGGCGATGTCCTCATCGCGAGTGCCGCTCCAGAGCCCATCGGTGCACACCACCAGCACATCGCCCGATTGCAGGGGGCGCCTGCGGCTCAGGGACATGTCCGGGAGGATGGGATCCCCGCCGAGGCAGCACTCGACGAAATTGCGCATGGGGTGCGTCTGAGCCTGCTCCGCGGTGATGAGTCCCTCCCGGAACAGCAGCTCCACGTGACTGTGGTCCCGAGTGCGCGCGAGCACCGCGCCACGCCGCAGGTGGTACACGCGGCTGTCCCCGACGTGGGCCCACCACGCCTCGGAATGCTGGACCAGGCACACCGCGCACGTGGCGCGGGGGCGCTGCTCGAGCGGCAGGTGCAGTCCGATCTTGACGACCTCCTCGTGGGCCCGACCGAGCGTGAGGTGCAGGAAGCCGAGCGGATCAAACAACGGTTGCGGGGTGTGCCAGAACGTCTCGAGCAGCACCTGGCGTGTGATCTCCGCCGCGCGCGCGCCCTCTGCATGCCCGCCCATGCCATCCACCACGATGAGCAGCGCGGCATGCTCGGCCACCGCGATCGCCACCCGGTCCTGATTGTCGTCGCGATGACCCAGGAGGCTGAGATCGGCGTATTCAATCTGCAAGCGTCAGCGTTCCCGTTCGCCCATGGGACAGCGAGACTTATAGCACCGCTCACGCAGCCGCGGTAAGGAAAGCGCGGAGTCAAGGCGCCCCGGCGCCCCGATACCGGCTCGTCGCGAACCCTGCTACGCTCCGCGGGGCGCCCCGGATGGAGCGGACTTCACCGAATCTCCAGCAGCAGGATTGCACATGATCGCCAGCATGACGGGTTTCGCGCGCCGCGAGACGTCGGGCGCTTGGGGCACGCTCATCTGTGAGCTGCGCAGCGTCAATCATCGCTTCCTCGAGACGGGATTTCGCCTGCCCGACGAGCTTCGAAGCCTCGAGCACGAGTTCCGCCAGCGCTTCATTCACGACCTCAAGCGCGGCAAGGTGGACTGCACGCTCACCCTGCGCGCTGCGGCCGGCGCCGAGCGCGCGCTCGAGCTGGACGCCGCGGCCCTCGACCGCCTGCTCGAGCGTCTGCGCGAGCTTTCCGCCCGGATACCGCAAGGCGCCTCGACCGTGAGTCTCATCGATCTGCTGCGCTGGCCGGGGATCCTGCGAGATGCAGATACCGGCAACGAGGAGCTGCTGCGTGCCGCGCGCGAGCTGGTGACGGCCACCGTCAAGGAGCTCGCCGCGACGCGCGCCCGCGAAGGCATGCGCTTGCGCGATCTGATCGAGCAGCGCTGTGCGGCTCTCGCCCAGCTCGTGAGTCAGGTTCAGGGGCGCCTGCCCGAGGTGCACTCGCGCGTGCGTGCGCGCCTGGACGAGCGCCTCGCCGAGCTGCAGGCGAACGTCGATCGGGAGCGCCTCGAGCAGGAGCTCGCGCTGCTCCTTCAAAGGCTCGACGTGGACGAGGAGCTCGATCGGCTCCTCGCGCACATCGAGGAGATCCGCCGCGTGATCGCGGGGAACGAGCCCGCCGGACGGCGCCTCGACTTCCTCATGCAGGAGCTCAATCGCGAGGCGAACACGCTCTCGTCGAAGTCCCAGGACCTCGAGACCACGCGCGCGGGCGTGGACATGAAGGTGCTGATCGAGCAGATGCGGGAACAGGTGCAGAACGTCGAATAGCGTCGAGGTCGAGGCTGCGATTCGCGATGCTATCGAGCTCCACCTCGAGGGCATGCGCGAGGATGGAACCCCGATCCCACCGCCTTCCAGCCGCGTGGAGTACGTCGAGATAGCCGCCGCCTGAGGCATGCACCTGTCGCGGTCCGTGATTGACTGGAGCTCATGCACTGCCCTCGAGCGCGATCCGCAGCGCATGAGCGGCGTGTGGCTCTTTCGCGGCACACGCGTCCCGGTCGAATCGCTATTCCAGAATCTCGAGGATGGTGCCAACGTTGCGGATTTCGTGAGGTGGTTTCCTGGGGTTATGGCCGAGGACGTGCGCACGGTTCTCCAACACGTTGCCCGCTCGCTGCAACTGGGCGTGAGAGAGCCCCGTCGTTAGGACGCGTCACGGCGGGGACCTGCGACGACGTGCAGGAATCGACGCGGCTCGGCCAGCCACTCGGCGAGCACGGCAGCTTGGGGGCGTCGGAAGGCGTGCCGCTTTTTGCTCATATCGTTGAGTATTTTTACTCAGTGATCAGGCGACGCAACGTCCTGCGAAGTCAGCGCAAGAATCTGCGTGCTAATTTCCGGCGCGCAACATCGAGGAGGCCTCCCATGCTGATCCACCGAAGATCCTCGTGTACTCGGAACGTGCTTGCGCCGCAGCTCGCGCTGGCGGTGGCGGCCTGGCAGCTCGCCCAACCCGCCGTCGGTGCGGTGATGGGCGGGTATGCAGCAGTTGTCCGGCAGGCAGCACCCAGCGTCGTCACGGTTCTGGTTGAAGAGGAGGGGGAAAGTGCCGGACAGCGTGCCGTGGAGCGCGCGACCGGCGACACTCAATACGATGACATGCGCACCTTCATCCGCCGCATGCTCTCCGGAACGGCGAACGGCAATCCAGCGCCGGACGCCGCCGGAGCTGCGCTCGGCTCGGGGTTCGTCATCCGGGCAGACGGCCTGATCGTCACCAATCGCCATGTGGTCGAGGGTGCTCGGGAGGTGCGCGTGAAGCTGGCGGACGATCGAGTGCTTCCCGCGCAGGTGCTCGGCACCGATGCGACCACCGATATCGCGCTGCTCAAAGTGCGCGCGGGCCCGCTACCTGCGCTCGCTCTGGAGTCCTCGGACAGGATCTCGGTAGGGGATCCTGTCATTGCCATCGGCAATCCCTTTGGTCTCGGGCAAACAGTCACCGCCGGGGTTCTCTCGGCGCGAGCCCGCACGCTGGAGGAGGACCCGTACATCGATTTCCTGCAGACCGATGCAGCCATCAATTTTGGAAACTCCGGAGGCCCCTTGCTATCGACGGATGGGATGGTCGTCGGCGTCACTTCGGCGATTCTCTCCCCGAGCGGAGGGTCGGTGGGTCTCGGGTTCGCAGTTCCGGCGGAGACCGTCGAGTCGGTGGTCGCAGAGCTCGAGGCACATGGGCGGGTGAGCCGGGGCTATCTCGGCATCTCAGTGCAAGCGATGACGCCCGCGCTGGCCCAGGCCCTTCTCGGGCGGAGCACTCCTGCGGGTGCCCTGATCACGGCGGTGGAGCCGCAAGGACCCTCCGCGGGGACGCTGCACGCCGGTGATGTATTGCTGAGCATCGGTCCCACGCCGGTCACTCTCGCCACTCTGGGAAAGCTCGTGGTGGGACTGACGCCCGGAACGAAGGTGCATGCATCCCTGGTGCGATCAGGCGTTGAGGAGTCCGTTGCATTGACGGCGGGTCAACTCCCGGATCCACCCCCCGACCCGCGCCATGGCGGGGGTCGCGACACCTGGGTGCCGAGCCTCGAGCTCGGTGTGGCCAATTCGACCAGCGACATTCGCCTGGCGCTCAAGGCGCAAGGCGAGACCAGCGGCTTGATCGTGACACAGCTACGTCCCAATGGTCCGGGAGCGCTGGCCGGCTTGAAGATTGGTGACCTGATTACTCATGCCGGATCCGAGCGCTTGGAGCACGTCGCGGATCTGGTGTCGGCGCACAAGCCATCGACCAAGCTCCCGTTGCTCCTGCGTGTGGTCCGGGACGGCTCTCCCGGCTTCATCGCCGTGACAGGGAGCGAGCAGGCGCCGTGACTGGAGTGCCGCTACGTCGCAGCGGGGAGCGGCGCGGCCGGCGTTCCGAGCTCATCTGCCCAGCGCACGGTCTCGACAGGTGGGAGCGCGAGACCCCACGCGAACACGCCGAGCCCGGCAATCGCCGCCGTGATCGCAAACGCCCAGCCGTAACCGCCTGAGCGGTCGACGGTGATTCCGGTGATGAGCGGCGCAGCGATGCCGGCGACGTTTCCGAGCATGTTCTGCACGGCCATCCATTTGCCGGCGGCGCGCGATCCGCCGAGGCGTTGCGCGACCGCGAACACCTGCGGGTTCTGCATGCCAAGGCACCAGGCGGCCGTGAACAGCAGCGCCACGCAGGCGGTGAGGCCGACCCGCGTGCAAAACAGTGTCGCGATCCCGGCACCCAGCGTGCCCGTGATCAGGATGCTCTTGCGCACGAGGCTCACCGAGCCACCCGCCTTGATCCAGCGGTCGGAGATCCAGCCGCACGAGAGCGCGGCGAGCGAGTGCATGCAGAAGACCAGTGCGGCCACCTGCGCCATGTGCACCACGGACAGTCCGCGCGCCTTCACCAGGTACAGCGGCAACCAGGTGAGCACGAAGTAATAGCCGTAGTAGCAGGTGAAGCTTCCCAGACTCGATGCCCACAGAGCGCGCCGCTTGAATATCGCAAGATAAGGTACTGGCTGCCGGGAGCCGTGCAGCACGGGCGCGCGTACGCGGTTGCCCCGGGTGCTCCAGAGCCAGGGTGCGAGCCAGACAAGAGACAGGAGTCCTGCAACGATGAACACCCAGCGCCAGCCGAGTGCCGCCATCAGCAATCCACCGAACAGTGTCCCGAACGTCGAGCCGAGCGATTGGCCGGCCGAGATCATCCCGTTCGCAACTCCGCGGCGATGCTCGCTCGCCTGTTCCGCGAGCACCTTGGCGTTGCATGGATGGAAGACGCTCTCGCCGGCGCCGAGCAGCAGGCGCAGCATGAGCATCGCGGCGAACGTGCTCACGAAGCCGGTCAGCACCGTCGAGAACGACCACAGCGCAAGACCCACGGCGAGCACGTAGCGCACGTTGAGGCGCTGCGCGAGCCATCCGGCCGGCAGCTGCCCGGGCGCATACGCCCAGAAGAAAGCCGACAGCAGCACGCCCATCTGCGAATTCGACAAGTGCAGCGCGTCCTTGAGCAGCGGGCCGGCCGTGGCCAGATTGCCGCGGTCGACATAGTTGATGAACACCGCCAGGGCGAGGAGCACCACGATTCCGGTGGAGACTTCGCGCGCACGAGGTGCCGGATCGCTCACCGCTGCCGTCATTCTTGTTTTCCCGTTGGGGGGGCACCGCAGGGCGGCCGCCGCGCAGCGAGTGTGACAGCAAAGCGCGCCGCCGTGCACGCGAGCGCAACGCTCGGGATCCCCTGGACTGCAGCTGTCGATCCGGCTGTTTCTGCCCGAATCAAGATCTGTCATTCTCTTTCGGCAATGACTGCTGGCAACCCCGAGCCGGTCCCCACGCACTGCGCAGCGCGCGGCGCGACCCCGCAGCGCGGCCGTCTGTTCGTCATCTCCGCGCCTTCCGGGGCGGGCAAGACGTCGCTCGTGCAAGCCCTGCTCGAGCGCCATCCCGAGCTCAAGGTCTCCATCTCGCACACGACGCGCAAGCCCCGGCCGCAGGAGGTCGAGGGCCGGGAGTACTACTTCGTATCCCGGCCCGACTTCCAGCGGCTGGTGGCACAGGGGCAGTTCCTCGAGCATGCGCAGGTGTTCGACAACTATTACGGCACGGGGCGACAGACCGTGGAGGAGCTGCTGAGGTCAGGCACCGACGTCGTGCTCGAGATCGACTGGCAGGGCGCGCAGCAAGTGCGCAAGGCGATGCCCGAGTGCATCACGATCTTCATAC
Organism: Steroidobacteraceae bacterium; assembly: GCA_035524075.1. Taxonomy (GTDB): domain Bacteria; phylum Pseudomonadota; class Gammaproteobacteria; order Steroidobacterales; family Steroidobacteraceae; genus JASHUC01. The sequence goes on along the minus strand of DATKPP010000008.1, from coordinate 79,708 downwards.
TTCCGCCCTCGCGCCAGGCGTTGCAGGAGCGGCTCGAGCGTCGCCAGACCGACTCCACCGAGACCATCGCGCGCCGCCTGCGCGATGCGGTGGGCGACATGCGTCACGCGAGCGAGTTCGACTACATCGTCGTGAACGACCGTTTCGAGCAGGCCCTGCACGATCTGGCATCGGTGGTCGCGGGGCGCGGCGAGAGCCTGCGCAAGGATCGCACCTCGATTCAGCCGCTGCTGCGCGAGCTCACGCGCGAGGACTAGGGCTGGCCAAGATTGAGGGGTCTCCCCTATAATTGCAGGTCCTGCCCGCCCCTCAGGACGGGCCGTTTCGGCGCAACTCACCCCTGCGGATCCCAAAGGCCATGGCACGTATCACCGTCGAAGACTGCTTGCACAACGTGGACAATCTCTTCCAGCTCGTGTTGCTCGCCGCGCAACGCGCGCGCCGGCTTGCGAACGGAGCCGAGCCCACGGTGGCCTGGGAGAACGACAAGCCCACGGTCGTCGCACTGCGCGAGATCGCCGACGGCAATATCACCGCGGAGATGCTGCGCGAGCCGGAGCCCACCCCCGAGCAGCCTCCCATGCCGGACCTCGAGCACCAGTCGACGTTCCGCGCGCCCCAGTTCGGTCTGGGGGACTGAGCCCATCGGAGAACCCGAAGCTCACCGGTCGTAGCTCATGGACTATGCGTCTTCGCTCCTGGGACTGCTTCCCGGTGGAAGGCGCACTCCGGGTCTGAAGGAGCTGCTCGGCACCGTTGGAGCGTACCTGCCGCCCGACCAGGTGGAGCGGATTCGCGAGGCGGCCGAGTTCGGCGCTTCCGCGCACAAGGGCCAGAAGCGCCTCTCGGGCGAGCCGTTCATCGCCCATCCGGTCGCCGCCGCCTCGATCCTCGCCGACCTGCACCTCGATGCGGACACCATCATCGCTGCAATCCTGCACGATGTGATCGAGGACACCCCGACGCCCAAGGATCAGCTCGCGGCGCGCTTCGGCAAGGACGTGGCCGAGCTCGTGGACGGGGTCACCAAGCTCGATCAGATCAAGTTCAAGAGCCGCGAGGAGGCGCAGGCGGAGAGCTTCCGCAAGATGCTCCTCGCGATGGTGCGCGACCTGCGCGTGGTGCTCGTGAAGCTCGCCGACCGCACTCACAACATGCGCACCATCGATGCGATGTCGCTGGTGCGGCGGCGCGCCATCGCGCGCGAGACGCTCGACATCTACGCGCCGATCGCCGAGCGCCTGGGTCTTTACAATCTCAAGCTCGAGCTGGAGGACCTGGGGTTCGCCGCCCTGTACCCGCAGCGCTATCGCGTGCTCGAGCGCGCATTGAAGCGCGCGCGCGGCAATCAGAAGGAGTTCCTGAAGAAGATCGACCAGCAGATCACCGCGGCGCTGCTGAAGAACGGCATCGCAGCTTCGGTCGAGACGCGCGAGAAGCACCTGTACAGCATCTACAGGAAGATGCGGCGCAAGCGCTCCACCCTCAACGAGATCGTGGACGTGTACGGCCTGCGAATCATCGTGGACAAGGCCGATACCTGCTACCGCGCGCTCGGCAGCGTCCACAGCGTGTTCAAGCCGATGCCGGGACGCTTCAAGGACTACATCGCGATTCCGCGCGTGAACGGCTATCAGTCGCTGCACACGACGCTCTTCGGCCCGAACGGTGTGCCGATCGAGGTGCAGATCCGCACCGCCGACATGCACCGCGTGGCCGAATCCGGGATCGCGGCCCACTGGCGCTACAAGGGCGGCGATGAGGTGGGCTCGGCTCAACAGGAGCGCGCGCGCGAGTGGCTGCGGCACCTCGTCGAGCTGCAGGACGGGGGCAGCTCCGAGGAGTTTCTCGAAAGCGTGAGGGTCGACCTGTTCCCCGACAAGGTCTACGTGTTCACGCCCAAGGGTGAGATCCTGCGCTTGCCGAGCGGCTCGACGGTCGTCGATTTTGCCTACGCGGTGCACACCGATATCGGCAACCGCTGCGTGGCGGCGAAGGTGGACCGGCGGCTCACGCCGCTGCGCACCGTGCTGCGCAACGGGCAGACGGTCGAGATCATCACCGCGAAGGGCGCGATGCCCAACCCCTCGTGGGTCAATTTCGTCGTGAGCGCCAAGGCGCGCAGCGCCATCCGGCATTACCTGAAGAGCCTGCGCCGCACCGAGGCCATCGCGCTCGGCCAGCGCCTGCTCAACCAGGCGCTCGGAGAGTTCCAGCTCTCGGTCGAGGAGGTGACACCCGAGACGCTCCAGGCGGCCGTGGGCGAGCTCGGCATGAAGGACCTCGACGAGCTCTACGAGCGGATCGGCCTGGGCGAGCGCCTCGCTCCCCTGGTCGCCCGGCGCTTGCTGCCGCCCGAGCCCAGCGAGGCCGGCGCCACCCTGCCGGCCGATGCGCACGAGCCGGGGGTGGCTGCGGCCTCTGCGCCGCTTGCGGTGGCCGGGACGGAGGGACTGCTGGTGTCGTATGCGCGCTGCTGCTTCCCCATTCCGTACGACCCCATTTTCGCGTTTCTCTCGAGCGGCCGGGGGATCGTCATTCACCGCGAGACTTGCGTGAACGTCGAGGACTATCGCAAGCATCCCGAGAAATGGCTGCCGGTCTCCTGGCAGTCGAGCACGGATCGAGCCTTCAACTCGCAGATCCGCGTGGACGTGCAGAATCGCATGGGTGTGCTCGCCGCCATCGCCGCCGCCATTGCCAGCACCGAGACCAACATCGATCATGTCTCGGTGGAGGAGCGCGATGTGAACACCTCGGCGATCCTGTTCGAGCTGAAGGTGCGCGATCGCAAGCATCTCGCGCACGTCGTTCGCACGATCCGCCGCATGCCGGATGTGCTGCGCGTGGCGCGCACGATCGCCGCGCATTCCTCGGCCAAGGCTCGCAAGCTCAACGCCTTCCCCAGACTCAAGGATGGGGAGGCCCCCGGGACGGACGGAACGGAGAATCTCGATGACGCGTGAGATCATTCATACGCCGCGCGCGCCGCAAGCGATCGGTACGTATTCGCAGGCCGTGAGGGTCGGAAGCACCGTGTATGTCTCGGGCCAGATCCCGCTCGATCCTGCGACCGGTCAGCTCGTGAGCGGCGATATCGATGCGGAGATCCGCCGCGTTCTGGACAACCTCAAGGCCATCGCCGAGGCAGCCGGCGCCTCGCTCGCGAGCGTCGCCAAGCTCACCGTGTATCTCACGGACCTCGCGCATTTCGCCAAGGTCAACGAGCACATGGCGAATTACTTCGCGAGCCCCTACCCCGCGCGGGCCGCGGTGGGAGTCGCACAGCTGCCCCGCGGTGCGCGCATCGAGATGGAGTGCATCCTCGCCCTTGGGTGAGCCGCTCGAAAGCCAGCTCGCACCGGCGCCACTGCCGCCCGAGCAGCGCCCGGTTGCCTCGCTGAGGGGCGTCGGCGCTGCGCTCGCCGAGCGGTTGCAACGCCTGGGTGTCGAGCAGATCCAGGATCTGCTCTTCGTGCTGCCATCGCGCTACGAGGACCGCACCCACATCGTGCCGCTCGGCTCGCTCGCGCCAGGGCAGCGCGCGGCCGTCGAAGGGGAGGTGCAGCTGACCGAGGTCGTCTATCGCAGGCGCCGCCAGCTGCTGTCGAGGATTGCCGACGGCTCGGGTTTTCTCACGCTGCGCTTCTTTCATTTCAGCACGGCCCAGCAGAACGGTCTTGCGCGGGGAACGCGCGTGCGCTGCTTCGGAGAGGTGCGGCGCGGTCCACTCGGGCTCGAGATCGTCCATCCGGAGTACCGCCGGGTGTTCGAAAGCTCCGAAGCGGCGGAGGAGACTCTGACGCCGGTCTATCCCACCACCGAAGGGCTTGCGCAGGGGCGGCTGCGCGCCCTGATCGGGCAGGCCCTTCGCGAGCTCGATGCGGCGGCAAGCGCCGGCCGCGCCCTGCCAGCCTCGCGGATCACCGACTGGATACCCCCCGAGGTGCTCCAGCCGCTGCACCTCCCGGCACTGCCCGAGGCGCTGCGCTACGTGCATCACCCGCCCCGGTCGGCGAGCCTCGACGAGCTTGCAGCGGGGCGCCACCCGGCGCAGCGCCGGCTCGCGTTCGAGGAGCTCCTGGCGCATCACTCGAGCCTGAAGCTCCTGAAGCGCGCCGTGCAGGCCGATGCCGCGTGGCCTCTGGAGGACCCCGCTCAACTGGCCGCTCGGCTGCTGCGCTCGCTGCCCTTCGAGCTCACCGAGGCGCAGCAGCGTGCCTTTGGCGAGGTGCGCGCCGACCTCAACGCGAGCCGTCCGATGGTGCGGCTGCTGCAAGGCGATGTCGGGTGCGGCAAGACGGTGGTGGCCGCCGCCGCAGCAGCGCTCGCGGCGGGCAGTGGCGGGCAGGTCGCGTTGATGGCCCCGACCGAGCTGCTCGCCGAGCAGCATTGGAACAACTTTCAAGGCTGGTTCCGCCCGCTCGGCTTGCCCGTCGCCCGGCTTACCGGCTCCATCGCTGCCCGCGCTCGGCGCAGTGTGGTCGAGACGATCGGCTCAGGAGAGATACAAATAGCCGTCGGCACACATGCACTGTTTCAAGAGGGCATCAAATTCAACCGACTTGCGCTGATCATCGTGGATGAGCAGCATCGATTTGGCGTACAGCAGCGCCTGAAGCTGCAGGAGAAGGGCCTCACCGCGGGGCGCTTCCCACACCAGCTCATCATGACGGCGACCCCCATCCCGCGAACCCTCGCGATGACCGCGTACGCGGACCTCGACATCTCTGTCATCGATCAACTCCCCCCGGGGCGCACGCCCGTGCGCACGGTCGTCATCCCCGCGCAGCGCCGCCAGCAGATCGTCCAGCGCATCCTCGATGCCTGCCGCTCGGGCGCTCAGGTGTACTGGGTCTGCCCGCTGATCGACGAGTCGGATGAGCTGCGCTATCAGGCCGCGGAGGAGACCGCCGCGGCACTCGCCGCAGCGCTGCCGCAGCTGCAGATCGGACTGATCCACGGGCGCCAGGGAGCCGCCGAGAAGGACCGGACGATGGCGGCCTTCAAGGATGGCAAGACTCATGTGCTGGTGGCGACGACCGTGATCGAGGTGGGCGTCGACGTGCCGAACGCGACACTCATGGTGATCGAGAACGCCGAGGCGCTGGGGCTTGCGCAGCTGCATCAGCTGCGCGGCCGGGTGGGGCGCGGGGCGGGTGCCAGCACCTGCGTGCTGCTCTACGGCGGGCGGCTCTCACCCATGGCGCGGGAGCGCCTGCGCGCCATTCGCCGCACGAGCGACGGCTTCGAGATTGCGCAGCGCGACCTCGAGCTGCGAGGCCCTGGCGAGCTGCTCGGCACGCGCCAGACGGGCCTTGCGCAGCTGCGCGTGGCCGATCTGGTGCGCGATGCGGACCTGCTGCCGCGCGTGCAGGCGGCTGCCGATCTGATGCTGCGCGCGTATCCGGAGCGCATCGAGCCGCTCGCGGCCCGCTGGATCGGCGCGGGCGGGCGCTACGGTCGGGTGGGCTGATGGCTGCCGTCTCGCCCGATCTCACCATCTCGACGCGCCACCCGGACGAGGCGCCGCTCTGGTATCGCCTGTACCGCCGCCTCCGCGAATACGCGCTCCTCGCGCGCCTCGATCGCCCCATCGGCACCTGGCTCCTGCTGTGGCCGGTGCTGTGGGCGCTGTGGGTCGCAGGTAACGGCCGCCCCAGCGAGAAAGTGCTGATCATCTTCGCGGCGGGGGTGGTCGTCATGCGCGCGGCGGGCTGCATCATCAACGATCTGGCCGACCGCAACATCGACCCGCACGTGAAGCGCACGCGCGAGCGCCCCATCGCGGCGCGCCGGGTCTCTCCGCGCGAGGCCCTGGTGTTGTTTGCGGCGCTCGGCCTGCTTGCGGTCTGGCTCGTCAGCCGGCTCGATCCCCTCACGATGCGGCTCTCCATCGTCGGGGCCGTGCTGACGGTGACGTATCCCTTCTGCAAGCGCTTCTTCGCGCTGCCGCAGCTCTACCTCGGGGTCTCCTTCGGCGGATGGGGCGTGCCGATGGCCTTCGCCGCTCAGCTCGGCTCGCTGCCGCGCATCGCCTGGATGCTGTTCATCGCCGCGGTGATCTGGGCCGTGATCTACGACACGATCTACGCGATGGTCGATCGGGAGGACGACCTGAAGCTCGGCCTGAAGTCCACCGCGATCCTGTTCGCCGACATGGACAAGGCGATGATCGGGATCCTGCAGGTGCTCATGCTGCTCGCGCTGGCACTTGCCGGCCGCGACATGCACTTCGGGCGTGGCTACTACGGCGGGTTGATCGCCGCCGCGCTCCTCTTCGTCTACCAGCAGTGGCTCATCCGCGATCGCGACCCCGCGGCCTGCTTGCGCGCGTTCCTCAACAACAACTACGTCGGGATGGCGATCTTCATCGGGCTTGCGCTGCAGTACCTCTACGGGGCCTAGGCCGGCAGCTCCTCTCCCGGCACCCAGAAGCCGTGAATCTGGCCATGCACGCGATACGGCATTTTCACGGTTGCGATCGGGCCGGCATCCAGATGCCGGGTGTCCACCAGAATCAGATCGGAGCGGCCGCTCTCGCTCAAACGCGAGGCGACGCCGATGAGATAGCCGTCGCCCTCCGGTGCTCCCTTGTGCCGCGGGACGAAGCACATCTCGGCGAGGCTCGTGCCCCGGCCGGGGCTGTAGAAGCTCGCCGTGCGAGTGCGGTGGTCGAACATCGCCCAGCGGCTGCCCGTCGTGCGATCGCTCGAGAGCAGGTAGCCGTAGCGGTACGGCACCGTGTGATAGCGATCGTCCTGTCGCGACAGCGCACCCGACACCCCCGGATAGAGGTTCTCGATGCCGTAGGTCTTCTGCCGCCGGTTGGATAGATTCACGGTGAAGCGCATCACGCGCCCCGCCGCCTTCACCGGATCCCACTTCTCGTGCAGCTGCGGAAAGAACGGGAACTGATTCGAATCGCCTCCGTCCATGTCCCAGTAGATCCTGTCGCCCTCGTTCCAGGCACCCATCGTGTGCGTGCACATGTAGCCCGGGCCCTTGAACCAGCGGATGTCGCGGCCGTCGCCGCCCCGATGCATCACCCCGAGCCAGGTCGGCAGCGTCGAATCCCACATGAAGTGCGGGCCGCCCTCGTGCAGCAGCTGCATGTTGGTGGCGAGCGGACACACGTAGAAGAGCACGTGCTTCTGGGTCACGCCGAAGTCGTGCACCATCCCGGCGTAGGGCACCTTGATCCAGGCGGACCAGTTCACCTTGCCCGTCCGGTCCGCCGAGAACACGAACACGTCGTTGGTCGCAAGCCCCTTCGCCTCGTAGCCGAAGGCGACGAGCTCGCCGGTGAGCGGATCGATCTTGGGATGCGCCGTGAACGTCTGACCCTGGAGCCCACCGCCGAAGGTGTAGTAGTCGTCCACGGTCTCGAGCGTGAGCGGGTTGAGCGCCACCGGCGGACTGTCCTCCTTCATCGCCAGGAGCTTGCCGTGGTGATAGAAGATCTGCGTGTTGGCGGTGCCGCGGGACAGACCCTTCACGCTCGGATCGTCGGTGAAGGGATTGCGGTACATGCCGAACAGCGAGCGGCGCGCGGCGTGCTGCGCCTTCCAGCGCTGCGTGCGCGCGTAGCGGCTGCGAAAGTCCACGTGCCCGTTCTGAATCCGGAACATGCTGAGGTGTCCCTCGCCGTCGAACGGGATGTCGTGCGTGTATTGCGGCGGCTTGGGATACTGCGGGTCGGGACCCACACGGAAGAAGATGCCGTCGAGATCGGCCGGCAGCTCTCCTTCCACCTCGCAGTCGTACAGATCGTTCTCCGAGCGGCACACTGCGCCGAATTCCGAGCCGCCCCCGCCGAAGTTGACGAACCCCTGCTCGCGCGGGAACTCGACGCCGGCCCGCGCCTCGGGCGCGACGGCCGCTCCTGCGAAGGCCGCGCCGAAGCCCGCGGTGGCTGCAGCGCCGATGAAGCGACGGCGATCGAGCCGCAGCCCACCCGGTGCCTCGTCATCGGTGGATCCACTCGCAGGCTTTGACCGGCTCGGATCGGATCTGTCGCTCATGATGTGTCCCCTCTCGCAGTGCTGTCTCGCGGAGTCACCCGGACCGCATAGAGTACCCCACAGGCCGGGGGGCCGCTCGAGCTCACGCGTTCTCGCCGCTCGTGAGGAAGCGATCGTCCTCGCCTATTGATCGAATTTTGACCAAATGTCTACTCGCCTGGCGGCGAGCAGTTGACAGCGAGTGCACCTTGGCGGAGCCTGCGCGGCGCGTTCTCGCTACGTTGGAAGCCAAGCATGTCCGCACCGTGCGCCCCCGCGCAATCGAGCCTCTCCGTCGGTTCGGTGCGCCACGACTGGTCCCTGGCCGAGGTGGAGGCGCTCTTCGGGCTGCCCTTCATCGAGCTGCTCTTCGAGGCGCAGCGCATCCATCGTGCGTACCAGGAACCGAACCGCGTGCAGATGAGCACGCTCCTGTCCATCAAGACCGGGGCGTGTCCGGAGGACTGCGCCTACTGCCCGCAGAGCGTGCGCTACGACACGGGGATCTCGCGCGAGGCGCTGATGCAGCTCGATGCGGTGCGCGAGGCTGCCCGTCGCGCGCAGGCGGCCGGCGCCACTCGCTTCTGCATGGGAGCGGCATACCGCTCGCCGAAGCCGCGCGAGCTGCAGGCGATCTGCGCCATGGTTCGCGAGGTCGGCGCGCTTGGACTGGAGACCTGCGCAACGCTGGGCATGCTCAGCGCCGAGCAGGCGCGCGACCTGAAGGCCGCGGGACTCGACTACTACAACCACAATCTCGATACCTCCGAGGAGTTCTACGGCGAGATCATCAGCACCCGCACCTACCAGGACCGCCTGGATACGCTCGAGGCCGTGCGAGCCGCGGGACTGAAGGTGTGCTGCGGTGGCATCGTCGGGCTCGGCGAGTCGCTGCGCGACCGCGCGCAGCTGCTGCGCACGCTTGCGACCCTGCCGCAGCATCCCGAGAGCGTGCCGATCAACGAGCTGGTGCAGGTCCCCGGCACGCCTCTCGACGGCGCCCCGGCGGTCGACCCGTTCGACTTCGTGCGCGTCATCGCCGTGGCGCGCATCCTCATGCCCCATGCGCATGTGCGGCTGTCCGCCGGTCGCACGCAGATGAGCGATGAGCTGCAGGCGCTGTGCTTCCTTGCCGGAGCCAACTCGATCTTCTACGGCGAGAAACTGCTCACCACGGGCAATCCCGATGTGGATCACGACCGCAAGCTCCTCGAGCGACTCGGCTTGAGGCCGGAAGCGGCGACCGCTCCCCGCACCCCACACGCTCATGAAGCCGCATCCCCGGGCCGTTGAGCCGCTGCTCGCCGAGATCGCCCGACAGAGCCTCACGCGGCTGCGCCGCACGGTCGAAGAAGCCTGCGAGCTCGAGGGCGCCGAGGTCGCCGTCGATGGGCGCCGGCTGATCAATTTCTGCGGCAACGACTATCTGGGCTTGTCGCGTCATCCCGAGCTGATCGCCGCACTCTGCCAGGCGGCCGCCAGGTACGGCGTCGGCAGCGGCGCCTCGCACCTCGTCACCGGACACGGGCGCGAGCACGAGCTCCTCGAGGAGGAGCTCGCCCGCTTCGTCGGACGCGAGCGCGCGTTGCTCTTCTCGACGGGCTACATGGCGAACCTTGCGGCGATCACCGCGCTCGCGGGCCGCGGAGACCTCCTGCTGCTCGACCGTTTGAGCCACGCCTCGCTGATCGATGCGGCGCTGCTCTCGCGCGCGCGACTGCGGCGCTACCCGCACGCCGACGCGGCGGCACTGGCGCATATGCTGGCCGAGGTGCGCTGCACGCCCGCTGCCGATCGGGTGACCCTCATCGCGACCGACGGCCTCTTCAGCATGGACGGGGATGTCGCGCCGGTCGCCGAGCTCGCCCGCTCCGCCGCCCGGCACCGCGCGTGGCTGCTCGTCGATGACGCCCACGGGCTCGGCGTGCTCGGCGCAAGCGGTCGAGGAACGCTCGAGCATCTCAGTCTCGATCCCACCTCCGTGCCTGTGCTCATGGGCACGCTGGGCAAGGCGCTCGGCACCTTCGGTGCATTCCTCGCCGGCGACCGCGACGTGATCGAGCTCATCCTGCAGCGAGCGCGCAGCTACATCTATACGACGGCCGCGCCTCAACCCCTCGCGGCAGCCACGCGCGCGGCGCTGCGCATCCTGCAGCGCGAGCCGTGGCGCCGCGAGCGCGTGCTCGAGCTGACGCGCCGATTCCGCGCCGCCGCACTCGAGCACGACGTGCCGCTCGCCGCCTCGAGCACGCCCATTCAGCCCATCGTCCTGGGCGATGCCGAAGCCACACTCACCGCCAGCCGGCGACTTGCCGAGAGCGGCTTCTGGGTGGCGGCCATCCGCCCGCCGACCGTTCCGCGCAACACCGCGCGACTGCGCGTCACGCTCTCCGCCGCACACACCGACGCTCAGGTCGATGCGCTCGTCGCGGCGCTGGCCCGCTGCCTCGCGGCGCCCCGGCGGGCCTGAATGCGCACCGGCAGCGCAGGCCTTGCACGCCTGGATCGCACGCACGTGCGGCGCTCCTTCGACCGTGCGAGCGGCCGCTACGACCGGGCTGCGGTCCTGCAGGAGCGCGTACGCGCCGAGCTTCTCGCGCGGCTCGATCTGATCGAGCTGCAGCCCTCGGTGGTGCTCGATCTGGGCGCGGGGACGGGCCGAGCCTCGCTCGAGCTGCGCCGGCGCTACCGGCGAGCGCTGGTCGTGGCGCTCGACATCGCGCCCGGCATGCTGCACGAGGCGCGCCGGCACAGCCGGCCGTTCCGCCGCTTCGAGCGGGTGTGCGCCGACGCCTTCCGCCTCCCGCTCGCGAGCGCAAGCGTCGATCTCGCCTTCAGCAGCCTCCTCCTGCAGTGGTGCGACGATCTCGACGCAGTGCTCGCCGAGCTGCACCGCGTGCTCAAGCCCGGCGGCTTTCTCGCCTTCAGCACCCTGGGCCCCGACACGCTGCGCGAGCTGCGCATCGCGTGGTCGCGCGTGGATGGCGCAACTCACGTGCACGACTTCATCGACATGCACGACGTGGGAGAGGCGCTCGCGCGCAGCGGCTTTCTCGAGCCGGTGCTCGATATCGAGCGCATCGAGCTCACCTACCCCGATGCGCTCGCGCTCACTCGCGATCTCAAGGCCATCGGCGCCCACAACGCGGCCGCCACGCGTCCCCGGGGACTCACCGGACGGAAAAAGTGGGCCGCCCTGGCGAGCGCGTACGAGGGCTTCCGCCGCGATGGGCGCCTGCCCGCGAGCTACGAGGTGGTGTACGGCGCCGCCTGGAGCGGCGAGGCCGGTGCTCGCGGCACCTCACCGCAAGCGCCCGGCGAGGTCAGGATCGCGCCCGAGGCCATCCGGCGCCCCCCGCCCACCAAGTCATGAGCGGCAAGGGCGGCCTGTTCATCGCCGGAACCGACACCGGGATCGGCAAGACGCACACGGCGGTTGCGATCGTGCGCGCGCTCTGTCGCCGCGGCCTCCAGGTGGCGGTGATGAAGCCGGTCGCGGCCGGCGCGGTCGACACCCCCGCGGGCTTGCGCAACGAGGATGCCCTCGCGCTCATCCATGCGGCGAACGTCGCCGCCGACTACAGCCTCGTCAATCCCTACTGCCTGCGCGCGCCGGTCTCCCCGCATCTGGCCGCGGCCGAGGAGGGCGTGAGGCTCGATCGGTCGCGGGTTGGACGCGCATTCGAGACGCTGGCGCAGCACGCGGATTGCGTGGTGGTCGAGGGGGCAGGGGGCTGGCTGGCCCCGATCGGCGAATGCGAGACGATGGCGGATGTTGCCCGTACGCTCGCTCTGCCGATCGTGCTCGTCGTGGGGCTCAAGCTCGGCTGCCTGAGCCATGCACAGCTCAGCGCTCGCGCCATCGAGGCCGACGGGCTGCACCTTGCGGGCTGGATCGCCAATCAGGTCGACCCCCGGTTCGAGCGTATGGCCGAGAATGTTGCGACCCTCGAGAGGCTCCTCGGGCGAGCGCCGCTCGCGCTTCTGCCGCACGCACGCGTGCCAGGGCACCTCATCGGCGCCGCGCACGAGGCCTCCCGCAGCTGCGCGCTCCCCGACAGCACCGCCGATGCGCTCGTCGAGGTTCTCCGCGCCGCGCCGCGGACAGGGCGGGCGCAGGCGTAACCTTTTGTCTTGAATAAAAAATCTTCTGCGGTAACATTCTTCGCTGTCGCTGTTTTGAGGAGCCATCCTTGTCCTCGCCCCTTGCGTCGCGTCACCCCGCGTGGCGATCCGCGAACGGCTCGACGTGGCAAGCGCTGAGCGGCGAGGAATCCTCGAGCCTGGCCGAGCCTCTCGAGGGCGGCGAGGGCGGCGAGGCAGCCGATGGCGCGGCGCGGCGCATCGAGATCGCCCCGAACTGCTCGCTCAGCGTGCGCGGCGCCGCGTGGTTCTTCGCGGCCACCTGCCTGCTTTCGTTCACGATCGCCGCGGTCATGGCGCTGCTCGGCTTCTGGCCGGTGCTACCCTTCGCAGGCCTCGAGATGGCGCTGCTGGCCTGGGCCTTGAACGTGAGTCTCGCGCGGCGGCGGCAGCGCCAGACCATCACCGTCTCGGCCGCCGAAGTGCTCGTCGAGTCCCTCGCGGGCTCGCGCTGCGTGCGCGTCGTGTTCCCGCGGCACTGGGCACAGGTTAAACTGCGTTGCTCTGCGTCGCGCCTGTACCCGAGTCGCCTCGTGATCGAGTCGCACGGCCGCCAATGCGAGATCGGGGACTTCCTGACGGAGGAAGAGCGCCGCGGGCTCGCTGCGCGGCTCAACCGACTGATCGGTCGCATCAACGAGTCGCCCACGCTCGCGTGAGGCGAGCCCAGCAGTGATAGCGCGTGCCCCGCGGTGAGCGAGGCCATGAGATTGGAGTGATGAGTCGAAAAATATTGCCCCTGTTCGCGGCTCTCGGCCTTGCGCTGAGCCGTGCCGCCTGCGCGGAGTCCGGCTGGAGCCTGCTCAACATGACGCCCGGCGTCACGGACATCTCGCGCAAGATCTACGACCTGCACATGCTGGTCTTCTACGTGTGCTGCGCGATCGGCGTCGTGGTGTTCGGTGCCATGATCTACTCGATCGTGACGTTCCGGCATTCCAAGGGCGCCGTGCCCGACACCACCATGGTCCATAACACCAAGGTGGAGGTGGTCTGGACGGTCATTCCGGTGCTGATCCTGATCGCGGTGGCCATACCCGCCGGGCGAACGCTCGTGGAGATCGAGGACCTGCGCAACACCGAGCTCACCATCAAGGTGACGGGCTTTCAGTGGGGCTGGAACTACGATTATGTCGCAAGCGGGGTCAACTTCTTCTCGCGGCTCGACCGCAGGAGCGATGAGGCTCGTCAGCTCGACTCCGGCGTCGATGTCAACACCGTGCCGCACTATCTGCTCAACGTGGACCACCCCCTCGTCGTACCCGTGGACACCAAGGTGCGCCTCCTCATCACGGCGGATGATGTGATCCACTCCTGGTGGATGCCTGCCTTCGGCGTCAAGAAGGACGCCATCCCCGGGTTCATCAACCAGGCGTGGTTCAAGGTCGACGCGGACAAGCCCGGTCTGTACCGCGGGCAATGCGCCGAGCTGTGCGGGCGCGATCACGGCTTCATGCCGATCGTCGTCGATGCGCGCAGCAAGGCGGATTTCGCCACCTGGCTCAAGGCACAAGTGGCTGCGCAAAAGTCGCAGCCCGCGGCGCAGCAGGCGGCCTCGCCCTCGCAGGTCCGCGCGCAACCGGCCGTGGCGCTCGCGGCTGAGCCCCGGTAGATCAGACACACAACGGAAAGATGACTATGGCCGAACACACGCACGGCGCCTCCGTCGCAGTGGCGCACGACGAGCACGATCACAAGCCCCACGGTTGGCGGCGCTGGGTCTATGCCACCAACCACAAGGACATCGGCACGATGTACCTGGTGTTCGCCGGGATCATGTTCTTCATCGGCGGTGCGCTCGCGATGCTCATTCGCGCCGAGCTCTTCAAGCCCGGCGTGCAGCTGTTCGATCCGGCGTTCTTCAATTCCCTGACGACCATGCACGCGCTGATCATGATCTTCGGCGCGGTCATGCCCGCCTGGACCGGTCTTGCCAACTGGATGATCCCGATGCAAGTGGGCGCGCCCGACATGGCGCTTCCCCGGCTGAACAACTTCAGCTTCTGGATCCTGCCCTTCGCCTTCACGCTGCTGCTGGCGACATTCTTCGTTCCGGGCGGCGCGCCGGCGGGCGGCTGGACGATGTACCCGCCGCTCATGGTGCAGACCGGCGCCGCCTTCCCCATGACGATCTTCGCGATCCACATGATGGGCGCATCCTCCATCTTGGGCGCGATCAACGTGATCGTCACCATCATGAACATGCGCGCGCCGGGCATGAGCCTGCTCAGGATGCCGCTCTTCGTGTGGACCTGGCTCATCACGGCCTACCTGCTCATCGCGGTGATGCCGGTGCTCGCCGGCGCCGTGACGATGCTGCTCACCGATCACTTCTTCGGGACCTCCTTCTTCACCGCCTCGGGCGGCGGCGACCCGGTCATGTTCCAGCACATCTTCTGGTTCTTCGGCCACCCGGAGGTGTACATCCTCATCCTGCCCGCGTTCGGCGTGGTCTCCGAGATCCTGCCGACCTTCTCGCGCAAGCCTCTGTTCGGCTACGAGGCGATGGTCTATGCGACCGCCTCGATCGCCTTCCTGTCGTTCATCGTCTGGGCCCACCACATGTTCACGGTGGGCATGCCGCTCGCGGGGCAGATGTTCTTCATGCTCTCGACCATGCTCATCGCCATCCCGACGGGCGTGAAGGTGTTCAACTGGACGGCTACGCTCTGGAAGGGGTCGCTGTCCTTCGAGCCGCCGATGCTGTTCGCGCTCGCGTTCCTGTTCATGTTCACGATCGGCGGCTTCTCGGGACTGATGCTCGCAATGGTTCCTGCCGACTATCAGTACCAGGACACCTACTTCGTCGTGGCGCACTTCCACTACGTGCTGGTGCCCGGGGCGATCTTCGCGATCATGGGGGCGGTGTACTACTGGCTGCCGAAGTGGACCGGGAACATGTACGACATGCGCCTGGCGAAGTGGCACTTCTGGCTGTCGACGATCTTCGTGAACGTGCTGTTCTTCCCGCAGCACTTCCTCGGCCTCGCCGGCATGCCGCGCCGCATCCCGGACTACGCGGTGCAGTTCACCGACTGGAACATGGTCTCCTCGATCGGGGGATTCGCGTTCGGCCTCTCGCAGCTGCTCTTCCCGTTCCTCATCTGGAAGTGCGTGCGCGCCGGACAGCGCGTGGGCAGCCGCGTCTGGGAGGGCGCTCATGGACTGGAATGGGAGCTGCCCTCGCCTCCGCCCTATCACTCCTGGTCCGATCCACCCAGCGAGGCGGTGATCGCGCGCGGCGCCGAGCATTGAGCGAGCGGCACGACACCGGATGAGCATGGTTTCGGAAGATGACTCCGACAGACGCAGGCGGGTGCGGCGCACCACGATCATCCTGGCGACGATCGCGCTCGCCTTCTACATCGGTTTCATCGTGATGTCGGTCGTGCGGGCATCGCGCACGGAGCAGCATTCCGGAGCACCGCACGGCGCGCAACCGCAGCGATGAGGAAATGAACATGGCGCAAGCCCACGCTCCCGGCGAGCTCAAGTACTACATCCCGCACCACAGCCACTGGCCGATCCTGGGGTCGGTATCGCTCTTCACCATCATGCTGGGAGCGGTCTCGTACCTCAACGATTGGGCGGGCATCTGGTCGCTCGCGCCCGGATTCGTGCTGCTCATCTCGATGTTCATCGGCTGGTTCGCCACCGTCATCGGGGAGAACCAGCACGGCACCTACAACCTGCAGGTGGACCGCTCGTTCCGCATGGGAATGATGTGGTTCATCTTCTCCGAGGTCATGTTCTTTGCGGCCTTCTTCGGAGCGCTGTTCTATGCGCGCATCCTCTCGGTGCCGTGGCTCGGCGGAGAGGGCACCAAGTTCTTCACGCGCTTCATCCTGTGGCCCAGCTACGAGGGCATCTGGCCGACCAATGGCCCGGCCCACGTCGGGGGGCTTGCGAACGGCACCTTTCACGTCATCCCGGCCTTCGGCATACCGGCGATCAATACGCTGATCCTTCTCACCAGCGGCGTCACCGTCACCATTGCGCACCATGCGCTGCGCCAGGGCAACCGCGCGGTCCTCACGATCTTTCTCGCGGCGACGTTCGTGCTGGGCTTCAGCTTCGTCGGCCTGCAGATTCACGAGTACGGCGAGGCCTATCGCGCGCTCGGCCTGCGCTTGTCGACGGGAATCTACGGCTCGACCTTCTTCATGCTGACCGGGTTCCACGGCCTGCATGTGACGATCGGCGCGATCATGCTGATGTGCATCTGGTTTCGCGTGCTGCGCGGCCACTTCACGCCGCAGCGTCACTTCGCCTTCGAGGCGGTGTCCTGGTACTGGCACTTCGTCGACGTGGTGTGGCTCGGACTGTTCATCTTCGTGTACTGGTTGTAGGGCCGGCCCCCGCAGCGGGTTGCCTCGGCCACGCACCCCGACCCCCCAGGCCGCGGGCCGCGGGGAGGCTGACGCCTCAGCCCGGTTGCACCCCGTGCGGCGAGATGAGGCCCGCGTACCACGCGGCCATCAGCAGGATGAACAGGATGAGCGAGAGACTGATGCGCACCGTGAGTGCGCGCACCATCTTGCTCGAGTCGCCGCGCCCCGGTCCACGCGCCAGGTGAAACAGCGCCGACCCGAGGCTCACGACGATCGCGAACAGCATCACGACGACGAACAGGCGAATGAGAGCTGGCATTTCGTAGCGTAGCCTACGGCGGCAGTGCGCCGCCGTCGATTGTAAGAGGTCAAGAGCAACCCCTGTGCCCATCGTACGACTGCCCATCCGCGGCCGAGTTTTCGCTCCTTCCTGGGCGATGACGGCGCTCACCGCAGGGCTGTGCGCGCTGTTCGTCTTTCTCGGTCACTGGCAGTGGGAGAAGGGGCTGTGGCGCCAGGCCGAATGGGATGCATTCGCACGCGGCGCCGACCGGCCCGTGGCGCTCGGTGAGCGCAATCTGGCCGAGCTGCCGCGTTTTCAGCGTGTCGAGGTGGCCGGCACGTTCGACCCCACGCATCAATTTCTGCTCGACAACCGCATCCACGCCGGTCAGGCGGGGTATGAGGTCCTGACGCCGCTTGCGCTCGCCGAAGGGCGCGTGTTGCTCGTGGATCGCGGCTGGGTTCCGCTTACCGGCTTTCGCGAGCATCTGCCCGATGTGCATTTCGCGTCCCCGGGACGGGTGACCATCACGGGCCGGCTCGACTTCCTGCCCGCACCGGGACTCTCACTCGGACGCATGCCCCCAGCGCAGGGCCCCGAATGGCCGAAGCTCACGAGCTATCCCGACATGACCCAGCTCTCCCTTGTGCTCGGAGCTGCACTTCCCGAGCGGATCGTGCTGCTCGACCCGGGCGCCCCGTTCGGCTATGTGCGCGACTGGCAGCCCCCGGGCATGTCCCCCGCGAGGCACCTCGCGTATGCGATCCAGTGGTGGGGCTTTGCGGTGACGCTGCTCATCATCTGGGCCGTGCTGAGCGCCCCCAGGTCCGCTCGCCCCAGCCCGCGCGCGGCGCATTGAGCGGCGATGGAGAGCCCGCAACGCAGCAGCGACTTCTCATCCGGCGACTCCGGTACGCGCCGCAATCTGCGCACGATCGGAGCGCTTGCCGCCCTGTTCTTCGTCCCGATCGCCACCTCCTTCTGGCTGTACTACTCGGGCTGGAGTCCTGCGGCGCACGTCAACCACGGCGAGCTGCTACCGCCCCGCGTGCTGCCCGCCGTGAGTTTGCCCCCCGCAGCCGGCGGCCCACCGGTTGCGAACGTTTTCGCCAAGCGCTGGGCGCTCGTCTACGTCGGCGATGGGCAGTGCGACTCGGCCTGCCACTACGCACTCTTCGTCATGCGTCAGACGCGACTCGTGCTGGGCAACGACATGCCACGCGTGGAGCGCGTGTTTCTCGCCACGGCCGGCTGCTGCGACGAGCGATTCCTCGCTCGCGCCTATCCCGGACTCATCGTGCTCGATGCAAGCGGAAGCTCGGCAAGGAGGTTGATCGCCTCGTTCCCGGCGGCGGATCGTCCCTCCATGATCTTCGTGGTCGATCCGCTCGGAAACCTCATGATGCGCTACGATCTGCGCGGCGATCCCAAGGGTCTGCTGCAAGACCTCCAACGCCTGCTGCGACTGTCCCACATTGGCTGAGATCATCGAGGCGCGCACCATCGCTGCCGCGGCGTGGATGCGCAAGCTGGCACTGGCGGCGGTGCTCCTCGGCTTCATCGTCGTGGTGCTGGGCGCATACGTGCGTCTCACGGCGGCGGGCCTCGGCTGTCCCGACTGGCCCGGCTGCTATGGCCATTTGAGTCCACTCGGGGCCGAGCAGAGCCTCGCCGCAGGAGTCGAGCTTCCCGGGGCCCCGCTCGATGTCACCAAGGCCTGGCACGAGATGATCCATCGGTATGCGGCCTCGAGCCTCGTGCTCATCATCGTGCTGCTCGCGGCGCTCGGTATTGCAACGCGCCACGAGTCCGCCGCCCGCTCTCGCCATGCCGTGGCGCTGCTCGGGATCGTGGTCGTTCAGGCGGCTCTCGGCATGCTCACCGTCACGTGGCAATTGAAGCCGCTGATCGTGACGCTGCATTTGATCTTCGGGCTGACGACGCTCGGGCTGCTGTGGTGGCTGTGGCTGTCGCTGCGTGCCGAGCAGACGCAGGGCTCGTTTGCGGCATCAGCCGTGCCCGCGCCCGAGAGCTCGCTGCGCTGGGCGCGGTGGATCGCGCTCCTGGCCCTCGCCTGCCTCATCGTGCAGATCGCCCTCGGAGGATGGACGAGCAGCAACTACGCCGCGATCGCCTGCCCGGATTTCCCGACGTGTCAGGGCTCCTGGTGGCCCGCCATGGATTATCGGGACGCATTCGTGCTGTGGCGGGCGCCGCACATCTCCAATCCGGCGCGCATGGCGATTCACTTCACCCACCGCCTGGGCGCGCTGGTCACTGCCTGCGCTTTGCTCGCGGCTGCGCTCACCTGCTTGCTCGGCCGTGCGCTGCGCTCCTCGCACGCGGCGCGCCTCGCGGCAGTTGCGGTGCTCATCGCGCTTGCCGCGCAGCTCTCGATCGGCATCTCGATGGTGCTGCGGGGCTTTCCGCTCTGGCTCGCGACCGCCCACAATGCGGGCGCCGCGCTCACCCTGCTCGCAACGCTCGCGCTCGTGCACGGCCTGCGTCCGGGACCGCTGCGGCTGCGGCCGCCGAGCCGCTAGATGCCCGAGCCCCGTAACCCCCTCGAGCTGGCCAGCGAGCCGCGGCCCGCGCGCTCGGCGCGCGGCCTGTGGCGCCAGTACCTCGCGCTCACCAAGCCGCGAGTCGTCTCCCTCATCGTGTTCACGGCCGTCGTCGGCATGCTGCTCGCAACCCCCGGGGTCCCGCCGCTCGGTGCGCTGCTGTGGGGCACGCTCGGCATTGCCTGCGCATCCGCGTGCGCCGCGACCCTCAATCACGTGCTCGATCGGCGCATCGATGAGCAGATGACGCGCACCCGCGGCCGACCTCTGCCGCGTGGCAAGCTCACCGAGCGGCAGGCGCTCGTCTTTGCGGCCATTCTCGGGCTCCTCTCGATGAGCGTCCTCGCATTTCTGGTCAACACACTCACGGCGTTGCTCACTTTCCTCTCGCTCATCGGCTACGCCGTCATCTATACCGTCTGGCTCAAGCGAGCCACCTCGCAGAACATCGTGATCGGCGGCGCAGCCGGCGCCGCACCTCCGGTCCTCGGCTGGTCGGCGGTCACCGGAAGCGTCGACCCCAACGCACTGCTGCTGTTCCTGATCATCTTCGTCTGGACGCCCCCGCATTTCTGGGCGCTCGCGATCAATCGCCGCGACGAATATGCCCGCGCGGGCATTCCGATGCTCCCGGTGACGCACGGCAACGAGTACACGCGGCTCCACGTGCTGCTCTACACCGTGCTTCTCGTCGCCGTGACGCTCTTGCCGTTCCTCACGCGCATGAGCGGTCTCATCTATCTCGCCGCCGCGCTGATCCTCAACGGGGTGTTTCTCTATTACGCCCTCGTGCTGAAGATCACCGCGCGCCAGGACCTGCCGATGCGCGTGTTCCGCTATTCGGTCACGTATCTGATGTGGCTCTTCGCCGCGCTGCTGGTGGATCACTACCTGCGCACGACACAAGCGCTCGCGATGTAGTGCTCTTGATTCCTCAGTCGTCGAGCTCTTCGAGCGAGCGCGCGGCGGTCACCCGGTTGCGTCCTGCCCGCTTGCTTCCGTAGAGCGCCACATCGGCGGCTCTGACGATCGTGCGCGGCGCCGGCCGCTGCCCCGCGAGCATGCCCTCGAGACAGGCGACGCCAAAGCTCGCCGTGACCGGTAGAGGGCCCGCGGCAGTCGCAAACGGCTTCTCGCGCACCTGCTCGCAGAGGCGCTCCGCCACTGCGCACGCCGCCTCCCCCGCGACTTCCGGCAGCACGATGGCAAACTCCTCACCGCCCACCCGCGCCACCCAGTCCTCGCCGACCCGCAGTCCCTGCGTGAGCCGCTCCGCAAACTCCTTCAGGACCTCATCGCCGACCTCGTGGCCGTGCCGATCGTTGACGCTCTTGAAGTGGTCGATGTCGCACATCACCAGGCCCAGCGGATGGCGCAGCCGCAGCGCTCGTTCCACCTCGCGCGGAAACTCATGATCGAAGAAGCGGCGGCTGCCGCAACGCGTGAGCTCGTCGATCGTGGACAGGATGCGATTGTCGGTCAGCGCCAGCTGCAGCGAGGCGGCAAGGCCCACGATGCGACGCGCGGTGGTGATGTGTGCCCAGAACTCCTCCCCACCGGTCTCCGCCCGCATGCAGTCGTTGGCTCCCATCCGCAGCGCCGCGCGGGCGCCCACCTCGCCGTTCACGTCGATGAAGACGATATGGGTGGCCGACCCCGCGTGCAGCTGCCGGGCGGCCTGCACGAGCTCCAGACGCTCCGTGAACAGCAGCGCGTGCGTGGTGGCCTCGAGCCGTGCGAGTGCATCCGGGGTCGATGAGGCACACTCGATCTGGATATTGGCGTTCTCGAGAAGCTTGACGAAGCGCTCGCGCACCGGGCTGCTGGCGATCATCAGCAGGGCCACGGGCACCGGCGGGTGTCGGCGCAGGATGCTCGACAGCGCCGAGCGGTCCTCGTCCTCCAGCACCTGGTCCAGAACCGCCTGTCGCTCGAGCAGATAAACGGCGGTGCTACTCGCTTCATTCCACTCGGACCTGCGCCGCTCTTGCTCGACCGGCGCGCGCTGCGTCCTGTGCGGAAGCGCTGCCCGCACCAGCTCGACGAGCGCCTCCGCATCCGACTTCGCCACGAGCCCCGCGGCACCGAGTTGCTTCGCTCTCTGGGCCACAGCGAGATCGGAGTCCGCGGCGATGAGGATGAAGGGGGTGCCCGGGCTCTCGGCCTGCACGATGGCAAGCGCGTCCCATCCATCGAGCCCCGGGACGTTCGAATCCGAGAGCACGAGATCGGGGGATCCGCGCAGCGCCTCGCGAAATGCAGCCTCGCTGTCCACGCGCTCGCACGAGCACGCAAGGCCTGCCCCCTCGAGCGTGCTGCGGGCACGCTCCACACCCGAGGTCTCATCCTCGATGATCAGCACCCGTAGCACTGCGACTCGTCCTCCGCGGTCCTCCCGATTGACCTGTAGACGAGACAACGCGCGATCCGTTCTTTAGCTGCCGATCACACTGCCGATTTCCGACGAACGGTCGTGGCAGATATTTAACATAACCCGCAGGACTACGGAATCACCGCTGGCCCGGAACAGGTCCGCTCTGTGCATTCCTTCGCAGCACCTCATCGAGCCACAGCAGATCCCCGAGGACCCACAGCTCAACGATGAGCTCTCCGGAGAACTGAAAGAGCGCAGCCCCGAGCCACTGCACCGCGCGGTGCGTCGGCGCGTAGCCGCGGAATGCGCCCACGTGCACACCGGAGAAGCGCATCTTCGCGAATGCCTTCTGCTCCGCCGCGACGCAGTCGAGAATCTCGCACCGGTACTCGGCCAGAGCCGATCTCACCGAGCGTACGTACTGGCAGAAGGGATCTCGACCGCGCATCTCCGGGCCGAGCGAGCCGCGGAAAGAGAAGTCGGCGGCCAGCAGCTCCTGGGCGGCGCCCAGGTCGCCCGCATGCCAGATGCGGTCGTAGAACCTGACCACGAGCTGCGCGGTTTGCGCTTTCACTTCGCTGAGGCTCAACGCGTGAGCACCACGTGCCATGACGACAGGCGCCGATAATCCATGAGCAGCATGCCGTAGGCTTCGTACTGGTCGCTCGTGATCTGGCGCAAGTGCTCCGTACCCTGATAACTGCCCTGCTCGGAGCGGTAGACCGACAGGATGCAGGGGCCGACCACCGCGAACACCCCGTGGAGCTTCCCGAGCGTCGAGTTCTCCGAGGACCACTTCGAGCTGAGATCGTCGCGCCCCGGAATCTCGATGTTGTAGATGTTGACGAACTCGGCGGGCGGAGAGGCGAGCACCCGCATGCGTCCCGCGAGCATCCAGCATTCCTTGCCGTGCGAGATCTCGGTGCGCCCATCCACGGCGATGCCCTGGCCGTCCGCGGTCCAGAACATCCCCGAGAGCGTCCATACGCCCGGCTCGTACAGAAAGGTGTGACCCATGGTGCCGTCCCTCGCCCGGTCAGTTGCATTGCACAGCTGTCCCGGCCCGCCCATTATGGCGCGCAGCCGCCGGTCCCGGTACGTTGCGTGCTTGCCACACGGGAGGAGGGCACATCATGCTGATCGAGCGCGTCTGGGCGGCGAACTCCTACCGCAACTTTCACTACCTGATCGCCTGTCCGGAGAGCGGGGAAGCGCTCGCGATCGACCCTCTGGAGTGGCGCCGGTGCCTGGAGGCCGCGCAGCGGCGCTCGTGGCGGATCACTCAGATCTTGAACACCCACGAGCACCCCGACCACACGGGCGGGAACGCGGGACTCGTGGCCGCAACCGGTGCGCGCGTGCTGGCCCATGCGGGCGCCGCGGCGCGCATCGGAGGAGTGGACGTGGGCCTCACGAAGGCAGACGTGATCCGCGTTGGGCGGACAGTCGAGCTCGAATGCCTCGACACCCCTGGGCACACGCTCACTCACATCTGCGCTCTGGCGCACACCAGCGAGCCGGCGCTCTTCAGCGGCGACACGCTCTTCAACGCGGGCGCCGGCAACTGCCACAGCAGCGGGCGTCCGGACCTGCTGTATGAGACCTTCGTCGAGCAGCTCGCCAGGCTTGCGGATGCCACGCGCATCTATCCCGGCCACGAGTATCTGGTGCGCAATCTCGAGTTCACGCTCGATCGCGAGCCGGACAACCGCGAAGCATCCGAGCTCCTCGCACGCTGCCGCGGCACGAGCCCGGAGGATGCGCCCGTGACGACCCTCGGGGAGGAGAAGCAGATCAACACGTTCTTCCGCTTGCGCAACCCGAGCGTGATCGCGCATCTGCGGCAGGCCTTCCCCGAGATCGGCGCGCAGCCGGATGCGCGGACCGTGTTCCTGAAGCTGCGCGAGCTGCGCAATCGCTGGTGATGAGCAGGTGAGGCGCGCGCGCCAGCAGCACGCGATCCGGCACGTCAATACGTATTTTCGCAAATCCTGCCCGCGCTGGCGGCTCGAGCGCGCGTGTTATATTCACTGCGCAAAACACGCAAGGATCACCCGCGAGCGACAAGCAGGGGGACCCATGAGGCTGAGAGAGCTGCGCTACCTGGTTGCGCTGGCCGACCGGGAGCACTTCGGCCGGGCGGCCGAGGAGTGCCACATCTCGCAGCCGACGCTCAGCACGCAAATCCGCAAGCTCGAGGAGTATCTTGGCGCGACGCTCATCGAGCGCAATGCCAGATCCTTCGCGCTCACGCCGGTCGGTCAAGCGGTCGTACAGCACGCGCGGCAGATTCTCTCCCAGGTCGATGAGCTGCTCGCCGTCGCTCGAGTGCCGCGGGGCCCGCTCGCCGGGCCGCTCAATCTCGGCATCATTCCAACACTTGCGCCGTACTTCCTGCCGAGCTTCGTACCGCTCACCAAACGCCACTATCCGCGCCTGCAGCTGATCGTGCACGAGGACTTGACGGATCACCTGCTCGAGCAGCTTCGCACCTACCAGATCGATGCGGCGCTGCTCGCCCTGCCGGTACAGGACGAGGACCTGCAACAGCTGCCGCTCTTCGACGAGCCGTTCTGGTTCGCCTGCCCGCTGGGGCACCGCCTGGCACAGGCGGCACGCGTGAGCGAATCCGACCTGCGCGAGGAGTCTCTGCTGCTGCTCGCGGACGGACACTGCCTGCGCGGTCAGGCGCTCGCAGCCTGCGGCCGCCACCCCGAAGGCGAAGAGAGTCTCGATGACTTTCGCGCGGTGAGCCTGGAGACGATCTGCCAGCTGGTCGCGGCAGGATTCGGCTCGACGCTCCTTCCGGCTCTTGCAGCCCGTCCTCTCGCCGGGCAGCTGCCCTTTGCGGTCGTTCCAATCCACTCTGCCAATGCCAGTCGTCGCATCGGACTGGTTTGGCGGCGCGGCTATCCGCGGGCGAGCGACCTTGCGGCCCTCGGTGGATTGATCGGCGAGAACCTGCCGGATGGCACGCTCGCCCCGAAGGAGACCACGCGCCCGGCCGGGAGACCTCTGGTGCGCGAGCGGCCCCGCGCAGTGCGTTGAATCAGCGCTTGCCGTAGTCGAGCGGGACGCCTTTGCGCTGTGCGAGGATGTACGCCTCCAGGGCGCGCATCTTCGGATCATCCGGATCGAGCACCTTGCCGCGCACCGGATGCTCGATGCACCAGTTGATCATGTCCCTGAGAAGCACCACCCGTCCGAGCTGCGGCTGGAATTTGGGATAGGTCTCGGGGTGAGTGTTGGCGGCGTTCGGATGGCACATGTCGCAGGACACCGCGATCTCGCTCCCGAGCGCTCCCGCGCTGTGAAACACCGTCGAGCCATACACCGCGAACTTGTAGGTCTCGTGGTCCCACAGCTTCACTTCCTGCAGGGTGGGCGCACCGTAGGTCGAGCGCTGGCCGCTGCCGACCAGGTGCTGGTTGTCCTCCGGAGGAACGACCGTGTGTGCCTGCAATTCCTCGGCGATCCAGGTGTTGCCCGGGTGCTTGGACTCCCACTGAGCCATGAGCGCATCGGAGATCTTCTGGCCCTCGGCGTGGGTCTTCGGGGTGCCGTTCGGCACGCGCACGGTCGTCTGGTTGTCGCACAGCTTGACGAGCTTGCCGCCCGATGTGGACGCCGAGGAGGAGGTCGCGCTCGAGGACTGGGCGTTGACGGCCGCGGCGGCTGCCGCCGCCAGCGCCAGCAGGGATAGGGTGATGCTCCGCATTGCGTTTCTCCTCCTGCGCCCGCTCGTCAATAGCTCGCCAAAAGGGGCGGCCTCGGGACGTCGCGCTTGCCGCCGCTCGAAAGATAGGTCGCCTTGACCTCCATCGGGTTGCGGTTCCACAGGCTGTAGAGCATGTCCACGAGGCCATCCGGATGCACGCTCACCGTGCCATCGCCGAGTCCGTCATTGGGATCGAAGGGATTCGGACGGCTCATCTGCACGGTCAGCGCCGGCAGGCCCTCGGGCGCGTAGGGCCACGGCCACGCGGTGGAGAGCATGCCGTGGAAGTCGATGTTGCCGATCCGATTGGTCAGCACCTGGTGGGTGTGACCGTGCAGTACGGTGACCTTATCGAAGCGCTGCAGAATCCCCTGCACGTCCTCGGCATCGTCGGTCCAGAAATTCCACGGCCGGTACAGCTTGTAGAGCGGGGAATGCGAGAACACCAGCAGGGGCGTTGAGGAGGGAAGCTTCTCCAGATCCTTGCGCAGCCACTCGCGCTGTGCGGCGCCCACCTCGAAGCGGCTCTGGATGCCGTCGTCGAGCCCGGCAACCGTTTGCATCCGCTCGGCCGGCGTCATTCCGCGCTGCGTCCAGAAGTCGCGCTCGTTGACGCTCATCAGCACCACACAGTGCACGCCCTTGTGGTCGAAGCTGTAATGCTCGGGACCGAACAGCTCCTTCCAGTGATCGCCCATGTCGTAGAACCAGTCGTGCTCACCGACCATCATGCGCACGGGTGCCTTGACGGCCTTGAGGATCTGCGCGCCCAGATCGAGCTGATCCTTGCGGCCGAGCTGCGCCAGATCGCCGCCGTAGAACACGAAGTCCGGCTGCGGATCGAGATTGTTCACATCGTCCACCGCGCGCAGCAGCTGGCGCACGAAGCGCTCGTTGGTGTCCTTGACGTACAGGTGCGAGTCGGAGATGTAGGCGAAGGTCCACCCCTGCCGGGCCTCGTCCGCATGGGCGACGTTGACGGGCAGAAAGCTGTGGAACGGGTAGCGCGCCCCGGCCGCAACCGCCGCGCCCAGCGCGCCGGTTGCGACCTTGACGAACGACCGGCGGTCGAGGTTCTTCAGGCCCCGCAAGAGCGCCTCGCGCTGCTCGAGGTAGCGCGTCTCGACGCTCTTCACGTGCGGGATCGGCTTGGCCGGGGTAGCGTGTGACTTGCTCATGGTCCTGGCACTCCGCATCACTTCAGACCCGCCGGCCCCAGCACCCGCGTCTCGAACGGCAGTTTGTGGCGATGCGCGAGCGCATCGTCGCGGAACGGCCGCGACTTCGCCGCATGCGCCTGCTGCTCACGGTAGGCCGCCTGGTTCTGCGCGGCAAAGCGCACATCGGTCAGCGTGAACAGAAACGCCACCACGTCGTTCACCTCATCCTCGCTCAGATCGAGCGACTCGATGCCGCCATCGAGATAGGCGTTGGTCTCGCCGCCCTTGTTGTAGTGGTCCATCACGTCCCACAGCGTCTGCATCGAGCCGTCGTGCATGTAGGGCGCCGTGAGGCCCACGTTGCGCAGCTGCTCGGTCTTGAAGGCGCCGATGTCCCCGCGGTTGCGCGTGATCATGAAGCGCCCGAGCTCGGACAGATCGGTCTCGAGGGCGAGGCGATCGAGGTCCTGCACGTTGTTGCCCTCACGAATGGCCGCGAGGCCCTTGCGCGCGAGCGCCTCGAAATTCTTGTCGTGCGCCGAGACGCCGACGTTGTGAAAGCGATTGTCGGTGCCGAGCGGATTGGAGGGATTGAGCATGTGACAGCTCACGCAGCGCGCCTTGCCGTTGAAGAGCGCGAAGCCGCGCTTGGCCGAGGCAGAGATGGCGCGGCTGTCCCCGGCGACAAACCGATCGAAGGGCGCATCGAGAAATATCAACGTCCGCTCGAAGCTCGCCAGGGCCCGGCCCACATCCTCGTAGTTCGGTGCGTCCGCGTACGCCTTGAGAAAGAGCGCCCGGTACACGGGGTCCGAGGCGATGGCTGCCACCGCGCTCGCGCCGCTCGCCTGGCCCATCTCGATCGGATTGACGATCGGAAGCTTCGCCTGCTCCTCGAGCGAGGGCGCGCGCCCGTCCCAGAACATCGTCTCGAACAGCGCCGCGTTCATCACGGTCGGCGCGCGCCGCTCACCGAGATGGCCGCCGATGCCCTCCGAGACCGGCCGGTGATCGCTGAAGCCGCGGCTCACATCGTGGCAGGTGGCGCACGCGACCGTACCATCGCGCGACAGGCGCGTGTCGTAGAAGAGCTTGCGTCCGAGGGCAACCCGCGCCGCAGTGGGCACGTTCATGGGAGGCAGGTAGATCGTTTTCCAGGCGACGGGATCGACTCCTCTCGGGGCATCCGCGAGGGTCGTGCCGAGCTTGTCCAGGAGGTGCTGCTGGGCCTGCATGTCCATGGCCCCGTGCGTGTCGGTGGCCGGCGTTGCGCCCTGCGCTGCGCTGCCCAGCCAGCCGGCCGCAGCAAGCCCGATGCAACCGAGCACGGCGGCGCCGGCCCGGCGCAGGCCTGAGTTCTTGCCCATGCGACTTCTCCCCACCCGTGCGGCTCGGCGCGACAATGACCGAGGCCTCCGGCCGGGTCAATCGAATCGATGAATGGGGCCGATAGACAAACCGAATGCCGATTCCGTTAATCTGGCCAGTCGTGGAGCACTACTCGGCCTTCTATCGGCGTGCGTTCGTGGCGGCGACCGTCGTCGTGCTCGGCTACGCGCTCCTCAAGATCCTCGATCCCTTCCGGGGCGCGCTCGAATGGGCCGCGGTGCTTGCCTTTCTCCTGCACCCGCTGCATGCGCGCCTTTCGCGCTGGCTGGCCGGGCGCGCGGGGCTGTCGGCGGGCATCCTCACGGGCCTCACGCCGTTCGTGATCATCGCCCCGCTCGCGCTGCTCGCGGTGATGTTCGCGCGGCAGGTCGCGAACCTGATCGATTTTCTGCGCGGCCACGCCGCGATGCCGTTCCCGGCGCTGCTCGATCGCATCGAGCACTACCGGCTCATCGGGCCGCTCATGCTGTGGGTGCGCGAGAATCTGCCCGTCACGATGCAGCAGATCGAGGGGTGGCTCACCAGCGGCGCGCGCTCGGCGCTGCAATCCGCAGCCGCCGTCAGCGGCAACGTGATGCTCGGAGTCGCCGGCACGCTCGTCGAGTTCTTCTTCATGCTGTTCCTGCTCTTCTTCCTGCTGCGCGACGGTCGAGCGATGCTGCAGCACTTGACGCGGCTCATTCCGCTCGACGAGGCGCGCCGCACGCAGCTCGTTCGCGACCTCTCGGCGGCGCTGCGCGCCGTGGTGTTCGGCACGGCGGCCACCGCGGTGATTCAGGGCGCCCTGATCGGAGTCGGCTTTGCGATCGTGGGGCTGCCCTCACCGCTCGTGCTCGGCGTGTTCGCCGTCATCGCGGCCTTCATTCCCGCGGTGGGCACGGCAGTCGTCCTCGTGCCCGCCCTCGTCTACCTTGCTTTCTCGGGCCACTGGGGAGGGGCGATCTTTCTCGCCCTGTGGTCGCTCATGGTGCTCGCGGCGGAGCAGCTGCTGCGTCCGATGCTCTCGGCACGCCACGGCTCGGTGCCGACGCTCGCGGTCTTCATGGGCGCAATCGGTGGAGTGGCGGCCTTCGGTTTTCTCGGCATCGTGATCGGCCCGGTGCTGCTGAGCCTCATCATCGCGTTGCTGCGCATCGCCGAGGAGGGAGTCGTCAGTCGGCGGCGCGCTTGATATAAAATGCGCGGCCCATGGATTTGACGCCCATCCTGCAGCCGCTCAACGACGCACAGCGCGAAGTGGTCGTGGCACCCCCGGGTCCCATGCTCGTGCTCGCCGGAGCAGGCAGCGGCAAGACCCGCGTGCTCACTCACCGCATCGCCTGGGTCGTGCAGGCCGAGGGGGTCTCCCCCTACGGCGTGCTTGCGGTCACGTTCACGAACAAGGCGGCCGGTGAGATGCGCGCGCGCATCGAGCAGTTGCTCGGAGCCGCGGGCGGGCAGCTCTGGATCGGGACCTTTCACGGCATCGCCCACCGGCTCCTGAGGCTCCACTGGCGCGAGGCGGGACTGCCGCAAAGCTTTCAGATCCTCGACTCGGAGGACCAGCTGCGCCTCATCCGCAAGATCCTGAAGGCGCACAATCTCGACGAGACGCAGTGGATCCCGCGCGAGATCCAGTGGTTCATCAACTCCAACAAGGACGAGGCGCGCCGCCCGGGCCAGCTGAAGGACGCCAACGACCCGATGCGCCGGCAGCTCCTCAAGATCTACGCGGAATACGAGCAGGCCTGCGCGCGCGCGGGCGTGGTCGACTTCGCGGAGCTGCTGCTGCGCTCCTACGAGCTGTGGCGCGACCACCCGGAGCTGCTCGCGCATTATCGGCGGCGCTTCCAGCACGTGCTGGTCGATGAGTTTCAGGACACGAAT
This sequence comes from Steroidobacteraceae bacterium, assembly GCA_035524075.1. Taxonomy (GTDB): domain Bacteria; phylum Pseudomonadota; class Gammaproteobacteria; order Steroidobacterales; family Steroidobacteraceae; genus JASHUC01. Next base: position 49,877 of record DATKPP010000008.1, on the reverse strand, counting down.
TCCATTCAGTATGCGTGGCTGAAGCTGCTCGTCGGCTCGAGCGCGCATCTGTTCGTGGTGGGCGACGACGATCAATCGATCTACCGCTGGCGGGGCGCGCGCGTCGAGAACGTGCGCGAGTTCCAGCGAGACTTCCCGCACGCCAGGCTCCATCGTCTGGAGCAGAACTATCGCTCGACCGGCAACATCCTCGGCGGTGCGAATGCGCTGATCGCGCACAACTCCGGCAGACTCGGCAAGAACCTGTGGACGAGCGGGGCGCAGGGCGACCCCATCCGCCTGTACGCCGCCTTCAACGAGCGGGACGAGGCGGAGTTCGTCCTGCGCCGGATCGAGGAGTGGGTGCGCGGCGGCGGCCGGCGCCGCGACGCAGCGATCCTCTACCGCTCCAACGCGCAGTCGCGCATCTTCGAGGAGACCTTCATCTCCGCGCGCGTGCCCTATCGAGTCTACGGGGGACTGCGCTTCTTCGAGCGCGCCGAGATCAAGGATGCGCTCGCCTACCTGCGCCTCATCAGCAATCACCTGGACGATCCCTCCTTCGAGCGCGTGGTGAACGTGCCGCCGCGCGGCATTGGCGCCAAGAGCATCGACATCATCCGCGAGCGCGCGCGCGGGGCCGGCTCATCGCTCTGGGACGCCGCCGCCCAGACCGAGTCGCTCGGGCCGAAGGCCGGCGCGGCGGTCGCAGGCTTCCTCGCCCTCATCGAGCGGCTCGCGCACGAGCTCGCAGGCCTCGCTCTGCACGAGCAGGTGGATCATGTGCTGCAGGCGAGCGGGCTCGTGGAGCACCACAAGCGCGAGAAGGCCGACCGCGGCGAGGCGCGCGTCGAGAATCTCATGGAGCTCGTGAGCGCGGCACGCGGCTTCGCCCCCGCGGCGGGCGAGGAGATGCCACCCCTCGAGGCGTTCCTCGCGCACGCCGCGCTCGAATCCGGCGAGGGCCAGGCGGAGTCCTGGGAGGACTGCGTCCAGATGATGACGCTGCACAGTGCCAAGGGGCTCGAGTTTCCGCTCGTGTTCCTCTGCGGCCTGGAGGAGGGCCTCTTTCCTCATCAGCGCTCGATCGTCGATCTCGATGCGCTCGAGGAGGAGCGGCGCCTGTGCTACGTCGGCCTGACGCGCGCCATGCGCCAGCTGTACCTCTCGTATGCGGAGCAGCGCCGCCTGCATGGCGCCGACAGCTTCGGACAGGCCTCGCGCTTCATCAAGGAGATTCCCGAGGACCTCATCGAGGAGGTGCGCCCGCGGGTGCACGTGGCCCGCCCGCTCGCCGCGGGGCGTTTCCGCCCCGAGGTGTCCGAGGTGCACCTGCCGGGCATGAGCCTCGGTGCGCGAGTGCGGCACGGAAAGTTCGGCGAGGGGGTGATTCTCAACATGGAGGGCAACGGCCCTCATGCGCGCGTGCAGGTGAGCTTCGAGCGGCAGGGCACCAAGTGGCTGATGCTCCAGTACGCGAATCTCGAGCCGGTCTGAGCGAATGAGGATCGTCATTCTCGGTGCCGGCCAGGTCGGGCGCACGGTCGCTCACCAGCTCTCGCGCGAGGAGGCGAACGAGGTCACGGTGGTCGATGCGAACGAGGAAGTCCTGCGCGATCTGCAGGACCGAATCGACATCCGCGCGGTGGCGGGCAATGCGGCCTACCCCACGGTGCTCGAGGCGGCCGGTGCCGCCGAGGCCGACATCGTCGTGGCGCTCACCAACAGCGATGAGGTCAACATGACCGCTTGCGAGGTGGCGTACACGCTGTTTCGCACACCGACCAAGATCGCACGCATCCGCTCGGCCGAGTACACCAGCCGCCCGGAGCTCTTCGGCAAGGGTGCCCTCGCGGTCGATGTGTTCATCAGCCCCGAGCAGCTGGTGACGGAGTACATCGAGCGCCTGGTGCGCCATCCCGGGACGCTGCAGGTCCTCGACTTCGCGGACGGTCGCGTGCGCCTGGTCGGGGTGCGCGCTCGCAAGGGGGGGCTCGCCGTGGGCCAGCGCCTGCGCGATCTGCGCGAGCACGTTGCGGGCACCGACGTGCGCGTGCTCGCGATCTATCGCGCCGGTCACATGATCCGCCCCGACGGGGAAACCCTGATCGAGGACGGGGATGAGATGTATTTCATCGCCGAGCGCGAGGCCATCCGGCGCGTCCTCAACGAGATGCGCAAGGACCACGAGAGCGTGCGCCGCGTGGTGATCGCCGGCGGCGGCAACATCGGGCTGCGGCTCGCCCGGGCGCTCGAGAAGACTCACCAGGTCAAGCTGATCGAGCGCGACGCGCACCGCGCCCGGCGCGTCTCGGAGCTGCTCGACAGCACGATCGTGCTCAACGGCGATGCGGCGGACGAGGAGCTCCTGGTCGAGGAGAACATCGACAGCACCGATGTGTTCGTCGCGATCACCAACTCCGAGGAGGCGAACATCCTCTCGGCGATGCTCGCCAAGCGGCTCGGGGTTCACAAGGCCATGGCACTCATCAACCGGCCCGCGTACGCCGAGCTGATCGAAAGCGGCAGCATCGACGTGGCCATCTCCCCGCAGACCATCACGATCGGCTCGCTGCTCGCGTACGTGCGGCGCGGACACATCGTCAAGGTCCACTCGCTGCGGCGTGGCGCCGCGGAGGCGCTCGAGCTCATCGTCCACGGCAGTGCCTCGAGCTCGCGCGTGGTGGGACACCCGGTCGGGGACATTCCGCTCCCCGAGGGCGCATCGATCGGCGCCGTCGTGCGCGGCGATGAGGTGATCATGGCGCACCACGATACGGTCGTCAGAGGCGACGATCACGTGATCCTGTATCTGTCCGACCGCCGGCACATCGAGGCGGTCGAGCGTTTGTTCCTGGGCTCCTAGGGCCGCGTGGCCGGATCTGCGTGCTAGGCGTGTAGATGCTGGCCGTCGCCAATGCGCTCGGGCGGATCCTCATGGCGTTCAGCGCAGCCTACCTGCTGCCGATCCTCGCGGCACTCCTGGCGCGCGACGGCACCGCAGAGCCGTTCATCGCGGCCGGCCTCTCCACCGCAGCCCTGGGAGCCGCGCTGGTGCGCGCCACGGCCCGTCGCGCCCCGGAGCTCAAGCCGCGCGACAGCTTCCTGCTCGTCACGCTCGGCTGGATCGTGATGTCGGCGGTGGCCACCATCCCGCTGCTGACGTTGTTGCCGGGGTTGAGCTTCACGCGGGCATTCTTCGAGACCATGTCGGGTCTCACGACGACCGGCGCCACCGTGCTCAAGGGGCTCGACCACCTGCCCCCCTCGATCAATCTCTGGCGCGCGACCCTCGAGTGGTTCGGCGGCCTCGGCATCATCGTGCTCGCGATTGCCGTGCTGCCGCTCACGGGAGTGGGGGGCATGCAGCTGTACCGCGGCGAGGCGCCCGGACCGATCAAGGATCAGCGCTTGACGCCGCGGATCACCGGGACGGTCCGCTCGCTGTCGCTTGCGTATCTCACGCTCACCCTCCTGGGGATCGGCGCGCTCAGGCTGTTTGGAATGTCGTGGCTCGATGCGGTCTGCCACGGCTTCTCCGCCGTGGGCCTCGGTGCGTTCTCCACGCACGATGCGAGCGTGCGCTACTTCGACTCCCCGGCGATCGAGCTCACGCTGGCGGCGCTCATGATCATCGCCTCGCTGAGCTTCGCCCGTCACTTCGTCGCTCTTCGCAGGCTCACGCTCGAGCCCTACACGCGCGACCCGGAAGCCAAGGCGATCCTCGCCGTGCTGGCGGCGAGCGTGCTGGGAATTGCGTGGCTGCTCACCGCGCACGGTATCTATCCGAGCTTCGGGGCATCCCTGCGGCACTCGCTCTTCAACGTCGTCTCGATCGCCACCACCTCGGGTCTCGCCTCCGACGATTACACACGCTGGCCGCTGCTCGCGCCGTTCTGGATGCTGTTCCTGTGCAGCACTCTGTGCAGCACGGGCTCGGCCGGAGGGGGCATCAAGATGTTCCGCACGCTGCTGCTCACGCGCCAGGCCGGCCGGGAGTTGAAGCTGCTCGTGCATCCGAGTGCGGTGGCCCCCATCCGCATCGGCGGGCGCCTGATTCCCGAGCGCGTGATGCACTCGGTGCTCGCCTTCATCTTTCTCTATTTCACCACGGCGGTGATCCTGGTCCTCGCTCTGCTCGCGACGGGCCTCGACTTCGATACATCCTTCGGGGCGGTGGTGGCGCTGATCAACAACACGGGGCCCGGACTCGGGCACGTCGGCCCGTTCAAGACCTATCACAGCCTGACGCCGCTGCAGGACTGGATCTGCACCCTCACGATGCTCCTCGGCAGGGTCGAGATCTTCAGCGTGCTGGTGCTCCTGACGCCCGCGTTCTGGCGCAAGTAGCGCGCCGGCTCAGCCCCAGTAGCCGGTCCTTTGATAGTGACGGTGTAGATCCGACTCGTAGGCACGCGTGGGCGGATTCCTGGGATCGTACTGGGGACTGCCCTCGATCGCGCTGCGCGACAGGCTCACGACCACCAGGCGCTCCGGCCAGCTCACCTCCCGGATCCATTGCGTGGAGACGAGCACGTGCTTGCCCGGCAGCCAGTTGCGCGTATCCACGGCGACGTAGCGGAGGGCCCAGGTACCCTCCTCGAAGAGGAAATCCTCCGCGTGTCCCACGGCATCGTCCGAGCCCTGGATGTGATATCCGGTCACCTCGCGACAGCTGCGCAGATGGCTCTCGCTCGAGGAGTCCTCCTCCTCGGGCTCAGGCATCGCCGGCTCCTGCAGCAGCCGCGGCTCGGGCGGCACCACCACGGGCATGGCGCCCCAGGCCCACAGCGTCGTGTAAGGCCAGTAGATCGGATAGCCGTAGTAGCCGAGATACCTCTGCTCCTCGCGTCGCGAGATCGGCCTGGCCGTGTCGATGCTCGGACTGTCCTCGACCTGCTTGCGCGTGAGGGTGGTGACGATGGCGCGCGTTGCATCGATTCGCGACACCGAGTAGGGCGAGACCAGGACGGTGCGTCCGCTGAGCCACGAGCCGGTGTTGACCGTCAGATAGCGCACGACCCAGCGCTCGTCGTCGAAGTACGCGTCCGAGACCTCCCCGATATCGCCGTCCGCGGCATGGATCCGGACGCCGCGCAATCCTGCGAGGCTGTGTAGCATCGATGTGGCTCCGTTCACTCGGGTGCGAGCAAGTTGCAACCCTCATTCCTTGGCGAGGCATCCGTCCCTGGACGCCTTGCCGCGCCTACCTTCGAGCAGGAAGCGTGCCCACCGCCCGAGCTCGAACGGCCCCCACGCGCGAATCCGGTGTCGGAGAATGGCAACGTACGATGACGGCGACGTGCGCTCCGACATGGACGAGCCTCAGTTTGCGTGCGACAGTTCAAACTCTGGGCATTGCAAGCCCGCAGCTGCGCTCCACAGCGGGTATACAGCGCATCCATGGAAGCTCGTGCTCGTGATGTTCCGGTGGCCGCGGACCGATTCGAGGTCATGACCGACGACGTCGTGTTCCGAGCGGAATTGCAGTCGGCGATCGCCGTGTGCATCTACGATGCCGTCGATGAGGCAGGCGCGTTGCTGCACCTGCGCTTCATCTCGCGCGGCGCGCAGTCCACCGAGGTGACCGATACGACCCTGGCGGCGGAGCTCTTGCTGCTCGATCGCTGCGTCGAGTCGCTGCGCGAGGCCGCGCCGGCCGCCCGCGCCCTCCAGGTGAAGATCGCCGCTCACCTTTCGGAGGGTGTCAGGAGCGATGCTTGCGATCGAGTGGTCGAGCTGCTCGTGCAGTATTTGAAGGACGCTGGCGCGACGGTCAGCCCGGTCGACATCGGGTTCGGCCCGCCGCGCAAGCTGCAGTTTCGGCCGAGCATGGGCTGGGTGCAGGTACGGTGACTTGACTCGATGAGATGAGACAGAGCGCTCCGCTGCCCTCGGACGATTGGGCCCTGTTCCTCGATGTGGACGGAACGCTCGTCGAGATGGCCCCGACACCCCGGGAGGTCGAGGTCAACGCGGATCTGCCCGCGCTGCTCGGGCGCCTCGCCCGGCGCCTGGGCGGAAGTCTCGCCCTGGTGAGCGGGCGCCGCATCGCCGATCTCGACCACCTCTTCCATCCGTTCCGGTTCCCGGCGGCCGGCATTCACGGCGCCGAGCGCCGGGATGCCCTGGGCAGGCTCCACTTCAGCGGCCTGACGAGCGCCGACCTCGAGCCCGCTCGCATCGAGCTGCGCCGCTTCGTCGCGCGTCATCCGGCCGTTCTGCTGGAGGACAAGGGGCTGGGACTCGCCCTGCATTTCCGCCAGGCACCCGAGCTCGAGGCGGCCGCGCGCGATGCGCTGGAGCGGGCACGTGTGCAGCTGCCGGCCGAAGCACACCTGCAGCCCGGACACTGTGTCATCGAGATCAAGGGCGGCTCCTCGAGCAAGCGCGCCGCGGTGGAGCAGTTCCTGCAGGAACCACCGTTCGCCGGGCGCGTTCCTGTCTACGCCGGGGACGATCTGACGGACCTCGACGCCTTGGCTTACGTCCAGTCCGCTGGCGGCCACGGAGTGTTCGTCGGGGCGGACCCCAAACCCGGGCATGACTGGCTCCCCCATCCAGCAGCCGTCCGCGAATGGCTGAGGAGTCTGGACCGATAGTGAAACGCCTCGTCTGCATCTCCAACCGCGTGTCCCTGCCGCGCCGCTCGGCGCCCCCCGGCGGGCTCGCGGTCGGTGTGCTGGCCGCGCTGCAGCGAGTGGGCGGCATCTGGTTCGGCTGGAGCGGGGAGACCTCCGACGACCCGCGGCCCGAGCCCGAGGTCCTGGTGCGCGACAACATCCGCTTCGCCACCGTGGAGCTGAGAACTGCCGACTTCGACCGCTACTACAACGGCTTCTGCAACGGCACGCTGTGGCCGCTGCTGCACTATGCGACGGGCCGCTTCCGCTACGACAACGACGATTACGAGGCCTATCAGACCGTCAATGCCGGCTTCACTCGCCAGCTCGAGAAGATCCTGCGCCCCGACGATGTGGTCTGGGTGCACGACTACCACCTGATTCCCCTCGCCCGCTGCCTGCGCCAGCGAGACTTCCGGGGCCCCATCGGATTCTTCCTGCACACTCCTTTTCCGCCGCTCCAGGTGCTGCGCGTGCTCCCGAGCTACGGGGAGATCGTTCGCGATCTCTGCCAGTACGACCTGATCGGGTTTCAGACCGAAGACGACCTGCGCGCCTTCGAGTCCTGCCTGGAGCTGCCCGCACATGCCATCGCGCGAACCTCGAACGGCTTCAAGGTCGAGGTCAATGGGCGCCCCGTGCGCTTCGGGGTGTATCCGATCGGAGTGGAAGTCGATCAGGTGGCGAGCGAGGCCGCCGGCGCCATGCCCGAGGAGACGGTCCAGCGGCTGATCGCGAGCCTTCTCGGCAGGAAGCTCATCATCGGCGTCGATCGGCTCGACTACACGAAGGGCCTGACGGAGCGATTCGCCGCGATCGAGCACTTCCTCACGACCTTTCCGGAAAGCCAGGGCAAGGTCACCTTCCTGCAGATCGCCCCGCTCAGCCGCTCGGACGTGCTCGCCTACAGCGAGATTCGCCTCGCGCTCGAGCAGACCGCCGGGCGCCTGAACGGTCGCTTCGCCGAGGCGGACTGGACGCCGGTGCGCTACCTCAATCGCAATTTCTCGCATGCGACGCTCATGGGGCTGCTGCGTGCCGCCGGCGTGGCGCTCGTCACTCCCGTGCGCGACGGCATGAACCTCGTCGCCAAGGAGTTCGTCGCAGCTCAGGACATCGAGGACCCCGGCGTGCTGATCCTCTCCCCGCTTGCGGGGGCGGCGCGTGAGCTCTCGGGCGCGCTGCTGGTGAACCCCTACGACAAACGAGGCCTCGCGCTCGCGCTGCAGACTGCGTTGCAGATGCCCCTGGCCGAGCGCCGGCAGCGGCACGAGCAGAATCTCGCAGCCGTGCGCCGGCACGATATCCACACCTGGTACCGGGACTTCCTGCGCGACCTGACGGGCGAGCGCCTGATCGTCACCGTGCAGTCACCGGCGCACATCAACAAGAGCTTGGTCCGCAGCGCCGCCGGACGCCTGTGAGCGTCGTGAGCTCTCGGGGGCAGAGCGCTTGCGGCGACACCTCCTTCAGCGGGTGGCGCCGGGGGCGAGGGCGAGATCCTTGGAATACACCACGTTGAGCGCGTTGTCGTACCAGCCCTGCACGCGCGGCTTGACGAGGTGCTTGTTCACATAGAAATAGATCGGGATCAGCGGCTGATCGGCGAGCACCCGCTGCTCGGCCTGCTCGAGCAGCGCGCGACGCTTGAGGGGATCGGCTTCGGCTGCGGCGCGCTCGACCAGGGAATCGTACGCGGCGCTGCGATAGTGCGTGAGGTTCACGCCGAAATCGCTCTTGAAGTACTGCGCGAACGTGTAGGCGTCGTTGTAGTCGCCCTCCCAGCTCGAGAGGAACACGTCCACGTCGCGCCGGTCGATGTCCTGCAGGAGCGTCCTGAACTCCACCGCGACCAGCTGCGCCTCGACGCCCAAGGTTTCCTTCCACATCGCCGTGACCGCAAGAGCGATGCGATCGTTGATCTGGTTCGCGTTGTAGCGCAGCTCGAAGCGCAGCGGGTGCTCGGGGGAATACCCGGCGGCGCGATACAGCTCGCGTGCGCGCGCGATGCGCTCGGCGAGCGGCACGGCGCGATAGTCGAAGGACTGCGCGGTGTAGTCGTGGATGCCCGGGGGCACCCAGCCGTACGCGGGTTGCTCGCCGGCGCGCAGCACCTGCTTTGCGAGCAGCTCCCGGTCGATCACCATGGAGAGAGCGCGGCGCAGGCCGGGGCTGTCGCGAAAGACTGCGCGGTCGAGATTGAAGCCGTAGAAGTAGGTCGTGAGCTGCGGGGAGATGTGCAGCTCCCGCGGGATGTTCGCGCGGATCCACTCCAGATCGTCACGCGGCACGACGGCGGAGATGTCCAGATCCCCCGCGCGGTAGCGCGTGAACTCGGCATGCTCGTCCGGGATCACCAGATACTCGACCCCATCGAGCCGCGTGTGCGCGTCGTTCCAGTACCGATGGTTGCGCGTTGCGATCAGATGCGAGCCGGGAACCCAGTCCTTCAGCACGAACGCGCCGTTCGACACCATGATGCCGGGTCGCGTGAAGCTCGATCCGTAACGCGCCAGGGTCGGGCGGTGCACCGGACAGGTGCTGGGGTTCGCGAGCAGCGCGGGGAGGTACGGTGCCGGCGCCTCGAGTGTGACCGTGACGGTCGCATCGTCGGGCGCGGCGACGCCGAGCGATGCCGGTGGCGCCTTGCCGGCCGTGATCTGCTGCGCATGCGCGATCACCTCGACCACCTGTGCATAGGCGGAGGCCGTCGCCGGATCGACCAGGCGGCGCAGCGCCGCGACGAAATCGGCGCCGACCACGCGATCGCCATTCGACCAGCGCGCCTCCGGGCGCAGATGGAAGGTGTTGGTCTTGCCATCGGGGCTCGCGCTCCAGCTGCTCGCAACGCCCGGCGCCACGGAACCGTCCTTCGCCACCGAGGTGAGGCACTCGTACAGGTCGCGCAGGATGTCCTGCGCCTGGAAGGTTCGCGCCTTCTGCGGATCGAGCGAGTCGGGCTCCGGTCCGCTGCCACGCAGGAGTATCGACTCCGCGGCTCCACCATTCTCGGCACTCGAGCTCGGAGCGCGCGCACAGCCGCTCGCCAGGCCGACGAGAAGCACTGCGCAGAGAGCGGCCGGCAGGATGCCCCTCGCCAGAGCCTGCGCCCCGGGACGCTCACGCCGCGGCATGTCGGTACTCATTGATCCGCTCGCGCAGCGCGACGGTGGCCGCGCGCGCGGCAGAGTCGAAGTCCGCGCCGGACGAGGCGTACAGGATCGCCCTGGAGGAGCTCACGAGCAGTCCGGTGCCCGAGGCGGTCTGACCGCTGCGAACGAGCTGTCCCACATCCCCACCCTGCGCGCCCACGCCGGGGACCAGAAACGGCAGCTCGCCTGCGATCCTGCGCACCTCGGCCAGCTCCTTCGGATAGGTGGCGCCCACGACCAGGGCACAGTTGCCGCTCGCATTGCATCGCGCGGCGACGAGCTCTGCGACCGCCTGATAGAGCGGGCGGCCGTCCACGATCAGATCCTGTAGATCCCGCGCTCCGGGATTGGATGTCCTGCAGAGCACGAAGACGCCTCGATCGGCGTAGCGCAGGAACGGCTCGAGCGAGTCGAGCCCCAGGTAGGGGTTGACGGTCACGGCATCCGCACCGTAGCGCTCGAAGCTCTCGATGGCATAGCGCTCCGCGGTGTGCCCGATGTCGTTGCGCTTGGCATCGAGGATGACGGGCGTGTCGGGGTAGTGCTGGTGGATGTACTCGATGGTGCGCTCGAGCTGGTCCTCCGCTCCGTAGGCGGCGTAATGCGCGAACTGCGGCTTGAAGGCGGCGACCAGATCCGCCGTGGCATCGATCACCGCCTTGTTGAAGTGGAAGATCGGGGAGGACCCGGCAGCGATCGCCGGCGGGAAGCGCTCGACCTCGGGATCGAGGCCGACGCAGACGAGGGAGCCGCTGCGCGCCCAGGCTTCCTCGAGCTTCAGCCGGAAAGCCTTCATATGCGATTGCGTGCGTCGCTCACGCGACGCGGCCACTGGCGCGGAAGCTGCGCTTCTTCAGATGGACGAGCAGGATCGAGATTGCGGCCGGAGTCACTCCCGGGACGCGTGCCGCCTGTCCGAGCGTTGCCGGAAGCACCTCTCTCAGGCGCTCGCGAGCCTCCGTGGAGAGCCCGGGGATCGCGCCATAGTCGAGATCGGCCGGCAGCGGAGTTTCCTCGCAGCGCCGCTGGCGCTCGACCTCCTCCTGCTGACGCTCGATGTACCCGGCGTACTTGGCTCGCACCTCGACCTGCAGCCGCACCTGCGATGCAAGCCGGTCATCCGTCGTCTCCCACTGCGGGCCACCGGCAAGCGCGATCACCTGCTCGTAGCTCACCTCGGGGCGCCGCAGCAGATCGAATGCCGTCGCGTGATCGCCCGCCGCGCCCATGCGGATGGATTCGAGCCGCATGACCTCCGCATCCGAGAGCCGGCGCTTCTGCTCGAACAGAGCCCAGCGCTCATCGTCCACGAGTCCGAGCTCCCGCCCGAGCGGCGTCAGACGCAGGTCGGCGTTGTCCTCCCTCAGGAGCAGGCGGTACTCGGCGCGGCTCGTGAACATCCGGTACGGCTCGCGCGTACCGCAGGTGATCAGGTCATCGACCAGCACCCCCAGGTAGCCCTCGCTGCGCTTGGGTATCCAGGGGTCTCGCTGGCGCACTCGCAAGGTGGCGTTGATGCCCGCGACGAGGCCCTGGGCGGCCGCCTCCTCGTATCCGGTGGTCCCGTTGATCTGCCCCGCGAACCAGAGGCCCCCGATCGGCTTGGTCTCGAGCGTGGAATGCAAGTCGCGCGGATCGAAGAAGTCATACTCGATCGCATATCCCGGTCGGGTGAGGTGCGCACTCTCGAGCCCGCGGATGCTGCGCACCAGCGCGTACTGCACATCGAAGGGCAGGCTGGTCGAGATGCCATTGGGATACACCTCGTGAGTGTGGAGTCCCTCGGGCTCGAGGAAGATCTGGTGCGAGGTCTTCTCGGCGAAGCGCACCACCTTGTCCTCGATCGACGGGCAGTAGCGCGGCCCGACGCCCTCGATCACGCCGGTGAACATCGGCGAGCGATCGGTTGCGGCACGGATGATCTCGTGAGTCCCCTCATTTGTCTGCGTAATGAAACATTCGATCTGCTGGGGATGATCTTCGGCTCGCCCGAGAAACGAAAACACCGGCAGCGGCCGATCGCTCGGCTGGGGGCGGAGCGCCGAGAAGTCGATCGTGCGCCCATCGATACGGGGGGGCGTCCCGGTCTTGAGCCTGCCCACCTTGAGCGGCAGCTCACGCAGGCGCGCGGCCAGACGCAGCGAGGGCGGATCCCCCGCGCGTCCTCCCGAGTGCTGATCCAGTCCCACGTGAATCTTGCCGCCGAGGAAGGTGCCCACGGTGAGCACCACGGCGGGCGCCTCGAACGCAATGCCGGTCACGGTCACCACGCCGCGCACACGGCCCTGCTCGAGGATGAGATCGGCGGCCTCCTGCTGAAAGAGGGTCAGGTTCGGCTGGTTCTCCAGGATCGAGCGTACGGCCTGCTTGTAGAGCTGACGGTCGGCCTGCGCGCGGGTGGCGCGCACCGCCGGTCCCTTGCTCGCGTTCAGGGTTCGGAACTGGATGCCCGCCAGGTCGGTGGCGCGGGCCATCGCACCGCCGAGCGCGTCGATCTCCTTGACGAGATGGCCCTTGCCGATGCCCCCCACGGCCGGGTTGCAGCTCATCTGGCCCAGGGTCTCGATGCTCTGCGTGAGCAGCAGCGTCGCCGCGCCCATGCGCGCGGCGGCGAGCGCAGCCTCGGTGCCGGCGTGGCCGCCGCCCACCACGATCACATCGAAGGGATGTGCGAAACGCATTGCAGAGGAGCCCGATAGGGGAAGCCGAAGTGTATCATCCGCCCCCGCGCAGATTGATTCTGAGCGCCACGCCCGCAGCGCTGCGCGCCGGCGCGGCGCCGTGCATCGCGGACATATCGCGCAGCATCTGGCGGAAGCGCGGCTCGTGCTCACTTGCGAACTCGCGCGCCTCGATCTCGAAGCGATTGTTCCAGTAGCCCCGCCGCAGGCACTCTCGCAGGTAGCGCATCGTGCTGAGCCGGCGCGGCTCCCACTGGCGCAGCACGTGGCAGTACTCGTGCAGCATCAGCGTGGGATTGCCGAAGAACTCGGCGGCGCTGCCGCGCAGAAAGATGCGCCGCCGGCGAGTGGTCGCGACCGCCCCGCCATGCAGCCGTGCGAAGAGCGAATGCTCGATCACCCGCACGTGATCCAAAGGCGCAGCATCGTTCCCGAAGAGTTGCTCGAGCGCACCTCGCACCTCAGCAGGGAGCGTGACGTGCTTTCCGGGGGCGAGCCGCATGCGGCGCTCAGTGCGCCTCGAATGCCTTGCGGATGAACTCCACGATCCGGCGCCGCGCATCGAACCCTTGCCAGGGCTCGGGGCTCGGCTGCCCGTAGATCGCCCGCGCGAGCGCGCCGTGATTGTCCCGTGGATACGTGACCAGCTCCACCGGGACACCGCCCTGGCGAAGCGCGCGGTACATCTCCTCGGACTGTCCCGGCGGATCGGTCCGGTCCGCCTGACCCTGCAGGAGCAGGAATGGCGTGCGCGCGGTGCGCGCTCCCGCGAGTGGACTCTGCCGCCATGCATCGGCGGGGGACTCCCAGGGCTTCCCGAAGTACCAGCGGTCGTACCAGGACTCGTCCTCGGTGCCGTACTCGCTGTACTGGTCGATGACCGGAGCTCCGCTCACGATCGCTTTGAAGCGCGCCGTCTTCCCCTCGACGAATCCCGCCATCTCACCCCCGTAGCTGTAGCCCAGGAGGGCGAGGCGGCCCGGATCGATCGGCTCGCTGTGCACGACGAAATCGACGCCCGCCATGATGTCGCGGTAGTCCCCGCCCCCCAGGTCGTTGCGATTCGCGGCGGCGAATTGGGCGCCGCGCCCCGTGCTGCCGCGCGGGTTCGGCCGCAGCACCGCCCAGCCCTGCCCGATCAGGAAGTCAACGAAGGGATCCTCCTCGTCGTGGTACGCGCCGAGGGGTCCGCCGTGCACCTCGACGATGAGGGGCACGCGCGAGCGCACATCGGGCGGCAGCCACAGCAGCCCCTCGATGCGCAGCCCCTCGCTGCGCCACTCCAGGCGTCGAGCAGCGGCGCGCCTTGCACCTTCCGGCTCGAGCATCGGCGTCTTGAGACGCTTCGGGGACTCGCCCAGGCGAGCGACATAGTCGAGCTCGAGCGGCTGACCGCTGCGGCTGCCGAGCAAGAGCCAGCCGGAGCGGGAGGCATTGGTGCGAACGTCCTTCACCGTGCTCGCCGGGAGCGTCACGAAAGCGGGCGCGCGCTGCTCGGCGCCAAAGATCGCCAGATCGATCGCAAGACCACGCTCTACGAGCTGCGCAATGCGGCCATCGCCGAGCGCGATGGGCGGCGCGGTGCCGACCGAGCCCTCGAGCGCCTCGGTCAAATCACGGGTCGTGCGCGCCTGCAGATCGTAGATGTACAGGTCCAGATAGTGGGGGGGCGCTTCGCGCCTCGACTGCGCCCAGTAGATGAGCGAGCGGCCATCGAGCGACCAGATCACCCACTGCACGGTGGCCGGGATCGCCGCGATGCGCTGCGGATGCTGCACATCGGCGGTGCTCACTCTCCACGAGGAGGCCGCGGGGCCCAGATCGGAGCGGTGATTCCCGGGCTCGGTGGTCACGATGAGCTCGGAGCCGTCTGGACTCCAGGCGAATCCCCGGACATCCGCAGGTACGGGCACGACCGTCGCCCCGCGAGTGGCCAGGTCGAAGAGGTACAGGCGCGTGGCGTGACGATCGTGATCGACCCAGAGCGCATCGGCCTTGGCCTCGGCCTGCTGCTTCTCCCCGGGCGTTTGCGGATCGCGCGCGCTGAGCGCGATCGTCTTGCCATCGGGCGAGACGGCATAACCCTCAACGTCCACCTCGAGCTGCGTCGGACTCGCCGAGCTCGAGCTGGCAGAGCTTGCGCTCGCCGAGCCGCTGCGCGGCGGCAGGGCATCGGCGTCCTGCGATGTGTCCACCGCCGGCACCACCTTCACCGCAAGCGCTTGGGCTTCCCCGCCTCGCATCGGCAGCTCGAACAGCTCGCTGTGCTCGCCTCGATGCGCAAGGAACACAACGCTCCGCCCATCCGGCATCCACTGGCCCGCGCGCTCGCCTTGCTTGTCCGTCGCAGGCGAGTAGGTCAGCTGGCGCGGCGCACCGCCGCCCACATCGATGAGCCAAAGATGGGTCTTGCCGCCATCTGCGGTGGAGTCCGCCACGCGCAGCAACACTTCCGTGCCATCGGGCGAGAGCTGTGGGTCGCTCATCGCGCGGTAGTGGCGCAGCATCTCGTTCGACGGAAACGCACCCGGCGAATCGGCTTGCGCAAGCGCCGAGGCCGCCCCCAGCAGCACGATCGCGAGCGCAACACGAGTCCCCCTCATTGCGCCCATTGTAGACTCGCCGCGCATTCACTTCCCCACGCAGAAGCTTGCGAAGATCCTTCCGAGCAGATCCTCGCTCGTGAACGCGCCCGTGATCTCCCCGAGGCTCTGCTGCGCATCGCGCAGCTCCTGAGCGACGATCTCTCCGGCGCGCCGCTCGAGGAGCACGCGCGCCGCGCTGTCGACCTGCGCGCGAGCGCGCGCGAGCGCATCGAGGTGGCGCCTGCGCGCCGAGACGGTCCCGGCATCGAGGGTGTGATAGCCCATGCAGGACTTCAGGTGTGCACGCAGCGTATCGATTCCCTGCCCCGTCAGGGCCGAGAGCGTGATCCGCGGCGGTCCGGAGAGGGTATCCGCGAGCGGTATTGCCGCTGCAAGATCGCACTTGTTCAAGACGAGCGTGACGGGCACCTGCGGCAGCCTCGCGCGCTCCTCCGCGAAGGCCGTCGCGCCGGGATCCGCGACCGCATCGACCACGAAGAGCAGGCGATCCGCGCGCGTCATCTCCGCATGGGCGCGGCGGATGCCCTCCTCCTCGATCGGGTCGCCGGCCTCGCGCAGGCCGGCGGTATCGAGCACGTGCAGCGGCATGCCATCGATCTGGATGCGCTCGCGCAGCACATCGCGCGTCGTGCCGGGCAGCGGCGTCACGATCGCCGCGTCGTAGCCTGCTAGGCGATTGAGCAGGCTCGACTTGCCCGCATTGGGCCGGCCCGCGATCACCACGGTCATGCCGTCGCGCAACAGCGCGCCCTGCCGCGCGCTCTGCTCGATGGCCTCGAAATGGTCGCGCACGCCGGCGAGGCGCCGCGCGAGGTCACTGTCGGCGAGGAAATCGATCTCCTCCTCGGGGAAGTCGATCGCAGCCTCGACGTAGGCTCTGAGCTCTGCGACCGCCTCGGTGAGACCCTCGACCATCGCCGAGAACTCGCCCTGGAGCGAGCGCATCGCAGCCTGAGCCGCCTCGCGCGAGCCTGCATCGATCAGGTCGGCGATCGCCTCGGCCTGCGTGAGATCGAGCTTGTCGTTGAGAAAGGCGCGCTGCGTGAACTCACCCGGCGCGGCGCGGCGCGCGCCGAGCTCGAGCGCGCGTGCCACGAGTGCATCGAGCACGACTGCGCCGCCGTGGCCATGCAGCTCGATCACGTGCTCGCCCGTGTAGGAGTGGGGCGCCGGGAAGAACAGCACGAACCCCGCATCGATCGGCTGCTGGTTGCGGTCGAGAAAGCGCACGAACGTCGCGCGCCGCGGCTGCGGCAGCTGCCCGGCAATCAGGGCGCCGAGCTCGGGAGCCTTGGGGCCGGAGATGCGCACGATGCCGATGCCTCCCCGGCCGGGAGGCGTTGCCGCTGCGACGATCGTGTCGGCGCGAGCCAGGGAGCCACCTCACGCCATCTTCTTGCGCGTGGCCGCCTCGATGCGGCGGTTGATGTTCCACTGCTGAGCGATGGACAGCAAAGTGTTCGTGACCCAGTAGAGCACCAGGCCCGCGGGAAAGAACATGAACATCGCCGACATCGCGAGCGGCATGAACATCATGACCTTCGCCTGCACCGGATCGGGCGGCGGTGGATTGAGCTTGTACTGCACGAACATCGCGCCGGCCATGATCCCCGGCAGGATGAACCACGGGTCGCGCGAGGACAGGTCGGTGATCCAGCCGAAGAACGGCGCCTGGCGCATCTCGACGCTTCCGAGCAGCACCCAGTAGAAGGCGAGGAACACAGGGATCTGAATGACGATGGGCAGACAGCCGGCGACAGGATTGATCTTCTCGCGCTTGTACAGCTCCATCATCGCGCGGCCGGCCTTCTCGCGATCGTCCTTGTAGCTCTCCTGGAGAGTCTTGATGCGCGGCGCGAGGGCCTTCATCTTCGCCATCGACCGGTAGCTCGCCTCCGAGAGTGGATAGAAGGCGAGCTTCAGCAGGAATGTGACGATGATGATGGCCACGCCCCAGTTGTGGAAGACCCGGTAGACCTGCTCGAGCAGCCAGAAGAGCGGCTTGGCGAGAACCGTCAGCCGCCCGTAGTTGGCGAGCAGATCGAAATGCGGCGCGGTGGGCACCAGCTGCGATTGCAGCATCGGCCCCACGAACAGCACGAACTTGAAGCTCTGCGTGTCTCCCGGCGGGATGCTGCGCATCGGGCCCGCCGTGGCGAGCGCAAACTCGTTCCCCTGCACGTTGAGCGTGTACCGATACGGCACGCCCTGCGGCGGCACGACCGCAGACACGAAGTCGTGTTGCGGCGCTGCCATCCATCCGCCGGACACATCCAGCGAGAGGTGCTGATCCTCGGGACTCGTCGTTTTCAGCGTCCGGTACTTCGTGCCGTCGTAGAGGGCAGGGCCGTGAAAGGCGTAGCGATCCGGGCTGTACATGAACATCGAGCTGTGCGTGGGCCGCTCATAGCGCAAGATCTGCGCATAGGGCGCCGCCGCCCACGGCGCGTCGCTGTGATTGGTGACCGTCTGCTCGAGCCCGATCTGGTAGTGCCCGCGCTGGAAGGTGAAGGTCTTGGTCACGCTCACGCCGTGACCGTCGCTCCAGGTGAGCGGTACGGTGAGCTCGCTGGCGCCGCTTGCGAGCGTGTAGTCGCGAGCGGGACTCGTGAACGTGGCCAGGTGCGTGGGGCGAGCGAGGCTGTCCGGACCGCTGAGTCCCGACTCGAGGAGGTACAGAGTCTCGGGGCTCGAATCGCTCTCGAGCTCGACCGGCTCGGGCTGTCCCTTCACGAGCGGATACTTGAGCAGATCCGCGCGGACCAGCGTGCCGCCCTGGGTGCTGATCGCAATGTCGAACAGATCGGTGCGCACGTGAATCGTCGGAACCGTCGGCTCCACTGCGCCGGCAGCGGGCACGCCCGTGGCAGCCTCGGCGCTCGAGCTCGTCGGGGCACTCGAGCTCATCGCAGCACCCGAGGACCGAGCCGCGCCGGTCGGCGCCTGCGGAACATTGAAGCCGAGACTCGGGGAGCCCCCGGGGCCACGCGCCCCGGAGGCGGCACTCGGCAGCGGCGGATAGTCGCGCGTCCAGGCCTGATAGTTCAGCCACAGCGCGACTGCGAGCAGGAACCACAGAGTCACGCGTACGTAGTTACCGCTGGTCATGTCTTTAGCTCGGGTTCGGGCAGCCTGCCGCGACCCTCGCGCGGCTCACGATCCGGCACCGGATCGTAACCGCCTGGGTGCCAGGGATGGCAGCGGCCGAGCCTGCGCAGCGCAAGCCAGCAGCCGCGCAGCATTCCGAAGCGCTGGATGGACTCGAGCGCGTACTGCGAGCACGAGGGCTCGAAGCGGCAGCACGGGCCGACGAGCGGACTCAGCGTCCACTGGTACAGGCGGATGAGAATCACCGCGAGGATGCGCATAGCTCGATCACTCTATCCCACAATGCATTGAGGCTCGCGCGCAGCACGTCGTTCCGAACCGCGCGCGCCTGCGCTCGAGCGCTCACCACCAGGTCCATCGCAGGCATGCGGTGCTGGCGCAGTCGAAAGGTCTCGCGGATGAGGCGCCGCAGACGGTTGCGCTCCACGGAGCTGCCTGCCGCCTTGACGGCGACGGCAAGCCCGAGGCGCGCTGCACCGGTCGCGTTCGGGCTTGCGGCGACGGCGAAGAAACCGTCGCCGAGGCGTCGGCAGCGTGCATAGACGGACTCGAAGTCGGACTTGCGGCGCAGCCGCCTTTGCGCCGGGAGCGTCAGGCGCTCGAGAGCTACGCCTCGCGACGTCACGGGATGCTCGACCTCGAGGAGCCTCGTCCGGTGCGCCGACCGGTGGGCTCCTATGGAATGAGCTTCTTGCGGCCCTTGGCGCGCCGCCGGCTGAGTACCCGGCGACCGGCGGCCGTAGCCATCCGCGCGCGGAATCCGTGCGTGCGTTTCCGGCGCAGCTTGCTCGGCTGGTAGGTTCTCTTCATGGCCTAGGGGCCGACTTTCCAGCGGGTGGACGCGCCGATCCCGCACGAACAAAAAGGGGGCGCAAGGCTAAGCCGCCCGGCCGCGCGCTGTCAACACGAGTGTCTCTTCAGGTGAGGCGAGCTCGGGTATAGACTGCGCCTCCTTTTCCTCATGCCCACCATGCCCAACGTCGCGGGGGACTTGAAGCTCGTGGAGGCCTCGCTGTGGTCTCGCTGCGTGAGTACGCTCGAAGCTGAGCTGCCCGAGCAACAGTTCAACACGTGGGTGCGCCCATTGCAGGCCATCGAAGGCGCTGGCGCGTTGAAGCTGCTCGCGCCCAATCGCTTCGTCGTTGATTGGGTCAACGCGAATCTGCTCACGCGACTTGCGGAGCTGCTGCGCGACCAGTCCACGGGCGGTGCGCCGATCGTGACCGTCGAGGTCGGCTCGCGCGGCAAGCTGCATGCCGCGCAGGCGCAGGCTGCTCCCATCAAGCCGCGACGCGTGGAGGGCCTGGTGGTGGGAGCCCGGCTGAATCCTGATTTCAGCTTCGCGAGCTTCGTCGAGGGCAAGAGCAATCAGCTCGCGAAGGCCGCCGCGCAGCAGGTGGCGGAGAATCCCGGGCGAGCCTACAACCCGCTGTTTCTCTACGGCGGGGTGGGCCTCGGCAAGACGCACCTGATGCACGCCATCGCGCATCTGGTGCGTGAGCGCGATGCGGAGGCGCGCGTGGCTTACGTGCATTCGGAGCGCTTCGTGGGGGACATGGTGCGGGCCCTGCAGCACAACACCATGAACGAGTTCAAGACGGCCTACCGCTCGCTCGATGCGCTGCTCATCGACGACATCCAGTTCTTCGCGGGCAAGGAGCGCTCGCAGGAGGAGTTCTTTCATACCTTCAACGAGCTGCTCGAGGGCCAGCACCAGGTGATCCTCACGTGCGATCGCTATCCAAAGGAGGTGGATGGGCTCGAGGAGCGGCTGAAGTCCCGCTTCGGATGGGGACTGACGGTGGCCATCGAGCCGCCCGAGCTCGAGACCTGCGTCGCGATCCTCATGACCAAGGCACAAGCCGCCGGCGTGCTGCTCCCGGAGGAGGTCGCGTTCTTCATCGCCAAGCGCATTCGCTCCAACGTGCGCGAGCTCGAGGGTGCACTGCGCCGCGTCATTGCCAACTCGCGCTTCACCGGACACCCGATCACGCTCGAGTTCACCAAGGAGGCGCTGCGCGATCTGCTGCAGCTGCAAGCGAAGCTGGTCACGATCGAGAACATTCAGAAGACCGTGGCCGACTACTTCAAGGTGCGCATGGCCGATCTGCTCTCGAAGCGCCGCAACCGCTCGGTCGCCCGTCCGCGGCAGGTGGCGATGGCGCTTGCCAAGGAGCTCACCAGTCACAGCCTGCCGGAGATCGGCGATGCCTTCGGTGGACGCGACCACACGACCGTGCTGCACGCCTGCAAGCGCATCAAGGAGCTACGCGGCTCGGAGCAGCGCATGAGCGAGGATTACTCAAACCTGTTGAGAACTCTCACGGGTTGATGTGGATTCTTTGGGGATAAATTGGAGCGCGAGGTTACCCACAGGCCACGCACAGGCATTCGGCAGCTCATGCGGCACTTTCCCAAGCGACCTCGGCGGGGCAACATGCTGATCGGCGTGCCGATATTGGAGTTATCCGCATATCCACAGGCTCTTCAGACTCCACAATCTTCTTCTCCAAACATAAGATAAGACAATTGACCGCTCTCCCACCTCGCTCCCGGCGCCATTCATGAAGATCACTGCACCCCGCGAACATATCCTCGGCCCGCTGCAGAACGTCATTGGCGTCGTCGAGCGCAGGCAAACGATGCCGATACTCGCCAATGTGCTGCTCTCGGCACGCGACAACCGCCTGGCCATCACCGGCACCGATCTCGAGGTGGAGCTCGTCGCCTCGCAGGAGGTGCAGGTCCAGCAGGCCGGCGAGGTCACTGTTCCGGGCCGCAAGCTGCTCGATATCTTTCGCGCGCTGCCGGAGGGCTGCTCGGTCGGCCTGACCACCGAAGGCGAGCGCACCACACTGCGCGCAGGGCGCAGCCGCTTCACGCTCTCGAGCCTGCCGGCCGCGGACTTCCCGGTCGTCGACGAGATCGGCGCGCAGCAGCACCTGGTCGTGCCGCAGCCGGCCTTGCGCGAGCTCATCAACAAGACGCACTTCTCGATGGCGCAGCAGGATGTGCGCTACTACCTCAACGGGATGCTGCTCGAGACCGATGCCAGCGTGCTGCGCGCCGTGGCGACCGACGGCCACCGCTTGGCCCTTTGCGAGACGACCCTCGAGTCCGCGGCGAAGCCCTCGCAGGTGATCGTGCCTCGCAAGGGAGTCCTCGAGCTGCAGAGGCTGCTCGGGGGCGAGGGCACGCTGGAGCTGGCGATAGGCACCAACCACGTTCGCGCCAAGATCGGCGATATTCGCTTCACTTCGAAGCTAATCGATGGACGTTTCCCGGAGTATGGTCGCGTCGTCCCGGCCAGTCCAACCAAGCTGGTCGAGGGTGACCGTGAGCTCTTGCGTCAGTCCTTCCAGCGCACGGCGATTCTCTCGAACGAGAAGTACCGCGGGATCCGCTTGAGCGTGCGTCCAGGGCTCCTGACCATCCAGGCCCACAATCCCGAGCAGGAAGAAGCCGAGGACCAGGTCGAGGTGAGCTATCAGGGCGAGGAGCTCGAGATCGGATTCAATGTGACCTACTTGCTCGATGCCCTGAGCGCACTCGAGGGAGATCGCGTCGAGATCGGACTCACCGACCCCAACAGCAGCTGCCTGGTACGGGCCCCGGGAGCCTCCAACGCCAAGTACGTCGTCATGCCCATGCGGCTCTAGTGAGCCTCGCGTTCGTCTCCGCGGAAAACGTTCGATGCATCGAGAAGGCTGAGCTCGAGCTCCACGGCGCGCTGAACCTGATCTGGGGCGCAAACGGCTCGGGCAAGACCTCGCTCCTCGAGGCGATCTTCATGCTCGGCCGCGGCCGATCCTTCCGGACGCGAAATACCGAACGGCTGATCCGCCATGGCTGCAGCGAGCTGATCGTTTTCGGGCGCACACTCGGGGAGCCCGAGCGCACGCTGGGGGTTCGCGCCGCGCTGGGGACCAAGACGGTCGCGAAGGTCGGCGGAGTATTCGTCGCCTCGCTCGCGGAGCTGTCCGGGGTGTTTCCGGTCCAGGTTCTGGACCCCGGGATTCACAAGCTGGTCGAGGAGAGCGGCCTTGCCCGCCGGCGGTGGCTCGACTGGGCTACGTTCCACGTGGAACATGGCTTCGTCGAGACCTGGACCCGTTACCGCCGGGCCCTGCAGCAACGCAACGCCGCCCTGCGCAAGGACCCCGTTCAGGCACTGGCCTGGGAGCCCGAGCTCAGCGAGCGCGGCGAGGCGCTCTCGCAGGTGCGGCGGCGGACGCTCGAGCGCCTGCAGCCCTACTGGTCCGACATGGTCGTCGCGCTGACGGAGGTCCCTGTCGAGCTCAGGTACGCGCAGGGCTGGCCTCGCGAGACGACGCTCGAGGATGCCTTGCGCGCCTCCCGTGCCCGTGACCAGAGCCGGGGCGTCACGCACTATGGCCCCCACCGCGATGATGTCCAGGTTCGGATCGATGGGCGCCCGGCGCGCCAGATCGCCTCGCGGGGGCAGCAGAAGCTCATGGCTGCAGCCATGGTTCTCGCGCAGCTGCAGATGCTTCGAGGCGATCTGAGTGCGATTCCCACGCTGCTTCTGGATGATCCGGCCGCGGAGCTCGACGCCGGGCATCTCGAGGCATTCATCGGGCAGGTCAAACGTTTGCAATGTCAGCTGGTGATGACCTCGCTGCGCGCGGATGCAGGCATTTTCGGTGCTCCAGAGCGGATGTTTCACGTGGAACACGGCAGGGTCCGACCGGTATAATGACGCATCTCAAAACTGAGCTTTTGCATGCCGGATAACGACGTATACGATTCGAGTAAAATCAAGGTGTTAAAGGGGCTCGACGCGGTCCGCAAGCGCCCCGGAATGTACATCGGCGACACCGACGATGGGACCGGCTTGCACCACATGGTCTTCGAGGTCGTCGACAACTCCGTCGACGAGTCTCTCGCGGGGTTCTGCGATCGGATCGTGGTCACGATCCATGCAGACGAATCGGTGACGGTCTCCGACAACGGACGAGGAATCCCCGTCGATATTCACCCGGAGGAGGGGCGCTCGGCAGCGGAGGTCATCATGACCGTGCTGCATTCGGGGGGCAAATTCGACGATAGCTCGTACAAGGTCTCGGGCGGCCTGCACGGCGTGGGCGTCTCGGTGGTCAACGCCCTCTCGGATTACTTGCAGCTGGTCGTCTGCCGCGATGGCTACGTTCATCGCCAGGAGTACCACCTGGGCGAGCCCGTGGCCGACCTTGCGCGGGCTGGCCCAACGAGCGAGCGCGGCACAACCATCCGCTTCCGCCCGAGCGGCACCATCTTCACCCACATCCAGTTCGACTACGAGGTGCTCGCCAAGCGATTACGCGAGCTGTCCTTTCTCAACTCCGGCGTGCGCATCGAGCTGCACGACGAGCGTGAGAACCGGTCGGATGTGTTCCAGCACGAGGGTGGGCTGCAAGCCTTCGTCAAGCACCTCAACCGCGCACGCACGCCCATTCACGACTCGGTGCTGTGGTTTCGGACCCAGGAGGGGCTGGTCACCGTCGAGGTGGCGATGCAGTGGAATGACTCCTATCAGGAGAGCATGTACTGCTACACCAACAACATTCCGCAGAAGGACGGCGGCACCCACCTCGCCGGCTTCCGCAGCGCGCTCACGCGCACGTTGAACGATTACATCGAGAAGGAGCTGTCGGCGAAGAAGGAGAAGGTCCCCACGACGGGCGATGATGCGCGCGAGGGGCTCACGGCCATCCTCTCGGTGAAGCTTCCCGACCCGAAATTCTCCTCGCAGACCAAGGACAAGCTGGTCTCCTCGGAGGTCAAGGGCGTCGTCGAATCCGTCGTCGCGACCAAGCTGTCGGAGTTCCTCCTCGAGCACCCGCAGGAGGCCCGCATGATCGTGGCGAAGATCATCGAGGCCGCCCGTGCTCGCGAGGCCGCGCGCAAGGCGCGCGAGATGACCCGCCGCAAGGGCGCGCTCGATGTGGCCGGGCTGCCGGGAAAGCTCGCGGACTGCCAGGAGAAGGATCCGGCGCTCTCGGAGATCTTCATCGTCGAGGGGGATTCCGCCGGTGGCTCCGCCAAGCAGGGACGGGATCGCAGGACTCAGGCCATCCTGCCGCTCAAGGGCAAGATCCTGAACGTCGAGAAGGCGCGCTTCGACAAGATGCTCTCCTCGGCGGAGGTCGGTACGCTCATCACGGCGCTCGGCTGCGGCATCGGCAAGGACGATTTCGACATCGAGCGGCTGCGTTACCACCGCGTCATCCTGATGTGCGATGCGGACGTCGACGGGAGCCACATCCGCACCCTGCTGCTGACGTTCTTTTACCGGCAGATGCCGGCGCTGATCGAGCGCGGACACGTCTACATCGCGCAGCCGCCGCTCTACAAGGTCAAGCGGGGCAAGCAGGAGCTGTACGTCAAGGACGACAGCGAGCTCGACTCGGTGCTGCTCAACACGGCCATCGAGAACGCCGCCTTGCACGTCAATTCCGCGGCTCCGCCCCTGCAGGGCTCGGGCCTGGAGATGCTGGCGCGCAAGTACATGGAGGTGCAGTCGATCATCAAACGGTGGTCGCGCCGCTACGACGATCGCCTTCTCGAGCAGCTCATCTACATGCCGGAGGTGTCCCCGGCCGACTTCGACAGGATCGATTGGCTCAGGAGCTGGGTGGCCGACCTGAATGCCCGGTTGAACGGGCTTGCCGACGGGACCCGCACGTACCGCGTGGCGCTGCGCGAGCCGGGCGGAGAGCACGCCGCCGCGCGCATCATCGTGCACAAGACCGAGCACGGCACCCCGAGCCAGAAGTTTCTCACGCGCGAGTTCTTCGAGTCTGCCGAATACCAGCGCATTGCCGATCTGGCGCGCACCCTGGCCGGCCTGATCGGCGAGGGTGCCCATGTCATGCGCGGCACCGAGCGACAGGACGTGGGCTCCTTCAAGGAGGCGATCAAGTGGCTCTTCGATCAGGCGCGCAAGGGCCAGACCATTCAGCGCTACAAGGGTCTCGGGGAGATGAACCCCGAGCAGCTCTGGGAGACGACCATCAATCCCGAGAGCCGCCGCCTGATGCAGGTGCGCATCGAGGATGCGTTCGCTGCCGATGACATCTTCACCACCCTGATGGGCGATCAGGTCGAGCCGCGCCGCGAGTTCATCGAGAAGAACGCGCTCTCGGTCGCAAACCTCGACATCTAGCCAGCACCACCGGACCGCCTGCAACCGCCTGGGCTCGCCGCGGCGTTTGCGGGTGTTGACTTGTCAACAGAACCCTCCGTCTCAAAGATGAACCACGACGGACGCGATACCGCGTTATTGACTCTGTCGTGAGACAGCCTCCGATGGCGGCGCGAGCCGTGCCATCTGCATCGTCATCCATTGCTGCGCCTCGCCGTTGATCGCGCGAGGGTCCCGCCCCGCGCTCTCGATCGGCTCCCCGATGACCACTCGAATGAGCCCGGGCTTTTTCTTCAGGCCGCGCCGGGGCCAGAAATAGCCGGCGTTGTGGGCGACCGGCACGATGAGCTTGCCGGTCTGGGATGCGAGCAGGGCGCCGCTCACGCCGTACTTGCGGGTCTCGCTGGGCGCCGTGCGGGTACCCTCGGGGAAGATCATGATCCAATTGCCCTCGGCGAGGCGCTGCTTGCCCTGCTCGACGACCTGACTCACCGCGACGTGCCCCACCCGGCGGTCGATCGCAATGGCATGCAGCATGCGAATTCCCCAGCCGACGACCGGAATCCATTCGAGCTCGCGCTTGAGCACCCAGACCTGACGGGGGAAGACCACCGCCATCGCGATGGTTTCCCAGGACGAGGAATGCTTCCACAGCGCGATGTGGTTGCCGGCGGGCAAGCGCTCCAGCCCCTCGACGACGTGTGACAGCCCGCACGTCCATCGCAGCATCGCCAGGAGCACGCGCGCCCAGAGCCGGGCGAGCGCGAAGCGTCGGGGAAAGGACACGCAGGCGGAGGCCGCGACGAAGAAGATCGCGTAGAAGAAAGTCCAGAGAAACAGGAAGGCCGTGAAGGTGAGCGAGCGAAGCAGCTGCATCTAGGGGACGCTCGGCAGAGGGCGACATCATACCGGCCGTCGCCCGCAAGCGTGCACCCAAAGTGCGCGCGGCACAAAAAAAGCGCGCCCGAAATCGAAGATGCACTAACATGGGGCGCGTGGGGCGCCAAAGTCGCTCAACTCTTTGATTTTTCAAAGCCCCATATTGGCACACAGGCTGCAATAGACGAGCGCTCGATGCGCGCGTCGAGCAATCCCGGTCCTGCAGGAGCGCACCTCTTGGTGGGCCGGGAGAAAGCGCCTGCGGGCGGCTTTCTGCATTCGAACAATCCGGAGGCGATATGACACCGAGTGATGTTCTGAAGCTCATCAAGGACAAGGAGGTCAAGTTCGCGGACCTGCGATTCACGGACACGCGCGGCAAGGAACAGCACGTGACGATCCCCGCGCGGCTGGTGGACGACACGTTCTTCCGCGAGGGCAAGATGTTCGACGGCTCCTCGATCGCCGGATGGAAGGGGATTCAGGAGTCCGACATGATCCTGATGCCCGAGGCGGGCACCACGGTCATCGATCCGTTCTTCGACGAGACCACGGTCGACATCCGCTGCGATGTGATCGAGCCCCTGACCATGCAGGGCTACGAGCGCTGCCCGCGCTCACTCGCCAAGCGTGCCGAGGCGTACCTCAAGTCCACCGGCATCGCCGATGGGGCGCTCTTCGGTCCCGAGAACGAGTTCTTCATCTTCGACAGCGTGCGCTCCGGGGCGGGCGTGAACGGCTGCTTCTACGAGATCGACTCCATCCAGGGCCAGTGGAACTTCGGCAAGGAGTATCCCGAGGGCAACCGCGGGCATCGCCCGGGCCTGAAAGGTGGCTACTTCCCGGTGCCGCCCGTCGATGCGTTCCAGGACATCCGCTCGGCGATGTGCCTGGCGCTCGAGGAGATGGGACTCAAGGTCGAGGTGCACCACCACGAGGTTGCAACCGGCGGCCAGGGGGAGATCGGAGTCGGTGCGGGCGGCCTGGTGCAGAAGGCCGACGCCGTGCAGATTCTCAAATACTGCGTCCTGAACGTTGCGCAGAGCTACGGCAAGACGGCGACCTTCATGCCAAAGCCGCTCGTCGGCGACAACGGCAACGGCATGCACGTGCACCAGTCGCTGCAAAAGGAGGGCAAGGCGCTGTTCGCCGGTGACAAGTACGGCGGCCTTTCGGATCTCGCCCTCTACTACATCGGCGGCATCATCAAGCACGCCAAGGCGCTCAACGCCATCACCAATCCGGGAACGAACAGCTACAAGCGCCTGGTCCCCGGATTCGAGGCGCCCGTGATGCTCGCCTACTCGGCGCGCAATCGCTCCGCGTCCATTCGCGTCCCGTGGGTCTCGAGTCCCAAGGCGCGCCGCATCGAGGTGCGTTTCCCGGACTCGATCGCGAATCCGTACTTCGCCTTTGCCGCGATGATGATGGCGGGGCTCGATGGCATCCAGAACAAGACCCATCCCGGGGACCCCGCCGACAAGGATCTCTACGACCTCGAGCCGGAGGAGGCCAAGCACATCCCGACGGTGTGCCACTCCCTCGACATGGCGCTCGAGCATCTCGACAGGGACCGCGAGTTCCTCACGCGCGGCGGAGTCTTCACGAACGATGTGATCGACGCCTACATCGGTTTGAAGATGCAAGAGGTCACACGGCTTCGCATGACCACCCATCCGATCGAGATGGAGATGTACTACAGCTGCTGATGCAAGTGATCGCACCTGCCAAAACGCAAGCGCGCGGTGGCAGTGCTCTCTGGTCTGCCCAGGCGAGGGAGCGCTGCCACCGGCCGCCGGGGCGTGCACCAGTTACTTGGTGCTCGGCGAGGCCGCGGGCTATGCTCGGGCCCTATGCGCGGAGTCACGTTTGCCATAATGCTCTCGGCTTGGCTCGTCGCCTCGGCGGGCACCACCGTCTACACCTGGGTCGATGCGCAGGGCGTCACGCATTACAGCGATCAGCCGCATGCGGGCGCGACGAAGCTCAAGGTCCAGGACGCTCCCACGTTTGCCGCGCCGCCCGTTGCGAGCGTGAGCGAATCGCAGGCGCAGAAGCCGAGCGAGCACAACCAGTGCTCGATCGAGAGTCCCACCGACCAGCAGATGTTCATGAACGCTTACAGCGTGAGCGGCCGCGTTCATCTGCCGCAGGTGAACCCCGGCGACCGCCTCATCGTGATGCTCGATGGCACCGTGCTTCCGGGCGCAGCGGACCTGGGGGGCCACTTCACGATCCCGCAGGTGGACCGCGGCACGCATACCCTCGCGGCGCAGCTGCTGGGTCCGACGGGACAGGTCATCTGCGAGGCCCCGAGCGTCACGTTCTACGTGCATCAGCCCAATCTCAACTCGCCCACGAACCAGCAACCGGTTGCGCCGCCGCCTCGCCCGCGGGGCTGAGCGCCGCTGCGCCCGGCCGCGCGGAGACACCGCGTGGCCGTTGAGCCGAATTTCCCCTCCGCGCTCTCGCATTTCGACTCCGAGCACCTGCTCGATGCGCTGTCGACCGGCATCATCTTGCTCGACGCGCATCTGTGCCCGATCTACGCGAACGTTGCCGCGCAGGACCTGCTCGCGTTCAGCCTCAACCAGACGCGCGGGCGACCCTTCGGCGACTGCCTGGTCGAATCGAACGGCCTCACGACGATTCTGCGGCGCGCGCTCGAGACGGGCGAGGGCTTTGCCGACCGCGAGCTCGTCGTGAGCGCAAAGAATGCCCCGCGCGATGCGCGGATCGTGGATGTCACGATCACGCCGCTCGAAGGCGGGGTGACCGGCATGCACGTGCTGCTCGAGCTTGCCGATGCGACCCAGCGGCAGCGCCTGTCGCGCGAGACCGAGCTGATGGCGCGCCTGGACAGCAGTCGCCTGATGCTCCGGCAGCTCGCGCACGAGATCAAGAACCCGCTCGGCGGGCTGCGCGGCGCCGCGCAGCTGCTCGAGCGGGAGCTGCCGGATGCGAGCCTCAAGGAATACACCGGCGTCATCATCAGCGAGGCGGATCGCCTGACGGCGCTGCTCGACTCGCTCAATGCGCCGCACCGTCCGCAGCAGCGCACGCTGACCAACGTGCACGAGCTGTGCGAGCACGTGCGCCAGCTGCTCAAGGCCGAGGCGGCAGCCGGTGTTGCGATCGATCGCGACTACGACCCGAGCCTGCCGAGCGGCATGCTCGATCGCAACCAGCTGATCCAGGCATTGCTCAACGTCGCGCGCAACGCCCTGCAGGCAGTCGGCGAGCGTGGTCGGATCACGTTGCGCACGCGCGCTCTCTCGAACGTCAACATCGCAGGCCGCAGGCACCGGCTGGCGGCCAGCGTCCAGGTGCAGGACGACGGTCCGGGTGTGTCGCGCGAGCTGCGCACCAGCATCTTCTATCCGCTCGTGACGGGCCGCCCGGACGGCACCGGCCTCGGGCTCGCGGTGGCGCAGGAGATCCTCATGCGGCACGGCGGACTGATCGAGTTCGAGAGCGACCCGGGTCGCACCGTATTCACGTTGTTGCTGCCGCTCGAAAGCGAGGCGCGAGGCGCCGAGCGCGCGGGTGGCGATGAGCGAGCCGCACCGGCCCGCGAGGTGGGAACATGACGTTGAGCCGAGCACTGCCGAGACCTGCGGCACCCTTGAACGAAGCGAAGGAACATCAGATGAGCACAGCAAGTCTGCGCGTCTGGCTGGTCGATGACGATGCCTCCATCCGTTGGGTTCTCGAGCGGGCCCTGCGCAATGGCGGCATGCTGCCTCGCACGTTCGACTCCGCGGAGCCCGCACTCACCGCGCTGCGCGGCGATGCCCCCGATGTGCTGATCACCGACATCCGCATGCAGGGCCAGTCCGGGCTCGAGCTGCTCAAGAAGATTCGCGACACGCGCCCGGCGCTGCCGGTGATCGTGATGACGGCGTACGCGGACCTGGGCAATGCCGTCTCGGCCTACGAGAGCGGCGCGTTCGAGTATCTGCCGAAGCCCTTCGACATCGACCAGGCCGTCGATCTGGTGCGCCGCGCAGCGCGCAGCGCCGCTGCCGGCGGCGCCGAGCCTGCGAACACACCGCTCATCCCCGAGCTGCTCGGGCGCGCCGCGGCCATGCAGCAGGTGTTCCGGGCCATCGGCCGGCTGTCGCGCTCGAGCGTGACGGTGCTCATCACCGGGGAGTCCGGTACGGGCAAGGAGCTGGTTGCACGCGCCCTGCACGAGCACAGCCCCCGCGCGGCGAAGCCCTTCATCGCGCTCAACACCTCGGCCATTCCGAGCGAGCTGCTCGAGTCGGAGCTCTTCGGGCACGAGAAGGGCGCGTTCACCGGCGCCGACAGCCTGCGCCGCGGGCGATTCGAGCAGGCCGACGGCGGCACGCTCTTTCTCGATGAGATCGGCGATATGTCGATGCCGCTGCAGACGCGCCTGCTGCGCGTGCTGGCCGAAGGTGAGTTCTATCGCGTCGGCGGTCAGACTCCCATTCGCGTGGACGTTCGCGTCATTGCCGCCACGCATCAGAACCTGCACGAGCGTGCGCAGCGCTCGCTCTTTCGCGAGGACCTGTATCACCGGCTCAACGTGATCCGCATCGAGCTGCCTCCGCTGCGCGCCCGGGGCGAGGACATCCCGGAGCTGCTCGACCACTACCTGCGCGTCGCGGCGCTCGAGCTGGGCGTGGAGCCCAAGGCATTCACGCAGGAGACCAAGGAGAAGCTCGCCAGCTACTCCTGGCCGGGCAACGTGCGCGAGCTCGTGAATCTGTGCCGGCGCCTGAGTGTGCTTGCGCCGGGCACCGAGATCCGCGCTGAGGATCTGCCGGCCGAGATCGCAGCCGACGGTGAGATGGCCGCCGAGGTGGACTGGTCGAAGGCGCTCGCGAGCTGGGCGGAGCGCCACGCCGCGCTGGGCAAGCGGCCGCTGCTCGTCGAGGCGCAGCCCGAATTCGAGCGGGTGCTCATCCGCACCGCGCTCAAGCGCACGCAGGGGCATCGCCAGGACGCCGCGAAGCTTCTCGGCTGGGGGCGCAACACCCTCACGCGCAAGCTCAAGGAGCTCGGCATGAAGGGCAGCGACTCGTGAGGGTGGGCGCTGAGTAGCCGCTGAGCTGCCGGCGCGCGCGGCCTTCCCCCCGCGCGCGGTCGAACACTAGGATGCGCATCTCCATCGCAGGGGGTGCACATGCCGGCCTGGAACACGATCTGGGATACCGAGCTGCTGGGAAATACCGTGGCCGACTGGACGTTGGCCCTGCTCGCGTTTCTCGTCACGTTCACCGTGCTGCCGCTCCTGCGCGGCTGGATCAAATCGCGCCGGCGGCGGTGGGCGGTTGCGCAACGCACCCAGCCCGTGGCGATCGAGCTCGCGGCGCTGCTCGTGGAGCGCACGAGCCGCCTGTTTCTCCTCGCCGTTGCGGTCTACTTCGCGGTCACCCAGCTCACGTTGCCGCACCGTGCGGAGCGCGCGATCGAGATCGCCACCGTCTTCGTGTTCTGGTTCCAGGTCGGCCGCTGGGCCATGGCGGCAGTGCGATTCGCAGTGGATCGCAGGCGCCAGCGAGCCGCCATTGCCGATGCGGCGCTCGCCGGCTCCATCGAGATCATCGTGTTCGTGGCCGGCGTCGTCGTGTGGACGCTCGCGCTGCTGCTCGCGCTCGACGAGCTCGGTGTCGAGGTCAAACCGCTCCTGGCCGGCCTGGGCATCGGCGGCATCGCGGTGGCGCTCGCCTTGCAGGCCGTGCTCGGCGACCTGCTCGCCTCCGTCTCCATCGCGCTGGACAAGCCCTTCACCGTGGGCGATGCGCTCGTGATCGAGGACTTCAACGGCACCGTCGAGTACATCGGCGTGAAGAGCACGCGCCTGAGAAGCATCTCGGGCGAGCAGATCATCATGTCGAATTCCGAGGTGCTCAAGTGCCGCTTGCGCAACTACGGACGCCTGCGAGAGCGGCGCAGCGCCTTCGCGTTCACGCTCATGTACGACACGCCGACCGCGGTGCTGCGCGCCATCCCCGAGGCGGTTCGCGCGATCGTCCAGGCGCAGCCGCACACGCGCTTCGATCGCTGCCACCTCATGAGCTTCGCACCCACCGGCCTTGCGTACGAGGTCGTGTACTTCGTGCTGGTGCCGGATTTCCGCACCTATGCCGACCTTCAGCAAACGATCAACATCGCAATCCTCGAGCGATTCCGCGAGCTCGGAGTGCAGTTCGCGACGCCCCCGTTGAGGCCGCGGCCGACCTACGTTGCGCCCGACCGCCGGGCGGCGGCCGTGCTCGGGCCCTCCGGCCCACGTGATACGCTTCCGCGTTCGGGCGGGGAGCAGGTGGGAGATGAGCCGTGAATAGCGATCCTCGGGAGATTCTCGCGAAGTCGCGCATGGGCTGGCTGCAGATCGCGGCCGTGGTGATCACCATCGGACTCAACGCGCTCGACGGCTTCGACGTGCTGTCGATCGCATTCGCATCCCCCGGCATCGCCTCCGAGTGGCACCCGAGCAAGACGGCGCTCGGCTGGCTGCAGTCGATGGAGCTCGCCGGAATGGCGCTCGGCTCGATCCTGCTCGGCGGGCTTGCGGACCGGATCGGCCGCCGGACGACCATCCTCGGCTGCCTGGTGGTCATGACGGCAGGGATGTACCTGGCCACCACGGCGAGCGACCTTGCGTATCTCTCGGTGTATCGCATCATCACGGGCCTGGGGATCGGCGGCACGCTCGCGGCCATCAACGCGGTCGCGGCCGAGTTCTCCAACGCGCGCTCGCGCAATCTTTCGGTCTCGATCATGTCGATCGGCTATCCGATCGGCGCGGTGGTCGGCGGCATCATCGTCACGCAGCTGCTGAAGGGGCACAACTGGCGCGCGGTCTTCTACTTCGGGTGTGGATTCACGGCGCTGTTCATTCCGCTCGTGCTGTGGCTCGTGCCTGAGTCGGTCCCGTGGCTCATCCGCAAGCAGCCCGCCGGCGCGCTGGAGAGGGTGAACCGCACCTTGCGGCGCATGGGCCACGTGCAGATCGACTCCCTCCCCACGGTCGCGCCGGAGCTGCGCCGTCGCTCGAGCGGGGACATCTTCGGCCCGGCGCTGATCGCCACCACGCTCATCGTCACTGCGGCGTACTTCTTCCACGTGATGAGCTTCTACTACATCGCGAAGTGGACGCCGAAGATCGTGGTGGACATGGGCTTCACGCAATCCCAGGGGTCCGCCGTGCTCACCTGGGCCAACGTCGGTGGCATGGCGGGCGGTGCGCTGCTCGGATTGCTGACGCTGCGCTTCGATGTGAAGCGGCTGACCATTTGCATGATGCTGCTCGGGGCGTTCGCGGTGAGCCTGTTCGGGCGCAGTGCGCACGAGCTGCCCGAGCTCTCGTGGCTCGCCGCCTTCGCCCTGTTCTGTACCAACGCGGGCATCGTCGGGATGTATGCGATCTTCGCGCACGTCTTTCCCACGCACGTGCGCTCCTCCGGCACCGGCTTTGCGATCGGCGTCGGCCGCGGTGGCTCGGTGCTGGGGCCACCCCTGGCGGGCTTTCTGTTCGATCGGCACTACGGCCTGCCGGCCGTGTCGATGGTGCTGGCCCTCGGCACTCTCATCGCCGCGGGAATTCTGGCCACCCTCAAGCTGAGGCCGGACCAGCCGGCACCCGATCACGAGATCGTGCCCACCGGGATCCCGACCGCCTCCACATCCTCTTAGCGATCGAGCAGCCCCTGGAGGAGGTCCCTCACGCTCGTTCGTTCTCGGCCTTGATGGGCCGTGTCATGAGCGCCTGGACGACCTCGCGCGCCGCAACGCGCTCGTACAGCACGCGATAGACTCCTTCGCAAAGGGGCATCTCGATCCCCTCGCGTGCGGCGACCGCACGCACGGCCTTCGCCGCGATGAATCCCTCGACCGCCTGCCCGATCTGTGCCCGGGCCTCCTCGACGCTGCGACCGCCGGCGAGCATCAGGCCGAATCGCCGGTTGCGCGACTGATCGTCCGTGCAGCTCAGCACCAGATCGCCCAGGCCGGCGAGGCCCATGAAGGTCTCCCGCTGCGCGCCGAGCGCGGTGCCGAGGCGTGTCATCTCCACCAGCCCGCGCGTGATGAGCGCGACACGCGTGTTGGCACCGAAGCCGAGCCCGTCGGAAAGACCGGCGCCGACGGCGAGCACGTTCTTCACCGCGCCCCCGACCTCGACCCCGACGATATCGGTGGAGGTATAGGCCCGGAAGTGCGCCGAGGACAGATCGCGGGCGAGCGCGGCCGCGAATGCGGCATCCGGCGATGCGACCGTCATGGCGGTGGGGAGCCCCGCGCCCACCTCGCGCGCGAACGTGGGACCGGAGAGCACGGCGATCGAGCGATGCGCGCCGAGCACCTCGCGCGCGACCTGGTGGGGGAGCTTCCCGGTCTGGGCCTCGAAGCCCTTGGTCGCCCACGCAAGCCGGCTCCGGGGTGCGAGCTGCGGCGCGATCGATTCGAGCAGTGCCCGGAACCCCTCGCTGGGCACGGCCACCAGCACATCGAGCGCACCGCTCAGCGTTGCGGCGAGGTCGGAGCCGACCGTGAGTGAATCGGGAAACGCGCCGCCGGGGAGATAGCGGGTGTTGGCACGCTGCGCGAGCAGCGCGCCGGTGTGCTGCGGATCGCGTCCCCACAGGCGGGTGGGCTTGCCGCTGCGCGCGAAGTGAATCGCGAGCGCCGTGCCCCACGAGCCCGCTCCCAGAACGGCAATGGGCGCCCTTTGTGTCTTGTCCGCCACGTCGAGCCGCGCCGTGCCGCGCTTGCGGCGGGGTCAGTTCCTGGCCGCGACCGCCTGCTGCTGCTGCTCGGCAACCGAGCGCGCGTAGAGCGCGTCGAAGTTGACCGGGGGCAGCAGAAACTGCGGGAAGCCGCCCTGCCCGACGAGCTGCGACACCGCGGCCCGTGCGTATGGAAAAAGCACGCTCGGACACACCGTGCCGATCGCGCGGCGCGCATCCTCCTCGGACAGGTTGCGCATGAGGAACGCGCCTGCCTGCTTCACCTCGACCAGGAAGATGGTCGCATCGTTCTGTTTGGCCGATACCGTGACCGTGAGGACGATCTCGCGCATCTCCCCCGGGAGCGGATTCACGGCCGTGTGCAGATCGAGGCTGATCTGCGGGTTCCAGGCACCGTCCACGCGCGGTCCATTCGGCGCCTCGTAGGAGCAGTCCTTCAGATAGACGGCTTGCAGCGCAAGCTGGGGGCCGCTCGGATCGGTGCTCCCGAAGGGTATGGAGCCGCTCGCGCCGTCGTTGCTGGTGGTCATGGGAATTCAAACTCCTGTGCGGCCGGAGCCTTGGAGTAGCTGATCGAGGCGTCCGGCCGCCTCGAGCGCGTGCAGATCGTCGCATCCGCCGACGTGTGCATCCCCGATGAAGATCTGCGGAACGCTCGAGCGCCCGCCGCTGCGCTTCAACATCTCCGCCCGGGCCTCGGGCCGCTCGTCCACGTCGATCTCGGTGATCGCGACGCCCTTGAGCTCGAGCAGCCGGCGGGCCCGCGCGCAGTACGGGCACCAGCCGGTCGTATACATCACCACGTTCGCTGCGGGCATGCTGCTCGAGGCTCCTCCGGAAAGACTTTCTTACGCCTTCGCAAGAGGCAGATTCTCCGCCCGCCAGGCAGACAGCCCGCCGCGCAGGCTGAAGACCCGGGTGAAGCCCTGTGCGGAGAGCTGCCGGGCGGCCGCGGAGGCCTGGGATCCGCCGTCACAGTACAGGACGACGGGCTTCTCCTTGTGCCGCTTGAAGGTGTCCGCCGCCCGCGGGAGCTGGTCGGAGGACAGGGGCTTCGCCCCATTGATGTGTCCGGCTGCATACTCGCTCGCCGGCCGCAGGTCCAGCACGAGCGCCCCCTGATTCATGAGCCCGATGAGCTCTTGAGGGGAGATCGTCGCTGCGCCCTGAATGCGCAGGCGCGCCTCGTATGCGAGGACCACCAGCGCGATGAGCGCCGCGGCCGCTACGAGCCAGGGATGGTGGCCAGCAAACTCGGGAAGCCGATCCATACGGCGATGCGTCAGGTGAGGCCGAAAAAAGGGGGCGTAGTATAGCGGGCATGCATTTCGGTCGCCGCTCGTGGCTCGCGGGGCCTGCGCTGTTCCTGGCGCTTCTCGGGTGCCCCGGCACGCTGCCCGCCACCGTCGCCCCCAAGCGCGCCGCGACCGAGGCGCAGCTCAAGGCGGTTCAGGCGGAGATCGCGCGCATCCAGGCGAAGGCAAGCCGCGATCATGTCGAGACCGACCGGCTCTCCCGCATGCTGCGCAGCGCGGAGCTGTCGGTCGGGGAGGCCCGACTGGCTCTGGAGGGCCTCCGGAGCGAGCGAGCCGAGCGCGCGCGGCGCCGAGCCGACCTGGCCGCACAAAAGCGGGCGCGCGAGGAGCAGGTGAATGCCGAGCGCACCGCGCTCGCAGGCTCGCTGCGAGCCGCCTATCTCATGGGCCGTGACGAGCCCTTGAAGCTCCTCCTCAATCAGCAGGATGTGGAGCGGGCCGGGCGAATGTTCGCGTACTACAGCTACCTCGCGCGCGCGCGCGCCGGCGAGCTCGCGCGCCTGGAGTCCGATGTGCGTGAGCTCGATGCGCTCGACGCGCAGCTGGCCGCCGAGGATGAGCGCCTCGCCGAGCTGCAGGCGAGCCGCCAAACCGAGCTCGATCGCCTGGAAGCGGCCCGCTCCGAGCGCCGCACGGCTCTCACCAGCCTGCAGGCCCAGTCGCGCACGCGTGCGCAGCGACTGGCGCGCCTGGAGCGCGAGCAGTCGGATCTTGCGAGCCTCTTGAAGGAGCTGCGGCGTGCGATCGACCGGGCCCCGATCGACGCTCACGATGCCTTCGCGCGGCTGCGCGGCAAGCTCCCCTGGCCCGTGAGCGGGCGCATCGCCGCAAGCTTCGGCCAGGTGCGCGCCGGCGCAGTGAAGTGGGACGGAGTGCTGATCGACACGCAGCTCGGGACGCCCGTGCATGCGATCTACGGCGGCCGCGTCATCTTTGCGGACTGGCTGCCCGGTCTGGGCCTGCTCATGATCATCGACCACGGCGACGGCTACCTGAGCCTGTATGGACATAATGAGCGGCTCTACAAGACGGTCGGCGCCGAGGTCGCCGCGGGCGATGCCATCGCCGCGGCGGGCGACAGCGGGGGCAGCGCAAGCCCGGCCCTGTACTTCGAGATTCGCAAGGGCGATCGCGCCGTGGACCCCCTGCCCTGGTTCAGTGCCTCGAGCCCCACGCGCTGAATCGAGAAACCGCCAACTCGCGCAACGATTCGGGCGGGCGCTCCTGAGAGGGTAGGCGGCAGCATCAGAACCGGGGAATCGAGCGCTCCCCTCACACAATGAAATCAGCCCGGCCCAACGCAGAGCAAGGCAATCCCTGGGAATCACTGGATCCTTACGCGCAGCTGATCCGCTCGCTGCTGCCACGCGCCACCAACGTTGCCGTGTGCGACTGCG
Source organism: Steroidobacteraceae bacterium (assembly GCA_035524075.1). Lineage (GTDB taxonomy): Bacteria > Pseudomonadota > Gammaproteobacteria > Steroidobacterales > Steroidobacteraceae > JASHUC01. The sequence goes on along the minus strand of DATKPP010000008.1, from coordinate 12,269 downwards.
AGGGCAAGCTGCGCTGGTCGATGGAGCCGGTGGACGGCCCCGATCTGACCGAGCTGGTGGACGATAGCCTCTACGCGGCGCGCACCGAGCTCAAGCTCGACGGCCAGGTCCGCCTGCTCGGCGGGGACGTGCCCATCTACCTGTGCTGGTTGCGCGATGATGCGAGCCAGCTGCTCGCGATCGTGGCCATTCCCTATCGGCGCGGTACGACCGCCGCCGCCCGCTCCGAGCCCAACACGTTCTCCTTCGTCTACTCCCTCATCCGCCCAGCGCTCGAGTGCCTGCGCCGCGACCTGCTGGCGCGCGCATCCATCGCGAGCCTGCACGACACTCTCTCCGAGCTCGATCGCGACCTGGAATTGCTGCTCGCCGACGGCTCGCATCTCGGCGGCGCCGAAGAAGGCTCCGACGAGCTTGCGACTCTGGTGCAAGGCACCGCCGAGCATCTGCGATGCGCGATGGCGGCGCTACTCGTCCCGGACAAGGGCATCGCCGTGCTGCGCGCCAGGCGCGGCCTCGAGCCGAACGGACAGCTGCTCACGCGCACGCACCGCCAGCTGCTGTCGATGGCCCACATGCGCTCCGAGCCGATGATCATCAACCGCGTGGTTCCCAGCGCAAGCGTGGGTCTGGTCCCGTATCGGATCCTCTGCTGTCCGGTGCGACAGGCGAGCGGCCGCACGATCGGCGCGCTCGCGCTGTTTCGCGAGCAGGAGGCCGACGAGCTGACCGAGCGCGATGCGCGCCTCACGGAGGTGATCGCCCGGCGCGCGGTGGCCCTCATCGACAGTCAGTACGATGCGCTGAGCGGCCTGGGTAGCCGCGCGGCGCTCGAGCGGCGCGCCGCGGCGATCCTCGCCGAGCGTCAGGCGGGCAAGTCCGGCACCTGGAGCGCGCTCTACCTCGATGTGGATCAGCTGCATGCCGTGAACGAGCGCTTCGGCATGCACGTGGGAGATACGGTCATCGCGCAGCTGGGCGAGCTCATCCGCAAGCGCCTGCCGCTCGGGGCGCTCGCGGCGCGCATCTCGGGTGACCGCTTTGCGGCGCTGCTGCCGAGCGACATCGAGACTGCTGCACAGTTCGCCGACCGGCTGCGCGCCGGCGCCGAGATGCTCGGGGTCGCCGATGCCGAGGCGCGCGTACCGGTCTCGGTCAGCATCGGCGTCGCACCGCTCGAGCGCGGAGCGCGCGATCTGGCGCACGCGCTCGCCGCGGGCGAGACCGCCTGCAAGGTTGCCAAGGATCGCGGCCGCAATCGCATCGCGCTCTACGAGGGCGGCGATTCCAGCATCGTGCGCCGCTTTGCGGATGTGAACGTCGCCTCGCGGCTGCGCGATGCGATCGGCGCTGAGCGCCTGCGCCTCGATGCGCAGCTGGTGCTGCCCTTCTGCGGAGGCCCGGCACGGCCCCCGCATTTCGAGCTGCTGCTGCGCATGATCGGCGAGGACGGTGCGACCATCGGCCCGGACAGCTTCCTGTCCGCTGCCAACCGCTGCCAGATGATGCCCACCATCGATCGCTGGGTGGTCGAGCGCGCGATCTCGCTGCTCAAGCCGCACGCCGCGCTCTTGCAGGAGCGCCCTGCGGTCTTCACACTCAACATCGCCGGCCAGACGCTGAGCGATGAGAGCTTCGCGGATTTCCTGGTCGGAGCGGTGGAGTCGAGCGGCCTGCCCCCGGGTGTGCTGTGTTTCGAGCTCACCGAGAGTGCGACGATCCTCAACATAGGCCGCGCCGAGGTGCTGATGCGCCGCCTGCGCCGGCTCGGCTGCGGCGTCGCGCTCGACGACTTCGGCATCGGTCTGTCCTCGCTCGCCTACCTGAGGCAGCTTCCGGTCACGATGCTCAAGGTCGACGGCAGCTTCGTGCGCGACATCCTCAAGGATTCGCGCTCGGAGTTCATGGTGAAGGCGATCGCACAGCTCGCCGGCAGCATGGAGCTGGTGACCGTCGCCGAGTGCGTCGAGACGGAGGAGATTCGCACGCGCATCGCGATGCTCGGAGTGGACTACGGCCAGGGATTTGCCATCGGCAGGCCTGAACCTTTTGCCGATGTGCTCGCTCAGATCCCTCTGTGGGCCACGGCCGCGCCGGCATACCGGCTGACCGACCAGCCGCGGCCCGAAGCGACCCAGTTGCAGTGAGGTTCAAGGAGCGCACCGAAGCAGTGCGCGCCGCGCAGAAATGGGGCGGAGCGTTGACCGCTGCCCTACAGCTGTAGTATCGAAGATTGCACCATGGTGGGGTCTTGAGATGTCCATGCGATCGCGCACGTGGGTTGCTCTCCTTGCCGGAGCGGTGATCGGGTTCTCCGGGGCTCTGGCGACGAATGTATTCGCCGAGCGGCAGGCCGAGCCTGTTCCCCCCCAGGGGACCGCCCTTCCCTGGGAGGAGGCCCATCTATTCGCGGAAGTCTTCGAGCGCATCAAGCGCGACTACGTGGATCCCGAGGACGATCACAAGCTGGTCGAGAATGCGATCCGCGGGATGGTGAGCGGGCTCGACCCCCATTCGGCATTTCTCGACAATGAGGAATTCGAGGAGATCCGCCTGAGCACGATGGGCTCCTACCCCGGCGTGGGCATCGAGGTGGCGGCCGACGGCGCCGCGGTGAAGATCGTGCATCCGATCAAGGGATCTCCCGCCGAGCGCGCCGGCATCCGGGCGGGCGACCTCATCTCCCAGATCGATGGCATCGATGTGGGCGCGGATGCGAGCAGCGCCATCTCCCGCATGCGCGGCGATGCAGGGACCCTCGTGCGGCTCACGGTTCGCCGCCCGAGCACCGGCGAGATCAAGGAATACGACCTGCGCCGCGCCGAGGTCGCAGTGCACAGCGTGCAGGAGCAAGCCCTCGCACCCGGGTACGGCTACGTGCGGATCACCGAGTTCAGCGAGACCACACCGCAGGATCTCGAGGCTGCGATCGCGCGCCTGAAGCGCTCGAGTCCCGCCGGCCTCAAGGGCCTCGTGCTCGACATGCGCAACAATCCCGGTGGCGTGCTCGAGGCAGGCGTGGCCGTCGCGGACGCCTTCCTCGATCATGGCGTCATCGTGACCGCCGACGGGCGCACCCCCGATGCGCGCTTTCGGATGGATGCGACCCCGGGCGATGTGCTCGACGGAGCCCCGCTCGTCGTGCTGGTGAACGGCGGAACGGCATCCGCCGCGGAGATCGTCGCGGGCGCGCTCAAGGATCACTGCCGGGCCGAGATCATCGGCCACCGCACCTACGGCAAGGGTACGGTGCAGACCGTCATGCCGCTCTCGCGCGGCGCTCTGAAGCTCACCACCTCGCGGTACTTCACCCCCTCCGGAGCTTCCATCCACGACAAGGGGATCCTGCCGGACCTGGTGATCGAGGGGCAGGAGGAGGCTCCGGCGGATCTGACGAGCGAGGGGGCCTCACTCGCCGAGCGTGACGGGGAGGTGCGCATCGCGCTCGATGCCTTGCGGCACGGTGCGCATGCCATGCGGCCCACCTCCCTCACGGCGATGGCGCCCGTGCCCTGATGCGCGAGCCGTGATCCGCCCACTGGCGACCGTCCCCTGATGCACCGACTTCTCGATGTGCTGCTGCACATCGATCGTCACCTCGCCCAGCTCACCGGCGAGTACCACGCGCTCATCTACGCGCTCCTGTTCGTCGTCATCTTCGCGGAGACGGGCTTCGTCGTCACCCCGTTCCTGCCCGGCGACTCGCTGCTGTTCGCAACGGGCGCGCTCGCTGCGGTGGACACGACCCATACGCTCACGGCGCCGCTCGCGTGGACGCTGCTCGCACTCGCCGCGGTGCTGGGCAACACGGTGAATTACGCCGTGGGCCGCAGCATCGGGCCGCGCGCCTTCAGTGGGCGCTACCGTCTGTTTCGCATCGAGCACCTGCGCAGGACCGAGGACTTCTTCCGCCGCTACGGCGCGCTCGCCATCGTGGTGTCGCGCTTCATGCCGATCGTGCGCACCTTCACCCCCTTCGTCGGGGGCATCGGTCGCATGCCGTACGGGCGCTTCCAGGCCTACAACATCGCGGGCGCTCTCGCCTGGACGGGGCTCTTCATCTGGGGCGGCTACCTCTTCGGGAACATCCCGCAGGTGAAGTCGCACTTCGGGCTGGTCACCCTTGGCATCATCGCCGTGTCACTCGCCCCCATGGCGATCGCTGCGCTCAACGCGGCGCGTCGGCCTTCAACTCATCCGCGATCGTGATGCGATTGCGTCCCTCGTGCTTGCTGCGATAGAGCGCCGCGTCGGCGCGTCGCAGCAGCGACTCCGCCGCCGCCCCGATCGGGCCGTTTCCCGGATCGAGTGATGCGACCCCGAAGCTTGCCGTGACGACCAGGCGCCCCACGGTGGTCTGAAACGGTGTCGTGGCGCAGCAGCTGCGGATCTTCTCGGCGGTCGTCGCGGCACCGGCCAGATCGGTCTCCGGCAGCACCACGACGAACTCCTCGCCCCCGTAACGGGCGACCCAGTCGCTCGACTGGCGAATGGACACCTTGGCGAGCGCGACGAACCCGCGCAGCACGTCGTCCCCGGCCTGGTGACCGTGCTGATCGTTCACGTTCTTGAAGAAGTCGAGATCGGCCATCACGGCGGCGAGGGGATGGCCGTAGCGCCGCGCCCGCTCCACCTCGTGCACCAGCTGATCGTTGAGGTACCGCCGGTTGAACGTGCCCACGAGGGGATCGGTGATCGACAGCTGCTGAATCTTGTCCTTCGCCTCGCGCAGGGATTGCTCCAGTTGCAATACACGCTGGCCAGCCTTCAGGCGCGCGAGCAGCTCGGGAGTCTTGGGCGGCTTGCTGACGTAATCGTCCGCGCCCGCCTCGAGGCCGGTCACCAGGCTCTCGGTGGAATCGTGGCTCGTGAGCAGCAGGATGTAGAGATAGCCCGGGAGCTGCGCCTGGGATTCGCGAATGCGCCGGCACAGCGTGACGCCGTCCATGCCGGGCATGTCCCAGTCGGTGACCAGCATCTGGAATTGGCCCCGCGAGATCCGCTCGAGCGCCTCCGCGCCGTTGGCGGCCGTCTCGACCGCGTAGCCCGCCTGACCGAGCACGCGCTGCATGACGAGGAGCTGCGTCGGCTCGTCCTCGACCAGCAGCAGCTTGATGGGCGCCGCGCTCATGCGACCTGCGCCTCGATGAATCCGGCGCACTCCTTCAGCGCCGTACCGATCTGCTCGACGAATTCTCCGAGCTCCGTGGCCGGCTGCGTGGCGCAGCTGCGCTCCAGGACGGCCGCAAGATCCCCCACCCGCTGCGCGCAGACGCTGCCGCTGCCGCCGCGCAGCTTGTGAGCGAGCGTGCTGAGCAGCACTCGATCCTCGGTGGCGAGCGCGCGGCGCAGCTCCTCGAAGATGCGGCCGCTGCTTGCGAGGAACGTGCGACAGAGCTCCTGAACGAACTCGGCATCGTCGCCGACCAGAGCGCGCAGGCGCGCCAGATCGATCGCCGGCGCGACGGGACGCATCGCGGGCAACGGCGCCAGAGTCGCGCCGCCCTGTCCGCCGAGCCCATGCCGGGCGAGTGTCTCCCCGAGCCGCAGCGGCTCGAGCGGCTTGGTCAGCAGGCCGTCCATGCCCGCCGCGATGCAGCGCTCGAGCTCATCCGTCATGGCGCTCGCGGTGAGTGCGATGATCGGCACGCGGCGGTCGGGAGCCTCCGTGCGCCGGATCTCCCGCGTCGCGGCGAGCCCGTCCATGATCGGCATCTGCACGTCCATCAGGATCAGGTCGTAGCGCTCGCGCGCGCAGAACTCGACCGCCCGCTGACCGTTCTCGGCGATCGCCACCTCGCAGCCCAGGCGCTCGAGAAAGCGCCGCGTGACCTGCTGATTGACGGCATTGTCCTCGACCACCAGCACCCGTCCGCGATAGCGCGCCATGCCCTTCTCGGAGGCGAGCGAGCCGCGCGTCACCACCCGGCGGTCGTGCGGCAGGTCCTGCGTGCTCTCATCGAGCTCGAGCACGCGCTCGATACAGGCGCGCAGGTCGCGTCCGCGCACGGGCTTGGTGAGATAGCCCGCGAATCCGAGCTCGCGCAGGCGCTGCATGTTTCCGTGCCGATCCAGCGAGGTGAGCATGATGAGGCGCGTCGCGCCCAGCTCGGGGTGCGAGCGCAGGCGGTCCGCCAGCTGCGAGCCGTCCGAGTCGGGCATCTGATCGTCGGCGATCACCACATCGAAGCCCGCTCCGGCGCGCGCGCAGCTGAGAAGCTCCTCGAGCGCAGCGCTCACGCTGCCCGCGGTCTCGACCGTGTATCCGGCAGGGCGCAGCTGTCCACATAGCACGCGCTGGTTGGTCCGGTTGTCGTCCACGACGAGCACGCGGCGCTCGCGCGGTGCGGCCAGCACCGAGGCAGCCGAGGACAGCACGCCCTCGACGAGCGGACAGGGCAGAGTGAAGGTGAACGTCGAGCCCTCACCCGAGACGCTTGCCACCCCGACACGGCCCCCCATGAGCTCGACCAGCCGCTTCACGATGGAAAGGCCGAGCCCGGTTCCACCATAGTGGCGTGTGGTGGAGGCATCGGCCTGCACGAACGGCTGGAACAGCCGGCTCAGGACCTCCGGGGACATGCCCGCCCCGGAGTCGCGCACCTCGAAATGCAGCAACGCCCGCCCCGCCTGTACCGCAACCACCAGCGCCTCGAGCACGATCTCGCCCTGCTGGGTGAACTTGATCGCATTGCCGACCAGATTGGTGAGGATCTGGCGCAGCCGGTGCGGATCCCCGAGCACCAGATCGGGGATGGACGGGTCGACGTTCACGATGAGCTCGAGGTTCTTCGCCGCCGCCTGCACGGCCATCATCGTGCCCACGTCCTCGACGCATTCGCGCACATCCATCTCGACTTGCTCGATCTCGAGCTTGCCGGCCTCGATCTTCGACAGATCGAGGATGTCGTTGAGAATTCCGAGGAGCGAGGTGGCGCTCGCGCGGATCGTCTCGGCGAACTCGCGCTGCACCGGCTCGAGCGAGGTGTCGAGCAGCAGCTCCGTCATGCCGAGCACGCCATTCATCGGCGTGCGGATCTCGTGGCTCATGTTGGCGAGAAACTCGCTCTTCGCACGGTTCGCCGCTGCCGAGGCTTCTTTCGCCGCAACGAGCGCCGCCTCGGCCTCGCGTTGGGTCGTGATGTCCTGGATCGACCCGGAGAAGCGGGTCGGGCTGCCGTCATCGTCCCGCTCGCAGCGGCCGCGCGCGCGGAACCATCCGCACGTGCCATCCCGCCGCGTCAGGCGGAAGGTCACATCGTGCGGCGCATTCTCCTTGAAATGACGTTGCATCGCCTCGTCCACGCGCACGCGATCCTCGGCAGGCATGAGCTCGCGCAGCAGCGGCGGCAACGGGTCCTCGGGCGCGTAGCCGAGCATCTCGTGAATGCGCGGGGAGTACCACATCCGGTCCTCGGCGACCGAGTATTCGAAGAACCCGTCGGAGCTGCCGCGAATGGCGCGCTCGAGCCGCTGCTCGGCCTCGATGCGGGCCGCCTCGGCGGCCTTGCGCGGGGCCACGTCCTGCATCGAGCCGGACAGTCTCGAGGGGCGTCCGGTCGCGTCGCGCTCGACGGTTGCGCGCATGCGGAACCAGCGGTACTCGCCATCGCGCATCCGCATGCGCGCCTCCACGTCGTAGAGCGCATCGCTCGCGAAGTGCGCTCGCATGACATCCAGCACGCGGTGCCGGTCCTCGGGGTGCAGTTGCCGCGCGATCTCGCGCGGGGTGAGGGTGAGCTCCTGCTGGGGGTGGCCGAGGAGCTCGCAATAGCGCGGCGACAGCCACAGCGTATCGCGGCCGATGTCCCACTCCCAGAGGCCATCCTGCGTGCCGTGGATCGCACGCTCCAGTCGCCCACGCACCGCCCTGAGCTCATCCTGCGCCAGCTGCTCCTCGTGGACGTCGATGAGCGAGCCGGCAAAGCTCGTCAGGCGCCCGAGCTCGTCACGCTCGACCGCGCCGCGGGTGCGGAACCAGCGCCACTCGCCGCTCGCCATGTGCATCCGCAGCTGCAGGTCATAGAGCGCGCCCTGTGCGATGTGGCGCTCGAACGCCGCCGCAACCTCCGGCTGATCGTCCGGGTGCACGCGTGCGCGGAACTCGGCCGCTGCGATGCGCGAGTCGCGCGCCGCATGACCGAGCAGCTCCTCGTGCGTTGCGGAGCACCACACGGTCTCGGTGCCGAAGTCGTAGTCCCAGTGTCCCTCGGAGCTCGAGCGCGAGGCGCGCGCCAGGCGCATCTGAATCTCGTGCTGATCGGTCACGTCCTGAAAGGCGCCCGACAGCCGGGTGGTCACCCGATTGGAGCGCTCGGCGACACCGATCACGCGCACCCAGCGCCTGCGACCGCGGGCGGTGATGAACGGGACGGTATGATCGAACGAGACGCCGTGCTCGATCGCGCCCGTGAGCGCCTTGTCGATGAGCGTGCGCGCCTCGGGCGGGTAGAACTCCATCGTGCTGGCAAGCTCGAGACCGATCGAGGGGTCGAGCTCGTGGATGCGGTAGACCTCCTGCGACCAGATGGGTGTCATCGTCGCAAGGTCCAGCTCCCACCCGCCGATCCGGGCCATCGCGGCGACCGTATCGAGGAGGCGCTGTCCGCGTCGCAGCTGCGCTTCCGCGGCCTCGGTCCGCGCGAGGGCCGCCTTGAGAGCGGCGTTGCTCTTGAGCGCCTGCGCGGTTTCGGCCTCGGCCCGCGTGTGTGCGAGCGTCGTGCGCTTCTGCCACATCCCGAGGATCGCAACCGTCCAGATGGCGAGCAGCGAGAAGCCGCGATCGGGCAGAACCGACCACAGCGAGGCGCTGTGCGGCACACCCAAGCGCGCCAGCGCCAGCCCCGTGCACAGGGTCGCCGTGATCCAGGTGTACCGGGTGCGTGGCGCCGCGAGACTCGCCAGCACCGCCGCGATGTAGGCGACCCCGTCGCCCGTGCCGAGCGGGATGGCGAGGTCGGCGAGAAAAACGGCCAGGGACAGAGCCAGGAGCCACACCGGCCACAGGCGTGCGCCCGAGCGAGTCTCGGGGGCGGGCGGCGACGCAGTTTGCGTGGAATTCCAGATGGATGGGCGTTTCACGGCACCCGCATCGCGACTCATGGCAACGGGCCCCGGGGATAGTGCGGAAGAAGAGAAGTGCCGTCCGAGTGATGCGTCACACTGGTTGCGTGGCAGAATGCCACCCCCATGACCGAGCCTACACCATCGCCGGCCAAACTCGAGCGCACACGCGGATATGCGCACCGTATCGACGTGCGCGCGCCTGCGCCGCCCATCTGGGCTGCGCTCACCACCACGGGCGCGCTGACTCAATGGTGTGCGCCGGATGCCGAGATCGACGCTCGTCCGGGGGGCTCCTTCCGGGCGAGTGTCGACCGCGTCACGGAATTCGAGGCCCACATCGACGTGTTCACGCCGCCGCGCCGTTTGCGGCTGCTCTATCTGCCCTCGCCGGCGCTGCCGCCCGAGTGCGCAATGGTGGACGACTTCGTGCTGGATGAGGGCAACGCCGGGACCATCGTGCGACTTCTGAGCTCGGGGATCCCCGGCGATGTCGAGTGGGACGAGATGTACCTGCGGCTGCGCGTCGCCTGGGAGCGGGCGCTGTCGCGCCTGAAGGTGTTCGTCGAGCGGGAGTTGCGATGACGGGCTTCGTTCTTCGAGCGGTGCTCGCGGCGCTCGGCCTGTGGCTCGCGACCTACTGGGTGAGCGGGGTGAGGATCGATACTCCGGCAACCCTGGTGCTGGCCGGGTTCCTGCTGGGTGTCATCAACGCGATCGTGCGCCCGGTCATCGTGCTTCTCACGCTGCCGCTGACTCTCATCACGCTCGGCCTGTTCCTGCTGGTGGTGAACGCATGCATGCTCGGGCTCACTGCGCTGCTCCTGCCGGGCTTTCACCTGCACGGGTTTGGCGCGGCGTTCTTCGCGGCCCTCATCGTGAGTGTCACGGGCTGGCTCGGCTCCTCGTTGATCGGTCCGCGCGGCCGGGTGGAGCTGTTCGTGCACCGGGGGCGCTGAGTGGAGCGCCCGAGCGAGCTCACGGTTCGAGGCCTCATCATCGGGGTCGTCATGACCGTGGTGTTCAGTGCCGCCAACGTGTACTTCGGGCTCAAGGCAGGCATCACGTTCTCGACCTCGATCCCCGCCGCCGTCATCTCGATGGCCATCCTGCGTGCCCTCTCCGGCGCCACCATCCAGGAGAACAACATCGTGCAGACGGTGGCCTCGGCGGCGGGCACCCTCACGAGCATCATCTTCGTCCTGCCCGGGTTCATCATGATCGGCTGGTGGACCGGCTTTCCGTTCTGGACGACCTTCGCGATCTGTGCCGCCGGGGGCATTCTCGGGGTGATGTACACCATTCCGCTGCGCCGTGCGCTGGTGACGCACTCGACTCTGCCCTACCCCGAGGGAGTCGCCTGCGCGGAGGTTCTCAGGGTGGGTGCGGGCGGCGCGGGGAGCGAGGCGGCCGCGGTCGAGACACAGGGAGCGGGACTCAAAGCAGTGCTCGTCGGATCGATCGTCTCCGCCGTGTTCTACGTGGTCGTTCAAACTCAGATCCTCGCGAGCGATGTGGTGAGCTATTTCCGCATCGGCAACCGCGGCGCTGCCACCGGCTACGATTTCAGCCTCTCCTTCGCGCTGTTCGGCATCGGGCACCTCGTCGGGCTCGCGGTCGGCATGGGGATGCTGGTGGGCGCCTCGATCGGCTGGGTGTGGGCGGTGCCGCACTTCAGCATGCTGCACCCGGCCGCCGGTGCCGCCTCCGAGGTGGCTCATCAAACGTGGTCCCACTTCGTGCGCTTCGTCGGCGCAGGCGCGATCGGCGTCGCCGCCGTCTGGACGCTCGGGACTCTGGTGAGGCCCGTGGTCAGCGGGCTGGCCGGCGCGCTGGCGGCCGCTCGCGTGCGCAAGGCGGGCCAGGCCGACACGCTGCCGCGCACCGAGCGCGACATCCCGATCGGAACCATGGCGCTCGTCTCCCTCGCCTGTCTGGTGCCCGTCGCCGGACTGCTCTGGCACTTCAGCCAGGAGAGCGGACTTGGGGCCCACGCGCAGCTGCTGACCGTGGGCGGCGTGATCTTCGTCGTGGTGATGGGGTTTCTGGTCTCGACCGTGTGCGGCTACATGGCCGGACTCATCGGGTCTTCCAACAGCCCGCTGTCGGGCGTTGGGATCCTGGTCGTCGTCGTGAGCGCGCTCTTGCTGCTGCTCACCGTGGGCTCGGTGCTGCAGGCCGGCGCCGGCAAGTCGCTGGTCGCCTTCGCGCTGTTCATCACTGCGATCGTGTTCGCGGTGGCTTCGATCGCCAACAACAACCTGCAGGACTTGAAGACCGGACAGCTGGTGGACGCAACGCCCTCGCGGCAGCAGTGGGCGCTGGTCATCGGCGTCATCGCGGGTGCGGCGGTCATCCCGCCGGTGCTCGATCTGGTCAATCACGCCTACGGGTTCCTCGGGGCTCCGGGCGTGAGCCCCGACCACGCGCTGCCTGCCCCGCAAGCCGGACTGATCTCGGCCCTTGCGCAGGGGGTGATCCAGCACAACGTCGATTGGAGCCTCATCGGCCTCGGCGCCGTGATCGGCGCGCTGTGCATCGCGCTCGACGCAGCGCTCAAGCGCGCCACGAAGTCCATGAGCCTCCCGCCCCTTGCGGTCGGGCTCGGGATCTATCTGCCGCTTTCCGCAACGCTCATGATCATCGTGGGTGCGATCGTCGGATGGTGGTTCAATCACCGCGCCAGCCGCACGCCGGCGGCCGCGGCGATGGGGCAGCTCGGAGTGTTGCTCGCCTCCGGCCTCATCGTGGGGGAGAGCCTGCTCGGGGTGGTATTCGCAGCGCTCGTCGCGTTCTCGGGCAACCCGGCACCGATAGGCGTGGTCGGCCCGGAATTCGAAACCGCGTCGATCTGGATCGGCGGCATCGCGTTCGCCGCGATCACGTTCCTCATCTATCGATGGACGGGAAAGCTGGCGCTCAGCCGACCGAGCGCTTCTCAGTGAAGGGCCACTGCGCGCGCGGTGGTTGCATCCCGGGTGAACTCGAAGCGGATCTGCAGGAGGCGCCGGGTCGGAGTGCTTGACGGGGCGAACGTCCATTGCTTTGCCGCTTCGACGGCAGCTCGCTCGAAGTACCTGCTGGGACCGGCCCGATCAGGCATTGCGGCGAACACCGAGCCATCGCTGTCGAGGACGACCCGGACCCAAACCTTGATGCGTCCGCGAATCGTTCGACGAGCGCCCGGTGAAACGTCCGGCATCACC
>DATKPP010000007.1:0-94879 GCA_035524075.1 Steroidobacteraceae bacterium | reverse complement strand
CCCCGGCGTGAAGAGGAACTCGATCGGATAGGGCTCCTGCATGCTCTGCGGAACCCCGGGCGGCACGCAGCTGGCCACTTCGGAGACGAAGTTCAGGCCGGGCGTCTTGCGGTTCTTCTCCTGGAACTTGGCATATTGGGCTGCATAGGCCGGTGTGAGCTTGGGGGGCGCCGGCGCAGCCGCACCGGCAGCCGGACGCGGCGCGAAGGCTGGCTCCCACACGCCACTCCAATCGGGAAGCTTGGCAAGCGCCGCGTAGGGGTTCTCGGGAGCAGCCACAGGGGGCGCGGCGCTCAGTGCAGCAGGCGGTGCGCTCTGTGAGCCGCAAGCGGACAAGCAGAGGATGACGCAGGCCACTGCCAGCCCGGCCACGGATATCGGAGTGCGGCTCATCGGTTTCCCCTCCCCGGAAGCAGTAATCTTATGCTGAAGCTGCAAGAGAGGCCATTCCGCTGTGCGCACCAGAATCTTCCAGGTGGATGCATTCACCACCGAACGCTTCGGCGGCAACCCGGCTGCGGTCATGCCCCTGAAGAGCTTTCCCGATGAGGAGCTCATGCAGGCGATCGCCGCCGAGAACAACCTCTCGGAGACTGCCTATCTCGTGCCTGAAGGCTCGGACTATCGCATTCGCTGGTTCACGCCCGCTGCGGAGGTCCCGCTGTGTGGCCACGCGACACTGGCAAGCGCCGCAGTCGTGCTGGAGCGGCTGGAGCCGGCGCGGGAGGCCGTGACCTTTCACTCGGCAAGCGGCCCGCTCAGCGTGCGCCGCGTGGCAGGCGGATACTGCATGGACTTTCCCGCGCGACCCGCCGCCGCGACGGCCATGCCGTCCGGGATGGTCCAAGCGCTCGGTGCCAAACCCGTCGAAGTCCTCGCGAACGACTTCAACTACCTCGTGGTGCTCGAAGGCGAGCAGGTCGTGCGCCGCCTGACCCCGGATCTCACGCGGGTTGCGGCGCTGGATCGGGCGGGCCTGATCGTCACCGCGGCGGCGGCCCCGCCCTACGACTTCGTCAGCCGCTACTTCGCGCCCGCGAAAGGGGTGCCGGAAGACCCGGTGACCGGCAGTGCTCACTGTGCGCTGGCTCCGTTTTGGGCGCAGAGGCTCGAGCGGCGCACATTGCGAGCGTTCCAGGCCTCGCGCCGCGGAGGTGAGCTTGTCTGCCGCCTCGCGGGCGATCGGGTCGAGCTCGAAGGCGCGTGCGTCTTCTACCTCGAAGGCGACGCGGAGATCTGAGATCCAGGAGGCCTACGTGCCGCACGACTCTCGATTCCGAGGACTTCCACTCGGGCTCATTCTGATGCTGGCTGCGCTTCAGCATTCGAGCGCGGCGCCGCCCGATCGCGGACCCTCACCGCCCGCGGAGGTTGCCGCCGCGCTGCAGGTGAGCGAGGCCGACTACTCGGTGCGAGACTTTCGCTTCGATAGCGGGCGCACGCTGCCGGCACTGCGCCTGCACTACGCAACGCTCGGCCACCCTCGACGCGACGGAAACGGTCGCATCGTGAATGCAGTGCTCATCCTGCACGGCACCGGCGGCTCCGGCCACCAGTTCCTCGGCGCCAACTTTGCCGGCGTCCTGTTCGGACCCGGCGAGCTGCTGGATGCCAGCAAGTACTTCATCATCCTCCCGGACGATATCGGTCATGGACACTCGAGCAAGCCGAGCGATGGGCTGCGCGCGCAGTTTCCGCACTACGACTATGGCGATATGGTGCGCGCCGAATACCTCGTGGTGACGCAGGCGCTGCACGTGAACCATCTCAGGCTCCTGGCCGGCACCTCGATGGGCTGCATGCACACCTGGATGTGGGCCGAGCGGTATCCGGAGTTCATGGATGCAGCCCTCCCCCTCGCCTGCCTCACCATCCAGATCTCCGGCCGCAATCGCATGATTCGCCGGATGATGATGGACTCCATTCGCGATGATCCCGCGTGGAACCACGGCAACTACACGCAGGAGCCGCAGTGCGGGATTCGCGGCGCGCTCAACCTGCTGTTCGTGCTGGGCAGCGCTCCGCTTTACGACCAGATGCTCTACCCGACGCAGCAGCTCGCCGACCGAGCAGCCGGGGAGTTCATGACGCGCGAGCTGCGGAGCACGGACGCGAACGACATGCTCTACCAGTTCGACTCCTCGCGTGATTACGACCCCTCCGCGCGTCTGGACACGGTGAAGACGCACGTGGTGGCGATCAACTCCGCGGACGATCAGGTGAACCCCCCGGAGCTGAACATCATGCCGCGCGAGATTCACAAGGTCGCACACGGCGAGTTCGTGCTGCTGCCGATCACTGCCGAGACTCGCGGGCACGGCACGCACAGCCTGCCTGCAATCTGGAAGCCTTACCTCGCAAAGCTCCTGGCCGAGACGGACTAAGGGCGAGGGACACACCGCATGCGTTTGCTTTACATCGACATCGACACGTTGCGGGCCGATCACTTGGGCTGCTACGGCTACCACCGCAGAACGAGCCCGAATATCGATGCCGTCGCCGCCCAGGCCAGCGTCTTCGAGAACGTCTATGCCTCGGATACGCCCTGCCTGCCCAGCCGCACGGCGCTGCTCACCGGTCAGTTCGGGATCCGCAACGGGGTGGTGAATCACGGAGGCACCGATGCCGATCCGGTGATCGATGGCGCCGATCGGCAATTTCACTCGCGCTTGCACCTGAACTCCTTCCCCAATCGCCTGAAGCGCGCGGGACTGAAAACCGTGACCGTCAGCTCCTTTGCGCACCGGCATTCCGCATTTCACTGGTGCGCCGGCTTTGACGAGGCGCTCAATGTCGGCAAGTACGGCATGGAGACGGCCGATGAGGTCTACGCGATTGCGGCGGACTGGCTGCGCCGCTGCGGCCGGGCGGACAGCTGGTTCCTGCACGTGCACCTGTGGGATCCACACACCCCTTATCGAGCCGCGGCCTCCTACGGCCAGCCTTTCAAAGATGTGCCCCCGCCGGCGTGGCTCACCGAGGAGGTGCGCGCGCGCCACTGGCGCGGTTGTGGGCCGCACAGTGCGCAGGAAGGCCGTGGCCTGGCGCCCAACGAATACGATCGGGAGCACTATCCGCGCCAGCCGCAGGAGATGTTCGACATGGCCGCCGTGCGCGCCATGTTCGACGGCTACGACACGGGCGTTCTGGTCGCCGATCAGTACACGGGCAAGCTCATGGACCTGCTCGGCGATCTCGGTATCGCTGACGACACTGCCATCATGATCTCCGCGGATCATGGCGAGACGCTGGGAGAGCTCAACACCTATTGCGACCATCAAACCGCCGATGAATGCACCGCGCATGTCCCGCTCATCCTGAGATGGCCGGGAGTGCGCCCGGGACGCTACCGCGCGTTCCACTACCAGATCGACGTGACTGCGACGCTGCTCGAGCTTCTCGGACAGAGCGTTCCGGAAAGCTGGGACGGGGAGTCCTTTGCGAAGACCCTGAAGGCCGGCGGGGATGCCGGGCGGGACCATCTCATCACGTCACAGGGCGCCTGGACGTGCCAGAGAGGCGTGCGATTCGACAACTGGATGCTGATCAGCACGCTGCACGATGGGTATCACCTCTTCGATGATGTGATGCTCTTTGACCTCAGCACCGATCCCTTCGAGCAGCGCAACCTGGCCACCACGCGGGCCGATGTCGCCGGGCACGGACTGGTCCTGCTATCCGAGTGGCACGCGAGGATGCTGCCGCACGCCGCGCGCGGGCGCGATCCTCTGGAGAACGTCATCCGCGAAGGCGGCCCCTACCACGTGCGCGGGCAGCTGCCGGCATACCTCGAGCGCTTGCGCGCCACTCAGCGCGGTGAGCTCGCGGCCCGGCTAGCGGCGAAGTATCACTGACCTTGCGCGAGCCCGGGGCGCTCGAGCTTCTCGCGCGGGCGTTCGGCGAACATCCGCTGGGCTGCCGGCCGCTCGTTGATCCGATTGATCCAGCCGACCAGGTGCGGGGTGTCCTTCTCGTTCACGAGCTCCGCGAAGCCCTTCTGCATCCCGTTGGCGATTGCAAAGTTGCAGATATCGGCGAGCGTGTACTCGGGGCCTGCGAGCCAGCGACTGGCTGCCAGGCGCGCCTCGAGCTTCTTCACGGAGAAGGCGATCTTGCGCATCTCCTCCTCCAGCATCTCCTTCGGAAAGCCGGCACGCGCCCGCCGCCACTTCACCTGCTGCTCGTGCAACGGGATACGCTGCACATAGCGCTCGAATTCCTCCTCGCTGTACTGGCGTGCCATGCGACTGACCATGCGCTCCCAGCCGATCGTGGAGACACACCAGCAGAAGTACTCGTCCACCCACTTGGTCCAGATGCGCATCTGGGCGCGCAGATACGGATCGTCCGGCCGCAGGCGCGGCGTGTCGGGAAAGACATCCTCCAGGTACTCGCAGATGACCGTGGATTCGGTCACGATCTTGCCGTCGTGATCGAGCGCCGGCACCTGCGCGTTTGGATTGATCTTCTTGAACCAGTCCTCGTGGTGCTCGAAGATCGCTGGATTCAGTTGCCTGCTCGTGAATTCCAGGCCCTTCTCGTACAGGGCGAGCAGCGGTTTCAGGGAGTTGGCGCCCGGACCGAAGCTGTAGAGCTTGAGCACTGCTGTCTCCTTCGGTGCAATGATCGCATGATGCACCGCCCCATCGCACGAGCGTACGCGTGGAGTTAATATACTCGCGCGGCTGAGCTTGACGGTTTGGCTCCTGCCGCGGCCCGCACATCGAGGGAGACCTGATTGCTCCTGTCCGAGCGCAGCAGGCGCCAGTGGCTGGCCAGCACGTTGCTGGCCGCCTTCGCACTGCGTGCGCTCATTCCGGCGGGCTTCATGCCGGCACCCGACCGGCCATTCTCGCTCGAGATCTGCTGGGAGGGCCTTCCCTCCGGGATGCTCGCGCAGGGCGAGGATTCACCTGCGAGCTCCATGGACATGGATCCCATGGACATGGGCTCGATGGACAAGGGCTCAGCGGCGCAGCACCGCTCCGGGGGCCACTCGCATAGCGAGCATTGTGTGTTCGGCACCGCCTGCAGTGCCGGGCCCATCTCCCACCTGCCGCTGCCGAGCGGAATATCCGCGGCACAGCAGCTTCTCGCGGTCTCCTTCGTCGCGGTCGCAGGCACCGTCCGCCTCGTCCATCTTCCACCTCCCCGAGCGCCCCCGGGTCGTCTGATCTGACCCCACCGGCCGGGCTTGCGCCCGCCGCGGTCTCGAGCGTGCACGTTGAAGTGTGCGCTCGCCCGTGCGTTTGAACGGGCTCGCTGGAAAGCGGCGAGCCGGGGAGTTCCCCAGTGTTAGATCCAATCAAAGAGCCGGCCGCGCGCGCGCCGCGCCGGCTGCGAGCATGCGTGACCCCGTTGCAGGGGGCATTCGTCGTGGTCCTACTGCTCCTTCTGCCAGCCCGCGGCTGGGCGGCGGCCTATGGGAGCGTCGGCGGCATCGTGCGGGACGACGGCGGGCGCCCGATCGCCTCGGCGGAGGTCGTGCTCGAGTCCGCGACGCACGCGATGCTGGAGCGTGAGACCGACACGACCGGCCGCTTTGATTTTCCGAAGGTGGCGATCGGCCACTACCGGCTCACCGTCTCGCGAGGCGGCTTCGCCCCCTCGAGTCAGCCGGTCACGGTGGAGGCGGGCTACTTCCCGTTCGCGCAGGTGGTGCTGGTGCCCTCCTCGAGGCTCGCCGATGTGAAGGTAACGGCCACCCGGCTGGTCGCGGCCTCCGTCACCCCCATCACGATCGTGAGCGAGGAGGATATCGAGGGCACCCCTGGAGCGAGCAACGCCGACAGTTCCGCGATGATCACCGACTACGTCCCGGGTGCGTACCAGGCGCATGACATGCTGCACATGCGCGGCGGCCACCAGACGAACTGGCTCATCGACGGAGTCGAGATCCCGAACACCAATATCGCCGAGAATCTCGCCCCCGAGATCGATCCGCTCGATATCCAGACCCTGGGCGCCGAGCGCGGCAGCTATGCGGCGGACGAGGGCGACCGCACTTACGGCATCTTCGATGTCATTCCGAAGAGCGGCTTTGGCAGCGATGATCAGGCAGCGCTCGACCTCACGGGGGGTAACTTCGGCCAAACCGACGACTATGTGAGCGTCGCGAGCCACACGAGCGATTTTGCGTACTACGCAAGCCTCGAGGGAAATCGTAGCGACCTCGGCCTGCAAACCCCGCAGTCGCAGGTGATCCACGACCAAACGCAAGGCTATGGAGCGTTCACCAACCTGCAGTACCGGCCGAGCGAGCAGGACTCGGTGAGCTTCATCGCTCAGCTGCGTCAGGACGACTACCAGATACCGGCTTGCACCGTGTCGCTTCCCGACGACCCGTACTGCATCGGGCAGTTCGGTGATGTTCAGGGCGAGGCGGACAACTTCGCGCTGCTCACCTGGTCGCACACGTTCACGAACGATGCGGTGCTCACGAGCTCGGTACTGTATCACTTCGAGCGGGCGGACTACGACGGCGGCGCGAGCGACTATCCGACCATCACCACCTATCATCACAGCTCGCAATACGAGGGCCTCGAGGAGAATCTGCGCATGAGCTTCGAACGCAATCACCTCGATGTCGGTGTGTTCGGCTTCGCGCAGCAGGACCAGGCCGATTTCAATCTGGCGTTCACCGATGGGAGCTCACCGACGCTTGCTGAGCTGCAAAGTCCCACGGGTGGGCTCATCACAGCATGGGTGCAGGATACCTTCGAGGCGACGCACTGGCTCGACCTCGCGGCAGGCGTGCGCGAGTCGTACTTCCAGGGCAGCATCTCCGAGAACGCGACCGACCCGCGACTCGGTGCGACCGTGACGGTGCCGCATCTGAACTGGGTGCTGAGCGCCTTCTGGGGAAAGTACTACCAGGCACCCCCGCTCGAGACGCTCTCGGGGCCCTTGGTGGCCTACGCGACTGCGAACGACACGGCCTTCCTGCCGCTGCGCGGTGAGCGCGATACGGAGCGCCAGTTCGGCGTGACCATCCCGGTGGGGGGTTGGACCATCGAGGCAGACTACTTCGTGACCGAAGCGAGCAACTTCTTCGATCACAATCCCCTCGGTGAGTCGGATATCTTTCTGCCGATCACCGACCAGGGGGCGCTCATCGAGGGACGCGAGCTCACGGTCCGGTCACCCGCCTTCTGGCCCTACGGCCAGGTGCACCTCGCATACTCGAACCAGACGGCGGATTGTTTCGGGTCGATCACGGGGGGTCTGGTCGTCGCCGGCACGGCCTGTGGCTTCCCCGCCATCGCGCTCGATCACGATCAGCGCAACACGCTGAACCTCGGGTACAACGCAAGCCTGCCGGGTCAGTTCTTCGTCGGCTCGAACCTCTCGGTCAACTCCGGACTGTCCAACGGCTACGCGCCTCCGAGCCACCTGCCGAGCTACGTGGTGCTGGATCTCACCGTCGGGCGCAACTTCACCCGCGACCTGTCACTTTCGCTCACCGCCCTGAATGTGACCAACAAGCACCTGCTCACCGACAACAGCCTGACCTTCGGCGGAGTCCACTGGAACAATCCGTTCCAGATCTACGCCGAGCTGCGTTACAAGTTTCACTATTGAGCGGGGGTTTGCATCGTCTTCAGGCGCACGGCGCGGAATTCCGCATCCGCATTCCACTGCGGATAGACGGCCGTCTGCGCGAGCGCCTGGCCAATTCCGAACAATAGATCGATCTGCTGAACCGACCCGGAGAGATCCCAGCGCGGATCGACCGTATCGGTCACTTGGTGGTAGTGATGCGCGATGTAGTCCTCCTCCTGCTGCTCGCCGAACCCAGGCGGCTTCCCGATCACATCCAGACCCTCGTGCAGATACACCACCGGCACGCCCACACGCGCAAACTCCAGCTGGTCGGCGCGGTACACCGTGCCGCGCTCGGGATGCAGATCGGGCTCGACGGTCATGCCGAGTGCGCGCGCCTGAGCACGAACCGTCCGATCGATGTCGGACTTTCCAGCGCTGATGAGCTCGACGTCGCGAGTTCGGCCCCAGGTCGCCATCACATCCATGTTGATGTCCGCCACGGTGTCGCGCAGCGGATAAAAGGGGTGATGTGCGTAGTACCGGGCCCCGAGCAGGCCGCGCTCCTCGCCGGTGGTCGCAATGAACAGGATCGAGCGCTTGGGCGGATGCGGCAGCGCCTTGAACGCGCGTGCAAGCTCGAGCAGGGCAGCCACTCCCGAGCCGTTGTCGCGCGCGCCGTGAAAGATCTGCGCGTGCTTGTCGCCCGGCAGCTTCGGATCCCAGCCGAAGTGATCCCAGTGTGCGCTGTAGATCAGGTACTCACTCTTCAGCCGCGGATCCGAGCCCGCCACTCGGCCCACGACGTTATGCGACTGGATATCGCGCCAGCTGTTGGCGATCTCGAAATCGATCCGGGCCGGAAGTCGAACGGGATGGAAATCGCGTGACACCGCCGCCTTCTTCAGCGCCTGAAAGTCCAGCCCCGAGGCGGCAAACAGCTGCTTCGCTCGCTCGGCGGTGATCCACGCGGCGACCGGGGGGTAGCTCTCGCTCGCCGGCTCGCCCGTCAAGATGAAATTCTCGTGTCCCCAGCTGTTCACCACGACGGAGTACGGATAGGCGGCCGGGCCCGTCTCGTGCACGATGATGGCAGCGGCTGCGCCGAGCTTCGCAGCGATCTCGTACTTGTACGTCCAGCGACCGTAGTAGGTCATCGCCTTGCCGCCGAACATCCTCTCGTCGAGCTTGCTCGGATCTTGGGGATCGGGCACCGGGGGATCGTTGATCAGCATCACCAGGGTCTTGCCGTGAACATCGAGCCCCTTGTAGTCATCCCAGCCGTACTCGGGGGCGATCACACCGTAGCCCACGAAGACCAGATCCGAGGCCGGGATGCTCACCCGGGGCTCACGCACGGGCGAGAAGGCGACGAAATCCTCCGGAAATTGCAGCGCGATGCGGCGAGCTCCGACGCTGATGGTGGCCTGCGGATGGGCGGTGAAGGCCGTCATCGGCACGAGCTGGGTGTAGGTCCCATCGGGGTTCCCGGGCAGCAAACCGATCGCCTCGAACTGCCCCTCCAGGTAGCTCACGGTCAGCGCCTCCCCGTGAGTGCCCGGAGAGCGGCCCTCGAAATCATCCGACGAGAGGACCTCGATTTGATGGAGAAAGTCACCTGCGTCGATGGACTGGGCGCGGGCCGCAGTGCCGGCGATCACGCAAATCAGCGCCGCGCTCAGGAGGGGAAACAGGACTCTGCGGAGTTGCTGCAACGAGATCATCGCGTGGCCTTTCGTCTGAAACCAACGAGGGGCGCATTCTACGGGCATTCGCTCCGGCGCGGCGCGGCACGCCATGCAGCCCCGCCTACCGGCGCCGACGCGGAGGCTTCCTTCGGCGGGTCTCCCGTCCGCTCCGGGCTTGGAAATCGGCGATGATTCGAGCGCGCACACGCTCGCGCGCGTCCTGGTCGAGAGGAGTCTGTACGAGGAGGCCGAGCAATGTCGCCTGCGAAACGAGGCCGCGCGCAGCGAGCTCGCGCGTGAAGATCCGATCTTTTTCGCGTCCCGCGGCGTACTTGGAGATCGCAAGATCGTGAGCATCGAGGCACAGACCTTGAACTCCGCCGGTATCGCCGGGGGCAAGCTTGACCAGACGATCCTCCCAGCCGCTCGGAAGCAGCGCCGTCGCGACATCAACCGGGTCGGCGTAATACCCGAAGGTCTCGTGAAAGGGCGAGAGATATCCGATTGCGTTGAGCCACTCGGCGCGGCTGGCGCGCTCGGTCGCGATCAGGTCGACCTCCGTCGACCTTTCGATCTCGTCGGCGAGGTCAGGGTAGCTTCCGTGCAGCGCCTGACTACCGATGATGACGAAGCGCTTCTCTCCCGTGATGCGGCCGGCCGCTCGCAGGACGTGGTCAACCTGCTGCTTCTTCATTCAGCCGTCTGACCTCCGCGTGCGAAAGGAGTCCGGCATAGGGCGCCGACTGCCGCAGCCGTACCGCCTCTTCATCGCGCCCCAGCACTGCCGCCAGGAGCGCCCCATCATCGCCGCTGCTTGCGATCGCCTGCCAAGCATCGAACGCCGGGACCCACAGGCCACCGTGCCGCCAGCGATGCAAGTTGGCGAGGATTTGCGCACGAATCTGCGCGGGAGTGAACCGATCGACGATCGCGAGCGCCATGCTGCGCCGAAGCTCATCGAGCTCGGTGTGCGCGAAGCCGGCCGCGCGAGGCGGTTGCAGCCCGCGCTCGGTGAGCTCGAGGGAATCCCCAAGCCCCACCTTCCAGGCCTCCAGAACGGGCTTGGGCAGGATGACGCCCAGGGAGTTGCCGATGCGGCGGAGGGAAACTCTCATAAAGATATTATAACACGTTATAACCTCCCCTCTTTTTTGGATTACGTCGACCTGCGTGTTTGTCCCGTGCGCGACCGTTAATCTCGTTTTTCCGCGCACGAGCCAATCGCGCGCTCCCCGGAGTCGGCGTTGAGGCATACTGCGCCTCGCAAAGAGGCGACCCCGCGGCACCCCGTGCCGGGATTTTGGACAAGTCAACAGCCTGCATCCGGAGGGCCACGTATGCCCATCGAGGATCCATCCCCGCTGCCCCCCGGCCTCGACCGCTTTGGTCTCGAGCGCCGGCGCTTCCTCGCCGAAGGCACCGTCTACGGTGCCGGCGCGGGCATCCTGGCCGAGCTGGGTCTCAGCCGCTATGCGGTGGCCCAGTCCGCCGCTTCCCCCGCGGGAGCCGCTACGGCTCGCTCGCCCGGGCCCCCGGGGCAGTGCTTTCGAATGCGGATGCCGCCGATGCCCGCCGAGCCGACCGTCTCGCAGCCGGCCCCGTTGCACGATCTCGAGGGGAAGGTCGCCTACATCACCGCAGCCTCGGACGGCATCGGCCTG
The DNA here is from genome assembly GCA_035524075.1 of Steroidobacteraceae bacterium. GTDB lineage: Bacteria > Pseudomonadota > Gammaproteobacteria > Steroidobacterales > Steroidobacteraceae > JASHUC01. The sequence goes on along the minus strand of DATKPP010000007.1, from coordinate 83,988 downwards.
GGCATTGCGCGGGCTGCATCCAATGCCGGCATGAAGGTGTGCATCGGCTACCGCAACGAGGAGCGCCTGAAGGCCGCGCTGCCCCTGTTCAAGCCGGGCAACGCCGGTGTCTTGCCGATCAAACACGATGTGACCGACCGTGCCGCATGGGCTCAGGTCCTCGAGCAGATCCAGAAGCAGTACGGGCGCTTGCACCTCGTGGTGAACAACGCCGGAGACAAGAGCTGGGCACGCGTGAGCCAGGCGACGTACGCTCAATGGGACAATGCGGTGGCGGTCAACTACACCGCAACCTACAACAGCGTCGCCGTATGCCTGCCGCACATGCTCGAGCATGGCGAGGGCTCGCACATCGTCGTGACTTCATCGATGAGCGGCCTGCTCCCCGGCGGCCCGCTTGGGGTCTACACCGCGACCAAGATTGCGGCGGTCGGGCTCATGGAGGCCTTGCGGGTGGAGCTCGAGGGCACAACCGTCGGCACCTCCGCGTTCTGCCCGGGCGGGGTCAACACCGACAACTACATCGGGACGGGCGAGGATAATCCCTTCCGCAAGGCGCATCCCCCACCGGCGGCGTTCCGGCGATTCTCGAGCGGGCCCCCGCCGGGCATGGACCCCCTCGAGGCAGGCGAGCGGGTGCTGAACGGGGTGATCCACAACGACCTGTTCATCATCACGCACCCGGAGTACATGCCGGGCACGCAGCAGCGCTTCGATGCCATGCTCGCGTCCGAGCCGGTGGAATCTCCGCCACCTCCGGAGGCACGCGTGAAAGGCGAGGCCCGCGTCCTGCACTGCGGGATCTATCCGCGCGAGATTGCGCACCGCAAGCAGAAGCGCAAGTCCTTCCGCAGCGTCAAAGTTTGAGATCGAGAACCTCCATGGCCAACAAGACCGACACTCGACCCAAGGGCGCTGCCGTCGCAGCGCTCGATCGACGCCAGTTTCTGCGCACCGGCATGGTGGCCGGCGCAAGCGCCGGAGGCTTGCTCGCAGGGCTTGGACTCAGCGCCCACGTCTTGGCGCAGACAGCGGGCTCGGCGGCCAGCGCGGGCGCCGGAGCACGTCCCGGCCGGCTTGCCCTGCCCCCGGAGCCCAAAGTCTCGCAGCCCCCGCCCCTCAAGGATCTGCGAGGCAAGGTCGCCTACATCTCCGCCTCCTCCGACGGTATAGGTCTCGGTATTGCGCGAGCCGCATCCAATGCGGGCATGAAGGTCGTCATCGGCTATCGCAACGAGAAGCGCCTGGAGGCCGCCTTGCCGCTGTTCAAGCCCGGCAATGCGGGAGTGCTCCCGATCAAGCACGACGTGACCGATCGTGCGGCGTGGGCAGCCATGCTCGAGCAGGTGAAAAGCCGCTACGGCAAGTTGCACCTGGTGGTGAACAACGCCGGAGTCAAGACGCTGCGCGAGGCGAGCCAGGCCAAGTTCGATGAGTGGGACAACGCGGTGGCGGTGAACTTCACCGCCATCTTCAACAGCGTCGCGGTGTGTCTGCCGCACATGCTGCAGCACGGCGAGGGTGGTCATTTCGTGACCACCGCCTCGATGGGCGGGCTGTTGCCGGGTGTGAATGCCGGCGTCTACACCTCGACGAAGATCGCCGCGGTCGGGATCATGGAGGCGCTGCGCGTCGAGCTCGAATCCACGAACATCGGCACTTCGGTGTTCTGTCCCGGGGGCGTCAACACCGACAACTATGTGGGCACCGGCGAGCCGAACCCGGCGCGCACGCCACCCCCGCCCGGCTGTCCCCGTTTCGTGTCGGCCTCGATGGATGCGCTCGAGGCAGGCGAGCGAGTGCTGAACGGGGTGGTGCACAACGATCTCTTCATTCTGAGCCACCCGGAGTTCAAGCCCGGCATGCGGGAACGCTTCGACGCGGTGATGGTCTCCACCCCGACCGTCGAGGAGCCCATTGCGCCGGAGCGCATCGCCTTCGAGCGCGGCGTCATGCGCTGCGGCATCTACGAGCGCGAGATCGAGCATCGCAAGATCCCGCGCGCGAGCTATCGCAGCGTTTGAGGCCCTCAGGCGCGCGCCTCGAGCGCACGCCAGATGAACACCGCCCCGAGCACGACGAATAATCCGCTCGCGACGTAGCGGATGGCTTTGAGCGGCAGCCGCTCCGCGAACGCCTTGCCGAGAAACACCACCGGGGCATTCGCGAGCAGCATGCCGATTGTCGTACCCGCAACCACGCTCAGCAGGCTTGCATAGGCGGCGGCGAGCGCAAGCGTCGCAACCTGGGTCTTGTCACCGATCTCGGCGATGAAGAAGGCCACCGTGGTGGCGAGGAAGGCGCCCCGCCGCGTCGCATCCGCGGGAGCCTCCTCGAGCACATCGGGCTTGAGCGTCCAGGCGGCCATGACCACCAGACTCACCCCCACGATGGCATCGAGCAGCCTCGGGGTGAGAAAGCGACCGAGGTGCGTACCCACGAGCCCGGCTGCGATGTGGTTCGCGAGTGTCGCGCACAGGATTCCGGCGAGAATGGGCCACGGCCGGCGAAAGCGCGCAGCAAGCATCAGGGAGAGAATCTGCGTGCGGTCGCCAATCTCCGCAAGCGCTACAGTGGAGAGAGAGACCAGGAACGCTTCCACCGACCACTCCGGGAGCTCTGATGCCAGACCGACGCAGAGACCGGCGCGAAGCACTGATCCTTCTGAGCTTGATCGTGCTGACCCTCGCGGTCTTCGCGACCACGCCGCTCGATATCGATGCGGCACGCGCATTCTACCGGCCGCCCGCGGCAGATCACTGGCCGCTCGCAAGCGAGCGGCCCTGGTCCGTGCTGTATCGCCTGGCGCCACCGCTCACGGTGGCGCTCGTGCTCGGCGCGCTCGGATGGCTGATTGCCGCCCTTCTCAGCAGGAACGACCGGTGGCGCCGGGACGCCACGTTCGTTCTGCTCAGCGTGGCGCTGGGCCCCGGCCTCATCATCAACGCCGGCCTCAAGGATCATTGGCATCGCCCGCGGCCGCGCGATGTCGTGCAGTTCGCGGGGCCGTTGCATTACGTGCCTGCGCCGCTGCGCGGCCAGGGCGGGGCCTCCTTTCCTTGCGGTCATTGCTCGGTCGGCTTCGCCTACGGGCTTGGCTTCTGGATCTGGCGCTCGAGAAGGCGCGCCTGGGCGCGCATCTCCCTCACGACCGGAATCGCCGCCGGAGCGGCGCTGGGGCTGGGCCGAATGGCCGCCGGCGCGCACTTCCTCTCCGATATCGTCTGGTCGGCGCTGCTCACCTTCACCGTGGCCCACCTGCTCTACTACCACGTGCTGCGAATTCCGCAGCACCTGGCGCAGGATGCGGCCGCCCCCGCATGGCGGCGTGCTCCCCGGGCCGCGCTGCGCTGGGGGACGCTCCTGGCAGCCGGTGCTGCCGTCGCCGTTCTGGGCGCACTGCTGGTCGCCCCACACGGCGGACCGCTGTCACAGGAGTTTGATCTACGCACCCTGGTGCATCCGGCGCGCGTCTTCCAGGTCACCGCACGTGCGGCTGATATCCAGATCGTCGTGATCGATGCGCCCGCACCGGCGCACATGAGCACATCCTCCGTCGTAGTGACGGGCGAGCTGCACGGCTTCGGGCTTCCGACGAGCGTGCTTGCGAGCGGGTTTCGTTTCGAGCCTGCTACCGAAACGCTCGCTTACGCCATCGAGCAGCGCGGATGGTTCACCGATCTGAGCGGTGCGGTCACCATCGATCTGCCGCTGGAGCGGTTTGGTCGCATCGTGGTCGCACTCGATCGCGGCGACATCAAGGTGATCGATCTCACTCACTCGGGTGCAGTGCGGCGCGGCTTCGTGCAACTCGCGCTTGCAACCAAGACGGGACTCGTGCAGCAGCCCCGGTGAGTGGACCGGCGCCGCTGCAGCTACAGCACCGCCGGGGAGCTCGGCAGCTCGTCCGCATCTCCACTGCGCGCGGGGAAATGCGCCGTGAGGTGACGCGTCACGATCTCGATGCCTGCGAGCGCGCCACTTTCGAAGCGCCCCTCCCGAAACGCAAGCTCCATGCGCCGGCAGACGCCCTCCCATTCACGCGACCCGATCCGCACGTGCGCGCCTCGATCAGCGATGATCTCGACGGCACGGTCTGCCAGAAGGAGGTAGATGAGAACACCGTTGCGGTGCTCGGTGTCCCACATGCGCAGCATGGAGAACACCTCGAGCGCGCGCTCTCGGGGTGACTGTCCTTGATAGAGCCGCGCGCCGTGCAGCGCCCCCTCCACGACGAAGCGGATCTGCCCGACGTGCCGCGCTCTGCTGGCCCGAATCTCATGCTCGATGGCCTCGAGCGTGGCAGGCGGAAAGGCCGCTCTCACGCGCCACGGCGTCATGAGTAGGTGCTTGAGGATCCGCCGAAGGTCCATGGTGCTCACCAGCGTCCCGACGCCCCGCCCCCTCCGAAGCCCCCGCCCCCGCCGCTGAACCCGCCCCCGCCGAAGCCACCGCCCCCGAACCCTCCGCCGCCGAAGCCTCCTCCAAAGCCGCCGCCCCATCCTCCATAGCGCGAACCGCCCATCATCGAGCCGCCGACGCCACCGAGCAGGGTGAAGAAGAAGCCGATGAGCCCGGCAAAGATCGCCACGGCGAACGCGCCTGCGACCAGCCACGCCAGCAGGCCCAGGACACCGCCGGTGACGATGGCGCCCGGAAATCGGCCCAGAGAGCTGCGCGTGAACCCGCCGAGCACGAGGATCAGCAGGAAGAAGATCGGGGCGAGCACACGGAGCTGGCTGCCCGATCGCTCGCCTCTGGGCGGCGGCGGCGGAAGCGGCTCGCCATTGATCACACGCATCATCTCCTCGATACCTGCGCTGATGCCGCCGTAGAAGTTTCCCTCCCGAAAGCGCGGTGTGATGATCTCGCGGATGATCCGCCCGCTCGTCTCGTCGGTGAGCGCGCCCTCGAGACCATAGCCGACCTCGATGCGCACGGTGCGATCGCCCTTGGCGATCAGCAGAATCGCACCGTCGTCCACGTTCTTGCGGCCGACCTTCCATTGCTCCGCCACACGAATCCCGTATTGCGCGATCGTCTCGGGCGCCGTGGTGGGCACGATCAGCACGGTGAGCTGGCTGCCCTTCTGAGCCTCGAATGCGTGCAGGCGCTGATCGAGATCACCCGCCTCGGCCGGGGTCAGCGTTCCGGTCAGATCCGTCACATAGGAACTCGGAGCAGGAACGGGCACGTCGGCCCGGCCCAGACTTGTCAGCGCGAGCAGGCTCGCTGCGAAGATGAGCATCCGCGCACGGAGCTCCCTCCTTGCGATCACGGCTTGCTCGATGAGCTGCTGGCGGGCGCCGGGGCGAAATTCACCGCGGGCGCGTTCGAGATCTGCGCCTCGTTCTCGACGCTGAAGTTGGGCTTGACGGCGTAGCCGAACCACTTCGCCGTGAGATTCGAGGGGAAGCTGCGGATCGTGACGTTGTAGTCCTGCACGGCCTGGATATAGCGGTTGCGCGCCACGGTGATGCGGTTCTCCGTGCCCTCGAGCTGATCCTGCAGCGCAAGAAAGTTGGTGTTCGACTTCAGCTGAGGATAGTTCTCGGTGACCACGAGCAGGCGCGACAGCGCGGACGTGAGCTGGCCCTGCGCCGCCTGGAACCTCGCGAACGCCTGAGGGTCATTGAGAAGCTCGGGAGTCGCCTGGATGCTGCCGACCCTGCTGCGAGCGTCCGTCACCTCGGTCAGAACACGCTCCTCCTGGGCCGCATAGCCTTTGACCGTGTTCACCAGGTTCGGGACGAGGTCGGCGCGCCGCTTGTATTGATTGAGCACTTCGGACCACGCCGCCTTGACCTGCTCGTCCTGCGTTTGAATACGGTTGTAGCCGCAGCCCGCGAGGGCGAGCACCAGAAAAGCAGCCAACGCTGCCCCATATCGGCACATTCGAGACTGACCCATTCGAGACCTCCCGCTCCTCGGCACGGCTGATTGTGCACCATCCGCACCCGGGACGCCCGGGACGATGGGGTGCAGGCTGTGGCGACTCAGCGTGGCTTGCGCGCAGCGCCGGACAGCCCGCGGCAGCCCTCGAGAAAGAGCGTCACGGCGCCATGTGCCCAGTCATCAAGCTCCCGCGGGGCCATCGGAGGCCCGAGACCTGCGGCACGGCGCTGCGGCAAGGTGATGACCATATCCACGAACTGACCCGCAGCGAAGGCGCGCAGCTCCGCGCTCAGGCGCGGAGCGTGAAGCTCGCGCGCCAGCAAATCTCCGATCAGGGTCGTCGCGGCCTGCGCCCAACCTTCGTCGTACACCGCACGGAGCAGGTTCGGAAAGCGGGCCGACTCGCCCGTGACCAGACGGTGCAAGGCGATCGCACGCGGCTGCAACGCAGCGCGCAGGATCAGTCCGGCGAAGCGCGACAGGATCGCATGCAAAGTCGGCCCCTCGAGGAGCGGTACCTCGGGTGGCGGGCGAATCTGCTCGATGATGCGGTGTACGACGGCCGCAAACAGGGCCGCCTTGTTGTCGAAGCGATGATAGAACGTTCGCTTGGAGATCCCGGCGCGGGCCGCGACTGCCTCGATGGTCGTCGATCCGTAGCCTTCCGTCAGGAACAGCTCGATCGCCACCTCCAGGATTCGCTCCCCCAGAAGCAGCGCATCGGTGCGGGAGGGCCTGCCGCCGCGAGGTTTCGCACCGCGCCGTATGCGCTTTGGAGCCGGACGTCCCTCAGCGCCGATAGCCGAGACCACCGCCGCGCCGAGCGGCGGATGCGAAAGCGTAGGAGGTACGGTAGTTCGCGCGAGGCGCCTGGTAGCTGCGCGCCGGCCCATAGGCTCGTGGCACCGATCGGAAATAGGAGACCTGCGATCGATAGTAGCCTTGCGAGGCACCGTAGTACACCGGGCGCGCGGGGTAGGAGGGCATGCGAGGGTAATGCGAGTACGCGTACGCTGCGGGCGCGGTGGCGTAGGGGTACCAGGACCTGGCGCTGGAATAGCCATAGTAGTACGGCGCAGGCGGCTGGTACGCGGCCGGTCCGTACGCCGCCGGTCCGTACGCGGCGGGTCCGTACGCCATCGGTGCGTACGCTGCCGCCGACTGTCCGGCGATATACGCAGCGGTCGAGGCCGCAACGAACGGCGCACGGGCCGCACGCACGGCCATCCCCACCGCGTGATGCGCGACCATCAGGTGCCCGAGAAAGGCGATGAGCGGCACCACTGCGTGGGCCGGCGCGACGGGTGCCGAGGCCAGTGCCGTACCGGCCGCTGCGGGAAAGATCACCTGCTTGAGACCGATCATGGGGCGCCCCCTTGCGACGTTGACCCGCATCGAGAGCGTCCGACACTACTCGCCTGCGCGCAGAAACGCAACGGTACCGTTGCGTTTCTGGAGCCAGGCCAAGGCGGCAGGCTCATGGAGCGGCGCGAGCGGTCAGTGCAGGCCGTAGACCAGAATACGACTCTTGTCCGCGGTTCCGGGCCACGCAAAGGACTTCATGCCGGAGGCAACCGCAACGAGCTGACGACCACGCACGCGATACGTGACGATGCCGCCACCCATCGACTGCCCGGTGTCGGTCTGCCACAGCACACGACCGCTATGCTGGTCGAGCGCATAGAGCTCCCCGCCGAGGTCCGCCGCGAACAGGACTCCACCTGCGGTGGGCGTCACGCCCGCAAGCATCGGGTGGGGTGCTGCAAACCTCCAGCGTACGCGGCCGTTCTCCGCATCGTAGGCGGTGAGCCAGCCCTTCGCGCGGGAGGCGGGGTCGGGTATGTCGAGCATCGCGTTGGTGCTGCCGAACCACACCATTCCCGGTGGCGGCACGGTGAGCTTGCGCGTGATCTGCACGCGGGAGCACAGATCGACCGCCCCCACGAACAGCGAGTCGGTGAGCGGGCTGTACGCCGCGCCATTCCATTCGGTTCCGCCGCCGATGCCTGGACAGAAATGAACCTGAAAGTCGCGCGAGAGCGGTACGTCGACGCTCTCGCGTGTGGTGGTCGGAGTCTGGGAGCGCAGCGGGATGACCGCCGGCGCCCCCTCGGTGGCTGCGCTGCCCGGATTCACACCGGAGCGATCCAGAATCGACAGCAGCCCATCCTTGTTCGCCGAGGCGATGATCTGCAATCCGGCACGGGTCGTGACGAGCGTCGGCGCGCTATCGACATCCCAGTCGTGACTGTCGTGCGTGACGAGCTGGTGATACGCGAGCATGCGGCCTGTTGCAGCGTCGATCGCAATGACCGAATCGGAATACAGGTCATCGCCGGTGCGGTCGAGGGTGTCGAAATCCGGCGCAGGGTTTCCGGCCGGGACATACAGCACGCCCTTGGCGCGATCGAGCGTGAAGGAGGTCCAGAACGCGCCGCCCGAGATCGGCAGCGCGGTGTTCGTCCAGCTTTCCCGGGCCGGACCGGCCGCCGGCACCACGTCGAATTTCCAGATGACGTGACCGTCGCGCGCATCGAGGGCGTACACGTGACCCGTCACCCCCACCGTATCGCCTCCCGCATTGCCGATGTAGACCTTCCCGTCGGCCGCGATCGGTGCCATCGGCAAAGAGATGCCGGGGCCTTTGACATCGAGCACGCGGTCCCAAACGAGGTGACCGTCCGTGGCACGCAATGCGATCACGTGAGCATCCGATGTGCCGCGGAAGAGCTTGCCATCGAGATAGGCGAACCCGCGGTTCACGGCGAGCGGGCTCGGGGTGGGGCTGTGACGGTGACGGCGCCATTTGAGCTTGCAACTCGCCGCATCGAGCGCGTACGAGCTCTCGTCGGTGGTGAAGTAGAGCGTTCCATCGATCGCAAGAGGACCGGTCTGGAAGGAGCCCACCTCCGGGAGGCGGTAGGTGCAGACCTGCTTCAGTTGCATGACATTCGCCGCTGTGATCTCGGCGAGCGGTGAGAATCGATCCCCCGCCAGTGTGCGGTTGTAGCTGGCCCAGTTGTCCGCATCGTCGGCGGCTGCACCGCCGATGCAGAGCAGGAGAATGGCGGCGAGGGCGATGAGCCCACACGCCGCGGCGAGCGCGCGACGAACTTCGATCATTCCAGATCCCCCCTGCGGCCGGATCGCTAAAATCGCGCAGCGCCGCACCGAACGCAAGGCCCGCGGTGCGGCCACCCCGTGCTCGCGATCGCAATCGGCTGGCAAGTGGCTGGGCCGCGCTGTATATTGACAAATACAACGTAGCCTTCGCTTGCCTTCAGGGAAATCTCATGCGCTCTGTCTGGTGTTGCGCCCTTGCGGCACTCGCATCGATTCTGGTCCTCACTCCCGCGGCCGATGCGCAGGAGCCTCCGGCACCTGCGCCCGCTGCGCCCACGCCGGAGGGCTGCGGAAGCTTCCACGAATTCGCCACGACCGACTGCCCGCTGACCTGGCACGGCATCACCCTCTTCGGCACCTATGATGTGGGGGCCGGCTGGGTCAGCCATGGCTTGCCCGAGAACGGCTACAACTACGAAGGCGAATCGCTGATCAACCGCAACGGCTATCAATCGATGTTCCTCATCGCGCCGAACAACCTGTCGCAGACGGGCTTCGGGATCAAGGGCAAGGAGGAGTTCCTGGATCACTGGTATGCGGTCTTCAACGCCTCGACGGGCATCAATCCGCAGTCCGGCCAGCTCGCGAACGCACCGGGTACGGATGTCATCAACAACGGGCTTCCGAGGGGCAGCTACTCGGAGGCCATCGACGGCACGCGCGCGGGCCAGCCGTTCAATGACGAATTCTACGGCGGCGTGTCGTCCACCTTTGCCGGCACGCTGACCTTCGGGCGTCAACGCTCACTCGGCACTGATGAGATGCTCCGGTACGATCCGGCCGGCGGCGCGTATGCGTTCTCGTACATCGGATACAACGGCACGATGGCCGGCGGAGGTGATACCGACGACAGCCGCTGGGACGACGCGGTGAAGTATCGAATCACCTACGGGCCGGTGCATTTCGGCGCGATGTACAAGCTCGTGAGCGGCTCGGGCGGCTGCTACTCCGCCGCCGCCACCTGGAGTGCGGCCACCTGTACGCCGGAGCAGCCGCATAACAACGCCTTCGGCTTCGACCTGGGGGCACAGATCGCCAATCTCTCCGCCGATGTGGTCTTCCAGCACTATAACCAGGCGATCAGCATCGTGAACCCGCTGCTCGGGCCTCAAAGTCTCACGCAGCCGTATCAGTCGACCACCGACAGCATCAACATGAACCCAATCACGGGGGCCAACCTGGTGGATACGGCCAACACCCTGTATGGCATCGTGACCGACAACAGTGCACTGATGGTCGCCGCCAAATACACCTGGGACCCGTTCAAATTCTACGGCGGCTACGAGCACATCCAGCAGTTCAATCCGCAGAACCCGCTGGGCGTGGGCGCCTCGGACGAGGGCGATTACGTCTTGAGCGGCGTCGAGGACAACAATCTCGACTCCCCGAAGACCGTGCAAATCTGGTGGACCGGGGTGAAATTCTCCCTCGACAGCCGCACCGACATCACCGGGGCGTGGTATCACCAGGCTCAGAATACCTTCCGTGTCGCCCCGGTGTGCGTTCCCGGCAACATGCGCAGCTCCTGCGCCGGCGACCTCAACGAGTTCTCACTCTACGCGGACCATCACTTCACCAAGCGCTTCGATGTTTACGCCGGCATCGCGTATTCCGACGTGAGCGGTGGACTTGCGATTGCCGTCCCGCACGGCCCCGGGGTGCCGTATGTCCACAACGACAACACGGCCCCCGTGATCGGCGGGCGCTTCAGCTTATAGCGGCCGCTACTCGAGGTCGCGGTTCGGCGGTCCGGAGACGATCACCGTACCTGCGGGGGCAGGCCCGGCCCAGGCCACCGTGCCTTGCAGCTGGCTGCCGGGCTCGAGCGGCTCGTCCGTCGTGATGCGGAGGTGCCGGGCCGCCATGCGATCGCACTCGCCGGGGGCGATGCGCTGGATCTGACCGTCATGGCGCACCTTCAGTGTGACCGCCCCGGCGGGCGTGAACGGTGGCAACCCGGGCCCCGAGAAATCCTCGGGACTCACCGTACCCGTTTGATTGCAAATCTCCACCTCGTGCACGCGGCCGTTGCTGACCACCGCGCTCGGGGCGACCGTGTTGAGATCGAAATTGCCCACGTACGCGGCCGGCGGGGATGCGACGGCCGTGTCGCCAGCGGCAAGCGCTGTCGCCGGAGCACACGCAAGCCCGACCACCGCCGCGGCCGTCGCCGCTGCAACGGCTGGGACGCCGGTCAAACTGTAACGGGATCTGAAGAAATTCATCGCACGCCTCCTGGGCCTATCCAAACCGAGCCCCTGCCCCACGGCATTGTTTGGCAGGGTTGACTGGTTAGACGGTGGGGAGGCGGGGCGAATTCCCCGCAGGGGCCATTCTTCACAATGCGTTGAAGATGCTGCTCACGAGGTCGCTTGCAAGGCCGAAGCCCGCGCCGAGCCCGAGCCCGGACACGACGTTACCCATGAATCCGCCGCTTGCGCCATAGTAAGGCTGTGCCGACCAGCCGCGTGTTTGAAACCCCGGCTGTGGAAGAGTGTTGAGGTGGCTCTCGAGCACATGGATGTACTGCGCCATCTGCTCGATCAGCGCCCCAGCAGACTGATTCTGCTGCTGAATCGCCAGTGCGGTCTCGCGCAGGTCGAGCAGCAGCTCGCGCGAGAGCTGCGGGTCGGTCACCTTCGTCTGCAGCTTCTCGGCGAGCTGCTTGAGCGACTGTGCGGATTGGTTCGCCTGGCTTTGAAGCTGTGCGGCTTGTCCCTCGGCGCTCTGGTAGTCCACGGATCCTCTCCCGTTGTGATGGCTCGGCCCGATGCCCTTGCTTGGACCGTGCAATAAGGATTTTGTTCGTTTAATGTAGCAGGATCCATGAGCGTGCTCGCCACCATCGATACAACCGGTGTCGCTGCAGAGCGCATCGACGCGCTGCTTGCCGAACGGATCGCAACGCTGCTCGAGACCAATCACATCGTCTACTTTCCGCGCTGCCCGATCCCGCTGCCCGATGCGGCGACGTTGCGCTTCTTGCGCAGCGAGCTGCCCTCGAGGCTGCGGCTGAAGAACGTGAGCTACCATCCCGAGGCGGATCGTCTGACCGGGCTCGAGGCCGATGCAGCCACGCGCGATCGCGTGACCGCCGTGCTGCGCGAGCACCTGCGGGGCGTCACGAGCTTTCTGCAGCGCGTGGCGCCGGACCTCGCAGCCGGATGGACCGTGGGTACCTGCAGCTTCCGGCCCATCCAGGAGCGCGGCCGCAATCTCAAGGCGCATGCGAGCAACGAGCTGGTGCACATCGATGCGGGTGCGTACGGCGCCACGCACGGGGATCGGATCCTGCGGTTCTTCGTGAACGTGAACGAAGGCGAGGATCGCGTTTGGGCCAGCAAGGGCTCGATCAGTGATCTGCTCGAGCGTCACGGTCGGGACGCGGGGCTCCTGGAGCCTACCGGGCACCTCAAGCGGCGTATCGAAAAAGGGGTCGGCGACCACGCGTTCAGCGCGCTGATCGGCGGGCTTGCACGGGTCAATCCGCTGGCCCGTGTGCTCGACTCCAGTCCCTATGATCGAGCCATGCGGCGCCTGCACAACTACATGAAGGACAGCGCGACGTTCAAGGCTGATCAGCGCGGATACGAGGAGATCAGGTTTCCGCCCAACTCCGCGTGGGTGGTCTTCACCGACGGTGTGAGCCATGCGAGCATCGCCGGCCAGTTTGCCCTGGTCACCACCGTGATCGTGCGCCGCCAGGCGCTGCGGCAGCCGCAGTTCGCCCCCTATAGCCTGCTCGCGGCAAGCGCCGACAACCGCTCAATCACGTCCTCGGGCTGAACCAGGTCCATCACCCCGGGACGCTCGATCTTGGTCCGCCAGGGCAGCTCCGCGGCGGGCTTGCCGAGATACTTCAATGCGGCCGCCTCGAAGCGGTCCACGCACCACTCGCGGCTGAAGTACGGTCCGCTGCGCGCTGCGCTCGTGGCCGCATAGAGTCCCACGACAGGCACGCCGAGCGAGGTTGCCATGTGCGCCGGGCCCGAGTCGGGCGTCAGCAGCACCGAGGCGCGCGCCAGGGTTGCATAGAACTCGATGAGCGTGTCCTGCCCGATGAGATTCACACTGGGTGCGCGCATCTGCTGCGCGATCCGGGCACCGGCCTCGCGCTCGAGCTGCGAGCGGCCGCCGCACAAGAGGATGCGAAAGCCGAGCTCGCGAGCCGCATGATCGGCGACCCACGCATAGAACTCGGGCCGCCAGTTGCGTGCCGCGTGACTCGAGCAGGGGCTCACGATGAGCGTGCGGCCAGGCTCGGGGATCACGCTCGCGGCCCGCGCACGTGCGCTCTCGGGGATGGGGATATCCCAGCGATACTCGCGCGTGTGGACTCCCAGGCGGCGCGCGAACCCAAACAGCCCCTCCATCACGTGCTCGCGCGAGCCAGGGTCGATGCGATGCGTGGTGAAGAGCCACTGCAGATCCAGGGCACGCTCGCGATCGTAGCCGAGCTTTGCGGGGGCGCGGATGAGCGTTCCCACCATGCTCGCGCGCCAGGCGAACTGCATGTGCAACGCCAGGTCGAAGCGCCGTCCGCGCAAGGCGCCGTGAACGCTTGCGAGCCCCCCGAGCCGAGCGTGCTTGTCGAAGATGACGAACTCGATGTCGCGGATGCCCCCGAGGAGCGCGGCCTCGGTGCGCCCGATGACCCAGGTGAAGCGCGCCTGCGGCCAGGCGCTCTGCAGCGTACGAATCACCGGCAGTGTGTGGCACACATCACCGATCGCCGAGAGCTTGACGACCGCCACCGAGCGCGGCGGTCCGCTGGGCAGGAGCGGCCGACTCAAACGCCTGCACCGCCCATCAGGGCGCTGGCGCGGCCGAGGCGCCCCGGTAGCGCCGCTCGAGCGTGGTGCGCGAGAGAAACACACGCCCATGGTAGCGACGCAGAATCGTGCTGCGCAGCGCGGCCGGGTTGGTCGCGGCCACCAGCAGGAAGACGAGAATGTTCTTGCCCAAGCGCTCGAGCGCCCCGACGCGCCCGCCCTGGTAGTCCTTGGCTGGCTCGAAGCCATAGCGCGCAAGGATTCGTGCCAGCTGCGCCGCCTGGCGCGCGCTGGCAAGATGCATGTCCCCGTAGAGCGCTGCAACCTCATCGAGCTCCACGCGCTGGTGCAGGTAGCGTGCGAGCTCCCGCAACGAGGTGTCGATGGCGCGGCTGACGTGGCGGCCCCACGCAACGGTCGGTCCGTTCCGCCCCATGGCGGGCATGTTCTCGTTCCACAGATGCAGCATGAGCAGCGGATCGCCGGCGCGAATCTCGGTCGTATCGGTGAGGGTGATGTCCTGATCCGCCTTGACGAGCCCGATCCGGAACAGGCAGCGCGGATCGGTCGAGTACTCGTAGATGCCCTCGCGCCGGCGCAGCCAGCGGTCGAGCATGAAAACCGCACGTTCGAGCCATGCGAGCCCGGAACCGCGCCTTTCGGAAAGCTCGACGGACACTTGAGAGACTCCGCGCGAAGCCGGCGACCGCAACCCCGGGCTGTCAACCCGGATCAGTGTGCGGCTCGCCATAGCGTATCGCAAGTATAACCTTGATGATCAGCGCCACGGGAACGGCCAAGATGACGCCCACCACGCCGAACAGCACCCCCCCGCAAAGAAAGCAGAAGATCACGACGATCGGACTGACGCGAGCGGCGCGCCCGAGCACGATGGGTCCGAAGAACTGATCGATCGAGACACGTAGCGCGATTGCGTACGCGACGTACGCGAGGATGTCGCCGGTGGATGCCGCATGGCTCACGGCGACGAGTCCGGCGATCACCGCGGCCGCGGCAGGTCCGACCATTGGAATCATCTCGAGCAATCCCGTGAGCATCGCGAGGAACACCGCGTGATGCAGCCCCAGCGCAAGACCGAGCCCGATGTAGGCCGCCACCGAGGCGTACACGACAACGAGCGCCACGCCAATGAAGTAGCGCCGCAAGACGGGATTGAGCTCCCCCCAGACTCGCACCATGAAGGGGCGCTGCGGTGGCGGGACGAGCCACAGGAAGCCCCTGGCCACCCGCGGAGCATCGATGAGGAAGTAGCCCAGCAGCACCCAGGTCAGAATGAGTCCAAAGATCGCCGCAACGCCCCATGCCGTGAGATCAACGATCCGGGTATCGGTGGAGATCCACGCTCGGATTGCATTGACGCTGTAGAGTGCGACGCTTTGCGCATTGATCGTGGTGCCCATCAGTTGGACAGTGCGATGTCCGATCAGGGCCTGCACGAAGCCTTCGATCGAGCCTTGCAGATCCCCGACGACGCGCACCGATTCGCGCGCGAGGGCGGGAATTCCGAGCCATCCGACCAGTGAGCCGAGCGCCATCAGCACGCACAGCACCGCGAGCGCCGGGAGCCAGCGCGGGATGCGCAGCCCCACCGCCACGCGGTCGACCAGGGGGGTACAGACGTATGCAGTGATCCCTGCGAGCACGAAGGGCAGCAGGATCGCGCGCACCAGGTACAAGAACACCAGAGCCGCCGCGACGAGGACGAGGGTCGCATTGGGGGAGAGGGCGCCTCGGCTCCCTTGCGACGATGAACTCTCGGGCAAGCTCATGGATAGACGCGGCCCTTCCAGTGCACACGCCTGACCAGGCGCCACCGCACGCTATCGAATGCCAGCACCGCACCCACGGTGTAGCCGAGGGGAAACAGCAAGCCGTAGTACAGGGGAATGCCAAAGTGGACCGAGCCTGCCAGGTGCAGGCCGAAGGCGGCGGCGGAGGCGGCGAGTGCAATGGCCAGGCCGATGCAGGCCCCGCGAGCGCCGTGCGTACATCCGATGGCATCCAGCAGCGGGACGAGCACGGCCGCCCAGGACAGCACGACGGCGATGAGTGCAGCGGCCACCGTCCGAGTGGGTCCGCCGAGCATCACGGTGAGGTTCTTGGCGATGCCCGGCCACAGGGTGCTCCAGCCCCGGTACATGCGCGTGGCGAGCAAGGCGCTGCCATCGAGCATCAAGACTCGCTCCCCGCGCCGCTTGAGAAGCCGTGCGAACTCGAGATCCTCGCAGATCTGGTCGCGCACGCTTTCCCATCCCCCTGCTGCCTCGTAGGTCGTACGCCGCAGCAGCATGAACTGTCCGGTCGCAACCACCTCGGCGCTCTCGGGGGCCTGCAGCTTGTGCAGGTCCTGCGAAAAGCCCAGCAGATAGAGCCCACAGGGAAGGATCAGCCGCTCGGCAAGGCTCTCGAGCCGGTGCCGCGGCGCAAGCGACAGAAGACCGATCGACTGGCTGCGGGCCGCCTGGATCGCGCTCGCCAGCAGCTGCGGCTCGGCACGCATGTCCGCATCGATGAAGCAGAGCCACTGCGCACTGCCCGCCGCGCGCGCACCGATGCAGCAGGCATGCACCTTCCCGTTCCAGCCCGGCGGCAGGGGTGGAGCCGAGTAAAGCTGCACCCGCGCATCCCGGGCGGCCAGTGCTGCAACGATCCGCGCGGTGTCGTCGGTGGATCCATCATCGACCACGATGATGCGCAGGCTGCCCCCGGGAAGCTGCTGAGTGAGGAGCGACTCCACGCACGGCCCGATGTTGGCGCTCTCATCCCGAGCCGGGACGATGACGGCAATCCGCATGTCCGGTGTCCCCGGCCCTGCAGTGCTTCTGGGCAGACGCCCCAGCGCATTGCGCTGTCCGATGGCCCGGGCAATCAGCCAGGCCACCACCGCCAGCCACGCAATAGAGAGAATGAGCTCGGGCAGCCCCCTCACAGCACGGCCGATCCGGCACCGCTTGGCACATTCGCATTCCGCGGCCGCACCGGCCGGCGCTCATGCAGGAAACCGTGCGCCACCAGCGCAAAGCGCATCGACTGGGCAAGCCGGCCCAGCATCTCGTACAAAGCGCGGTGGGATCGCACCAGCGCATCCGCGTTGGGCACCCACACCAGCATGCCGAGGTCGCGCCGCGTCCACAGCTCGGCGGGCGCGGGCAGCACGGTCACGCCCTCCGCCTGGAACTCGCGCAGCGCGCGAGCCATGTGCGCCGCAGAGGTCACCAGTACGATCTGGTGCACCCCTGCATCTGCGAGCATCGCGGCGGAGTTCACGGCGTTCTCGTGCGTGTCGTGAGAGCGGTTCTCCACCCACCGCGGGGTGAGCTCGAGCTCGTGCTGCAAGAAATTGCTCATCGCCGCCGCCTCGTAATGGCTACCCGACACCAGCACCGGCAGACCGGTCGCCCGCGCGACGCGCGCGCCGTACACCAGGCGCTCCAGCGTGGTGGCACTCGGGGCCGAGCTGCCGTACTCGGGCGCATTCAGCCGCACACCTGCGCCGAGGATCACGATGGCCTGGGCGCGGACGGGCTTGGTGAGGTCAAGCGGGGGGTAGCGCTCGACGCTGCGGACCAGGACATCCGCCACGACGGGCGTCGCGAGCGCCCACAGGAGCGCCGCTCCGGCTGCGCAGAGGGCCCATCCACTGCGCCTGTGCCGCGAACCGAGCGCAAGAAGCAGGCCGGCGAGCACGATGATGAGAGGACCCGTCGGAGGCAGCACCAGGTTCTTCAGCAGCAGCTTCCAGACGAAGATATCCATGTGCCAGGAGACATGAGCGAGGGCTTGCGGCTACGATAACAGCATCGGCAGCGTGGCCGCGATGGGACGGCTGCCTGCGGGTACTATTTCGTGATCCAATTCGTTGCAAGGGTTAGATGAGATAAAGTAGCGCCCCTGCCGACCGCGGGCCCACCCCCGGGGCGGCGCCGGGTCGCAGTTCCTGCGGGAACTTGTGCGGCGCGGGCGTGTTCGAGTGGCCGATAGCTGCCTTAAGAGTTGCGTCATGCCCGAAACTGACCAGTCGCGCTTCGCCGATGTGCTGCTCTTCGCCAGCAACTTCGTGCGTCATCCGAGGATGCTGGGGTCGATCATCCCGAGCTCCCGGTTTCTGATCAAACAAGTGCTCGAGCCGATCTCCTGGGAGCGGGCGCGCGTCATCGTCGAGTATGGACCGGGTGTGGGAAACATCACCGCGGAGATCTTGAAGCACATGCGCCCGGACGGCCATGTGGTGGCCATCGAGACCAATCGCGACTTCGTGCAGTACCTGCAGCGCGCCCTGCCCGACCCCCGTTTGCAGGTGGTTCAGGGCTCGGCCGCCGATGTCGATGCGATTCTCGCGGATCGGGGGCTCGGTGCGGCCAGCTACATCATCTCCGGCATCCCCTTCAGCACCATGCCCGATACGCTCAGAACCGCCATCGTGCGCAAGAGCCGCGCCGTGCTCGAGCCCGGTGGTGCCTTCCTCGTCTACCAGTTCTCCAGCCGCGTGCTGCCGGATCTACAGCGCACCTTCGAGGTGGTCAAGCGCGGGTTTCAGCCGCTCAATCTGCTGCCGGCACACCTCTTCGTCTGCGCAACGCACCTCGGCTGACGCACAGCGAGGGACATTGCCCCACCCCCGGGGGGTGTGGACAGTGGACACCCTACTGCGCGCCCGCGCCCGCGATCACGGGGATCGTGAAGGTGCGGGCGATCGACTCGCTGCCGGAGTCCACCAGCACGGTCGCATCGACGTAGAAGATGCCGTCCCGCCGGGCGACGAGCTGCAGCGTATGGGTGATCGGCACGCCCGGGTCGGGACGCTCCTGCACGATGGGCTGCGCCCCCTCCCCGAGGGTGATCCCATCCTCGGCGTGGAATGAGGCCATCAGCCGATCGAGCGGCGCGGCGGGAATGACTTGTAGATCGAGCTCGATGGGCTGGCCCACCTCGGGACGGTGGCGCAGCGCGAATCTGACATCCACCGGCACGTCGCTCTTGCCAGCCGAGACGGCCGTGACCATATCCATCTCCTGCTTGGCGGCGGGCAGCGCGCCGGAGCGTGTGTGGGTGCTCCGCGCGAACATGCTGGAACGGGCGCCCCCGCCGAACGGGGACCAGTTGCACGCGCAGAGGCAGCACAGGGCTACGCAGGCAAGCGCGAGCGCCCGCTGACCGGCCTCATTCGCCATCGCCCACCTCCGGTTCAATGCAACAACGGCTGATTCTGGATCGTAATCGACTGCTCGAACAGGTCCGTGACGTAGCTCTCCCAATTGCGAGTCTCACCGAACCAGGGGAATGCGCGGGGGAAGGCGGGGTCCTCCCAGCGCTGGGTGACCCAGGCGGCGTGGTGCAGCATCCGCAGGCCCCGGAGCGGCTCGACCATGCGTACCTCCCGGAAGTCGAAATCGGCGAACTGCTGATAGCCGGTGAGGATCTCCTGCCACTGCCGTTGCTGGTCCCAGGGGGAGCCGGACAGCAGCATCCACAGATCCTGAATCCGCGGACCCACCATGCAGTCGTCGAGATCGACGAAGACCGGACCGTGCTCGTTCCAGAGGAGGTTCCCGAGGTGCAGGTCCCCGTGGATCCTCACCTCCGACACCGGCCCCACGCTCCCCAGCAGCTCCTCGATCTGCTGCAGCAGCTGGCTCGAGGCCTGCGCGTAGCGCTCCGCAAGCGACTGCGGCAGCAGATCGCTCGCAAGCACGGCGGCGCGTGCCGCATGGCCCAGCCGCTGCACCGTCAGATGGGGCCTGACGGCAAACGGGCGCACGGCACCGATACGATGGATGCGTGCGATCGCCCGTCCGAGCATGGTGCGCGCCTCGGGCGCATCGAGCTCGGGGGAGCGACCCTTGAGCCAGGGAAACACCGCGAAACGAAATTCGCGGTAGGACAGCAGCGTGCGCCCCTCCACGCGCAGCGGAGCTGCGACGGGCAACTCCGCAGCCGCGAGCTCGGCCGTGAACTCATGCTCCTCGAGGATCTGCTCATCGCTCCAGCGCCCCGCCCGATAGAACTTCAAGATGAGCAGCCCCTGGGTGCTTCGCACCTGGTACACGCGGTTCTCGTAGCTATTCAGGGCAAGCAGCCCCCCGTCCGGGTCGAATCCGGCGGATGCAAGCGCATCGAGCACCACCTCGGGAGAAAGGCCCGCGAACGGCCGGGCACTTGCGCGTGTGCGGGCCTCGCGCGTGGCCCCGCCACGCTCCTTTGCAGAGGGCGCATTGCGCCCGCGTTTGATTATCATGGCTCTCCTTACAGCAGGACCTCGAGTCACCGATGAGCAATGGCACCATTCTGGTCACCGGCGGAGCCGGGTACATCGGCAGCCACGTGCTGCTGCAGCTGACCGCGCGCGGCGAGAAGGTCGTCGTGGTGGACAACCTGTCGCGGGGCTTTCGCCAGGCCGTGCTCGGGACACCGCTCGTCGTGGCCGATGTGGGCGACCGGCAGAGCCTGCTCGAGCTGATGCGTACGCACCGGGTGGACACGGTGCTGCACTTTGCGGCACACACGATCGTGCCCGAGTCGGTGCGCGAGCCGCTCAAGTACTACGGCAACAATACCTGCGCGACCCGCGCGCTGATCGAGTGCTGCATTGCAAGTCAGGTACGTCACTTCGTCTTCTCCTCGACGGCCGCAGTGTACGGCACCCCGCCCGAGGGCTACGCGGAGGAGACCACCCCCACCGCGCCGATCAATCCCTATGGGACCTCCAAGCTGATGTCCGAATGGATGCTGCGCGATGCGGCCGCGGCGAGCTCGCTGCGCTACGTGGCACTGCGCTACTTCAATGTTGCAGGCTCGGATCCTGCGGGGCGCATCGGCCAGTCCACACCGAAAGCCACGCTTCTCATCAAGGTGGCCTGCGAGGCCGCCGTGGGCAGGCGCGCAGAGGTCAGCATCTTCGGGACCGACTACCCGACCCCCGATGGCACGGGCATCCGCGACTACATTCATATCGAGGACCTGGCTCGCGCCCATCTGGATGCACTCGACTACCTGCGCCGTGACGGCCGCTCTGCCGTGCTCAACTGCGGCTACGGCCACGGATACAGCGTCCGCGAGGTGCTGGCGAGCGTCGAGCGCGTCGCCGGAAAGCGACTGCCGATTCGCGAGCAGCCCCGGCGCGCGGGCGATCCGACGGTGCTGGTCGCGCGCGCCGAGCAGATCAAGCGGGTGCTCGGATGGCAACCTGCCCTGGACGACCTCGATGCCATCGTGCGCTCCTCGCTGGCGTGGGAGCAGCGCCTGCTGCGCGAGCCCTGGTAACCCCAGGTTACAATGCGCGCCATGCGCTGGTTGCGCCCCAAATCTCTGAGTAGCCTGATGCTGTTCGGCCTCGCGTGCATCGCCGTGCCGCTGCTGGTTGCGATCGTCAACGCGGCCTTGCAGATGAGCCGGCTCGCCGAGACCAGCCGCGACCTCGTCGTGGAGGGGGTCAGCACCGCGCGCTCGACCCAGGACCTCAAATCCCAGATCGAATCGCTCGACCGCATTACCCAGGAGTATCAGGTCCTCTCGGACCGGCGGCTCCTGGATGTGTACCGCGAGCAGGATGCACAGCTCACCGAGAGCCGGCTGAACCTCACTCAGCATCTGCAATCGCGCCCGGCCCGGGAGGCCCTCGATGCATTCGGCCAGCTGCAAAGCGCGATCAGCAGCACGCTGCTCGCCCAGTCGAAGAGCCCCGATGCAAAGGATGGCGAGGCTGAGGCAGCGGAGGCGCGAACGGCTGCGCTCAGGGACCTGTCCGAGCGCTTTGCGGAGCTGAGCGCCATGGCCAACCGCATCGCCCGGCAGAGCGAGGCGGAGATCGATGCGCAGGTCGCGGGCATTCAGCGCCGCACTCTGGCTGCCCAGCGCCGTCTGTTCTGGCAGTCCGCCCTGCTGCTGCCGCTGACCCTCATCATGATCCTGGTCGTGACGCTCGCCATCGGGCGTCCCCTGGGACATATCGACCGGGCGATCAGCGAGCTCGGCGCCGGTAACTACTCACACCCGATCGCGGTCTCCGGCCCCACCGACCTCGAGCGCCTGGGCCACCAGCTCGAGTGGCTGCGGGCACGGCTCCTCGACCATGCCCAGGAGCGCAATCGGTTCTTGCGACACATGTCGCATGAGTTGAAGACCCCGCTCGCCAATATTCGCGAAGGGACCGAGCTTTTGACGGACGGCGCCGTGGGCGAGCTCGACCCCAATCAGCGTGAGGTGGCCGGAATTTTGCGCGAGAACAGCATCAAGCTGCAGCGGATGATCGAGAATCTGCTCTCCTTCAGCGCCTGGCAGACCTCGAGCGTCGGCCTGGAGACCACCGAGTTTCGCCTGCGTCCGCTCGTCAAGCAGGTGCTGGAGAACCAGCAGCTCACGCTGCTGGGTCAGCGCGTGCGGCTCGAGGTGAAGATCGAGGACGTGACGCTCGTGGCCGACCGCGGCAAGTTGCGTCTGATCCTCGACAATCTGCTCTCCAACGCCATCAAGTACTCGCCCAAGGGCGGCGCCATTCACATGGGCGCGCGCACCGCCGATGGCCAGCTGCTCCTCGATGTCGCCGACAGCGGACCCGGCATCCCCCACGAGGAGCGCGCGCACATCTTCGAGGCCTTCTATACCGGGCGCGCAGCGCGCGGGGTGAGTGTCAAAGGCACGGGCATCGGCCTGTCCGTGGTCCTGGAGTTCGTATCCGCGCACGGCGGCACGGTGCAGATCATGGATGGGCTGTTCCCGGGCGCCCACTTCCGCATCACCATGCCGCTCGGCAACCCCGGTGATACCCGCGCGCGCTCACGAGATCAGGCGCATGCGGCCTGAGGCGGCGGCGGTCGTCGGCGCGGCGCTGCTCGGCGCTGCGATCCTTGCGGGCTGCGACAGCGGTCCCAATCCGCTGCGGCGCGAGTCCGAGGCGGCGGCTCCCCGAGTGGATCGCGCCGCTGCCTCGGCGATGGTCCTGGCGAGCCACCTGCAAGCGCTCGCGCAGCTCGTGCAGGGAGCACCCGCCGAGCAGGCCGAGATTCTGGCCTCGGCGAGGCACGACTACGATGTGGCCCCCACACCCAGCCACGAGCTCTCTCTGGCGCTCGTGCTGTCGGTGCCGGGCCACCCGGGCTCCGATCCCGCGCACGCGCAGCAATTGCTGCGCGATGTGCTCGCCACGCCCGAGACGCTGATGTCCTCGGAGCGCGCGCTGGCGATCATCACGCTCGATAACGTGGACCACCAGCTCGACCTGGCGCGGCAGAGCCAGCGCCTGCAGACGGAGTTCGCGCGCAACGATCGCGAGCTGGTCGCCGAGTCGAGCCGGCGCCTGCAGGCCGAGACCGAGGAGAATGCAAAGCTGCGCAAGGAGCTCGAGGACGCGCGCTCCAAGCTCGATGCGATCTCGAACATCGAGCGCTCGCTCAACAGGCGCAAGTCCCAGAATTCAACGGAGGGATCACCACAGTGAATCAGACTGGAAAACGCAAGGCTCGCATTCTGGTCGTCGACGACGATCCGGGACTGTTGCGGCTGCTCACGATTCGCTTGCGCGCGGAGAACTATGACGTCGAGGCGGTGGAAAGCGGCGCGCAGGCACTGGCGGCCGCGAGCCGCTTCAGGCCGGATCTCGTCATCACTGACTTGCGCATGGACCAGATGGACGGTATCGGCCTGCTGAAGGAGCTGCAGCACCGCTGGCCGGGGTTGAAGGTCATCATCCTGACCGCGCACGGCACCATTCCCGATGCCGTGCAAGCGACCCAGATGGGCGCGTTCGGCTTTCTCACCAAGCCGGTGGACGAGCAGGAGCTGCTCGATCAGGTGCAGAAGGCCTTGCGCATCTCGGGGTTCGGCGCCTCGGACGAGGACTGGCGCTCGGAGATCGTCACGCGCAGCTCCCTCATGGAGGAGAAGCTCGCGCAGGCACACATGGTGGCAGGGACCGATGCGCGGGTGCTGATCACCGGGGAGAGCGGCACGGGCAAGGAGCTGCTCGCCCGCGCCATCCATCAGGCAAGCCCGCGGCGCAACAAGCCCTTTGTCGCGATCAACTGCAGCGCGATGGCCGAGAGCCTGCTCGAGTCGGAGCTATTCGGACACGAGAAGGGCTCCTTCACGGGCGCGATGCGTGCGCACCGCGGCCTGTTCCAGGCCGCCGATGGCGGCACCCTGATGCTCGATGAGATCGGGGATATGCCGATGCGTCTGCAGGTGAAGCTGCTGCGCGTGCTGCAGGAGAACGTGATCCGCCCGGTCGGCAGCACCGAGGGGATACCGGTCAACGTGCGGGTGATCTCCGCCACTCACCGGGACTTGCAGCAGCTCATGGCCACCGGGCAGTTCCGCGAGGACCTGTACTACCGCCTGAACGTCGTGCACATCGAGATGCCCCCGCTCAACAAGCGGCGCGAGGACATCCCGTTGCTGGTGGCGCACTTCCTCGCGCAGATCGCGCAGGAAAGCGGCGCGCGCAAGATCTACGCGCCCGAGGCGGTGGAGCTGCTCGCCACGGCCGACTGGCCCGGCAACATCCGTCAGCTGCAGAACGTCGTACGCCAGAACGTCGCGCTGTCGCAAACACCGATCATTCCGGTCGAGCTCGTGCAGCAGTCCCTCGGCGGCGGTCCAGGGCGGCTGCCCTCCTTCGACGAGGCACGCGATGAGTTCACACGCAGCTATCTATCGCAGATCCTGCAGATTACCGGCGGCAACGTGAGTCAGGCGGCGCGGCTCGCCAAGCGCAACCGCACGGATTTCTACAAGCTGCTCGCCAGGCACCAGCTCACGCCCGAGGAGTTCAAGCAGCGCTGAGCGTGCGTCCCTGACTTGCGCCCGCCGCGGAGGATCTGCTCGGCGCAGGTTTTCAGTACGCCTTCTCGTCCCTGAGCAGCCGCATCGCCGTGACCGCCAGAATCTTCAGGTCCAGCAGCGGCGACCAGTGACGCAGGTACTCGAGGTCGTACTCGACGCGCGCCTGCATGTCCTCCACCCGTGCCGTCTCGCCACGGTGACCGTTCACCTGGGCAAGCCCGGTAATGCCGGGCGGCACCTTGTGCCGGATCATGTAGCCCTTGATCAGCTTGCGATACTCCTCGTTGTGAGCGATCGCGTGCGGACGCGGGCCGACGAGGCTCATGCGTCCCTGCAGAACGTTGACCAGCTGGGGCAGCTCATCGAGGGAGTGCCGCCGCAGGAACCGGCCGAACGGGGTCACGCGCTGATCCGTGCGCGTTGCCTGCGTGATGAGCGAGCCATCCTCGACCACCGTCATCGTGCGGAACTTGTAGACCACGATCTCCTCCCCATCCAGACCGTAGCGACGCTGCTTGAACAGGACCGGTCCCGGGGAGGACAGCCGCACGCCGATGGCAATCGCGACCATCAGCGGGGCGGCGAGGACCAGGATCGCCGCTGCAAGGGCGATGTCCGTGATGCGCTTGACCACGCCGCGATAGCCGCAGAACGGGGTCTCGCACAGCGCGACCACCGGCACCCCGAGGATCTCTCCGGTGCGTGCCTGGATCAGATCGAAGACGAAAATATCGGGAACGTAGTAGATGGAGGCCGTCGTATCGCGCAGCTCGTCGAGCAGATTGACGACCCGCTGGATGTGGCGCACGGGTAGCGCAATGAAGATGAGATCGATGCCGCGCCGCTTGACGCATGCGGCGATATCACCCAGGGTGCCCAGAATGCGCACGGCGCCTCCCTTGGTGCCGAGCCGCGTGGGGCTTCGATCCTCGAAGAAGCCCTGCACGCGCAGCCCCAGATCACAGTGGGCATCGATGCGTTCGGCGAGCGCCAGGCTCGCCTCGTTGCAGCCGACGAAGGCCACCCGGCGCGCCACGGCCGGATCGTACAGCAGACGCCGTGCAAACTCGTGTAGCGCGGAGTTCACGATGATGAGCGCCAGGGGCGTGGTGAGCATCCAGGTGAGAAAGATGCGTCGTGGAAAGGTGCCCGAAGCGCGCGTGAAGTAACCGATGGCGAGCAGAATGGCGACGATCACGAGCCAGCGAACGATCACCCGTGCCGCAAGCGGCAGCTGCCCCGAGCTCAGCCGCGCGCTGCTCTGGGAGCTGGCCAGCGCAATGGGGGCAGCGCCGTTGCCATTGGCGCGGCCGCGCGGAAGCAGCACGGTGAGGATCGCGGTGAGGGCCGCCACGACGTGAAAGAGTGGGGTGAAAACCTGCCCGTAGACTGCGCACAGCAAGTAGAGCAATCCGACCGCAGCAAGCGGCGGAAGCAAGAATTGCAGCGAGGCAACGAGCGTGACGCGCGAGCTGTGCGTCGAGAACAGAGGCTCCGTCATCCGCAACCTTCTTCGGCTTCCATTGTCCGGCGGGCGGCCTCGAGCTGAGGTCCGGCCCGTCCATTGAGCAACTTCCGAGCCCAGCCGGCGGTGTCTTTACCGCTGACGACTGTCGGGGTCTGGCGACTCACAAAATGTCAAATGCAATCACGTGCTTAGGAGCGATTGGGTCCTTGCGGGCAATCCGGCTGTCGCTCAGATGCAACGATCCGCGGCTTACCCCTTCGCCGCGGGGACGACATTCGTTATAAAACGCCAGTTAAAGCAATGACTTGGCTTTAGTGGCATAGCGCTTGCAGCCGAGCCCCTGCTTGCCTGAGCAGGGCTTCGATCAAGGCGTAGCGATCTGCGTCGCCGGTCAGGTCCACAAAGGGCAAACCCATCCGAAAGGTGGGGGCGCAAAACTTCCGGTCTAACGGCTTTTGAGGCCCAAGACAGCGGGGTTGCCGGGATTGCCAGCGCAATCTCGTGAAAGGCTGCAGCTCGGTCTCCGAGCCGCTCCTTCGTTGCAATTTCCGCTCGCGGTGAACCCTCCGAGTCGCACGCCCGTGGTCTTGCGCCACGGGGTCAACGTCGAAACAGACGGGGGGTTCGCATGCACAGAGCCAAGGTGGGTTCGTGGACGCTTATTGCCGGAATGATTGGATTGGCAGGATTGCTGTCCGCCTGCGGGGGCGGGGATAGCGGCTCTTCGAGCAGCAGTACCGCCGCGGCCGCCGGCCCCAACGCGGTGAGCCTCTCATGGCTGCCGCCGACCGAGAACACCAATGGGTCGGCGCTCACGGATCTGACCGGCTACACGATCTACTACGGGACGCAGTCGCAGAACTATACGAGCCAGATCCAGGTGACCAATCCTGGCCTCACGACCTACGTCGTGGATAACCTCCCCCCCGGGACCTACTACTTCGCAGTGACGGCGACGGCCTCCAATGGCCTGCAGAGCGGCTACTCGCCCGAGGTCACGGCGACGGTGGACTGAGCGCAGCGACGCCGCATGTCGCAGAGCAGCGACAAAGCCTTTCTCCCTCAAAAACAACCGATTACGCGCTAAGTTGCAGCGCAGCTAAAGCTCGGTGTCGGCCGTGCGCGACGCGCGGGCGCGCTCGGCCTCGAGCTTCGCTGGGTGCACCGCGAAAAACTGGTGTGGATTCAGCGAGTTGGATTCTGTGGCACGGGCGTTGCAATAAGCTCAGCTGCCGCCAAGGGCAAACCCATCGAAAGGTGCGGACGCAAAGCTTCCGGTCTGAGGATCCTGCGGGATCATCTGACAGCGGGGTTGCCGGGATGAGCGCGCCAGCGCCGCGCGCTGACTGCTATCACGAGCCCCCACCCCATGCGGAGCCTGTGCGTCACGGCTTGGTGCTTTCGCAAGGGAGTCGGGGGTCTTTATGGGGAGAGAGGCTTGCGTACGCGCGCAGCTGACCATCGCTGCGTGCGTCATCGGGGTGCTCGTGAGCGCCTGCAACGGGGCTGATTCGGGCAGCGATCCGGTGGCCGCGGCGGCTGCGATGCTCAGACCGACATACGGCCTGGGTCCGTGGGGCGGCCGGGGCGGGGGCTCATCGGGCCACTCCTCATCGAGCTCGTCCTCGACGAGCGGCGGCAGCTCCGGCACGCCCGGATCGGTCACGCTCTCGTGGGATCCGCCGACGCAGAATACCAACGGCTCGGCGCTCACGAATCTTGCGGGCTATTACATCCGCTACGGCAAGCAGTCGGATGAGTACACCGCCACGATTCAGATCAGCAACCCCGGGGTGACGAGGTACGTCGTGGACAACCTCACCGCCGGGACCTACTACTTCGTGGTGACCGCGTACAGCGCCGCCGGCGAGGACAGCGCGAATTCGACTCAGGTCTCAGCCACCGTGGACTGACTGGGTTTCGCGCTTGCCGAACTGCGCCACATCGATGCGGTGCTTGTCGATCAGATCGTAGAGCGTGGGGCGCGTGACGCCGAGCAGCTCCGCCGCACGAGACAGATTGCCGCGCGCGACCGCCAGCGCCTGACGGACCGCCTGGGTCTCGGCGCGCTGGCGCGCGGTGCGCAGATTCAAATACTCGGGGTCCTCGCCCGGGTCTTGCAAGCCGAGGTCGCTCGCCGTGACCACCGCGCCCTCGGCCAGGATCACCGCACCTTTGAGTCGATTCTCCAGCTCGCGCACATTACCGGGCCAGCGATGCGCCTGAATCGCGCGAATGGCATCCGGGGCGAGTCCACGTGGAGAGCGGCCAAGGGTCTCGGCCATCTCATACAGTAGAGATTGTGCGAGGAGCAGGCTGTCGCCCTGACGCTCGCGCAGCGGCGGCACCTTGATGATGACCTCGCTGATTCGATAGTACAGATCCTCGCGAAAGCTGCCGGCCGCAATGAGCGCATCGAGGTTGCGGTTGGTCGCGCAGAGGATCCGCAGATCGAGCGGCACCGGCGTGCGACCTCCGATGCGGTCCACGGTGCGCTCCTGCACGACGCGCAGCAGCTTTGCTTGCAGCGAAGCGGGCATCTCCCCGATCTCATCGAGAAACACCGTTCCGCCGCTGGCCAGCTCGAGCTTGCCGAGCGTGCGCTTGGCGGCGCCGGTGAAAGCTCCCTTCTCGTAGCCGAAGAGCTCACTCTCGAGGAGCTGATCGGGAATCGCAGCACAGTTGATGGCGACGAACGCCTGATGCGAGCGCACCGACAATCGGTGCAGAGCGCGCGCGAGGAGCTCCTTTCCCGTTCCGCTCTCGCCCAGGATCAGCACCGTCGCGTTGGTCGGCGCCACCTTCTCGACCGAGCGGCACAGGCTGCGCATGGCATCGCTCACACCGATGATGCCCTCGAGCGCCATGGAACCGGTGCGCTCGCGCAGGCGGCTGTTCTCCTCTTCGAGCTCGCGGATTCGAAAGGCACGCCGCACGACGATCGAGAGCACCGCGGCATTCAGCGGCTTGTGATAGAAGTCGGTCGCGCCGAGGCCAACGGCCTGCACGGCAAGCTCCTTGCCGTCCTGCTCCGTCATCGCGATGATCTTGGTCTCCGGTGCGAGGTTGAGAATCTGTCGCAGCAGAGCCAAGCTCTCGGAGTCTGGGCCGACGGGGCCCAGATCGAACAGCACCACATCCGGCTCGATGCGCCGCACGAGGGTCAGCGCCTGATCGTTCACATCGGCGCAGGTCACCTCGAGGTCGGCGAAGATCTTCTCGAGCTCGCCCTTGAGGCCGCTATCGCTCTCCAGAATGAGCAGTTTGCGGCAGTGCATCTCCATGAGCTTGGCCCCCCGGGGCCGATCCGTGCAAAACCTTACGCTAGAGTGTAAAGGCCACGAGACATGACGCTGCGCGACAGGTCACAAACGGGCCTGCGGCACTGCGCCGCCCCCCGCGCGCGCGGCCGCCAGCTGGTCCGGCCGGCCCTCTTCATGTCCTCGCAGGTCGGTGCACGGAGGTGTTGGCGGCATACCACTTGCCGGATCAGCGTCACAGTGCGGATCGTTGTGCCCGCATGAACGTTAAACTGCATCCGATGGGCACCACCGCCTCCAGAGCGCTTCCCTCACTCAACGCCCGCATGAGCCTCGCGGTCCGTGCGGGGATCGCGACGCTCGTCCTGGGCATCGAGAAGTCCCTGCTCAACTTGCTGGTCGACTTCTCCGCGACACAGACGGCGCAGGGTTTCGGCGCCATCGTCCGGGTGGCGCAGCACTGGGGATTTCGCTTCGCGGTGACCTTCGCAGGCGCGCTGGCCTTGTTCTGCTACGTGCGCGAAGACGATCGGCTGCGCGCGCTCAACGCCGCGGGCCGCGGCGAGAGCCTAAGCATCCCATGGCTGCTCGCACACTTTGCATGCATCGCGCTGCTCGCCCCGGTCTCCTATTTCCTCTATGGCGACCGTGGTGCCCCCCTACCCTTTCCGGTGCTCGTGGCTTCGTGGCTGCTGCTTGCGGCGGTGGCGTCCATCGCATTGCTGAACGCGCTTGCTCCGTGGGCGCTGTGGCGCAGACTGTCACGCACGATCGGTGTGCTGTGGCTGTATGCAGGAGCCGCCGGGCTCGCAGCGGCCTCGGCGATGGAGTGGAGCCAGAAGCTGTGGTCGCCCACGGCAGCGGTCACGTTCCGGCTGGTCCGCATCGTCCTGCTGCCCTTCATCCCCAGCCTGCAGAGCAACGCGCCCGCGCACATCCTCTTCACGAACCACTTCGCCATCGAGGTCGCCGATGTGTGCTCCGGCCTCGAGGGCATGGGACTGATGCTGGCGTTCTGCTGCGCATGGCTCATCTACTTTCGCAAGGAGTACCGCTTCCCACGCGCGCTGATCCTCATTCCGGCGGGCCTGGCGCTGATGTTCGCCCTGAACGTGGTGCGTATCTCCACGCTCATGGCGATCGGCAATGCCGGCTTTCCCAACGTGGCCGTTTACGGCTTTCACTCGCAGGCCGGCTGGATTGCATTCAATCTGGCCGCAGGCGGCCTCGCCTACGCAACGCTGCGCAGCCGCTGGCTCAGCCGCAACCCCGGCGTGCAACGTGAGTCGATCGCCGGCGAGAACCCCACCGCCGCCTATCTGCTGCCGTTTCTGTCCATCCTTGCCGCGGCGATGCTGGCGCGCGCCATCTCGAGTGGCTTCGAGTCCCTGTACGTGCTGCGCCTGGTGGCCGCGGCCACGTGCCTCGCGATCTACTGGCCCCGGCTGAAGAGCCTCGACTGGCGCTTCAGCTGGCGCGCGCCCGTGCTAGGGATCGTCGTGTTTGCGGCCTGGATCGCGTGCGCAAGCTTGGTGCTGCACCGGAGCGTGATGCCGCACGCACTGGTGGCCATGGCCCCCATTCCCCGCACGCTCTGGATCATCGCGCGCGTCGCGGCGAGTGTCGTGACGGTGCCCATCGCAGAGGAGCTGGCCTATCGCGGATATCTGATGCGCAGGCTCGTCGCCGAGGACTTCGAGCGCGTGCGCTTCGAGAGCGTCGGCGTGTGGCCACTGATCGTGAGCTCTGCGGTATTTGCAATCAGCGAAGGTTCGCTGTGGCTCCCTGGCGCCATCGCCGCGTTGTTGTTTGGAGCGATCCTCATTCGCACCGCACGCTTTGGCGAAGCCGTGGCCGCTCACGCCACGACCAATGGCCTCGTTTGCGCTTACGTGTTGCTCGCCAATCAGTGGCAGCTTTGGTGAGCCGCGGGAACCTCTCCCCCTCCTGAGATCTTTATACCTCGGCGACCGTTTGCCAGGTGTCGCGGGTGCAGCCGAGCTACAACGCGAGCCTCGCCATCGGCACGGGAACGGTGCGCAGGGAAATCAGTACCGTTCATTTGAAGGGAAGGAAGGAGAGAGCTGTGGGCAAATTCGTCGTCCTGCTTGCATTGGGGCTGGCTACCGCGACAGCGGCCAATGCGGATATCGGCAAGAGAGACTTCGGCAACACGCGGGCCAACATCTACGCATCAACGACGACCACCGGGTCGGCAACGTCCTCCTCGAGCACGGGAACGCCGACCTCGGCGGTCTCCACGCCCGAGATCGACCCCGCCGGTCTTTTCAGCGGCATGACGCTGCTGCTGGGCGGACTCGCGGTGCTCCGCGGACGCCGCAAGGCCTAAGCGAGGAGTAGCCAAATAGCGCAGCTCTGATCGAGCCGCCCGGACCCGACCCTGGACAGGGGCTCGGGCCCGGGCGCTCATCTTGAGCGGTGCTTTTTTGCGGGGCGTCCCCGTGCAGGTATGCGCGCGTGACGCCCTCCTTTCCTCCAGTGGCACACTCGGGTGCGCACGGGGGTCGTCAGGGCGCAAGCATTTGCTTCAAGCGACCCTTCAGTCCCGGAGGAATTTGCCTGCCGATCGCAGAGCGCAGCCTGCGGCGCGCGCGCTCGAGAGACGAGGGTGCGCCGTAGTCATCGGGCAGAGCCTCGAGGTACGGGCGCGCCCAGCGATGAAAGTTGCTGTCGATGGCGCGCACTCGGCCCGGCACCAGGTCTTTCAAATATCGCTCCCAGGTCATGCTTTCCCACAGGTGCGTCGCGTACGATCCGGTGAGCGCCAACCGCTCGGTGGATTCGAACATCAAGCGAATGCCCTCCGGATCCCAGCTCGGCCAGTAGAAGGCCGTCTGGGGAAGCACGCACAGCTCATCCGGAAACTGCCTCGCCAGGCGCGAGGGTGCCTGCACCGAGTGCTCGATCCAGAAGTCATCCTTGCCGCGGGAACGAAACGACTGGTACTCGGCATGCCACCTCAGCAGGAAGCGCGCGCCCGGCTCCGCGAGGATCACGGCATTGCAGAGGCCTCGATCGCTATCGGCTCGCTCCTGCGCGAGCACCACTGGATGACTCAGCAGGTCATCGAAGCTGCGATGCACGCACACATCGGCGTCGAGGTAGATCCCGCCGTACTCGATCAGCTTCTCGAGCCTGACAATATCGGCGCGATGGGCATAGTGAACGACCGGATTGCCGTAGATGCTGCGCGGGGCTTTGATGGGGATGACGTTCACCCGGTCGCGCGTGAGCGACCACCAGGGCCCCCTGGGCTCGTGCTCACAATAGAAATGGACCCGACTGGGCGCGATACGGTCGATCGCGCTCTGCAGCCCCACGTAGTGCATGAGGCTCCAGGGTCTGCCGCCGAAGTCCCGCGACATGCCGAAACAGTAGTGCAGGATCCTCGGTATCATTGCAGCCATCCCTGTGCCGTTTGCGCGCCGTCCCGGCTGCAAGAATTGATCCGCCCCGGAACCCTTGGGGGCGCTCGAGCCTTGTCCTGACGGCGGTCGAGGGCATGTAGGATCTTGGGATGGAAAACTTGAAAGCCACGCTGCGGCAGCTGCTTCCGAGGGGCGCGCTGGAGGCTTATCGCCGCCACAAGCAGCGGCGCCAGGATCGCCGCGAGCGGCGCCTGAGCGCCGAGCAAATGTTCACGCTGATTTACACCGATGCGCGCTGGGGCGGGCCGCGCGGCTCATTCTGCTCGGGCTCGGGCTCTCACGAGGACAGCATCGTCGGGCCATACATTCGGAGCCTCGCAACGCAGCTGCAGCAGCTCGGGGCCGGCTCGTTGACGGCGGTGGATCTGGGGTGCGGGGACTTCTCCATCGGCCGGCAGCTCGCGCAGCACTGCGGCCGCTACGTCGGCGTGGACATCGTCAAGCCGCTCATCGAGCACAACCAGGCGAGCTTCGGTACGCAGCGCGTGGCGTTTCGGCACCTCAATATCATCGAGGATGCGCTTCCGGAGGGTGACATCTGCTTCGTCCGACAGGTCTTCCAGCATCTCTCGAACGCGCAGATCCTGGCAGTGCTGCCGAAGCTTGCGCGGTACCGGTGGTGCTTCATCACCGAGCATCATCCCTCGGCCGAGCATCTGCGCAGCATGAACCTCGACAAGAGGCACGGCGCCGACATCCGCCTGTATCGCGGCTCGGGAGTGTTTCTCGAGCGGCCGCCCTTCAACATCCCGCAGGACCGCTATCGGCTGGTGCTCGAGGTGCCGGGCCAGATGCCGCCCGGCGTCGATCCCGGGGTGATACGCACCTTTCTATTCGAGCCGCAGCGCTGACTGACAGAAGAAGACCCGGGTCGTGTACGGGACCGCGATGCGCTGGGGCAGGGTCTGCAGATATTGCGCGATCGCAGCGATGATGCGTTGAAACTCCAGGTCGCTACCGACCTGGCGTCTGAGGGTTGCGTGGGATCTCCAGGCCTCGATGATGTCATCGCGAGGCATATCCCACGAAAAGTTGCCGACGATGGTCCTCACCGCCGAGAAGAGTCCGCTCGCGTTGATCGATGCCGTGGGGTCCTCGCGTCGCGCGCCGTAGGAGTAGGCGGGGATGGAGGACTTGATGATGGACTCGATCTGCCGCTGAATGGGATCGCTCAGATCGCGGTGATTCCACATGCACGCGAACCATCCGCCCGGTAGGAGCAGGCGCGCCGCTTCCGTCAAAGCCAAGCTCTGGTTCACGACGTTGAAAGAGCTGCCGAAGAAAACCGCTTGCACACTGCGCGCCGCAAGTCCGGTGTGCTCGCCGGTACCCCGGGACCACTCGACTGATCCTCCTGCCGTGTTGCGGATGCCGACCGCGCGCATGGCGTCGTTCGGCTCCACGGATCGCACCACCAGCCCTCGCTTGAGAAGCTCCTTGGTGAGCTTTCCCGTGCCGGCTCCCACATCGGCCACCGGCACCGCCGGCGTGCATCCGA
Organism: Steroidobacteraceae bacterium; assembly: GCA_035524075.1. Lineage (GTDB taxonomy): Bacteria > Pseudomonadota > Gammaproteobacteria > Steroidobacterales > Steroidobacteraceae > JASHUC01. The sequence goes on along the minus strand of DATKPP010000007.1, from coordinate 49,726 downwards.
GCGCCTCGAGCAGCTCATCGATGGCTGCGCCCGAATAGTCCGCTCTCTTGTCGTAGTGGGATGCGTGCTCGGTGTAGTCCCAGCTCACGTCAGCTTTCAGTGCACTTGTTACCATTGTTAATCCCCTGATGTTTGAAACAGGAGGCTCAAACCAAAGCTTCACCGTAGCGGAGACCGCCATTTGATTGTCGGGGGTGCGCGCCCGACGTTTGAAATGTTACAGTCATGCTACAGAATGGTGAAGCTGGTGTCCGTAATCAGCCACAACTCATGATTCAAGAAGGGCAAGTGATCCTGCCGAACGCCCTGCTCCGCAAGTCCGGTGCCGTGACGGACGTCCTCACGGATGCAAAGAGCGGGCGCGTCTTCTGGATCACGGGCCTCTCCGGCGCGGGAAAAACGACGATCGGTGTCGAGCTGTGGCGCCGGTTACGTGCCGCCGGGCGATCGGCCGTGTTTCTCGATGGGGATGAGCTGCGCGCTGCGGTGGCTCAGGACTTGGGGCACAGTCTCCCCCACCGCCGTCGATCGGCCATGCGCAATGCACGCCTGTGCCGAATGCTGGCGCTGCAGGGGCACGACGTCGTCTGCTCCACGATCTCGTTGTTTCACGCGGTGCACCGCTGGAATAGGGGCAATATTCCAGGGTACTGCGAGATCTATCTGCGGGTACCGCTGAGCGACCTGCAGCGGCGAGACCAGAAGGCGGTGTACGTGCGGCAGCAGGGCGACGTCTCCGCTCAAGTCGTCGGCCTGGATCTCCCCGCGGAGCTGCCTGAATCCCCGGACCTCGTTCTCGACAACTACGGTGCGCTCGATCCGGCGACGGCTGTCAATCGGATCTGGAGCGAATGCGTCGTGCGTGAGGCGACAGGCGCACGCCAGACCAGGAGCCTGGTGGAGTTTGGCACCAAGGCGGAGACACTCGAGGCGCTCTCGAAGCGCTTGCGCGCCGCACGCATCCTGCCGCAGGTACGCTTCTGCGTCGCCCAGTGGCGCTCCGGAGCCGCCGAATTGCTCGCGGAGATCCAGAGCGAGCCTTGGGGCCGCGGCCGGCTCATCGTCCGCAGCAGCGCGCGCTGCGAGGATGGTCCCACATCGAGTCAGGCGGGCCGCTACTGCTCGGTTTCCGACGTGGCTGGGGAGAGCGCTCTGCGCGCAGCGGTGGAGCGGGTGATCGACTCCTACGAGGATGCGGCGAGCGCCGAGGACCAAGTTTTCGTGCAGCCGATGCTCGAGCAGGTCGCGCTCGCCGGCGTTGCCTTCTCGCGCCGCCCGGGCAGCGGCGGCCCCTACTATGTGATCAACTACGATGATCTGTCGGGCCGCACCGATTGCGTGACCGGCGGCGCCGGTGAGCATCTGAAGACCTATTACTGTCTGCGATCCAGAACCGAGCGTTCGCCGGCGGTCCTCGCACCGGTCTTCTGCATGATGCGGGAGCTCGAATCGCTGCTCGGCTGCGATGCGATCGACGTCGAGTTCGCGCTCGGCGGGCAGGGTGAGCTCTATCTATTGCAGGTGCGCAGACTCAACGTCCAGCAGCGCGGCCACCTCTCCGATGCGCACGTCGATGAGGCACTGGTCGAGATCGCGCGCAAGGTCGAGCTTCTGAGCCGGCCTCATCCTTACCTGCACGGTGACCGGGCGATCTTTGGCGTGATGCCGGACTGGAACCCGGCCGAGATCATCGGACTCAGACCCTCGCCGCTTTCGCTCTCGCTCTACCGTGAGCTCGTGACTGATGCCATCTGGGCCTATCAGCGCGACAACTATGGCTATCAGAACCTGCGCAGCTTTCCTTTGCTCGTGAGCTTTCATGGGCTGCCCTACATCGACGTTCGCGTGAGCTTCAACTCATTCGTGCCGCGCGACCTCCCCCGAGAGCTTGCCGGCCGGCTGGTCAATCACTACGTGGACTCACTGCTCGCGAAGCCGCAGCTGCACGACAAGGTCGAATTCGAGATCATCTTCTCGTGCTACACGCTCGACCTCCCGCAACGCCTGCGCGCTCTGGTGGAGCGTGGATTCTCCCCGGGCGACATCGAGGAGCTCGCGGGCGCGTTGCGCCGCCTGACCAACCGCATCATCCACGGCGAGACTGCATTGTGGCGGCAGGACCGGGCCAAGATCGACCTGCTCGCGCAGCGAATGCGGGCAATCGGGGAGGCACGGCTCGACAAGGTCAGCCGAGTCTACTGGCTGATCGAGGATTGCAAGCGATACGGCACTCTGCCGTTCGCGGGTCTTGCCCGGGCGGGCTTCATCGCGGTGCAGCTGCTGCGCTCGTTCGTGACGGTGGGGGTCCTGGATCATCAGGAGTACGCGACGTTCATGGCGAGCCTCGACACCGTCGGCTCGCGGATCGGACACGACTTTGCCGAACTACCGAGAACAGAGTTTCTGGCGCGCTACGGTCACCTGCGTCCGGGAACCTACGACATCCTTTCGCCGCGGTACGATGAGGCACCGGACCTGTACTTCGATTGGTCCGAGCCGCGCCCCGCAGCGACCGCAAGGCCACGCTTTGCGCTCTCGATCGAGCAGCTGCGCCACATCGAGCGGCTCGTGAACGAGCACCAGCTGGAGATCGATCCGCTCAGCCTGATGGAGTTCATCAAGGCCGGGATCGAGGGACGCGAGTATGCGAAGTTCGTCTTCACGCGAAGCCTGAGCGATGCGCTCTCGCTCATTCGCTTGATTGGCGAGGAGCAGGGTATCACGCTCGAGGATTGCGCATTCCTCGATTACGACGCCGTGCGCTCGCTCTACAGCGAAAGTGCACCCGTGCGTCAGAGGCTCCTGCAGAGCATTGCCCACGGCAAGCAGCATCATGCCCTCACGAGCGAGCTGGTGCTGCCGCCGCTCATTGGCTCTGCCGAGGAGGTCTTCTCGTTTCATCTGCCGCCGAGCCAGCCGAATTTCATCACCACCAAGAGCATCACTGCCGGGGTCGCCTGCATCGACGATCCGCCCGAGCGCCTCGCCGGGCGCATCCTCTTCATTCCGAGCGCCGATCCTGGATTCGACTGGATCTTCACGCGCGGCATCGGCGGCTTCATCACCCAGTTCGGCGGCGCCAACTCGCACATGGCCATCCGTGCGAGCGAGCTGGGCATGCCGGCCGTGATCGGCGCGGGCGAGGAGCTGTATCGACGCTGGAGTGCCGCGGCCAAGCTCAGCCTGGATTGCACCAACCAGCGGGTACTCGTCATCGCGTGAAGACTGTCGGGGTCACGCAGCGCGTGTCGGTCAGCACCCATCCGGCTGAACGGCGGGATTGTCTCGATCAGGCGTGGTCACACTTCCTGGCCGCTTGCGGCTTGCGACCGCTCCTGCTTCCCAACGTCCTGGAGGTGGCGCTCGATCTGTGTGCGCAGGATTGCATCGCAGGGCTCGTCCTCACCGGAGGAAACGATCTGGCCGCACTCGGGGGCGACGCGCCGGAGCGCGATGCGCTCGAGCAAGAGCTGCTGCAGGTCGCCGAGCGCCGTGGCCTGCCCGTTCTGGGCGTCTGCCGCGGAATGCAAGTCATTCAGCAGCGCTTCGGCGTGCGGCTGCATCGGGTCGAGGGCCACGTCGCCAGCCGTCAGACCATCTGCATTGAAGGGCAGCGCGAGGAGGTCAACAGCTATCACTGCTACGGCGCCCTGGAATCCTTGGCACCGCTCCAGGCGTGGGCGGTCGCAGACGACGGGGTGATCAAGGCGGTCCGCCATGGCTCCCTGCCGATCACCGGCATCATGTGGCACCCCGAGCGGCGCAAGCCCTTCACCCCTGGCGACCTGGCGCTGTTCCAGCGGGTGTTCAAGGTCGGCTGATGCGCGCACTGATTCTCGCCGCGGGCCGCGGCAGTCGCATGGGTCCCTTGAGTGAGCAGCGCCCCAAGTGTCTCGTTGAGATTGCCGGACGCGCGCTGCTCGATCGGCAGGTGGCGGCCCTGCGCGCGGGCGGCGTGCAAGAGATTGGCATCGTGCGCGGATATCGCGCCGAGCTGGTCCAACGCCCGGGTCTTGCCTACTTCGAGAACGAGCGCTGGGCGCGCACCAACATGGTCATGTCGCTGGTCACGGCGGCCTCCTGGCTGCGCTCGGCACCCACCATCGTGAGTTACAGCGACATTTTCTATCCTCCAGAGCTGGTGCGCGCACTGATCGAGGCTCACGGGCCTTTGGTGATCAGCTACGATCGATCCTGGCGACAGCTCTGGACCCGACGCTTTCCCGACCCGCTCGCAGACGCGGAGACGTTTCGCATCGACGCGGGGGGCCGCCTGCTCGAGATCGGCGGCAAGACCCGCCGCATCGAGCAGATCCAAGGACAGTACATGGGGCTGCTGAAGTTCACGCCCGCGGGGTGGAAAGCGGTCGAGAGCCTCCTCGCCACGCTCGACGACGACGTGCGCGAGCGACTGGATATCACCGGCTTGCTCAGCCGGCTGCTCGCCGGGGGCAGCATGGAGGTTGGTACGCTTGCGACGGACGGGCAGTGGGGGGAGATCGACAGCCCCGCGGATGTCGCTCTCTACGAGAGGATGCTGAAAGATGGCGAGCTCGTGCTGAGAGACGGCGCCCTCTGAAGCTCAGAGCACCTCGAGGAGAGGGCAGCGAACGCGACGGCGCAAGCGCCACTGGGAGGCCAGCAGGCGCATCATTCGCAAGCGGCTCTGCGCAAGGAAAATGGGTGCGCGCAACGCGAAGCGGATCCGTCCGCGGCGCAAGCTCGGCACCGACTGCCACTGCAGCACCAGGCGTGCGTTGCGAATCTCGGTCCGCATCGGAATGAGCCACAGCAGGGAAAGGATCGCTGCTCGCGCCCACCGATGACGGAAGACCTTCGGGAAGGGATAGCCCCAGCTCACGAAGTGCTCTTGCTCGAGCGCGAATACGATCATCCGATCGGTGACGCCCAGATTCGTAGAGCGGCGCCGAGCATTGGCTGGATTGGGTCCGCACCAGGTACGTCCGCGGACCGTGACCGTGTAGGGCCGTCCATTCCAGGTGCTCTCAAGCAGGCAGGGCATGAATCCGATGCCGACCCATTCCGCCAGCCGGCGCAGCATGGCCTCGGGCGCAATGTGCATATCCTCGAAGCGAATGGCCCGGCTGCGCGATTGCATACCGCGGTGACCGCAATCCCACCCGCGCGCCAGCAGATCCGTGCTTGCACCCACTGCCGCGTCGATGAACTGCAGCGACTTCTCCCCCGAGCTCTTGCGGTAGGTCTCCGAGCCCACCTTCCATTCGAACCACGAATCGAGCGCGGAGATCGGATCGCGGATCGTGTGAATGAATTTGCCGTCAGGGAAATCCTCGATGAAGTAATCCGCGAGCCTCTGGTCGCACCAGTGCTGCGCATAGACCATCAGGGGCCTGGGGTTTGCCAGACGGCGCCCGAGCGCAAGGCTGTAGGCGACGTGCAGCATCTGGAAGAATCGCGCGCGCGTGCCGAGCCACTCGGCGGGACGCGCGCCGAACAGCTCGAAAAGTGCCAGCACCGCGGCATAGTAGTCCGTCGGGTCGATCGCAAAATCACCCTCCGGATTGTTCTTCAGGAATAGATCGCCAAACACGCCGGTGCGCACAGCGGAATAGACCGGATATGCGATGAGCTTCTCCCACAGGGATCGCGAGCCGTACTCCAGAAGGAACGGATAGATGTTCTCGCTCGTGCCATGAGGCAGCATCACAACATCCGGATGGCCATCGAGATAGCTCGCGAGCAGAAGCGATCCGCTGCGGCCCCAGTGGCACACCGCCACCGCGCGGTTCATCCCGGCAACATCGTACTGGTGCAGCAGCTCGCGCTTGCCCGCAACGCGCGCGCGGGCTTCATCCAGATGCTGGACAAACTCCCCGCGCGCGCGCTCGAGGAGCTCATCCGCGCTGGGGTCGAATGCGATGTCCGGGCTTGCGGGCCTCACTTCCAGCAATGCGGCGTTCATGACCTCGTCCTCTGCAGGCGCGGCATCGGGTCGGCTCGGTGCATCTTGTCGAGCTCCTCGAGGACCGCGCCATCGAGCGCCAGGTCGAACTTTCTCGCGAACAGCTTCGGGGAGGCGAGCAGCGCTTGCAGGTCGTGCGCGCGCAGCGTCTTGGGATGCGGACCGGAGGTCGACGTCCACTCTGCATAGGTCACATTGTGGCCCGCGATTCTCGCCGCAAACGGCGAGGCGCTGAGCAGGGTCGGGACGTAAACCTCGTCGACCAGGAATCCGCTGCGCAGGTAGCGTCGCAGCGGCGCATTCATCTCGAACTGCTCCGCGACGTGCATCAGAGCACCGCGCGTGAGCGCCCACCACGTGCTTCCGTGATGGATGGGCACCGGCGGCGGTGGCTTGCGCAATAGCGGTAGCTTCAAGTGCCGCCGCCCGATCCAGAGGTGGTAGCGCCGGAATCGATAGTACGGGGACCACCCCGGTACCGTCGGATCGGTCACATCGAGCGGGAACGCCTCCACGTACTCGACGTGCGCATTGCGGCGAAAGAACTCATGGATCTCAGCGCGCCGGGCGATCGGGTAGTCCTGTCCCGAAAGCAGCACGTACCGATCGAAAGGCTCCGTGTGGCAGGCGGCCGCGCGAACGCACCGCATGACCGCAAGAGCCTGACGATAGCTTCCCCACCGCGACCGGGTACGCTCGGCATACACGATGGGTAGAGATTTCAATGCGCTGCACAAGGATTGCACCCCAAGGGGATCCGCCGCCGCATCGATGTGCACGACGAAGCCACTGTCCGGGCCGGAAAGGCGCCGGATCAGGCGCAATGCCTGATCGAATTTGTGATGCAAAAGTATGAGGTAGCAGATCCTCACACGCTCAGTGGCTCCGGCGTCAGGCGACCGAGGGTGAGCTTGCGATCCTGAGGCGCTCGAGGGGGCGCCGCCACCCGAAAACGTGGGCATGGTTGCCGGGCGGAAGGATTTGCATGAGTGTGGATGCCACGCGCTCGGCCGGGAAATGCGACATCGCGAGCGCCATCCCGGTCGGCCGGCGCGAGGAATAGCCGATCATCACGACCGCACGATCGTATGCGGTCTGCATCGATTCGTGATGAAAGACCTTCGCCGTGTCGCACATCACCACCGTGCCGGCAGGGCCAACGCAGCGCTTCCAAAGCTGCCTGGGCACGACCCTCTCCATGCGCTCGTTGGTGAGCGCACCGCCGGAAGGGAAGTGACGATACGTGATGCCGAGGTTCCTGGGGATGTACTCGAACGGTCCTGCGCCCGCGACGACGTCCGTGAGGTAGAGAACCATCCGAAAGACGTGGAAGTCCTCTCGATCCTGGTGCCACAGCCGCGGCCCCGCCCACTTCCCGTCCACCGAGGAACGGCGCAACACCGCTCCGTGGTATGCCGCCGGCAAGCGCAGGTATTGCTGCACGATCTGCAGAACGCGAGCATCGAGCCCCAGCAGATACAGCTCCGGCACCCGAGCGAGCATCGCCTCGGCGCAAAGGTCCGAGGACGAGGCCGCTCGCGTCCAGGTTCCGGGCTCCTCGCCGCGGGACTGGTCCTGCAGCAACGCCTTGGCGGCCGCCAGGATGGATTGGGAATACTCGGGCAGCAAGCGATCGAGCGTCGTGACGTGAACGCCCTCGGTCTCTAGGTCGGCGGAGACCGCAGCAGCACTCTCACTGAACTGGCCGGCAAGCTGCCTGCGATAGATCAACGAGGTGATGACATGCGAGGCGCGCAGCGAGTAGGTTCGCGCTCGGTAAGTCAGTCGCACTCGCGCCACCATCGCTCTTCTGTCCCTAGAGATCTGACTCGGCGCCCGGGCCCGCGCGCGCCGCGGAAGGGAGGTGCATGTATCTTAAGCGATGAAAGCTCACGCTAGCGAGGAAAATCCGTGCAGTTGGCTCAGGTACGAAACCTGCGAGTGTCAATAATTTGCTGATCGATTCCGAGCTCTAGCTCGGGTGTCGCGCCATGCGCAGCGGTCAGGCCGCAGCGCCTAGTGGTGAGCGAACAACTCATTGCTCAGGATCTCCTCCAGAGCGGCTCTGGGGCCCATTCGGCTGAACGTGTGATCCGCACTGCTGATGATGTGAATTCGGCAGCGCTCGCCCAGTCGCTTGATGGAAGACCCACCCTGCAAGCGCAGCAGATCGATGCCGGGCTCCCCACGGGCGAACACCATGACCATACGCACGCCGCGAGCGCCGATCTCCTCGAGCTCCGATCCCAAGTCATGCGGCAGTCGGATGTCGAGGCGTCGAGCGACCTCTTGCGAGGCGGATTGCAGTGCCAGGCGCAACCGATGCGCTGAGACTCTGAGGATGCGCCACACGTCGACCTGTCCGCTCAGCAGCCTTCGCCAATGCACGGCCGATACCAGCCGCTCCCGATAAGCCCCGGGACTGCGCACCACCTCCACCAGCTGAATGTCCTCGAGCGTCGCGCCTTCCTTCCAGAAGAAGATTTGCGGGTTGACGAGCAGTATGCGATTGACGGGCGCGCCGGCGACCGCCGCCCGCAACGAGTGATAAGCGCCCGAGCACAGCCCGGCGAGCGTGATGTCGCCTACCCGGTAGTCGCTGCGCAGCAGGTCGATGGCGCACTGGATGTCCTCGAGCGCAGCCGGTGGAAACACCTCATTGTCGGGCCGGCCGCGCCGGGTATGGCTATCCCCGATGCCTGCGAAATCCATGCGCAGCACGACGTAGCCACGCGCAGCCCAGCGCCGCGCGAGCGATACGTAGATGCGGCTGGCTCCAATGTGGTAGTCCGCGCCCGCGTTGAGCAGGATGACCCCTCGACGACGGATCTCGCCTGCGCGCGGCTCGGTCACCACTCCAAAGAGCGAGCCGCCCGCGCCGAAAGCCACCGGACGCTCCGTCAGGTTGTCTCCGGGCAGCCCCTGCACTGCGATCGAGAGCACCGGCGATGGCGCAGCGATCGGTGTCCGCTCGACAGCTCGGGCGCGCGCGGGAGCATGGAAGCGCTGCAACCAATCGCGCAGGGTCGCAATCATGGCCTCGGGAACCACGGCGAACTGCGAGGCCGTCATCATCATCTCGACGAAGCCTTGCAACGCGACGTAGCGGGTGTGCACACCCAGCCGGGCGATCGCCTCGGTCCACTCGCGCGCCATCGGCAGATCGGTGCGATCGATGACCAGCGCCTCGGCGACCTGGGGCGCACCTGCGTTCATGAGGTCCAGGCGCGAAAGGGCCGCAACCGCCGCCGCCGAGAGCGGAAAGCCGCTCACCTCGATGGACCCTTCCTCGAGGGACGCCTCCGCTGCCGTGGGCGCACCGGGCGGGTGGCTTTCATCGGACTCGCTCTGCAGAAGAGCGGCGAGCCGGGCCGTACGCAGCTCGCGTAGATAACGCGGTCCGCTCACCACGGGAGCCACCAGAATCAGCGCTCTGACCTCCTTGCAGCGCCGTGCAGCCAGGACCGCGAGCAGTGCACCCATGCGAAAGCCGAGCAGGCATACCTGCTCTGCCCCGGTGCGCCTGCGCGCCTCGGCGACCGCCGCAATCACATCACGCGTCCACACCTCGATCTGATCGGCGTGCGGTTCGATATCCTCCGAATCGCCGGTGCCGAGGTAGTCGAAGCGCAACGTGGGCACACCGCTCGCGGCGGCAGCTCGCGCAAAGGCACGCACGCAGCGATGCCCACAAACGGCCTCGTAGCCGAAGGGCTGGCAGATGACGAGCGCAGTGGTGGCGGTGCGCTCCTGGGCGGAGCGATGCAGCCAGCCGAACAGCCGGCGGTCCTCGGAAGCAAAGTAGAGGGGCTCATCCGAGCCGCGATCGAGCTCGACGAATCGCTCCACGATCGGATCAGCGCTCATGTCTGGTCAGCTGGCTACCGGACGCGACTCTCGTAGAGTCTCACGAAGTCGCCGAACGTGACCGGGAATCGCTCCACCTCATCGAACGGGTCGTACCCGAGCGTGTCCTCGAGCCGCGCGACGATCAAGGCAAAGCTCAACGAGTCGAGTCCCGACTGCAAGAGCTTCAGGTCGTCGGTGAGCGGCGTGAGCTTGCGCTGCTGCTCGCGCGCAACTTGCTCGAACAGTCCCGCGATACGGTCTCGGACTGGCATGGTGACTGACATGCGCTCCATCCCTCGTGCCTGGCCGAAGCCCCCTGCAAAAGCCGTGCAATGCCCGAGCGCTCGACCAATTCACGCGAGCTGCTGCTGTGCGGGCCGCTGCTGCCCGCATTACGCTTTGCGTGAAGACCTCGCCCTGTGTCAAAAAATTCACTGCCTACACACACGCTCGTGTCGCAGTTACAAAGAGTGGCGCTCGAAGCGTCGCCGTAGGGAGCATCCTTGGCCTGGGCAAGCTCCAGCTGGACGGTGCGCGTGAAGGAACGATCCATGCATACCGCGACTGACCCATCGAAATCTGTCGGCAAGCATGCTCGTCAACCTCAAGGCTCTATTCATCGTGCTGGTCGTGGGCGGGCTCGTGTTCTCGCTCGCCAGGCCGATCGCACTCACGTTCATGGCACAGAGCGACTTCGTGCGCCGGCGCAACTTGTGGTTCGTCCTGACCGCTGCCGGGTTCCTGTCACCGAACATCTGGGTGTTCGCGGTGATTGCGGCGCCGCTGCTCGTGTGGGGGGGACGCAAGGATAGCAATCCGGTCGCGTTCTACTTGTCGCTGTTGCTGGTCGTTCCGGCGGTCTCGGTCGACATCCCCTTCGTCGGAATCAATCACCTCTTTCAGCTCAATAGCTACCGGCTGCTCGCCCTGTGCGTGCTGGTGCCAGCCGCCTGGCGGCTACATCGCGCCAAGGATCCCATCTGGAGCCGCCACCTGCGCGCGATGGACCTGTTTCTGCTCGCCTACGGGGTGATCCTGACGGCCATCTTCATTCCCCCGGACCCGAGCACCGTTCACAACGTGATCTATCACGACACGCCCACAAACCTTCTGCGGCGCGGCGTGCTCTTCTTGCTCGATGTGTACCTCCTGTACTACGTGGTGAGCCGCTTTTGTACCCAACGACGGGTCATCGTCGAGGCGCTCGCCGCGTTCTGCCTGGCCTGCGTGATCCTGGCTCCCATCGCGGTATTCGAAAGCGCACGGCACTGGCTGTTGTATGCCGAGATCGGCCCGCGCTGGGGAGTTCCGCTCGCTGCGGATACCTACTTCATGCGTGACGCGGCGCTGCGCGCTCAGGCCACGGCGGGGCATTCGATCGCCCTCGGGTACCTCTTTGCGACCGCCTTGGGCTGCTGGCTCTACCTGCGCTCCCGGGTTCCCTCCGGCACCATCAGGACCTTGGTCGCAGTGATGCTGGGTTGCGGGCTGCTCGTGACCTATGCGCGCGGACCGTGGTTTGGCGCTGTGGCAATCTATTTCGCGTTTCACGCCGTGGGGGCGCGAGCGTTGCCGCGCCTGTTCAAGGCGGCGGTGGCCGCCACGGTGGTCGGGGGCCTCATCCTCATGTCCCCGCTCGGCGAGCGCATCCTCTGGCTGCTGCCTTACGTGGGATCGCCCGATGCCGCAGACACCCTGCTCTACCGGCAGCGTCTGGCCGAGCGCGCCTGGGAGCTCATCCAGCAGCATCCGTTCTTCGGGCAGCAGCTGTGGTATCTGCAGATGCAGGACCTGCGCCAGGGCCAGGGAATCATCGATTTCGTCAACACGTATGCGCAGATTGCCCTGTTCTACGGCGGGGTGGGGCTGGCCGCGTTTGCAGGGGTCATTCTCATCGGCACCTCCCGCGCCTATCGCGCGGTGCGCAGCGTCGGGGCACGCGATGCCGATCTGGCACTCCTCGGCAAGGCCCTCATCGCCTGCATGTGCGGAACATTGCTCATCATCGCGACCTGCAGCTTGATGCCCGCCATCGAGCAATTGCTTTATGTGCTCGTCGCGATGCTGGGCGCGTACGCTCAGCTGGCCACCGCCGCAGCACGTGCGCGGGTTCCCGCGCGATCCCAGGTCAGAGTCCCCGCCTGACCCACCCGGCTGCACGGCCAGCAGCGTCCCAGAACACTTGCCGCCCGGCTCGCCAGAGGTTGCGTGTCCATCCTGAAGCTCGTCAACTTGCGGGGCGATCTGTTCGCGACGACGTTCAGCTTCGCCGCGCAGGCGGTGGTCAAGCTCGGCAGCAGCCTCGTTCTGACCAGAATCCTGCGTCCCGAGGCCTATGGCCTCATCACCATTCTCACCTCGATCGTATTCACGGTGGAGTTGCTCGCCGACATCGCGGTGACCACCTCACTGGTGCGCCACCCGCAAGGCGACGAGACCCGGTTCCTCAACACCGCCTGGACGATGAGGCTGGCGCGCGCGCTGGTGAATACCAGCGCGGTGTTCCTGCTCGCACCGCTGCTGTCGCGCCTGTACGCCACGCCCGAGCTGACGGCGCCGCTGCGCATCTTCTCATTCTGGTTTTTGCTCTCCGCGCTCGAATCGATGTCGTTTCCGCTGGCGATGCGTCGCAAGAGGTCGCGTTTCATCGTCTATTCGGAGCTTGCGGCCACGGTGCTGTCGACCGGCTTCTCGATCACGTACTGCCTGCATTCCCGGGATTACTGGGGAATGGTCTACGGCATCCTGCTCAATCGCTTGCTCATCAGTGCGATGAGCTATCTCGTCTACCCGGACTACCGACCGCGGGTGCACTTCGATCGCGAGGCCGCCCGCGAGCTGCTCAAGTACACCCGCTTCGCCATGCCCTCGAGCCTGCTCACGCTCGGCATGAGCCAGTTCGACAAGATCGCGTTCCTGCGCCTGTTCGATCTGCATCTGCTGGGCATCTACGGGCTTGCCGGCAACATCACGGGGCCGGTCGAATCGCTGATCAGCAAGATCAGCCAGATGGTGCTGTACCCGCGCGTGGCGCACAATTTCAGGACCGAGCGCGAGAGCTTCGTTCGCAAGTACTACACCGAGAACGTCAAGCTCTTCTTCGCGATCCTGATCCTGCCGGCAGCCGTGGGCGGCGCGGCCAACCTCATCATCCGCGTGCTCTACGATCCGCGCTATGCCCAGGCGGGCGCGGTACTGCAGGCTTTCATGATGCGGTCGGCGATGCTTGCCCTTGCCTCGCCCGCAGAGGACCTGCTGATCGCCACCGGCGAGTTCCAGGTCATCCTGATCGGGAACATCTTCCGCACGATCTGGCTCATCGGGGGAAGCCTCGGCGGATACTATCTGTTCGGTTTCCTGGGCTTCGTCTATGGCGCCGCCCTGAGCGGACTGCCGCCGCTCGCCTACTACTGGTTCCTGCAAAGGCGCCGGGGATTTCTCATCGCGCGCTACGAGATCCTCAAGGTCGCCTTCGTGCTGTGCGTGGCGCTCGCCGCACACCTGGTGAGCGCGCTCCTGCTGTCGATCTTCCCCTCCGTGCGCATCCGCTTCCGGGTTTGAGGGAGCCCGCCCCGTGAGCGACCTGGATATCGCCATCGTGATCGTCACCTACAAGAGCGCAGCGCTGACGGTGCAGTGCCTGCGCTCCATTGCCGCTGAGCGCACGAGCCCCGGGCTCGCCATTCGCGCCGTGGTGGTGGACAACGCCTCCGGCGACCTCCCGGAGATCGAGCGGGCGATCCAGGCGAACGGTTGGGACGGCTGGGTGAGCGTCGTTGCGGCTCCCCGCAACGGGGGCTTCGCGTACGGAAACAATCTGGGAATTGAGCACGCCTGCCGGCGCGCACCCCCTGCCTACGTGCACCTGCTCAATCCGGACACCCAGGTGCGGCCGGGAGCCATCGGCATACTGGTGCGGTTTCTCGAAGCGCACCCGGAGGCAGGAATCGCGGGCAGCAGCTTCGAGAACCTGGATGGCAGCGCGTGGCCGATCTCCTTTCGCTTTCCGAGCCTCTTCAGCGAGATCGATACCGGGCTGCAACTGGGCCTTGCCACGAGAGTGCTCAAGCGCTGGGTGGTCGCGCGTCCCATGTCCCAGGAACTCGCACAGCCGGTGGACTGGATCTGTGGCGCATCGATGCTCATCCGCCCGGCGGTGCTCTCAGCACTGGGCGGCTTCGATGAGAACTACTTCCTCTATTACGAGGAGACCGACTTTTGCCTGCGGGCCGCGCGGGCCGGCTTTGCCACCTGGTACGTGCCGCAAAGCCGCGTGATGCACATCGCGGGGCAAAGTACCCACGTCACCGAGCGGCAAAATGCGCCCAAGCGCCTCCCCGCCTACTGGTTCGAATCGCGGCGCAGATACTTCGCAATCTCTCACGGTGTGCTCAAGGCCATGGCGATCGATCTGGCAGCCCTGCTCGCTCATGCTCTGGGGTCGCTCAAGCGCAACGCGCTCGGCCGCCGTGCGGAGGCAGTCCCATTTTTCATTCGAGATCTGCTCAGGCACAGCATTCTATGGCCCGCTCATCGCAGCTTCCCCCCGGCGCGCGGCCTCAAGCAAATTCCTTGATGAGGTCGCTGCGGTGCTTGAAGACCGCCACATCGGAGAAGCCCATCCCGGCGGCGTGCGCCGCGCGCGACATGCTGCGCAGTCTCTCCGGACTCGACAGCGCATCCACCACCGCATCGGCCAGCCCCTCAGTGTCGCCGCGCCGCACGAACAACCCTCCGGGGGCGTGCTCGCCCAGAAGCCCGCTCGCGTAGGCGCTCTCGAACCCGACGATCGGCAGACCCGACATCAACGCCTCGATCAGACAGCGCGGCGACTCCGGTGTCAGATGACAGAACACGAACAGATCGGCATTGCGAAGCATCGCCAGCAGCCGCTGCCGATCGATCTGTGGGCCCGCAAACGAGACGCGCCCGAGCAGGTTGCGGCTACGCACCGCCTCTTGAGCCTGGCTGAGCAGGGGACCGTCGCCCAGCCACGTCGCCTGAACCCCGCGGCCGGCGCGCAACTTGCTGGTGATGGCCTCCATCGCGTCGAGCCAATGCCACGGGCCCTTCATCTCGTGCACCCGCCCGACGTAGATGATCTTCAGGGGGCCGGACTCTCGGGCGAGTCGCCTCTCCAGCTGGACGGTGGAGATCACATCGTTCACGCCGAGGTGAATGTCATGCGCAACGCGCGGAACCTTGCACAGCGCGGCATAGGCCTCGAAGACCGTCCGGCCGTTGAACAGTCCCAGCGAGGCACGGCGAATGTCCCGAACGCTCTTGTGCTTGAGCATGGCGGTTTGCAGGCTGCGCCAGGAGCGCTTGAGCGCGCTCTGCTCGACCCTGGCCGGCATCTCGTGCAGCACCCAATCCAGCCATATGGCGTAAGGCCGTTGCAGTCGATGGGCCTCCTCACAACCGATCCGGCCCCAAGCTCCGAGCCACCCCAGGTTCGAGAAGCACAAATGGGAATGTTTCGGGATCAGCTCCCGAAACACCCGTCGCACGTGCGCCACTTGAGCGATGTGGCTGCGCACGTCATAGCCCCAGGGCAGAGGCGCGGTGGAAAACCTCTTCTCGGCGAGCAGATCCGCGGCCGGCACCCACTGCATCGTGCTATCCACGTACTGCTCCGGCACGACCGGAGCACACAGCGTGAGCGAGCGGAAATTCTCGAGCCACTGGCGAATGCCATGGTGAGCCTGCGATTCAACATAGACCTCCCCGTTCTGCACCCGAAAGGGCACGCCCACATCGAGCAGGAGGCTGCTCGCACCCTCCTCCGCGCACGGTCCGTCCTGGGTTCTTCCGCTCAGGGTATACGAGCTGATCGACATGCAGGCTTTGCCCTGAGCAACATTCGCGCCGACCTTCGAGACCGCAGCGTCGGCTCGAGCGCAGCGGGCGCGCCATGACGACGACCCCGCCGCCGCAGGCTTCGACCGGCATCGTCATCATCGGCCGTAATGAGGGAGAGCGGCTCCGGCGCTGCATCGAATCGCTCCGCCAGGACCGCTCCGGGCCGCCCTGCCCGATGGTCTATGTGGACTCCGCATCCAGCGATGGATCGGTTGCCATGGCTCGGGCGCGCGGCGTCGAGGTCATCGAGCTCGACCTGAGCCGGCCCTTCACCGCCGCCCGGGCGCGCAACGCGGGGTTCAAGCGCCTCCTGCAGATGCACCCGGGGTTGGTGTTCGTCTTCTTCGTGGATGGCGACTGCGAGGTCGCCGCAGGGTGGCTGGATACCGCGCGAGGCTTCCTGAGCACGCATCCGCAGGTCGGCGTGGTCTGTGGCCGCCGGCGCGAGCGCTATCCGGATCGTTCGGTCTACAACTTGCTTTGCGACATCGAATGGGATGTGCCGGCGGGCGAGAGCAAAGCCTGCGGAGGAGATGCCGTCATGCGCGTGCGCGCCTTTCGGCAGGTCGATGGATTCCGGCCGGATCTGATTTGTGGCGAGGAGCCCGAGCTGTGCGTGCGAGTGCGTCAGGCCGGTTGGCGCATTCGGCGCCTGGAGGCGGAGATGACTCTGCACGATGCGGCTCTGTATCGCTTTGGCCAGTGGTGGCAACGAATGGTCCGCGGGGGCTACGCCTTCGCTCAGGGGGCGGACCTGCACGGAGCGCCTCCCGAGCGGCACTGGGTGCGCGAGACACGCCGGGTGTGGGCGTGGGGGCTCGTATTGCCGACGCTCGTGGTCATCGCGAGCGCAACCCTCTCCGCGTGGGCGCTTCTGCTGCTGGCCGCCTACCCGCTGCAGGTCCTGCGCCTGACCCTTCTCGGCAGGCGCTCTCTGCGGGAGAACGCCTGGCGCGCCGCTGCACTGGTCGTGGGCAACTTCCCGGAGATGATCGGCCAGCTCAGGTTCACGCTCGACCGTCAGCGCCGGATGAAATCCACGTTGATCGAGTACAAGTAGCACGGCCCGGATCTCCGCAGTGATCGTCGCCTATCTGATCCTCGCGCATCGCAACCCCCGACAGCTGGCCGTCCTGGTGGCGGCGCTGCCATCAACCTCACCCGTCCTGATCCACTTCGACCGCCGCGCCGACGGGAACGCCTACCAGCAGGCCGTGCAGTTGCTGGAGGGCCGCCCGCAACTGCGCTTTCTCAGACGCCACGACTGCCGGTGGGGCGCCTTCGGAATCGTGCAGGCGACGGTCGGCCTGATCGACGAGCTGCTCGCGAGCGGCATGGCGTTCGACTACGCCTCGCTCATCTCCGGATCGGACTATCCGATCAAGTCCAATCGCGAGATAGCGTCGTTTCTGCGGCACCATTGGGGGCAGGAATTCATTGAATCGTTCTCCCTCCTGCAGCCCAATCGCTGGTCCACGCACGGCGGATACTTCAAGGCGCCCGAGAAGGCGCTGTGTCGCCATCTGAGGTTTCGGTCCCGGGTGCTCCGGCTGCCGTGGAGACGCCGCATGCCGCTCGGACTACAGCCCTACGGGGGCTCCCAGTGGTGGACACTCAGCAGGCAGGCGATTCACTACATCTCGGAGTTTTGCCGGCGCGCACCCGAGTTCCTCTCATTCAGCAGGCACGCCTTCATACCCGATGAGATGGTGATTCAAACGATCCTCTCCAACTCGCGGTTTGCCGAACGAGTGAGGGGCGATGACCTGCGGCTCACCATCTGGGACAGGCCATCCCCGCCCTATCCCGCCGTCCTGACTTCAGCCGACCTCGAGCTGCTCTTGAGCTCGGAGAAGCTGTACGCCCGCAAGTTCGACGTGCAGACGGACCCGCGCGTGCTGCAGGCGCTGGCGGATCGCAACTCGAGGCTCGAATGGGCCGCACCCCAATTGAATGCCGCATCGCGGTGACAAAGGCACTCCATGAAGATCGCATACCTCGTCACTGAATACCCGCGGGTCAGCCACAGCTTCATCCGCCGCGAGATCCTGGCGCTCGAGCAACAAGGATTCGAGGTGCTGCGCGTGGCGCTGCGGGGCTGGGACGATGACAACCTCCCGGATGAGCAGGATCGCCGCGAGCGCGAGCGCACCCGCTACGTGCTGCGGGAGGGACCCCTCGGCTTGGTGGCGCCGGTGCTGGCAACGCTCCTGCGCTCGCCCCTGCGGTTTGCCGGCGCACTGCGGCTCGCCATGCGAATGGCGCGCGATTCGGACCGCTCGCTGCCCTATCACCTCGTCTGGCTCGCCGAAGCCTGT
This sequence comes from Steroidobacteraceae bacterium, assembly GCA_035524075.1. GTDB lineage: Bacteria > Pseudomonadota > Gammaproteobacteria > Steroidobacterales > Steroidobacteraceae > JASHUC01. The sequence goes on along the minus strand of DATKPP010000007.1, from coordinate 31,753 downwards.
CGCATCCTGCCCTGGCTCGCGGAATTCGGGGCCACGCACCTGCATGCACATTTCGGCTGGAACTCCGCGGAGGTGGCGATGCTCGTGCGCGTGCTGGGCGGCCCCTCGTACAGCTTCACGGTTCACGGACCGCGCGAGTTCGAGCGACCGATCGGCCTCGACGAGAAGGTGGGCCGCGCCGCCTTCGTCGTGGCCGTGAGCTCCTTCGGCCGCAGTCAGATGTTCCTGAAGACCCGGGAGTGCGACTGGCCGAAGGTGAAGGTGATCCATTGCGCACTGGAGCGAAGCTTCCACGAAGGTGCACGGCGGGCGATCCCGGCCGAGCCGCGGCTGGTGTGCGTGGGACGGCTGTGCGCGGACAAGGCACAGACATTGTTGCTCGAGGCTGCGGCACGGCTCGCCGCGCGCGGAGTCGCCTTCGAGCTGGTGCTGGCTGGAGATGGGCCGGCCCGGGCCCAGATCGAGCAAGCCATCACTCGGTTGCGGCTGCAGGGGCAAGTGCGCATCACGGGCTGGATCGGCGGCAGCGAGGTGCGCGAGCACATCCTCAATGCCCGCGCGCTGGTCCTGCCGAGCTTTGCCGAGGGACTGCCGGTGGTCATCATGGAAGCGATGGCATTACGCCGCCCGGTTCTGACGACGTACATTGCCGGAATTCCGGAGCTCGTCCGGCACGGTGAGAACGGGTGGCTCTTCCCCGCCGGCTCTGTCGAGGCGCTCGCTCGCGCGATGGAGGAGTGTCTCGCAAGCTCCCCGGCAACGCTGGAGCGGCTCGCAGAGCAGGGGTACCGCGATGTGCTTGCCGGGCACTCGATTGAAACGGAAGTGGCCAAGCTCGCCCGGCTCTTCCATCTGGAGGGCTCCGAGCTTGCACAGCCCGGCGAATCCCTCGACGGGCGCAAGGTCGATCGTTCCACCTCGCAAGTTTGATGCCTGCGTGCGCCTGCTTGAGAGAAGGGAGCAGGAGGCCGCACAATGAGTAGCTCGGAAGATGCACGGGATATGAGCGCAGGATATGAGCGCGATTGAGATCATGGAAGCTCTGCAACCGGCGACGGCGTCCCCGCGCATTCTCATTGCAGCCACGTTCACGGCCGAGCCGATCCAGGATGCGCTTGCGTTTTGGATGGATTTGTTGGGCCTGCGGGCCGCCATCGAATTCGCCCCCTACGACCAGATCTATCAACAGCTCCTCGATCCTGCGAGTGTCTTCTCCAGGAACCGCCGCGGCCTGAACGTCCTGCTGTTCAGGCCGGAGGATTGGCTGCGTGCGCTGCCCGCATCGCAAGCCGACGATGAGCGCCACATCGAGCAGGTACTCGGTCGCAATGCGGATGATCTGCTCAACGCCATGCGGGCCCTCACGGCGCGTGCGCAGGTGCCGCTGGTCGTGGTGGCCTGTCCGGACGGGCCTCACGCTCGAGCTCGACTTCTCGATCGCGCCCGCGAACGCATCAGCGACACCCTGCGCGAGCTCCCGGGCGTCTCGCTCATCGAGCAGAGCGACCTTGATCTGTACCGGGTGGATGACTACTACGATGCGCGGCGCGATCGACTCGGCCACGTGCCGTATACCCCGCGATTCTTTGCCGCTCTGGGCACCGCGCTCGCGCGGCGCGCGCACGCGCATCTCGCGACCCCTCACAAGGTGGTCGTCCTGGACTGCGACAACACGCTCTGGCAGGGCGTCGTGGGTGAGGATGGCGTGGAGGGGATCAAGCTGTCCCCGCCGTTCCTCGCGCTGCAGCGCTTCATGGTGAGCCTCGCCGAGCGCGGGATTCTGCTCTGCCTGTGCAGCAAGAACGCCGAAGCCGATGTGATGCAGGTGTTCGAGCGCCGAGCGGACATGCTCCTGAGAAAGGAGCACCTGGTCGCCTGGCGCATCAACTGGCAGCCGAAGTGGGACAACATCCGCTCGCTCGCAACGGAGCTCAACCTCGGCCTCGACAGCTTCGTCTACCTCGATGACAACCCGATCGAATGCGCCGAAGTGGGGCTCGCCTGCCCGGAGGTGCTGACACTTCAGGTCCCGATCGACCAGGACATCGAGAGCTTTCTGCGGCACGTGTGGGTCTTCGATCGCACCCGCGTGACGAGCGAGGACCGCAAGCGAACGACGATGTACCGTCAGGAGGCCGAACGCGCGCGCTTCCGCCGCGCGGCCCCCTCGCTGGATGAGTTTCTCGCGGGTCTCGATCTGGAGGTCGTGATCAAGCCTCCAGAGGCGCCGCAGATCGCGCGCGTGGCACAGCTCACTCAACGGACCAATCAGTTCAACTTCACGACCGTACGGCGCAGCGAGGCCGAGATCCGAGCCCTGGGCAGCGCGGGGCTTGAATGCCGCATCGTGGAAGTCCGCGATCGCTTCGGGGACTACGGGCTGGTCGGGCTCATGATCTACGCATTGCACGCGGATGCGCTCACGATCGATACACTGCTTCTGAGCTGCAGAGTGCTCGGTCGGGGCGTCGAGCATCGTATGCTGCGGCAGCTCGGCCAGATCGCGCGCGAGCGCCATCTGGCACGGGTCTCCGCGACCGTTCTCTTCACGAAGAAGAACCAGCCGGCACGCGATTTCCTCGAGGCGGTGGCGCACGAGTGGCGCACCGAGACCCAAGGCGGTGCTCGCTACGACCTGCCGGCCGAGCGCGCCGCGAGCCTCGAGTACCAGCCTCATCTGGCGCATTCCGAAGAATCGCCGGCGCTGGAGCAGACCGGGGCGGGAGTTGCAGCCACCTCGCAGGAGCCCCCGGAGGCACAGAGCCCGAGCAAGTCGCGGCGCTTCGCACGCATCAGCGGGGAGCTGCGAACGGCGGAGCAAATCCTGGGCGCCATGCACGCTCGAGCGGCGCACAAATCCCGCGCGACGGGCTCAGCCCTCCTGGCGCCGCGGACGAGCCTTGAATCGCAGCTCGCCGAGATCTGGACCGACGTACTGAATGTCTCTCCGATCGGAGTCCACGACAACTTCTTTGATCTCGGCGGCACCTCGTTGCTGGCCGTTGACCTTTGCGCACACATCGAGCAACGCATCGGCCGGCAGATCCCGCTCACCTCCGTCATCGAGGCGCCCACGATCGAGCAGCTGGCGCGGCTGCTATCGGTCGACGGCCCCCGCGACTCCCTAGTGCTCATCCGGGAGGGGCAGGGGCGAGCACCGGTGTTTCTGATTCACGATGGCGATGGCGAGACGATGCTGTACCGCAATCTGGCGCTGCATCTGCACCGCGGTCATGCTGTGTACGGTCTTCAGCCTTATTCGGCCGAGGGGCTGCCGATGGTGCACACGCGCATTCCGGAGATGGCGGCGTACCACATCGCGAAGATCCGTTCCGTACAGCCACGCGGGCCCTACCTGCTCGGGGGGATGTGCGCAGGCGGGGTCATTGCGTTCGAGGTGGCAAAGCAGCTGCGCGAGCAGGGCGAGCAGGTCGCACTGGTTGCGATACTCGACGCGGCAGATCCTGCGGCTGCGCCGAAGACCTGGAGACTGACTCAGGCGGGACTGCGCCGCTCCATGGACGTGCTGCGCGAGCGGCGTCAGTACGGCTCCCCGGCGCGGCGCGCCGTGGTGGTCATCGGCAAGTTGCTCAGAAAGGCACGCAACCTCTCGGTCTACGTGCTCGGAGAGCTGGGAAGGGGAATCCGCGACGGAATCCGATTGCGGCTGATCCGCACGTGGAGCCGGCGTGGACAGCGGCCCCCGAGGATCGTGGGCAGGATTCCCGTTCGCACGGCCTACCGGTTCGCCGAGCGCCAGTATCGTCCGGCAGCCCCCTTCGATGGCGAGCTCGTGCTGTTTCGTGCCACGCGGGGGTCCGGTGACGATGAGCCCTATATCGAGCGCTACGACGATCCGCTGCTTGGATGGGCTCTGCGCACGACTCGGGGCGTCCGTGCGATCGATGTCCCGGGCGGCCATTCGAGCATGCTCCAGGAGCCCCACGTCGCGGTGCTCGCCGAGCGCCTGCAAAGCTACATCGACAGCGCTCTGCGGGAGCGGCATCTGCTCACCGCGCGCATCGCCTGATCTGTGCCATGGCCCTCCTCCTCGCACTGGTGCTGACCGCTCTTGCTCTGCTTCTGTGGATTCCGATCGCCGTGCTGCTGGCGGAGGTCCTGCTCGCGGTGACCTCCAGACGCGCGCGGGCCGGGACGGAGCCTGCGTCACCGCAGCCGCGACCCCGCGTCGCCGTTCTGATACCCGCACACGATGAGGCCTCCACGATCACCCCCACGCTGCGCTCGATCATCCCCCAGCTAAGAGCGACGGACCGGTTGCTGGTCGTTGCGGACAACTGCTCGGATGCGACGGCCGCAGTGGCCCGAGCCGCCGGTGCCGAGGTGACCGAGCGCTGCGACCTCACGCGACGGGGCAAGGGCTATGCGCTCGACTTCGGCCTGCGTGAGCTGCGCTCCGCCCCCCCGCAGGTGGTCATCATCGTGGATGCAGACTGCCAGGTCGCTCAGGGCGCAATCGATCACCTGTCAGGCGAGTGCATGCGCACCGAGAGGCCGGTCCAAGCCCTCTACCTCCTCTACGCACCGCCGGGCAGTGGACTGAAGGCTCGCTTCGCACAATTTGCCAATGCGGTGAAGAACCTCGTCCGCGCCTCGGGCCTGCATCGCTTGGGATTGCCTTGTCAGCTCATGGGCTCGGGGATGGCATTCACGTGGTCCTGCATCACGCGCTCGCAGTTTGCGACGGGGCATATCGCGGAGGACCTCAAGATCGGACTGGATCTGGCCTGCTCCGGCAGACCGCCGACTTTCTATCCGCGAGCTCTGGTCACCAGCCCCCTTCCCGCATCGCGCGAGGGCCTGCAAAGCCAGCGCACTCGCTGGGAGCACGGACATCTGAGCGTGATCGTGAGCGACACGACGCGCTTGATCCGTCGCGCCTGGGTCACGCGCGATGGGGCGCTGCTCGCGTTCGCTCTGGACCTGAGCGTGCCGCCGCTGTCGCTGCTGTTGCTCGCGAGCGCGGTGCTGTGGCTGCTGAGCGTCGCGCTCTACACAGCCACCGCCGAGCGCTCCGCGCTCGAGCTGACCAGCGGCGCAATGCTGGCCCTGGGCGCCGCAGTGCTGCTCTCCTGGGCGCGCTACGGGCGCAGCATTCTCTCGTTCGGAAATATCGTGCTCGCACCCTGGTATGCGCTTTGGAAGATCCCGCTGTATGCGAGATTCCTGGTCGCGAGGCAGCTCGAGTGGGTGCGATCCAAACGTGATCACGAGGCCCTGTAGGGGTGCCCGCGCCTGAGAGATCTCAGGCTTCCACCGCAGGACAATATCCGCGCCCGATGCTTGGGCGCGAGCGGCACACTGGGGTATTCTCCTCGAGTCGAAGGACACCTCGTGCGCGCGCTCAAGATCCTCACGTTCGCGGTTGGCGGCCTGCTCGCCCTGCTCATCATCGCCCTGCTCGCGCTCCCGCTGTTCGTCGATCCCAATGCCTACAAGGCCCGCATCGAGCGCAGCGTCCACGCGGCGACCGGCCGCCAGCTCGCGCTCTCGGGGCCGCTGAAGCTATCGGTGTTTCCGTGGATCGCGCTCGAGCTGGGTCCGGCGAGCCTCAGCAATCCGGCCGGATTTGCGGGGGGACCCTTCGCGACCCTCGAGCATGCGGCACTGCAGGTGCGGCTGCTGCCGCTGCTTCACAAGCAGCTCGAGTTTCGCCACATCGAGGTCGAGGGCCTCGCGCTGCATCTCATGCGAAACGCTCGCGGGGAGGGCAACTGGCAGCTCGCAGCGACCACCGCCGGGACCGCGGGACCGGCCCGCCCGAGCGGCTCGGCGCCGCAGACCGGGAGCGCACTTCAGCTGCCGCGGCTGGCGGGGCTCGCCATTACCGACAGCCAGGTGAGCTATGAGGACCTGCTGGCGGATCACCTGAATCTCAAGATCGGCGCTGTCGGCATGGACCGTCCCGTGCCCGTGGAGGTGCAGCTGGTGTTGCGGCGCTCGCCCCAGGCTCTCCCGCTGCAGATCTCCGGCCGCTTCGACCTGAGGGTCAGTGCCGGAAGCGGCCTGCGCATCGAGAATCTCCAAGCGCGAGCCGACGATACGACCCTTCGCGGGCACGCCGCGCTCACCGACCTTGCCACCAGCGCGATGAGCTTCGATCTGTCGCTCGATCAGCTTGATGTGGATCGCTATCTTCCGCGCGATCACGGCGCTGCGCCCACCCACGCCCCGGATGAGACTGCGCCCTCCACCGCGCCCCCGGAGCTCCTGCCTGCCGAGGTGCTGCGCAAACTGAGGATCGATGGACTGCTTGGGATCGGGCAGCTCAGGATCGCCGGTATGGCGCTCGGGGATGTGCGCGTGGGGATCACGGCGCGAAACGGGATCACACGCATCGCCCCCATCACCGCGCGGCTCTACGGGGGCCAGTACTCGGGCGAGGTGAGTGTGGATGCCCGCGGCCCAAGCTCCGTGAGCGTCGTCGATCAAACCATGACGGGGGTGGATATCGCCCCGCTGCTCGCCGACACCGAGCACACCCAGCGTCTATCCGGGCGCGGAAACCTCACCTGTCATGTCAGCGCACGCGGTAGCACGAGCGATGCCATGATCCGCTCACTGCGAGGTCACATCGCCCTGAGCCTTGCCAACGGCGCCATCGAGGGAATCGACTTCCGCGCCGAGGTCAATCGGGCGATGGCCCTGGTCGGCATGAAGGGCTCGAGTGATCAACCCGGCGGGGGCGGACGAACCCGATTCGATACCTTCTCGATGTCCGCAGAGATCACCGACGGGGTTGCGCTCACGCGCGATCTGCAGGTGGGCTCGCGGCATCTGAGCCTCACCGGAGGCGGCACCGCGAACCTCGTGACCGACACGCTCGATTACCGCATCCGGGCGGCCCTTCTCGGCAGCAGCACGCCCGCCGCAGCACAAACGCCCCATGCGCTCGTGGTGCTTCCGCTGACCGTCACCGGAACCCTCGCAAGCCCGAAGGTGCGTCCGGATCTACACGCCCTGGCGAAGGAGCTTCCCCTCGATGCACTGCAAAAGCACGAGGGGGCACTGCGGCAGAAACTGCTCGATAAGCTGAAGGGCCTGTTCCGATAGCCCTGCGATCAGTGCTGGATGGTCACGTTCGAGGGGGGATTCGGAACGGTCGCCGTGGATCCGCCGATGCTGCCGACGCATCCGGACCACCAGCACGGATTGCTCGAGATGAAATTCTGAATCCCCTGCCACTTCGGCGGCGCGCTCGTCAGGGGCGTCACCGTATCGAGGAACGATTCGAGCGCCCCCCACTCCCCGTACTGGTTCGGGCCATAGATGTCGTTGTAGATCATGTAGACGTGACCGCCGTTGGACTTCCAGTTGGCGAGCGCCGTTTGATAGGCGCCGGCCATCCGGGAGTCCCGGTTCGCCGCGATGTACAAGCTCGTCATCCAGTTGTTCGAGCCGTCCGAGTTGAGCCCATTGGGGAAGCTCAGGAACGTCTGGCCTCCCTCATAGGTGATGAGCGGGAGCCTGAACGGTGCGAGCGCCGAGACATACGCCGCCTCCTGCTCGGAGGCCTGCTTGAGCTCGCCTCCGGAGGAGCTGCCCGCCACGACTCCGCCTTGCGTCAGCTCCTGAAAGAGCTGGGTGAGATTCTGCGACTGCGAGTTGCCGCTCCAGGATGAGGGCGCCCCGAAGCCCCAGTAGGGGGCGATCGCCACATCGGTGATGTGATGCGACGCGCACGGTGCGCCTTGCGTCCACAGTGGACAGTTCAGCGACTCCTGGGCGGTCCAGGGATTGGCGGCCTGGGCTGCCAGAACGCAGTGCACGCGCGAGAAGTCGCTGCCCCACACGGAGGCCACGGTGTCGCACATCTGTGCGGTCTGCATCCCGTACCAGTCCCGGTTGCCGGTGAATGCGTTGGTGTTCTGCGGGAACTCCTGCAGGCCCTGGGTCTCCGCGTACTGAAACTGCGCGTAGTCGCCGTTCCAGACCTCGTTGCTGTACTCGATGTACAGCTGCTGGCTCGACCCCAGCATCTGGTGCGCAAGGGTTGCCAGCTGGGTGACGAAATCCCCGGTCGCATTGTGAGGAACGTTCACCCAGCAGTCAGCCCCGGCAGCGTTGCACAGCTCGAAGATGACCTCGTACGGTACACCGCCCGATGCGCCCCAGCCGGCATCGCTCACCTGCGTGCGCGCCGACCACTCCCCGGAGGGATTCGGGTTGGTGTCGATGTTGAGCCATTGCATCGCCCGCAGCACCTTGAAGTTCTTCATCAGGGAAAGGAAGCTCGGCTCGAAGACGTTGCCCGCGTTGAGCGATGCCTCATCCGAGGAATACACCACGCGAATGTTGCGAATGTAATTGCCCTGGTGATTGGGATCGGTCTGGGTGATGCAAACCCATACGCCGCTTTCGTCGGCATGGGCGACGTTGAAAACGTCGCGACCGGCGGCGGTACTCACCATCTGGGCGTCGTTGCCAACCGAGAGTGTCCCCTGTCCGTCGTAGAGAATGACGTACTGGCCGGACCGATAGCTCGGACCGGTGCCTGCGTTCGAGGCCGGCAAGTTGTACAGCAGCAGCGCACACACCTGGCTGAACTGCTGGCTCGAGTCCGAGGAGTTCGCATTGAGGCTCGTCGGATACCCGCTCGAGTCGAGCTGCAGGTACTGCTCCTCGTGGGTTTCCGCCATGTTGCTCGAGCGCGTGGACCAGCCCCCGGGCGAGGATGCGTTGATGCCGGTGGTCTTGAAGATGTTCAAGAAAGGCTGCTCGGGACTGTAGTAGCTGATGCCATTCAGGTTCATCCCGATCGCCGATTGCGCATTGGAGCTCGTGGCCGCCTGTACGCCCCCCGCGGCGAACGGACCGAGCATCAGCGAGAAGAGGGCCAGAGTGCCTGCCGGCCCATGGAGTGGAGTTTTCACACGCATCGCGAATTCCTTATCGGCTTGAGGTTGTGCGACTCGCTCCCGAGTGCCACAGCTCTCCAAAGCATTAAAGCCCAGCTTGTTCCGCCGGCTACAGCTCAGCTTGCTCTGCAGATTACAGCTCAGCTTGCGACCGAGAGCTGCGCGGATTGATAGCCTAGACTTAACCGAATCGCAACGTGTCTGCTTTGACCGACCCTCGCGCCGCACCTCGGGCGCGAGGCAGCGCGCGCAGGCCAAATCAAGGTCGTTCTGCAGCCAAGCACCGCGACGGAAGAAGCTTGGCTGGCGCGCATCGAGCTTGCGAATGTGTGAGTGCGATCACAATCGTGAAAGCTTGGCCGTTCTACTCCGGAACGCATGAAAATTGCTACGTCCGAGGCTCGCCGTACAGCAACGTGCCGCACCTCGACGGTGCGCGCCGGGAGTGGAACCGAAATGCTTAGAGCCGCAGTGGTCGGGCTCGGAAAGATGGGCTTGTCGCATCACTCGATCGTCAGGATGCATCCGCAGATCGAGCTGCGGGCGATATGCGACACCTCGAGCTATGTGCTCGACGTGCTTGCGAAGTACACCGGGGTCAGAACGTATGCAGACTGGCGCGAGATGCTCGCGCAGGAGCCGCTGGATTGCCTGTTCGTCGCGACTCCCTCCCGCTACCACGCGGGCGTCGTGGGCGCCGCGCTCGAGCGCGGGCTGCATGTCTTCTGTGAGAAGCCCTTCGGGCTCGATCCCCAGGAGGGGTACCGGCTCGCCGATCAGGCCGAGCAACGCCAGCTCGTGAACCAGGTGGGCTACCACTTTCGATTCGTGGCGACCTTCGCCGAGGCCAAGCGGTTGCTGGACCGGCAGCTCCTCGGAAAGGTGCATCACGTGCGCGCCGAGGCCTACGGTCCGGTCGTGCTGCGCCCCAAGGGCACGACGTGGCGCTCCCAGAGCGCCGAGGGTGGGGGATGCCTCTTCGACTACGCCTGTCACGCGATCGATCTGCTCAATTACCTGATCGGGCGGCCGCGTGCGGTGTCGGGCACCGTGCTCAATCGTGTGTTCTCGAGCGATGTGGAGGACGAGATCTACTCGACGCTGCACTTCTCGGAGGGCCTGCAGGGTCAGCTCGCCACCAACTGGAGCGATGAGACTCATCGCAAGATGTCGGTGAAACTGTCCATCTGGGGCACTCACGGCCGCATCAACGTCGACCGTCAGGAGATCCAGGTCTACCTGCGCGAGCTGCGCCAGCCGTTCGAGAGCTTCAAGCCCGGGTGGAACATCCGCTACACGACCGAGCTCACCCGTCCGGTCTGGTTCTACCTGCGCGGCGAGGAGTACTCGGCCCAGGTTGACCATTTCGTTCAGTGCATCGCGCAGGGCACACCGGCGCTCAGCACTTTTCGCACGGCGAGCGATACGAACCTCGTCGCGGCCCTCATGCGTCGCGATGCGGGGAAAGCCCGAACGCTCGTGGACCCGCGCAACATCGCCGGTGCGCCGCAGGAGGCGGCCGAGGCCAGCACGCGGCGCTCGCGCTCCTTTGCCCGCACGATCTTCGATCGGCTGACCAGCCCCGGACAGCCCTCATGACTGCGATGGATCCCATCCTCTTCGGGGACAATCAGTTCTTCGGGGTGAACCACATGTCCGAGGGCAAGGCGCGAGCCCAGGCGATGCGGTTCAGGGATACCGCCGCCGTCATCGGCGTGCTCGATGAGGCCTACGCGGAGGGCATCCGCACCTTCATGTGCACGACGCACGAGCGCATGGCCGAGGTGTGCGATCACTTTCGCGAGAACCGCGAGAAGTATCCGGGATACAAGTTCTATCCTTGCATGCCGTACGCGCACAAGTACGCGAATGCCGCAGCCGAGCGCGGGGTGCTCGAGGCGGTGCGCAGCTTCCTGCCCGAAGGAAATGCTGTCGGTGCGTTGCTTCGCGGTGGCGTGTCCTTCGCGCGCAAGGACGTGGAGGGGCTCGCCGAGCTGCTGGTCGATGCCGAGATGAAGATGTTCGCCGGGCTCGAAACTCCGGTGATCTTCCTGCAGAACGTGGCGACGGATTTCCTGCTCGGCCTGGGGTTCGACGAGGCGTTCCGGATGTTTGCCGATTGCGTGCGCAGCCGATACGGGGCCGAGCCCGGCTTCATCACGATGAATGCGCCGCGCTTGCTCGGTGCGCTCGAGAAGGTCGGGATCGACAACCCGATCATCTGTGCCAACATCAACAAGATCGGCTTTCGGATGTGCGGCGGTCAGCCCGCGTACGAGGAGCTGATCGCCCAGGGTCGCTGCCGAATGGTCGCGATGTCGGTCTTTGCAAGCGGAGCGCTCCCACCCGAGGAGGCGCTGCAGTACGTGTGCCGGCAGCCGCAGATCGAGTCGATCGTCTTTGGCGCCTCCAGCCGCCGCAACATCGCGCACACCCGGCGGTTGATCGAGGAGCTCCGTGCGCAATGAGGGGGCCTCGAGGGCCGCGGCCAGGAGCGCCAGCGCCAAGCTGCGCGTGCTCATTCCAAGCTCCGCGGGTGGTCATCTCGCGGAGATCTTCCAGCTCAAGGGGCTGCTCGCGGCGACCGATTACCTGATCGTGACGGAGGACCTGCCGCTCACACGCCAGCTGCTGAAGGACCACCCGGCCCGCTTCGTGAGACCCAATGGGCACAATCGAGACTGGGTGTTCTGGAGGAACTTCATCATCAACTGGTTCCTGGCGCTGCCGATTCTGCTCAAGTTCCGCCCGCATGCGATCGTCACGACGGGCAGTCACAGCGCCGTTCCGTTCTGCTACCTCGGCAAGCTCCTGGGGTGCAAGGTCATCTACATCCTCTCGTTCTGCCGCATCGACACCAAGGCGGCAGCCGCCACGGCGGTGTACCCGATCGCAGACCTGTTCTTCGTGCAGTGGGAGCAGATGCGGGCCGCATACCCCCGGAGCACCTACGTCGGCCCGCTCTTCTAGGTCGCCATGATCCTCGTCGTTCTGGGCACCTGGGAGATGCCGTTCGCGCGTCCCCTCATCGAGATTGAGCAGGCGATCACTCAGGGAGTGTTGCGCGAGCCCGTGCTCGCTCAAAGCGGCAACACACCCTACAGCTCCCCGCACATGACCCTGGTGCCGTTCCTCGCCAGAGAGGAGCTCGAGCGCAGATACGAGGAGGCGAGCCTCATCATCTGCCAGGCCGGCGTCGGCTCGATCATGCTGGGCCTCAGGAAGAGCAAGAAGGTCGTGGCGATCGCGCGGCGCGCGATGTTCGAGGAGCACATCGACGATCACCAGCTGGAGATTCTCGAGGTCTTCTCTCGCGCCGGCTCGGTGCTCCCGTGGAACGGTGCGGGTGACCTCCCCGGGGTCCTCAGTCAGGCGGCGTCCTTCGTTCCGGCGGCCTATCCCTTCGCAGAGGAGAGGATCTCCGAGGCCATTCTCGAGTATCTACACGAGCGGGTGAGCTCAGGTTGAAGGCCGATCATCCATCGGCAGGCGATCACCCTTTGCGCCATTCGTGCCGTGCGCACCGTAGGTGGAATAGCCGTAGCCGTAGTAGTAGCCCTCCCCGGCTCCGACGGTTGCATCGTTGAGCACCAGCCCGTTCAGCTTCTTCGGGTCGATCAAGGTCAGAGCGTCCTGCAAAGCCTGCGTCGGAGTCTGATGCGAGCGCACCACGAGGATGACCTGCCCCGGGATGTGCAGCAGTGCGCGCGCCTCGCTCGAGGCGAGCACGGGCGGGGAATCCAGTAGCACCAGCCGGCGCGGATTGCGCAAGCTGAGCCGAGCCGCGACCTGCGCCATGCGCGCGCTTGCAATGAGCTCTGCGGCACCGTCCAGGGGACCTCCAGCGGGCAACAGGTCCAATCCCGGAACATCCGTGCCCAGGACGAGCACCTCGGGATCGAGCGTGTCGTCACGCAATGCGCCCATGAGTCCCGGCTCGTTGTCCACCCCCAGGGCCCGACTGATCTGCGGATTGGCCACATCCCCGTCGACCAAGAGGACCGAGATATCGTGCTCACGCGCCATGCTGAGCGCCAGATTGAGGCTCGTGAAGGTCTTGCCTTCTCCCGGCAGCGCGCTCGAGACCAGAACGAAGCGCAGGTCCGCCATGGCATCGGCTGCGAGAGCCTTGCGAATGACCGGCCGCTTGATCTCACGGTAGTAGTCGGCAAAGCGCCGCTCCGCCCGCGCTTCGGGCAGGTAACCCTGCGCACGCAGCTCCGCGAGGTCCACCCGGATACTCTTGGCGGGCGGGGGTAGCGGCTCCGATGAATACGAGCCCGGGTAGGCCGCAATGGAAAGACCCGTGACGATCGGCGAGATAGGCTCCGGCGCGTGTTTCGCCGGGCCTGCGGTCCGTCTGAGCTTATCGAGCGCGGTTTCGATGACGCTCACGATGCCACCTCTGTCAGGCCAGGAATACTGAGTCGAACGCCAAGACGGCTGAGCAGCAGCGCAATGGCAAACCCCACGACCAAGCTCGCCAGGGCCAGCGCGAACTGTCGTCGCTGCGAGCGCAGCATGGCGCGCTCCCGAGTGGGGAACGCCGAGCTCACCACCCCGAGGATGGTCGCCCCTGTCAGATGGGCGAGGCTGCTGGCGGAGCCCACGACGGGTCGCAGCTGATCGAGCCACGAGGCGAGAAAGCCACCGGCGATCAGGGCAGCGACGAGAATCCCCGCCATCAAGCGCCCGCGGTGCGGGGCAACCGGCCCGTAGCTCACCATCGGGGGCTCCACCATCTCGAATCGCACGGCTCCGGCGCTTCCGGCCTGCTCGCCCATGCGCTCCTTCTCGAAGCTCGAAAGCAGTGCCGTGTATTGAGCCTTGTTCACGTCATAGTCGCGACTGAGCTGCGCGTACTGCGCCTCGACCTGCGGCGCCGTGTCCACGAACCCGCGCAGCTGCTTGGCCTTCTGCTCGTGCTCGGCAAGCTGCGCCTGCAGATCTGCAATATCTACATTCGCCTGATTGAGCTGCAGCAGAATGCTTTGGTAGACCGGGTTGGAGCTCGCGCCACTGGTGATCGCGGCATTGAAGTCACCGCGGCGCAGACTTGCGATCTCCGCCTGGCGTTGCCGCTTGAGGTCAGCCAGCTCCTGGCGCGCAGCAATCACATCGGGATAGCGGTCGGTGTACCTCAGCAGCAGAGCATCGAGCCGCGCCTGCGTCGCGGCGATGCGCGATACGGTGTCGACCCCGGCAGGCTTGCCGTCCGGGCCGATCGCCGGCAGGGCCGCGGAGATGGCACTGTCGCCCCGGAGCTGCGCCTCGAGCGCGTTGCGCCGGCTCTCGGCGGTGATGAGCTTGGTACGCGTATCCTCGACCGATTCGGTCTCGCGTTGCAGCTGTGCGAAATAGCCGCCTTGCTCGGTGGGCATGAGACCCAGGTGCTGCGATTTGAACGCGGCCAGCCGGTCCTCGGCAGCTTTCAGCCGCGCCTGATAGTCCTGGATCTGGGCGCCGAGAAACTGCTGGGCGCTCTCGGAGCCGCGGCGATTGTTGCCGAGCGTCTCGTTGACGAGCGTGTCCATGAGAGCGCTCACCAGGCGCAGCGCACGATCGCGGTTGGCGTCCTGGTAGGCGATCCCGTAGGTCATGCCTTGCGGGATGCCGCCGGCCTGCGGCTGATCGTCCGCGGCCTGAATCGTCAGCTGGATGCGATCACGGATGCTCTTGAGCGCCTTCTCCTCGGCACTCGAGTCCACCGCGGCTGCCGGAAGCGCGCCCACCTGCTGCGCAATCTTGCGCAGCTCGGGACCGTTCAGCAGGGACTCGCGCACATAGTCGAGCTGCACCCCGACATTCTGCTCGGTCGCAAGGCCCTGCAACGCCGGCTTCAGCTGCGTCTGCTGGTTGACCAGCACTTCGGAGTCGGCCTCGTAGCGGTCCGGCATGGCAAAGACGACCAGCCAACCCGCAATGGCGATGGCCGCCGCCGCAGCGATGCCGAACCATCGGAACCGCCAGATGCCCTCGATCTTGTCCCGGATCGGGTCCCAACGCACGTTCATGCCTTCGCTCCCAGCGCCGAATGCGGCTCTGCCAGATCCGCGGGAACGTGCGCAAGCTTTGTGCCGCAAGCTCGGCCGACCCCGCCCGGGCGCAGGGCGGTCGCCATCATTTCTTCACATAATGCGCAGCTGATCGCCCAGCCAGCGGGCGAAGATCATCGCCGAGTGGACTGCTTAGAGGCCCGGAACTCCGGGCATGGCAGCCGCGCCCGCAGCGCGGTGGCCGATGATGTCGTACGTCGCCTCGATGCCGACGCGATTCTCGACGAAGGCACCGGTCGCAAGACCCAGGGGGTTCTGCGTGCCTGCATAGGCCTGGTGGGTGCGTTGGTAGTAGACCGCGAACCCGACCTTGTCGAACTGCTTCACGAGCGACAGGTTCTCCGCCGCAAGCGTGGTTCTTCCGCCCAGGTTGCCGTATTCGTAATAGGAGCCAAATGCGCTCAGACGCAGCCACACCGTCTCGCGCAGCTGACGGGACAGGGACGCCGTGAGCCTCTCGCCCTTGCTGTTGAAGGCGGACTCGTCGATGTACTCCTGACGCACGAAGCCGCCCGTGAGGGTGAACGTCGTGCGAGCTCGAATGAAATTCCATCCCGCGGTGATCTCGTGGTCCTTGAGCGGCGCGGCGGTTGCAAACCCAGGTGCGCCGCCGCCGAGCGATTGCGCATTGAGGGGACCGCCAAGATCGCCCCGCAGCGCATCACCATAGGACTGGTAGCCGTACATGCCGCGAATGTAGATCGTCGAGTAGGCGTTGAGCACGCGACCCAGCTGCAGGCTCGCGATGGGCGATCCGCTGTAGTGGTCGTTGCTGCCATAGTCTTCCCAGGAGTAGCCCGCAGCTGCCGCGAGCTGGGTGCGCGCGAGTCGCGCGTTGTACATGAACTCCGCAGTGCGCATGTTGTAGCTGGAGCTCGCGGGGATCTCCTCATCACCGACGGCGTCCTCCTCGGCGGGGGTGCGCGGGTCCTGGTAGTGGGTATAGGTCGAGCTGCCAAGCATCGAGACGCTCGAGACGCCCGACAGCGCATGCGTGAGCGACGCGCCACCCTCGTAGCTCTGGGAACCGAACGGGGAATTCTCGAAGGCCGTGTTCGAGTACAGCCCGAAGAGGCTCAACCGATCGAGCGCTGCGAAGTTGAAATTCAGGTAGGGCCCGGTGGTGAAGTAATTGACTTCCTCGTAATAGGCGGGGGTCTCTGCGGCCAGGGGATCCGCCTGACCCTCGGTATAGGTCTCGCGGAACAGCCATTGCAGCAGGTCAGTTGAATGGCCCCACATGGCGGTGCCGTTGAAGTTGCCGTACAACGTGTCGCCGAAGGCGTGGTCGAAGTAATGCAGCCAGTTGAGGTTGCCGGTCGCCAGAGCGTCGATGTTGTTTCCGACATAGCCGTAATCGGCCAGCAGCCCTGCGGTGCCGATGACGGTGCTGCTTCTGCCCTCAGGAGTGAGAAAAGCGTTGTCGGTGTACGCCGCACCGGCCACCGCTGAGAGGTAATCCGCCGGCGGCGCGAATCCTGCAATTCCAAGTCCCGGCTGACCGAAGGCCGGCTGCGCGGCGGGCGCTGCAGCGCCCTGCTCCGCAGGTGCCGCTTCCTCGTCCTGAGCGTGCGTCACGACAACGGCCGTGAGCGCAAGAGCTGCGACCGCCACACGCGAGAGGATGGGCCGAGCCCCATGCCTGAATGCGATGCCCATTGCTAGAAGATCGATTGCGGGATGACGACCACATCGCCGGGCAGGAGCTTGATGTTCTGGCTCATGTCGCCCTTTTGCATGAGATTCTGGAGCTTCACTCGAATCTCCTCGCTCCTGCCGTTCTGGGTGCGCACGATCCTGGCCCGATTGCCGGCGGCGTACTGGGTGAGCCCGCCACAGTCGAGGATCACATCGATCACCGTCATCCCCTCACGGTAGGGGACCGCCTCGGGCTTGAGAACCTGCCCCACGACCTTCACCTCCGTGAGCTCACCGAGCGCGTGGGTGACGATGATGTTCACCTTGGGCGAGCGGACATACACGCCGAGAACTTTTTCCATGTCACGCGCCAGCTGAGAAGGCGTTTTCCCCACGGCGACCATGTTTTCCACCAGCGGCGTGGAAATCTTTCCATCCGGGCGCACCGGGACCGTCTGCGACAAGTCCGGGTTTTGCCAAACGAACACCTCGAGCGTATCGCCCGGCCCGATGATGTAGTTGGAGGAATTCTCGGAGGATGGTGCGGTGGTGGTCGCAGGAGCACCGTCCGGGGCTGCCACCGGAGACGGTGGCGCCGACCATCCCGAAGAGGTGCCCAGAGCCCACGCAACCACAAAGGCAGGCATGAGCCTCAAACCAGCTTTGAACCGCAGTGCCAAGGTGTCTTTGACGGGGTGTAACAGCATAGCTTGAGCGTATCAAACCTGGGTCAGTAGGGCACGAACAATTCCCGGTAGGAGGTGATACGCCCCCCGCCGATCTCGATTAAGTCTACCAGCTCGGTCGCAATTACCGAGCCCGTGATCCTCGAGTGGATATCCGCGCGCCAATGCACCGCGGCCGCCCCACCGTCGATGAGCTTCGAGAGAACCTCGTGGTTTGCGAGCTTGAAAGTCTTCAAAAGCATCGCGAGCCAGGGGCGAATCTGGCTGGCACCATCGGCCGCGATGGCGATCGGCCTGCCGCTGCTGGTCCCGGAGATCCGGAATCGGGCATCCGTCGAGAACAGCGCGCAGAGCGGCTCGAGCTGACCCGCAACGCGCGCCGCGTACAGCTCCTCGAGGAGCCCTTCAATCGCAGTGCGATCCGCAGGGATTCCCGTGCGCATCACGCGAGCATGGCCCGAACGTCTGCACCGATCATCCGATAAGCCACCGCCGTGTAGGGCACCAGCGATTCCAGAGCGTAGAACAAATGGATCATACCGGAGTGACAGCGATACAGGGTCTTGACTCCGGAGGCTTGCAGTCGCTCGGCATAGGCGCGGGCCTCATCGCGCACCGGGTCGAATTCTGCCGTGTGGATGCAGGTGGGCGGCAGACCCGCGAGCTCGCGCGCCCAGAGCGGGGAGACGCGCGGATCGTATGGGTCCGCGCCGCTTGGCAAGTAGTGCCGTATGTCGTGCTCCAGAGTCTCCGCATCGAGCAGGTAGCCTTGGGCAAACCGGCGCCGCGAGTGCGTCTGCGCGCGGGCCGCGGTGATGGGACACAAGAGGAATTGCAGAGCCGGGCGCACCTGCCTGGATGCGACCAGCATCTGGCAGGTCACCGCAGCGAGCGTGGCACCGGCGGAGTCGCCCCCGATCACCAGGCGATCCGCATCGGCGTGCAGCTGCGCCGCCTGGGCTGCGACCCAGCGAACAGCCGCCTGCGCATCCTCGATCGCTGCCGGAAACGGATGCTCCGGCGCCAGGCGGTACTCGATGGAGATCAGGCGGCAGGCACAAGCGTTCGCGAGCGATCGGCAGATGCCATCGTGTGTGTCGAGCCCACCCGCGACCAGTCCGCCCCCATGAAGATAGATGAAGGCTGGCAAGCGTGCGGAGCCTGCCTCGCAGGGGCTGTAGATGCGCGCGCGAAGCGGGCCGAGCGCCCCGGGAAAGGTGCGCTCCTCGATGCCTCCGACCGGCTCCTGCCGAGCACCAAGGGCGAGCATGTCGGCGAGACTGCGGCGCCGCTGCTCGACCGTCAGAGCAGGCTCAGCGCGCAAGCCGAGCGCCGTGAGCTTCTCCAGCAAGCGTTGCACATGCGGGTCGAGCGCCGTCAAAACGATAGCGCCTGCCGCACCGCGGCTGGCCACCCGGACACCTCCACTCCGTGCACGCAGAAGAGCGCGACGGCGAGTCGATCGAGGCCGAAGGCGACGCAGGCCGTGTGTGCCATCTCCCCCGTCGCATCGAGCAGATCCCATACGGTGCTGAAGTGCTCGCGGTGGTAGTTGAAGCTCATGCACGCGGTGGGCGCGGCGCCGAGGAAATAAGGCACCAGCAACTCGAATTTGAGCGCCTGCTGGCGCTGGCTCACGGCCATCACCTGACCGACGCGACCGAAGAACGGATCGTTGCCCACCTCGAGCGTGCAGGGTAGTGAGAGCTGCGCGGCGAGCTGCTCGGCCTTGCCCATCCAGTGCTCCCGGAAAGCAATGACATGCTGCGGCGTGCCGATCTGAACGAACTCTCGCATGCGAAAGGACTGAAAGCGGCTGAGCGCGCGCGAGGGCTCGCGGCGGAAGCACTCTGCCACCACGTCGAATGCGAGACCCGCAGGCGGCATGCGACCCCGGCTGGCCGCCAGAGGATAGACCGGGTAGCACGCCGCAGGCAGCAGAACCAGGTCGGAGGGAGCGAGCGAGCCCGTCCAATCGCCCCCCAGCTCGTGCGCATCGGCCGCAGCACGGATCTCCGACTCCGTGCCGTGCAGCGTACAGACGCAGCCGAGGAGATTGGGAAAGCTCTTCAAATAGCCGGATCTCTCCAGCTGGCGGCGGCTCATGACGGGGGGGAGGTGCAGGACCTCGGCGCGCGGATCCCGGTGAGTCGAGAGCAGCGCCCCGAGTCGCGCGACCACATCCTCGTAAGGTGCGGTGCGGGCATACACGCCTTCGGCGCCCAGCGGGTGGAACAACGCCGCCGCGACCTCCGCGCAAGGATCGGTGCTGGGCATCAACTCAGTCGCACAGACCATCGGGCACCGCCGTGAACAGCACGCTGCTCGCAAGATTCGACAGGATCCGCTCGTTGTTGATCATGAGCGGCGCGGACATCACATCGCGCAGGTGGCGCTCGATGCTGAACTCGCTGTCGGTTCGATAACCCGACAGGCCGCACACGCGCCAGGCGGCCAGTACGATCGAGACCGCAAGCTCCGAGGCCTCGACCTTCGTGAGGGTGATCATGGACTGGAATTCGAGCGAGGCGAGGCCCTTGGCATCCCCGAGGAGGCTCGTGTAGCTGCGCTGCGCGTTTGCGAGCATCCCTCGCAGGGTTCGCAAAGACGACACTGCGCGGGCGAGATGCGGGGCCCCCGGCGGGGGCTGGCCCCCCGACTGCCGCATCGCTTTGCGCACGAACGCCTGGGCGCGCGCGGTGGCCGCTGCGGCGATCCCCGCCCACACCGACCCCCAGAGCAGGTGCGCAAAGGGCACCATCGTGTGGGCGTGGATGATCTCGTAGGGCTCGGGCAGCACCTGATCGGCTGCGCCCGAGGCCTTCAGGGTGTAGCCCTCGCTGCATGTTCCACGCATGCCGAGCGCGCTCCAGCGCTGACGAAGGGTCAGGGTGTAGTCGCTCTTGAGGAATGCCACGAGCACCTGATCGGAGGCCTCCGCATCGCCCGAGCGGCGGGCGGTGGTGAGGATCGCATCGGCCTGCGCACCGTAGGAGATGACGCTCGCTTGACGCTCCAGGCTCACGCGGCCGTCGGTGTAGTCAAGCGCAGCGTCGCTCGAGCGGACATTGCCACCGCCCTGCCCTTCAGTCGTGGAGGAGGCGAGCAGCAGCTGCTCGGAGCTCAGCCGCCGCAGCAGCTGCTCGAGGGCTTGGCTGCCGTGCGCGTGGCGCACCAGGCAGGCGACCTTGATGTTGTGCATCGCATAGATCATGGCCGTCGATGCACACGCCTGACCCAGCCGATAGCACACCTCGGCCACATCGCCGATGCAGCCCCCCTCGCCCCCGAGCCGCTGCGGCACGAGGATCGAAAGCAGCCGCTGCGCCTTGATGGCCGCAAAGGCCTCCGAGGGGAATCGAGATGCGCTATCGACCGCCTGTGCATGCTGGCTGGCCGTCCCGGCGGCGGCCCGTGCACGTTGCGGCCAAGGGGCCAGCGTAGCCTCGACAGCAGGGTCTGTGTGCTCGGCCGTCAAAATTGCTTCCATGGACATGCCGCCGCTTCGACTCTTATCAGTGCAGGCCGCACTCACGGGGTAGCTCCTCTAGCAATATCCCTGCCCAACATATCCGTGCTGCAGTCCCGACCGCGGTATGATGCTCGCGAGCCCATGCCTGAACTGACAGAAGCAGCTGGTGAACTCACCACGCGCGAGCGGCTGATCCAACTCGTGCGACGGATCCTCGGAGCTTCGGCCGCCTCACGCCCGATCCAGATCGATGCACGCCTGTCCGATCTCGGTCTAAGCTCGATCAAAATGGTGAATTTGATGCTCGCGATCGAGGCGGAGTTCAATATCAGCATCCCGCAGAGCGAGATCACCCCCGCGAACCTCCACTCGATCGCATCGATCGAGGGATTGCTCGGGAGGATCACCGCCCCGCAGCCGGGCTCGTAATCGAGCCTCTCAGCGCGTGGCGGCGGTCAGTGCCTGGTCGAGGTCGGCAAGAATGTCGTCGATGTGCTCGATTCCGACGCTCAGTCGAATGGTCTCCGGCCCGATCCCGGCCACGCGCTGCTCCTCGGGCGACATTTGCCGGTGGGTGGTCGATGCCGGATGGCAGGCGAGGGATTTGGCATCCCCCAGATTCACGAGCCGCTTGAAGAGCTGCAGCGCATCGTAGAAGCGCGTCCCTGCCTCGTATCCTCCGCGGATGGCGAAGGTCAGCAGCGAGCAGGCGCGCCCGCCCAGGTACCTCTGCACCAAAGGGTAGTAGGGGCTTTCAGGGAAGCCCGCGTAGCTCACGGAGGCCACACGGCGGTCGTCGCGAAGAAACTCCGCCACACGCCGCGCGTTCTCTACGTGCCGCTCGACGCGCAGGGCGACCGTCTCGATTCCCTGGAGCAGCAAGAACGCACTGAGCGGCGAGAGCACCGCCCCGAGCGTCCTTTGCAGCGCGCTGCGGCAGCGCCCGATGTACGCGGTGGGCCCATAATGCTCGGTGTAGACAAGCCCGTGATAAGAGGCATCCGGCTGGGTGATCATCGGGAAACGCGCGGCCTGCTTCTCCCACGGGAAGCGGCCACTGTCCACCACGGCCCCGCCGAGGGTCGTACCGTGGCCGCCGAGGAACTTGGTGAGCGAGTGCAAGACAATGTCGGCGCCGAATTCGATCGGACGGATGAGGATTGGGGTGGGCACGGTGTTGTCGACGATCAGCGGTACGCCCGCCTGGTGCGCCACGGATGCAATCCCCTTCAGGTCGCAGACGTTGCCGGCTGGGTTGCCCACGGTCTCGCAGAACACGGCGCTCGTTCGCTCATCGATCAGCTCGGCGAGCGCCGCGGGCTCGTCGGAGCGTGCAAAGCGTCCCTCGACGCCGAACTTCGGCAACAGGTGAGCCAGCAGCGTGTGTGTGGTGCCGTAGAGCTGCGGCACGGAGACGATGTTGCGTCCGGACTCGCTCACCGCGAGCAGCGCATAAAGCAGTGCCGCCTGCCCGCTCGCGGCGGTCAGCGCCGCCATTCCTCCCTCGAGCTGCGCGACGCGTCGCTCGAGCACCTCGTTCGTGGGGTTGGAGATGCGCGTGTAGCGAAAGCCCTCCACCTCCAGATCGAAGAGCGCCGCCCCATGAGCCGCGCTGTCGAACGAGTAGGCAACCGTCTGGTAGATTGGAACCGCCACCGCCTTGGTGGTCGGGTCCGAATCGAAACCGCCGTGCACGGCGATCGTTTCTGGCTTCATCAAGCGCTCCATGCGAGATCCGGTTTTGAGGACATTATGACCGCTCGCTCCGCCGCAGCGTGAACGCATCCGGCAAAGCCTGGCTCCGCGCGCTCGAGCGCACCGCGCCGATCGAGCAGCACCGCTCCCAAACATTGCCGTGGGTCATCGATGAGCTGGCCGAACGCTTCGAGTGCGCACCCGCGCTGGTATCCCGGGAAGCAAGTTTCAGCTACCGCCAGCTGGCCGCGCGCTCCAACCGCTATGCGCGGTGGACTCTGTCGCAGAACCTCGCGCCCGGGGAGGTCGTCTGCCTGCTGTTGCCCAACTGTCCCGAATACCTCGCTGCATGGATCGGGCTCAATCGTGTGGGGGTGGTCGCAGCACTGATCAACACCCACTTGAGCGGGGAGACCCTCGCGCATGCCGTCAATGTCGCCTCGCCTCGAGCGCTCATCGTCGCCCCCTCGCTCGCAGGAGCATTGCAAGGCGCCCGCACCCTGATCGCACCGAGCGTGCGATGCTGGTCATGGGGAGGCGATCGCGAGACGGCCGGGCTCGAGCTTGCCGGGCTCGAGCGTGAGCTTGCCGGTCTTGCGGACGACCCGCTCACCTCGACCGAGTGCCGCTCACCTGCGCTCGAGGACCCGGCGCTCTATATCTATACCTCCGGCACGACCGGACTGCCCAAGGCGGCGCTCGTCAGCCATCTGCGGCTCATGCAATGGAGCCACTGGTTCGCCGGCCTGATGGACACACAACCTTCCGACCGCATGTACGACTGCCTGCCGATGTACCACAGCATCGGTGGAGTCGTTGCCCCGGGAGCAACGCTCCTCGGTGGAGGGACGGTAATCGTGCGCGAGCGCTTCTCTGCGCAGGAGTTCTGGTCGGACGTGGTCACCGAGCGGTGCACGCTCTTTCAATATATCGGGGAGCTCTGCCGCTATCTGCTGCAGAGCCCTCCTCAACCGCAGGAGCAACGACACAGCCTGCGCCTGTGCTGCGGCAACGGGTTGCGCGCGGAGGTCTGGGAAGCATTTCAAAGCCGCTTTCGCGTCCCGCAGATTCTCGAGTACTACGCAGCCACCGAGGGCAGCTTCTCGCTGTACAACTGCGAAGGACGCCCCGGAGCGATCGGGCGCATTCCGCCGTTCCTCAATCACCGCGTCTCGGTGGTGTTGATCAAAGTGGACCCCGCAAGCGGTGATCCGCTGCGGGACGCGGACGGACGATGCACCCGCTGCGAGCCCGGTGAGGTCGGCGAGGCGATCGGGGAATTGCAGGACGCCACGGGGAGGGCTCGTGGCCGCTTCGAGGGATACGCAGATCGGCAGGCTTCTCAGGGCAAGATTCTGCGCGACGTGTTTGCAGCCGGAGATGCATGGTTTCGATCCGGCGATCTGATGCGCCAGGATGCCGAGGGCTTCTTCTACTTCGTCGATCGCGCAGGTGACACGTTCCGCTGGAAGGGCGAGAACGTCTCGACCACCGAGGTGGCCGCTGTCATCGCGACGTTCCCCGGCGTGCGCGATGCGGTCGTGTACGGCGTGGGCATCCCCGCCGCGGAGGGGCGAGCGGGAATGGCCGCGATCGTCATCGACCAGACGGTCAAGCTCGAAGCACTGCGCAGCCATCTCGAGAGGCGGCTGCCTCCCTATGCACGTCCGCTCTTCCTGCGCGTGGTGCCGGCGCTCGAGAGGACCGGCTCCTTCAGATTGAAGAAGCACGAGCTTGCGGTGCAGGGTTACAACCCCACGACGGTAAGCGATCCCATCTACTTCGATGACCGTCAGGGCAAGTCCTACGTGCGACTGGATGCACCACTGTGCGAACAGATCTGCAGAGGCGCGGTGCGCTTGTGAGCATGGCGCGCAAGCGCGCTCGAGTGTCGAAGCATCTTACAGAACGCTCGAGTGAGTGCCCCCGAACTCCTCTACACGAGTCGCATAACATTGGCCGGCTTTGGAATTTGCAAAGCAGGTGCAGCATTTGCATGCGACGCTCCGTCAGAAGTCCATTACGGAGGATGCGACATGAATCTCCTGTCTCGCTTGGCAATCACCGTATGTGCACCGGCCGCGCTGGCCCTTCCCACGGCCGCCGGTGCGGTGGCATGGCCCGATGTTTCCAGCTCCATCAGCGCGACGCAGACCGGCGGCCCCTTCATCTCCCCCTCCGGCTCGGATGACCTATGGGTCACGCCGCTGCAGTGGACGAACACCGGCGCCACGGCCCTGAGCGATACCCAGTTCGTCGATACCGAAGCGTGGGCCTGTGTGGCCGGCTCGTGCACGGGCTCGGGACCGGATGGAACCTCGAACCTGACGTGGAACAACTCGCTCGATGAGTGGCAACTGCTGGGTGCAACGGGAGCCGTTCTGGGAACGGTTCAAGCGGCGAACTCGGACTTCTCGCTGTCCTTGAGTCCCACATCGACCAATATTCCGATTCCGAGCGGCTTTGGGCTCAGCACCTCCGACAGCGTTCCGGCGTTCCTGATCGGAAATCTAGCGCCCGGGGCCAGCGCAAACACGGAAGTGAATTTCCTCATCAGCACGAACATCGATACGTTCTTCTTCAATGGCAGCGAGGTCGCATCCTCGGCGGCGTCGGTTCCCGAGCCCGGCACCCTCGCCCTGGTTGCGGTGGGGTTGATTCCCCTGTGCCTCAGGCGGTCGTCCCGGCGTCGATGGTCAACACGGTGCCGGTGATGTTGCGCGCCTTCTCGCTGAGCAAATAGTCCACGGCGGCTGCCACCTCCTCCGTCCGCGCGAACCGGCGCAGGGCGGCCCGTCGCTCCATCCGGCTGCGATCCTCCTCACTCATCTCGCGCGTCATGTCGGTGTCGAGAAATCCCGGAGCGATCGCATTGACCGTGATGCCCAGTGGCCCCGCCTCGCGTGCGAGTGATCGCGTGAAGCCGATGAGCGAGGCCTTGGTCGCGGCGTACACGGCGAGGCCGCTGGCACCGGTCGAGGCGACGATCGAGGCCATGTTGATGATGCGCCCGGAGCGCTCGACCATCATCGAGCGCAGCACGTATTTGGTGAGAACGAGCGGCGCGAGGCTGTTCAGCTGCACCACCCCCTCGATGTCCTCATCGCGCATCATGGTGAGCAACCCGTGCGCAGCGATGCCCGCGTTGTTGACCAGGCCGTAGAGCGGCCCGTAGGTTTCACGCAGCGTGTGCACGAGGGACCCGATGCCTTGGATCTCGGCCAAGTCAAAGCTGTGGAAATGCAGCGGTCCCCGTCCCTCGCGAGCGGCGAGTTCTGCGGCGGCACGAAACTCTGCCGTCTCGCTGCGCGCAACGGCGATCACCCGATAGGCCGCGCTCGAGAGTGTTGCGCCGATCGCGAGCCCCAACCCGCGGCTGCCGCCCGTGACGATGACGTTACGCATTGGGGCGTACCAACTTTCCCGAGGCCGACACCTCGAGGGCGGCTACGAACCGAATGCGCGCTGGAACTTTGTGAGAGGGCAGCGCACGGCGGCAGGCCTCGAGGATGTCGCGGCTGAGGGTCTCCTGGGAGGGACGGTCTCCATTTGCCTGATTGGCGCGCTCTGGATCGAGTAGCACCACGTCCGCCTCGACGATGGCGCCGGTGATGGGATTGCGCCGCGCATGCACGAGCGACATCCGTACCCAGGGATGGGCGTTGATCGCGGCCTCGACCTCCTCGGGATGAACTTTCAGGCCCCCGACATTGATGACACCGCCACTGCGCCCCGCGAAGTAGCAGCGCCCGTCGCGCATTTCCAGTTGATCTCCGGTGTCCACGAAACCCTCGCGATCCTTCAGCGCCTGCACTTCGATCCCGCCGCTGCCCTCGCGGAGATACCCCAGCGCGTTGCCCTCGGACCGAATGCGAAGTGTGCCCGCGTCGGCTTGCATCTCCACGCCTGCGACGGATCCACCGAGCAGGTCCGCCGGAAATCCAGCCCGGCCGTCTTGCACCTCGAACGCCACTCCGGCCTCCGTCGATGCGAAGGCATGCGCAACCTGCGCCTTGGGATATGCGGCCCGCAAGCTGTCGAGAATCCCCTGATCGGCGATCTCGCCCGAGAGGCGCACGTAGGAAGGAGCAATGCGCCCGGCCGCACCGCTCATCAGCGCCTGCCGCCAGTGCGAGGGCGTTCCGGAGATGTGCGTGACAGCCGCTTCACCGGCGCGCGCCAGAAACGCGGCGATCGATTCCCCAGGACTCGACAGCACCATCGATCCATCCCTGAGCGCGCGCAGGAAGATCTGCAAGCCCCCGTAGCGGCGGATGTCGTAGAACGTGCTCCATACGACCTGTCCGTCCGGGCGCGGCTGACGCACGATGGCGCTCATGAGCGTCGCGAGCGTATGCAGGACGAGCTTCGGGACGCCCGTCGTCCCGGAGGTGAGGAGCACCCATTCGGTGCTGCAGGAAGCGCGCCGCGCGATCGCACCGGATTCGAGCGCTTGGCGGGCTACGACACTGAGCGGGATCGAGAGGCCGTCCAGGTGCATGGCCTGGGGCTCGTGCACGCAGGCATCCGCGCCAGAGGCTGCAATGACGGCCCGCAGGTGCTGCGCAGGCAGATCCGGTGGGCAAAGCACGACTCGCTGCGCAACGCCATCGAGCTCGATCAGCGCGAGGGCCGCGGAAAGCTGCTCCCGGACACTGAGCAGGATGCATCGCCCCCGAAGCTCCTCGAGCCGGCCGCCCAGGCTCGATGCGCGCACGAGGTCGCCGAGCACAACCCCAGCACGGGCGGACCGAAGAGAGCCCGAAGGGGCTCCTCCTCCCGCCAGCAAGGTCTCCCAGAGCCACATGCCGCTCATCATAGTGAACTTCCACATGCCGCAATGGGCGCGGCAGGAGTGTCGCCTGGCTTTACATTATGACTCTCGATGCGAACCTGGCAGTCTGCAGGCTGCCGTTAGCGCGTTGATCTCCTTGGGGATTCAGCACTCTGGCGCAAGCCTTGCAATAAGCTGTAGAAATCGTGACCGGCAGGCGGTTGTGCGCTGCGCTATCACAAACAACTCAGCAACCGTCCGCAAGAGTCCCCACAGGAGCTCGCATGAATAGAAAGATCGTTGCCATCGGCTGCACAGCACTTGTAGGTGCCCTCTGCGCGGCCCCGCATCTGGCGCATGCCCAAATCGCTGCCCTCGGAACGCAGGATGTATTCCAGGGCGTCAACAGCCCCACGAGCTTCACTGAATACGACACGCTTACGCTGGGCACGACGACCACTGAGGCGGGCACGCTCGATGTGAACCTGTCAATCGTCCCGAACGGTCACGGCGGGGAGTGGGACATCTTCACCTTCGAGTCGGCGAGCGCTCTCGCAGGTACCCTGGACGCTGACTGGAGCATTTACGGGGCCTACTACATCACCCAGAACGCTGTGTTCTCCGGCTTCTATCTCGGCTTTGGCACCGACGGGAGTCTGATCAGCCCGACGAGCGATACCGGCTCGATCCTCCCCGAGGAGACCAATCCGGTCACCGGCTCGGGACAAGTCTTTGGCCAGGGCTATGACATTCCCGTGTCGGGATTCGTGAACTTCAACGCGTACACGGACACCTTCGACTCTGCCCTGACGGGGTGGGGATACGCGCCGGTCGATGTGAACACGGTTCAGATCGCAGTGGAGCTCAACCCGGTGAACGCAGGTGTCCCGGAGCCTGCGACACTGGCAATCTTCGGCAGCGCCCTTGCCGGCCTGGCGCTTGTGCGCCGCAAGCGTCAATGAGCTGCCCTCCAATCGCCCACTGAACTGAGCTTCTGTTGCTGCAAAATGCCCGGCGCAAGCCGGGCATTTTTGCATGGGGCTTCGGTCGGTCCGCGATGCATTCCCTGGCGGTTCCTTCGCGCAGGGCCGTATAGTGCGCCGGCCATGGGTGAGCCCGTCATCAATGCCTTCTCGGTGGACGTGGAGGACTACTTCCAGGTCGCCAATCTCGCCCCCGCGATCGCACGAGACTCCTGGGCACAGCGCGAATCGCGCGTGGAGCGCAATACCCAGAGGCTGCTCGATGCACTCGCCGAGCGCAGCATTCGAGGGACGTTCTTCGTTCTAGGGTGGATCGCGGAGCGTCACCCCGGCCTCATCCGGCGCATCGCCCAGGCCGGTCACGAGATCGCAAGCCACGGCTTCTCTCACCAGCTCATCTATCGGCAGTCACCGGGGGAGTTTCGGGAGGAGACGGTGCGCTCCAAGCGACTGCTCGAGGATCTCATCGGGACGGCCGTCATTGGCTATCGCGCCGCGAGCTTCTCAATCACGCGCGACTCGCTCTGGGCGCTCGATGTGCTGATCGATGCGGGCTTTCGTTACGACTCCTCGATCTTCCCCATTCGCCACGACCGCTACGGCATTCCCGGGGCCTCCCCCGAGCCGGGCAGACTCGCGGCGCCCTCGGGCCGCACGCTCGCGGAATTTCCGATGTCTGCGGCCTCCTTCTTCGGGCTGCAGGTGCCGGTCTCCGGTGGGGGCTACTTCCGGCTGCTTCCGTATTGGGTCACGCGGCGCGGACTGCGCCAGATCAACGAGTCGCACCACCGTCCGTTCACGTTCTACCTGCATCCCTGGGAGGTGGACCCCGGTCAACCCCGCGTGAACGTGGGATGGGTCGCGCGCTGGCGGCACTACACCAATCTGGATCGCTGCGAGGAAAGGCTGCGAAGGCTCCTCATGGAGTTTCGCTTTGCACCGATGTGGGAGGTGCTGCGGGCGAGAGAAATCCTGGTCGAGGAGCCAGCAACGCTGGCCCCCGACCGGGTGGCGTTCAGCCGCTGATCTTCCCCTCGAGACCCAGCGCAGTCGTCAGACGGCGCCGGCGTGCAGCGACCAGGGCCACCATGCCCGCAAGAATCAGCGTCCAGGTTGCAGGCTCAGGCACCGCACCGGACGGCGGATCGGTGTTGCAGGAGCCCGAGCCATTCCCGTCCCCCGAATTGTGGTTGCCGCCGTTCCCCTGATTCCCATCGTTCGGCGGGCCATCCCCATAGGTGTTGGTCCCATCGTTCTGGCCGCCCTGGCCATCGCCCTGGTAGTTGTCGTTGCTATCTCTGTAGCTATTCCCGTCCCCACCCCGGAATTGGTAGCCGTAGTGTGGGGTGATCGGGCCGGCCGATGCGATGACAGGCAGAGTGCTCAGGGCAACGAATGCGATCCCTGCCGAGAGGCCCATGGCGAAACTGCTCTTATGTAAAGTCATGGTGATTCAGGAACTTAGGGTGACGACTGCAGACACAAGTGCAAGCGAAATGCCACGCACAAGGAGTGTTGTCTTTTCAGCCACTTACGGCCAAGGTGGCCCGCGGCGTATCGGACAATCGTAAGCTTCGTCGACGTTGCGCTCGGGGTCGGCGCGCTACCGGGCGCCCTTACCGAGGAATACGACTTCGGCCGTCTGAACGAGAATGGACAGATCGAAGAGTAGCCCGCAGTTCTTGATGTAGTACAGGTCGTATTGCAGCTTCTCGAGGGCATCCTGATCCGAGCAGCCATACTGATAGCAGAGCTGCGCCCAGCCGGTGATGCCGGGCTTTACACAGTGCCGCTGCATGTAATACGGGATCTTCTCGGCCAGCTCGGCAACGAACTGCGGGCGCTCGGGACGAGGGCCGACGAAGCGCATCTCGCCCCGCAGGACATTGATGATTTGCGGAAGCTCATCGATGCGCAGCTTGCGGATGACCTTCCCCACCCGGGTGATGCGTGGGTCGTTCTTCTGCGCCCAGCGCGCGCCTCCG
This sequence comes from Steroidobacteraceae bacterium, assembly GCA_035524075.1. Classification (GTDB taxonomy): domain Bacteria; phylum Pseudomonadota; class Gammaproteobacteria; order Steroidobacterales; family Steroidobacteraceae; genus JASHUC01. The sequence goes on along the minus strand of DATKPP010000007.1, from coordinate 1,585 downwards.
TTGGCCTCCGCATCCACGCGCATGCTGCGGAACTTGAGCAGCTCGAACGTCCTGCCTCCGAGCCCCACCCGTTCCTGGCGATAGAGCACCGGCGCGCGCCAGCCCTCGTCGAGCTTGATCGCGATCGCCGTGAGCAACATGACGGGCAGTGAGATCGTGAGGAGCACGAGGCTCGCGATCACATCGAGCGTGCTGGAGGTGAGGTCGCGGACGCCGCCCAGCCGGAAGCCGTCCCCAAGGATGAGCCAGCTCGGGTTGAGCATGTCGATGCGGACTCGGCCGGTCTCGCGCTCGAGGAACGTCAACAGCTCGCACACGTCAATGCCCGCCAGGCGGCAATCGAGGAGCTCGCGCATGGGAAAGGCACGCCTTCGGTCATCCATGGCGACGACCACCTCGTCGGCCTGGAAGCGCTTGCAGAAGTCGAGGAGCTCACCCCCGGACTTGATCACGCGATCGAAGGGAACCTCCACGCCCTCGCCCTGGGGCTGCACGTAGCCGACGACCGCGAACGCGCGCTGGTCCGCGCGGCGCCGTAACGAGGCGATCGAGGCAGCACTCCTGCCCGTGCCGTACACCAGGACGCGCCGCTTGAAGGGGGTCTCGTCCACGAAATGGCTCAGGCCCAGCCGCAATACGACCACCGCTCCGGCCGCACTCACGGCGGCGAGCGACAGGACGCCACGGCCGATCCAGAGGTTCGGGATGACATAAAAGCACACCGTGGTGACCACGATCCCGGCCGCCACCGCTGCGATCACTCGGACGAAGATCCCGGTCCCACTTGCGCGCTGGCGCGCGCTGTAGAGGCCAAAGGCGAGAAGGCTCGCGACCATCGCCGCGCTAAAGAGCAGACCCCGCGGCCACAATGGGCCCTGCAGGCGCTCGAAGGTGCTCACGTTAGTGCCGAACCGGAGCACACCGGCGGCGATCATCAACACGTAGAAGAGGATCGTTTCGAGCGCAGCCAGCACGACGACCGAGACGTGCAGGTATTGCCCGAAGACCCTAATACGCATCGCTCCCCCGAGAAAGGATGTTCGTTTGCGCCGAAAAGACCTTGTGAGCCGAAGTGTAGGAAAAAATTCTTAAGTGCTTGTGAAGACCGTCACAGTTGCGGCGTTGTCTCTTCGAGACGACAACTAAAACCCCGCCAGATTAAGCAAAATCAGGGCCCCCGGGTCAAGCAAGCGTCGACAGCTTTAAATTTTAACACGTCCGTTCGAGGTGAACGGTAGGGCATAGACAGCACTGGTTGGAATGCAACCCGTCCACGAACACACACGATCGGCGTGGGCTAGGATTTCAACGGCAAAGAGCTCGCATCGATTACGCGGCCTCGTTTGCCGACGCGACAAGTCTTGGCGTCGTACCTGGTGCCGTTGAAAGCGCGGCATTGAGAGCCCCTCTCGTCGTTCGGCAAGCGGTCCGGACGCCCTCGAAGTGGACCTGCCCCGTTTCGGTGGACAGGATTGAGTTTGCGTAATCGGGCTTTCTCTTGAAGTTTCCTCCTCGATCTTACACCGCAGTGCAGTCTCACGCCGCAGGCGGGAGAAGCTCCGGGCTGCGGAGCGTGATGGTGGAA
>DATKPP010000006.1:0-12095 GCA_035524075.1 Steroidobacteraceae bacterium | reverse complement strand
GCCTTGAACGCCGAGCCGCCGCGAATACCGAGCGTGTTGGCCCGCTCGAGCAGCCATTCCCATGCCAGCTGACCTTGATGCCGCTCCCCTTCATGCATGTACACGCGCAAGAACGAGCCTTGCATATCCACTCCTTCGGGACGCATATCCACTCCTTCGGGATTCATCAGGTTCCCCGCCCTTCAGCTCCTGAGCCAACCGACGGTACCGATCCCGGCGAGAGTCATCAGCACCGAGCCGAACAGATGCACCGCCGCCGCTCCGCACGCCCACGTGGGGCGCCCTTCCTGCAGATGAGCCACCAGCTCCGACGAGAGCGTCGAGAACGTGGTCAAACCGCCGCAAAACCCCGTGATGACGAACAGACGCCATTCGGGCGACAGTGCGGAGAACTCGGCGAACAGCGCGGCGGCAAGCCCGATGATGTAGCCACCGATCAGGTTGGCGGCGAGCGTTCCGGGCGGAATTTCCGGAAAGTAGCTGTTGAGCGAGCGACTCAAAACCCAGCGCAGCAGCGCGCCCAGGCTGGCGCCCAAAGAGATCGCGATGACGGATTTCAAGACTCACCCTTGTGGAACCAAGCGTACCCCCGGGGCCCACCATATTCCCTTTTTCCCTTTTTCACGAGTACGTCAAGATGACGCAGATCGTGAGCTTCGCGGATCGCGCACACGGCCGATTGAATCGAGGGCTCCCAGGCGCTAACATTCGCTACGAGAGGAGATGGCATGCCTCCTTCCAACCGCCGCCTCGCGGCTAATGATGCCTACGTTTTAGCCGGACGGTTAGCGTAGTGGTACTCGCATCCTGTCCAAGTGTTTGAGCCAGAGACAGGTGCATGTGGAAATCGATTGTCGCGATCTCGGTGGGAGCTGCTCTCGGCGCCCTCTTGCGCTGGATGCTCGGCCTGACACTGAACAATCTGTTCCCGGCGCTTCCTCCGGGCACGCTCGCCGCGAATCTGCTGGGCGGCTACGTCATCGGCGTTGCGATCGCCTTCTTCGGCTCCGCGGCCGGGTTGCCTCCCGAGTGGAGACTTTTCGTCGTTACCGGTTTTTGCGGCGGCTTGACCACCTTCTCGACTTTCTCATCGGAGATCGTGACGCTTTTGCAGCAGGGACGACTCCTTTGGGCCGCGGGCGCGGCCGCGGCGCACCTATCGGGTTCGGTGTTGATGACGATCGCCGGCATGGGCACGGTGGCATGGATCAGAGGTCAGCAGGTCGGCTAGCGCGAGTTGCGAAGGGGCGGTATGACAGGATCTTTCTTGAGACTTTATGTGCACGAAGGTCAACGCCACCAGGGAAAGCTGGCCTGGGAATGGCTGCTCACCGAGGCCAACGCGCGGGGAATCCATGGCGGCTCGGCGTTCAAGGCGATGGCCGGCTTCGGACGACATCACAAGCTCAATGAGGAGAAGTTCTTCGAGCTCGCCGGCTCGCTCACCATCGAGATCGAGTTCATCGTCTCCGATGAGGAGGCTCAGCAGCTGCTCACCTTGATTCATCAGGAGAAGATCCCCCTCGTTTATGCACGCATTCCGGCCCATTTCGGCGTCATCGATCCCGAATCGCCGCGCGCGCCGCGCATCAGCGCCGCGGAGTAAGGAGAGCGGTCAAACCGCGGGAAAGGTAGTCTCGTCACTTAGGAAGGTCGCTATGCAAGGCTCATTCTTAAGGTTCTACGTTCACGAGGGACACCGTCACCACCATGGAATGGTCTGGGAGTGGCTGCTGATTCAAGCCAACAAGATGAACATCCGGGGCGGCTCCGCGTTCAGGGCGATGGCCGGATTCGGCCGGCATCACAAGCTGGTGGAATCGCGGTTTTTCGACCTCAAGGGATCGCAAATCATCGAGATCGAGTTCGTGGTGACCGACGAGGAGGCGCAGCGCCTTCTCGATCTTCTGCATCGCGAGAAAATTCCGCTCTTCTATGCATATATCCCGGCTCGATTCGGAACCATGGACACAAGGACCGCGACCCCTCCCTCCATCGAGGCGGGCGAGTGAGTGCGTCGGGACGCCGATTTCAAGCTCGCTCAGCGCATGGTGAGCGCCAAGATGACGATGAGCAATGCGCCTATGAGCGCCAGGTAAAAATTCAGGTTCCCCGATTGAAGAGCGCGCAATCGACCCGCGAGGGACCAGACGAGCCGGCGCACGGGGGCAAAGATCAGGGGCCCAAAGACGTCCGCGACCGCGTGGTCGAATTCGAGCTTGCGCACGAAGTACGTCACTGCGGGCTGCGCCCGGGCGGTGTCGAGGGTCGGCCGATAGATGAAGCTGTAGAAAACGCGCATGGCATTCGCGAACGTGAGCGAGGTGGTTGCCGCTCGCAGCGGATCTTCGCGCATCCCTCCATACCAGACCCGGGTCCGCCGGATCGCGTGGCGGCGCAGATTCAGGGCCAGCAGCAGCGGCAGGATCGCGAGCAGGGGCAGCGCAACCGCCAACTTCGAGGGTGAAATGAAGGCGAACTTGCTGGTGAGCGGCACGATCAGCCAGTCACTCGACAGCGCGATCGCACTGTGGGCACCGAACGGCTCCACTTGATCGAGTCCCTTCAGCCACAGGGGGAGCCCCGCCGCCGCAACGAGTACCGCCAGGCCGAGCGACAGGACGGCCCAGCCGTAGCCCCTGCCGGGTACCCGCGGACGCGCCGCCGAGACGCCGCGCGCCGCCTCGGGCGTCTCAGGGGGCGCGCCCAGCAGTCCTATCCCGAGCACCTTCACGAAGGTCGCAAAAGCGACGGCCGCCGTCAGCGCCACCCCGGCGCCCGCGAGCGCGAGCACGAGTCGTCCCGCAAGGCTGCTCAGGTGAAAGCCCTGAAAGAGGGTCTGAAACACGAGCCACTCGGTCGCGAAACCGATCTGCGGCGGCATGGCCGCGAGGCTCATCGCCGTGAACAGCGCGCCGACACCGAACGCCAGGCCCGCCGGACGGAGCCAGCCGCGTTGCGCCAGCCGATAGCCGCCGCTCGCTGCGTGGACACCGTCCGCGCACAAGAACAAGCCTCCCTTGGCAAGGGAGTGTCCGCAGAGGTGCAACACCGCCACCGTCCAGGCGAGGCCGGCGAGGTCAGCATGACCGTCTTCGCGAAAGAGCAGACAGGCGCCCAGCACGGCGACTGCGATCGCCGCGTTCTCCGCGGACGAGAACGACAGAAGCCGTCGCCAGTCATCTTGCTGGAAGGCGTAAAGGACCGCGAGAATGGACGACAGAACCCCGATCGCGACGACCACGATGCCCAGTCCGAACAGCCAATCCCCGCTCGTGCCCGGCAGCCAATCGATGAGCGCGCGTGACAATGCGAAGAACGCGGCATTCAATACGACGCCCGACATGAGCGCGCCTGTGGCGCCGCTCCCCGTCGCGTAGGCACCGGGAAACCATTCGTAGAAGGGCAGGAGCCCGAGCTTCGCGCCAAAACCCACAAGCACGAGCAAGCCAATGGCCATCCGCAGGGAGCCCGGCATGCGCCCGGCGCCGGCGAGAAAGCCGGCAAAGTCCACGGAGCCGCCGGCGTTTTGCGCCCACAGCAGAATCGCCAACATGACCGCGACGGTGCCGGCCTCGAGCAACGCCAGCATGTAGAGCGTCGCGCCTCCCGAGTCCTGCGACAGCCGCTCGGACAGAATCATGACCGCCCCGCCCAAGCTCATGAGCTCCCAGGCAACGAGGAACGAATAGCCGTCCTGGACGCCGAACACACCGAGCGCACCGATGAGCGAGAGCCCAGCACCGACGAGCCAGCCCGCACGTGCCGCCCGCACGGGAGTCAAGAGCGCCACTGCGAGGGCGGCGGGGAACAAGCCGAAGCCCATCAGCCAGAGGCTCTCGGCCGAGTAATTCAAGCGCACGCCATGACCCGCGTAGGTCAGGACCGAGCCGAATGCTCGCGGCGCTGCGGGCGGCAGGAGCGACACCGCGCCCACCAGCGCCGCCACGGCGCCAAGGGCAATGAGGAGGCGCGCCATCGTGACGGCGCGCGCGAGCGCCAAAACGATCCCGGCCACCCACAAGCAGAACGCAGCGATCAGCAGGTCAGGCATCGAGGCCTCCCTCGACCGGACGCCCGCCCCGCACGCGCTGCGGCGCCCGCTCGAGCAGCATGAGCAGCGCATGGATCATCGCGGCGGGATTGGGTGGACAGCCGGGCACGTAGATATCCACCGGCAACACCTCATCGAGGCCGTTGCCGCAGGCGTAGCCGCCGCCATTGGTGCCGCCCGACACCGCACACACTCCCATGGCCATGACGAACTTCGGCTCGGGCATCGCGTCGAAGGCTTCGAGGAGCGGTCCTCGCATGGCATACGTCACCGGTCCGGTCACCAGCAGAAGGTCGGCGAATCGCGGTGAAGGAGTGAAGAAGATGCCCAGGCGGTGCAGGTTGTAGAACGGATTGTTGAGCGCCTGAAGCTCCGATTCACAGCCGTTGCAAGATCCCGCATCGACGTGGCGCACGTGCAGGCTGCGACCGAACACGCGCCGGATCGCTCCTTCGAGCCGCCGCGCCTCCGCAGACGCGCCATCCTTCCACTCGAGATCCTGCCGCTCGCGCACGCTGAACGCCCAATCTCCCGAAGAGGTGAAAGCCCCGCTCGGACAGACCTCCACGCACAGCTGGCATGCGACGCATCGCCCGTAATCGAGCTGGACCTCTCCGCTGCCCGCGATGCTGATCGCTTTCGGCAGGCAGGCTTGCGCACAATCCTCGCAACCGGCTTGACACTTTGCCGGGTTGAAGCGGGGCATACCGAGAAGCCCCGATTGCCCGTCATCGCCCGACTTCGGCCAGGCGGTGCTCGCCTTGCCCTGCTTCAAGCCGTATAAGGTCCAGAGAGGCATCGCCGCTCCTATCGATCGCAGCCGGCGATGCTCAAGCCGAAGCTCGCCTCGTTGATCGCGTAATCCATCATGTTGCTGTCGTGTACCGTGAATGAGAAAGCGTACCAATTCGAAAAGCTGGGCGACTTGATCTTCACCCGGGCGAGCCGCCCCGCCCCATCGACGTGAATCGCGTAGTAGACCGAGCCGCGCGGCGATTCCGCCCACCCCAGACCCTCCGCCCCGGGAGGGGCTTCGCACGGCACCCGGATCGGCCCCTCAGGCAAGCGGCGAATGAGCTCGAGCAGCATCTCGATGCTGTTGGCCACTTCCGCGATGCGCACTTGCTGGCGGGCGTGCGCATCGCCGTCCTTGCGCAGCGCCACCTTGAGCGGCAATTCGCCGTAGGCCGCGTAGGTCTGGTCGCGCCTGAGATCCCGGTCGAGTCCGGAAGCACGCTCGATGGGACCGGTCGCACCTTGATCGAAAGCGAGACGCTGGCTGAAATTGCCCGTGGTGATCAGGCGATCGAGATGGGTGCCGGTGCGCTCGAGCATGGCGGCGTACGGCACGAACAAGGAACTGATCTGCCTCAACCCCGCCTCCATGCCCTGAAGGCTCGGCTCCCGCCGCAAGCCCCCGGGGGCGATGAGCGAGCGCAAAAAGCGGCTGCCGCTCGACCTCGCATTGAGCTGCTTCGCGAGCTCCTCGAGATACTTGCCCTGCGCCTCGCCCACCTTGAGCGTCGTGGTGTGACACAAATGACCGAGGTAGTGCAGGTGGTTATAGAGCCGCTCGAGCTCCGCGAGCAGCACCCGTAGCCACTGTGCACGCTCGGGCACCTGCGCGCCGGCCGCGGCTTCCAGCGCGCGGCAATAGCTGAGCGCATGCGCGACGCTGCCGATTCCCGACACCCGCTCCGCGAGCACCGCCCCCAAGTCCTGCCTCACGCCCTCGAAGCGCTTCTCCATGCCGCGATGCTTGAAGAAGAGCTGCGGCTCGTAGCGCAATATTGCCTCGCCGATGTAGTAGAAGATGAACTGCGCGGATTCGAGCACATCGGCCCGCACCGGCCCGAACGGCAGAAGCTGGACGTCCTCGCGCATCGGACCGGCGATCTCCGGGAGGGTATAGGGCAGCGGGGTATAGCTGAGCGGGATGTGCGCACCGGGCCGCAGCGGCGGCATCGACGCGCGCACTCCGGGCAGCAGCGCCAACGGCAGGGGCTGCGGGTGGTCCTGGAACGCGATCCCGCACAGATCGATCATCTCGCGCTCATACCAGGAAAGAAGCGGCGAGATCCGCGCCAGACTCGGCACGGCTCGAGAACCCGGCCGAGTGCACCAGATCTCGAGCGGTCGATTCGCGCCGCGATGCAGAAGATAGCGAATTTCCGGCTCGGGGCCGCCCTGCGGAAACCATGCGTAGGCCATCTGCAATCGTGCGCCGCGCTGCACCGCCGCCTCGCACCGGCCGCGCAGCTCCGTGACCGCGACCTGCTCGAGAACCGCCCTCACGGTGAGGCGCCTGCGGAGAGCTGCGTCGCGATCACCGAAAAATAGTGTGTGAAGCTCGCCGGCCACCACAGGCCCAGCACCAGCAGCGGCACGAGCGCAAGCCACATGGGCACGAGACACCACCGGCTCAGGGGCTCGCCCCTCGGCGCCGCAGATCTCTCCGGCGAATGCTCCCGGTCCTCGCGCGGCTGCACGGCATGGCCGAAATACATGCCGCGAAAGTGGTTCAAGAAGCCGACAAAGATCACGATGAGCAGAATCAGCATGATCAGCGCCGCCCACCCGTTGGGGCCCGCAAGACCCGCGCGCAGGATGGTGAACTCGCCCGGAAACAGCCCAAAGGGCGGTGCGCCGGTGATCGCCACCGCACCGGCGAGCCACAACAGGCCCGACACCGGCATGCGCGACAGAACCCGATGCATGCGGCCGATGCGTTTGCTGTGAAAGACGTGCATCGCATTGCCCGCGCCGAAGAACATCAGGGACTTGTTCAGCGAATGTCCCAGCATGTGATAGAGCGCGCCGGCGACACCGAGCGGGCCGCCGAATCCAAAGCCCAGCGCCATGACTCCCATGTGCTCGACGCTCGAATAGGCCATCAGCCGCTTGATCCCGGTCTGTCGCGTGATGAAGAGCGCGGCGACGAAAAGCGACAGCGCGCCGATGGCGACGACCACGGTGCGCGGCATCGCGCCGAGCTGCGCCGAATCGCTCACCTGTATGAATCGCACGATGCCGACCATGGCCGTGTTCAACAGCGCCCCCGACAGCATGGCCGAGACCGGCGCCGGACCCTCGCTGTGCGCATCGGGAAGCCAGGTGTGCATCGGAGCGAGACCGACCTTCGTCCCGAAGCCTATGAACACCAGGAGAAAGGCCAGCAAGCCGACCGTATGGTCGACCTGCGGGGCCACGTGGCGCAGCGTCGCCCACGTCAGGTCGTAGGTTGCGCCGACGATGAGGCTGCCGCCCCAATAATAGAAGATGATGCCCAGCAGCGCGAGGCTGATGCCGCCCGAGACGATCACGATGTATTTCCACGCCGCCTCGATGCTTTCACGTCCCAGCTCGAAGCAAACCAGGAACGTGCTCACCAGCGTGGTGAGCTCGATCGCGATCCAGTAGACGCCGATGTTGTTCATCAACGGACCCGCGAGCGTGGTCAGCCCGAAGCCGGCGAACAGCGCATAGAATCGATGGAGATCGCGATCCGGACTCGAGCGCATGTAGCCGATGGCGTAGATCGACGCCAGCAGATAGACGCTCGAGACGCTCAACAGGACCCACGAGCTCAACGCATCGACGATGAGATAGCCGCCCCAGAACAGGTACGGTCCGGCGAGCGCGAGCGGCAGCAAAGCGAGCACCGCCAGGAACACCAGCACCGCCGCCGCCAGATTCAGCAGCTCCACGAAGCGCGGATGATGGATGCTCAAGCACCCGATGACCGCGCCGAGCGGCGCCAGCAGGATGACCCCGAGAAGGATCGGCACCATCAGCCGACGAGCCTCCGCAACCGGCTCGCATCGGAGGTTCCGGTCTGCGCGAGCAGGTAGCGCACCAGGACTCCGAAGCAAGCGACGACCACCAGCAGATCGAACAGAATCACCAGCTCGATCAACAGCGGCATCCCCGGAACGAGGATCTGCGAGCCCAGGAAGATTCCGTTCTCGAGCACGAGGAGCGCCAGTATCTGGCTCAGCGCCTCGCTTCGAACCGCCAGCATCAAGAAGCCTATGAGCTTCATCGAGAGCATGACCGTCAGCGCCAGCACCGCCACCGTTCCGGAGAGTCCAAGCGCTTGCCCCAGGTGGCTCGATACCAGAAAGGCGAAGAGCACGAGCAGCGCGCCGACGACCAGGCAGGCGCTCGGCGACAGGCGCTCGTGCATTTCTCGGTCGACGTCGAGCCGCTTGATGATCCCCAGGATCAAGTACGGCAGCACCACACCGCGGAACAAAGCGGTGAGCGCGGCGATGACGTACAGCTCGGGAAAGTGGCCGTAGTAGCCGATAGCGGCGGAGAGGCAGGCAATCAACCAGGACTGAGCGGCAAAGGCCACGAGATAGTCGGTGAGCCAACGCGAGCCCAGCATGACGAAGCTCAAGAGCAGGCTCGCAATCGCGACCAGGCTGAAAAGCGACGCGGCGAGGGGCGGGAGCTGTGCTGCGAACATGACTTATCTCAGCTGGTTGGCCACGATCGCCAGCACCGCCAGCAGGAAGGAAACGGCGAGCGGCTCCTGGTATCGGTAGTAGCGCAGGCGCGACTGCGCCGTCTCGACGAACACGACGGTGAGGGCCACCAGGAGGAACTTCGCGAACAACGCGCCCGCCGCCGCGAGCGCGCCGAGGGCAGCGCCCCGGCGCGACAGACCCCACGGCAGCAGCAGCACGTTGCAGAAGATGGTGTACAAGATGAATTGCTTCATCATCGATGCCCATTTCAGCAGCGCGAGCAGCGGGCCCGAATATTCGAGGATGCGCGCTTCGTCGATCATGTAGACCTCGATATGCGTGCTCGAGTGAATCGGCAGGCGATCGGTTTCGACGAGAAGCAGAATGAAGAATGCGGCGACCAGAAACAGGTGCGCTGGGCTCCAGTACACCGCGGGCTGCGCGACCAGCAGGTGATTGACGACGAAAGGCAGCATCGCCTTGGCGAGAAGAGTGATGCCGACGAACACCAGGATCAGTGTGGGCTCGGCGAGAATCGCGAGCATGACCGCGCGCGATGAACCGATGCCGCCGTAGGCGCTGCCCGAATCGAGGCCGGCGAGGGTGATGAAGAACGATCCCAGGGTGAGGATCAACCCGCCGCCCAGTATGTCACCCATGTCCGACTCGGGCAGCGGGAAGTCCGTGAGCACGGGAATCAGGATGGGCACGGTGAGCATGCAGGTGAATGCGACGATCGGAGCGATCCAGTAGATGAAGCTTGCGGAGTGCGGGACGACGCCTTGCTTGTGAAACAGCTTCCACAGATCCCGGTAGGGCTGGAAGATGCCCGGACCGCGCGCTCGCTGTACGCGCTCCTCCCATTGCAGGATCACGCCCTGCAGGAGCGGCGCGAGCGCGATCACGGTGAGCACCTGGGCGACCTGCAACCACACATCGCGCATCAGGGACTCCGCGCGAGCATGGGCCGGGCGCTATGTGGGCGCCGATCAGAACTTTGCGCGGGCACTACCAAATCCTCTCGTCATCTTGAGAAAAGACTTCGGTAGGCATCATCAGCCGCGGAGCAGCGGTTTCTTATTGAGGAGAATGCCATCTCCTTGCGATCCGAATATACGGATTACCATGGGACTCGGCAAGGTGCTCTCGCCAAAAAGCAGGCCCACGATCGCGATGGCCTCGCTCGGTGCCTCAGCCTGTGCCAGGGCGCCGCCACGAGCGCGGTCCAGGACGACTCTCTCGCAGTCCAATCTCCGTGTCCGTGCAGAGCGCGGCCAGGTGCAGCCGACCGCCGCGCCAGTAGTCTTCGGTTTGCATCCGATCGACGCACGCCCTGAGCCATCCGATCCGGCCGCGCGCAGCATGGGCGATCTGCCGCGCCAGCTCGGGCTCGATCCCGGGGAGCGCGGCCCGCCGAATCGAGGCCATCAGCAGTCGATGAAGTTGCCTATCGGAGGCGAGCGGCATGCGAACCGACAGCGCGCCGATTCGCCAGGCACGCAGCCGGTCGCGCTCGCGCTCGGTGTCCACGTCGACCACGAGAAGCGCTCCGGCGATCCCGCCGCGCAAGCGCCGCAAGTAGCCGAGCATCGCCGTGGTGACCATCGTCGCATGATCGAGGAGCAGTACACCCGAGGCGCGATCTGCGGCACGGCGCAGCCGCGCCCGTGCAGCGCGTCTCCCCAGCCCGTCGATGTCGGCATCCGGATAGGCTTGGGCCAGAGCCTCGATGACATCGCCCAACCCCGAGGTGGTGGCAGCGAGACCGCAGGGTGCATCGAACGCGCGATTGTCTTCGCACATCATCGCGAGGAGCGTCGATTTACCGGCGCCGCGCGGGCCGTACAGAATCAGATGAGAGCCCGCACGCAAGCGCGAGCCGAGATCCGCGGCAAAGGCTCTGAAGGCCCGGCTGCGAAGGGTTCGCTCGGCCGAATGTTGGGCCGCACGGGGCGTGTCGACCATTTACTCTGTCTCCTGGCGCTGAAACCGTCGCCGGTGCATCACAGGAGTCATCAGCCCTGAGGGCGTTTCGAGGGGAACTCCATCCCCCATCAGCCCTCAACATAGAGGCAGGGTCGCTCCCTGTCAATTCCTCGCTGCCCGCAGCTCGGCCACCGTCATGGCTATCGGCATGATCCCGAGGAGCTGCGCGAGCGCGGCGACCCACGCCGTGGCGGTCAGGGAATGATCGTAAAGCACACCGAGAACCACGCTTCCGGCGAACCAACAGATCCCGAAAATCGCGGTGAACACGCCATAGGCGCGGCCACGCTGCAGGACGGGAACGAGCTGTGCGATCGCGGCCGACATGACGGTCTCGTGAACGCCGATGCCTACGCCCCATAACACCGTGCCGATCAGCGCCAGAGAGAAGCCGCCGAGAAAGACGAGCGGTGCATAGGCGGCAATGATGAAGGTCGCCGGAAGCAGCACCTTGAGTCCGAATCGGTCGTAGCTGCGACCCCCGAGGAGCGAGCCCAGGCCCCCGGCACCCATCGCGCATGCATACAGCACCGCCACGCTCGAGCTCGGCATCACCTTGGAGACGGCATAGTGATACGCAATGAGCGCGTAGTCCGCAAAGCCGAAGGCAACGAGACCTGCGCCGACCGCGTAGAGCCAGAACGCACGAGAGAGCCGAGCTGCGTGCTCGACCTTGGCCGGCGACTCGATCGACGGCAAGCGGCCGGCGGACGGATAGCGAATGCGCACCGACGACACGAGCAGCACCGTGATCGCCGCGGGCAGCAGCAGCCACGCGAACGCGGCGTGAAAATCACCGTGAATGGAGAGGATGAATGCGGCGAGCAAGGGGCCCATGATTGCCCCGCTCTGGTCGAGCGCCTCGTGAAGTCCGAACGCCCATCCTTGACCGATGCTCTCGCCCGCCTGCGAGAGCATCACATCGCGGGGCGGATTGCGAGTTGCCTTGCCAATCCGTTCGAGAATGATGAGCACGGCCGCGGTTCTCCAACCGCCGGTCAATGCGAGCGCAGGCACGACCGCCATCTGCACGACATATCCGATCAACGTGATCGGCCAATACAAGCGGCTCCGATCCGCCGCACTCCCCGATGCCAGGCGCAGCACATAGCCCAAGAGCTCGCCGACACCCGCGATCAGTCCCACGGCGGCACCGCTCGCGCCCAGCAACGCGAGGTACGGGCCCGAAATCGAGCGCATGCCTTCATAGGTCATGTCGGCGAACAGGCTGACGACGCCGAAGGCGATGACGAAGCGCAACGCAGCTCGTGGGGACAGCGGCGTCATGCCTTCATTTACCGGTGGGTTCTGTCTCGTGCCCGAGGGGATCTATGTCCCCAACGCAAGGGTCAGAGCTGAAGATGAGCAGCCCCGCCGCACCGGTGCGCGCGGTGGTCGATCCGCGGCGGATGTGACCGGAAATCGCCGGCACATCCGCAGCATCGAGGGTCTCGGCGATGGGCCTCAGGCGGGCCGATCTGCGGGCTGCGGGCGTCGTCCGCGCAGGACCAGGAGTCCTCCGGCCAGCAGCAGCAGGCCTTCCCCGGCAAAACGCGCATCGATCTCCGGCGCCTTGGCGACGG
>DATKPP010000005.1:0-29150 GCA_035524075.1 Steroidobacteraceae bacterium | reverse complement strand
CATGCGCACCGCCTCGATATGCAGCGCCAGGTCGAGGTCCTCGGCGGGCACCGTATAGAGGTACTGCGTGATGCTCTCGCGCGTGTCGGCGTTGAAATTGCCGCCCATGATGCTGCCGATGTCGGCGAGCTGATCGGCCGTGAGTCCAGGGCTGCCGCGGAACATCATGTGCTCCTGAGCGTGCGCCATACCCGGAAAACCTGGCGGCGCCTCATCGGACCCCACCAGATAATTCACTGCGGTGGAGACGACCGGAGCGAGCGTGTTGCGCACGATGATGACGCGCAACCCATTGGTGAGCGTTGCTCGGAGAACACCCTGCTGCGCAGAGGACGCGGTCGCTGCACTTTCGGCCGCCGCGGCGTGCACTCCGCGAGCATCCCCTGCAAATCCAATCAGAGCGAAGCTTGCAACAAGGGGGGCAGCCCAGCGTGCGGGGTTTGCAGTCATGGGAATTCCGATGCGGCGAGATGAAGGCTGGCAAGCATAGCGCGCGCGAGGACCCTTCATCCAACAGCTCACGCGGTGAAGCGACGCTTTCGTCTCCTGCGGAGGACCCCGAAATCAGGTGTTATACTGGCTGGGGCGCAGGCGTTGCGGGTGTGGTGCGAGTGCGCAATGCCTTGCGAGTCGTGAGCTAGCTCGAATCAGCAGCCGTCGAGCGAGGCCAGAAGCGCATCGAGCTCGCGTTTGCGCCGCGGCCACTCCATGTCTACGGCTATCGCCGCCTCCGGCACCGGCAGCGCATCGGCATCGAAGGGGTAAAGGGATTCGCGTTCGGCGCCTTCGCGCACCCAAGGTTGCGATTCAGCAGAAAGTCGCGGCTCCACGGGGGCCCTCCTGAAGGCTCCGCGGTTGTTGTTGCGTGCCTCGGTAGCAACCAGCGTTCCTCGGGGGTGGACGTGGGAGAATGGCCCCCTGGTTTGGCTGCAAGACTGGAATCCCGCATGCGCTCGACGTTGACCGCAGCGCCACTCTCGCGATCTGGCGCGCTTGCAAAAGCACTTCAGCTCCGCACCATTCCGGCCGCGTGGCGCGATAGCGCGATCGTGGGTGGGATTCTCGCCTTGGCGACGCTCGTCTGCGTGCGATTCGATGTGAGCGAGCTGTTGCGGCGCTGGACTGCACCCTGGGAGAGCCTGCAGCTCGATGAGCTGCCGGGCATCTTGCTCGTACTCGCGATTGCCCTGGCATGGTTTGCCGCGCGGCGCTATCGCGAGGCGGCGCGCGAGCTCGATCGCAGACGCCTGGCGGAGCAGCGGGCGGCGAGCGCCCTGGCCGACAATCGCCGGCTTGCGCAGCAGTATGTGAGTCTGCAGGAGTCCGAGCGCAAGCTGCTCGCTCAGGAGCTGCACGATGAGCTGGGGCAGTACCTCAATGTCATCAAGCTCGATGCAGTTGGCATTCGGGATGACTGCTCGGGGAACGTCGCGACCGCACAGGGCCGTGCCGCCGCGATCGTCGAGAACTGTGATCACATCCACCGGGTGCTCGCGGCATTGATCCGGCAGCTGCGCCCGGTGGGACTCGACGAGCTCGGATTGGCAGCCGCGCTCGAGCACTGCGTGGACACCTGGCGCGCACGAATCCGTGAAACGCAGCTTGATCTCTCGCTGAGCGGTGATCTCTCGCAACTGCCCGAGAGCACCTCCCTCACGGTCTACCGCTTGGTTCAGGAGGCGCTCACCAACATCGCCAAGCATGCGGCCGCCGAGCACGTTTGGATCAATCTGGCTCTCGAGGAGGTCCCTGACGGAACAGACCCGCACACGATGCGCCTGGCGATCACCGACGACGGGCTCGGCGCAGACCTCAGCGCGCCGACCTGCGGCCTCGGCTTGATCGGAATGCGAGAGCGCATTGCAGCGCTCGCGGGACGCTTGGAGATGACCAGCTCGCCGGGGCAGGGTTTCAAGCTGCGCGCCGCCATTCCCCTCGGGCCCTCCTGAGGAATCGGCGGTGTCTGCCGCAACGAGCGTGCTGCTGGTGGATGACCATTCGGTGGTTCGCGAGGGCTACCGGCGCCTGCTCGAGCGTGATTCGGACATCAAGGTCGTGGGGGAGGCCGCCGATGCGGTCCAGGCTTGCGAGCAAGCCCGCGCACTCGAGCCGGACGTGGTCGTGATGGACATCGGGCTTCCGGGAGTGAGCGGGATCGATGCGATGCGCAGGATGCTTGCCCATCGTCCGGCGCTGCGCGTGCTGATCTTCAGCATGCATGACGATGCCATTTTCTGCTCGCGCGCGCTGGCCGCCGGCGCACTCGGGTATCTCAGCAAGGCGAGCGCGCCGGAAACCCTCGTTTGCGCCGTGCAGGCCGTGGCGCGCGGGGAGCGGTATCTCAGCGCCGATGTGGCGCGCAAGCTCAGGGAAGCCTCTCCCGCAGGCGTCGCGGTGCTGGAGGAGCTCACAGCGCGAGAGTTCGAGGTGCTGCGGCTGCTGGCCAAAGGTGTCGCGCTGGGGTCGATCGCCGCGAAGCTCGGCGTGTCCGAGAAGACCGTGGCCAACCATCAGTCGGCAATCCGCGAGAAGCTCGGCATCCGAAACGGCGTGCAGCTTGCACGCTTTGCGGAGCAGCTCGGACTCACCTAGCATAGGAGGGCGGCGGTTCGGAGGGGGACAGCCTGTGGTGAGCATTCTCGATCGGCAACGCACCGTCGCCGCGCCCGGGTTCAGCCGCTGGATGGTGCCTCCGGCGGCGCTGTGCATCCACCTTTGCATCGGACAGGTGTACGCATTCAGCGTATTCAACCTTCCGCTGAGCAAGCTCATCGGGATCGATCATTCTGCTCCGGGCGACTGGAAGCTCACCACCATCGGATGGATCTTCACTCTGAGCATCGTCGTGCTCGGAGTGTCCGCGGCGACCTTCGGGCGCTGGGTGGAGGAGGCTGGTCCGCGGCGCGCCATGGTTGCGGCCGCGGCGTGCTTCGGAGGCGGCTTTCTGGTCGCGGCGGTGGGCATCTCGGCTCACAACATCTGGATCATCTATCTCGGATACGGCGTGCTGGGGGGCTGTGGACTCGGCCTCGGCTACATCTCCCCGGTCTCCACGCTCATCAAATGGTTCCCCGACCGCCCCGGGATGGCGACCGGGATGGCGATCATGGGGTTCGGCGGCGGAGCCCTCATCGCATCTCCGCTCTCGGTGTGGCTCATGGCAAGGTTCTCGACGGCATCGCACCTCGGGGTCGCCGAGACCTTCGTCGCGCTCGGCATCATCTACGCCTGCTGCATGCTCGCGGGGGCGGCGCTGGTGCGAGTCCCACCGCCCGATTTGCGCCCCGCGGGCTGGAAGCCTCCGGCCGTGCCCCGCAAGCTCGTGACGATGGCGCACGTGCATGTATACGAGGCCTTGAAGACTCCACAGTTCTGGCTCCTCTGGTGGATCCTCTGTCTCAACGTCACCGCGGGAATCGGGGTGCTCGGGCAGGCATCCGCGATGAGTCAGGAGATGTTCCCGCATCGCGTGACCGCAGTAGCCGCTGCGGGATTCGTGGGCCTGATGAGCCTCTTCAACATGGGTGGGCGGTTTCTGTGGGCCTCGACATCCGACCTCATCGGGCGCAAGAACACCTATTTCTGCTTCTTCGCGCTGGGTGCCGTGCTGTACGCGCTGGTCCCGGCGACCGGCTCCACTGGAAGCGTGGCGTTATTCGTGCTGTGCTTCCTCGTCATCATCAGCATGTATGGCGGCGGCTTTGCCACCATACCGGCCTATCTGAGGGACATGTTCGGCACGCGCTATGTGGGCGCGATCCACGGGTGGCTGATCACCTCCTGGTCGGCCGCCGGAGTCTTCGGTCCGGTGCTGGTGAACTACATCCGGCAGTACCAGATCGACCACGGCATTCCGAAGTCCGAGTCCTACAATCTCACGATGCAAATCATGGCGGGGCTTCTGGTCGTGGGATTCGTCTGTAACCTGTTCGTGAGGGCCGTGCACCAGCGGCACCACATGGGCGGGGAGCAGTCGCAGTGGACTGCGGCGGCCGATTAGAGGAGATGTCCGAGATGCCTGCCCAGATCAAAGCTCCCCCGCACGCGCGGGGGACGCGCCCGCTTCACCTCGTTCTGGCGTGGGGCCTCGTCGGAATCCCGCTGCTGTGGGGTGTGCTGCAGACGCTGCGCAATGCGCTGAAGCTCTTCTACTGAGGCTCGTTGCTCGCACGCGCCCGGCCGCCTTCGAGGCCCATGACGACGACGCTCGGCAGTCCCATCGATCCGAACGCGCTGCGTGAGACGTTCCCAGAGGCAAATGCCAGGTACTGCCGGCCTCCCCACTCGTACGTCACGATGCCTCCCGCCAGTGCGCCTCCGGTTTGGACCTTCGCCACGAGCTCGCCCGTTTTACTGTTGAAGACGAGCAGATGACCCGCGAGATCTCCGGTGAACGTGACGCCCCCGGCGGTGGGCGTCACGGCGGCGATGACTGGCTTCTCCGCGTGGTACTGCCAGCGGATCTGGCCGGTATCGCTATCGATTGAGGTGACCCAGCCGGTGGTCGGGCCATCGGTCTTCACGGAGCCGCCGAAATTGAGCTTGCCGCCGACGTAATTCGGTGTGGGCGGGCCTGCCGTCACGATGAAGCAGGCGTCCACCGCACCCGTCACGAGCGTGTTGTTCATCCGATCGAGAGCCGGACCATTCCACTCCACACCGCCCGCGTACCCGGGACAGATCCGCACACCTTCCCGCGTCGCGGCCCTGGGGTAAGGCTGAACCGTCGTGACCGCCGTGTGGAAGAGGGCCTTGTGAGTGTCTCGATCCAGCGCGGTGACGTAGCCATCCTTGCCGCCGAAAGCCAGTACGTCGCGACCCTGGGTGTCGCGGTACAGCACCGGCGCGGCGGCGAGGTCCATGTCCTGCCAGTCCGAGGGCGTGACTTGGTGCCACCACTTCAGTGCGCCGGTGCGGGCATCGAGCGCCACGATCGAATTGGTGAACAGATTGGCTCCGGGCCTGTATCCCTTGTCGATGTCCGGCCATGGATTTCCCACAGGCACGAAGAGCTCGCCCGTGGACACATCGAGCGTCAGCGCCCCCCAGACACCGCCGCCGCCGGTCCTTGCGGTCTGCGGATGCTTCCACGTGTCGGCACCCTGCTCCTTGCCGATGGGAATCGTGTTGAATCGCCACAGCTCTCGGCCGGTCTGCGCATCGAAGGCCATCACACGCCCGCGAATGCCGCTCTCGCTCCCGGAGATACCCATGTACACGACGCCCGCCCAGGCGAGCGGCACGCCCTGGGCGGACTCCCCGAGCCTCGGAGTCCCGATGACATCCTTCCAGAGCAGCTTGCCGGTCGCGGCATCGAGTGCGAGCAGGCGAGCGTCTCCGGTGCCGCGAAACAACCGCCCGTCCATGAGCGCAAGCCCGCGGTTGGAGAGCCCGGCGCGCTCCTCATCGGGAACATAGGTGAACCTCCAGCGCACCTGGCAGGTCCTCGCATCGATGGCGACGGTCTCGCGCGCGGTGTCCGTATAGATCACGCCGTTGTCGACCAGCAGTCCCGCCTCGAAGGTGGCGGGCCCATCCACGCCCACACGGCAGATCTCGTGCAATCGTGCCGCGTTCGCCGGTGTGATCTCCTTCAGGGGCGAGAACCGTTCCCCATCCAGATGATTGTTGAACGAGAGCCATTGGGATCCCGCCGAGGGCTGCTGCGCAGCCGCCATGCCGCTCAAGCAGAGCCACACGCACGCAGTCGCCGGTCGCAGGTGCAATCTCACTTCAGTATTCCTTGAAATGCTCGCGGGCGACTTGCGCGCTCCGCAGATGCAGCCCGGTGCGCCAGCCCGGCCGCATGCCGTACGGCACGCTCGTCAGGACGGCCTCGATCTGGCTGATCTGTCCGTCGGCATTCACCTCGAAGATCTCCTGGATCGCCCAGGTCCAGGGGGCGGTGCTGCGCACCGTCACCGTGCGCCCGTCCTTCAGCCGATAGGAGCGCACGGTTGCATCGTGATCGAAGTACACGCCCGTGTACACGAGGCCACGCTCCTCGTCCACGGCGAGCACGCGCCGATTGCGAAGGCGGGTATCCTCACGATAGTAGCCGAGGCGAAAGGCCTCCTTGCAGCTGAAATTGAGCGGGCCTGGGGCTGCACCGGGTGCGATGGGCCGACCGCTCGTCTGCGTGCCATTCTCCAGTCTCAGGCAGTCCTCGGCAAAGGGCGGGGGCTTGTCACCGGTGTTGTTCTCGATGCCCGTGAAGTAACGATTGACGATGGCGGCAAGCTGCCCGCGGGTGCGGCGCTTGTCCGGCGGGAGCGGCGTGAGGAATTGCCTGCGGGGTGTCTCTCCAAGCTCGTCCGTGCGCGCCAGGGTACTGGGTCCACCGCCGACCGTTGCTCCCAGGCGTGCAACGATGCTCTCCATCTCGGTGATGCGCCGATCGACTACGGCGAGTCGTGTGCCCACGAGAACCGGGCCGCCGTTCTCCTGGGCCTTCACCATGAAGCCGATAGAGCCTGCCCCGGGGTCCGTGACGAACAGGCGGTAGGTGCCGACGCTCTGCACCGTGCGCCACAGCCCATCCGGCAGCGCGAGCTCCACCCCGTTTTCGGTGTACCGCGCTGCCGCGGCGAGCGGCGCTTTGGTGGGATCGTGCGCGAGCATCGCGGCGAGGTACTGCTCGGCAATCCCGGTCAAGCACGCGCGATCGCAGCTCGCGCTCTGGGGGGCATCGGATGAGATGCCCGTCAGCGGCGTAGCGCCCGCGATCAGTGCGAAACCGGCCATCCGCATGAGGCCGGCCGAGAAAGGCTTGCTTCTGTGTGTCATTTGCGCTTCCCCCAAGGCGTCCCCTCGAACGCGCGCCACGCAAGGGTTCAAAATATAGCCCACAATTCGCTCGCAAGGAGCCTGTGATGCTGAAGATTCGACTCCTCAACGCGACACACGTCCACCAGCTGCTCACGGTGGATCAGTGCATCCGGTTGATGCACCGTGCATTCGAGATGGCGGCAACCGGTGAGACGATTCTCCCCATCCGCCAGGTACTGCGAACTCCGGATGGTCGCGGGCTCCTGGGCTGGATGCCTGGATATATCGCCAACCCGCAGTGGCTCGGGATCAAGGTGATCTCGGTATACCCTGAGAACTTCGGTACCTCGCTCGGCTCGCATCAGGGCATGGTACTCATGTTCGATACGCGCAACGGCGCACCCGTTGCCGCTCTGGATGCGCGGGCCATCACTGCCATTCGAACGGCTGCCGCTACGGCAGCCGCCACGGATGTCCTCGCTCCAGCCGATGTGCACTCGCTCGCGCTCTTCGGCTACGGGGAGCAGGCGCACACGCACCTCGATGCGTTGCTTCGCGTGCGGTCATTCGAGGTGATCTGGGTCTGGGGACGCAGCTTCGAGCGTGCGCGTCAGTTTGCGGCGCGCTGCGCGGGGGAGCGCGGCGTGCGCGTGGTGGCACTCGCCGAGGCACGCGCAGCGGCTCAGGCCGATGTGATCTGCACGGTGACGGCAGCCTCGGAGCCTTTTCTGCGGGGAGCGTGGCTGCGCCCCGGACAGCATCTGAACCTCGTCGGCTCGAGCGTCCCCACGGCTGCGGAAGCAGACGAGCAGACGATCGCCCGTGGGCGCGTGTTCGTCGACTCGCGCGAAAACGCGCTCGCGCTCGCCGGAGAGCTCGTTCGGGGCCAGAAGCCAGCCTCGGTCGCGGGATGCGTGGGCGATGTCATTCGGGGCGCGGTCAGCGCGCGTCAGGCACCGAGCGACATCACCATCTTCAAGTCCGTAGGCATGGCGTGCGAGGACCTCCTCGCAGCGGACTTCCTGTGCTCGGAGGCTGCACGGCTCGACGTCGGCGTGCTCGTGGAGTGGTCCTGAGCATCATCCCACCGTGTAGCCGCGAGCCTCGAGGCAGGCACCTTCCGCGCGCAGATAGCCCTGCCGCTTCGCGCCCTCGGTGAGGGTGTTCTCCTTCGACTCGGTCGGATCGTCTTTGACGCGAGCGCCAGCACTGGAGGGTGTAAATCCCGTCTGCGCAGTAGCCCACTGACTGCACTGGGACTTGTCGGCCGCCTGTTGCTGTGCCGTCTGACCCTTGTCCGGATAGGCGAACAGTTCCGGGGGCGTCGCGGGGGCCACGGCCGCCTGCTGTGCGACCTCCGGTGGGGGTTGCACCTGCTCGTAGGCATCCGCGCCGTCGTCCCAAAGATAATAATTGTTGTCGGCGTAGTAGTAAGGCACGCCATCCCACCAGAACGTCGAGTAGTACCAGGGCAGTGTCCCCAGATACACACCGAGGCCTAAGCCCCAGCCTGGAGCCCAGCCCCAACCACCGCCATAACCGCCATGCCACCCGCCGTAGCCGCCGTGCCAGCCGCCGTATCCACCGTGCCAGCCGCCGTAACCCCGAAATCCGCCGCCGTGGAAGCCCCCAAGCCCACCGCCGTGGAACCCACCGCCGTGGAATCCGCCGCCATGGCCTCTCGCGAATGCTGAGCCTTGCGCTCCGATCAACAGGGCCGAGGCAAGAGCAACCAGAGCAGCCTTTCTCGCAAATCGCAATCCTTGCATTTCGATCACCTTCGTTGAATTGGACCGGCCGCCGAACTGCCGGTTCCGGTGCCACTGAGGTCTGCGCGCTGGGCAGTGGCCAGCACCGCTGCACAGTCGTGGCTCTGGGTAGCCTTTGGATCGATCAGGTGCACGATGGCTTGGATCGGCGCAAGCACGGCTCCGAGTGCGGCTTTCGCGCCGACATTCCCCAGCGATCCGGCATCGAGCTTGGGGTGTCTCAACGTGCCAACCACTCGCACCGGAACGTGCTTGTGCAGCAGTCGCAAGTGCGTGGGTTTGTCCGATAGGGTCAGATCGAGCGCTTCTGTGTCGAGGTTGATCTCACCCGTCCCCACGATGACCGCAGGGCCCGTGTCGATCATCAAACGATCGACATCGAGAGTCCCCTGGCGAGCGCTGAGGCTGGCAATGCCGCAGCGGACCGAGGCTTCCTTCTGCTTCGTCCCCAGCACCACGCCGAGCCATCGAGCAAAGTCGAGCCCGGCGAGCTCGGCAATCGAAGCTTGGATCGACCCGTGAGGCAGGACAGCCGTCATCCGACCTTGCGCCGTGGTCGCCAGCGCATGGGGTGAATCGCCGCGTCCCGTGGCGGTCAAGCGTGCATCGAGAGGTCCCTGGAGGAGAGGGCGTGTGGTCCGCGCCGACCTGAGTTGCCCGAGCCGTATGTCATGGGCCGTCAAATCGAGCGCCATTTGCGGGGCCCCATGTGTCAAATCAATGTGCAGCTGCCCGGAGAGGCTGCCGCCTGCGAGCGTTGCCGACACCGGTGCGATTCGGATGTCACCGTTCTGGAACGCCATCTGCGCCGTGGCTGCCCGAAGGTGGATGGGACCGAACACCACGTCGCCCGCGCGGAATCGAACCCGCGCGTTGCTGTGGCGAAAGCGTTGCAAGCCGAGCGATCGATCGGAGATGAGCAGGCGCGTTCGCGAAGACGACGAGGTCTCGCGTCCTGCAGCGCGCGCGCCCAGATCCGCGAGTCTCAGGACCCGCGAGCTCAGATCCGCCTGGAGGAATATGTGGCCGTTCGGCAGACTGTGGACCACCACCGTGCCGCTGAGGTCGCTTTGCGCAGAGCTTGCGACCAGATCGTCGAAGCTCAGGAGCGAGCCTCGCCGGCGCAGCGTGCCGCTCAGGCGGTACCGGCCTGTATCCGTCAAGCTCACGCCGGTGAGGAAATATAGGTCCTTGAGATCCTCCCCCTGGGCTTGAAAGCTTGCGTCGAGCTGCAGGAAGTCGAAGGGCCGCGGCAGGATGCCCTGGGCCTGCAGGTGAGATCCGCTCGAGGATTCCTCGAAGCGAAAGTGATAGGGGTTTCCCGACCGAGCGCTCGCCAGCGGCTCCGACTCGAGCCTGAAGGAGACAGGCCGGCCGTTGAGTCGGCCGGTGCCGATGATCCCGAGTGGACGCTCGCCGGAGAGCCCGCTGGCATCACCCGCCGACACCCTCCCGGTGAACTGCAGATGCAGGTCCTCGTCATCGAGCCGCACGTCGGCTGCGGGCACCGACAGGCCGTGGATGATTGCCGGACGTTGGCTGGGCGGTGTGCCCGGCGCGCTCAATTGCCAGTTGGAGCGACCGGTGACATCGCGGTGCAGATACAGGGTTGTGGAGCTCATCTGGAGCGCTCGCAGGCCGAACCGGTGGTTCAAGTGCGGCCAGCTGAAGAGCAGCGTGATTCGCCCGATATGGGCCATGGTGCCGGGTCTCATCCACGGCGGATTCTCGATCGTGACGTTCTCGGCGGTCACACGTGGCGTCAACGACCAGAAGCGGGCGCGGACCGGTCCGTCGATGCGAACCGTGCGCTCGGTCTTGGCGGCGATACGGTGAATGACCAGCAGCCCCAGCCACCGCGAATTGAGCAGGAGGGCGGAGAGGACCATCAGAACAAGCAGGGCCACCACGATCGCGGCGGTCCACCTCAGCGCCGGCCGGCCCCAGGAGGATTGGCTCATCCCCCAGTAACGCGCGAGCGACCCTCCTCGGGGCCGTCGCCGGTGAGATCAGCGACGCTGCGGAGCGCTGACGGCGCCCGCGCGCGCGACCTTGATGCGCGCGATCTTGCCGTCGCGCAGCTCGTAGTGCACGAAGACCGGCACCTGGATGGATTCGCCCTTCTTCAGAGGGGTGATGACGAAGCTCGGAGCGTCCTCGATCGCAGTGAACTGCGAGGTGATATCGGCGGCGATGCCCGTATCGTCGGCGATCAGCTGATGCAGCGTGAGCGACTCGCGCACCGTCTTGAACATCTCGCGGTAGAAATCGACGATACCATCCTTGCCGCGCAGCACGATGCCCGGGCCGCCGAGCGAGCAGATCACATCGTCGGTGTAGTACTCGCGGAAGCGGTCGCAGTCGGCATTGCTGAACGCCCGGGTGTACTCCATGAAGGCCTGGCGCTGCTCGAGGCTCCCGCCCAGTCTCACCGCCGGCTTCGACACGCCCACGTTCGGTGGCCAGGTCGAGGCCTTCAGGTGCGCAACCTTGCCCGCGCGCAGCCGATACAGCACGAGGAACTTGACCGTGAGGAATTCACCGCGCCTGAGCGCGCCGAACACGAAGTCGGGCCGATCGCGCGTGGCATGAAAATCCATGTCGATCTCGGCAAAGAGCTCGCTCTCGTCCTGGAGCACCGTCTGCGCGCGGATGACCTCGCGTATTCCGTCGTGCGCCCAGTTGAGGAACTCGAGCAGCGCCGCGCGGCCGTGCAGCAGGCGTGGCCCACTCTGGAAGATACAGTCCTCCGTGAACCACTCCTCGACGAGCTGCGCATCGTCGCCCGAGTTGAAGGCTTGGATATAGCGCTGGTAGTCCATGCAACCCTCTCAGATTCCGGGGCCCGCGGCCCAGGTGCGTGATAGCCGTGGCGCCTGGCGATCAGACCGCTCGGCGCCGCGCGCGCCTTGCTTTGCTCAAGGACCACGGTCGGGCAATCTGCCGCTTGGCGAGCTCGATCGCGCTGATGCGTCGCACCTCGGGGTGGCACTCGTGCTCCTGCGCGCGCTTGAGGACCTTGCCCAGCCCCTGGCACAGCACGGCGTGCTCCTCGGCACTCAGATCCGCGACCAGCTCCCTCTCGAGCTGCTGGCCAATCCGAGTGGTGCGGGCAAGCATCTGCCGCCCTGCCGGTGTCAGGCTGATGCGCAGGATGCGGCGATGCTGCGGGCTCTCCTCGCGTGCGATGAATCCCTTGTCGGCGAGCGGCGCGATGATCTCGGTGAGCGATTGGGGCCGCACTCCGATGCCCCGGGCAAGCTCCGCGGCAGACTGGCCCTCCTTGTGGCTCAGGCGCAGGAGCATCAGGAATTGATTCGGCGTGATCTCGAACTGCTCGAGGGCAACCTCGACGCAGCCCCGTACGGCGAGCTCGCAATGCTTGAGGAGGTAGATGAAGCTGCGCGGCGTGTCGCCCATCGGCATCCCCGAGTGCGCTCGAGGCCAATTCTTCGGACCCTGTGTATAAGGTAACCGGACATTCATTGCAAGGGCCGCGGCGGCCCACGGCCGTACAATGTGTGCCAGAATCGGCGGCAGGGCGGCGCGAGCTGCAGCGCGCCGGTGGGGGCCAGAGAATGCTCAAGCACGTGATGGATCCCGCGGAGGAGCAGGAGCTGCTGCGCGCCGTGGAGCGCTGGGTGGAGAGAGAGGTGGCACCGCGCGTGCTCGAGTACGATCACGCCGACCGCTATCCGCACGAGCTGGTCGAGCAAATGAGACAGCTCGGTCTCTTCGGTGCCACGATCAGCCCCGAATATGGTGGCCTCGGGCTTCCGGCCGCCACCTACGCCCGCATCGTCATGCTCATCTCCGCCGTGTGGATGTCGATCACCGGGATCTTCAACTCCCATCTGATTCTTGCTCTTGCGATCGAGCGCTTCGGCACCGAGCGGCAGAAGCGTGAGTGGCTGCCGCGGCTTGCGAGCGGGGAGGTTCGCGGCGGCCTTGCCTTGACCGAGCCGGACGCCGGCACCGATCTGCAGGGCATCCGCACGACGGCCCGCCGCGACGGGGATTCCTACGTGATCGACGGCACGAAGATCTGGATCTCCAACGGGATCGAAGGCTCGTGCTTCGCTCTGCTGGTGAAGACCGACGCGCATGCGCAGCCGCATCACCGGGGTATGAGCCTGTTCATCGCGCCCAAGCAGGAGGGGTTTCGGGTCGGCCGCAAGCTGGAGAAGCTCGGCTACAAGTGCATCGACTCGGCCGAGCTGGTGTTCGATCGTTATCGCGTACCGGCTGGCTATCTCATCGGCGAGCGGGAGGGGCAAGGCTTCTATCAGGCGACCGGCGGCCTCGAGCTCGGGCGCATCAACGTTGCGGCACGCGGGGTTGGAATCGCCGACGGCGCGCTGCAGCTTGCCACGCAGTACGCGCAGAGCCGCAAGACCTTCGGCAAGCCGATCTGCGAGCACCAGGCCATCCAGTTGAAGCTCGCCGAGATGGCCACCAGGGCGCGAGCGGCGCGACTGCTCACGCTCGATGCGGCCGATGCCTTCGACCGCGGCGAGCGCTGCGACCTGCAGGCCGGCATGGCAAAGCTGTTCGCCTCCGAGGCCGCGCTGGAGAATGCGACCGAATCGATGCGCATCCACGGTGCCTACGGCTATTCGAAGGAGTATCACATCGAGCGCCTTTACCGGGATGCACCGCTCACCTGCATCGGAGAAGGCACGAACGAGATGCAGCGCATCATCATCGCTCGCCAGTGGATCAAGCAGCATCCGGTTGCCGGATGAGCGCGAGCAAACCCCTCGCTGGCGTGCGGGTGCTCTCGGCCGAGCTGTTTGCCGCGGCGCCCTACGGAACGATGTTCCTGGCCGCGCTGGGCGCGGAGGTCATCAAGATCGAGAATCCCGCAACCGGCGGCGATCCGGCGCGCCACGGCGGCCCATTCATGCTCGGACCGGCCGACAGCGAATACTTCCAGACCTGGAATCTCAACAAGGCGAGCGTCTGCCTCGACCTCAAGACCGAGGCCGGACGTGCGGCCTTGCACGAGCTCGTGGCGCGCGCGGATGCGGTCGTCAACAACCTCCGCGGCGATCAGCCGGCGAAGCTCGGCCTCGATTACCCGGCTCTGGCGCGGGTGAAACCCAGCATCGTCTGCGCCCACATCTCGGCTTATGGTCGCGACGGCTCGCGTGCCTCGTGGCCCGGGTATGACTATCTGATGCAGGCCGAATCGGGGCTGATGCACTTGACGGGCGAGCCCGACGGTCCGCCGGCCCGATTTGGAGCGCCCTCCATCATCGACCAGCTGACCGGCATGACTGCGATGGTGGGTCTGCTC
The DNA here is from genome assembly GCA_035524075.1 of Steroidobacteraceae bacterium. GTDB lineage: Bacteria > Pseudomonadota > Gammaproteobacteria > Steroidobacterales > Steroidobacteraceae > JASHUC01. The sequence goes on along the minus strand of DATKPP010000005.1, from coordinate 15,314 downwards.
GCGGCGATTCTTCAGGCTCGCCAAAGCGGGCGGGGATGCGACGTCGACGTGAGCCTGCTCGATGTGGCGCTGCATCAGCTCGGATATGCGGCGATCTGGTATCTGAACGAGGGCGTTCGCTTGAGCCGGCTCCCCCACAGCGCCCATTTCTCGGTGGCGCCGGTGCAAACGCTGCGCACGCGCGATAGCTGGATCTTCATCATGTGCATGACGGACAAATTCTGGCTCGAGCTCCTCAAGGTGCTCGAGCGTGCAGACCTCAAGGCCGATCCGCGCTTCGCAACACCCGAATCGCGTGGCACGCATCGCGAGGCGCTCACGAACATCCTGGATCGGGAGTTCAGCCGGCGGCCGACGAGCGATTGGCTCGAGGCTCTGAACGGCCGGCTGCCCGTTGCGCCGGTGCTGGATGTGGCCAGCGCGCTCGAAAGTGATTTTGTCGCCGAGGCCGGAATGATCGGGACGGTTGCGCACCCGCACCGCGCGAGCCTGCGCGTGCTGAGCAACCCGGTGAGGATCGACGGCGAGCGCCTGGAGCTGCGCGCATGCGCGCCATTGGGTGCTCAGGGCGCGGCGCAGAGCGCTCCCGAGAAGGAGTGAGCATGATCGTGAAAGCCCAAGCGGTCGGCCCGGCACGCTATCGCGAAAGCTTCGGCCGCAGCTACGAGGACTTCTGCGTGGGCGATGTGTACGAGCACCGGCCCGGCCGAACCATCACCGAGACGGACAACATCTGGTTCTCGCTGCTCACGATGAATACTCATCCGCTGCATCTCGACAGCGCCTACAGCGCGAGGACCGAATTCGGCCGGCCGCTCGTGAACAGCTGTCTCACGCTCTCGATCGTCGTGGGCATGAGCGTGACGGACGTGAGCCAGAAGGCGATCGGCAACCTCGGATGGAACGACATCCGGCTCACGGCTCCCGTCTTCGTCGGAGACACGATCTACGCCGAATCGGAGGTGATTGCCATGCGGGAGTCGGCCTCGCGCCCGACGCAGGGTATTGTCACCGTGCGCACCACGGGCAAGAAAGCCGACGGCACGACGTTCATGAGCTTCGAGCGTACCGTGCTCGTCCCCAAGCGTGGCCATGAAGTCCCGGATTGAACCCGGCGCCCACCTGCAATACCGTACAGCGATCCCTCCCAACGGTGCGTGAGATGTCCTCGGTGCGCGTGTCCTCGGTCGGTCATACGGGCATCACCGTCGCAGACCTCGATCGCTCGATCCACTTCTACCGCGAGGTGCTCGGACTGCCGGTGAGCCAGCCGGTTCGTTGCACCGGCGAGATGTTCGAGAAGATCACCGGAGTTGCGGGCGCCGAGATCGATGTGGCCTTCGTACGGGCTCCCGGGCACGTGGTCGAGCTGCTGTGCTATCGCAAGCCAGAGGGCCGGGTACGCTCGACCCTGCGCTCGTGCGATCCGGGGTTCTGGCACCTGGCGCTCAAGGTCAGCGACATCGAGCGGGTCGTGGCAGCCGTCGGACGTGCGGGCTTCCAACCGCTCGGCGCCGTGCAGGCGGTGAGCGAGGGTCCGCTGAGCGGATTGAAGGTCGTGTACGTGCGCGATCCGGATGGCATCGTGCTCGAGCTCATCGAGGAGCCGCCCGGAGTGGTGCTGGAAGAGCTTTATCTCGCGAGCGCAACGTAGTGGACGGGTGGATGCGCGCCAGAGCGGCGGAGCCAACGACATGAGAGCCGCAGTATTCACGGCGATCGGAGCCCCGCTCTCGATCCAGAGCCTCCCCGATCCCAACCCTCGAGGCGATGATGTGCTCGTGCGCGTGGATCGCTGCGGAATCTGCGGCAGCGATCTGCACATGACCGAGGATCCGACGTTCGGCGTTCCCTCGGGGACGGTCCCGGGGCACGAGTGGGCGGGCGAGGTCGTCGAGGTGGGGCCGCGGGCGGCACGCATCCGGCGAGGCGACCGCGTTTCGGTGCTGCCGCTGCGCAGTTGCGGGCACTGCGCAGCCTGTGTGGCCGGCGAGCAGGCTTGGTGCGCCGAGATGCGCATCGACGGCGGCGGCTACGCCCAGTACGCACTCGCAAGCGAGCGGCAGTGTCTCGTGCTGCCACGCACGGTGTCACTGCACGATGGAGCCCTCATCGAGCCGCTCGCCGTGGGATTGCATGGCGTGAACGTGGCGCAAATGCCGGCGGGCGCTCGCGTACTGATCATCGGCGCGGGACCCATCGGCCTCGCGAGCGCATTCTGGGCGCGCCGGCTCGGCGCCGGGGCCGTGGCGGTCACGGCAAGCTCGACCATCCGCGCAGAGCTCGCACGAGCGATGGGAGCCACGGCGTTCATCGATCCGGCGCGCATCTCGGCTGCGGAGATCCGAGCGACGCTCAAGGGTCCTCCGGACATCGTCTTCGAGTGCGTGGGCAAGCCCGGGCTCATCAAGCAGTGCCTCGAATACGTACGGCCGCGGGGCACGGTGGTGGTGCTCGGACTGTGCACGGCCGTCGATTCATTCGTACCGTTCGTCGCGGTGGTCAAGGAGGTCCGCATCCAGCCCGCCGCGCTTTACCGGATGCGCGACTTCGAGATCGCTGCGGATGTCATGGACCAAGGCGATGTGACGCCGCGCGCGATGGTGACCGACACGGTGTCGCTGGATCAGCTGCCGACCGCCTTCGAGGCACTGCGGCGACGCTCCCATCAATGCAAAGTACTGATCGATCCGTGGGCTTGAGGACAATGAACAGACTGGATGGCAAAGTCGCTCTGGTGACCGGTGCCGCGGGCAACATCGGCCTCGCCGTCGCGCGCCGCCTGCTCGCGGAAGGGGCACGCGTGTTGATGGTGGACATCAACGAGCGCGAGCTCGCGGGGGCTGCGCAACGGCTATCGGGCGAGCAATCCGCGTGGGGCCCGCGCCTTGGCAGCTGCACGGCCGATGTGACCTCGGCGGCGCAGGCCGCGCACTATGCCAAGCACGCCGAGGAGCGCTTCGGCAAGATCGACGTGTTCTTCGACAACGCGGGGATCGAGGGGCCAAATGCTCCGATCACCGAATTTCCGGAGGACGCATTCGATCGGGTGATGCAGATCAACGTGCGCGGCGTGTTCCTGGGGATCAAGTATGTTGCACCGCGCATGCGCGACGGGGGCAGCATCATCATCACCTCGTCCATCGCGGGGCTCATGGGGAGCGGCGCCTTCACCGCCTACACCACGAGCAAGCACGCGGTGATCGGGCTGATGCGCGAGGCCGCCATCGATCTGGGACCGCGTCGCATCCGTGTGAACACGATCCACCCGGGCTTCGTTCAGAGCGACATGCTGCTGCGGATCGCGCGGCGCTTGCAGCCGGGGGCCTCGGACGAGGTACTGCTGAAGGGGCTCGGGGATCGCACACTTCTCGGTCAGTGCATCTCGCCCGACGAGATTGCTCAGGGAGTTGTATTTCTAGCGAGCGATGAGAGCCGGATGATGACGGGGCACACCTTCGTCGTCGATGGCGGCACGCTGCTCAAGTAGCAACGCGCGCTCTCAGGAACGCATCGATCCGCGCATTTGCAGCCGCCGCGTGCGGATGGCCGATGATGTTGAAGGCGTGCGGCGCCCCCGGATATACGGCAAGCTCTGCGAGATTACCCGCGGCGATCCAGCGCGCGTAGACGAAGAGCGAATCGTCGAGAAAGGGATCGAGCGTTCCCACCGAGAAGAGCGCCGGGGGCATCCTCGAGAGCTGTGCATAAAGCGCGGACATGTCCGGATTGCGCCGCTGCGATACATCGGGCGCGTAGGCGTTGGAGCACTGCTCGATGTCGGCGGTCCCGATCAGGAAGCGCTGGGCACCGATCCACTTCTGCGATGGCGTCATCGAGGTGTCGTAGTTGCCGTAGCTCAGGTTCGCTGCATGAAAGCCGGTGAAGCCGTGCTTGTCTCGCAGACGCACGAGCACCGGGACCGCGAGCGTTGCCCCGGCCGACTCGCCACCGATCGCGAGCGCCGCCGCGCCGAACTCTGCCTTGACGTTCCTGGCGAGCCAGAGCGCCGCGGCCTCGCAGTCGTCCCAGGCGGCCGGGTAGGGGTGCGCGGGCGCCAGGCGGTACTCGACGCTCACTGCCGCAAGTCCGGTGGCATCGGCAATGCGCTCGAGCATCGCATCGTCCTGATCAGCGCTCCCGAACACCAGGCCGCCCCCGTGAAAGTGCAAGTAGGCCCCTCTGGGCGCGCCACCCGACGGAGGAACGATCCGCACCTCGACCTCCCGGCCGCCGGCGGCCGGGACTTTGCGCACGCGAGCGCGGCCGGACTTGGGCGCGGGCGGGAATGGGCTCGGCGCGGAGTCGTCGCGGCCGCGCGCGGACGGGCCGGGGATCTGCGCCATCCGCTCGAGGAAGGCCTCGTTGAAGGCATGCACCTCGGGCGAGATGGCCTCGGGGCGAAAGGCAGCGGGATCGAGCGCATTTTGCGTCATATGGTGGCGGGTGCTCCGGCCCAGCTCTTCATCTCATTGAGACACTGGCTCGCGAACAGCCGGATGGAGCGCATGCATTCTTCGTGCGGCATGCCACCGGTGTATAGATGCGGGAACATGCCCTGCGGCTGCCGGCGGCGCTTCACATCCTCCAGCTGCTCGAGGATCTCGCGCGGACTACCGGCAATCGAGCTCTTGTGCGCATTGTCGATCGCCGCCTGTGCCTGCTCGGGCGTCATGCGCAGCGCGCTGTAGCTTTCGTAGCCCTTGATGGTTCCGTGATGCTCGGAGGTCATCTCGTAGTTCTTCACCGCCGCGGCGAAGGTTTTCGCGGTGTAAATGCGCGCAAGCTCGCGGGCGCGATCGCCACTCTCATCGACGAACACGAGATTCGAGACGAACGGGGCGACCGGCTCCTCACCAGGATGCGCCTCTTGCCAGGCCTTGAGCCAGGCATCGGAAGCCTCATCACCGACCACCCGTCCGAGAGTTGACGACGACTGAGCGTGCCCTGCGACCATCGGCTGGCCGAGGTACAAGCGACCCAGGCCCAGCTGGGCGGCCGAGACCATCGAGGCGGGTGAGCCGGCCGCGCAGAAGGCGCGGCCGTTGAGGGAGCGAAGCGGCCGCGGACGAATCTCGCGCCGCGGCTGCTTGAAGAGCTCCCCACCCTCGATCACTCCGGTTTCCATCGCACGCATGATGAGCGTCACGCTCTGGTCAAAGCGCTCGCGCGCCTGGCTCTGATCCACGCGCATGCCCTCGTATTCCATGCGCGAGAGCCCTCGGCCGAAGCCGATCAGCGCACGTCCGCCCGAGACATGATCCAGCAGCACGATCTCCTCGCACAGTCGCACCGGATCGTGCCAGGGCACCACGATGACCTGGGTTCCCAGGCGCACGCGTGGATGACGCCCCGCGAGGTGCGCCAGGTACATGAGCGGATTGGGACTGATCGAGTAGTCGCTGAAGTGGTGCTCGGTGATCCAGATCGACTCGAAGCCGAGCTCCGCGGCCAGCTCGAGCTGAGTCAGCTCCTCGCGGATGAACTGGCGGTCATCGATCCGCGAATGATTCGCGAAGCCGCTCGCAATGCCTACGTGCATGGATATGGCCCTGGGTGGCTCGACATCGTTCTCGCGGGCCGCGGGAGTGCACGCGGGCCGTGGACGAGCGATTATCCTCCCAATCCAGCGCGTTTACCGAGCATTCGTCGTCGAGCTCGAGCGAGTGCGCAGGGCATCGGCGGCCGATTGCGGGCGGGGGGCCTGCAGCCGTAAAGTCACCCTTCCAATCGAAGTAACCTCCACGGGCATGCTCCGATGACAGCAGGTTTGAGCAGCGCGCGGCTCGCGCATCTGACGCAAGTGATCGGCGGTGACGTCGAGGCCGGCCGCTATCACGGCGCAGTCATTCTGATTGCGCGCCAGGGGCGGGTCGCGCTCCACGAGGCGGTTGGTCGTGTGTCCCGGGACCGGACCCCCATCCGCAAGGATCATGTCTTCAGCATCTTCTCCGTCACCAAGGCGTTCACCAACGCGCTCGTGTTTCGATGCATTGAACGGGGCGATTTCGCGCTCACGACACGCATCTCGCAGCTCATCCCGGAATTCGCGGGCGGCGTGCGCGAGGCCATCACGGTGAAGGATCTGCTCACCCACTGCTCGGGGCTGCCCTCGGTTTTCGTGCCCGCTGCGGGGATGTACATCGACCGCCTCGGAGAGGTGGTCGCGGCAATATGCGCTCATGTGCATGCCGAGGGCCCGCCGGGCGGCGCAGTCTCGTACGCGCCGATGGCGGCGCACGCGCTGCTCGGCGAGGCGGTACGCCGGTGTGATGCGCGCGGTCGCAGCTTCCGCGCGATCGCGCAGGAGGAGATCTTCGGCCCTCTCGGCATGCTCGATACAGCCATCGGGGTACGCGCAGACTTGCGCGCCCGGCACATCGTGCCGGACTTCCTCCCCACCGGACCTCCCATGCAGCATCTGGGGCACAGCAACCTGGGAGAGAACGGCGCCTTCGTGGAGGAGGAGGCCGAGATGCCGTGGGTCGGGGCGGTCGCGACGGTTGCCGATCTGTTCCGGTTTGCGGAGATGCTTCGCCGCGGCGGCGAGCTCGACTCGGTCCGCTTGCTGTCGCCCGCGATCCTCGATCTGGCCACGCGCAACTGGACCGGTGAGAAGCCGAACGAGCTCTACGTTCAGCTGGTCTCGCGCAAGGGCTGGCGCCCCTATCCCGCGTACATCGGGCTCGGATTCTTTCTGCGGGGCGAGGCCATCTGCCCGCACCAGTTCGGAACGCTGGCCTCGCCGCGAACGTTTGGCAATACCGGCTATGGCAGCGCGATCTTCTGGGTCGACCCGGTGCGGGAGATGACTTTCGTGTGTCTCACCGCCGGTGTCATGGATGAGGCAGACAACATCGAGCGCTTCCAGCGCCTCTCCGACATCGCGCTCTCGGCCGCCGAGTGACCTTGCGCTGCTGCGCACGCTCAAGCGGCTCCGCGCCCGCAGCCCCGCTCCAGTGAGGGATCGCGGCGAAACTGCTATATTGGATCGCCGCCGAGTTCATCCAAAATCGCAATCGCGCCCGGAGAATCCTCGTGAGCAGCCAAGTCAAGACGAAGGGATTCCCGCTGCCGAGCTCGCTCAAGGTCGTCCCAGGCACCGAGCGGGCGCAGGCCGCCTATCCGTACTTCATCCAGTTCACGCCCGCGGATGACGAGCGGTTCTGGTTTTACAACTCGATGCATTTTCCCGAGCCCATGTCGGCCTTCGACATGGTCACGGCCGAGGCGGCCTACTGCGCGCTCGGGTCGGCCAACACCCGGGTGCATTGCCTTCCGACGACTCTCGGCATCGATCACCGCATCATCAATGGGCGCGTGTACATCGGCGGCAACGCCGTCACCGACCCCGCCGAGATCGCCCGCCGCACGCAGGAGTTCCAGAAGCGCGCCTTCTACTATTACGAGCACTGGGAGCGCCTGTACGCGCAATGGCGTCAGAAGATGCTGGCGCTCATTCGCGAGGCACAGGCGCTGCCGAAGCTCGACCTGCCCGAGTTCGAGCCTCTCGCGCACGTGCATGCCGGCCGCGGGATCGCCTCGAATCACTATCTCCTCGACGTTTATCACAAGACGCTCGAGGGGTACTTCCGCATGTGGCACCACCATTTCGAGTTCCTGCTGCTCGGGTATGGCGCCTATCTCACCTTCTTTGCGTTCTGCAAGAAAGCCTTTCCGGAGATCAGCGACCAGACCGTGGCCCGCATGGTCGCCGGGATCGAGGCGGAGATCTTTCGTCCGGACGAGGAAGTTCGGCGCCTCGCGCGCTGCGCGGTCGAGCTCGGGGTGGATGCGATGTTTCGCGATGACCTCCCTGCCGCAGCGGTGATCGCCTCCTTGGAGAAAGCCGGTACTCCCGGGCGCGAATGGTTGAAGGAGCTCGAGATCTCCCGCGACCCGTGGTTCAACGTGAACGTGGGCGACGGCTTCTATCACTATCACCGCTCCTGGAACGATGACCTCTCGATGCCCTTCGCCGCCTTGCCCGGCTACATCAGCCGCGTGAAGGCGGGAGAGTCACTCGAGCGGGAATACGAGAAGCTCCAGAGCGAGCGTCAGCAGCTCATCGCGGACTACCGCGATCTGCTGGGCTCGGATGAGGAGCGCGCCGCGTACGATCAGATGATCACGCTGGCGCACCGGGTGTTCCCCTACGTCGAGGGACACAAGTTCTACTGCGAGCACTGGTACACGAATCTGTTCTTCAACAAGATTCGCGAATTCGGGACGCTGCTCGCAGCGCACGAGTTCTTCCCCAAGGCCGAGGATGTTTTTCATCTGAACCATTACGAGCTCGAATCGGCCATCATCGACCTGATGTCATCGTGGTCCAACGGCTCCCCTGCGCGAGGCCCGCAGCACTGGCCGCAGATCGTCGCCGAGCGGCGTGCGGCGATCGCCGAATGGGCCAAGCAGCCCACGCCTCCGGCGCTTGGGCCGGTGCCCGATGTGATCGACGATCCGGCGATCGTGATGCTCTGGGGCATCACGCGTGAGAATCTCGACACCTGGCTGGCCGCCGGAACCGGGGCTTCGAGCAACGAGATCCGGGGCTTTGCCGCCTCGAATGGTGTCGTCGAGGGGCCTGCGCGCGTGATCAAATCCGTCGAGGAGATCTCGCGCCTGCAAAAAGGTGACATTCTCGTCTGTCAGATCACCAATCCGACGTGGGCACCGCTCTTCCAGAAGATCTCTGCCGCCGTTTCCGATATCGGCGGCTCGATGAGCCACATGGCGATCGTGGCCCGCGAGTTCGGCCTGCCGGCCGTCGTTGGAACGGGCACGGCGACCACCCGGATCAAGGATGGGCAGCGCATTCGCGTCGACGGCGGCCGCGGCGTGGTCACCCTCCTGCAATAGAGATCGCAGGTGCCGCTCACCGCGAAGGACGTAGCCGAGATCACGCGGCTTCTGGAGGAATCGAGCTTCGACGAGTTGTACCTCGAGCTCGATGGGATGAAGCTCTCCCTGCGGCGCGGCTCCGCTGCACCCGACGCCGCAGTCGCGCACGCTCCTGCGCAGCCGTCTGCCTCGCCCGCGCCGGCGGCCGCCTCGCCGGTCACTCAGCGGCCGCACGCCGCCGCGATCGGCGATCCCAATGTCGCGGACGTGCCTGCTCCTCTGCTCGGCACGTTCTACCGTGCGCCCAAACCGGGTGCCGCACCGTTCGTCGAGGTGGATTCGGTGGTCGAGGAGGACACGATCATTGGCATCATCGAGGTGATGAAGCTGATGAACACCGTGCGCGCCGGTGCCAAAGGCCGGGTGACCGAGATCCTGGCGCGCGATGGCGTGCTGGTCGAATACGGCGAGACGCTCCTCAGGATCAGCAAGACGGGCTGAGCGTGACACCCCTGCGACGCATTCTCATCGCGAACCGCGGGGAGATCGCGATGCGGATCATCAGGACCTGCAGAGCGCTGGGCATCGAGACCGTCCTTGCGGTATCCGAAGCCGACCGCGAGTCGATGCCGGCGCGAGCTGCTGACCGAGCCGTGTGCATCGGCCCCGCGCGCGCGCTCGACAGCTATCTCAGAACCGAGACGATCGTTCACGCGGCCCTCGGCACGCAATCACAAGGGATCCATCCGGGGTATGGCTTTCTTTCGGAGCGTTCGGCACTTGCGCGCCTGTGCGAGGAGCAGGGCGTGATCTTCATCGGGCCCACGGCGGCGCAGATCGAGGCGGTCGGAGACAAGCTGCGTGCGCGCGCCGAGGCCCAAAGGGCAGGGGTGCCGGTTGTCCCCGGAGGCGCCGTGACGTCGCCCATCGAGGCCGACTCGCTGGCACGCCAGATCGGTGTGCCGCTGCTGGTCAAGGCCGTCGGCGGGGGAGGCGGGCGCGGCATGAAGCGAGTGGACCGGCTCGAGGATCTGCCCCACGCGCTGCAGCTCGCCTCCGCCGAGGCGGGCGCCGCCTTCGGCGATGCGCGCGTTTATCTCGAGCACTTCGTCACGCGCGGGCGGCATATCGAGGTGCAGGTGCTCGGCGATGGGACCGGGCAGGTGATCCACCTCGGGGAGCGGGACTGCTCGGTCCAGCGCCGCTATCAGAAGCTCATCGAGGAGACTCCGGCACCCGGGCTCACGCAGAGCTTGCGCGAGCGGATCCAGCAAGCGGGCGCGCGTTTCGCGCACTGCCTTGCCTATCGTGGTGCGGGAACCGTGGAGTTCCTGGTGGATGTGGCGCGGGACGCATTCTTCTTCCTCGAGATGAACGCTCGGATTCAGGTGGAGCACCCGGTGACCGAGGCCGTGACGGGCGTGGACCTCATCGCCGAGCAGCTCGCGATCGCCAGCGGGCAGGGGCTGCGCCTGAGCCAGGCCGACGTGCGTCCGCGCGGCTGCGCGATCGAGTGCCGGGTCAATGCGGAGGACCCTGCGAGGGACTTTCAGCCAAGTCCAGGCCGAGTGAGCGAGGTTGCCTGGCCGAGCGGAGCCGGCATCCGAGTGGATACGTACATCGGCAGCGGCTCGGTCGTTCCGCCATTCTACGACTCGCTCATGGCGAAGATCATCGCGCACGCACCCGATCGCGCTTCTGCTCTGCAGCGTTTGCGCGCCGGGATCGGCTCCGCCCGCGTTGCGGGCGTTGCGAGCAACTTGCCCTTTCACGCTCGGGTCCTCGATGATGCGGAGTTCCAGGCGGGTGGTGTGGACACAGGCTTCGTGGCGCGCTTGCTCGAGCGTGGTCGTGGCGCATCGGACCCGCCGCGGGATCCTTGATCTCTCCGACGCCGCGTCCAAGGTGGAGCACTCGATATGGCCGATGTTCAGATTGTGGAAACCTCGCTGCGCGATGGCAATCAATGCCTGTGGGCCGCGCTCGGCATCGATACTGCCAGGACGCTGACGATCGCCCCGGTCATGGACCGCGTGGGTTACAAGGCGATCGACTTCACCACCTCCACCCACATGGGGGTGGCGGTGCGGTACAAACAGGAGGATCCGTGGGAGCGCATTCGACTGATGGCAGCCGCAACGCCCCGCACACCCCTGCAGTTCATGTCCACGGGCTTTCGCTTCATCTCGTGGGAGACGGCAAGTCCAGAGTTCATGGCCCTGGCGTTCCGGACGCTCGCGCGCAACGGTATCCGGCGCTTCTGCCTGGCAGACCCCATGAACGATGCCGACTCGAATGTCGCCTGCGCCCGAATGGTGAAGCAGGGCGGCGGCGAGTTCGTCATTGCAGCGCTGGTGTTCACCCTCAGCCCGATCCACGACGATGCGCATTATGCCGAGCGTGCGCGCAAGCTCGCCGCATCGCCCGACATCGACGCGCTATACATCAAGGACCCGGGCGGACTGCTCTCGCCGCAGCGTGCCGCGAAGCTCATTCCGGCAATCAGGGCGCAGATCGGCAGCAAGCCTCTGGAGCTGCATTCTCACTGCACCATCGGACTTGCCGAGCATACCTACATGGACGCGCCGGCATACGGGGTCAGCGCGGTTCAATGCGCATCTGGCGCGGCCGCCGATGGAAACTCGAATCCCTCGGCCGAGCGCATCATTGCGAACCTGCGCGCGCTCGGGCACACGGTGAGCCTCGATGGCGATGCAATGCAGGAGGTGGCCGACTACTTCACTCATCTGGCCGAGGCGGAAGACCTGCCGGCTGGCAAGCCGCAGGGCTTTGATGCCGCCTACCTTCATCATCAGCTGCCCGGTGGCACGATCGGCACAATGCGGCGCCACCTCGCCGAGGCGCGGCTATCGCAGCTCGAGGGGGCGGTGATCGAGGAGCTGGGTCGTGTGCGCGAGGAGCTCGGTTGGCCGATCGTGATGACACCCTTCGCGCAGATGGTCATCACCCAGGCCGTGATGAACGTGACGGGACGTGGGCGCTACACCGTCATCCCGGATGAGGTCATCCGCTACGCGATCGGGCGATTCGGCAAGCCCAACGTGCCGATCGCACCGGAGGTGATGAATCGTATCGAGGCACTGCCTCGAACGCGTGAGCTCCGCGCCGAAGCGCCCATGGCGCCGGTCGCGCAGCTGCGCGAGCGGTTGGGCCCGAAGCTCTCGGACGAGGAGCTGCTCCTCAGAGCGACGATGCCCGCAGGACAGGTGGATGCGATGCTGAAGGCCGGACCGGCTGCCCGGCACTACGACCCTGCTGCAAAGCCGCTCATCAGCCTCGTGCGAGCTCTCACCGCGCGCAAGGACCTCACGGAGGTTTGCATCGAGAAGCCCGGTTTTCAACTGAGGCTGCGTCGTGCCGCCCCGAGCGTTGCGCGCACGCCGGCGGCATAGAGAGGCACGATGAAGCACTTTGCTGAGCGGGTGGCGTTCGTCACCGGAGGGGCGAGCGGGATCGGCTACGGAATGGCCCATAATTTCCTGCGCGAAGGAATGAGAGTCGCGGTTGTCGACTGGAATACCGAGCACATCGAGGAGGCGCGCGGCAAGCTCGCAGCGCTCGGGGCGGTGCACTTCATCCGCGCCGACGTGGGTAATCGTGACGAGGTCAGAGAGGCTGCACGCGAGGCGATCCGCGTGTTCGGAAAGATCCACGTACTGTGCAATAACGCCGGGGTGAGCGGTGGCGGGAACGTCGAGGACCCGGACTTCGAGGCCTGGGATCGCGCGCTGCGCGTGAATCTGGGCGGGGTCGTCAACGGCGTGAAGATCATCGCTCCGCTCATCGTGAGCCACGGAGAGGGTGGCCACGTCGTGAACACCTCCTCCATGGCAGGCATCGTGCCGCTGCCGCTTGCGGGTCTTGGCGCGTACATGACGGCGAAGTTCGCCGTGCGCGGCCTCAGCGAGTCACTGCGCCTATCGCTTGCGCCGCACGGCATCGGGGTCTCGTGCCTGTTTCCGGGCGGTACTCGCTCGCGCATCACCGACTCCAGTGCACGCGATGCGGCCCAGCGAGCGCGAATGCAGCAGACCATCGCAAGCTGGATGGATCCGATCGAGCTCGGTGCGATGGTGGTGGAGGGCATCCGCCGCAACGCGCCCTATATCCTCACGCACACGGAGTTTCGCGACGAGGTGCGCGAGTTGTACGCGGCACTCGATGCGGCCTTCCCCAAGGAGCAGGAGGTTCCGCCGGGGCGAAAGTCGTTCGAGGACAGCCGGCGCGGGATGGCCGCCAAGCTGGGGGCTCTGCCGGCGAAGGATTGAGTCACCGAGCGCGCGCTTTCACAGGGAGCGCGTACCCCTTCTGAGGGCCTGCGGAAGCAGACTGGGGTCCCCCGGCAGAGCGATCGCGAAGGTGGCTACGCCCAAGACCAGATCCCGCGCGCGCCGGGCAAAGGATGCGGCGATCGCAACGGCGGGAGGTATCCCGAAGACGCTTGCGCCAAGGAGATAGCTCGCTTCCTGCACACCGGCCGCCGCCGGCACCGCGAATGCGAAGGTCCGCAGCCCCACCACCGTGCTGTCGATCACGAGCGCTTGCGCAACGCTCGGATGTGCCCCCAGTAGATGAAACGCGATCCAGGCCTCCAATGCACCCAGGAACCAGCAGCACACATGAAGCGCGAAGCTTCCCCGGAGTCGTACGCCACTCGAGATCGACTGAACGAACCCCGGTCGAAGCGCGTCCCGCATCACGGTGAGGGCAGGCCAGCGGCGGCTGATCGTATGCGCCATCCAGATGAGCGACGGGCTGATCCTGCCGCGCGCCACGAGCGGAACCGCAACGGCGACCGCCGTGAGTATGAGTGCAACGAGCAGCGGCCGCGCCAGCGTGGACCGCGGCGCGAGGGCGAGTAGAAGCGCAAGGCCGGCGGCGACGTAGGGCAGCTTTGCGGCAAGCTCCAGCACCAGATCGATGCTCATCGAGACCGCACCGCGCACCACGACGGTCCGGCCTGCCCCGAGAGCACGCACCCCGAGCACGAATCCCCCGAGCTGGGAGAAGGGGAGCGCCTCCGCGGCCGCATCCCGCACGAAGCGTCCCCAGATGAACCTGCCGGGCGCCGCCGGCGCTTCCCTGCCACACACGAGCCACCATGCAAGTCCCATGACGATGCCGAGCGGCACATGCACGAGCGTGATCGCGAGAAGGCCCGTCACGTGCAACCTCTCCAGCGCGTGCGCGACGGTGTCGGCACCGGCATAGACTGTGGCGGCAGCCGCAGCCGCAGCGCCCAGCAGGAATGCTACGGCCGTGCCGCGTTGCACGTCAGGAGGGGACGCCGTTCCCGGCTGGGCTGTGTTCGGGCTCGACCTCGACGCCGAAAGTGCTCGTGTAGCGCGCAAAGCGATCGCGAATGGAGTGCGCATCGAGCCCAAACTGCGCGAGGTCGTAGCGCCCGCCGCGGCGGCTGCTGTTTGCGGCCGCGCCCAGCCACCTGCGCATGCGCTCCTCGGCGTCGTGCGTCAGCTCGAGACCACAGTGCTTGTAAACGGCCCGTACTGCCTCGAGAGGACCGGAGATGATCTGCCGATAATGCAGATTCAAGATGGCATCCGAGCCGGAGGCCAAGTCGCACATCCGGTGCGCACCATCCATCCAGGATGCGCACACCTGACGCCCGATCTCCAGGCGATCGACGCTGCGCGCGAACGGGCGCCGGAGCACATCGGTGAGCTTTGCGACCGAGCCGAGGACGCGTACCGGGTCACGATGCACGAACACCAGGCGCGCATCGGGGTAGACCCTGCGTACGTCGTCGAGTGCGAAGAGATGATCGGGTGACTTCAGAACCCATCGCCGTCCGGGAAGCTGCGCATCCAGATGCTGCAGGAAGCGCCGATGAAAGCGGTACGCCTCGAGAAACCCATTGCGCTGCAGCCAGCTTTTGTACGAGGGTACCCGGTAGGTGCTTTCAAACCGCAGACTCTGGAAAACGTGTGCCGTGATGTCCGTGCACTCCTCGGGGGCATCCGCCGCCACCGGATGCAGCGTCGCGAGCTCCGGCGCAATCATGCCGAGGAGCGAGAGTTGCAAGCTCACCCAGCCCTTGCGCAGTGCCGCGCCCACGCAGCTCGTTCGCCCAACGCACGGGTACATCAGCTCGAAGAGTCGCGGCGCGGCAATGCGCGGGTCCTGCAGGATCAGCCGGTGCAGAAAGGTGGTTCCGCTGCGAGGCATTCCCGTGATGAATACCGGTGCCCGGATCTCACGCGCGAGCACGGCGGGGTGAGCGTCCTCGAGCGCATCGAAGCGCAACAGGTTCTTGAGGCATCTCATGATGTCGATGCGCAGCGCTCGAATGCCGAACGTGCTCAGGTCGGCCTCTTCGAGGCAGGCTTCGATCAGGTGCTCCAGGGAGCGCACGAACGAGCGGTCGGAGAAGCTTCTTCGCCGGGCTCGCTTGAGCGCCGACTCGAGCAAATCCTCGGCGCGCAGCGCGC
>DATKPP010000004.1:0-12604 GCA_035524075.1 Steroidobacteraceae bacterium | reverse complement strand
AGCCGCTCGGCACGACGAGATGGGTCGGCGCGAGCGCATCGAGCTCGCGACGCTGTTCCCACGTCAGCAAGGCGAGTAGCGCCTCGACGAGGCGAATACGCGCGAGGTGGTCGC
Source organism: Steroidobacteraceae bacterium (assembly GCA_035524075.1). Lineage (GTDB taxonomy): Bacteria > Pseudomonadota > Gammaproteobacteria > Steroidobacterales > Steroidobacteraceae > JASHUC01. The sequence continues at coordinate 12,490 of DATKPP010000004.1, read as the reverse complement.
GCCGCGTCATTCCTTCGAGCCACGGCGCGAGCCAACTTTCGAGCGTCGCCCCGAGGGCGCCGTCGCTCACGTCGGGCCAGCCCTCGCGTCCGCCCTGGATCGCGAATCCGCGAACGAGCTCGATGCGGGCCTGCAGCTCGCGCGCCTCACGGTTGAACGGAAGCGCCTCGAGGCCCATCCGGCGAACCCCGTCGAGCATTGCCGCCCGAGCCGCATCGGGCGGAATCTCGGTAAGAGGCTTCTCCTCGAGCACGATCGCCTCGAGGCGCGTCGTTCGCCGGGCGACGACGGCCTGCTCCCGATCGCTCCATTCAATCGTTTGCACGGTTTCGAGCCGATCGGCGAAGCCGGTCTCTATTTCGTGGCGCGAAATCGGCGCGGCGAGCCGGATGCGCGCGTCGCGCTCCCGATCATCGAGATCGATGGCGACGATGAATTCCTGACGCGCGAGACTCTGCGCGCCGACAAATGATGCACCGCGACCGTTTGCAAGCCGGTATCGGCCCTCGCCGCGGCGCTGACCGATCCGGTCGGGATAGGCGAGCGCCAGCAGCAGTCCGGAAGCCGCCATGCCCGATTCAATCGAGGTGGACTCGGCCGGGGCGCCCGCATCGATGCTCGCGAGCTGACGGCCGAGAGAGCGCGCGAGCCGCTCGGTTTGGTGTACGGCATAGCTCGTGCGACCTGCACTACGAGCTTCCACGAGTTGCGCAACGCGCGAGCGGATATCTGCGTCGGCCGCGTCTCCGCGCAAGATGTCGCGCTCCGAGAGCAGCGCCGCAAGCCACGTGGCGGCGCTCGCGAATCCGAGCGGGACCGACTCGAGCAGCATGTGCGCGAGACGCGGATGCAGGGCGAGAGCCGCCATTTGACGGCCGTGCGATGTGATACGGTCCGAACGATCCAGCGCGCCGAGCCGGACGAGCAAATCGCGTGCGCTCGCGAGCATCGCGGCCGGCGGTGGATCGAGCCAGCGCAGTTCGGCGGTGCCCCACGCGGCGAGCTCGAGCGCCAACGGCGCGAGATCCGCTTCGACGATCTCCGGTGGTGTGTAAGGCGCGAGCGAGCGTTGCGCCTCCTCGCTCCACAGTCGATAGCAGACGCCGGCATCGAGTCGGCCGGCGCGGCCGCGGCGCTGTTCCGCGGAAGCGCGCGAGACGCGCCGCGTCTCGAGCCGGCTCATACCGGTCGCCGGATCGAAAACTGCTCTGCGCACCAGCCCAGTATCCACGATGATGCGGATGCCTTCGACGGTAAGACTCGTTTCGGCGATGTTGGTAGAGAGGATCACCTTGCGCTCGCCGGGCCGTGCAGGCGCGAGCGCCGCATCCTGATCCGCCGCGGCGAGATCGCCAAAGAGGGGGAACACGTGGACAGCCGGATTGCTCGCGAGCGATTCGGCGATGAGCGCCCCCGCGCGGCGAATCTCGGCGGCGCCCGGCAGGAACACGAGCAAGTCTCCCTCCGCCTCACGCAACGCGCGCGCAACCGCCTGCGCGGTCAGCCGTTCGGGTGCGTCGCCGCGCTCGGCCCCGATCGTCGGAAGCCGTGGCGCTTCCCGTCCGATGAAGCGCGCCTCGACCGGAAAGGCTCGCCCGGATGCCGTGACCGGGCGCGGAGCGCCAATCCAATGCGCGATCGCCTCCGCATCGAGCGTGGCGGACATGACGAGAAGCCTGAGGTCGGGAGCGACCACCGCCTGCGCATCGAGTGCGAGAGCGAGGCCGAGGTCGCCCTGAAGGCTCCTCTCGTGGAACTCATCGAATATGACCAGCGCGATGCCCTCGAGCGCAGGGTCGCTTTGCAACATGCGGGTGAGCACACCTTCCGTGACGACTTCGATGCGGGTATCGCGCGAGACGCGCGTGTCGAATCGCATGCGCCAGCCGACGGTGCGGCCGACCGGCTCGCCGAGCGTCGCGGCCATCCGCTGTGCGACAGCTCGCGCTGCAAGCCGCCGCGGCTCGAGGACGATGAGCCGCTTGCCGAGCATCCATGGCTCATCGAGCAATGCCAGCGGCACCACGGTGCTCTTTCCCGCTCCGGGCGGAGCTTGCAGGACGACATTGCGCGTGCCAGAGAGCGCAGCGAGCAGCGCGGGCAAAGCCTCATCGATTGGAAGGCCGGAAACACCAGCCGTGCTCGCTCGCTGTTCCATGCTCCCCTCGATCCCTCAACCTGCAGCGAGCGACGGACCGTCCTTCCCGGCCGGGGCGGTGATTCCCTCGCGCTTCAACGCCTCGGCGAGCTCGCCGGGGAGATTCGCGACGTTCTCCCGCTCTGCTCTCGCGGGAAGGGTGCCGAGCGAGAGGCTGAGCTGAACAGCACTCGTCTCCGACTTGGTAACGAAGCAGCCCGCGCCGTCCACGCCGAGCCGCTGCGCGAAATCGAGCGCGGTGGCGCGCGCGCGCACCAGCTCTGCTCGTGTGACCCAGAAATTGATCGCCGGACCGCCCGCTCTCGCAAACGCATTGAGATTGATCGCAATCTGGCTGATCGCAAGGCTGTTCGGCACGATCACGCGACGCCCGTCTACCGTGCCGAGAATGGTATAGCCGAGCGAGAGCGCCTCGACAGTGCCGATCTCGGGTCCCGTTGGACCGCTGATCTGCAGCAGGTCGCCCAGCCGGAACGGGCGATAGATGAGGATCGAGATGCCAGCGACGAGGTTGCCGAGCGTGCCCTGCGCCGCCAGGCCGATCACGATCGAGGCGATGCTGGCGCCCGCGAGCATCGCCGTGCCGAGCGAGTGCAGCGCGGGAATGAGATGGGCGTACGCCGCGAGCACGAATACCCAGATGATGAGCACGCCGAGCTGACGAAGAAAATTCACCGCGGTGCGATCGACGTGCTCGACCGGCGCGTGGCTCAAAGCGGTTTGAATGGCGATACGCAGCGCGCGGGACAGCGCGGCCGCGAGTGCGCAGAACAGCACCAGGTAGCCGATCGCCCCGACGAATGAATCCGGGCGCAGCCAACTCTCGACGTCGTTCACTCCAAGCAACTCGCTCATGAGGGGCCGTCGAACGTCCCCCGGAGCACTGCGACGGCGAACACGATCCAGCCGGCGATGAGCGCCACGCCGCCGATGGGTGTGATTACGCCCGTGAGCCGCGGCGCGCCGAACGTCAGCGCATAGAGACTGCCGGAGAAGAGCACGATGCCCGCGATCACGAGAATCGCGGCTGAACGCAGGAGTCCCGAGTCAACGAAGCGTGCCGCCACGCCGATCGCAAGCAGCCCGAGTGCATGAAAGAAGTGGTAACGCACGGCCGTCTCGTAGACCTGCAGCCGCTCCGGCGTAAGCCGCGCTTGCAGCTCGTGCGCCCCAAGTGCGCCGAGCAAGGTCGCCGCCGCGATGAGCAGTCCGCCCGTCGCCAGAATCCAGCGCGAATCGCGGGCGGAGACGATCAAGTCGTGCTCGACCCCTGCGGTCCGCTGTGGAGAAGCGGCCCGATGAGATCGAGCGGCAGCGGGAAGGCGATGATGGTGCTCTTCTCCGTCGCGATGTCGAGCAGCGTCTGCAGGTAGCGCAGCTGCAGCGCGCGCGGGTCGCGTGCCATGGCGACCGCGGCGGACACCAAGGTTTCCGCGGCCTGCTTCTCGCCCTCGGCATTGATAATCTTCGCGCGTCGGGCGCGCTCGGCTTCAGCTTGCTTCGCCATGGCTCGGACCATTGTCTCATCGAGGTCCACGTCCTTGATCTCGACGTTCGCCACCTTGATGCCCCACGCATCGGTGCTCTGATCCAGAACGCGCTGGATGTCCGAGCTCAGCTTCTCGCGCTGCGAGAGCATCTCATCGGTCTCGTGCTGTCCGAGGATCGAGCGCAACGTCGTCTGGGCGAGCTGGCTGGTCGCCTCGAAGGGATTGGCGACCTGGATGATTGCCTTGGCCGGATCGACGATGCGGAAGTAGACCACCGCGCTCACCTTGACGGACACGTTGTCGCGCAGGATCACATCCTGCTTGGGAACCTGCAGCACGATGACGCGCAGATCCACCTTGGTCATCTGCTGCACGATCGGCCAGACGAACACGAGGCCCGGACCCTTCACGCCCGCGAAGCGCCCGAGGTTGAACATGACGCCGCGCTCGTACTCCTTGAGCACGCGTAGCGCGGTGAAGATGAATGCCGCGATGATGACGACGACGACGATGACGAAGGTTGGCATGGGGTATCCCCTTGGTTCTCAGGCGGGCTCGACCCACAGCGTGAGCCCCTCCACACGCACGATGCGCACCGCCTGACCGGCAGTGAGCGGCGCACTGGTGTGCGCGTTCCAGAGCTCACCGCCCAGGCGTACGCGACCGCGCTCGGCGAAATCCTCGAAGGCCTCGGCCCGCGCGCCGACCATCGCCTCGCGGCCGGTCACCACCGGCCGGCGCAGCGAGCGGGTGGCAAGATAGACGAGCCCCGCGAGGATCAGTCCGCCTGCGGTCGCAACGCCCGCGATGAGCGGTATGGCGAGGTTGAGCTCGTGCGCATCGGTATCGAACAGAATGATCGATCCCACGACGAATGCGATGAGGCCGCCGATGCCGAGCGATCCATACGTCGGAAAGAAGAACTCCCCGATGATCATTCCCGCCCCGACCGCGATGAGGGCCAGCCCCGCATAATTCACCGAGAGGATTTGAAATGCGAACAGCGCAATGAGCAGCGAGATGGCGCCGACCACACCGGGCAGCATCGCACCCGGGTTGTAGCCCTCGAGCAGCAGACCATAGATCCCGATCAGCATCAATCCATACGCCACGGTCGGATGGGTGATGACCGAGAGCAGGCGCGTGCGCCAATCGGGCTCGATTTGCTGAGTCGTGACATCGTGCGTATCGAGCACGACCGTCTGCGTGCCCACCTTCACCGAGCGTCCGTTGAGCCTCTCGAGCAGGTCGGGCACATCCCGCGCGATGAGGTTCACGACGTTGTCCGCGAGTGCGGCGCTCGCCGGCAGGCTTGCAGCGCCGCGCACCGCCTGCTCCGCCCAGGCTGCATTGCGGCCGCGCAGCTCCGCGAGCCCGCGGATGTAGGCGACTGCATCGTTGATCTCCTTGCGCTCCATCGTGGTGAGCGCTGCGCCGGAGCTCGTGCTACTCGAGCCGGCCGCGCCCGGCTGGGGGCTCGCGGGTGCCGGCTGCGGTGTCGATTGGCCGCCGATCTCGACCGGAGTTGCAGCGCCGAGATTGGTGGCGGGCGCCATCGCGGCCAGCTCGCAGGCATACAGGATGTAGGTGCCGGCGCTTGCCGCGCGCGCACCGGGCGGGAACACGTATCCGACCACCGGAATCGGCGATGCGAGGATCGCCTGGATGATCTCGCGCATGGCGGTGTCGAGGCCGCCCGGGGTGTCCATCTCCAGGATCACCAGTCGATCGTTGTCGGCTTCGGCCGTGGCGAGGCCCCGCTGCACGTAGTGGCTCGTCGCCGGCCCGATCGCGCCCGTGATGTGCAGGACAGCCGCAATCGGGCGGTGCGAATCGGGCGGTTGCGCAGCGGCGGCGCGAACGGGTGCGGCGCCGCCAGGTGCCAGCGCGACGCCGAGCACCGCGATGCCGAGAACCCAGATCGGAATGCTTCGGGTGCGCACGGGATGTTCCCTTGGCCATGATACGCCGACCCGGGAGCTGCCGCGGCGCAGGCTCGGCCCGGCAACTCAAGTCGGAGGCTAGTGGCTCGAGCCCCGGCCGCGGCGGCCCGGTCGGGAGCGAAGCCGCGGCGTGCGTGGTAACCCGGTATGCTGGGTGCGGATCGGGCGCGTGACTCCGGGACGCCGGCGCCCCTCCGGCTCACCCTCCGTGCCGCAAGGCTGCCAGGTCGGCACGAGCTGATGCTTGCCGTTGCCGATCAGGTCCGCACGCCCCATGCGCCGCAGCGCCTCGCGGAGCAGCGGCCAGTTGTGCGGATCGTGATAACGCAGGAACGCCTTGTGAAGCCGCCGGACCTTCAGACCCTTGGGCACGTGCACCTGCTCGCTGGTGCGGCTGATGCGCCTGAGCGGATTGAGGCCGCTGTGATACATCGCCGTGGCGGTCGCCATCGGCGAGGGCAGAAACGCCTGCACCTGATCGGCCCGGTAGCCGTTCCGCTTGAGCCACAAGGCGAGCTCGAGCATGTCCTCATCGCTCGTGCCGGGGTGCGCGGCAATGAAATAAGGGATCAGATACTGCTCCTTGCCCGCCTCCCTCGAGTAGCGGTCGAAGAGCTCCTTGAAGCGCTCATATGCTCCGAGCCCCGGCTTCATCATCTTGGACAGGGGCCCTTCGGAGATCGCCTCCGGGGCGATCTTCAGATAGCCCCCCACGTGGTGCTGCGCGAGCTCCCGCACGTACTCGGGTGATGCGACCGCGAGGTCGTAACGCACCCCCGAGGCGATCACGACCTTCTTCACGCCTGCAACGGCGCGCGCACGCCGATAGAGCCGGATGAGCGGGGCGTGATTGGTATCCAGATTGGGACAGATTCCCGGGTACACGCACGAGGGGCGCCGGCAGGCGCTCTCGATCTCGCGACTCTTGCAGGCAAGACGGTACATGTTCGCCGTGGGTCCACCGAGGTCGGAGATCACGCCGGTGAATCCCGGCACCGTGTCCCGCACCGCCTCGACCTCGCGGATGACGGAGTCTTCCGAGCGGCTCTGGATGATGCGTCCCTCGTGCTCCGTGATCGAGCAGAACGTGCATCCGCCGAAGCAGCCCCGCTGGATCGCCACCGAGAAGCGGATCATGTGGTAGGCAGGAATGCTGGCTTTGCCGTAGCGCGGGTGCGGGCGGCGTTGATAGGGACGCTCGTAGATCCAGTCCATCTCGGGTGTCGTGAGCGGCAGCGGTGGCGGATTGATCCACAGGTCCGCATCCCCGTGCCGCTGCACGAGCGCACGCGCGTTGCCGGGATTTGATTCCAGATGCAGGATGCGCGAGGCATGCGCATAGAGCGCCGGATCTGCGGCCACCTGCTCGAACGAGGGAATGCGGATGACGCTGCGCTCGCGATCGGCGTTGCTCACGCGCCGCACGAAGCGCACGACCCTCTCTCCTTCGGTGCGCGGCGCCTGCGCGCCACGCGGCGACGCGGCGCCCGGCTCCATCGCGTACGGATCCACCGGAGGGTTGAGCGCACCGGGCGTATCGAGATGCGTCGAGTCGACCTCGATCCAGCCGGTCAGCCGATCGCGGCGCACGAACCCCGTTCCGCGGATGTCCGTGATGGCATCGATCGACTCGCCCGCGGCCAGCCGATGCGCAAGGTCGCACACCTGTCGCTCGGCATTGCCGTAGATGAGCAGATCGGCCTTCGCATCGAGCAGCACCGAGCGGCGCACCTTCTCCGACCAGTAGTCGAAGTGCGCGATGCGCCGCAGCGAGGCCTCGATGCCTCCAATCACGATGGGCACGTTGGCGTACGCCTCGCGCGCACGCTGCGCATAGACGATCACCGAGCGATCCGGCCTGCTGCCCCCGAGTCCGCCTGGAGTGTAGGCGTCGTCGCTGCGAATGCGCCGGTCGGCGGTGTAGCGGTTGACCATGGAGTCCATGTTTCCCGCGGTGATGCCGAAGAACAGATTCGGCGGCCCGAGCTCGGTGAGAGCCTGCGCGCTGCGCCAGTCGGGCTGGGCGATGATGCCGACGCGAAACCCCTGCGCCTCGAGCACCCGGCCGATCACGGCCATGCCGAAGCTCGGATGATCGACGTACGCATCGCCCGTGACGATGATGACGTCGCAGCTGTCCCACCCGAGCTCGTCCATCTCGGCGCGCGACATGGGCAGGAACGGGGCCGTGCCGAAGCGCTCGGCCCAATGCTTTCGATAGCGGGTGAGATCGTGTGCGGTTTGCATGGGCAACCCCGTATTAAATCAGAACCGCGCCGCCGGAACGATCCCGCTCGGCCTCGGGGCGCGATTCAGTCCCGCAGGAACCCGGCGAGCGCCTCCGTCACCGCGCCCGGCTGCTCGAGGGTGGAGAGGTGGCCGGAGCCGGAGATCATCACCAGGCGGGCGCCCCCAATCCCCTGGGCGATCTCCGCGGCCCGCTCCGGGGGGGTGAGCTGATCACCGTCGCCCACGAGCACGAGCGTGGGACAGCGTATTGCCGCGAGGCTCGGCCGGGAGTCGATCCGCCCCATGATCGCGGTCTGCTGGCGAATGAAGCCCTCCGTCCCGACCTCCTCGGCCATCAGGCGCACGGTGCGCCTGAGACCCTCATCCTCGCACCGCGATGCGTGAACCAGACGGGGGAAGAGCGCGTCGGTGACATCTGCGAGACGCCCGCCCCGGGCGAGCTCGATCTGCGCACGGCGCGCCTCGGTCTGCTCGGGCGCATCGGGCCGCGCGCTCGTATCGAGCAAGGCGAGCTTCACCACCCGCGCCGCTGCCTGGCGCAGGATCTCGAAGGCGATGTACCCGCCCATCGACAGGCCCGCCAGCGCAAAGCGCGGCGGCGCCGAGGAGAGGATGCCTCGTGCGATCCTCCCGATGCTGTCATCGCGCGTGTGGACCGCAACGGTCACCGGTCCCAGCCGCCAGAGCGCCGGAATCTGCTCCGCGTACAGGCGTGGCGTCGCGAGCAGTCCCGGCACGAGGACGATCGGCACGGGCTCGGCGGACGAGGGCTTGCTCATGCGGTACCTCCTAGCGCGTGCTCAAGCTCTGCGATCAGATCCTGCGCGCTCTCGACCCCGACGGACAAACGCACCAGCCCATCGTTGATGCCCAGCGCGGCGCGCCGCGCAGGCGGCAGGCCCGAATGAGTCATGAGTGCCGGATGCTCGATGAGGCTCTCCACGCCGCCGAGACTCTCCGCCAGCGAAAAGAGCCTGCAGCGCTCGAGAAAGCGCCGCGCATCATCGAGGCTGCCTGCGAGCTCCGCACTCACGATCCCCCCGCAACCGCCGTGCATCTGCCGCAGCGCCAGCTCGTGCTGCGGGTGGCTCGGCAACCCGGGGTAGTGCACGCGGAGCACCTTAGGATGGGCCTCGAGGAAGCGCGCCACCGCCAGCGCGTTCGAGCAGTGTCGCTCCATGCGCAGCGCGAGCGTCTTGATCCCACGCAGGATCAGGAAGCAGTCGAAGGCCCCTGGAACGCTGCCGAGCCCGTTCTGCAGGAACTTCAGCCGGTCCGCGATCTCGCGGTCCCCCGTGATCGCCGCGCCGCCGAGCGCATCGGAATGGCCATTCAAATACTTGGTCGCCGAATGCACGACGATATCGATGCCATGCTCGAGCGGACGCTGCAGGAAGGGCGTTGCGAAGGTGTTGTCGCACACGGTGAGAATGCGATGCCGGCGCGCGAGAGAGGCCACCGCGGCAAGGTCGACCAGCTTCAGCATCGGGTTGGTCGGCGACTCGATCCAGATCATCCGCGTGACCGGGCGAATGGCGGCCTCGAGCGCCGCGAGGTCGGCGAGGTCGCAGAAGCTCACGGTGAGCGCCGCCGAGCGATTGCGGATGCGCTCGAACAGCCGGAAGCTGCCGCCGTAGATATCGTGCGTCGCGATGACGTGCGAGCCCGCCTCGAGCAGCTCCACCACCGTCGACGAGGCGGCCATGCCCGAGGCGAAGGCGAATGCCGCACAACCCCCCTCGAGGCTCGCAAGACTCGCCTCGAGCGCGTCGCGGGTGGGATTGCGGGTGCGCGCGTAGTCGTAGCCCTTGTGGACGCCGGGGCTCGCCTGAACATAGGTGGAGGTCGCGTAGATCGGCGTCATCACCGCGCCCGTGGCGGGGTCGGGGCGCTGTCCGCCGTGAATCACGCGCGTTGCGAATTCGAGCTTGTCTTCCTCGGGCACCACCGCTACTCCCGCCACGGCCAAGGCCGGCCGCGCACATGATGCGCACATGATAGTGGAGGCGCAGCGCCCACGGACGAGCCTGCGCTGGTTTATAATGCTCTGTTCTGGCGGGTCCTGGACCCGCTTTCCTATCGCGCATCACATCCACATGACCGATTCCATCCGCGTGCGCGGCGCACGCCAGAACAACCTGAAGAATCTCTCCCTGGAGATTCCGCTCAACGAGCTCGTGGTCGTGACCGGCGTCTCGGGATCGGGCAAGTCCTCGCTCGTGTTCGACACGCTCTATGCCGAAGGTCAGCGCCGCTACGTCGAGACCTTCTCTCCGTACGCGCGCCAGTTCCTCGATCGCATGGACAAGCCGCAGGTGGATGCGATCTCCGGCATTCCTCCTGCGATCGCGATCGATCAGACCAATCCGGTGCGCACCTCGCGCTCGACCGTCGGCACGATGACCGAGCTCAATGATCATCTGAAGCTGCTGTTCGCGCGTGGAGCGGCGCTCTACTGCGAATGCTGCGCGCGCCCGGTGCGGCGCGATACGCCCGAGAGCATCTACGCCGACCTGTGCGGGCGCGCTCGAGCGGCCGGCGATCCTCGCCTGTTGCTGTGCTTTCCGGTCGCCGTGCCGCGCAACTTCAGCGAGCAGGAGGTGCGCGGCCTGCTCGAGAAGCAAGGCTACACGCGCTTCTTCGAGCCTCCGCCGGGCTCGGCGGCGCACGCGGCAGCCCCCGGTGCAAACCTCGATCGCCCGGCAGCGGCGAATGGGCGGCGGCGGCGCACGAGTCGCGCACGCTCGGCGAGCGGGCGCTCGCGCAGGGCGAGCGCTGCGCCCGAGCAGCCGGCCGCCGTGCTGCAGGTGGTGCAGGATCGCTTCCGCGCAGGCAGCGTCGAGCGCGGCCGGGTGCTCGAATCGCTCGAGTCCGCGCTGCGCGTGGGCCGTGGACGCGTTCTGGTGCAGGTGATCGAGGATTCCGATCCGCCGCGCGCGCTCGAGACCTGGCGCTACTCGAGCGATCTGCACTGCGCCGACTGCGACATCTCCTACCGCGAGCCCACCCCGAGCCTGTTCTCATTCAACTCGCCCGTGGGAGCGTGCGAGAGCTGCCGCGGCTTCGGGCGCACGATCGGCATCGATTACGGGCTGGTTGTCCCCGATGAGAGCAAGTCGCTGCGCGAGGGTGCGGTGCGACCGTGGCAGACCGAGTCCTACTCCGAGTGTCAGGACGATCTCATGCGCTTCGGGAAGAAGCGCGGCATACCACTCGAGAAGCCCTGGCGCGAGCTCACCTCCGAGCAGCGCGACTGGGTGATCGAGGGCGAGGGCGCCTGGGAGGACGGCGTGTGGTACGGCGCGCGACGCTTCTTCAAATGGCTCGAGACCAAGGCCTACAAGATGCACGTGCGCGTGCTGCTCTCGCGCTATCGCGCATACACGCCGTGCGAGGCCTGCGACGGCGCCCGGCTGAAGAGCCAGGCGCTGCTCTGGAGGCTCGGGAACCGCGAGCTCGCCGGGCGCGCCCTGGCGGGAGCCAAGCCCTTCCGGCCGGTCGGTGTCCGCTGGAGCGACTCGGCGCTCGACTCCGTGCCCGGACTTTGCATTCACGATCTGATGCTGCTGCCGATCGAGCGCGCGTGCGAGTTCTTCCGGGCCCTGAGGCTGCCCGCCCCGCTCGACGAGGCGACCGAGCTGCTGCTGCGGGAGATCGTCAGCCGCACCGCCTACCTGGTCGATGTCGGCCTCGGCTATCTCACGTTCGATCGCCAGTCGCGCACGCTCTCCGGGGGAGAGGTTCAGCGCATCAATCTCACCACGGCGCTCGGCACCTCCCTCGTCAACACCCTGTTCGTTCTCGACGAGCCCTCGATCGGGCTGCACCCGCGCGACATGCAGCGCGTCATCACCGTGATGAAGCGCCTGCGCGATGCGGGCAACTCGCTGCTCGTCGTGGAGCACGACCCGCAGATCATGCTCGAGGCGGATCGCATTCTCGATCTGGGGCCGGGCGCGGGCGAGCGCGGCGGGGAGATCGTCTTTGCCGGATCCCCCGCGCAGATCCGCGCGAGCGAGCGCTCGCTCACGGGCGCCTACCTGAGCGGCCGCAAGACGGTCGACTCCATCGCAACTCGCTCCAGGCGGGCCGAGCCTGGCGGCCCCTTGCCGCAGGGCGCGGACGGCATCATCGCCGAGGCTCGCGCCAATCGCTGGCTCGAGATCCGTGGCGTGCGCGAGCACAATCTCAAGGGCCTCGACGTGCGCATCCCCCTCAAGCGGCTGGTCTGCCTCACCGGTGTGTCGGGCTCGGGCAAGTCGACGCTCATCGAGGATGTGCTGCATCCGGCGCTGCTGAAGTACCTGGGTCGCCCGACCGAGGCGCCGGGGGCCTTCGAGTCCCTGCGCGGAGCGGATCTGATCGACGACGTCGTGCTCGTGGACCAAACACCGATCGGCCGCACCACGCGCTCGAATCCCGCAAGCTACGTCGGCGCCTTCGATGTGGTGCGCGAGCTGTTCGCGGCGGAGCCTGCGGCGCAAGAGCGTCGCTACACGGCGGGGACCTTCAGCTTCAACTCCGGAGGCGGACGCTGCCCCACCTGCAGCGGCAACGGCTTCGAGCATGTCGAGATGCAATTCCTGTCGGACGTGTATCTGCGCTGCCCCGACTGCGACGGGCGGCGCTACCGTCCGGAGGTGCTCGAG
>DATKPP010000003.1:0-92165 GCA_035524075.1 Steroidobacteraceae bacterium | reverse complement strand
CGCCATGATGGCGACGAACGACTCGAGCGCCATGCTGCCGTAGCCGACGAGGCGCACGTCCGTCTCATCACCGATCATCTTCGGCGTCGTGCCGCTCGAGATGAGCGCGTGGAAACCGGAAATCGCCCCGCAGGCTATCGTGATGAAGACGAAGGGAAAGATCTTGCCCGCGAAGATCGGCCCGTTGCCGTTCGTGAACTGCGTGAGCGCGGGCATCTTGAGATCGGGATGGATCACGAGGATGGCGATCGCGAGCAGCCCAATCACGCCGAGCTTGAGGAAGGTCGATATATAGCCGCGTGGCGCAAGCAGCAGCCAGACGGGAATGATCGCCGCGAGCCAACCGTAACCGATCACGAAATCAGCGAGCTCCGGGCCGGTCCAGTCGAAGAGTCCGCGCAGAGTGGCGCTCTGATCGACCCAGCCTCCGGCGGCCACGCCAAGGATGAGCAGTGCCATTCCAATAACCGTGGCCTCGAGCACGCGGCCGGGGCGCAGGTATCTCAGATAGATGCCGATCAGGATGCCGATCGGAATGGTGGCGGCCACGGAGAAGGTCGCCCAGGGACTGCCCTTCATCGCGTTCACCACCACGAGCGCGAGCACCGCGATGAGGATGATCATGATCAGGAGCGTGCCGACGAGCGCCGCGAAGCCGCCGAAGGGGCCGAGCTCATCGCGCGCCATCTGCCCCAAGCTGCGCCCGTCACGGCGCGTGGAGAGGAACAGGATCGTCATGTCCTGCACGCACCCGCCGAGCACCGCGCCGAAGAGAATCCAGAGCGTTCCCGGGAGATACCCGAACTGGGCAGCGAGGGTCGGTCCGACGAGCGGGCCGGGCCCTGCGATCGCGGCGAAATGGTGCCCGAAGACGATCCAGCGATGGGTCGGAACGAAGTCGCGCCCATCGTTCAGCCGCTCGGCGGGGGTCGCGCGGCGCGAATCGGCCTCGAAGACGCGCGCCACGATCCAGGCGGCATAGAAGCGATAGCCGATCGTGTAGATGCACACCGCCGCGACGATCAGCCACAGCGCGTTGATCGGCTCGTGCCGATGCAGCGCGATGCCGCCCACCGCGAATGCGCCGATCACGGCCAACACAATACCGAGGAGCCGTCCCAGCATGACTGCACCCTTCGTAATTTCGGCAAACGGATGATGCCGCGATTACAGCCCTGCGCGCCAGTAGGCGGCATCCACGGTATTGGAGAGCAGCATCGCAATCGTCATCGGTCCGATGCCCCCGGGCACCGGTGTGATCCATCGTGCCCGCTGCGCGGCGGTCTCGTACTCGACGTCACCGACCAATCTTCCCGACGGTAAGCGATTGATGCCCACATCGAACACGGCGGCACCCGGTCGAATCCACTCCCCGGGCACGAATCCGGCCTTGCCGACGGCGGCCACGAGGATCTCCGCGCGCTCGACCTCGGAGCGAAGATCGCGGGTGCCCGTATGGCAAACCGTGACCGTCGAGCGTGCGAGCAGCAGCTCGAGCCCCATCGGGCGGCCGACGATGTTCGATGCCCCAACGACCACCGCACGCATCCCCGTGAGCGGGATTGCATAGGCCTCCGCCAGTCGAATGACCCCGTAGGGCGTGCACGGGCGCAGCCGTGGCCGCTTCTGCGCCAGCAGCCCCGTGTTCATGGGATGAAATCCGTCCACGTCCTTGGCCGGATCCACCGCATCCACGATGCGGTCGCTGTTGATGCCTTTGGGCAGGGGCATCTGCACCAGGATGCCGTCCACGCCCTCGTCCTGGTTCAGCGTATGCACGAGATCCAGGAGCTCATCCGCCGGGGTGCTCTCCGGGAGGTCGTACGCGTACGACTCGATCCCGACCTCGCCGCACGACTTGCGCTTGCTGCGCACGTAGACCGTCGAGGCCGCGTTGTCGCCCACCTGAACCACCGCAAGTCCGGGCTTGCGGCCGGTCTTGCGTGCGAAACTCGCCGCGCGCTGCGCCGTACGCTCCCGCTCGTGCATTGCCGTCGCCTTGCCGTCGAGCACAATGACGTCGGTATCTCGCTCTGCAATCTCGGCCATACGACCTCGCCCCCTGCCGCTCATGCAAGCGGCCGGCCAGCGGAGCTCTCCGATGGCCGGCCGCGACACATCATCTCATCAGTAGCGGTAATGATCCGACTTGAATGGACCTTGCTTGGGCACACCGATGTAGCGCGCCTGCACGTCCGTGAGCTCGGTGAGCTGCGCGTTGAGATTCTTCAGCTGCAGCCGCGCAACCTTCTCATCGAGATGCTTCGGCAGCGTGTACACGCCCACCGGATAGCTCGAGGAGTTCGTGAACAGCTCGATCTGCGCCAGGGTCTGGTTGGCGAACGAGGAGCTCATCACGTAGCTCGGGTGGCCCATCGCGCAGCCGAGATTCACCAGCCGGCCGCGCGCCAGCAGGATGATGCGCTTGCCGTCGGGGAAGATCACATGGTCCACCTGCGGCTTGATCTCCTCCCACGTGCACTTCTCGAGGGAGGCCACATCGATCTCGTTGTCGAAGTGACCGATGTTGCAGACGATCGCGTTGTTCTTCATGCGCTTCATGTGCTCGTGGGTGATCACATGAAAGTTGCCGGTCGCCGTCACGAAGATGTCGGCCTTGTCGGCCGCGTAATCCATCGTCACCACGCGATAGCCTTCCATCGCGGCCTGCAGCGCACAGATCGGATCGACCTCGGTGATCCAAACCTGCGCCGACAGCGCGCGCAGCGCCTGCGCAGAGCCCTTGCCCACATCCCCGTAGCCGGCAACGACGGCCACCTTGCCGGCAACCATCACGTCCGTGGCGCGCTTGATGCCATCCACCAGCGACTCGCGGCAGCCGTAGAGATTGTCGAACTTGCTCTTGGTCACCGAGTCGTTGACGTTGATCCCCGGGAAGAGCAGGCGCTTCTCCTTCGCCATCTGATAGAGCCGGTGCACGCCCGTCGTGGTCTCCTCGGTGACACCGCGGATCTCCTGGGCCTTCCTCGAGTACCAGCCCGGATGCGCGGCCAGGCGCTTCTTGATCGCCGCGAAGAGGAAGCGCTCCTCCTCGCTCGCCGCGTGCGCGATCGCCGAGGGATCCTTCTCGGCCTTGACGCCCAGATGCACGAGCAGCGTCGCATCCCCGCCATCGTCGAGGATCATGTTGGGACCGGCCTGGGGCTTGTCCAGCTCACCGAACTCGAAGATGCGGTGGGTGAAGTCCCAGTACTCCTCGAGCGACTCGCCCTTGTAGGCAAATACCGGCGTGCCGCTCGCGGCGATCGCTGCCGCCGCATGATCCTGGGTGGAAAAGATGTTGCACGAGGCCCAGCGCACGTCCGCGCCGAGCGCCTTCAAGGTCTCGATCAGCACCGCCGTCTGGATGGTCATGTGCAGCGACCCGCAGATGCGAGCACCGCGCAGCGGCTGCAGGGCCGCGAATTCCTCCCGGATGGCCATGAGGGCTGGCATCTCGCTCTCGGCGATCGCGATCTCCTTGCGACCCCAGTCGGCGAGCTTGATGTCGGCGACCTTGAAATCGGCGGTACCGTGAGCGGGTTTGAGGTTGGCGTTCATGGAATCAGCTCCAAAGGTTAAAGCGGAGCGCCGTTGTTCACTTGAGGATCGCCCGGCCGAGCCTGTCAGCGGAGCCACTCCTGCCCGCCGATGCAGCGCTCCTCGGCCGCCAACGATCTGCCGCGCCCGCGCGCGGCGAAACATCACGCTGCGCGAGCTTGCCCCTTCGCCTCGGCGGCGAGCTCCTGCGCCTTGTCGGTTCTCTCCCAGCTGAACTCGGGCTCGGTACGGCCGAAATGCCCGTAGGAAGCCGTCTTCTGATAGATCGGCCGAACAAGATCGAGCATCTCGCGCAGCCCGTAGGGGGTCAGGTCGAAGTGCTTGCGCACCAGCTGTGTCAGACGATCGCGCGACAGGCGGCTGGTGCCGAAGGTCTCCACCATGATCGAGGTGGGCTCGGCGACGCCGATGGCGTAGGACACCTGCACCTCGCAGCGCGCTGCAAGGCCGGCCGCCACGATGTTCTTCGCGACGTAGCGCGCGGCATAGGCCGCCGAGCGATCCACCTTCGAGGGGTCCTTGCCCGAGAACGCCCCACCGCCGTGGCGGGCGAAGCCGCCGTAGGTGTCGACGATGATCTTGCGGCCGGTCAGGCCGCAGTCACCGACCGGTCCGCCGATCACGAACCGCCCGGTCGGATTGATGTGGTACTTGGTGCGCTTGTCGATCCACTTGACCGGCAGCACGGGCTTCAAGATCTCCTCCATCACCGCCTCGCGCAGCGCCTTGGTGGAGATCTCCGGGCTGTGCTGCGTCGAGAGCACGACGGCCTCGAGGCCTACGGGCTGATCGTCCTCGTAGCGCAGCGTGACCTGACTCTTCGCATCGGGACGCAGCCAGGGGAGCTTGCCGGCCTTTCTCACCTGGGCCTGCCGCTTGACCAGGCGGTGCGCCAGGGTGATCGCGGCGGGCATGAGCACATCGGTCTCGCTCGTGGCGTAGCCGAACATGAGCCCTTGATCGCCTGCGCCCTGCTTGCGCTCGTCCTTGCGGTCCACCCCCTGTGCGATATCCGGGGATTGCTTGCCGATGAGATTGATCACCCCGCAGGTCGCCCCGTCGAACCCCATGTCGGAGGTGTTGTAGCCGATGTCGAGCACCGTGCGGCGCACGAGGGCTTCGATATCCACCCACGCGTTGGTTGTGACCTCACCGGCCACCACGACCACGCCGGTCTTGACGAGCGTCTCGCAGGCGACCCGCCCGCGCTTGTCCTCGGTGAGGATCGCATCGAGCACCGCATCGCTCACCTGATCGGCCATCTTGTCCGGATGACCCTCGGATACCGACTCTGACGTGAACAGATAGTTGCTAGCCATGGAAAGTAAGGTCCTGCCTGAAGTGTGTTTGGATTCGGTGCCTCAGCGATGATCCGTCGTAGAGCTCGTCGCCGCCGTCGGACGCAGCGCCTGCGCCGGCAACGCCACGCCGAAGCTCTCCTCGAAGCGTCGTGCGAACTCCGCGGCGCTGAAGCGATGATTCTGGGTACCGCGGGACTCGATCTTGATCGCCCCGAGGAGCGAGGCAATGCGCCCGGTCGCATCCCAGTCGAGCCCGCGCAGCAGTCCGTGGATGAGCCCGGCGCGGTAGGCATCGCCACACCCGGTCGGATCGACCACCGCCCTGGCGCGCGCGCACGGGATCTCGTGCTCGCGTCCCTTGACGTGAATGACCGAGCCGTCGGCGCCGCGCGTGATGATGAGCGCATCGACGCCGGCAACGATGTCGCGGGCACTGAGGCCCGTCTTCTGCTGCATCAGCTGCCATTCGTAATCGTTCACGGCCACCCAGCTTGCCTGGCCGATGAAGGTGCGCAGGTCCTGCCCGTCGAAGGCCGGCAGCTGCTGACCCGGATCGAACATGAACGGAATCTTGCGCTCGGTGAACTGTGCTGCGTGCTGCACCATCGCATCGCGCGCATCCGGCGCGACGATCCCGAGGTCGATGCCGCTGCCGTCCGCCACCCGATTCATGCTCGCGTGCAGCATGGCACCGGGGTGGAATGCGGTGATCTGATTGTTGTCCAGGTCGGTGGTGATGAAGGCTTGTGCGGTGTGCTCGGTCTCCACGCTGCGCACGTGATCCTGCGGCACACCGTTGGCACGCATCCACTCGGCGTAGGGCGCGAAGTCGTGTCCGACGGTCGCCATCGGGTAGCCCGTGTCCCCGAGCAGCCTCAGGTTGTAGGCAATGTTTCCCGCGCAGCCCCCGAACTCGCGCCGCAGCGCCGGCACCAGAAAGGCGACGTTCAGGATGTGAATCTTGTCGGGCAGGATGTGATCCTTGAAGCGCCCGTTGAACGTCATGATGTTGTCGAACGCCACCGACCCGCAGATCAGCGCGCGCCCGCCGGCTGCGCCGCGCGGCGCAGGCCCCGCCCCGTCGGCTTGCGTTGCGACCCTTGCGCTCGGCGCGGCGCTGCGCGGCGTGCTCACGCCTGCACCGTGAACTTCTCGTGGCTCTTGTCGAGGTCGAACCGCCCATCGACGACGCCTCGCAACCAGCGAGCGGTCGCGGCGACGCCTCCGAAGGCATAGAAATGCGGATGCGCCAGGTGCGAGGCCGGCTCGCGCGCGCGGCGCCTCACCAGCTCGATCAACATCTCATCGGGGGACATGGCAAGGCCGGCCACGCGGCCGACCAGACCCATGCCCTTGGTGAGCGCGCCGAGCGATGAGCCGATGCCACACTGCACGGCGAACTTGATGAGTTTGGGCAGTGGCGTCGGGCCTGCGATGCCCACATGCACCGGCAGCTTGATGCCATGCTCGGTGAGCTGCCGGTCCCAGGCGCTGACCGCCGTGGGATTGAAGCTGAACTGCGTGGCGATGTGCATGCGCACGCCGCTGCGCTCGGCGTAGGTCTGCTTCGTTTGCAGCGCGCTCCAGAGCGTATCGGCACCCACGGCCGGATGCCCCTCGGGATGTCCGGCGACACCCACGCGCTTGATGCCGCAGTCGGTCAGCGCGCCGGTGGCGAGAATCTCGAGCGTGCTGCGGAACTCGCCCGCCGGCGGGTCGCGGTCGCCCGCAACCAGCAGCACCTGCTCGACGCCTACCTCCACCAGCCGGCCGAGCGCATCGCGCAAGGTGCGCTCGCTGTCGATGCGCCGGGCGACCATGTGCGGTGAGGCTCGCAGTCCTGCGGCCTGGACCTTGGAGGCCACTCGCACGACATCCTCCACGGCAGCCTTGGGAGTGTGGGCCACATAGACCGTGGTGCGCGCGGGCAGGATCTGCGCCAGCTCGGGCACCAGGCCCTCATCGTGCGGCGAGATCTCCGTCGAGGTATCGCGGGCGAAGTCGATGATCTGGCGTTTGAGCTCGGCGCCTGCGAGAGCGGCCGGGTCGTTCGCTTGCGCGTTCACGGTGGCATTCATGTGCGATGGCAATCTCGAATGGTACGTAAGATGAGCGGATCTTGCGACTGTCAGCTGCGTCGGCGGGTGACGACGAATGTCTCGTCGTTGAACCATAATCCGCCGTGCTTCTGCAGCACCTGCTGCGTGGCCTCGAGGTAGGTACCGTTCTGCACGACGGAGTCGAGCCGCTCGTCCTCGATCTGATTGACATAGATCGCGGCGTTCCAGGCTGCAAAGAGCGTGGAGGTGCCGATGCGGCTGCCGATCTCCGAAGGCAGGGTATGCATCTCGTAGCGAAACACCGCCTTGTCATCGGGAAGCCCGGTGAGCGTGAAGTCGCGCGCATCGCGGCCGAGCTCGGTCTTGAGCGCCGCGATCAGCTGATGGCGGTCGACCTGGAAGGGGTTCTCCCCGGGCCAGAGCCGCTGGATGATCTCGAGCGCGGGATCGTGGCCGAAGGATTGGATCGCAAGCAGCCGCCCGCCCGGGGCGAGGCTGCGCACGAGCGGGGCGAGCACCCTCTGGGCCTTGAATTCAGCCGGCATGCGCGCTCGCCAGGGCTGGGAGGCGACGATCAGATCGTAGCTCTCGAAGATCCGGCCGGGCTTCGGAATGACCGAGTCGAGCAGGAACTTGTGGTCCTCGCGGTAGACGACGAGCACGGAGGGACGCACGTAGACCGGATTGCCCGACTTCGGGCTCGAGCGCGTTTGCCAGCCGTAATCGAGCGTCGGACCGAGCTCCTCGATCTGCTCGGCATACTCGTGCGCCGAGCTGCCGGTCAGGCGCACCTCCTGCCAGTTGAGCGCGGCCGCAAGGTGCGTGTCCCGCGGCATCAGACGCGGCGCCTCCGCGTAGTTGAGATTCGTCACCACGAGCAGTGTCGCGGGATGCTCCTGAAAGCGGTCGGGCATCTTCTCGAGCCCGAGCCGCACGTCCTCGAGACTGATCTCCTTCGCAACGACCGACAGCGGAACCGTGGGGAACATGCGATGCATGCCACGCATCAGGCGCGAGAGGACCGTCGCATCGCCCATGCCGGCGTCGAACACGCGAATGGCGGGCGGCGTGGGCCGCACGTGCGCGAGCTCCTGGATGGCACGCCGCGCGACGGCCGACTTCTCGTTGCAGGTATTGACGAACGCCAGGTACTTCTGGCGGTTATCGTAAAAGCGAAACGGCGGGGAGTCCGGCGGTGGCGGCTCGCTCGACCGGACGCTCGAAACGGCGTGATTTGTGGCCAGGCTCATGGTGCTGCACCGAATCGGGGCGAAACGGTACCGGGTGGCCCCCGGCGGGGGCAAATCGTTTGCGCCGATAGCAGTTATTCGCCCCCGATATGCGGGCAAAGCACCGCGCGCTCAGGAGCTCTTGGGCGCCGGGGCCGCCGGGCTCGCAGGAGACCCCGGGGCGGCGGTGCTGGCAGACTCCGCGGCCAGTATCGCGACCGCATCGCGTGCCACGTCGGTCAGTCCCGCACCGCCCCTCGAGAGGTGCGCGATGATCTCGCGTCGCATGCGCGGCTCCCAGAATCGCCGCAGATGCGTGGCGACATCCCGGGGGGCCTGCCCGGCAGGGGACTCGCTCTCGAAGAAGGTACCGATCTCGTTGGCCATCTTGATGAGATGGTCGATGTTCATGGGCTCCTCACTGCCGCGGCGGGGTTCTGCTCGAGACGCTCCGGATGAGCGTACACCACATGACGATCGCGCCGCGCGAAGGCGACGAGGGTGAGGCCGCTGCGATCGGCGTAGCGCACGGCAAGTGCCGTGGGTGCCGAGAGCGCCGCGACGAACCGGATACCCACCGTTGCCGCCTTTTGAACCATCTCGTAGCTCGCCCGGCTGGTGACCAGAAGAAAGCCGGCCGCGAGATCCATGCGCGCACGCACCAGCGCGCCGATGACCTTGTCGAGTGCATTGTGGCGGCCCACGTCCTCGCGAACGCAGCGGATGCCCTCACCGGGAACCACCCACGCCGCGGCATGTACGCTGCCGGTACGTGCATTGAGCGGCTGGAGCGACTCGAGCTGCACGATCGCCCGATGCAGCTCCGCAACGCTCACCCGCGGACCGCCGCCACCGATGCCCGGCCGGTCGCGCACGGCCTCCGCGAGCGTCTCGGCACCGCACAGCCCGCAGCCGGTGCGTCCGGTGAGATTGCGACGCCGGCGCAGCAGCTCGGGGAATCGCTCCCAGGCGATGGAGATGCGCACCTCCACGGCATCGCTCGTGGGTTGCACCTCCACCTCGCGGATCTCCTCGGCGCTCGCAACCAGCTCCTCGCTGAGCGTGAAGCCGTAGGCGTAGTCCACGAGGTCCGCGGGGGTTGCGAGCATCACGACGTGCGGCACGCCGTGATACATGAGCGCGACGGGCGCCTCCTCCGCCACCTGATCGGTGGTGTGGGTCGTCTCACCCCGGACCCAGCGATCGACACTGACCTCGGTACCGCCCGCGCCGGATTCGGCATCGGCCACCCTAGCCATGACCGTCTCGGCACCGGGCTCGGCCGCGATCACGCCGGCGCTACATCCTTCGGCTTCTCATGACCCTTGCGGTTGGCCCGCTCGGCGGAGGCGCGCTTCTCCCAGGAGTCTCGATGATCGACGCGCACGATCTGCACGGCCGTCACCTTGTACTCGGGGCAGTTCGTCGCCCAGTCGGAATTCTCCGTCGTGACGAGATTGGCGGCGGACTCCGGGAAGTGGAATGTGGTGTACACGACTCCCGGTTGAATCCTGTCGGTGACCTTGGCGCGCAGCACCGTGTCGCCGGTGCGGCTCATGATCCCCACCCAGTCCCCGTCAGTGACGCCACGCTCCTCGGCATCGTAGGGGTGCATCTCGAGCACATCCTCGTGATGCCACACGACGTTCTGCGTGCGACGGGTCTGCGCACCGACGTTGTACTGCGTGAGGATGCGACCGGTGGTGAGAATGAGCGGATAGCGTGCGGTGGAGCGCTCGGAGGTGGGCACGTACTCCGTGACGAAGAACTTGCCCTTGCCGCGCACGAAGCGATCGATGTGCATGGTCGGGGTACCCTCCGGGGCCTCATCGTTGCAAGGCCACTGGATGCTCCCCAGCCGGTCGAGCTTCTCGTACGTCACACCGCGGAAGGTCGGAGTGACGGCGGCGATCTCGGCCATGATCTCCGACGGATGCGTGTAGTGCATCGGGTAGCCCAGCGCAGCCGAGAGGAGCATGGTCGCCTCCCAGTCCGCATACCCGCACAGCGGCTCCATCACCTTGCGCACGCGCCCGATGCGCCGCTCCGCGTTGGTGAACGTCCCGTCCTTCTCCAGGAACGAGGAGCCCGGCAGGAAGACGTGCGCGAAGTGCGCCGTCTCGTTCAGGAATAGATCGTGTACCACGACGCATTCCATCGCCTGGAGCGCAGCGTTCACATGATGCGTGTTGGGATCGGACTGGGCGATGTCCTCGCCCTGCACGTACAGGCCCCTGAAGGTGCCATCGAGCGCCGCATCGAACATGTTCGGAATACGCAGTCCCGGCTCCGATTCGAGCGTGACGCCCCAGGTCGTCTCGAACAGCTTGCGCACCGTCGGATCCGAGACGTGTCGATACCCTGAGAACTCGTGCGGGAACGACCCCATGTCGCAGGAGCCCTGCACGTTGTTCTGTCCGCGAAGGGGCTGCACGCCCACACCCTCGCGACCGAGATTGCCGGTGGCCATCGCGATATGCGCGAGGCACATCACCATCGTCGAGCCCTGGGAGTGCTCGGTCACGCCGAGCCCGTAATAGATCGCGGCATTGCCCGCTCGGGCGTACAGCCGCGCGGCCTCACGCACCACCTTCGCCGGGACGCCCGTCAACGATTCGCTCGCCTCGGGCGAGTTGCGCTCCTCGGCGATGAACGCCTTCCACTTGCGATAGGAGTCCGCCTCGCACCGGGCATTGACGTAGTCCTCCTTCGTCAAGCCCTCCGTCACGATCACGTGCGAGAGCGCGTTCATCACGGCCACGTTCGTTCCGGGCTTGAGCTGCAGGTGATAGCTCGCCTGGATGTGCGGTGAGCGCACGAGTGCGATCTGTCGCGGGTCGATCACGATGAGCTTGGCGCCCTCGCGCAGCCGGCGCTTCAGCTGCGAGGCGAAGACCGGATGGCCTTCGGTCGGGTTGGCACCGATGAGCATGACCACGTCGGCCTTCTGCACGGAGCTGAATGCCTGCGTGCCGGCCGACTCGCCGATCGTGTTCTTCAATCCATAGCCTGTCGGGGAGTGGCACACGCGCGCGCAGGTATCGACGTTGTTGTTGCCAAAGGCGGCGCGAATCATCTTCTGCACGAGGAATGTCTCCTCGTTCGTGCAGCGCGAGGAGGTGATGCCGCCCACCGAGTACTTGCCGTACTTCCCCTGGATGCGCTTGAACTCGCTCGCCGCATACTGCAGAGCCTCGTCCCAGCTCACCTCGCGCCATTCATCGGTGATGCGCTTGCGGATCATCGGCTTGAGCTTGCGATCCGGGTGGGTGGCGTAACCGTATGCAAAGCGACCCTTGACGCAGGCATGGCCCTGGTTGGCCTGGCCGGCACGGTTGGGCACCATGCGCACGATCTGGGTCGAGGTCGGATGCATGGCGCCGGCGCTTGCCGCCTGTACTGCAACCGGAATCGCGGCCAGCTTCGCCGAGGCCGCAACCTTGCCGGCGGCGGGCATCGCCGCGGCCTGCGCCGCAGGTGGCTTCACCGCTGCCAACGGCTTGGTCTCCACGTTGAAGCTGCAACCCACGCCGCAGTACGCGCAGGTGGTCTCGGTCGCCGCCTCGGCCGTGCCGAACTGGATGACGGACTTCTCGGTCAGCGCACCGGTGGGACACGCCTCGACACATGCGCCGCAGGAGACGCATTCGGAGTCGAGGAAGGAATCATCCTGGCTGGCCGCAATCTTCGACTCGAAGCCGCGACCCTGCACGGTCAGGGCGAGGGTTCCTTGCTGCTCATCGCACGCGCGCACGCAGCGCGAGCAGACGATGCAAAGCGTCGGGTCGAACGTGAAATAGGGGTTGCTCGCATCCTGGGCGCGGTCCGCGTGGCGCACTCCATTCAGGCCGTAGCGCGTGTCCGTCACACCGACGCGCGCCGCCATGTCCTCGAGCTCGCAGTTGCCCGTCGCCGGGCAGGTCGCGCAGTCGAGCGGATGATCCGAAACGTACAGCTCGATGACGTTGCGGCGCAGCTTCGCGAGCTGCTCGCTCTCGGTCCGGATCTTCATTCCGGGCGCAACCTCGGTCGTGCAGGAGGCCGGGAAGCCCCGCCGGCCTTCGATCTCGACGAGGCACAGGCGGCAAGATCCGAAAGCCTTGAGCGTCCCCGTCGCGCACAGCTTCGGAACCGGACGCTGCAGCAGCGCCGCGGCGCGCATGACGGAGGTCCCTGCCGGGACCGTGATCGACTGCCCGTCGATCTCGACCGTGACCGTCTCGGACGACACACTGGCCGGGGTACCCGGGTCGCTATAGTCAACGGAGTACATAATCTCGAACCTCGCCTTCGCCGGAGGCTGCTCCCGCGCTAGCCGCTATCTATCCCGAGCAGGATAGACCCGCGCGGAGATCCCTCCAAGTAACCGTTCCCGATCTCAGTGGCGGCCCGCCAGGAAGTCCTCCCGGAAGTGCTTCATCGCGCTTTGCACCGGGAAGGGAGCCATGCCGCCGAGGCCACAGAGCGAGCCCTGCACCATGGTGTCGCACAGCTCCTCGAGCAAAGCGAGGTTGGCGCTGCGATCCACGCCCTGGAGGATGCGGTCGACGATCTCGACCCCGCGCGTGGAGCCGATCCGGCAGGGGGTGCATTTGCCGCAGGACTCGATCGCGCAAAACTCCATCGCGTAGCGCGCCATGCGCGCCATGTCCACGGTGTCGTCGAAAGCGACGATGCCCCCGTGCCCGAGCAGCCCGCCGATGCCGGCGAGGGCCTCGTAATCCACGGCCGTCTGGAACTGGGAGGCCGGGATGTACGGACCCAGGGGTCCGCCGACCTGCACGGCGCGCAGCGGCCGGCCGCTCGCCGAGCCCCCGCCGTAGTCGTACAGCACCTCGTGCAGCGTCAGGCCGAAGGCGCGCTCGATGAGGCCTCCGCGCTTGATGTTGCCGGCAAGCTGGATGGGCAGCGTCCCCCGGGACTTGCCGGTGCCGAAGTTGCGGTAATAGTCGCTCCCTTGCTCGAGGATGATCGGCACGCTCGCGAGGGAGATGACGTTGTTGACGATGGTCGGCTTGCCGAAGAGCCCCTTCACGGCCGGCAAGGGCGGACGCACGCGCACCTCGCCGCGGCGGCCTTCGAGGCTCTCGAGCATCGAGGTCTCTTCCCCGCAGATATAGGCCCCGGCTCCGAGCCTCACCTCGAGGTCGAAACGCTTGCCGCTGCCGCACACGCTCGGTCCCAGATAGCCGCCTGCGTAGGCGTGCGCGAGCGCCTCGATCAACACGCGATGCGCATGCGGGTATTCGGCCCGCAGGTAGATGTAGCCTTGCGTTGCACCCACGGCGAGCGCGGCGATCGTCATTCCTTCGATCAGAACGAGGGGATCGCCCTCCATGATCATCCGGTCGGAGAAAGTGCCGGAGTCCCCCTCATCGGCATTGCACGTGACATATTTTTGATCCGCCGCGTGGTCGTGGACGGTCTTCCATTTGATCCCGGACGGGAATGCAGCTCCGCCTCGTCCGCGAAGTCCGGAGTCGGTCACCGCCTGGACGATCGCCGCCGGCGCCATCGCAAGCGCCCGCTCGAGTCCGCGGTAGCCCCCGTGAGCTCGATAATCCTCGAGGCTCGTCGGATCGATGATGCCCACGCGGGCGAACGTCAGACGCTGCTGGCTCTTCAGGTAGGCGATCTCCTCGGTAGGCCCGAGAGCCAGGGGGTGGGCTGCGCCCCGGAGGAATCCCGCATTGAAGAGGCTCGCCACATCCGGCGCAGTGACCGGGCCGTACGCCACCCGCCCCTGGGGTCCTTCGACCTCGATGAGCGGCTCGAGCCAGTACAGCCCGCGGGAGCCGTTGCGAACGACCTGCACGTCCTGACCTCGGGACTCGGCTTCGCGCGCGATGGCCCGCGCAACGCTCTCGGCCCCCAGCGACAGTGCACCGGAGTCTCGCGGAACAAAGACTCGCGTAGGCATCTCAGCGCCGCCTCGTGGCGCCTGCGTTGCTCGGGGCAGGCCCGTATTCCTCGACCAGCTGGTCGAACCGCTGCGAGGACACGCGTCCGTGCAGGTCCTCGTCGATCATGATCGCGGGCGAGCACGCGCAGTTCCCGAGGCAGTACACCGGCTCGAGCGAGAAGGCTCCATCGGGCGTGGTCTGGTGGAAGTCCACCCCCAGGCGCTCCTTGACATGCTCGGCCAGCGCCTCCGCACCCATCGACTGGCACGATTCGGCCCGGCAGATCTGGACGGTGTGCCGCCCCGGAGGCGTGCTGCGAAAGTGATGGTAGAAGGTGATCACCCCGTGAACCTCGGCGCGCGAAAGATTGAGCGCCTCGGCAATGAGGGGTACGGCCGCGGCGGGGATGAACCCCAGATCGGCCTGGACGGCATGCAAAATCTCGATCAGCGGCCCCGGTCGGGCCTGCATTTGCGCCACGATGCGGCGCACTGATTCACGCTGGCGGGGATCGAGGTCTTGCATGTTTGGGGGCCGAAGGTTAGCGGCTCTCATCCGGCCGGGGCAATCATTTTTGCGGATTCGAGCTATTTCCGTCCAATATGCCTGCCCGGACCGCCGGGGGTCGCCGTCCTCGCAAAAGCCATGCAGCTCAATCGGTTCGATCTCAACCTCCTGATCGCACTCGATGCCCTGCTGCACGAGAAGAACGTCACTCGGGCGGCCGAGCGGGTCTTCGTCTCGCAGCCGGCCATGAGCGCCGCGCTGCAGAAGCTGCGCGACTACTTCGACGATCCCCTCCTGGTGCGCGTGGGGCGCGATATGGAGCTGACACCTCGCGGGCTGTCGCTCGTGGAGCCGGTACGCGAGGCCCTGCTCAGGATCCAGGCCACGCTCGGCACGCAGCCGACGTTCGACCCGGCCACCGTTCGGCGCACCTTCACCGTCATGGTGACCGACGAGGCGCTCCCGCAGCTGCTGCCCGCGGTCCTGCGCCGCGTGGCGCGCGAGGCACCGGGCATTCAGTGCCACATCGAGCAGGTGTCCCAGACGAGCCTCACGCGCCTGGAATACGGGGACTCCGATCTGTGCCTGTGCCTCGACCTGCTGAGATTCTTCGGCATTCGGGCGTATCCGGACACGCTGCGGGTGATCGAGCTGCGCCCCGTGCGCTGGGTCTGCGCGGTCTGTCGCGATCACCCGAGCGTGAGCGATGAGCTCACGCTCGGCCAGTACCAGGCCCTGCCCCATGTGTTTGCGCGGCCCGCGGGCCAGACGGCGCCGGTCGAGGAGTTCGCGCGGCGACTGCTGGGCTTCGATCTTGACGTCCGCGCGACGGCGCAGAGCCTGCTCGAGCTTCCCTTCATGCTGCCCGGGACGCCGCTCGTTGCCACGCTCCCGGAGCGGGTGGCGACACTCGCCTCGGCCGTGGTGGCGCTCAAGACGTTCGCGCTTCCCTTCGATGCGCTCAACAGCCACGAGGTGCTGCTCTGGCACAAGCGCAACGAGCCCGATCCCGGCCACGCGTGGCTGCGGGCGCTCTTCATCGAAATCGCGCGCGACCTGTAGAGCCTGCCTCAAGCACCGAGGCAGCGCGCGTGGTGGCGCAGGTGGTCCTCGATGAAGGTCGAGACGAAGTAGTAGCCGTGGTCGTAGCCGGCCTGCCGGCGCAGCGTCAGCCGCTGACCCACCTGAGCACATGCCTCCTCGAGCAGATCCGGAAGCAGCTGGCGCTCGAGAAACTGATCCGCCAGGCCCTGGTCCACCAGCATCGGCGGACGCTGAGGCCCATCCGTCAGACGCCGCACGAGCTCGGTCGCGTCGTGCTCCGCCCACTGGCCGTGATCTGGGCCCAGGTATCCGGAGAAGGCCTTCTGGCCCCACGGACAGCTGCGCGGCGCGCAGATGGGAGCCAAGGCGGAAACGGAGCCGTACCGCGTCGGATTCTTGAGCGCCGCGGTCAAGGCCCCGTGGCCTCCCATCGAGTGTCCGAGAATGCCACGCCGGTCGGCGTCGGCCGGGAAGTGGGTCTCGACCAGCTCGGGTAACTCGCGCGTCACATACGAGTACATGCGGTAGTGGCGCGCCCAGGGCTCCTCGGTCGCATCGAGGTAGAACCCGGCGCCAACGCCGAAGTCCCAGGAGTCGCTATCGCCCGCAAGTGGCACGCCCCGGGGGCTCGTGTCGGGCGCAACCAGCATCAAGCCGAGCTCGGCCGCCACGCGCTGGGCACCCGCCTTGATCATGAAGGTCTCTTCGGTGCACGTGAGGCCCGCGAGGTAGTACAGCACGGGCCGTCGGCGCTGCTTCGCCTGCGGCGGGGTGAATACGGCAAAGCGCATCGCGCAGCGCGTCGCCTGGGCGGCGTGCCGGTAAAAGCCGACCACCCCGCCAAAGGCGCGGTGCTCGCTCAATGTCTCGTACGACGGGGCGCTCATCTGCGGCACAATTCCGCGCGCGCCCTCCGGAGTCAAGAGCTCATGTCCACACCCTATCAGACACCGCTTGCGATGATGCGCGTCGCGCTGGATCAAGCTGCCCGGGGCGAGCTGCAGCAGGCGGCGCACGCGGGCCAGCCTGACACGGGCGCCAGGCTCGGCGCTGCGGCGCTGGAGGATGCCGAGGCGGTGCTCGGCACCGCAGGACGGTTCGCCGAAGAGGTGCTCTCACCGCTCAATGCGGTGGGCGATTCGGTGTCGTCGCGGCTCGTGGACGGTCGTGTCGTCACGCCCCCCGGGTTTCCCGAGGCGTACCGGCGCTTTTGCGAGGATGGGTGGCCCTCTGTCTCGGCCCCACAAGAGCTCGGCGGACAGGGCCTGTCGACGCTGCTGGCCTCGGCGGTCACCGAGATCTGGGCCGGCGCGAACCTCGCCTTTGCGATGTGTCCCGAGTCCTCCGTTGGGGCCGTCGATGCGCTCCACGCCCATGCCGGCGCGGCTCTGGCCGAACGCTATCTCGCAGCCATCGTCCGCGGCGAGTGCACGGCGGCCATGGACCTCACCGAGCCACAGGCCGGGTCGGACCTCTCAACGCTGCGCACGCTCGCGAAGCCCGATGGGGACGCCTGGCTCCTCAGTGGCCGCAAGGTCTTCATCTCGTGGGGCGATCACGATCTGACCCCGAACATCGTGCACCTGGTCCTCGCACGCACGCCGCAGGCTCCGCCGGGACTGAAGGGACTCTCGCTGTTCCTCGTTCCGAAGCTGCTGCCCCAGGCGGCCGGGCTCACGGCGAACGACATCCACGCGATCTCGCTCGAGCACAAGATGGGTATTCGCGCGAGCCCCACGTGCGTCATGGCGCTCGGTGAGCGCGGCGGCGCCCGCGGCTGGCTGGTCGGCCCATTGCACGGTGGCATCGCGTGCCTGTTCACCATGATGAACCGGATGCGCCTGGGCGTCGGCCTGCATTCGACCGGCCTGGCCGAGCGCGCCTGGCAGCTCGCGCGCAGCTATGCGAGCGAGCGTCGCCAGGGACGAACTGCGGCCGGCGTCGAGCGTCCCATCATCGAGCACGCCGACGTGCGGCGCATGCTCCTCACGATGAAGTCACTCACGCACGCGGCACGCTGTCTCGCCTATGCGGCAGCGGCCGCGATCGATGGCGCGCGGCTGCACCAGAGCGCCCCGGCGCGCGAGCGCGCCTTGCGCCGCGCCGGACTGCTCACGCCGCTCGTGAAGGCCTGGTGCTCGGACCTCGCGGTGGAGGCTGCCTCGCTCGGCGTGCAGGTGCATGGCGGCAGCGGCTACCTCGACGAGAGCGAGATCTCGCAGGTGTATCGTGACGCACGCGTCGGCCCGATCTTCGAGGGCACCAACTTCATCCAGGCGCAGGACCTGCTCGGCCGCAAGGTCATCCGCGATGAGGGAGCGACACTCGATGAGCTGCTCGATGAGATCGAGCGCGTAGCCGTGGCGCTGCGGGATTCCCGGCAGCGGCTGCCCGTCCTTGCCGAGCCGCTGGCGAACGAGGTGAGCCTGTTGCGAGCGGCCGCCCGCAAGCTCGTCGAGTCGCATGCCTCGCGGCCCGAGCTTGCAGCCTGTGTTGCCTACCCGTTCCTGCAGTGGTTGGGGGTCGTCGCCGGCGGATGGCAATGGGCGCTCACCGCAGAGCACGCTCTGGCGAGCAGCCCGGCTCACCCGCTCGCACCCGAGCTGTTGCTCGGTGCGCGATTCTATGCGGCTCACATCCTGCCGCGAGCCAAAGCGCATGCCGCGGCGGTGGACAGCCCGGAGGTCTTCGCGGCTGCTCGTCCCGAACAGATCTAGGAGATGCGCGTGCGCCAACCCTCGTGGTAGCCCTCACGAGCATCGCGGGCGTACGGGACCGGGGATACCTTCACGCGGACCTCGAGCTGCTTGTGCCGCTCGACCGTTGGCTTCTTGGTGCCACCGCCCTCCTCGCCCCACACGAGCGTGAGCACGTCGCCGACGTTGATGCTGGGGTCCACCACGCCGAGCGAGAGCACCGTGCGCTCGTTGTAGCTGTAGCCGCCGAACATCGAGAACCCGACCACGTTGCCGCCCATGGTCACCTTGTCGTACGAGGCGGACGCGTAGTTGGCGATCGGCAGGTCGAGGAACTTGTAGATCTCCCCGCCGGGCACGAACAACGAGGCATAGATCTTCGCCGCATCATCACCGTTCCACGCGAAGGTCACCTTCTTGCGCTGCGGCTCCTTCGACTTGCGCTCGAGCGCCTCGCGGCCGATGAAGTCGTGATCGAACTTCACGAACGGGCCGTACCCGAGCTCGTACGGCGTCATGTAATAGTCCTCGATGTTGTCCGACACGAAGCTGCCGCCGATCGAGCCCGTGCCCTCGTAGCCGGCGCCGGGCAGCCACTCGCGGTATTTCTTCATCTTCTCGCCCGTGTACACGGCTGGCAGCGGCGAGGGAATCCACCCGGACTCGAGCGTATTGCTCGCATAGGCGCGTGAGCCGACTTGAACCAGGCCGAACTCCTTGCCGGCCTCGACGATGGCATCGCGGATCTCGTCGTACTCCGGATATGGGCCCCAGATCTCGAGCCCCGGCGCCCCCGCCATGCCATGGCGCAGGCAGCGCACCTTGCGGCCTTTGATCTTGATGGCATCCATCGTGAAGAACTTGACCTCCGGGATGGGGCCGCCGTTGAGCTTCTCGAGGACCTTCCAGGCATTGGGACCCTGGACCTGGAAGCGGTAATGACGGCGCGTGACGGCCTTGCCGCGCGGATGAGACGGTGAGCGATCGTCGCGAATGAGATCGACCTTGAATCCCCCGGTTTGGCCGTGGAACTCGATCCAGTTGACCGTGGGGGCGCGGCCCACGAACAGCAGCTCATCCTTGTCCAGGTAGAACAGGATGCCATCGCCGATCACGTAGCCATCGTAGCTGCAGGGCACCATCTGCTTGGCCTTGTTGGGCCCGAAGTTCGCAAAGCTGTTGATGGTGAGATAGTTGAGCATCTTGTGCGCATCGGGGCCCTTCACGGTCATCTCGGCCATGTGATGCGACTGATCGAAGAGCACGGCGCTGTTGCGCCAGGCGGCCTGCTCGTCGCGCCAGTTGGAGAACTCGCTCGGGACCACGGGGTAGACATAAGCCCCGAGCTGCGAATTGCGCAGCAGCTTCACGGGGTTTCCGGCGGACTTGAGCAAGGACTCCAGATTCTGCTGACTCATGATTCGACTCTCGTTCTGTTGGGTATCGATTCGGTCGTGACCAGTCCGCCATTGTGACTGGCTCGGCGGCCCATTTTCAATCCGTGAGCCCCCATCCCCGCGCGCCGGCGCACGCTACCCACGGCTGGACAAGGTCTTTTTCCAAGGAGGCGGAGAGGGCTGCCGAGGATGCGGCAGGCCGGGCCCCGGGGATGGCACCCTCAGCGCAGCTTCAGCAGCCGGATCGCATTCTCTTTCAGAATCAGCGGCCGAACCTCGGGCTTGATCGGTAGCTTCTCAAAATCGCCCAGCCAGCGCTCCACGGTCAGGGCCGGATAATCGGTTCCGAAGAGCACGCGCTCCTTGAGCAATGTGTTTGAGTACTGCACGAGGTTCTGCGGAAAGTACTTAGGCGACCAGCCGGACAGGTCGATGTAGGTATTCGGTTTGTGCGTCGCGATGGCGAGCGCCTCGTCCTGCCACGGAAACGAGGGGTGCGCCATGACGATCGTGAGGCTCGGGAAGTCCGCCGCGACGTCATCGAGATAGATCGGGTTGGAGTATTTGAGCTTCACCCCCATTCCACCCGGAAGTCCCGCGCCGACGCCCGTTTGACCCGTATGGAACAGCGCGGGCAATCCCGCCTCGGCGATCACCTCGTAGAGCGGATAGGCGTGCTGATCGTTCGGATAGAACGCCTGCATGGAGGGATGGAATTTGAACCCGCGCACGCCGTAGTCGTCGATGAGGCGGCGCGCCTCGCGCACCCCCATCTTGCCGCGCGCGGGATCGATGCTCGCGAACGGAATCAGCACGTCGTTGTTCTCCGCGGCGACCTCGGCCACCTCCTCGTTCGCGATGCGCCAGTGTCCGGCGGCCGCCTCCGCATCCACCGTGAAGATCACGGCGGCCATGCGGCGCTCGCGGTAGTACTGAGCCACCTCGGTCGGGGTGGGAGGCTTGCCGGAGCGGAAGTACTTCGCCATCGCATCGTCGAAGGCCCGCGCGCAAGGATCGCGCGGTGCGCGACCGGAGATATTGGCGTGCGTGTGGATATCGATCGCCGCCAACTGGTCGAGATTCAAATTCGGCTGGTACTTCGCCATGACTGCCCGTTCGCTCCGGTCGCCCGCGATGATTATAGCCGTCGGACTCGATATCATGCGGTGGCTCGGCTTCCATGCCGCGTGCTCGCAAGCAGGCACCACCATGACGATCGCCAGGAACCCCGCGTACAAGCGCATCGCCACCGAGGAGGCCTGGTCTCCGCCCGAGATGCTACAGATGTATCGCGACGCCCTGGCCCGCAAGAGCATCAGGGACGTGGGATTCAACTCCATGTGGGGCTTTTATCTGGGCAGTCCGAGCGAGCGCGCCCGCGGCATCATCGAGAAGCTTCAGTGGCTCGACGAGCGACGCATCCGCGACATGCAGGCGACGGGCATCGACATGCAGCTGCTGCTCCTCACCTCGCCCGGCGTGCAGGTGTTCGATGCCCCGACCGCATCCTCGCTGGCCCGCTCGAGCAACGATCAGCTCGCCGAGGCGGTCCGCAAGCACCCGCGGGAATTCGCAGGCCTCGCGGCGGTTGCTCCCCAGGACCCCGCCGGCGCGGCGCGCGAGATCGAGCGCGCCACCCAGACGCTCGGCTTGAGCGGCGTGGTGCTCAACTCGCACGTGCACGGGGAGTACCTCGACCACCAGCGGTACTGGGACATCTTTGCGGCCGCCGAGGCCTGTGACGCTGCGATCTACATCCATCCGGGGACGGCGCCGGACAGCATGATCGAGCCGTTCCTCGCCTCAGGACTCGACGGGGCGATCTACGGCTTCGGGGTCGAAACGGGGCTGCACATCCTGCGCTTGATCGTGGCCGGACTCTTCGATCGCTTCCCCAGGCTGCGGATCGTCATCGGCCACATGGGCGAGGCGCTGCCGTTCTGGCTCTATCGGCTGGACTACATGTACCGCGCGACGCTCAATTCCAAGCGCTACCCCAGCTGGAAGCCGAACAAGAAGCTGCCCGGCGACTACCTGCGCGAGAACCTGTACATCACGACGAGTGGCATGGCCTGGGAGCCAGCGATCCTGTTCTCCCAGCAGGTGCTCGGCATCGAGCGCGTGCTCTACGCGATGGACTATCCCTATCAGTTCGTGGAGTCCGAGGTCGCAACGCACGACAATCTGCCGATCAGCCCGGCGGACAAGAAGCAGCTCTTTCAGACCAACGCCGAGCGGGTGTTCAAGCTGTCGCAGAGCGCTCAGTCGAGCTGAGAAGCGCAACCGCTGCGTGCGCCTGCTCGGCGGGGCAGCTGAGCAGGATCAGCTTGCCGTCCGTGAGCGGTACGAGAAGGATGGGCGTGCCGGTCACGAGCAGGAATGCCGCGTGCCGGGTGCCCTGTACACTCACGGAGTACCAGCCGACGCGATAGCCGGGAAGTCCGATGCCGTTGGTTCTCCTGTGAAGCTGTACCTCTTGCAGCGAGGAGAGCCTCCGCGCCCCCGCCGTCACGATCTCCTGCGAGCCCACCGCGATGCGGTAGGAGGCCGCGGAGGCCCGCAGTCCGCTGCGGTCGATCCAGACCCGCCCGGCGCCGAAGCCCCAGAACGCAAGCGCCACGACCGCGGCGAAGGCGACAAACCCCACGAGCACGGCGACGGGTATCTGCCCGCGTTGGCCGACGATCGACAGCGCGACAAGAGTGACGATGGAGGGCACCGCCCCGATCACGACGAACAACGTGACCGGGCAGGAGGGCGGCACGGGCAGGCGATAGCTGAGCAAGGCGGCAGTTCGCTAGAGCTGCGGCAGCCACGCATCGATCACGGCGCAGCGGCGCTCCTCCTGCACCGCGCGCAGCCCCCGCGACAGGGCCGATTCGAGCTCCTCCGGCGTGCGCACGCTCAGTGCGAGCGCACCGCCCGCAGCGGCCGCGATCGCTGCGTAATCCGGCGGTGGATCGAAGCTGACGCCCAGGTCGGACGGTTCCGCACGGCTTGCGTGCCCGGTCGGATGCACCCCGAGCGCGGAGAATTTCGGCGCGCGCCAGCCGCGGTTGTTGTAGATCACCTGCAGGAAGGGCGTCCGGTAGCGCCGGGCCATCCAGTGCACGCTCGAGGGCACCGAGAAGAGATACGAGCCATCCCCGCTCAGTGCGACGATCAGATCATCCGGCCGTGCGAGCTTTGCACCAACCGCGGCGCCCCCGTTCCATCCGAGCGAGCCTCCGCCCTGGGTGAGGAGCGTTCCCGGCCGGATGCGGCGCACGTGCTGCGCAATCGCATGGTAGTTCGTGACACCCTCGGAGAGCACGATCGCGCGCTCGCCGATCGCCTCGCGAAGCCGTGCCGAGAGATACTCGGCCGACAGGCCCTGCGCCGGCACTCGCTCTCGCTGGTCGAGCTCGCTTTGCATCTCGCCGTGGCGGCGCGTGTAGTGCTCGGTGCGCTCGCGCACCGTCCGCGCATCGATCTGCACCGAGTCGAGCGCAGCGTTCACCTGTCGCAGCGCCAAAGCCGCATCGGCCCGATAGATGTGCCGCGCATGGATGTACCACAGCGGCATCTGTGACTTGAGGGGATCGGTATCGATGTGCAGGATGCGCGCCGTGTCGCTCGGGCGATTGATCTGCGCGATCCATGGGACGTCGCTGTCGATCACCAGAATCGTGTCCGCCTCGGCGAGTGCGGGATTCTGACGCTTCTCGTTCCACTGGCTGCCGAGATAAAGCGGGTCGGTCGGCGGAAAGTTCATCTGGTTCGGGACCGATTCGAGCACGCCCACGCCCAGGCGCTTGCAAAGCCTGGCAAGCTCGGCGACGGCGGCCGCCTTGCGCCCGAGGTAGGTCGTCACCACGAGCGGGCGATGGGCCCCGGCGAGCGCCTGCGCGACGAGCAAGGCATCCTCGGGAGCGAGCGCTGCGGCGGAGATGGCCGGCCACTCGCCGCGATCGATGTGGACCGGCTTGACCTCCGACTCGAGCACCTCGCGCGCAGCCGTGAGGTACACGGGCCCCTTGGGCTCGCTGTAGGCGAACTGCAGGGCGCGGTGGATGATCTGCTTCGCATTGGCCCCCAGGCGGATCTCGTTGTCGTAGCGCATGTATCCGCGCACGATGCCGCGCTGGTCGAAGACATCCTGCAGCCAGTGGATGAACTCGTTGCGGCTGCCGCGCGCCTCGCCCTCCTGGGTGGCCGGCGAAAGCCCCGCGAGGATCAAGACCGGCGTGCGCGCCTTCGCGCAGTTGTGGATGGCACCTCCGAGCTGCTGGGTACCGCACTCCACGTGCACGAGCACCGCCTGCGCACGGCCGCTCACCTGCGCGAAACCCTGCGCCGCGCACAGTGCGACCATCTCGTGCGGAGAGGTGATGAGCGCTGGAAAATCGCCGCGGCGTCCCGCCTCACTCGCCAGCGCCAGGGTCTCGAGGAAGCCGCTGTGATCGCTCCCGAGATTCGCGAAGAGGTACTCGACGCCGGCCTCTTTCAAAGCCTCGAGTATTGCGGTGCTGGTCGTGTACATGGGGTCGTCACTTCCGTCTGGGGGCAGTTGGGTTCACTTGCGGGCCGCGCTGCGCCTTGCGGGCTACGCCCAGGCACGCGCCCGCACCACGCTGCGCGCATAGGGTTTCATGCCCGCCCACATGATGGCCAGGACGAGCGGCTCGAGCACCGCAGCCGTCAGCACGATCGATTGCCCGATCTTCGCCTCCGACCCGATGATGCGATCGGTGACCAGAGCGATGACGAGCGGCGCAAGCCCGGACCCGAAGGTGTTGAAGATGAAGAGATAGAGTGCTGTCACCTGCCCGCGCATCTCATTCGGCGTGACGATCTGCATGGCGGCGTTGATGGGCCCGAACTGCAACGACGACACGAGATAGCCCAGGCCGAGCAACGCCAGCGCGAGCGGTGCACTGGGCATCAAAGGAAACAGGATGGCGGTCGGGGCATAGGCGAGCGATGAAAGCAGCGTCACGCGGATGTGCGCATCGTTGCGCCCCTGGCGCGTCCAGTGCTCGGCGAGCATGCTCCCCGGGATCAGCCCGATCGGCATCAGCACCAGCAGTGTGAGCCCGTTCGCGTACGCAAACTCGGGGATGGACCAGCCGTAGGTGCGCACGAAGAAAGTCGCCGACCAGTTGAGGATTCCGAACGTGACGATGGACTGCAGCGCGAGCGACAGGAACATCGGCGCATAGGTCGTGCGATTCTGGTTGATGAAGCGTGCAACCTCGCGCAGCGGGATTGCCTTGCGTACCAGCAGCTCCGGCCCCGCGGCGGCGCTCATTCGACCGCGCCGCACGGGCTCGATGATCGTCGTGTAGAGCACGGCCACGAGCAATCCCGGCAGGCCCACGCACAGGAAGGTGACCTGCCAGGGGCGCAGTGCCCCGAACAGCGGCACGTTCACCATGTCCGCGTGCGAGACGAAGCTGATGATGGCGCCGGCGAGAATCGTCGAGATCCCGTTGCCCGCCACGAAGCCGAACTGCATCACCGAGATTGCGCGCGCCAGACGCTCCCTGGGGAACAGGTCCGCCATGAGAGAGTAGGTCGCAGGCCCATTGCACGCCTCCCCCACACCCACGCCGACGCGACACAGAAAGAACAGACCGAAGCCGCGCACGAGTCCGCAAAACGCCGTGGCCAGACTCCAGAGCACCACGCCGACCCCGATGATCGCGCGGCGGCTGCGGCTGTCCACCAGGCGCGCGATCGGCAGCCCGAGCACCACGTAGAAGATGATGAAGGCCGGTCCCATCAGCAGGCCGACCTGCGTGTCGCTCAGGTTCAGATCATGTTTGATCGGCTGCACGAGCAGTGCGATCACGCCGCGATCGAGGAAGTTGAACATCAGGCCGATCGCAAAGACGCTGACCGCCCACCAGGCCTGTGCCGGACGCGGCCACGCGAGCTCGGCCGGCTTTACCAGACCCGCGGGGGAGCTCACTTCAGGGTCTCGGCAGCCACCCAGTTGCCATGCACACCGACCCGCAGTCGCAGCGGAATCCGGATGCGCGCGATCGGTCCGCGCTCGAGCCGCGCCGCCTCGACGACGAACATCTCGGTCCGCTGCTCATCGTGCAGGTCCACCAGGAACGCTAGATAGCCCTCGTGTCCCGGCTGCCGCGCAGGGATATGCACGTGCTCCTGAACCGTCGAGCGCTGATCCATCGGCAGGCGGGCGAGCTTGCCGCTTGCAAGCTCGATGCGCAGGATCGTATTGAAGCCGGCGCCGACCGGTCCGGCGATGAGCGGTGGGCCCACCCCCGGATCGAAGCTCTGGTAATAGCCGACTTCGTACTTCACCAGCATGTCCTTCTCGGCGATGCGCGGCATGTCGCCCGCCGGCCCCAGGACGTACTCCTCCCACTGCTCCCCGGGGCGGGCCATGTTGAAGGTCCAGCGCACGAATTGGCCGCGCATGTCCTCGGGGCGAACCTGAATCTTCGAGGCCTCCTGGATGAACGGGAATGGATTGACGCTGCCGTGGGTGAAGTCCAGATGCACCTGGTTGCCGTCGGTGTGAGCGTTCATGAAGTGGTAGGCCGAGTACGCCGGGCCGCGAAACCAGCGCATGTCCCGCACCGAGCCCGCGCGCGGCATGATGCCGACGAAGCTCGGACGGCTCGGCTCCCAGATCCAGTGGGCACCGCCAGCCTCGATGCGCGCACGATCGGCGGTGGTCGGGAATACCGGGAAGATCACGTGCTCCTGCGTGACCGCGAAGTCGTGCATCATCGAGCAGTACGGGACCTCGAACCACTCCTCGCGCGTGAGCCTGCCGCTCGCATCCGCGACGCAGAACGCGACATCCCGCGAGGCGAGTCCACTTGCCTCGTAGCCGAAGAACAGCAGCTCCCCGGTCTGCGGGTCGAGCCGGGTGTGGGCCGTCATCGTCTGACTGCGCAGCCGCCCCTCGTAATCCCACTCCCCGAGCGTCTCGAGTGTGTGCGGGTCGAGCTCCATCGCATGGCTGTCCTCCTTGAGCGCGAGCAGCCGGCCGGCATGATAGATGGGCGTCGTGTTGTACACGGCGCGCGACTTGCCTCGCACGCTCGGATCGTCGGTGTAGGGGTTGCGATACCGGCCATACAGGGAGCGGCGCGCCGCACGCTCGCTCTTCCACCGCTCGGATTGAATGTAGCGCTGCTTGAAATCCACGTGCCCGCGCTCGAAGCGCAGCATCCTCACCATGCCATCGCCGCTCAGGTACGTGTCGGTCCCGAGCATCGGCGGGAACTGTGGATCGGGCACGCACTGGTACCAGGAGCCATGGATCTCCTCGGGCAGGGCTCCGTCGACCACCAGATCGAACACGTCGCACTCCACGCGCGAGGGCTCGTTGTAGCCGCTGAAATCCATCGTCCTGGGAAAGGTGCTACTCATGGGATTTGCCCGTCACGGGATGGGGGAAGTGGAATGGAACGAGGGCGGTCTCGGGCCAGAATGCCGGCCGCTCCGAGCCGATCTCATCGGGGCCGCCCGGATCCTCCGGGTACGTCTTCGTGAAGAAGGGACCCTCGTAGGGCTTGCTGTGGGCCCAGCCCTTCTCGTACTCCGCCTGCCAGCTCAGGCAGTAGTTGAGGATCTTGATCCTCCAGACGCCGCCCTCGCGCGCGTACGTATTCTCGTAGACGCCCGCCTCCCACCACTGCAGCGGCAATGCGGCCACCCGGTCGGACTTGCTGGTGTGGCTGCCACCTTGCATGAAGCAGCGGAACCGGCCGCGCGCGCTGTGCCGGTCGGGCGCAATGTCGATGATGTCCTGCAGTTGCAGGTGCTCGAGCATGAAGCCATAGGCGGGCGCGTTGCGGCCATGCGTGAAGACGGTACGGAAACGGTCGATGTACAGGCGCTTCACGCCGCGGTCCTTGCCGCGGAAGACCCCGCCCATGAAGCGCACCTCGCCATCGTCTGCAAACAGATCGACGACCTCCTGGTACTGCCCCTTGTCCATGTAGTACCCGTACGCGAACTGCACGCGTCGGACGGCTTGGATGTCCTCGAGCATCCCGAGCTGGCGGGTCAGATGCTCGACCTGCCGCCGCAACGCTTGGACTTCGTCTTGATCGCTCATGCCGTAGGTCCTCGCAGCGCAGAAGGCACTCTACCAGAACCCATCCCCGCGCCGATTCGGCTAGGCTTACACTCGCACGCGAAGGAGAGGCACCCGATGGCGGAGCAACTTGCAGGCGAGGTCGCCGTCGTGACCGGTGCGGGCCGGGGCTTCGGCAAGGCCATCGCGCTCGAGTTCGCGCGCCACGGCGCGGCCGTCACTGTCACCGCACGCACCCGCTCCCAGCTCGATGCGGTTGCGGCCCGGATCAGAGCCGGCGGAGGACGAGCGCTCTGCGTCCCAGGGGATGTCACGCGCGCAGGGGATGTGGAGCGCGTCATTGCCCAGACCGAGCAGGCACACGGTCCGGTGAGCCTGCTCGTGAGCAATGCAGGTGTACCGGGTCCGTTCGGGCCGCTCTGGACGATCGATCCAGAGGCCTGGTGGGCCGCCCAGGAGGTTCATATCCGCGCGCCGATGCTCTACCTGCGGCGCGTTCTTCCGGGCATGGTCGAGCGGCGCAAGGGCCGCATCATCATCGTCTCGGCACTCGCCAGCCGGGTGGTCGCCCCGTACCTCTCGGCCTACTGCACCGGCAAGATTGCGCAGACGCGGCTCACGGCCGAGGCGGCCGCCGAGGCGAAGGATCTCGGGGTGAGTGTCTTTGCGATCGATCCGGGGTTCGTGTTCACCGGGATTGCCGAGGAGACCATGAACTCACCCGATGCGCAGCGCTGGCTTCCCGGCATGGTCGCGCGCATACGCGCCCGGAAGGACTCGCCCGAGCGGGATGCCGACCTGGCGCGCTGCACACGGCGGTGCTTGGACCTGGCCTCCGGTCGCTACGATGTGCTCTCCGGGCGCTACATGGAGCTCGACGACGATATCGATGCACTGCGAATGCAGGCGACCCATGCCAGCGGGTGAATCCCCAACGCTCGAGCAACGGCTGCAGCAGCTGCAGCGCGAGCTCGAGGCGGTGCGCCACGAGGTGAGCCTTCACGCCGACATCCAGGCCGTGCGCACACTGCAGTTCAAGTATGGCTACTACATGGACAAGTGCTTGTTCGCCGAGATCGTCGATCTGTTTGCGGACGACGCGGTGCTGTACTTCATGAACGGCATCTTCCGCGGCAAGCGTGGAGCGCGACGCCTCTATGGAGGCGCCTCGGGGCTCGATGGGCCGGCCTACGGACTGCTCTTCGAGCACATCATTGCGCAGGACATCGTCGATGTGGCCCCGGACCGCAAGACGGCCCGGGGACGCTTCCGCTGCTTCCTGCAGGCCGGTGTGCACGAGAGCAAGAAGGACCCCCCGCCGCGCATCCCGGCGCAATTCCTCGAGGCGGGCATCTACGAGAACGAGTACGTGAACGAGGCTGGGGTGTGGAAGATCAAGCTCTTCAACTATCGCATCGTCTATCAGGCGCGCCTGGAGGAAGGTTGGGCGCGCTCGCCGCGCCAGCCGCTCATGGTGTCGCCCTACAGCAGCACGTTCCCCGAGAACCCGCGCGGCCCGGATGAGCTGCGCGAGCCGCCCCCCGTGTGGCCGGAGACCTTCATCATGCCCTTCCACTACCCTCACCCGGTGACGGGCAAGCCCGGGCCCACTTAAGGCGCGGGCCGGCCGAGGACCAGGTCGCAGGCCTTCTCCGCGATCATGATCACCGGCGCGTTGGTATTGCCGCCGATGATCGTGGGCATGACCGAGGCATCGGCAATTCGCAGCCCCTCGAGTCCGCGAACCTTGAGCTCCGCGTCGACGACCCCCCGATCGTCGATGCCCATCGCGCAGGTGCTCGTCGGATGCATGGCTGTCGCAACGCAGCGGCGAATGTGCGCATCGAGCTCGGCATCGCTCGAGACATGCACGCCGGGCAGGAGCTCCTCACTCACCAGCTCCGCGGCCGGTGCCGTGGCGAAGAACTTGCGCACGAATCGCAGCATGTAGCGCAAGGTCTCGCGGTCCGCGCGGGCCTGCAGGAGATTGAACTGGATTCTCGGCGGGTCGTGCGGATTGCTCGAGCGCAGGGTCACCTCGCCGCGACTCTCCGGATGCAGCACGACGTTCGCCGCCGAGAAGACGTGGCCGGCGCCCTTCCTCCAGCCTGGAAACCACGCGCGGGCGAGCATCGAGACCGGACTGACCAGAAACTGCACGTCGGCGCCGGGCGTGTCGGCCCGGATCCGCAGAAATCCCTGCGCGGCCACGGGCAGTCCCGCCACCGGTCCGGTGCCCAGGAGCTGCCATCGCAGGACCGAGAGGATCAGGCGGTCGAGGCGCAGCTGAGCCTCGAACGTGATGGGCCCGCTCGCTGCGAACACTGCGCCCACGGACTGATGATCCTGAAGGTTCTTTCCCACGCCCGGCAGATCGTGCAAACAGGCGATGCCGAGCGCTTCGAGCTCGCGGGCCGGCCCCACCCCGGAGAGCAGGAGCAG
The DNA here is from genome assembly GCA_035524075.1 of Steroidobacteraceae bacterium. Taxonomy (GTDB): domain Bacteria; phylum Pseudomonadota; class Gammaproteobacteria; order Steroidobacterales; family Steroidobacteraceae; genus JASHUC01. Next base: position 61,963 of record DATKPP010000003.1, on the reverse strand, counting down.
CTGCGGGGAGTTGAATGCCCCCGCGGCGAGCAGCACCTCGCGTGTGGCGTGCGCACGCACGAGCTGCCCGTCACGCTCGTACTCGATGCCGGTCGCGCGTGTACCCTCGAACAGCACCCGGTGCGCGAGCGCGCCCACCTCGATGCGCAGACCCTGCCGTGACATCGCGGGCCGCAGATAACGTGCGGCGGTGCTGGCGCGCCGCCCCTGGTGGACGTTGAAGTCCGGTGCGCTGAAGCCTTCGATCGCCTCGCCGTGAAAGTCATCGAGGTGCGGGTAGCCGAGCCGCTGCGCCGTCGCGATCAAGCGCGGATAGATCTGCCCGTCGGTGAGGTGACGTGCGACGGTGAGCGGCCCCTCTGCGCCGTGATATCGCGATTGGCCACGCCAGTTGCTCTCGGAGCGCCGAAAGTACGGCAGAACCTCCTCGTAGCTCCACCCGGCAAGCCCGAGGTCGCGCCAGCCGTCGTAGTCGGCCGGATGCCCGCGCGAGTACATCATCCCGTTGACCGAAGAGGAGCCGCCGAGCACCTTGCCGCGCGGCACCGGGATGCGGCGCTGGTCTGCCCAGGGCTCCGGCTCGCTCGAGTACCCCCACCCGAGGCGCGGATCCATGAAGGTATCGCGCCAGGCGAGCGGCATCTTCATGCGCCAGTGCCGCTGCTCGATGCCGCCGGCCTCGAGCAGCAGAACGGTGTGGCTCGAGTCCTCGGTCAGGCGGCTCGCGAGGACACAGCCTGCCGAACCGGCGCCGACGACGATGTAATCGAACCGCGCGCCGGCCCTTGAGCGCGATCGCTTCATCGCTCGGACTATAAACCACGCAACGTCGGCGGACTTGTCGAGGGGCGTGCGCCGGCCTATCGTCAGCCGATGCAAACCTCGGTTGCGCTCAAACTCGAGCATGTGTTCGATGTCCGCATCGATTTTCACGAGCGGCGGATCTTTGGCCCGGTCTCCGGAGGCGCAAGCCAGGGTTACACCTCGGTGAAGAGCGGCGTGGTGGAAGGACCGCGCCTGAGCGGCCGCGTGGTCGACTACAGCGGCGCGGATTGGGCGACCGTGCGCGCGGATGGGGTCGTCGAGCTCAACGCTCACTATCTACTCGAGGCGAGCGACGGGGCGCTCATCTACATCCGCAACCTCGGCTACGTCTACGGCGCGCAATCCTCGCCCGAGCGCAGCGCATACTTTCGCTGCACGCCTTACTTTCGCGCTCCCGAGGGACCGCACGACTGGCTCAACCGCACGGTGATCGTGGGCGGCGGGGAGCGCCGCAGCAATCCCGATCACTCGGTCTTTCGCTACTACGCCGTGACCTGAGGGAGCCCCCCGAGGCTCAGATCGCGATGCAGACGGACTTGAGCTCCGTGTAGTGCTCGAACACCGCCCGGCCGGCCTCGCGCCCGAAGCCGGACTGCTTGAAGCCGCCGAAGGGCATCGCCGGGTCCACGAAGTTGTGGCAGTTGACCCAGACCGTGCCAGCCTTGATCTTCGGTACCAGACGGTGCACCGCACTCACATCCTTCGACCAGACGCTCGCGGCCAGACCGTAAGGCGTGTCGTTCGCGAGTGCTGCGATCTCATCGAGATCCTCGAATCGCTGCGCGACCACAACGGGGCCGAAGATCTCCTCACGCACCACCCTCATGTCGGGTCGCACGTTGGCGAGCACGGTGGGTTTGACGAAGTAGCCCTCGCTCGAGGGCGCATCGCCACCGGTCAGCACCTTCGCACCGTCCTTGCGGCCGGAGTCGATGTAGCCGAGCACCCGGCTTTGCTGCTCCTTCGACACGAGCGGTCCCATCTCCGTCTTGGGGTCCAGACCGGGGCCGAGGCGGATCTTCTGCGCCGCACCGCTCAGGCCTTCGACGACCTGGTCGAATACCTTCTTGTGCGCGAACAGCCGCGAGCCGGCCGTGCACACCTGTCCTGAGTTGAAGAAGATCGCATTGGCAGCCCCGCCCACCACCTGATTGAGGTCCGCATCGGGCAGCACGATCACGGGGGACTTGCCGCCCAGCTCGAGCGTGACTCGCTTGAGGGTATCGGTCGCCGCCTTGTTGATGATCTTGCCGACTTCGGTCGAGCCGGTGAAGGCCACCTTGTCCACGTCGGGATGCGCAACGAGCGCTGCGCCGGTGGTCTCGCCCAGGCCAGTGAGGATGTTCACCACCCCGGGCGGGAATCCGGCCTCGAGAATCAGCTCCCCGAGCCTCAAGGCCGTGAGCGGGGTTTGCTCCGCGGGCTTCAGCACGCAGGTACACCCGGCCGCAAGCGCGGGACCGAGCTTCCACGAGCACATCGCGAGCGGGAAATTCCAGGGAATGATCTGCGCCACGACCCCCACGGGCTCGCGCAGCGTGTAGGTGTGGAACTTCACCCCGGGCGGTCCATGGATCGAGCTCTGGAAGGTCGAGCCCTCGATCTTGGTGGCCCAGCCGGCCATGTAGCGGAAGTAATCGCGCGTGCCGGGGACATCGACGATGCTTGCCATGAACTTCGTCTTGCCGTTGTTCAGGCTCTCGAGCTCGGCGAGCTCGTCGGCATTCCGGTCGATCAGATCTGCAAGCTTCCACAGCAGCGCCTCGCGCTGTGCGGGCGTCGTGTCGCGCCAGGGACCCTTCTCGAGCGCGTGCCTCGCGGCCGCCACCGCGCGCTCGACATCGGCCGCGTTGGCATCCGGGACCGAGGCGATCTCGCAGCCCGTCGCCGGATCCATCACCGGGATGCGCTTCTGCGACTTGGATTCGACCCATTCACCCCCGATCAGGAGCTTCGGGTTGCGCTTGAGAAAGCGAGCCACCGCCGGCGAGGGCTCAGGTTGCGGGGCGATCGACGCGAGCGATGCGTTCACGGCATGTCCTCCGGGAGCAATGTAATGCGGGCGCCTGCGGCAGCGGCCTGGGGGTACCACATCCTGCAGTGCGCCGTAGTCTACCCCCCGGCACCTGGGTTGAGAAATTCTCTCCCGCCGGGAACCTCTGTGCAGCGCCGCGCGGCGCTTGTCAGCGTGCGATCCACGGGAGAAGATGCCGTGCATACCGGAGGGCGGCCCCGTGCAGAAGAAGACGCTCCTGACCGCAACGGGAGCTGCGCTCCTCGTCGCATCATTGGTCACATTCCGTGCCGACGAGGCAAAGCCCATGTCGAGATCCACGCCCGCACTGCCCTACGTGCATCTGTACGCCGACGCCAAGGGCGTTTCGCATTTCCGGGATGAGGAGCTTTCGTTCTCAGCGGGCCCGGCGGCGCCCGAGGTCGCCTCGCCGCAGCTCTCCAACGCACGGGCTCTCGCTTCGCGACAGCTCTCGCGCGCCCCGGGAGCTACGCTGCTGTTGCTCAAGCGCGGCGCGCAGGAGGACTGGCATCGGGCGCCGCGGCGCATGTATCTGATCGTCGTTCAGGGCATGTCCGAGGTGACCGCCGGTGACGGAGAGGTACGCCGCTTCGGCCTGGGGACGGTCCTCTTGATGGACGACACCACGGGCAAGGGACACATCACCCGCGCGGTGGGCGACCAGGATCACATCGCCCTCACGATTCCGGCGCCGGCCGACTAGCCGCTTGGGCCGAACGAGTTGCAGCTGGTGCGACGGCGCGCCGGAGGGGGTCACGTGACTGAAAAGGCAATGAGGCTCGTTTTTTTGTGCTCGGCTGCGCTCGCCGCCGCCTCGGCGCGCGCCTCCGACATCTGCGACCGTGCCTGCCTCGAGGGCCTGGTGGACCGCTACCTCGCGGCGCTGGTGGCTCACGATCCCGAGCAGCTGCCGCTCGCGCAGGGCGTGCGGTTCACCGAGGACGGCCAGGCGCTGCGTCTCGGTGATGGTCTCTGGGCGACCGCGAGCGCTCCCGGTCACTACAAGCTTTATGTCAGCGACCCCGAGGAGGGCCAGGTCGGCTTCTACGGCACGGTGTTCGAGAACGGCGTACCGGTGCTGCTCGCGCTGCGGCTGAAGGTGGATTACGGGCTGGTGAGCGAGATCGAGACGATCGTCGCTCGTCCTCCGGCGCTCGGCTCATCGGCCTTACCGGGCGCAGGGGCCGCCATGGAGCGGCGCGGTCAGCCCCGGGCGCAGTTCCTGCAGGAGATCCCCGCCGCCGAGCGCATGTCGCGCGCCGAGCTGGTGCGCGTGGCCAACTCGTACTTCACCGGGCTTGCGGGCAACACGGGGCGCAACACTGCGCCGTTCTGGCCCTCGTGCAATCGTCTGGAGAACGGGACCCAGACCACCAACAACCCGAGCTTTCACGGCAGCTCGCCCTTCAATGTCGTTGCCCTGGGATGCGAGGCGCAGCAAAAGAGCGGCTTCTATCCGTTCGTCACCACCATCCGCAACCGGCGCTTTCCCGTCGTCGACCGCCAGCGCGGACTGGTGCTGTCGTTCGGCTTCTTCGAGCATCGCGGCGCGCTCAAGTCGATTCATCTCACCAACGGCATGACGATCCCCTCGCCCGTCAAGGCACCGCTCACCCTCGAGATCTCGGAGCTCTTCCAGATCCACGGGGGCAAGATCGACCAGGTCGAGGCGGTCATCAACACGGTGCCGTACGGCATGAAATCCGCCGTGTGGGACGAGCCGCGGGTGCACGAGGCACCGGATGCCAATCTCGCGGGGACACGCCCGTGATGCGCCTTTACGCCGGCTCGGGGCCAGGTGTACAAGCTTCAAAGGCGCCCGCAGTGACGGCCCCGAGGACTCTGTCATGACCAGCGACATCGACCTGCTCGGCTCCTACTGGACGCTTGCGGTCGGCGCCGAGCCGCACACCGATCACGAGTACAGCACCACGGATTTCAAGCAGCGCGTGCAAAGCGCGGCCCAGGCCGGCTTCACCGGAATTGGAATCTGGCACGCCGATCTGGAGCACACGCAGCAGAAGTACTCGCTCAAGGAGATGCGTCGCATCCTCGACGATTACGGCATCAAGCACGTGGAGCTCGAGTTCCTCAGCGATTGGTTTCTCGACGGCGAGGCCAAGAGGCGCTCGGACATCCAGAAGCAGAAGCTGCTCACGGCCGCCGAGCAGCTGCGGGCACGCTCGATCAAGGTCGGTGACTTCATCCGCCAGCCCTGTCCCATGCCGCGACTCATCGAGCGCTTCGCCGGACTGTGCAAGGAAGCCGAGAATCATGGCACGGCGATAGGGTTCGAGATGATGCCCTTCTGCATCATCGACTCGCTCGAGTCCGCGCGTGCGCTGGTCGAGGGTGCCGGCGCCAAGAACGGCGGGATCTTCCTCGATCTCTGGCACATCGTGAAGATCGGTCTCGACTACGACGCCGTTGCGCGCTTCCCGCTCGAGTTCATCGCCGGCGTGGAGCTCAACGACGGCTATTCCAAGGCGCATTCGATGCCCGATGCGCACATCGAGACGACGCAGCACCGCCAGCTCTGCGGCGAGGGCGAGTTCGATGTGCGCGGCTTCGTCGAGCGGCTGCGCAAGGCGGGCTGGCCGGGCCCGTGGGGCATCGAGGTGCTGAACGAGAAGCTGCGCTGGCGCCCGATCGACGAGGTGACCAGCCGCGCGTTCAAGACGACCCGCGCGCAGTTTGGCACGTAGCGCGCGCCCGGTGCGCGAGCACGCGCTCCCGCGCGCGGGCGCGCCGGACGATCGTGGTCCGTTTGATTGCGAAGGTAGGACATCATGGCAAACACAGAACCCACTCGAGAACAGCTGCTCGCACTCTACGAGCGCATGCTCCTCATCCGGCGAATGGAGGAGCGCCTGCGCGCGGATGCGGCCGCCGGCAACCTGCCGGGGGCGGTACACCTGTACATCGGCCAGGAGGCGATCGCGACGGGCGTATGCGCGCAGCTGCGCACCAGCGACCTGATCACCAGCACGCATCGCGGCCACGGACATTTCCTGGCCAAGGGCGGGGATCCCAAGGCGATGATGGCGGAGATCTGGGCCAAGCGCACCGGCATCTGCAAGGGCATGGGCGGCTCGATGCACGTGGCGGACTTCTCCAAGGGCATCCTCGGCGCGAACGGCATCGTCGGCGGTGGCTTCGCGATCGCAACGGGCGCCGCGCTCGCCGCAAAGCTCCTGCATGACACTCGCGTATCCGTCACCTTCTTCGGCGATGGGGCCTCGAACCAGGGCGTGTTCATGGAGTGCCTGAACGTGAGCAGCCTCTGGAAGCTGCCACTCGTGCTGGTGTGCGAGCACAACCAGTTCTCCGAGTTCACACCTGCGGCGCAGTGCACCTCCGGGGAGATCGTCGATCGCGCCCGCGCGTTCAAGATCCCCACGACCGTCATCGACGGTAACGACATCGTCGCGGTGTGGCAGGCGGCGGCGCAGGCCGTCGAGCATGCCCGCAGCGGCGCCGGCCCCGCCTTCATCGAGGCGCGAACCTATCGCATTCAGGGGCATCTGGAGGCCGAAGCTCTGTTCCTCCAGGGCGGTCAGTACCGCGAGCAGGCGGAGATCGATGAATGGCGCAAGCGCGATCCGCTCGACCGCGCACAGCAGCGCCTGCTCGCAAGCGGGGTCAAGGCGGCGGACCTGCAGTCGATCGATGCACGCAGCGCGCGCACCGTCGAGGATGCCGTGAAGTTCGCTCAAGACAGCGAGCCGGCCGATCCCGAGCTGCCCTTCGATCTGATGTTCGTCGGCCAGAAAGCCTGATAGAGAGATACCCATGGCCCGCAAGCGCTATACCCATGCGATCAATGAGGCACTCATCGAGGAGATGAGCCGCGACCCCAAGGTCATCGTGTACGGCGAGGACGTGGAGCTCGCCATCATGGGCGACACCCGCGGACTGCTGGACAAGTTCGGCCGGGAACGCATCCGCAACACCCCGATCTGCGAGGCGACGCTGACCGGGATGGCGGTGGGCGCGGCGGCAGCCGGCTGCCGTGTCATCGTGCACATGATGTTCTCGAACTTCATCTACACCGGCTTCGATGCCATCGCGAATCAGATGGCGAAGCTGCACCTGATGACCGGCGGCCAGGCCGTCATGCCGATCACGATCATCGCCGCGTACGGCGGCGGGGGCTCCAATGCCGCCCAGCACTCCGACAGCGGCTATCCGGTGCTCGTGAATCTCGGTGGCGTCAATGTCGTGATGCCGGCGACGCCCGCCGATGCCAAGGGACTGCTCAAGAGCGCCATTCGCGGCAACAATCCCACGTTCTTCATGGAGGCGATCGGGCGGGGCGGCGAGATGGGCGAGGTGCCCGACGGCGATTACACCGTGCCATTCGGCAAGGCCGCGACGGTGCGCGAGGGGAAGGATGTGACGATCATCGCGATCGGCTCGATGTTGAAGCCGACCCTCGAGGCCGCGAAGAAGCTCGAGTCCTCCGGCATCCAGGCCGAGGTGATCGACCCCCGCACGCTCGTGCCGCTCGATGAGGAAGCCCTCATCGCAGCGGCGCGCAAGACCGGTCGCGTGGTCGTCGTCGATGAGGCCCGCGACCGCTGCAGCGCGGCGAGCCACATCGCGGCCGTGCTGGCCGACAAGGCATTCGGCCACCTCAAGGCGCCGATCAAGCGGGTGACCGTGCCGAACGTGTGCATGCCGTACGCGCCGAACGCCGAGAAGCTCATGATTCCGGATGCCGAGCGCATTGCGCGCATCGCGACCGAGAGCGCGCGCGCCTAGCGCGGGGCGGGCCCCACGATGCGCGTGAATCTGAAGCTGAGCCGCGTCGGCATGAACATGCAGGAGGCGACCATCGCCAAGTGGCACAAGAAGCCCGGCGAGGCGTTCAAGGCAGGCGATCCCATCTACGAGATCGAGACCGAGAAGGTCACCCAGGAGATCACCGCCACGGGCGATGGAACTCTGCTCGAGATCTTCGTGCCGGAGGGAGAGAACGCTGCAGTGGGCGCCCCCGTCTGCGCGGTCGACCTGACACTGTAGCCGAGCTCATGGAGGACTCTCGCATGGACTACAACCTCATCTCGTGCGACGACCATCTCGATTTGAACCAATTGCCCGAGGACCTCTGGACGCAGCGTCTGTCGCGCAGCGAGCGTGAGCGCGCACCGCACGTCGAGCAGCGCGACGGGCTGTGGATGTGGGTCTGCGAGGGCAAGCCGTGGGGCCCCTGGACGGGTCGCACGAAGGGCTCGAGCGCCCCCAAGCCCATCTACACGGCCTTCGATCGCGGTGGACTCACCGATCTCACCGAGCGGCGCCCCGCGGTGCCCAAGCTGCGCCTCGCGGACATGGACCGTGACGGCATCCACACCCAGGTGATCTTCGGTCCCGTCACCTCGATCAAGAACGACGACCAGGCGTTCGCCGACGAGCTGCATCGCGTCTATAACGACTGGCTGGGGGAGTTCTGCACCGCGTCCCCCGAGCGGCTGCTCGGCGTGCCGATGCTGCCGCTCAACCCGGAGTCGGCGGCCCAGGAGGTCTATCGCCTTGCCCGGCGCGGCGGAGTACGCCAGGCGAACCTTCAGATCGCCGCGGCCGAGCCGCGCCTGCACGATGCACGCTGGGAAGCCCTGTGGAATGCGCTCGAGGAGACCGGCATCGTGCTGTCCTGGCATGTCACCGTGTTCCTCCCGCCTGCCGGCGATCCCGGCCGCGGCAACGTTGCCGGCAACTTCACGCACATGAAGGGCTTCATCACCCAGTTCCTCGATGCCTTCGTCGATCTCTTCGCATGGGCCATTCTCGAGCGCCACCCCAGGCTGAAGATCGTGATCGCCGAGTCGGGAGCCGGATGGCTACCGTGGGTGGTCGAGGAGCTCGACTATCGCCATTGGCGTACGTGGGAGGCGGAGGCCTTCTACCGTGACAAGGGTGGCATCCCTCAGAAGACTCGGCCTTCCGAGCTCTTCAAGCGGCAGATCTACTCCACCTTCCAGCAGAGCCCGGTCACGATGCGGCTGCTCGAGTTCTATGGTGACAATCTGCTGTGGGCGACCGACTACCCTCACCCGGACAGCATCTGGCCGAACTCGGTCGCGACCCTCCAGCGCACGATGGGACATCTGCCCGCGGCGACGATCAAGAAGATCACGCACGACAACGCCGCAAAGCTCTACGGCCTGGCCTTCTAGCCACGCTCGCCGGGGTCGTGCCGCGGCGGCCCCTAGAAGGCGATGTGCTCCATGTACCCACCGTCCACGTGCAGGTTCTGCCCGACCGTGAATCCCGATCGGGGGCTTGCGAGGAACACGACGGCCGATGCGATGTCCTCGGGCTTGCCCAGCCGGCCGATGACGCAATGCTGGAGCGCATCCTCGTAGGCCTGCGGCGCCCGCTGCTTGATGAAGTCCCACGGTCCTTCTTTGAAATAGATCGGGCCCGGCGAGACCATGTTGACGCGCACTCCATCCTTGGCCACTTCCTTGCTGAGCTGCGCGCCATAGGCGATGAGCGCAGCCTTGCACGAGCCATAGGCGAGAATGCCGGGTGCTCGCAGCGCCTTGGACATGACGCCCGAGATGCTCGCGATGAAGATGATCGCGCCGGAGCTCGATTGCTTGAGGAACGGGAGCGCCGTTTCGCAGCCGCGCACCGCGGCGAGAATGTCCGCCTGGAATCCGGCCTCCCAGCCCTTCTCGCCGGCGATGCCAGGGGTGCCGGTCGTGTTGGAGACGAAGATGTCAAGACCGCCCAAGCGCTCGGCGGCGCTCTTGATCCAGTTGATGTAGGGCTCGCGCTGGGTCACATCGATCGCATCGCCGATGGCCCGCACGCCCTTGCGCTTGAGCTCCTCGACGGTTCGCTCGACGTTCGCGGCGGTGCGCGCGCAGATGGCGACCTCGACACCCTCCTGCGCGAGCTGCTGTGCAATGGCGAGGCCGATGCCATGGGTTGCGCCGGTCACGATGGCCTTGCGGCCCTTCAGCTCGAGATCCATGGGTGCCTCAAAATGGATAATGCCGCGGGGCGATCTGCACGGTGATCCAGCGCAGCTCGGTGAACTCGTGAATGCCGGCCTTGCCGCCGAACCGTCCGTAGCCCGAGCTCTTCACGCCCCCGAAGGGCATCTGAGCCTCATCCTGCACGGTCGGGGAGTTGACGTGGCAGATGCCGCTGTCGATGCGCTTGGCGATCTCGATGCCCTTCACGAGATCGCGGGTGAACACTGCGGCCGACAAGCCGTACTCGGTATCGTTGGCGAGCGCTACGGCCTCGTCCACCGTCTTGACGCGCGTGATCGAGACTTGCGGGCCGAAGGACTCCTCCCGGAACAGCTGCATCTGCGGGGTCACGCGGTCGACCACCACGCCCTTCATGATGGTGCCGGAGGTCTTCTCGCCACCGGCGAGCACCTTGGCACCCTGCGAAACCGCCTCCGCAACGAGCTTCTCCACCCGCTCGACCGTGGGACGCCCGACGAGTGAGCCCAGGACCACCTCGCCCTCGCGCGGATCCCCGACGGGCAGTCCAGCGACGCGCTTGGCGAGCTTCTGCGCAAACTCGTCCGCAACTTTCTCCTGCACGATCACCCGCTCGGTGGACATGCAGATCTGACCTTGATTGGCGAACGCACCGAATACCGTGGCGCTCACGGCAGCGTCGAGATCCGCATCCTCGAGCACGATGAGGGGCGCCTTGCCGCCCAGCTCGAGGAGCACGGGCTTCAAGTACTTGGCGGCGGTCTGTGCCACGAGCTTGCCCACGCGGCTCGACCCGGTGAAATTCACGCGCCGCACGGCGGGATGCGAGATCAGCGCCTCCGACACCGCACCCGCATCCTTTGCATCGTGCGTGATGACATTGACGACGCCCTCCCCGAGGCCCGCCTCCTTCAGCACGGTGCCGATCAGCCGATGGGTGGCCGGGCAGACCTCGGAGGCCTTCAGCACCACGGTGTTGCCGCAGGCGAGCGGCATGGCCACCGAGCGCACACCGAGGATGACCGGCGCATTCCAGGGGGCGATGCCGAGCACGACCCCCACCGGCTGGCGCAGCGCCATGGCGAGCACCCCCGGCACATCGGAGGGGACGACCTCCCCGGTGATCTGGGTGGTCATCGCGGCCGCCTCGCGCAGCAGGATCGCGCCAAAGTGCACGTTGAAATGACCCCAACCCATCGTGCAGCCGGTCTCGGCGAGCATCAGCGTTGCGAACTGCCCGGCCTTGGCCTCGAGCAGGTCGGCGGCCTTGTTGAGCTTGGCGCGCCGCTCGTTGGGACCGGTGGCCGACCAGGCGGGGAAAGCTTTCCATGCAGCATCCGCCGCGGCCCTCGCATCCTCGGGGCTCGCTGCCGCGGCGCGCGTGGCAACCTCCCCGGAGAGGGGGTTCTGGCGGTTGAAGGTGGCGGAGTTGCGGGCCGGTACGTCGCGGTCGCCGATCAGAAGCTGTATCTGTTCCATCGTCATCTCCAGGAAGGCCTCAAGAGGACGGGGCCATCGAATAATCCTGCTGCATCTTCGCATACTCGACGAAGTAATCGAGCGCGTGAGGGTTGGCGACCGCATCGCGATTGGCCGCCTTGGCAAGCGGCACTCCCGCGAGAATGCGGCGCACGGGCACCTCCATTTTCTTGCCGGTCAGCGTGTAGGGAATGTCCGGCACTTGATAGATCCTGTCGGGGACATGCCGCGGTGAGTACTCCACGCGCAGCTTCGATCGCATCTTGTCCTCGATGGTCCGATCGAGCGCGACTCCCTCGCGCAGCTTGACGAACAGCGGCATGAAGAACCGTCCGCCCGGCAGGTCGAGGTTCACGATGAGGGAATCCTCGACCTCCGGAATGAGCGCGAGCGAGCGATAGATCTCGGCCGTGCCGATGCGCACGCCGTGCCGGTTGAGCGTCGCATCGGAGCGGCCCAGGACGAAGCTGCTGCCGCGCTCGTTGATGCGGAAGAAATCGCCCTGGCGCCACACCCCGGGAAACTCGGCGAAGTAGGAGTCTCGATACCGCTCGAAATGCGGGTCGTTCCACAGGAACACCGGCATCGAGGGCATGGGCTTCGTGATGACGAGCTCTCCCACCTCGTTCACGACCGCCTCGCCGCGCTCGTTGAAGGCGTGCGCCTCCACACCCAGCATGCGCGCCTGGATCTCCCCGGCGCGCACCGGCAGGATCGGCACGCCCGCAACGAACGCCGAGCAGATGTCGGTGCCGCCGCTGCCGTTTTGGACCCAGAGGTCCCGCTTGACGTTCTGGTAGAACCAGGCCATGACCTCCGGGGTGACGGGCGAGCCTGCGAGCATGACCGAGCGCAGGTGCGGGAACTCGAACTTCTCGCGTGGCACCACGCCCGATTTCTCGAGCAGGGCGACATAACCTGGGTTCGCGCCGATCATCGTGGCGCCCGATTCCTCGTACATGCGCCATAACGAGTCGGGCTCCGGATGCATGAGACTGCCGTCGTAGAGCACCGGACAGACGTTCACCACGAGACAGCTCACCAGGAAGTTCCACATCATCCAGCCGGTCGTCGTGTAGAAGAACAGCCGCTCGCCGGGGCGCATGTCCATCTGGAAATTGATGGCTTTCATCTGCTCGATGAGGATGCCGCCGTGGCTGTGAACGATCGCCTTGGGCAGGCCCGTCGTGCCCGAGGAGAACAGGATCCACAAGGGGTGCCCGAACGCCACCTGCTCGAACCGAAACTCGCTCGCCGGCACCGCCGGATGCTTGAGCAGATCGTCCCAGAACAGCGTGTGCTTCGAGAATGGCGCGCGCTCCTCAGGATTCAGATAGGGCACGCACACGACGTGCTCGAGAGAGTCGAGCGCACCGATGATCTTCGTGAGCTCGCCGCGACGGTCGAAGGGCCTCGAGGCGTACTGATACCCGTCCACGCAGAACAGCAGCTTCGGGCCGAGCTGCGTGAAGCGGTCGAGCACCCCCCGCGTGCCGAACTCCGGTCCGCAGCTCGTCCAGATCGCCCCGATGCTGGCGGTGGCCAGCAGGGCAATCAGTGCATGGGGGGTGTTGGGCAGGTAGCCTGCAACGCGGTCGCCGGGCCGGATGCCGATCTTGCGCAGCTGCGTCGCGAGCACGCGTACGGCGGCGCCGAGCTCCTGCCAGCTGATACGGCTGAGCGGGATGCGCTCGCTGAGGTGGTAGATCGCATCGGCGCCCGGGCGCTCGTAGCGCAGCGCATGCTCGGCATAGTTCAGTCTCGCGCCGGGGAACCACTCGGCGCCGGGCATCTCGCGGCGCCCGAGCACCCGCTGGTAGGGCTCGGAGGACTGAATCGCGCAGTAGTCCCAGATCGAGGCCCAGAAGCCCTCCAGGTCGTCCACCGACCAGCGCCACAGCTCATCATAGGTCTCGAAGCTGAGCTTGCGGTTGCGCGCGAGCCAACCCATGTACGCGGTGAGGTTGGATCGTCGCACCCACTCTTCGCTGGGCGTCCAAAGCAGATCACCTTCTTTGACCATGTAGACCTTCGATCAAGCGCTGCGCTCCCTTCAGATCAGCCGTTCACGGTGACCACATCCGCGCCTGCCGCCGGGTGCCGCACGGGCCGGCGCACGCACACCAGCGCGATGGCGCCCGCAAAGCACCATGCAGCAAGCCCAATGAATGTCGGCGCGTAGCTGCCTAGTCTGTCATATACCATGCCGCCGATGTTCGAGGCGAAGAAGCTGATGAGCGTGTTGAGCGCGGCACCCACCCCGGCAGCGGCGGCGAAGACCTCCGCGCCATAATAGTTGCCGAGCGTCGTCATCATGCCGACGATCCCGCCACCGAACCCGATGCCAACGCACAGCGAGAACAGATACACCTCGAGCATGGTGTGGGGGTGAATCACGAGGAGCAGACCGAGACCGAAGACCGCGGAAGTCATCGCCCAGATGTAGCGCGGATCGATGCGGTCGCCGAACAGCGCAAGCGGTGCCTTGCCGATCAGGGCCGACCCGGTCGTCACGCTCACCGCGAGTGCCGCCTGCGTGGAGCCGAAGCCGAGGTCCTTGAGGTGCAGCACGCCCTGGGCGAGGAACAGCGTGTAACCCGCACTGCCCCCGCACAGCGCAAGCACCATGATCCAGAACCGTCCCGAGCGCATCACCTCGGGGAGCGTCCAGCGCTCCTGGCTGATGAAGGCCGGTCGCCTCGCCCGCTCCCGCGCCTCTGCCAGCTCCGCATCCGATGACCCTGCGCGGGCGGTCTCGGTCCCGTAGGGCACTTGCCCGAGATCCGATGGCCGGTCGCGAATGAACACGGCGGCGATCACCGTAGAGATCGCCGCCAGCCCCGCGTAGAGCCACCAGCCGGCGCGCCAGTTGCCGCCGTGCGCGCCGATGATCCAGTTGAGCAACACCGGTGCGCACAGACCTCCGACCGCGCCACCCGAGTAGACCAGGGCGATCGCAAGCCCCCGCTGGCGCACGAACCACAGCATCACGCCGGGCTGCGTTCCGAACACGCCTCCGGCACACACGCCGAAGGCGACCACGACCCCGAAGGCGAAGGTCGCCCCGAGCGCGCTGTGCACGACAGTGCCCATCAGGAGGCACCCGGTGAGGATCAGCAGGCTCCCGAGCACGACGGTGCCACGCACCCCGATCCAGCGCACGAGCACCGCGACCAGCACCGACGGCAGGGCCGACATGACGATGTAGAGCGAGTACGGCAAGCCCGCCAACGCACGCGAGAGGTGCATCTGCTGCGCCATGACGGCGTTCATGACCGGCGACCCGTAGGCTGCAAACGCAAGGTTGATGAAGACGATCACCCAGAAGACGGCGACCAGCTTCCACCCGTAGAAGGCGCTCTTCGGCATGATCCCCTCCTCACGCTCGAGCTCGAGCGCTGGCGCCGAGAGCGGATTATTGCACGAGCACCACGCCCTCCGGCGGTGCTGATCCGAGCGCCCCGGGTACGCCGCTACCGCTGCCGGACCCGGGCCGCGAGCGTGGCCGGGCGGCCCCGCGTACGTGCGGGTAAAATCGCTCGATGTTCGCCCTCCTGCCGCCGGCGACGCGCGCCCTCATCGCCGCCAATTTCATCGTCTTTGCCCTGCAGTGGCTCACGCACGATGCATTCAGCGGGCTGTTCGCCTTGCAGCCGCTCGGGCCCGATTTCCACATCTGGCAGGTGGTGACGTATGCCTTCCTGCACGACCGCACCTTCCTGCCCCACATCCTGCTGAATATGTTCGCGGTGTTCATGTTCGGGCCACCGCTCGAGCGCTTCTTCGGCAGCGGACGCTTTCTGGCGTTGTATTTCGCGAGCGTGCTGGCTGCCGCTGGCGCCCAGCTCGCGACCACCCAACTCTCGGGTGCGGACGAATCCACGATCGGCGCATCCGGCGCAGTGTTCGGCCTGCTCTTTGCCTTCGCCTTCTACTTCCCGCGGCAGCGCCTGATGCTGCTCTTCCCACCCATCCCGATGCCGGCCTGGCTATTCGTGACGCTCTACGGCCTGCTCGAGCTCACTCTTGGAGTGACGGGCAAGGAGGCGAGCGTGGCGCATTTTGCGCATCTGGGCGGGATGGCCGGTGCGGCTCTCGTGATCCTCTACTGGCGAGCGCACGACCATTCGCCCCGCTGGTAGACCGCCCGCGTGAGGGGCGGCGTGGCCCCGCAGCGGGTGTGCCGCGGCTCGCACTTCTACGTGCTCCGCCATTAGAATCCGCCCCGCCCGGGGAACTTTCTGACGAGGGGTCTTCTCAGACCTGGCGAGTCGCATGATCAAGACCGAACAGCTCAGCAAGCACTACGGCACGCTCGCCGCGGTGGACAACGTGACCTTCGAGGTTCGCCCCGGGGAGGTGCTGGGGTTTCTCGGACCCAACGGCGCCGGCAAGACCACCACGATGCGGATGCTGGCCGGGTTCATCGCGCCTACCTCGGGAAAAGCGAGCATCTGCGGGCACGATGTGGTCGAGGATGCGCTCGCCGCCAAGTCGTGCCTCGGCTACCTTCCCGAGGGTGCGCCCGCCTACGGCGAGATGAGCGTGCGCGGCTTCCTCGAGTTCGTCGCGGACCTGCGCGCGCTGGGCAGTGCGCGGCACTCGCGGCTCGACTACGTCATCGGGCGGCTGCAGCTCGAGGCGGTGCTCGAGCAGAGCATCGAGACCCTCTCCAAGGGCTTCCGGCGGCGCGTGGGCTTGGCACTGGCCATCATCCACGATCCGCCCGTGCTGATTCTCGATGAGCCCACCGACGGCCTCGATCCGAATCAGAAGCACGAGGTCCGTACGCTCATCAACGAGATGGCGCGCGACAAGATCATCGTGATCTCCACCCACATCCTCGAGGAGGTCGACGCGGTGTGCAATCGCGCGATCATCATCGCGCGGGGTCGCATCGTCGCGGATGACTCCCCGCACGGCCTCGCCGCCCAGTCGCGCTATCACAACGCCGTGTCGATCCGCCTGGAGCGGCCCGAGCATCTGGCCGAGATGCGCTCCGCAATCGCCGCGCTGCCCGTCGTCGCAGAGGTGGAGGTGAGCGACCGCGAGTCGCGCCTGACCGCACTACCGCGGGCCGGCGCGACGATCCTGCCGGCCGTGAGCGAGCTTGCCGCGCGGCGCGGCTTCGCGCTCAAGGAGCTGCACCTCGAATCGGGGCGGCTCGACGAAGTGTTCCGCACCATCACCATCTAGGAGGGGAACCGCGCATGCGCAACGTGGGCATCATCATGCGCCGTGAGCTCGGCAGCTATTTCGCGACTCCGATCGCGTACGTCTTCATCCTCATCTTTCTCGTGCTGGCGAGCTGGTTCACCTTCTATCTCGGGGGTTTCTACGAGCGCGGTCAGGCCGACCTCAACCCGTTCTTCAACTTCCATCCCTGGCTGTACCTGTTTCTCATCCCGGCGATCTCCATGCGGCTGTGGGCCGAGGAGCGCAAGAGCGGCAGCATCGAGCTGCTCATGACGCAGCCGGTGACGCTCGGGCAGGCAGTGCTCGGCAAGTTTCTCGCGGCCTGGCTGTTCGCAGGCATTGCTCTCGCGCTCACCTTCCCGCTCTGGATCACGGTGAACTATCTGGGCTCGCCCGACAACGGCGCGATTCTCGCAGCCTACGCCGGCAGCTTGCTGCTGGCGGCCGGGTTCCTGGCGATCGGCTCGTGCATGTCCGCGCTCACCCGCAATCAGGTGGTCGCCTTCATCCTCGGGGTGGTCGCCTGCTTCGTGCTTCTGCTGGCGGGCTACCCCATGGTGATCGACGCGTTCCACTCGTGGTTGCCTCAGGCCTTGACCGATGCCATCGCATCGCTCTCGCTCCTCACCCATTTCGACTCCATTGCCAAGGGCGTGCTCGATGTGCGCGACCTGGTCTACTTCGCGATGCTCATCGCGTACTTCCTGATCGCAACCGCGGTCGTGCTCGACATGCGCAAGGCCCAGTGAGCGCTGCGGGGTTATCATGAACAAGCGAATGACCTTCGGCGGAGGGGCGCTGCTCGCATTGGCCCTGATCTTCGCGGGCGTCACCATCCTTCTCAATCACGCGCTGCGCGGCTGGCGCATCGACCTCACCCAGAACCACCTGTACACCCTGGCGCCCGGCACCGATCGGATCCTCAAGGGTCTCAAGCAGCCGATCAATCTGTATTTCTATTACAGCGCCGCCGCGGCCGATCAGCTGCCGCAGATCAAGACCTACGCCGGACGCGTGCAGGACCTCCTCGAGGAGCTCGCCGCGCGCTCCAACGGGGAGTTGCACCTGCACATCGTGGACCCGCAGCCCTTCTCCGAGGATGAGGACCGGGCGACCGACCTCGGCGTGCGCGCGGTCCCGATCGGCTCCTCGGGCGAGTCGCTGTACTTCGGGCTTGCGGCCACCAACTCGACCGATGGCCGCGGGGCGATCGATTTCTTCGACCCGAGCAAGGAGCAGTTCCTCGAATACGACATCATGAAGGTCGTCTATCAGCTGGCGAATCCCAAGAAGCCCGTGATCGGCTGGCTGTCGAGCCTGCCGATGGGCGGCGGGATCGACCCGGCCAGTGGCCAGCCCACCGAGCCGTGGATCGTGTTTCAGGAAGCGCAGCAGCTTTACACGGTTCGCCAGCTCGACAGCAATGTCACTCGCATCGATCCGGATGTGAGCGTGCTGGTTCTCGTGCATCCGAAGAGCCTCTCGCCCGCGGCACAATACGCGATCGATCAATACGCGCTGCGCGGCGGTCACATCCTCGCCTTCGTCGATCCGCTCGCCGAGCAGGACCGCACCGGCGCCGATCCCTCCAATCCGCTCGCGGCGCTCGCCGCGGATCACTCCTCGCACCTCGAGCCGCTGCTATCTGCGTGGGGCGTGCAGTTCGATCCGCACCAGATCATCGGGGACGCCGATCACGCGCTCACGGTCACCCTTCGCGAAGGTGGAGCACCGGTGCGTCATCTCGGCATCCTCGGCCTGGACCAGTCGAGCATCAATCACACCGACGTGATTACCTCGGGACTCTCCAGCATCAATGTCGCCACCGCCGGCTACTTGCAGCCGAAGAAGGGAGCCGGCGTGACGTTCGAGCCGCTGCTGCAGACCAGCACGGCCTCGGCGCCCATTCCAGCCGAGCGGTTCGTGATGCTGAACGACCCCTCGACCCTGCTGCAGGGCTTCCGGCCGACGGGCCAGCGCTATACGCTCGCCGCGCGCGTGACCGGGGATGTGAAGACGGCATTCCCAGCCGGGCCTCCCGCGGGCGTTCAGCCCAGCGCGGGGGAGCGCCCGCTCAAAGCCTCCACGAAGCCGCTCGACCTGGTGGTCGTGGCCGACAGCGACATGCTCGGGGACTTTCTCTGGGTGCGCGAACAGAACCTCTTCGGACAGCGCATCGTGCAGCCGTGGGCGAACAATGGCGACTTCGTCGCCAACGCGCTCGACAATCTTGCCGGTAGCGACGATCTGATCAGCGTGCGAGGCCGCGCCGCATTCACGCGCCCGTTCACGCGCGTGGAGCAGCTGCGTGCGCAGGCCGACACCCGATTCCGCGCCAAGGAGCAGGAGCTCGAGAACCAGCTGCACGAGACCGAGGACAAGCTCACGACGTTGCAATCGCGGCGCAACGACAAGTCGGCCCTCATCCTGACACCCGAGCAGGAACAGGAGCTCGAGCACTTCCAGCAGGAGAAGCTCACCATCCGCAAGCAGTTGCGCGCCGTGCGGTTGAGTCTCGATCAGGACATCGACCGGCTGGGCAATACATTGAAGATACTCAACATCGTGGTCGTGCCGGCCGCCTTTGCGGGGATCGCGCTGCTTTTGGGATGGCGCCGGCGGCGCAAAGCCGCTGCGCGCGCGCCGGCAGCCTCTTCTGCGCCGGGACCGGCGCCCACTCCGGGCTCAGCCCATGCCGGACCGTCCCCGTCCTCCACCAGTCCGGCGCCCCTCACCCGGCCATGATCCTCACCTCGCGCCGCCTTGCTGCTCTGCTCCTCGCCGGGGTCGCCGTCATTGCGCTCGCGCTGTGGGTCTCCTCGCGCAGCTCGCAGGAGGCGACGCAGCAGAGCGGTCAGCTCATCCTTCCGGGTCTCCAGCATTCCGTGAATACTGTGACCGAGGTGCGCCTCGTGAAGGGGGACGGCACTCACACGACGCTGCGTAAGGGGACCACGGACTGGCTCGTCGCCGAGCGCGGCTTCCCCGCCGATTCCAGCCGCGTGCGCAAGCTCCTGCTCGACCTCGCGCAGCTGCAAGTGGTGGAGGAGAAGACGAGCGATCCGGCGAGCTACCCCCAGATCGGTGTCGAGGACGTGAGCTCGCCGAAGGCGGCGGGCACGCGCATCGAGCTCGTGGAGCCCGGCAAGACCTCGAGCCTCATCGTCGGCAACCCATCCGGCACGAACTCGAGCTACGTGCGCATGTCCGGCTCGAAGCCAAGCTGGCTCGCCTCTCCGCAGCTGACACCCGATGCGGACCCCCGCCGCTGGCTCGACGCGAGCGTGATCGATCTGCCCGAGGGGCGCATCCAGAACGTCGTGGAGCATCCCGCCACGGGCGCCTCCTACACCGTCGTGCGTCCCTCGGCGCAGCAAGCTGTGTTCAATGTACCCGATCTGCCCAAGGGGCGGGAGCTCGCGAGCGCCTCTGCGGCCAACCCCGTCGCGAGCGCCCTCTCGTCGCTGACTCTCGATGATGTACACAAGGCTGCGAGCGGGGCGACTTACCCCGACCATGTGACCTTCCAGACCTTCGATGGACTGACCGTGGATGTCACCGGTCGCAAGGACGGCGACCGTCGCTTCATCGTGCTGAACGCACGGTCCTCCTCCAAGAGCGCCGCCGCGGAAGCTCAAGCGCTCAACTCGCGCTTCGGCGGCTGGGAGATCGAGATACAGGGCTACAAGTACGACTCGATCTTCCAGCCCCTGGATGGTCTGCTCAAGCCGCTACCGGTCGTGGCCAGGACCAAGGGTAAGGGCAGGACTGTCGGCCTTCCAGCGGCTTTGAAGGCGAGGGCACCCCAGTAGGGCGCAGCAGGCGCTCCCATCGGGTGCGCTTATAATGCTGCACTTCGCGGCCGCCACCCATACGTGCGCGGTCGCACCCAACCCCGGCGAGGAGCGGCCTTCATGAGCAAACACGTCGTCGTGCGCGAGATTCCACGAGCAGAGCCGGCTGTCGTCTCGGCGCTCGCAGGCTACGGGGTCGCCACCGTTCACGAGGCCCAGGGACGCACCGGCTTGCTCGCCTCCTATATGCGCCCGATCTACTCGGGGGCTTCGCTCGCTGGATCGGCAGTCACGGTACTCGTGCCACCGGGCGACAACTGGATGATTCACGTCGCCGTGGAGATGTGCCGTCCCGATGACGTGCTCGTCGTGGCGCCGAGCTCGCCCTGCACGGATGGCTACTTCGGCGATCTGCTGGCCACCTCGCTCAAGGCGCGAGGGGTGCGCGGACTCATCATCGATGCCGGCGTGCGCGATGTCGCGACCCTCACGGAGATGAAATTCCCCGTGTGGAGCAAGGCGATCTGCGCTCAAGGGACGGTCAAGGCGAGCCTGGGCTCGGTCAACGTTCCAGTCATCTGTGCCGGCCAGCTGGTCGAGCCGGGCGATGTGATCGTCGCCGATGACGATGGCGTGGTCGCGGTGAGGCGTGCTGCGGCGGGCAGCGTTGCGCAAGCCTCGAAGAAGCGCATCGACGCGGAGGAATCCAAGCGCAAGCGGCTCGCCGCGGGCGAGCTCGGGCTCGACCTGTACGAGATGCGCGAGAAACTCAAGGCGCTTGGGCTCGAATACCAGTAGAGGCGCTGCTCGGCGCCTGCTCTAGGCGAGGTGTCAGCCGCCGAGCACCTGCAGCATGGCCCCCGGATAGCGCTCCCCCTGCACTCCGATCCCATCGACGAGCGCGCGCAATGCGTCGCGCTCGGCCGGCGTGAGCGTGATGCCGAGCGCACCGCGGTTCTCGGCGAGATGCACGCGCGTCTTCATTCCTGGGATCGGCAGGATGTCCTCGCCCTGCGCGAGTACCCAGGCAAGGGCGAGCTGGGCCGGCGTGCATCCCTTGTGCTGTGCCAGCTCCCGCACGCCCTGAGCGATGCGCACATTGTGCTCACCGTGCGGCCCCTGAAACCTCGGCTGATGGCGCCGGATATCGTCCGCGGCGAGCTCAGCGAGCCGCTGGAAATTGCCGGCCAGGAAACCGCGCCCGAGCGGGCTGTAGGCCACGAGCGTAACCCCGAGCTCGCGACAAGCCGGCAGCACCTCACTTTCCGGCTCACGCGTCCACGGCGAGTACTCGCTCTGCACCGCCGCGATCGGATGCACGAGGCTTGCGCGCCGCAAGGTGGCGGCGCTGCACTCGGAGAGCCCGATGTGGCGAATCTTGCCCTCGCGCACGAGGTTCGCAAGCGCACCGACGGACTCCTCGATGGGCACGGTGCGGTCGATGCGGTGCAGGTAATACAGATCGATATGGTCGGTCGCAAGCCGCTGCAGGCTCTGAGCGACCGCCGTGCGCAATGAATCCGGGCGGTTGTCGATCACGACGGTCCCGTCCGGGGCCCGCGTGATGCCGAACTTCGAGGCGAGAAACACGCGCTCCCGGTGCGCATGGATGCACGCCCCGACGAAGCGCTCGTTCTCGCCGTTCTGGTAGCTCGAGGCCGTGTCGAGATGGTTCACGCCCGAGTCGATCGCCTCGGCGAGTGTCGCGCGCGCCTCGGCATCGTTGCGCGTGCCGTACCAACCCACGAGCCCCATGCAACCGAATCCGATCGCCGAGAGCCGCTCGCCCGTCCGACCCAGAGGTCGCATCTGCATTCTTTCTCCCTCCACCGAGGTGCTATCCACCGCCACGCCCCCGGAGGCTCGCGCTTGTCAGGATGCGGCGCCCGCCGATAGCATGAGTGAATAAGCTCATTGCTGCCTTACACACACATCCGCTCGCAGGTCGTCCCATGATCATCGACTGCCATGGCCATTACACCACCGCGCCGAAGGCTCTGCAGGATTACCGCGATACTCAGATCGCGGGGTTGAAGGACCCGGCGCATGTCCCGAGCGCCGCCAGGCTCGATATCAACGATGATGACATCCGCCAAAGCCTCGAGAATGCACAGCTCAAGCTGCAAAGATCGCGCGGCACCGATGTCACCATCTTCTCGCCGCGCGCCTCGGCAATGGGGCATCACATCGGCAACGAGACCACGAGCCTCAACTGGTCACGAGCCTGCAACGACCTGATTCACCGCGTGTGCCGCCTGTACCCCCGCAACTTCGTCGGCGTGTGTCAGCTGCCGCAATCACCGGGCGTGCCGCCCTCGAGCTGCATCGGCGAGCTCGAGCGCTGCGTCAAGGACCTCGGCTTCGTCGGCTGCAATCTCAATCCCGATCCTTCCGGCGGGAACTGGACTGCCCCGCCGCTCACCGATCGGTACTGGTATCCGCTGTACGAGAAGATGGTGGAGCTCGAGGTGCCGGCGATGGTGCACGTGAGTGCCTCGTGCAATCCGAACTTTCATGCCACCGGCGCTCACTACATCAACGCCGACACGACGGCGTTCATGCAGTTCCTCACGAGCGATCTGTTCAAGGATTTTCCGGGGCTGAAGTTCATCATTCCGCACGGTGGCGGAGCGGTGCCCTATCACTGGGGGCGCTATCGGGGTCTGGCGCAGGACATGAAGCGCCCGCCGCTCGAGGAGCTGCTGCTCGCCAACGTGTTCTTCGACACCTGCGTCTATCACTTGCCCGGCATCGAGCTGCTCGTCAAGGTCGTCCCGATCGACAACATTCTGTTCGGCTCCGAGATGGTGGGTGCGGTGCGCGGCATCGATCCGCGCACCGGCCATCACTACGACGACACCAAGCGCTACATCGATGCGTTGCCGCTCGGTGAGGTCGAGCGCAGGAAGCTGCTCGGAGACAACGCGCTCAGGGTGTATCCACGACTGCGGTCGAGGTTGGCCGAGCAGTCCGGCGCGGCCGGCCCCTGATCGAGCGCGGCCGAGCACTCAGCGTCCATGCCACCCGATCCAACGCCGCCTGACCCAACGCCGCCCGAGCCGGCACTGAGGCCCGAGGAGCTCCTGGCGCGCGCCAGCGCGCTGCGGCCCGTGCTCGCCGCGCAGCAGGAGGAGAACGACCGGCGCGGCTACTACTCCGATTCGGTCCACCGCGAGCTGCTGCGCGGCGGGTTCTATCGCATCCTGCAGCCCAGACGTTTCGGCGGATACGAGTTTGGCCTCGAGACGTTCGTCCGCATCGTGATGGAGCTCTCGCGCGGGCATCCGGCCTCGGGATGGTGCTTCACGCTTGCGGCCTCGCACGGCTACGTGCTGGCCTCCCACTGGCCGCAGGAGGTGCAGCGTGAGCTGTTCGGTCCCGACGGAGACTTTCGCTGCGCGATGACTGCGGGGCCGGCGGGCACCTACGAGCCCGTGGAGGGCGGCTATCGCGTGAGCGGCGTGCACGCGTTCGCCTCGGGCATCCCAGTTTGCAACTACTTCATGGGCGCGGGCATGGTCGGCCGGCAACGCGGCGCGCCCCAGCACATGTACTTCGTCGTGCCCCGGGAGAGGATCACGATCCTCCCGGACTGGGGCGGCGAGATCAGCATGGGCATGCAGGGCAGCGGCTCCAACAGCGTCGAGCTCAGCAACGTGTTCGTGCCGGAGCGTCACTTCGTACCGGCGAACGTGATGCTCTCCTCCGAGCATTCGCCCGCCGGCACCCCCGGGGCTCGGCTGCATGGCAATCCGATCTACCTCGGCGTGCTGGCGGGCTGGTTCAGCTGCGAGTTCGGCGGCATCCTCACCGGCACGGCCCGCGCGGCGCTCGATCAGTTCGAGCAGCTCCTGCGCACGCGCAAGATGACCTTCAATCCGCAGATGCTGCGCGCGCAGGACCCGAGCAATCAGGTCCTGCTGGGTGAGGCCCTGAGCCGCGCCGATGCCGCGGAGGCCCTGACGCTTGCGGCCACGCGGCTGTATACCGAGCAGTGCGAGCGCTGGGCGCGCACCGGCGCACCGATCACCCCCGCCGACACGTTGCGGGTGTGGAGCATCTCCCGCGAGGGCTGTCGCAACGCATGCGAGGCGGTCGAGATGCTATTCCGCGCAGCCGGCGCATCGGTCGCCAAGGGCGGACAGCCGCTGCAGCGCTACTTTCGCGACGTGCAGATGTATCGCATCCACATCCAGTCGCAGCCGATATTCCCCGCGCTGCGCGGCCAGGTCCAGCTCGGACTGCCTTTGCCCCCGCCATTCGCGCCCTGATGCGACGTCTCGCCGCGCAGCTGTGGTTCCAGGTCGCAGCGGGCACGGTGCTCGGTATCCTGCTCGGAATCTACGACCCCGCGTGGGGCGCCCGGATGAAGCCGTTCGGGGACGCCTTCATCGCGCTCGTGCGCATGCTCATCGCGCCGGTGATCTTCTGTACCGTCGTGCACGGCATCGCGAGCATGCGCGACTTGAGGAGCGTCGGACGCGTCGCCCTGAAGTCGCTCGTGTACTTCGAGGCGATCACGACTCTCGCGCTCATCGTGGCGCTCCTGGCGGTGAACCTGTTGCAGCCCGGCGCCGGAATGAACATCGACGCCCACGCCATCGATACTCGCACGATCGCCGAGTACACGAGCCAGGCGCATCAGCAAAGCGTCGGATCGTTTCTTCTGGGCATCATACCGACCACGTTCTTCGGCGCCTTTGCGCAGCCGAGCGTGCTCCCGGTGCTGTTCGTCTCCGTGCTGTTCGCGCTCGCGGTGGCCTCCTTGGGAGCTCGCGGCCGTCCCATCACCGAGATGGTCGGCAGCCTTGCCGAGGTGTTCTTTCGCGTGGTGGGCTTCGTCATGTGGTTCGCGCCGCTCGGCGCGTTCGGCTCGATCGCCTTCACGGTAGGGCGTTTCGGCGCCGGCTCGCTCTGGTCGCTTGCGAAGCTGCTCCTGGAGTTCTATCTCGTGTCGCTTGCGTTCGTGCTGCTGGTGTTCGGGGCGGTTGCATACTGGGTCGGCGTGAGCCTGCTGCGTCTTCTCGCCTACATCCGCGACGAGATCGTCATCGTCGCGGCGACCACCTCCACCGAGACCGTGTTGCCGCGATTGATCCAGAAGCTGCGGGCACTGGGATGCGAGGAGTCCGTGGTCGGCCTGGTCGTTCCGGCCGGGTATTCCTTCAACCTCGATGGGACCTGCCTGTATCTCAGCACCGCTGTCGTCTTTCTCGCACAGGCCACTCACACTCCGCTCGGGATCGCGCAGCAGCTCGGCCTGCTCGCGGTGCTGCTGCTCACCTCGAAGGGCGCGGCGGGTGTGGCCGGGGCTGCGTTCGTGGTGCTGGCGGCGACCCTGGGCTCGGTGGGCACCGTGCCGGTTGCAAGTATCGCGCTCATCCTGGGGATCCACCGCCTGATGGCCGAGGCGCTCACCTTCGTCAACCTCGTGGGCAATTGCCTCGCGACCATCGTCGTCTCGCGCTGGGAGAACGCCCTCGACTACGCGCGCCTGCAGCCTCTGGTCGGACGAGGCGCCTAGAGCCCGAGCTCCGAAAGACCCGGATGGTCATCCGGCCGCCGGCCGAGCGGCCAGTGGAACTTGCGGTCCCCGTGGGCGATGGGCAGATCGTTGATCGAGGCGAAGCGGCGGCGCATGAGGCCCGCGGTGTCGAATTCCCAGTTCTCGTTGCCGTAAGAGCGGAACCACTGCCCGCTGTCGTCGTGCCACTCGTATGCGAAGCGTACGGCGATACGATCCCCGGTGAACGCCCAGAGCTCCTTGATCAGCCGATAGTCGAGCTCCCGGGTCCACTTGCGCTTGAGGAACGCGACGATCTCGGGCCGCCCGTGGGGGAACTCCGCGCGATTGCGCCAGCGGCTGTCCTCGGTATAGGCGAGCGACACGCGCTCGGGATCCCGGGTGTTCCAGGCATCCTCGGCCATGCGCACCTTTGCGATGGCCGTCTCGCGGCTGAAAGGGGGCACGATCGGGGTCATGGCTCGGCGCGGCTCAAGCGCCCTTTTGCAGAATCTTCTCCAGCCGATCCAGCACCCGCATCGCAGGCAGCGCCTGGGCGACGCTCCCATTCGGCTCGCGCCGCTCCTTGATCGCGCTGAAGAACTCCCGGTCCTGCAGCTCTATGCCGTTCATGGAGACATCGACCTTCGACACGTCGATCTTGTTCTCCTCGCCGTCGACGAGCTCGTCGTAGCGCGCGAGATACGTTCCGTTGTCGCAGATGTAGCGGAAGAACGTTCCAAGCGGTCCCTTGTTGTTGAACGAGAGCGAAAGCGTGCACACCTTGCCCGAGGGCGTCTTCATGAGGATGCCCATGTCCATGGCGATGCCCAGCGTCGGGTGATGCGGCCCCTCGACGGCATAGCAATCACCAACCGGCTCACCGCACTGATACATGAACAGATCCACCGTGTGGCAGGCATGGTGCCACAGGAGATGATCCGTCCAGCTGCGCGGCTTGCCCTGGGCGTTCATGTTGCTGCGGCGGAAGAAGTACGTCTGCACGTTCAGCTGCTGGATGCTGAGCTCCTGCGCGACGATCCGGCGATGGACCCATTGATGCGAAGGATTGAACCGGCGCGTATGACCGGCCATTGCCACGAGGCCCGTCTCCTTCTGCACCTTCACGATCTGCTCCGCATCGGCGAGGCTGTCGGCCATCGGAATCTCGATCATCACGTGCTTGCCGGCACGCATCGCCTCGATGCCCTGACTGGCGTGCATCTGCGTGGGCGTGGTGAGGATGACCGCCTCGACTCCGGGGCGGCGCAGCGCCTCGGAATAATCCGTGGTCCAGTGCGGAATCTTGAACTTCTTCGCCACCTCCTCCGTCGAGCCGGCCGAGCCGCCGGCGAGGCTGACCACCTCGATGCCGGGGATGTTCGCGATTGCCTCCAGATGCTTCTGACCGAATGCACCCTGTCCCGCCATCACCACTTTCATGACATTCGCCTCGTCTGTTGCACGTCCACTCTCCCGCTCACGATGTCTCCCGGCTCTCGAGAATGATGTTGCCCACGGCGGTCGACGAGGCCGGCACGTGATAGAAGCGATGGACCTCCTCTACCTGCTCGCCCAGCGCTCCCCGCATGATGAGCCACATCACGAGCTCGATCGCCTCGGCGCCCGCATCACGCAGATACTCGATGGGTTGAATGCGCACGAGCCGCTCGGGATCCCGCGAGAGCCCATCGAGGAAGGCCTCGTCGAACTCGCGGTTGACGAGGCCGGCACGCGGACCTTGGATCTGATGCGACATGCCCCCGGTCCCGAAGATGACGACCTTCAAGTCCTCCGGCCAGCTCGCGACCGCCTTGCGAATGGCCTTGCCGAGCATGTAGCAGCGGTGGCCGGTGGGTGCGGGATACTGGATGACGTTCACGGCGAGCGGGATCACGCGGCAGGGCCACTCCCGCGGCGTGCCGCAAAGCAGCGTCAGCGGCACCGTCAGTCCGTGGTCGACCTGCATCTCGTTGACGATGGTCATGTCGAATTCGTCGAGCACCAGCGACTGAATGAGATGCGCGGCGAGCTCGGGGTGGCCCGGCACCGGCGGCACGGGACGCGCGCCCCAGCCCTCGTCGGCGATCGGGAATTCCTCGGCGCAACCCAGCGCGAAGGTCGGGATGATCTTGAAGTCGAACGCGTTGACGTGGTCGTTGTAAACCATGATCACAACGTCCGGCTTCGTGCGGGCCATCCACGCCTTGGCGGGCTCGTAACCCTTGAAGAGTGGGATCCAGTAAGGCTCCCCCGCCCGGCCGTTGTCGACGGCGGCCCCGATTGCCGGTGTGTGGGAAGTGCCGACGCCTGCGACGATCCTGGCCATCAGTCTTTCCCCTGGCGCTCCGATTTGGAGCGCCAGCCATCGGGCGAGCGGCCACCCTTGAGCATCATGTCGACGTACTCCTTCTCCGTCATGCCCGTCATCCGCGAGGCCATGAACTGGTAGGACTTCCCATCCGTGAAGGCGAGCTTCGCCAGGGCATACGAGACGCCGCCGAGCTCGAGCAGCGTGTTCCAATCCCGCTTGAGCACCGCCTCGCGCTGCGCGCCGGTCATTTTGAACTTGAGCGTGTAGCGGCCCTCGTCCGCGAGAAACTCCTTGCGGTTGGCATCTTTCATCAGCGAATAGAGAAACTCGTTGAGATGGTAGCCCTGCCGTGCGCGCTGCGCATCGAACACCCACGTGCCCGGGATGTCCTCGTATTCTTCCTTGGGCGCCTGGCGCGCTCCCTCATCGTGCTGTTGTGCGTTCATGTGCGTGCGCTCTCCGGCCGAGGTTTGTGTTACGGGCTCTGCTCGGGCGCTCAGGCGCCGAATCCATACAGCCGGTGTGGATTCTCGACGAGGACTTGCCTTTGCAACGCCGCCCCGGGCATGTACAGCGGAATCAGATCCACCAGGTCGCCGTCGTTTGGCATGTGCTTGGAGATGTTCGGATGCGGCCAGTCGGTGCCCCAGAGGATGCGCTCCGGCGCCGCCTGAATCAGCGCCTGCGCGAAAGGCACCGCATCGGTGAAGGGCGGACCGGCACTGGAGATGCGCTCGGCGCCGCTGATCTTGACCCAGCAGCGATCATTGTTGCGCAGCAGGTTGACAAGCCTCCGGAAGGGCTCCTGCTCGAGCCCACCGCGCGTGGGAACCCGCCCCATGTGGTCGATCAGAAAAGGCACCGGCAGATCCTCGAGCAGCTGCGCATGCTCGACCAGATCGCCCGCATCGAAGTGCAGGTCGACGTGCCAGCCGAGCGGCCGCACGCGGGCGATCACCCGATGAAATTCGCCCATGTCGGGCATGCCGCCGAGATGCTTCACGAAATTGAACCGCACCCCGCGGCAGCCGCCCGCGTGCAGGGCCTGGAAATCGCTCTCGCTGAAGGAGTCGTCGGCATTGGCGACACCGCGATAACGCCCGCCGCTGTGCGCGATCGCATCGAGAATCACGCGATTGTCGCTGCCGTGACAGCTTGCGTTGACCAGCACCGCACGCTCGAGGCCCAGAATGGCTTGCAGCTCGCGGAAGCGCCCAAGCGGCGCATCCGGCGGGGTGTAGCTACGATCGGGCGCGTAAGGGTACTGGTCTGCCGGGCCAAAGATATGACAGTGCGCATCGCAGGCGCCGGGCGGTGGCCGGTACGTGGGCTTGCGCGTATTCGGATCGGGTGCTTTGCAGGTCGGAATCGTCATGATCGCTCGGCCAAGCTGCCTTCACGGGGCGCCAAAGGCCCTCTTCGGTGCGGCTCGCGGGGGGCCGATTGTTTGTTATCGTAGCATTACCGTAGGCCGCGGACACGGCGGCTCGTAGCGCGGCCCGGCCGCGCGCTCAGCGAGGGACGGGACAGTATGACCGAGCGTGTGAGCCACGAGTGGCTCGAGGTGATCAACCCGGCAACCGGCGAGGTCTTCGCCCGGTGCCACGCCGCCGGGCGGGTAGAGCTCGACCGCGCCGTGGCGGCCGCTCGGGATGCATTTCCCGCCTGGCGCGCTCGTTCCTTCGAGGACCGGCGCAGCGCGATCCGGCGCATGGCGCAGGTGCTGCGCGATCACCAGGCCGAGCTCGCCGAGCTGCTCACGCTCGAGCAAGGCAAGCCGCTCACTCAATCGCGCGATGAGATCACGCGCGCTGCGACACAGTCGGAGGGCATGGCACAGATCTCCATCGAGCCTGAGGTGCTGCTCGATGACGCTGCACGCCACATCGAGCTCAGCTACTTCCCGCTGGGCGTGGTGGGCATCATCACGCCCTGGAACGCACCCATCAATCTGGCCGCCGGCCCGCTCACCTCGGCCCTTTACACCGGCAATACGGCCATCCTGAAGCCCTCGCCGTACACCCCGCTCACGACGCTCAAGCTTGGCGAGCTGCTGCGCGAGGTCTTCCCGCCGGGCGTGCTCGCCGTGCTCGCCGGCGGGGACGAGCTGGGCGAGTGGATGACCGGGCATCCTGGAGTCGACAAGATCTCGTTCACAGGCTCGGTCGCTACCGGGAAAAAAGTGATGGCGAGCGCCGCCGGAACCCTCAAGCGTGTGACGCTCGAGCTCGGGGGCAACGACGCTGCGATCGTGCTCGATGACGTGGATCCGGCGGCGATCGCCCCGAAGCTCTTCGCCGCCTCGTTCGTCAACAGCGGCCAGGTGTGCATGGCGATCAAGCGCATCTACGCCCACGAGCGCATCTACGATGCACTGTGCGAGGCGCTGGCGGCGCAGGCGCGCAAGGCGCGCATCGGCAGCGGACTCGATCCCGAAAGCGAGCTCGGTCCGATTCAGAACCAGGAGCAGTACCGCCGCGTGCTCGGGATCCTGGAGGACACTCGCCGCAGCGGCGCACGCATTCTGGCCGGCGGTGAGCCACCGCCCGGACCCGGCTATTTCTTTCCGCCGACCATCGTTGCCGACATCGACGAGCACAGCCGGCTGGTCCAGGAGGAGCAATTCGGCCCGATCGTGCCCGTGCTGAAGTTCCGCGACGTCGAGGACGCCCTGCGCCGCGCCAACGATACGCGCTACGGCCTTTCCGGCTCGGTCTGGAGCGGGGACACCGAGCGGGCGGCCTCGATCGCCGCCCGCCTGGAAGTTGGAACCGCGTGGGTCAATCAGCACCGCGCGACCTCGGCGACCGTTCCCTTCGGCGGCGCCAAGGAATCCGGGATCGGGCGCCAGTACTCCGTGCTCGGCCTGAAGTCCTACATGGAACCGCGCGTGATCAGCGTGCTGAAGTAGTCCGCCCGCGACCTGACGTGCGGGAACGCGCGACGCTTGGCCCGAGGGCCTGGGGCGCAGCGTGGTGCCAAGTCAGTCAGCGCGCCCTCACCAGGAGCACGAGCGTCACCGCAGCCAGCAACGCCGTCGGCAGCCATGCGAGCACGATCGGGTTCAGATCGAACACGATCGTGCCGCTCTCAATCAACCGCTGCAGGAAGAAGAAGCCCAGGCCGATCAGGATTCCGATCAGCATGCGCGATCCCGCAGCGGCCGTGCGCAGCACCCCCAGGACGAACGGTATGCCGAGCAGCACCGCGAACACGATCGCGACGGTGCGCGCAATGCGCGACCAGAACGCGAACAGGTAGGCGGTCGCATCGAGCGCGTTGGCGCGATCGTACTGAATGACCGTCCACAGCGCCCGCGCCCCCAGGTCCTGAGGCGAGGCCGCGGCAAGGTTGAGAAACTCCGCGGTCACATGCGAGGCCAGCTCATGTTTGGGGCTCGAGCTTGCAAGCACGACCCCGCTCGGTGTGAAGCGCGATTCGCGATATCGCGAGAGAATCCACTCGCCCTTGGGGCCTGCACGGGCACGCGCGGCATCACCGATCGCGATGAGGTGATGCTGCGGGGAAAGCTCGAACACCAGCATCCCCGCGGCCTGCTCCGCGGCTGAGAGCCCGACGACGTCGAGGATCAGATCCCCATCACGGACCCAGGCGCCACCGCTGCCGAAGCTCGCGTTGGAGAAGCGCGCGAGCGCCTTCTCCTGCTTGGCGGCTTGCTCGAGGGAAGGCGCGAGGAGCTCTCCGAGCACGAGCTCTGCGGCGAGCAGCACGAACCCGGCAATGAGAACGGACCCTGCGATTCGCGCGACGGACACGCCGGAGGCTCTGAGCACGATGAGCTCGCTGCCGCGCGCCAGCTGCCCCAGGCCGAGCAGCGAGCCGATCAGCGCGCCGATGGGCAGCAGCGCCCATGCCTGCCCCGGCAACATCAGCACTGCGTACCAGAAGGCGCTGAGCGAGGTGTAGCGGCCCTGCCCCACATCGCCCTGCTCGCCGATGAAGGTGATGAGGACTGCCATGATGAGGAACACGCTCATGGTGAGCGCCGTTGCGAACAGCACCGCGCGCAGGATGTAGCGATCGATCGTGTTCATCCGCTAGCCCCGGTGCCGCAGGCGGGCGAGCGCACGCGGGGCGAGGATCACGAGCAGTGCCGCCAGGATGATCACCACGTGCGTCCACCACAGACCGAAGGATTCGGGGATGGTCCCGCGCTCGACCCAGCTGCGCCCGAGCGCTACCAGGTTCGAGTAGGCGAGGTACAGAACCGCCGCGAGCCACACCCGCGCATAGCGCCCCTGCCGGGGAGTCAAGCGGCTCAAGGGGACCGCGATCAGCGTGAGCACGACACACATCACCGGCAGTGCGAGCCGCCACTGCAGCTCCGCAGCGCGCGCGCGATCGTGGGAACCGACCAGCTCGCGAGTGGGCGTGGCATCGAGGTCCGACACCGCAATGACCGGCGGGGGCAGCTGCACGGGCACGACATGCTCCGCGAAGCTCATGATCTTGAACTGGGCGCTGCCGGGCTTGCCTTCCAGGCGCTCCCCGTCGTACAGCGTGATGGTGAGCGAGCGGCCATCCGGCGCGATGGCATGGCGCGCGCGGGTGGCCACGGCGACCTCCACCACGGCGCCGAGCCCGTGCTCCACGAACACATTCGAAAGTGTCCCGTCGGGATTCTCCCCCTGCGCATACACGACCGTGCTGCCGCCGCCGAAGGTGCGGAACCGGCCCGGCGCGACCGGCGCAAACTGCCCGGCTTGCAAGGCGATGCTGCGCAGGTTCAGCACGCGCAGCATCGCCTGCGGCGCCACATCGAGAGATAGCCAGGCCAGCAAGGCGGTCACGACCAGCGCAAGCGCCGTCACGGGCACGTAGATGCGCGCGGGGCCGGCGCCGCAGGCGATGAGCGCGGTCATCTCACTGTCGTGGTAGAGCCTGCCAAAGGCGAGAAAGATCCCGAGCAGCAGCCCGATGGGCACGAGAATGTTGAGATTGTGCACGGCTCCGAGGCCTATGAGCTCCAGGACCATGCTGCGGGGATACTGGTTGTCGGCCGCCCGCGAGAGCACGCGTGCCACCTCGTTGGTCACGAGGATCACGAGCAGAACGCCGGTCACGGCGAGCCAGCTCGCGATGACTTCTCTCAGAATGTAACGTTCGAGTATCCGCCCCAAAGCGCCACCGGGCCGAATTCGGTTAGACTTTCGCGCTCGAGACCTCCTTTAGGCCTTGCGATTCCGCACGAATGACACGAACGCAGGGGCGGGATGGAGCGCGGCCGGTAAGTTAAATCACTCCGCCCCTTGCCACAACAGCCAGCCGGGTGGAGGCACAGCCATGCGGCCGACTCTTCGGTCGCGGCGACGCACACGAGGAACGTCGAATGCAACTTGAAGTCTGGTCCAAGGGGCTTGCGCAGCTGCCCGTCGGGTGCGTCGTGGCGGGGGTGTTCGACGAGCCTGCCCTTGCGCCCGAGACGCGCACGCTCGATGCGGCTGCCGGCGGCAAACTCGGGGCGCTCATCGAGCGCGGTGACTTCAGCGGCCGAAGCGGCGAGACGCTCCTGCTGACGGAGGTGTCCGGGGTCGCGGCCGGGCGCGTGCTGCTCGTTGGCCTCGGGGCTGCGAAGAGCTTCAATCGCAAGGCGTGGCGCCGTGCCTGTGCGGCGGCCGTCGCGGTCCTCGCCCGCACGCGCATCCCGAGCGCTGCCTTCGCCATCGAGCGGCCCCCCGCACGGCAGCTCGATGACTACTACTTCGGCCGCTGCATCGCAGAGATCGCCGGCAGCGCCCTGTACCGCGTGAACGATCTGAAAACGGGAAAGAAGCCCCCTGCGCCCGCGCTCGAGCGCATTGTCGCGGGCCCCGTGCGCGCATCGGGCGCGGCCGCCGCCCGGCGCGGCTTGCACCATGGCAGCGCCCTGGTCCGCGCAATGAGCGTGCAGCGCGACCTGGCCAACCTGCCGGCGAACGTGTGCACCCCGGACTACCTCGCCGCACAGGCACGCGCGATCGCCAAGCAGTACTCGGCGGTGCGTGTGCAAGTCCTGGACGAGCCGGCTATCCGGCGTCTGAAGATGGGGTGCTTCCTGGCGGTGACCCAGGGCAGCGATCAGCCGCCGCGCTTCATCGTGCTCGAATACCGCGGGGGCAAGGCGGGCCAGGCGCCGGTCGTGCTGGTGGGCAAGGGCATCACGTTCGACTCGGGAGGGATCTCGCTCAAGGATCCACCGGGCATGGATGAGATGAAGTTCGACATGAGCGGGGCCGCTGCGGTCCTTGCGGCCATCACCTTCGCGGCGGAGGCACGCCTGCCGTTGCGCGTCGTCGGACTGGTCGCCGCTTGCGAGAACATGCCGAGCGGGCGCGCGGTGAAACCGGGAGACATCGTGACGAGCGCCTCCGGTCAAACGGTCGAGATCCTCAATACCGATGCGGAGGGTCGGCTGATTCTGAGCGACGCCCTGCATTACGCGCGCCGGCTCCGACCGGCGGTCGTCATCGACATCGCAACCCTGACGGGCGCTTGCGTGGTAGCGCTGGGGCACCATCACACCGGCGTCCTCTCAACCGACGACGCCCTCGCGCACGAGCTGGTCGCCGCCGGCGTACGCGCGGACGATCGCGCATGGCATCTGCCGCTCACCGAGGAGTACGGGGAGCAGCTCAAGAGCAACTTTGCCGACTTTGCCAATGTCGGGGGCCGCGAGGGTGGCGCCATCACGGCAGCGGCGTTCCTGTCGAAGTTCACGCAAGGCATGGTGTGGGCGCACCTCGACGTCGCCGGCACGGCGTACGTGGGCGGCGCGCACAAGGGTAGCACCGGTCGGCCGACCCCGCTGCTCAGCGACTTCCTCGCGCACCGCGCGGGACGCGCCGGCTAGTGCCCTCCCCCGGTGTGGCGTTCTACATCGTCGATGAGGCCGCAAGCACGGCCCGTTTGAGAGTGGCGTGCCGGATCACGGAGAAGGCTTACCGCGCCGGCCAGAACGTGCTCATCTGGCACACCGACGCCGCCGAGCTTGCCACGCTCGATGAGCTGCTGTGGACGTTCGGCGATGACCGCAGCTTCATTCCGCACGAGCGCGTGATGCCCGGGACGGCATGCGAGTCCCCGGTACTGCTCACGACGGGCGAGGCGCCCGAGACCGGAATCGACGTGCTCATCAACCTTGCAGCCGCAGTTCCGGAGATTGCGGCGCGCGCCGGGCGCATCGTCGAGATCATCGACGGGGATGCTGGACGCCGTGAGGCCGGCCGCGCGCGCTTCAAGATCTATCGCGAGCGCGGCTGGCAACCGGTCTCGCACAGCCTCGGAAGCGTGTAGCCTACCGACCAATGGACAAGGTCTACGCACCGCACGAGATCGAGCGGCGCACGTACGAGCGCTGGGAATCCCACGGGTGGTTCGCCCCGCGTGGTGAGGGTCAGCCCTTCTGCATCATGATCCCCCCGCCGAACGTGACCGGCACGCTGCACATGGGGCACGCATTCAATCACACGCTGATGGATGCCCTCACGCGCTATCACCGCATGCGCGGCGACGCAACGCTCTGGCAGCCCGGGACCGACCATGCCGGCATCGCCACACAGATGGTCGTCGAGCGCCAGCTGACCGCCCAGGGCATCAAGCGCGCCGACCTCGGGCGTGAGGCCTTCATCGAGCGCGTCTGGGCGTGGAGGGCGCAATCCGGCGGCATCATGGCGGCGCAGATGCGCCGCCTCGGCGACTCGGTGGACTGGTCGCGCGATCGCTTCACCATGGACCCAGCGCTGTCGCGCGCCGTGGTCGAGGTCTTCGTGCGCCTCCACGAGGAGGGGCTCATCTATCGAGGCAAGCGCCTGGTCAACTGGGATCCCGTGCTGCTCACGGCCCTTTCGGATCTCGAGGTGGAGAGCGAGGAGGAGGACGGACAGATCTGGCATCTGCGCTACCCGCTCGAGGATGGCTCTGGATACATCGTCGTGGCCACCACGCGTCCGGAGACCATGCTCGGCGACAGCGCCGTCGCCGTGCATCCGCAGGATGAGCGTTATCGGGAGCTCGTCGGCAAAACCGTGCACCTGCCCCTTGCAGAGCGCTCCATCCCGATCATTGCCGATGCTTACGTCGATCCGGAGTTCGGCTCCGGGTGCGTCAAGATCACACCCGCCCATGACTTCAACGACTACGAGGTGGGGCTGCGGCACCACCTGCCCCTCATCAACATCTTCACGCCGCGTGCAGCGCTCAACGAGAACGCCCCGGAGCGCTTCCGGGGGCTCGACCGATTCGAGGCACGCAAGCGCATCGTGGCCGAGCTCGAGGCCGGCGGATTGCTCGAGCGCATCGAGCCGCACAAGCTCACGGTGCCGCGCGGGGATCGCAGCGGCGCGGTGCTCGAGCCTTATCTCACCGATCAATGGTACGTGAGGATCGCCCCGCTCGCGGCGCCCGCGCTGGCCGCCGTCGAGCAGGGACGCACGCGCTTCGTCCCGGAGAACTGGGCGAAGACCTATTTCGAGTGGATGCGCAACATCAAGGACTGGTGCATCAGCCGGCAGCTGTGGTGGGGGCATCGCATTCCCGCCTGGTATGCGCCTGACGGCTCGATCTACGTCGGGCACTCCGAGGCCGACGTGCGCCGCAAGCATCGCATTCCCGAGACGCTCTCGCTGCGTCAGGATGACGATGTCCTCGACACGTGGTTCTCCTCGGCGCTCTGGCCCTTCTCCACGCTCGGATGGCCGGAGAAGACCGCAGAGCTTGCGAGATTCTATCCAACGAGCGTGCTGCTCACGGGCTTCGACATCATCTTCTTCTGGGTGGCCAGAATGATGATGATGGGCCTGAAATTCATGGGCGATGTGCCGTTCAGGGATGTGTACGTGCATGGTCTCATCCGGGACGAGCACGGCGAGAAGATGTCGAAATCCAAGGGCAACGTAATCGATCCCCTCGATATCGTGGACGGCATCGAGCTGGATGCGCTGGTTGCCAAGCGCACGAGCGGGCTGATGCAACCTCAGCGGGCACCGGCGATCGAGCGTGCCACGCGCAAGCAGTACCCGCGGGGCATTGCGGCGCACGGCACCGATGCGCTGCGCTTCACGTTCGCTGCGCTCGCCTCCCCCACCCGCGATGTCCGCTTCGACCTGGGGCGCGTCGCGGGCTACCGGGACTTCTGCAACAAGCTGTGGAACTCGGCACGCTTCGTGGCGCTCGCGGCCGGCGGTGCAGAGGCGTCACCCGGCGATACATCCTCGGAACGGGAGCCTCAGCCGCGCACCATCGCGGACCGCTGGATTCGATCGCGTTTCGGCCGGATGCTCGGCGCCGTCGAGTCCGCCTTCGAGGACTACCGCTTCGACTACGCAGCCACCGCGCTCTATGAGTTCACGTGGTACGAGTTCTGCGATTGGTACCTCGAGCTGGCGAAGTGCGTGCTGCAATCGGACAGTGCCTCCAGCGCCGCAAAGCAGGCCGCGCGGCGCAATCTCATCGAGATGCTCGAGGCGCTACAGCGCGCGCTGCACCCCTTCATGCCGTTCATCACGGAGGAGATCTGG
This sequence comes from Steroidobacteraceae bacterium, assembly GCA_035524075.1. Lineage (GTDB taxonomy): Bacteria > Pseudomonadota > Gammaproteobacteria > Steroidobacterales > Steroidobacteraceae > JASHUC01. The sequence goes on along the minus strand of DATKPP010000003.1, from coordinate 24,334 downwards.
CTGTGGGCGGCGCCGCTGGCCGGCCGCGCCGGCCCGACGGTGATGTTGCAGCCCTACCCGCGCCGCGAGCAGTTCCCCGAGGAGGACGATGCCGAGCACGAGATCGGGTGGGTCCAGGCGTTCGTGCGCGCCGTGCGCCAGATCCGCGGCGAGATGAGCATCAACCCCTCCAGGCGCATACCCGTGCTGCTGCGGGGCACCTCGGCGCTCGACCGGATCCTTCTGGAGCGGCACCGCGTCGCACTCGAACGCCTGGCCGGTGTCGATTCCATCACGATCCTGCAGCACGATCGCCCACCTCCGGCGGCGACGGCTATCCTGGGCGAGCTCACCATTCTCGTCCCCATGGAGGGACTCATCGATGCAGCTGCAGAGCTCGAGCGGCTCGGCAAGCTCCTCGCGCGCGCGAGCCACGATCTCGGCAAAACGCGTGGCAAGCTCGCCGATGAAAGCTTCGTGCGCCATGCACCGAGCACCGTCGTCGCGAGCGAGCGCCAGCGCGCCGCGGATCTGGAGCGCACCGTGAGCGGACTGCGAGCGCAGCTCGAGCGCGTGCAGGCTCTTCTGGAGCAGCCGTGATCGAGCCAAGTACCCTGCGTGAGGCCCGCTCGGCCCGGGAAGCCGAGCCGAGCGCCGCTGCGCTTGCTCGCGTCCTCGGCTCCCTCGAGACCATCATTCTCGGCAAGCCGCGCCAGGTACGGCTGTGCCTCGCCTGCCTGCTCGCTCGCGGGCACCTGCTGATCGAGGATGTTCCAGGCGTGGGGAAGACCACCCTCGCCCATGCCCTTGCGCACGTGCTGGGGCTCGCCTGGCAGCGTGTGCAGTTCACCAGCGATCTGCTGCCCGCGGACATCATCGGCGTCTCGGTGTTCGACCGGTCGAGCCAGCAATTTCATTTCCGCCAGGGACCGATCTTCACCCAGCTCCTGCTCGCCGACGAGGTCAATCGCGCAAGCCCACGCACGCAGAGCGCCCTCCTCGAGGCCATGGAGGAGCGCCAGGTGAGCGTCGATCTGACCACCCACCACCTGCCCGAGCCGTTCTTCGTCGTGGCCACCCAGAATCCGCACGAAGAGCTCGGGACCTTCGCGCTTCCGGAGTCCCAGCTCGATCGCTTTCTCATGCGCATCACGCTCGGCTATCCCGATGCGCGCTCCGAGCGTGAGCTGCTGCGCAAGGGCGAGCGACGCGACCTGCTCTCCGAGATGCCCTCCGCGCTCGATGCCGCCGGCATCGTGCGCATTCAGCACACTGTGCGCGGCGTGCACGTCTCGGATGCGCTGCTCGACTATGTGCAGGCGCTGGTCGCGCGCACCCGCGAGCGCACGGACCTCAAGCTCGGCCTGTCGCCGCGCGCAGCCCAGGGGCTCATTCGCGCGGCTCAGGCCTGGGCCTATCTCGCGGCACGCACCGCGGTGCTGCCGGAGGATGTGCAGGCGGTACTGCCGGCCGTGGCTGCGCACCGACTCGAGTCGCGAGACACCGCGAGCGCCGTGGACGGTGCACGCCTCGCGGAGGATCTCGTGAAGCGCGTGCCCGTCCCGCTGTAACAGGGGAGCACTCCCTCCGTGGCTGCGGCCACCCAGTCACTCCTGCAGCGCAGGATCGCCGCCTGGTTCCTCAAGCGTCAGGGTCCCGACCGGCTACCGATCGAGCTGCGCCGCCGGCGGCTTTACATACTGCCCACGCGCGCCGGTGCCGGCTTTGCGGTGATGGTCTTCGCCATGCTGATCGCCGCGCTCAACTACGGCAACAGCATGGCGCTCCTGCTCACCTGTCTGCTCACCGGCTTCGGGCTGGTCGCCATGCATCAGTGCCATCGCAACATGGTGGGCCTGAGGCTCCTCTCGGCATCGACGCAGAGCGCCTTTGCCGGCGAGCACGGCACGGTGAGCCTTGTCCTCGCGAACGAATCGCCCTTGCCTCGGTACCGGCTCCAGATCGACACCCAGGGCGCCGAGCCGGCTGCCTGCGACCTGCCGCCACGGTCCACGTGCCAGCTCGAGCTGCAAGTAGCGGCCCCCGCTCGCGGCCTGGTGCGGATCGAGCGGCTGCGCATCTCGACGATGCATCCATTTGGCCTCTTTCGCGCGTGGAGCTGGGTTCACGCACCCATTGCCTTCGTCGTTTTCCCGCGTCCTCGCGGCACGCGCCCCGTACCCGTGCACCTCGGCGGCGGGGACGGACAGGCTCGCGAGCCTGGAGCGCAGAAGGACGAGTGGCTTGGGCTGCGGCCATTCAGAGAGGGCGACTCGCCGCGTCAGATCGCCTGGAAGGCATACGCCCGCGGCGCACCGCTGCTGTCGAAGGAGTACGCCGCCTCGGGTGCTCAGCAGCGAGTTTTCGACTTCGGCCAGCTCGAGGACCTTCAAACGGAGGCTCGTCTGGAGCAGCTCGCGCGCTGGGTCGTGGACGCCGAGGCCCGCGGCGAGAGCTACGCCCTCATCCTGCCCGGCACCCAGCTCTCACCGGAACACGGCCCGGAACACCGCCGCCGCAGCCTCACGGCGCTGGCCTTGCACGGCATCGTCCCCAGCCCCGGCTCGCCATGAGCGCGTCCAGCTCGCCCGATCGGTCACAGGGGCGCGCGGGCGCGCTGTCCCCGCAGCAGGATCTGCGGGCGCTGCTGTGGTGTGCGGGCGCGTTCCTCGCCGCAGTGCTGTTGCACGTCGGTCGCATACCGCTCTGGGCGAGCGCCACCGCAGCGCTCTGCGCCGCATGGACCGTGGCGATTGCGCTGCGTCGCATGCGGGCCCCGGGGCGCATCCTCAAGGGTGCGTTGGCGCTGGTGCTCGTCGCGGCGGTGATCGCAGTGTTCCACACGCTGAACGGCCTGGCTGCGGGAACCACACTGCTCGCGGGAATGGGTTCCTTCAAGCTGCTCGAGGCTTCGGCACGCCGCGACCGCTACATCGTGATCGGCACCGCGCTCTTCTTGCTGCTCGCCGCCTGCCTGAGCGAGCAGGGCCTGCTGTACGCACCTCTTTACGCGGCGCACGCGTGGCTGTGCTGCTGGGCGCTGGCGATCGTCACTCATCCCGAGAGCACGCTCGGCAATCGGGCCGCTGGACTTCTCGCGCTGCGCTCTCTCGCGCTTGCCCTGCCCCTCACCGTGCTCGGGTTCTTGTTCTTTCCCCGCATCGCAGGGTCGTTCTGGGCGTTTCCCTCGGGAGGGGCCACCACGGGGCTTTCCGACACGATGAGCCCAGGCGCCATCTCCGATCTCAGCGAGTCGCTCGCGCCGGCATTTCGGGTCTGGTTCGACGGATCACCACCGCCTCCGGCAGAGCGCTACTGGCGGGGCCCGGTCCTGCATCATTTCGATGGCTTCACGTGGTCGCGACCGCCCTTCCATGGCTCGAGTTTCGGGGGCGAGAGCGTGCCGCTCGGACGGGCCTACCGTTATCGCATCACCCTCGAGCCCAGCTCCCAGCATTGGTGGTTCGCGCTCGATACGGTCGATGGCTCGCCAAGCACTGCGGTGCGATTGACCACCGACCACGTGCTCGTCAGCGAGCGAGCGGTCACCGAGCCCGTGACGTACGCGGCGGTCTCCCATACCTCGGTGCGCGCAGCCGGATCGCTGCCCTTCGCGGCGCGCCACCTCGACCTCGACCCCGGACCGTCCGATCGCAACACGCGAGCGTACGCGCTCGCGCGGCGCCTGCGATCGCAGGCGCCCTCCGATGGCGCATTCGTCGGCGCAGTGCTGGGCTTCTTTCGCGGCGGCGGCTTCGAGTACACGCTCACGCCACCGCAGCTCGGAGCCGATTCGATCGATGACTTTCTGTTCAGCACGCGCCGCGGGTTCTGCGGACACTACGCCTCGGCGTTCGTGATGTTGATGCGTGCCGGTGGGGTGCCCGCGCGCGTCGTGACGGGTTACCTCGGCGGCGAATGGAATCCAATCGGCCACTATCTGCTCGTGCGCGAGTCCGATGCTCACGCTTGGGCGGAGGTCTGGCTCGAGGGGCACGGCTGGACACGGGTGGATCCCACGGCCGTGGTTGCACCCGAACGCCTCACCCGGGGCATCGTGGATTTCCTGCCGGACGCCACCTCCGCGCCGGAGCGCTTGCTGCTGCGGGTGCCATGGCTCGTATCCGCGCGCCAGGGCTGGGATGCGGCCAATGCCTGGTGGACCAATCGCGTGATTGGCTTCAGCCTCAACAATCAGTTGAGCATCCTGCACCGACTCGGATTTGCGGCACCGCGCACCCGCGAGCTCATCTGGATGCTCGCATGCGGCATCGGCGGCTGGCTCGCCGTCACGACGTGGCAGTTTGGCCTGCCTCGCTCGGCTCGTCCCGATCGTCTGGCTCGAGCATACCGGCGGCTCTGCTCGAAGCTTGCGCGAGCGGGCGCCCCACGCGCGCTGTACCAGGGACCCCTCGCATACACCGAGGCAATCGCGCGCCGTCGCCCCGAGCTTGCCGCCGCTGCCGCGCCGCTCCTCGCGGCGTATGCGGAGCTGCGCTATGGGGCGATCTCCGAGGAGACCTCCGCCAAGGCACGTGCGAGTCGCGTCGCGGACTTCGAGCGCCGCGTGAGAGCGCTCAAGCCTGCGGCTCGGCGTGCTCGCGCGTCTCGCTGAAGATGATATCCGGCCAGCGCTCGAGGGTGAGCTGCAGGTTCACTCTCGAGGGCGCGAGATACACGAGCGCACCGCTGTGGTCCACCGCAAGATGCTCGAACGCCCGCGTGCGGAACTCCTCGAGCTTGCTCGGATCCCCGCCCCCGATCCAGCGCGCCGTGTGCACGCCGACCGGGTCGAACACGCATTGCACCCCGTATTCGTCCTGTAACCGGAACGCGACCACCTCGAACTGCAGCTGACCCACCGCGCCGAGGATCAGATCGTTGTTGCGCAAGGGCTTGAACAGCTGCGTCGCCCCCTCCTCGCAGAGCTGCGAGAGCCCCTTCTGCAGGGCCTTCATCCGCAGCGGATCCTTCAGTACCGCGCGGCGGAAGATCTCCGGTGCGAAATTCGGAATGCCGGTGAAGGTGAGCCGCTCACCCTCGGTGAAGGTGTCCCCGATATTGATCGTGCCATGGTTATGCAGCCCGAGGATGTCGCCCGCGTACGCCTCCTCGGTGTGCTCGCGCTCCGCGGCCATGAAGGTGAGCGCATCCGCCACGCGCACCTCCTTCCCGAGCCGCACGTGATAGAGCCGCATGCCGCGGGAATACTTGCCCGAGCACAGGCGCAGGAAAGCGATGCGGTCGCGATGGCCGGGGTCCATGTTCGCCTGGATCTTGAACACGAATCCGCTCATTGCCGGCTCGAGCGGTTTCACGATGCGCTCTGCCGTGCTGCGCTCGAGGGGTCCCGGCGCGTTCTCGACGAAGGATGCGAGCAGCTCCTCCACGCCGAAGTTGTTGATCGCGGAGCCGAAGAACACCGGGGTTTGCCGGCCGGCCCGATAGGCCGGCGCATCGAACCGCTCGGTCGCGCCCCTCACCAGCTCGATCTCCTCCGCAAAGCGCGGGCCGAGATCTCCCATGAGCTCGCGCGCGCCGGCGCTGCCGATTCCCTCGATGATACGATTCTCACCGACGCGGCCGCGCTCGCCGGCGCTGTACACGTAGACTCGATCCTCGAGCAGATGATAGATGCCGCGCAGCTCGCGCCCCATGCCGATCGGCCAGGTGACGGGCGCGGTGCGCACTCCCAGCACCTTCTCGATCTCATCGAGCAGCTCGATCGGAGAGCGTCCGTCGCGATCGAGCTTGTTGATGAATGTCATGATCGGCGTATCGCGCAGCCGACACACCTCCATCAGCTTGATGGTTCGCTCCTCGACGCCCTTGGCGGCGTCGATGACCATGAGAGCCGAGTCCACGGCGGTGAGCGTGCGATAGGTGTCCTCGGAGAAGTCCTCGTGGCCCGGCGTGTCGAGCAGGTTCACGATGTGGTCGCGGTAGGGAAACTGCATCACCGAGGAGGTGACGGAGATGCCGCGCTGCTGCTCCAGGCGCATCCAGTCGGAGGTTGCATGGCGCGCGGCCTTGCGGCCCTTGACGGTGCCGGCCATCTGGATGGCCCCGCCGAACAGCAGCAGCTTCTCCGTGAGAGTGGTCTTGCCGGCGTCCGGATGCGAGATGATCGCAAAAGTCCGTCGCCGATCGATCTCGGCAGCGAGGTCGGTCATCCGGTAATCGCCTAGCCGTGGTGAAAGCGGCGGTTGCGCAGGGAGAGCCTGAGCACGGCGGCGTCTTCGCGTCCGCCCACCGCCTGATAGTAGCCGCGCCGGATCCCGATCGGCTCGAACCCGAGGGTCTGGTACAGGCGGATCGCGGGGGTATTGGAGGGGCGCACCTCGAGGTAGGCCTCGCTCGAGCCCCCGGCGCCGGCACGCGCGAGCAGATACTCGAGCAGCGTTCGGCCGACGCCGCGGCAGCGATCGACCTCCCGGACACACAGATTGAGAATGTGCGCCTCGCCTGAGCCCGTGCTCATGATGCCGTAGCCGATCAGCTCATCGCACGAGAGCACCACGCGGCACACGTAACCCACGCGCAGACAGTCGCGGAAGATTCCCTCGCTCCATGGAAACTGGTACGAGGCTCGCTCGACCTCGACCACCGCGCGCACATCCGCATCCGTCATCGCGCGGATCTCGAGCTGCTGCAGGTCTGCCAGGCGATCTGGAGCGGTCGCCATCATTTCTCCATCACGAGCCCACGAAAAACGCTTCGCGCGAATTTCAGATCCTCCCACGCCTTGCGCTTGTCGGCCGGAGTGCGCAGCAGGTAGGCGGGATGATAAGTCACGACGAGGGGTGTATTCAGCTGTCCAAAATGATGCACGCGACCGCGCAGGCGTCCAAGCGGCAGGTCGCTCGCCAGAAGGGTCTGCGCGGCGATGCGTCCCACCGCCAGGATCAGGACCGGGCGGATGAGTGCGATCTGGCGTTGCAGATAGGGTAGACAGCTCGCCACCTCCTCGGGTTTCGGATCCCGATTTCCAGGGGGCCTCGACTTGAGGATGTTGGCGATATAGAGGTTCCTGCCGCGCGCCAGGCCGATGGCGCGCAGCATCGCATCCAGGAGCTGCCCGGCCCGGCCGACGAAAGGTTGGCCTTGACGGTCCTCCTCCGCACCGGGCGCCTCGCCGATGACGAGCCACTGCGCCCGCGGATCTCCGACCCCGAACACCGACTGCGTGCGCGTCCGATGCAGCGCACAGCGCGTGCATGTGCGCACCTCGGCTTCGAGCTCTTGCCATGAGCGCAGGAGCACCGCCTCATCGAGCCCCGGGACTGGGACCTCGACCTCCACGCGGTCGGTGGGCACCGGTGCCGGGACGACCTCGGCCCGCAGCACCGTCGTGCGCGGAACCCACGCATCGATGCCGAGCGCCTGGAGATACTGAGCGCGCTGTGCGGTGTGCATCGGTCAGCTCGGCTGCGGCCCGCGCCACAGACGCCGCAGACGCCGCCCGACCCACAGGACCGGCGCCGACAGCGCATAGGTTGCGAACATGGACAGCAGCATCGTCGGTGGATCGATGGCGACGAGCACGAAGAACAGCGGCACGATCAGCATGTACGCAAACCGGATGCGCCGGTCGAGATTGAACTGCTTGAAGCTTGGGTAGCTGAAGCGGCTGACCATGAGCGCACCGGCGGCCGCCGTCACGCCGAAGGCGGCGATCAGCCCTGCCAGGCCGGGCTCGCGCCATTCGCTGGAGAACCACACAAACGCGGCCACGATGGCCGCCCCCGAGGGGATCGGGAGACCTTCGAAGTAGCGCTTGTCGGCGGTCGGAGCACGGGAATTGAAGCGCGCCAGCCTGAGAGCCCCTGCGGCGGCGAAGAAGAACGCCGACAGCCAGCCGAACCGCCCCCAGGCCCGCCCGTACTCGGCGATTCGTACCACCCCCCACTGGTAGGCGACGATCGCCGGCGCAAGGCCAAAGGCCACCATATCGGCGAGGCTGTCATACTCCTTGCCGAAGGCACTCTCGGTGTGCGTCAGCCGCGCAATGCGTCCATCGAGCGTGTCGAAGAGCGCGGCAACGAAGACGGCAATACCCGCGGAGGCGAAGTGCTTGTCGATCGCGGCAACAATCGCATAGAAGCCCGAGAACAGGCATCCGGTCGTGAAAAGATTGGGCAGGAGATAAATGCCCTTGCGGCGGGGCCGCTCCTCCGACTGGCCAGCTTGAAGGTCCGTTTGCATCTGCACTCGATTGTAGGATTTCCAGGAAACGGCCGCACCAAGCACACCAACAGTGACGCGAGTCGCAGCAATCCTCCGGGGACCTGCAACAGGATCGCGAAAGTCGCACTAGAAGCCTGAACTGCAAGCCGAATGACCACCTCGTTACGCCGCACGCTTGGCTGGGCAGGGCTCGCTCTGGCCGCTGTCGCGACGCTCGCGCCGGACCGTGCCGCACGTGCCGACCCGCAGACCGACCCGGGCCTGCGCGACGTGGTGGCTCGAGCGATCAGCCAGGCGCAGTGCTTTGCCGACCGCTTCGATTCGGAGGTCTGGTACAAGCTGATGGAGCCTCGGCTGCGCCGGGAGGTGCCCGATCAGACCGAGCGCGTCGATATTCTGAAGGACGTCTACTGCGAGACCCATCGCGCCGGGGAAAAACGGCTGCCGCCGGGCCTCGTGATGGCGCTCATCGAGGTGGAAAGCCGGTTCGACCGCTGGGCCGTCTCCTCCGCGGGCGCCGTGGGTCTCATGCAGGTGATGCCGTTCTGGCCCGAGCAGCTCGGCATGCGACGCTACGAGCTCACGCATGTGGGCGCGAACGTGCAGATGGGATGTGCCATCCTGCGCTACTACCTCAAAGCCGAGCACAACAACTTCGGCAGAGCGCTCGCCCGCTACAACGGTAGCGGTGCCAGCCGCAACTACTCCGATGCGGTGCTATCGCGCTGGGCGCGCTGGACGGGGGCCGATGATCTGCCGGGAACGGGCGGCTCGAAGGCCCAGGTGAGTCAGGCCGTTCGAAATCCCACCGGAGGCTGATCGCATGCGCCGATCTCGGTCACCTCGACGTGCGTCACCCGGCTCGCCGAGGAGCCGATCCAGAGCCAGTCGATGAAGATGGCGAGCACCTGAGGCTCCGCGTAAGCGAGCACCTCGACCCGCCCGTCGGGAAGATTCTTCGCGTAGCCGGAAACACCCAGCTCGCGCGCCCGAGCGGCCGTTGCGCCGCGATAGTACACGCCCTGCACGCGCCCGCTGACCCAGCACTTCTTGCAATCCATCCGCTGCTATAGTTTAGCTCGTGGCGGAGATTCTCGTCGTCTACTACTCGCGCACCGGCTCGACCGCAGAGCTTGCGCGGGCGGTATGCCGCGGCGTCGAAAGCGTCGCGGGAGCCACCGCCAAGCTGCGCACCGTTCCGGCCGTCACGGCCGAAAGCGAGCAAGCCCCACGCCCGATTCCCGCATCAGGTCCACCCTACGCCACCCATGAGGAGCTGCGCGCCGCGGACGGCCTGGTGCTCGGCAGCCCCACCCGTTTTGGCAACATGGCGGCGCCGCTGAAGTACTTTCTCGATGGCACGGCGGCTCTGTGGCTCACGGGCGCGCTGGTGGGCAAGCCGGCCGGCGTGTTCACCTCCACGCAGTCCATGCACGGCGGCCAGGAGGCGACCTTGCTTTCGATGATGTTGCCCCTCCTGCATCATGGGATGTACCTGGTGGGTATCCCTTACACCGAGGCCGCGCTCAACGACACCCGGCTCGGCGGCACCCCGTACGGCGCATCCCACGTTGCAGGTCTTGATCGGGCCCGCCAGCTGAGCGTGGAGGAGCATGCGCTGGGCCAGCTGCTGGGACGCCGCGTGGCGCAGCTCGCGCTACGGCTGCGCGCGCCGTGACAAGACCGAGCGGATGAACGGGACGGTGAGCCTGCGCCGCGCCACGAGCGCCGCCTCATCGAGTGTGTCGAGCAGCTCGTAGAGGGTGTGCATGTCGCGCGGGAAGCGTCGCTGGAGCCAGCGCGCGGTGTCGTCGGGCAACTCGAGACCCCGCACGTGCGCGCGCAGCTGCAGCGCGTGGGTGAGCTGCCGCTCCTCCAGCGTGTGCAGCTGAAAGACGGTGCTGGCCGCCCATCTCGACCCCAGGTCCGCGAGGCTCCACATCGTGAGCACCGGCGGTACCTCGGCGGCCGCGATCAGCCGCCCGCCCCGCTCCTCGGACTCGCGATGCAGTGCAAACAGCGCGCGCTCCCATTCGCTGCTGCCGATCACCGTCCCCAGATCGTCCAGGCAGATGCAGTCGAGCTCCTGAAGTCCCTCGAGTGCGCCGGGGCCGAGCGCTGCGAGCTGGCGCATCGGAAAGTAGCCGGCACGACCGTATTTGCTCGCGAGGGCGCAGGTCGCCTGCAGCAGGTGCGTCTTGCCGGAGCCGCTCGGCCCGCAGATCCATGCGGTACCGGCTGCGGCGCCCTCCGCGAGGTTTCTCAGGTGCTCGACGGCCTGAGCGTTTCGGCCGGGCAGGAAGCTCGCAAACACGGCGCGATCGGGAACTCGCACTCCGAGGGGCAGCTGATGCATGAGTTGCCCGGTCAGCTCGATTCCAGGGGCATGGCGAGCGCGCGCCGCGTGAACGCCAGAACGTAGTTGGCGCCCGAGGCCACGGTCGTGACGAGGGTGATCAGCGCCAGGGCCTCGAGCACGTCCGGACCGGGCAGTCCGGTGGCCGCCTCCGCCATCACGCAAAAGAGATAGGTCAGCTGCACCGCGGTGTTGAGCTTGCTCAGAAAGGTCGGGCGGCCCTGTAACGGGCCGAACCACACGCGAAAGGTCAGCGCCCCCAGCGCGATGAGCGCATCGCGCCCCACGGCGGTCGCGGTGAGCCAGCGGGGCACCAGGCCCAGCCAGGTCGTGCTCACGAATACGCTCACCAGCAGCAGCTTGTCGGCGGCGGGATCGAGAAGCTTCCCCAGGTCCGAGGTCCAGCCAAAGCGCTTGGCGAGAAGCCCGTCGAGCCCGTCCGAGAACGCCGCGAGCGCAAAAAGCCACATGCACGCGACGTAGTTACCCTCGCGCAGCGCCATGACAATGGGCCAGGTGAGCACGATCCGCCCAATGCTGATGAGATTAGGCAGGTGTCGCAGCATCTACGGATGGAACTGGTAGGTCAGTGCCGCGCCGGCTGCCTCCGTGCGTTCCAGATGCGGCGAGTGATCGAGCGCACGCTCGATCGCCGGCGCGCCACCGCGAATGAGTACATCGAACCTCGCCGTGGTGCCGTCGGCCTCCTCGAGTCCCGACCGATGCACTCCGGGCAGCTCCTGCAGCACCCGCTCGATCCACGCGTAGTCGGCCAGGGTTGAGACACCGCTCACCGCCACCAACGCGTTCTCCTCCGCCAGCGGCAGGGCGTTCCCCTCCACCCTGGAGAGCGCATCGGCTGCACCGTTGATTCCATCCGCGAGCGTGCCGTTCCAGCTCGTGGTCGAGAAACCCGTGATCAGCGTCCACTGCCAGGTTACGCCCGCGGGGTCTGCGCGGCCGAGCAACATCGCATCCCCACCCAGCTGCTGCGCACCGGCCAGCAGCGCATCGCTCGTCAGCGCAGTGCCCGTGGCGTCGGCCACGCTCATCGGGACGAGTGTCTCCGGCAGCCCGCGCTCTTCGGCAAGCTGCTCGAGACTCTCTCGCGCATCGTCTGCAGCAGCGCCGGTGGGGGGCGGGCTCAGAACGACGATCGTGAATGGCCGTTGCGAATCCCACACGCTGCGGCCCGCCGCAACGATCTGCTGCTCCACCGCCGAGCCGTCGAAGGACACCTGAATCACATCGTTGCCCAGGCTGCGGCTGGTGCTCACATAGTGCGCGGCGCGGGCGATGAGTGGCGCGAATGTGGGGTCGCTCGCGGCATCGCGCCGGCCGGTGGCGCGCACCAAGACCTCTCGCATGGCATCCTGAAAGGCCGGGTCACCGACGGAGCCGTGAACGCTCACCTCATAGACATCGACCGGCCGTGCCGCGAGCGCAAGCGAGGTCGCGGCGGTGAAGCCGAGGGCGAGAAGCGCCGAGGCACGCGGTGCGCGGTGGCGCCTTGAAAGCACGTAGCTCATGAGGAGGTATCCGAGTCGTGTATTGTACGGTGAGCACCGCGCGGGGAACGAGCCTTGCGCACAATCGCTGCCCTTGCCCGAGGCGCCCGACCGTGCCCCACCTGAACAAGCTGGCGATCCTGGGGCTGCTGCCCCTTGCCTTACGCGCCGCGGCAGCGCCGCAGGGCTCGGGCACGGATGATTCGCAGCCGCTCAGCGTGCGGCCGTTCACGGCCGTGTACCAGATCGAGTGGCACGGCATCACGGCAGGCTACTCGACCGTGACTCTCTCCCAGCCCAGTCCGGGAACCTACGAGTACAGCTCCGTCAACCGGCCCCGGGGGATCTTTCGCCTGGCCTTTCCCGATGCGATCACGGAGAAGAGCATCTTCCAGATGCGGGACGGCCATGTGGAGCCGCTCAGGTATCAGGAAGACAATGGACGCGGCAGGAATCAGAACGTGTCGCTCGAGTTTGACTGGTCAACCGGTCGGGCCAAGGGCACCGCCTCGGGCAAGGCCGTCGATCAGCCACTGCCGCCCGGAACCCAGGATCCGCTGTCGGTGCAGGTCGAGCTCATGCGCGACCTGCTTGCCGGCCACGCACCCGCGCGCTTTCTGCTCTTCGATCACGACATCGCCAAGGAGTACCACTATACGCGCGAGGGCACGGCCGTTGTCGATACCGACATGGGCCCTATCGACACGGTGATCTATCGCAGTGACCGTCCCGACTCGGACCGTGTGATGCGCCTGTGGCTTGCCCCGAGCCTCGGATACCTTCCTGTGGAAGGCGTGCGGCGGCGCAAGGGCAAGGTCGAGTTCGAGCTGCACATCCATGAGCTCAAGCGCGCCGCTCTTCCGCAGGGCTGAGCGGCCCGCTCACGCCCTCAGGTCCTGGGCCACTCGGGCTGTCTGAAGTGCTTGCTCAGACGAAGCCCCTGGCGCTGATAATTGGAGACGACCCCGGATCCATACAGTCGTTCTGGCGAATCCGTCAGCCGCTCGTACACGAGCCGCCCAACGACCTGACCATCCTCGATGACGAAAGGCACCTCGTAGGACCTCACCTCGAGCACGGCCTTTGCTCCCTCTCCACCCGCACTGGGATCTCCAAAGCCGGGATCGAAGAACCCGGCGTAATGCACTCGGAACTCCCCTACGAGCGTGTCGTAGGCGATCATCTCGGCTGCCAAGCGCGGGGGCACCTTCACCGCCTCCCTGGAGGCGAGGATGTAGAAGTTGGCAGGGTCCAAGACCAACCCATACCTGCCGGGCGCACGCACCGGATCCCAGAAATCTCGGTAGTCGTAGTAGTTGACGCGGTCCACATCGATCAGGCCCGCATGGTTCTTGGCTCGATACCCGATGACGTGCTCAGGGTGAGCGTCGCCCACGACATCGACCGTGATGGGCACTCCGTTTCTGATCTCCTCATCGGACAGATCCCGATCGACGAGCCTGAATTCCTTGTGAAGCTGCTTGTGCCGCTCATCGCTATTGGGGGGAGCGCCACGTCGGATACGAAGCTGGCTCAGGCGAGACCCCTTGCGAACCAGGATGGAGAAGGTGCGGGGCGAGACCTCGGCATACAGCATGCCCTTGTAGCCTTCCCGCACCTGGTCAAACTCCGTCCCGTAGTCGGTGATGAGCCTGGTGAATACGTCCAGGCGCCCGGTGGAGCTCTTGGGGTTTCCCCGGGCGGACATGCGATGTTTGAGGTGCAGGGTTTCCAGGAGCGGAATGATGTATACGCAGCCCCTCTCGAGAACGCCTCCAGCGGTGATATCCATCTCGTGCATTGAGAACTCATCGAGCTTGGCCTGCACGCTCGAGTGACTGCCAGGCAGAAAACTTGCACGAACTCTGTAGGCCTTCGGTCCCAGGCGCAGATCGAGGCTCGCCGGTTGAATCTGATCGTCGAGGATCGGCTCTCTGGGACGGATCTCTCGTGTCACGTGCGTTGCGCGCAGCAGATCTTGCGCCGGGAGGATGCCGGTGCTGTAGCCGCCCTCTGGAGGGGCATCGCCCTCCTCCGGTGCGGCACCCTCGAGAGGCTCCTGGAACAGCGGTCGCGTCTCTTCCATCGGTGTCAGGTCTCTTCGACGACGATCTGCGGGAAGAGCGCGCTGCGATCGCGCGCGCGACGCGCCAGTGCGGCGGCCGTGCGCCTCGCAGTCTTCAGGTAAGCCTCCCCGCGCGGCGTGTCGGGTGCTGCCACCACAGTGGGCCTGCCGCCGTCGGCCTCCTCGCGGATGTGTGCATCGAGCGGTAGCTCCCCGAGAAGCCTCACCCCGTATTGCTGTGCCATGCGCTGGCCGCCTCCGGCGCCGAAGATGTGTTCGATGTGGCCGCAATTCGGGCAAACGTGCACGCTCATGTTCTCGATGACCCCGAGCACCGGCACGGAGACCTTCTCGAACATCTTGAGTCCCTTGCGCGCATCGGCAAGCGCAATGTCCTGCGGCGTCGTGACGATCACGGCACCGGCGACGGGCACGCGCTGCGCGAGCGTGAGCTGGATGTCGCCCGTCCCCGGAGGCATGTCCACGACCAGGTAGTCGAGCTCACCCCAGCTCGTATCCGCGAGCAGCTGATTGAGCGCCTGTGTGACCATGGGCCCGCGCCACACCATCGGCTGCTCGGCATCGACCAGGAAGCCGATCGACATCGCAACGACTCCATGGCTGTGCAGCGGCTGGATGCGCTTGCCGTCCGAGGAGGTCGGGCGCTCGCGGGTGAGGCCCAGCATCAAGGGCTGGCTCGGCCCGTAGATATCGGCATCGAGCAGACCCACGCGGGCTCCCTGCGCGGCCCAGGCGAGCGCGAGATTCACTGCGACGGTGGACTTGCCCACGCCCCCCTTCCCCGAGGCGACCGCCACGATGTTCTTGACGCCCTCGAGGGGCTTGAGCGACCGTTGCACCGCGTGCGCCTGGATCTCCGCCTCGAGAGCGACCCCGAGCGCGACGCTCACGCCTGCCGAGCGCAGGTGCTCGCGCAAGGCGCCTTCGAGCTCGGACTGATAGCCGCCCACGGGAAAGCCGAAGCGAAGTGTCGCGCTGTAGCGTGCACCGTCGTGGGTCAGCGCTTGCAGCGCGTGCGCCGCCCCCAGGGATTCCTCCAGGTAGGGATCGACGTAGCCTTCGAGGAGCGCGGCAACGGTGGCCTGGGACGAGTCTGTCATGGAGTCACTTCACCGGGAGGGAACTCAAATTCTAGTCCCTCGGCAACCCCGGCCGACAGGCCATCCGCTCCGGCGACGGCGACTGAAGTCGCCGTTCACCCTGTGGCATAATTCATGCCTGGCCGGGAACAGGGCGGTCGCACGTCGTCAAGGCCGGGAACCATCGGATCACTTCGCGGAGGGGCGGTTGCCGCATTTCGCTTTTTGCAATCAGGCTGGCATGGGGAACGACTGCCGACGGCTTGACTGATGAGTTTCTTCACCAACCTGCGCGCTGAGCGGCTGATCACGGAGGTGAGGTCTGCATCCGCCCCCGATGACCCCACCGCCCAGAAGGCCGCCGCGAAGCTGAAGGAGCTCGGCGCGGGCGCGATCGAGTCGATCCTGGCGGCGCTGCCGGATGCCGACAAGAACGCCACGGTGCTGCTGGTCGATGCGCTCGCTGCGCTCGTCACCGTAAAGACATTGCCGCAGTTCCTGCAGGGGCTCATCGAGGGCAGCCCGCGAGTGATCGCGGGAATCTCCTGGGCTCTCACCACCAGCCGCGCCTATCCCCCGCATGCGCTGCTCGAGGCGCTCGCGACGCCCGGCATCTCCAAGTCTGCGCTGCTCGAGGTGATCGCCGCGCAGAAGCAGCGCTTCGGCGTGCGGGAGCTCCTCACGGCCGCGTATGCCCAGGAGCCGAACGAGAAGGCGGCGTTGTTTCGCATCATCGGGGAGGTCGCCGACGCTTCGGCCCTGCCCGAGCTTCTCGGCCGCCTGCAGGGCAAGGACCCCATCGCCCGGGTGCACATCATCAACATCCTCGCGCGCTTCAACACGCCCGAGGTTCAAACAGCCCTGCAGGGGCAGCTCAAGGATCCGAACAAGCTGATCCGCGGCGCAACGCTGGCCGCGCTGCATAAGATGGACGGCCCCATCGATGTCGAGCGCGTGTGCGCCCTGCTGCGCGACCCCGAGATCGACGTGCAGAACAAGGCCATCGATGTGGTCATCAAGGCCAACGACCCCGACACCGTGCGCCACTTGATCGAGGTGCTCAAGGACGAGAACGAGTACGCGCGCCGCGCCGCCGTGGAGGTGCTCAACGAGGTCGGGGATGCCAAATCGGTGAAGTACCTGCTCGAGGCGCTCAAGGACAGTGACTGGTGGGTGCGCAGTCGCGCCGCGGATGCGCTCGGAAAGATCGGCGGCCCGAAGGTGATCGACGCCGTGCTGAGCCTGGTGCGCGATCGCGACGAGGACATCCGCCGCGCCGCCATCGAGATCCTCAACCAGACCAAGGACGAGCGCGCCGTGGATCACCTCATCCAGGCCACCCGCGACACGGACTGGTGGGTCAGCGAGCGCGCGGTCGATGCGCTTGCCGAGATCGGTAACAAGCGTGCCGTGCCGCGGCTCACGGAGATGCTCCAGGGCGGCAACGCCAAGGCGCTCCCGATCGTCGTGCGTGCGCTCTCGAAGGTCGGCGATGCCAAGCTCGTCGATTCCATCCTGCCGCTGCTCAGCCGTCCCGAGCGCGAGATTCGCGTCGAGAGCATCCAGGCGCTCGCCAAGCTCACCGACGATCGCAACGCCGAGCGGGTGCGCTCGGAGCTGCAGTCCCAGGTCGGGTCACCCGACCAGACCATCGCGCGCATGGCGGCAAGCGCGCTCGCGGAGCTCGACAACCGCACCGCCGGCGGGCTGACGCCCATTCCCATGGCTGCCGCCACGGCAGCGCAACCGGGCGCCACGGCCGCACGCAACCCCCAGGCCTCAGGTCCGGCCTCCCGCACGCTGCTCGTGTCGGACGCTGCGCTCACCCAGGCCTCGCGTCGCGCGGAGGAGCCCGCGAAGCTCGATATCTCGACGCTCAAGACCGGCGACATCATCGAGGGACGCTACAAGTACATCGATCGCATCGGCCGGGGTGCCTTCGGCACGGTGCTGCTCATGGAGGACACGGTCGTCGATGAGCGGCTGATCCTGAAGTTCCTGAACCCGAACGTGGCGCAGGACGAGGAGGTCATGAAGCGCTTCGTGCACGAGCTGCGCTACTCGCGCAAGATCACGCACAAGAACGTCATTCGCATCTACGACTTCCTCTACATCCAGGGCAACTACGCGATCTCGATGGAGTACTTTCCCTCCCACACCCTGGCGGGGGAGATCGTCAACGAGAAGCCGATGGAGCTGCGCCGGGCGCTGGGCTTCGGGTGCGACATCGCAACCGGAATGACGGTCGCGCACCAGGTCGGCATCGTCCATCGCGATTTGAAGCCTGCCAACGTGCTGATCAACCAGGAGGGGCTGCTCAAGATCGTGGACTTCGGCGTGGCCGCTGCGCAGCGCGAGGGCGACACCCAGCTCACCAAGACCGGATACGTCATCGGCTCTCCGAAGTACATGGCGCCCGAGCAGATCCTGGGCAAGAAGGTGGACGAGCGGGCCGACATCTACGCCTTGGGCGTCATGCTCTACGAGATGGTGACCGGTGTTCCGCCCTACTCGCGCGGCGATCACATGTCGGTGATGTACCAGCACGTGCAGGGCAAGGCGCGTCCGCCTCAGCAGATCAACGCAGCCCTGCCGCCCGGCCTCAGCGATCTGGTCATGAAGACCATGGCGGTGGACAAGGCCAAGCGCTTCCAGACCATGGACGAGCTTCACGCGGCGCTGCAGGGCTTCATGTAGCCGGGCGGGCCGCGCGAGGTTTTCGTGCGTTACGTCAAATTTCCGCCACCCGAGCGTTGAAGTGGCCGCACGGACCGGGCAAAACATCGTCCGCAACAAGCATGGGGACTTAGATCGTGGCGCGTATCGACGCGTTCTTGAAGCTCGGAACGCAGCAAGGCTGCTCCGACGTGCATCTCGCAGTCGGAGTGCCTCCGATGCTGCGCATGCATGGGGATCTGCTGCCGATCAAGTTCCGTGACCTGCGCCAGAGCGAGCTCGAGGGCTACATCGGGGAGATCCTCAGCCGCTCGCAGACCGAGAAGTTCAACAAGGGCGAGGACCTGGATTTCTCGTACGTGTCCGCCGAGGGCGGGCGCTTCCGCGTGAACGTCTACCGCAAGGAGACCGGCGTGGGGGCGACCTTTCGCTCCATTCCCTCCGAGGTGCCGAACATCGACAAGCTCGGCCTTCCCCCGATCGTCACCAAGCTCTGCGACTACCACCAGGGCATGATCCTGGTGACCGGATCGACGGGAACGGGCAAATCCACCACCCTCGCCGCGATGATCGACCTGCTCAATCGCACCCGCAAGCTCAACATCGTGAGCCTGGAGGACCCGATCGAGTTCGTTCATCGCAGCAAGCAGAGTCAGGTGATCCAGCGCGAGCTGCACACGCACATCCCGAGCTTCGCCGAGGGTGTGCGCGCAGCCATGCGCGAGGATCCCGACGTGATCCTGGTCGGCGAGCTGCGCGATGCGGAGACGATCTCGATGGCCATGACGGCAGCCGAGACCGGGCACCTGGTGCTCGGCACCCTGCACACCACCGGCGCCGTCAAGACGATCGACCGCATCATCGATGCGCTCCCCGTCGAGGAGCGCGAGCAGACCAAGAGCTTCCTGGCGCAAAGCCTGCTCGCGGTGATGTCACAGGTGCTGGTGAAGACCGTGGATTCGCGCGGGCGCCGAGCGGTGTGCGAGGTGATGGTCATGACGCGCGCCATCGCCAAGCTCATCCAGACCGACCAGACTCACCAGGTTCCGAGCCAGCTGCAGACCGGCCGCGACCTGGGCATGCAGATGCTCGATCAAGCCCTCCTGGCAGCGATCTCCGCGCGCGAGATCGATCCCGACGATGCCTACGGATACGCAACCGACAAGCGCCTGTTCCAGAAGTACGTGACCGACACCTCCATGCTCCCGAAGGTCGAGGTGGCCGGGGCGGCCTCCGCGGCCTCGGCCTGAAGGCGACCATGGCCGCGATCGATCCCTTCCTCGATGAGATTCTGCAGCGCCGCGGATCCGATCTGCATTTCATCGCAGGGGATCCGGCGCGCATCCGTCTGTACGGCGACCTGCAGCCGCTGCGCACCGAGCGGCTCGAGCCGCAGATGGTCAAGGATGCGCTCTACGAGATCATGCCCAAGACGGCCGTCGATCGTTTCGAGTCGAAGGATGGCGCCGACTTCGCCTACTCACTGGGCGACCGGGCTCGCTTCCGGGTGAACGTGCTGCGCCACCTGAGCGGAATGGGCGCCGTGTTCCGCGCGATTCCCTCCCGCGCGATGACTCTCGATGAGCTGAAGCTGCCCGATGCCGTGCGGCTCATGTCCCACGCTGCCAATGGGCTCATTCTGGTGACGGGCAAGACGGGATCCGGCAAATCCACGACCCTCGCGGCGATGATCGATGACATCAACTCGCGCGTGCACGGGCACATCCTCACCATCGAGGACCCGATCGAGTTCGTCCACCACCGCAAGAGCTGCCTCGTGAGCCAGCGCGAGATCGGCGTGCACGCGCCGAGCTTCTCCGCCGCGCTGCACTCGGCCCTGCGCGAGGACCCCGACGTGATCCTCGTCGGCGAGCTGCGCGACCTCGAGACCATGAGCGTGGCGATCACGGCCGCGGAGATGGGGATCCTGGTCATGGGGACATTGCACACCAACGGGGCGGCGCAGACGGTCGACCGCATGATCAACGTGTTCCCGTCCGACAAGCAGTCGCACGTGCGAACCATGCTCTCGACCTCGCTGCGCGGGGTGGTCTCGCAGCAGCTGCTGCAGCGGGCCGACAAGCAGGGCCGGGTCGGGGCTCTCGAGATCCTGGTGAACACTCCGGCCGTCTCGAACCTCATCCGCCAGGGCAAGCTCGATCAGCTCGAGAACTCGATGCAGTCCGGAGCGCAGTTCGGCATGCGCACCATGGACACGGCCATCCAGCAGCTGCTCGATCAGAGGGCCATCACGGGCAAAGAGGCCTACAAGAAGGGCATCAACAAGGCAAAGTTCGAGCCGGTGAAAGATCAGGGTTGAGTTAAACTCACCCGATGCCCCGCACGATCTTCGTCACCACGGCCCTGCCGTATGCGAACGGGCCGTTTCACATCGGCCACATCATGGAGTACATCCAGGCCGACGTGTGGGTGCGCTTCCAGCGCATGCAGGGCAACCGCATGCATTTCGTCTGCGCCGACGATGTGCATGGCGCCCCGATCATGCTCAAAGCCGAGGCCGAGGGTCTCACCCCGCAGGAGCTGCTCGCGCGGGTCACGGCCGATCGGCCGCGTTACCTGCAAGGCTTCCACCTGAGCTTCGATCACTGGTACACGACCGACTCCCCCGAGAACGTCGCCCTGTCCCAGGACATCTATCGCCGGCTGAAGCAGCACGGGCTCATCTACTCGAAGCCCATCGAGCAGTTCTACGATCCCGTGAAGGGAATGTTTCTCGCCGACCGCTACCTCAAGGGCGAGTGCCCGAACTGCCACGCGAAGGATCAGTACGCGGATGCCTGCGAGTCGTGCAGCATCGTCAATGCGCCCACCGATCTCATCGATCCCCGTTCCACCCTCACGGGCGCCGTTCCGGTGCTCAGGAGCTCGGAGCATATTTTCTTCCGGCTCTCCGACCCGCGCTGCATCGCGTTCCTGTCGGGGTGGGTCGGCGCGCCCGGGCGATTGCAGCCCCAGGTCGTCAACAAGGCGCGCGAGTGGCTCGAGGGTCGGGGCGGTGTCGAGCTTGCCGATTGGGACATCTCGCGTGATGCGCCCTACTTCGGCATCCCCATCCCGGACCACCCCGGCAAGTATTTCTACGTCTGGCTCGATGCGCCGATCGGCTATCTGGCCGCGCTGCAGAACTACTTCTCGAGCGGCAAGGCCGGCACGAACGGCGAGCCGCGCAGCTACGAGGCGTTCATCACCGCGCCCGACACCGAGCAGATCCACTTCATCGGTAAGGACATCATCTATTTCCACACCCTGTTCTGGCCGGCGATGCTCCGGTTCTCGGGTCCGCCTTACAAGGTGCCCGACCACGTGTACGTTCACGGGCATCTGACCGTCTCGGGGGAGAAGATGTCCAAGTCGCGCGGCACGGGCTTGAGCCCGCTGCGCTACCTGCAGATCGGGATGGATCCGGAATGGCTGCGGTACTACCTCGCGGCGAAGCTCAACGCCAACGTCGAGGATATCGACTTCGACTCGGGGGATTTCCTCGCGCGCGTCAACAGCGACCTGATCGGCAAGTACGTCAACATCGCAAGTCGCGCCGCATCGTTCCTCAAGTCGCGTCTCGAGAACCTCATCACGCGCGCGCAGTGCGCGGACCAGGTGAGCGCATACCTGAGTGAATGGCGCCGGCTGCCCCTGTTCGAGGCCTCCGGGAAGGACGCCGCGCCCGAGGAGCTCGATCGCAACGCAGTCCTCGAGCTCGTCTGCGCGGGACAGCTGATCCCGCAACCCGCCCGGTTGCTGGCCGCTGCAATGCTGGTGTCGATCAGGCTGGCAGCGCTGTACGAGCGGCGCGAGTTCTCGCGCGCGCTGCGCGAGGTGATGTTCGTCGCAGACCTTGCCAACAAGTACTTCGACGCACACCGCCCGTGGGAGCTCGCGAAGGACGCAAGCAAGGTTGCGCAGCTGCGCGAGATCTGCGCCGTCTCATTGAACGTCTTTCGGCTGCTCACTTTGTACCTGAAGCCGGTGTTGCCCGAGCTCGCGCGCAAGGCCGAAGCCTTTCTGGCGATCCCGCCGCTGGTCTGGACCGACGCGCTGCAGCTGCTCGGCGAGCAGCGCATCGCCGACTACTCTCACCTCATGAGACGCGTGGAGGCCAAGCAGCTCGACGCACTGTTCGAGGCCGAGCCCCGCGATGCAGGCGCCGCAGGCGCGCCATCGCCGGCCCCGCCGCCCGCCGCGCCTGTGGAGCGCCCGCTGCCGACCCTCTCGCTCGAGGAGTTCCGGCGGATCGACCTGCGTGTGGCACGCATCGCCAGGGCCGAGCCGGTCGAGGGCGCCGACAAGCTCCTGCGACTGACACTCGATCTGGGTACCCAGACGCGCACCGTGTTCGCGGGCATCAAGTCCGCATACCCGCCCGAGTCGCTCACGGGACGGCTGGTCGTCTTGGTCGCAAACCTCGCACATCGCAAGATGAAGTTCGGCATCTCCGAGGGCATGGTGCTCGCAGCGAGCGGCGATGGAGCGGGTGTCTACCTGCTGTCGCCCGACTCGGGGGCCACGCCCGGCATGCAAGTCAGCTGACCGGCGGCCAAGGCTCATGCTCACTGCCGCCGAACGCATCGACGCTCTGCTGCCTCAGACGCAGTGCACACGGTGCGGATATTCCGCCTGTCGTCCCTACGCCGAGGCGATCGCACGCGGGGAAGCGCCAATCAACCGGTGTCCTCCGGGTGGAGCGTCCACCATCCAGGCGCTCGCTCGACTGCTCGGACGCGAGCCTTTGCCGCTCGATCCCGGCTGCGGCCTCGAGATGCCACATCACGTTGCGCGGATCGACGAGGCTCGGTGCATCGGCTGCGCCAAGTGCCTGCCGCCATGTCCGGTCGATGCGATCATCGGAGCGCAGCGCCACATGCATACCGTCATCGCCGAGCTGTGCACGGGCTGCGAGCTTTGCGTTGCGCCGTGCCCCGTGGACTGCATCGCCTTGGTGCCCGCGAGTGCCTTGGGCGCTGCGGCGCCGGTCGCTCCCAGCGCCGCGGTAAACCGGCAGCGCTACCTTGCCCACGGCGAGCGCATCGCGCGGCGGGCGGCCGAGCATGCCGCGGTGCTCGCCGCACGCAAGCACAGCGCTCGGGGCGGGCCGCTCCCATGAGCCCGGCGCGGCGGCGCGCCATCTTCCGCCGACTGCAGGCTGCAAACCCTGCCCCGACGACCGAGCTCGAGCACGGCTCCCCCTTCGAGCTGCTGATCGCGGTGGTGCTCTCGGCGCACACGACCGACCGCAGCGTCAATGCGGCCACCCGCAAGCTCTTCCCCGTCGCCAATACTCCGCAGGCCCTCGCGGCGCTCGGCGTCCAGCGCGTGCGGCCGTATCTGAGGAGCGTCGGGCTCTACAACGCCAAGGCCCGCAACGTCGTCGATCTCAGCCGCGCGCTGATCGAGAAGCATGGTGGCCAGATCCCGTGCGACCGCGAGAGTCTCGAGGCCCTTCCGGGCGTCGGCCGCAAGACCGCCAATGTGATCCTCAACATGGTTTGCGGCCAGGCGACGATTGCCGTGGACACGCACATCTTTCGGGTCGCCAACCGCACCGGGCTTGCCCCGGGCAAGACGCCCCGCGAGGTCGAGGAGGCTCTCCTGGCGGGCACACCTCCCGCCTACCTGAAGAATGCCCACCACTGGCTGCTGCTGCACGGGCGCTACGTGTGCACGGCGCGCTCGCCCGCCTGTCCGCGCTGTATCATCGCGCATCTGTGCGAATACCCGCACAAGACCGCAGCATGAGCGTGTTCGCCGGATACAGTCGCGAGGATCTGCGCCGGCAATATCTCGAGGCCTGGCGCAAGTTCACCGCTCGCCTGCCGCTGTCGCCTCTCGAGGGGCAGATCGCCGCCGTGATCGCCGACCATCCCGAATACGTCTCGTGGCTGGAATCCGCAACCGGCGCGCTCGAGGCCGAGTTCACGCCCGAGGGCGGACGCGAGAATCCATTCCTTCACCTGGGGATGCATCTCGCCATTCGTGATCAGGTCGCGACGGATCGCCCGCCGGGGATCGCGCGGATCCACCGCGAGCTGGCGCACCGGCTGGGAAGCGCGCATGCGGCCGAGCATGCCATGCTCGAGCCTCTGGGCCGCACGCTCTGGGAAGCCCAGCGCGACGGGCAAGCACCGGACGAGCACCTCTATCTCGAGCGCCTGCAAAGCCTCGGTGGCTCACGATGAGTCCGCGGGCACGGCCGCCCACCTCATGAGCTCGGCCATCTCCGCCGGGCGCAGCGGCGCGGCGGCCCGCGAGGGCTGGATCGTCGCCGCCTTTGCGCTCACGGTGTTCTGCGGCTCGTTTCTGCTGTTTCTCGTCGAGCCCATCATCGCCAAGGAGCTGCTGCCGTGGTTCGGCGGGGCGGCGAACGTGTGGGCGACCTGCCTGGTTTTCTTCCAGGTCGGATTGCTGCTCGGATATGCATACGCGGACGCGCTCGCGCGCCGGCTCA
>DATKPP010000002.1:0-5221 GCA_035524075.1 Steroidobacteraceae bacterium | reverse complement strand
GATATTCCTGCATGCCGCTCCGCGGTCGTGCGGATGAGCTCCATGATGAGCACTGTCTTGCCGACGCCCGCGCCACCAAACATCGCGGCCTTACCGCCCTGGATGAGTGGCGCGAGCAGATCGATGGCCTTGATCCCGGTGTGGAAGCGCTCCCGGGCGCCGCTGCGGCGCTCGAGCGCCGGAGCCGGCGCATGAATCGGCCTGCGCTCGATGTCAGGCGCAAGCGCGGCTCCGCGGTCAGTCGTTTCGCCGAGCACGTTCAGCAAGCGACCGAGCACCGGCCGTCCGACCGGCACTCGAATGGGCGCCCCGAGGCGACGGACTTTCGTGCCCCGTTTGAGTCCCCCACTGCCCTGAAGGGCAACTGCTCGCACCCGCCGCGGATTGAGGTGCTGTTGCACCTCGGCAATGAGCGATGGACCGACGTCCCAGTCCACGGCAAGCGCTTCCCGGATCGCCGGGAGTTCGCCGACGGGAAAATCGACATCGAGTACCGAGCCGCGGACGGCCACGACCCGGCCGCCGGTTCCGCCGGAGCCTGGTGTCGCATCGGGTACTGTCTTTGATGTGCTCATCCGGTCGCAGCCTGCTCGCCCGCAGCACGCATCGGAATACGGGAAAATGCGGACGGCCGGCGGCTGGCTCTGTAAGTACATCCTCGGATCGAATTTCCGCGTGGCCCGCGTAACCTTGTCTCAAGTTTCCGCGAGAGGACCCGAAGGCCATGAAAACCGACACTGAGATCGAGCGTGACGTCAAGGCGGAGCTGGGCTGGGATCCGCAGATCGACGAGACTGATATTGCGGTCACGGTGAACGAGGGTGTCGTCTCCCTCACGGGATTTGCCCACAGCTACGCTGAGAAGTATCGGGCCGATGCGAGCACCAAGCGTGTGGCCGGCGTGACCGGTGTTGCAAACGACATCGAAGTCAGATTGCCAAACAGTGATGCCGTTACGGATCCGCAGCTCGCCCGCGCGATCGTCTTAGCGCTCCAGGCAGCGCTGCTGCCTATGAGCTCGCAGGACATCAGGCCGCTCGTGCACGACGGACACGTCGCCCTCGAAGGCACCGTGGAGTGGCACCACCAGCGAGAGAAGGCCGAGAGTATCGTGCGAGAGCTGCGTGGGGTCGTGAGCGTGCGCAACTCGATCCGCGTCCTCCCTCGCGTAATCGCTCCAGCGGAAATCAAGCACAAGATCGAGGAGGCCTTCAGGCGAAGCGCGGAGATCGACGCGCACCGGGTCGCCGTCGAGGCCCACGGGGGTGAGGTGACGCTGCGTGGCGAAGTCCGCTCGTGGGCAGAGCGGGACCAGGCTCAGCGGACCGCGTGGTCCGCGCCCGGAGTGCTGCAGGTCAAGAACGAGCTCACCGTCAGAACCTGACGCTTGCAGCCGTTCAACTGCCAGCAACAATCTACAGGAGGAACCGTCATGTCTCCAGCTCATATGCGTCCCCTCGCCCGCGTGATCGCTGTCGTTGTCGCCGGCCTCCTCCTCACGGCCTGCGAAACCCTGCGAGTGGGTAGCGATCATGACCCCTCGGCTGACTTCTCCCGCTATCACAGCTTCGCGTGGATGCCACCGCACGCTCGGCTCTACGGGTCTCGAAACCCACTCGTCGTTCAGCGCGCACACGATGCTATCGAATCGGCGCTGATCGCCAAGGGTTACACCCTCGCGAGCGACCCCGGCGCGGCCGATTTCATCGTGGATTCCACGATCGGCTCGCGCGAGCGCACGGACCTTCGCTCCTATCCAGCGCCCTATGCGGGTCCATGGATGCGGGGTGGTGCTTACTGGTGGGGCGCTCCTTATTGGGGGAGCGAGGTCGATGTGCGCCAGTACCGCGAGGGGACGATCTCGGTCGACATCTTCGATGCCCGGACCCATCGGCCGGTGTGGCACGGCTGGGCCCGCAAAGAGCTGACCCGCTCGGATATCGAAAATTCCGCAGGCTCGATCCGCGCGGCAGTCGACTCCATATTGATGGGCTTCCCGCCGAAGTGACCTCACTACCCTACGAGCATCGCTGCAGATTGTTGCCATGCGCCGGATTCGCGACAAGCTTTGCGCCCATTGTGAGCTCCCGCTCCTCGTCCTGCTCGCCTTGCTCATCGCCCCATCCGCCTGCGCTTCAACATTAGCGTGTAAGACGCGGGCTGTGCAACTACACGAGTCCATCCACGTCAAGACCCTCGAGAGCTGGGAGCCGCTCGATGAGCGCACTCTGCTCATTTGGACTACACACGACACGCGAGCGCACCTCGTGCGCCTCGAACATCCCATTCCTGGCCTTGCCAGCGCTCTTACGATTTTCCTGGTCGCCGGTGAACATGAACGCGTCGTTTGCGCGTGCGGGCGCGACGCCGTCATGGCGCAGGGAAGTGGATTGGCCCGGATTGTCTCGATTCGATATCTATCGAGAAAGCGAACCGCACAGCTCGACGCCGGCGCGACGGCTATTGCGACCCAACTGACTGTCACCTGAGGTGGTCACGGGTTCGGTGGAGTCAAAACCGCCGGACCAACCATTGTGTGGACTATCGCCGCGAGCTTCCGCCTTCCTCGCTGGCCGGCCGCTTGTAGTAGTACCAGTCGACGCAGCCATAGGCGCTATCGCCGCGCTCCCCCCGTCGAGCATCTGTCCCGCCCGCCGTATCCGGCGGCAGCTCGACGGTCGCCTCGCCGGGTGTCCACCCCTCCGGCGTTACGACCCCGAGCCGGTCTGCGGTCTGCAGAGCCTGCACGAGCCGCAAAACCTCATTCACCGAGCGACCGACAGTCACCGGATAGTGGAGCATGGCGCGCACTTTGGCCTGCGGATCGATCACGAAGAGCGCGCGCACCGCCGCGCTCGGCGCATGGCGAGGGTGGAACATTTCGTACCGCCGCGCGATCTGCATCGACACATCCTCCAGAAGGGGGAAGTCGATGGTCACGCCGAAGCGGTCCCGGATACTCTCGCGCCAGGCGAGATGCGAATAGACGCTGTCCACCGACAGCCCGAGCAGACTGCACTTGAGCGCCGCGAATTCGGCGCTGTGTCGCGCGAATGCTACGAGCTCGCTCGCACAGACAGGCGTGAAATCGGCCGGGTGGGCGAAGAACACGAGCCAGCGGCCGGCATAGTCGCTGAGCTTGATCGGCCCCTGCGTCGAGCGGCCCTCGAAATAGGGCGCAGGCTCGTCCAACCGTGGCGGAGCAAACGGCGGATCAGTCTGTAGAGTCAAGCTGTGCTGCATCGCGTTCATGGACAAACCTCCTCTACTGTCGCTCCCGCCTCACCTGCGAGGCAACGATGCCGGCGAGCCCGGAGAGCTTGCCGGCCAGATGCCGGAGCAGGTCATCCACCGAGATCAGGCCAACCGGCGTGCCGTCCGCCCGGATCACAGGAGCCCGCCGCACCCCACGCGCCCGCAGATGGGCGATCGCCCCATCGATGGATTCCTCTTCGGGCAAGACCAGCGGATCGCGCGTCATGGTCTCCCCTGCGCTCAGGCTCGATAGGTCGGCGGTTCGCCCGAGCTGCGAGCGCACGATGTCCCGATCAGTGATGATCCCCACCACCCCTGGATGATCGATGCCTCCTTCGGTCACGACCACCGCGCCGACATGTGATTCGCGCATCAGACGAGCTACTTCCGAAAGCGGCGCGCCTGTGGAAGTCGTAATGAGGTAGCGGCTGCAGAGGGTTCCGATGTTCATTGGGTGAATTTCGACACGAATGACGAACGCCGGCAATGCGTACCAATGCGGATGGCGCAGTCAACTGCAAGCGGCGTAGGGTGCCTTCCGAGACCCGCAGTCCGGCCAAATCGAGGAGTGATTCGATGAGAATTCAGGATCTGCGCACTCCGCGAGCGCGGACGACCCATCGCGAAGACCCGCTCGCCGAGGCGGCGCGTGTCATGTGCGACGAGCACATTGGCGCCCTCGTGGTCGTTGATCGCAATGACACGCGGCAGCGTCCGATCGGCATCCTGACCGACCGCGACATCGTCAGCGGCCAACTGCGCTGCTGCGCGGACCTGTACTGTCTCACGGTCGGCGACGTGATGTCGCTGGATCCCCTCGTGTTACCTTTGCACCTCGAGTTGACCGAGGCCATCGAGGCACTCAACGTGCGGGCCGTGCGTCGGGCGCCCCTCATCGACGCCTCGGGGGCCCTTGTCGGCATCGTCACGCTGGATGACCTCCTCCCCGCCGTGGCGCAGGAACTGAGTACGCTCGCGGCTCTGATGGGCGCCCAAGCCCGTGACAAGCGCGGACGGCTTGCGCAGCGACTCGGAGCGTCAACGCCATGAACAGACCCCTCACGCCGCCGTCGGCCAAGCGGGCTCCTCGTCAGGCGCCCCACGCGAAGAGGGCTGAAATGCGTGGGCGCAGGGTCTTGGAATGCGGGCCACCGTCGGCCCCTGCCAGGCTCGCCATCGACCCCGCGGATCTCCACGCCAGGATTGCCGAGGCGGCGTACTTTTGTGCCGAGCGCCGCGGCTTCGAGCCAGGCCACGAGATTGACGACTGGCTGCAGGCGGAGCGAGGCATCGAGCGAGCGCTCGGACTGCGCTCGGGACATTAACGCGGTACTGCGCAACTCGACATTGACTTTCCGCTACTGCCTCCGGAATGATGGCCGCCTCAGCGCCCGAGGCCTCGGCTGTGTCCCGCGATTCTCACCGATCCGATCACTTTTCTGCCGGCCGCCGAGCCTTTCTCGGCCGATCCGGAGCAGTACTGCTCGCCGCGGCGCCGGCGGCCGCATGGGCGCGCACTGCGGAGTCCCGCTCGCTGTCTTTCGTGCATACGCACACGGGGGAGACTCTCACGTGCGCGTATTATCAGGCCGGCGGCTACGCGCCCGCACAGCTCGGCCGGGTCAATCATTTCCTGCGTGACTTCCGCACGGGCGAGGTGCATCGGATCGATCCGGGGGTGCTCGACATCCTTTTCGAGCTCAAGACCCGCGCCGGCTGCGATGCGCCGTTTCACGTGATCTCCGGCTACCGCTCGCCGCAGACCAACGCGATGCTGCACAGCCGCTCGAGCGGTGTCGCCGTCCACAGCCTCCACATGCGCGGCCAGGCAATCGATGTGCGCCTGCCCGGCGTGCCCACGAAGCGGGTGCAGGAACTGGCGCTCGCCCTGCGTCGGGGCGGTGTCGGCTACTACCCCGAGTCCGACTTCGTGCATCTGGACACCGGGCGCGTACGCTTCTGGTGA
>DATKPP010000001.1:0-3653 GCA_035524075.1 Steroidobacteraceae bacterium | reverse complement strand
GCCTCGGCATTCATCTGCTTGGCGAGCTCTTCAAGATACTTGCCTTCAGCCTCTCCGACCTTGAGGGTCGTGGTGTGGCAGAGATGGCCGAAGTAATGAAGGTGGTTGTAGAGCCGCTCGAGCTCTGCCAGCAGCGCGCGCAGCCATTCGGCGCGTTCGGGGACTTCGCAGCGTGCCGCGGCTTCGAGAGCGTAAGAGTACGCAAGCGCATGCGCCACGCTGCCAACCGCTGAGACTCTCTCGGCAAGTATGACGCCAAGCTCGGCCGTCACGCCCTCGAAGCGCTTTTCCATGCCACGGTACTTGAAGAAGAGCTGGGGCTGGTAGTGCAGAATCGCCTCGCCGATGTAGAGGAACGTGAACTGCGCCGACTCGAGCACGTCGGCCCGGATGGGCCCGAAGGGCAGTATCTGCACATCACGATGCGCGGAACCTGCGAGCTCGGGAAGGTGGTGGGGCTCCGGTGTATAGACCAGGGGCGGAGCAATTCCGGGCTGAAGCGGCGGGCGCGCGGCATGTGCGCCGGGTAGTAGGACGAGCGGCTCGGGTTGGGGTTGATCCTCGAAGCAGAGTCCACAAAGGTCGGTGATCTCTCGTTCGTACCAGGAGACTAGCGGAGCGATAGCAGCAAGGCTCGGCGGCCGATGCGCTCCCGGCTGGCACCGCCAGATCTCCGGTCCGTGCCCGGCCGCCGTATGAACGACATACCGCAGCTCTGGAACTCGAGCAGATGGAGCCTCGGATGCGTCCGTCTGCGCCGGCCGTTCACCCAAGTTCTCCGGAAACCACGCGTAGGCGAATTGTACGCGAGCTCCTGCGGCGACCGCGGCGCGGCTGCGCCGCTCCAGGTCCCACACCGGCACATTTCGCACCAGTGTGTCGCCTGCCGGAGGCTGTTCGCCCAAAGCTGGATCCTGTCCCGTCACCGCGTTCCTCCGCTTGCGAGCTCTGCGGCGATGATCCTGAAGTAGTGTGAGAACGCATGGGGCCACCAGAGCCCGAGCGCGAGGAGAGGGATGAGCGCAAGCCACATCGGCAGCACGCACCAGAAAGTGGTTCCAGACATCGGCGGGTGACTCTCGACGGTAGCCATCTCCGGGTGCTCGCCGAAGTACATCGCGCGGAAGTGATTCAGGAAGCCAATGAAGATCACGATGAGGAGCACCAGCATCACGAACACGGCCCAGGCGTTGGGTCCGGCAAGCCCCGCGCGCAGGATCGTGAACTCGCTCAAGAACAGGCCGAAGGGCGGCGCGCCGGTAATGGCGACTGCACCCGCGAGCCAGAGGAGCCCGGCAACCGGCATCGCCTTGAGTGCATGGTGAATGCGACCGATGCGTTTGGTGTGGAAGGCATGCATGGCATCCCCCGCGCCGAAGAACATGAGCGACTTGTTGAGCGAGTGATTGAGCATGTGGTACAGGGCGCCGGCTACTCCGAGTGGGCCACCGAAACCGAATCCGAGTGTCATGATGCCCATATGCTCGACGCTGGAATAGGCCATGAGACGCTTGACGCCCGTCTGGCGCGTGATGAAGAGCGCAGCGACGAGAAGCGACAGCGCGCCGATGATGACAACGATGGTGCGCGGCAGCGCGCCTAACCGCGCTGCGTCGGCCACCTGGATGAACCGTGCGATCCCGACCATCGCCGTGTTGAGAAGTGCCCCCGAGAGCATGGCGGAGACTGGCGCGGGACCCTCGCTGTGAGCGTCCGGGAGCCAGGTATGCATCGGTGCAAGACCCACCTTCGTGCCGAAGCCGATGAAAACGAGCAGGAATGCTGCGAGGGCAATGGTGGAGTTGAGCCTGGGCGCCACGGCGCGCAGGGCCGACCAAGTGAGATCGTACGTCGGACCTAGCGTCAGGCTTCCCGCCCAGTAGAAAAAGATGATGCCGAGGAGAGCGAGACTGATTCCGGCCGAGACGACGATGATGTACTTCCAGGCGGCCTCGACGCTCTCCCGTGTGTGCTCGAAGCCGACGAGGAAGGTGCTCACGAGCGTCGTGAGCTCGATTGCAATCCAATAAACGCCGATGTTGTTCATCAGAGGGCCGAGGAGCGTCGTCAGCGCGAAGCCCGCGAAGAGGGCGTAGTAGACGTGCAGGCGCGCATCGAGGCCGAGCGCGCGCATATAGCCAATAGAGTAGATCGAGGCTAGGAGATAGACCGTCGCGACGGACAGCAAGACCCAGCATCCCAATGGATCGACGATCACGTAGCCCCGCAGCAGGGTGTAAGGCCCGGCAAGCGCCCGCGGCAGAAGCGTCACGACGGCAACGAACGAGATGATGGCGGCCGCGAGGTTGAGATATTCCGACGGACGCGGGCGTCGAGAGGCGAGGCTGCCGAGCACCGCGGCAAGCGGCGCGAGGAGAATCACGGCAACGAGCGCCCCGACACTCATCCGATCAACCTCCGTAAGCCCAGCGTGCTCGAAGTGCCCGCGTGCACGACGAGGTAGCGCACCAACACGCCGAAGCACGCGACGACGACGAGGAGATCGAAGAGGATTACGAGCTCGAGGAGGAGCGGCATTCCGGGCACGAGGATCTGAGAGCCGAGGAAAATGCCGTTCTCGAGCACGAGAATGGCGAGTACCTGCGAGATCACTTCGCTGCGGACCATGAGCATGAGAAATCCGATCAGCTTCATGGAGAGCATCACAGTGAGGGCCAGCACGGCCACTGTGCCCGCGAGGCCCAGGGATGTACCAAGGTGCGTCGCGACCGCGAAAGCGAACACGACGAGGAGTGCGCCGACGACGAGACTCGAGCTTGGAGCCAAACGCTCGTGAAGCTCCCGATCGACTTTGAGCCGTCGGAGGATGCGGGAGAGGAGGTACGGCAGCACGAGCCCGCGGAAGAGGGCGGTGAGAATCGCGATCCCGTAGAGCTCGGGATAGTCGCCGTAGAAGCCGATCGCAGCCGAGAGGAGCGCAATCAGCCACGATTGCACGGCGAAAGCGATCATGTACTCGCTGAGCCACCGGGAGCCCAGCATGACGAAGGCGAGTAAGAGGCTCGTGATCGCGAGCAGGCTGAATACCGCGTCCGCCAGCGGCGGCAAGTGGGCGGCGAAGATTCCGGCGACGGGTGCCATGCCTACCTCAGCTGATTCGCCACGATTGCGAGGATGGCGAGCAGGAAAGAGGCAGCCAGCGGCTCCTGGTATCGGTAGTACCTCAGGCGCGACTGGGCAGTTTCGACGAACACCACGGCCGCGGCGACCACCAGGAACTTCAAGAAGAGGGCGACCGCCGCACCCAGCGCCCCCGATGCGAGTCCGGCGATCGACAAACCCCACGGCAGGAGCAACACGTTGCAGAAGATCGTATAAAGGATGAATTGCTTCATCGCCGAGGCCCATTTGAGCAGCGCGAGGAGAGGGCCCGAATACTCGAGGATGCGCCCTTCCTCGATCATGTAGACCTCGATGTGCGTGCTCGAGTGGATGGGCAGCCGATCCGTCTCCACGAGAATGAGGATGAAGAACGCGGCCACCAGGAACACGTGCGCCGGCCCCCAGTACACGGCCGGCTGCTGGACGAGGAGGTGATTGACCACGAAGGGCAGCATCGCCTTCGCAAGCAGTGTGATGCCGACGAAGACGAGGATGAGCGTCGGCTCGGCGAGAATGCCGAGCATGACGGC